>NZ_JANUGP010000004.1 GCF_024753135.1 Streptomyces pyxinicus | reverse complement strand
TCAGCCCACCCCAAGGAACTCGTGCCCTACGCGTGCCCAATAGTCGACAGTGGGGCCCGCGAAACGCAGCGACGGCTCATTGATAAGCAAGCCTCAGGCCACTGAACTGGAGCTTTACCGGTCTTGAGGGCACGCTATGGGCACGCCGTCGCCTCCGAGACGTGGAGAGCCTTTCAGGGTGATCGGTGAGCGGCCGAGCGCAGGAAACGAGCACCGGCCGGAAGGGCGCCGTTGCGGGAGCACATCGGGGCCGTCGTGACTCAGATGTGGTAAGCGCCCGCCGGCACGCCGTGGGCGACGCCGTACGGAGTCAGGGCGATGACACCGGTACCGCGTGATGGTGTGTCTACAGCGAGGTCGAGAGGGCTTGCGGTACCAAGTGAGCGGGCGATGTCCGGGGCTAGGTCGTGCGCGGTCCAGCGCCATTCCTTCTCGTCGTCCTCGCTCTCCTGCGCGGCGTCCCAGTCGGGGTGCAGACCGAGTTCCGTACGGCGTGTTCGTTCGTACGGCAGCGGCTCGGCGAGGGTCAGCAACTCGTCCTCCGCCTCGCCCGTTTCGGCGTAACGCCGGATCACCGTGCCATGCTCGGCGACGAGCCAGGCGGAGCCGTCGCCCCGGCCGCCGTAGTAGTACGCCTGGGCCCGGCCGTAACGGGCACTGAGTTCGGTGCACAGGTGCAGCACGTCCTCGCGGCGCTCTTGGCCGTGCGGGTCGCACCAGGCGCCGAGGACGAGGGTCCAGCCAGCAAGTTCGGGGGTGACGAAGACCCACTCGTAGCCGGTGTGTTCGTCCGTATCGCAACCGTGGCCGTCGGCGTCGACGATGTCGTTGCCGAGCGCGAAGGTCACGGGTCGTGGGTCGGTCAGGCCGAGGGCGCGCATGATCCCGGCCTGGTCCCCGCCGGGAACGGCCATCCAGTAGTTCCAGCAGGCCCAGAGCGGTTCGGGCCGATCGTCCGGGAGCTTGATGCGGATGAGTCGCTCGATCGCGGGGGTGTCGGCGCGCGACAGAGCCGGCTCGCCACCGAGTTCGGCGAGTACGGTCAACGCTCGCGCCCGCTGGCGGCCCGGCCCCTGTTCCCGGATGCGCCGGAGCAGCGGAATCAACTGCTCGCCGATACGGCTCAGGGTGTCCTGGGCTTGCCGGGCGACCTCCTGGTCCGGGTCGCCGAGCAGCGGCAGCATGACGGCGGCGGCCCGGCCGGCCTCGCCGCAGTACTCGATCCCCCGGACGGCCTGACGGTGCACGAGCGGCACGGGGTGGGCGAGGGCTGCGGTGTAGCGGTCGAGAACGGCTGAACCAAGTTGGGAGAACGCGAAGCCGACTCGCTTGCGGGACTCCTCGGTGGACGTGGCGACGAGCCCCTGGAGCAGACCGTCGAACCCCGCGTCCCCGATCCGCCCGAGTACGGCGGTGATCGGCCGCCAGTCCAATGGGGACTCCGCGTCCATCACCTCCCGCACCAACTCCTCCACCCCGCCGGCGCCGAGCGCGACCAACGCGTCCGCCGCTGCCTCGTGCCGTTCTGGCCTGCCGAGGTCCCGTATCAGGTCGGCGTTCACCACGAGCCCCTCCAGCAGTGTCGACCAGGCTTCCGAGTGTCATGATTCCGCACGGGTCTGAAATCGACTGAGCGGTCCCACTGCTCGTCCGTCCCCCAGGCAGGCAGGCCGTCCGAGAAGACCGGACCGACCAGTTCGCCGCCGTGCGGGGCGGCAGCAGGCTGCCCTCCTGGACGATCGCGAAGGTTCGATTGGACCGTTGGAAGGGGCACTTTGCAGAGCCCTACGGTGAAGATGAGCAGCCGCAAGGAGGTGCAGGTTATTCGGATACCGCCGAGCATCTGGGTACGCTAATGAATTCCTGGCGAGCGGTAAGGCGTGCACGTAACTGTCGAGCGTCGCAACCTCTGATAGGTCCAGCACAGTTGGCGTCACGCCACGGGACTCCTCGCTGATCAAATTGGTGCTTCGGCCGGAATGAGAAGGGTGAGTTCTTTGGTCTGAAGCAATCTATGCACGATCGCGATGTAATATCGAAGCGTGATCGACCCTGCCTCGCAACGAGCTGTATCCGTCGGTGGAGAAGACCCCTGGGAGCCGTGGACCGCGGATCCCAATCTCAGCGCTTCGCCCGAGCCCGGCGCCTCAGGCAACGTCCCACCGGGTGAGGACCTCGATCTGCACCTCGGCTGGGACCGTTTCGAGAAGCTCGTACTGGCGCTGTCACGCGGCGTGCTCGGTCTGAGAGGCGTGAAGTTTCGCCGCTACGGTACGCAGGGGCAGGCGCAGCACGGCATCGACCTCGCCGGCCGTGAGCCGGATGGCAACTACACCGTTGTCCAGTGCAAGGACTATCAGTCATTCACTGCCGGAGATCTGCGAGCAGCCGTGGAGACCTTCACACGTGGTCGGCGCCCCTTCGACGCGCGCCATCTGATCATTGCCACTTCGGCTACCACGCAGCGCACTCAGGTCGTTGATGAGCTTGCCAGACTCCAGGACGCACACTCCGACCTGGAGCTGGACCTGTGGGGATCCGAGCAGATTAATGACTACCTGCGCTTACAAGGCGATGTGGTCGCCCGATTCTGGACCCGCGAGACGGCGACGACATTCTGTACAGGCGCTCCCCCACAAGGAGTTCCCGTACCACTGCCAAATCGGCAGGAGCAGGCGGAGCGGATCCTTGTCGGCCCGCTGCAGACCAACGACGTGGCACCGATTCTGCGACGGGCGGACGCCCACCGAGCGACCGCGCCGAAGGAGTCCGCCCGACTGTACGGCGAACTGGCCGAACGCCTCGACGGCGCCGGTTTCCGCGGTCATGCGGTCACCATGCGAGGCAAGCAACTCGACGCGCTGGTGGACGCCGAACTCGTTGATGAAGCGATCGATTTGGCTGCGCATCTCGCGGTCTTCGCCCTGCACTTCGGGGATCGCGACGAACCCCGGAGACTGTTGCACCGTATTGAACAACTGACCGCCGGCGAGGAGGCGACCGGGCGGACGCAGACAGCACTCGCACAACGGCACCTCCAATTGGTCGGTTCCGCAGTCAAGAGCGTGCTCCATCCACTCGGTCATTTCGTCGCTCTGCGCACCGCGCTGGAGGCACCTGCCGCGGAAGAGCCGGTTTACCAGCCGTTGCTCGTGCTTCTGTTCGCCGAACATCTGCTGGCGTTGGACCCGGACCGAGTCGAAAGCCTGGACGGTCTCATCACGGCAGCCACCACCCGAGCGGACACGGAGCTGATCAGACGGGTCACCGAGGACGCTGTCGTCCGGTTGCGTTTGGTGCGCGCCGAGTACGACCTCGCCGAGCGCACGGAGCTCAAGCGGCTGGCGCGGCATCACCGGGTGCCCGGTCGACAGGCAGCTTTGATCAACGCACGTGAAGCCAGGCTCTGCGCCCTTGAGGGCCGAGCGGAGGAGGCAGTCGAGACCTGGCGCGATGCGGTCTACGACGCCATCCACGCCGGGATGACCGAGGATGCCGCGGACTGGCTCTACGCGATCCGGGCAGTGAACGCCCAGTACGGTCCTCTGACCTCGCTCATCGATGACGAGCATCGGCTCGCCCAGGCGCTCCGTGCCACCGGAACGGGACGTCTGCTTGACCGAGTGCGCTCATTCCGGGAGCAAGCTTTGTCGGCCAAGGTGAACGGCAAACCGGTCGAGGCGGTCTTGTCGGCTCGACGCTGGCTTACCGACGCGGTGACCACTGGAGACTGGGGCAGCGAGTTCGAGGCACTGGATTTTCTGGGGGACTTGTATCGAGAGAGTCACGAATCGACGCTTGCCGCCCAGTACTACCAACGCGCGGGCAGGACGAAGAAGCTCAAGGAACTCGCCGCTGCCGTGGGAGACCTCACGTTGCCAATCGGCCCCCTCTCCGATGCTCCCTGGTGGGTACTCCATTGCCGCACCACGATCGTTGAGGCGCAGGCGGACCTGATCGCCGACGAGACGGCCCGTGATCTGCTCGGTGAATTGACTGATCTGGCTCAACGGGCCAGAGCCGGCGAAGTGGCGGATTCCCCCTTCCACAACCTCACACACCAGGCCACTCGCAGCGTCTGCGCACTCGCGGCTCGGGGGACACCGGAACAAGCTCTCGCCGTTCTCGACCTTCTGGCCCCTGATGTCCCACGGGGACCCAACAGGTACCACCACTCGGACGACTGTCATGCGTCCGCCTGTGTCGACATCGCCAGAACTCATGGGGCCATCGCGATGAAAGCTCTGACCAGACTCTTTGATCTGGCAGACGGAGGGGCACAGAAGGCGCTCAAACTCGTCGTGGATGACGAGGTGGTCAGCCTTCTGCAAGCGCGGCAAGCGGAAACGGAGCCGTTGGCAGGCTCCGTTGTCCCGGGCGGGTTGGCTGAGGACGACCTCATCCGGCTCCGGGCGAGAGTTGGCCGCCTCGACGACAACGGCCTCTTCTTGGCGGATGTCGCACGGGCTGTGATCGACCCCGACCACATCGCGGTGAGCGAGCGCGCGGAGCAGGCGCGAGCCCGCATTCTTCGACACCGCGAACCGACGCCTGGCGTCGCGGAGTTCGGAACCAGATTGGTCTCCGATTCCTATCTGGTCGGCAAGCTCGGCGAGGAGAGTCGCGCGGAATGCCTCGACAAGCTCATGAGCATCGCGAACGACGTACGTGAAGTGGCCACAACCAGGAAGGACGCGCTCATCGGAGTCCGTAATCTGGTGGTCGACCTGCCTGCCGAGATCCAGCGGAAGGTGTTCGGTACAGCGAAGGGCTTCGCGGTCGGCGACCAGGACGGCAGTCATCTGGACGACCAGCTGACCGGCACGCCCCACCCGCTCAGTTCCTTCAAGGTCTTTGGGGGTTCGGCGTCTCTGCGAGGAGAAGCTCTACTTCTGGCAGTCGCGTCGGCCACAACCTCCGAAGAATACGCATGGGTGCGCGGACAAGCCATCGGTCTGCTGTCCAGCGAGGACACCGCCCACCTTCATGCTGCGGCGGTCGCGCTCAGTCGACTCGCAGAAGGCATCACCGACGATGTCGACGCCGACCTTCTGGCGGCGCACCGTCATATCAATGTGCGTCAAGCCTGCGCGGTGCTGTGCCTACGGCATCCCGATCGCTACCAGAACACCGCCATGCGCCTGGCCAAGGACACTGAGCACAGAGTCCGTCAGACCCTGGCCGAAGCAGCTGCTCAGAGTGACCTCAAGCGATCCGAAACGGCGAGAGCCGTACTGGAACTCCTCACCCGTGACCCACGCCACAGTGTGCGTGTGGCGGCCGACATCCGGCCCCGTGAGTGAAAGGGCAAAAGGCAAAGACGGCGTGTGCCGTCATAGGTATATGGCCAC
The DNA here is from genome assembly GCF_024753135.1 of Streptomyces pyxinicus. Classification (GTDB taxonomy): domain Bacteria; phylum Actinomycetota; class Actinomycetes; order Streptomycetales; family Streptomycetaceae; genus Streptomyces; species Streptomyces pyxinicus. Next base: position 341,917 of record NZ_JANUGP010000004.1, on the reverse strand, counting down.
TGATGCCGTGCATCAGACGAGTTCGTGCTCCTTCCAGTCCAGCGCCTGGACCGTCTCCAGGGGACACCGACGATCCCTGTCCCTGTTGGGACGCCGAGCCTTGGTGTGAGTCCGTGCCGGAGCAGTTCACTCTCCAACGCGGTCGACACCGGGACGATCGCCGGTAGTTGCGATATTCAGGGCCATGAGACGGCGTCGGTGCCAGCCCGGATGGTGCCGGCGTGGTGGTGGAGCAGGCTCACGGACATGTTCACGGTGGTAGACGTCCCATTCACGGAAGCCGGTGTTCACGGGCACCCCCAGCCCTGCCGGAACGACTGAGCCGCAGGTCTCCCACTTCCCGTCTCTCTGATTGGGCGTATCGCGGACGTGTCAGACGTGGTGCCGTCCGGATCGGGCGTCGGGGCGTGAACCGGGTGATAGGTCACCCAGCTACCCCACACAGTCCGGAGCAGCACCCCGGCCTTTGCCGGGACGTCTGCGCCGCACCTGGCACAGCGGCCCGCGTATTGCTTCGTCCGTATCGGGCTGTTCATTGCCTCGCCTCGATGAAGACCAGACTCCGCGGCAGAGCAGGGTGGGTGTTTTCGTCGCCCGGCACCGGTGCCTCAGTCATCGGCTGCGGTAAGGAGCTGAGCCGCGCGTTCGGGGGAGAGGTCCCACTGCAGGGCGACCGTGATCAGGAATTCCATCTCCTGGAAGTCGTCGGTCGGTTGGCCGGTGGCGCCTTCAGCAATGGCGACGGCGAGATTCGGTACGCCCGGGTCTCGGACCGCTGTGTCCGTGTCGACTTCGCTCTGCACCCGGAGAGCCAGGGAACCGAGGAAGTCCACGATCTCACTGATGACCAGGTCTCCGGGACGGAGTTCCGTGATGATGCGATGTGTCTCCTGGAATCGCGTCGCGGCTTCGTCGGCGACGCTCTGATGCAGCGGAGCGGTATCCCGCAAGGTCGCCAGGTGCGCCAGACCAGAGAGGCATTGGAGGGCCTGATGAGCGTCGATGACCGCGTTGGTGAGGGGGGTGGAGTGGGCCTCAGGGAGGGCCCCACTCCAGCTGTCAAAGAGGTCGACTCCCGGCCCCAACGTGGTCTGGAGCTGCCGGCTCAGCAGGCGGACCGGCCTACCGTCGACGAGTGGCATGAGGAGAACGGGTCCCCGGTAGCCCTGCGACACATAATCGTGGCGCATCAAGGCGCTCAGTTCGTCCACCGCCGCTGACCATCCGATGATGTCATCGAGGTACACGCCCACCGCCGACTCAACAGGTGGCCATTCCATCGCGTTCGGATCGGCGGGGAGGCGGGTGAAGAGCTGAACGGAGAGTCCCGCGGCCTCGGCGTCGGCTTGGAGCTGTTGCTGTGCGGCAGGCGCTCGGGCGTCTGCGGCGGTGCGGGCAACGTCCGCGGCCCGGGCGAGAGCGAGGCCGGACGGCCCCGATCGTGCCGCGGTTCTGATGGTCTGTAGGCCGAGGGTGCCCCACGTAAGCTCCGCGAGAACGGCGTGAAGGTCGGTGAGAGCCTTCGCCAACTGGTCCAGGACAGCTGGCGGTTCTTGGTCGACGAGATGCCATTGTTCCTCGTCCCGCACACCCAACGTGCTATTCCTCAGCGAGTCTCGGACGTAGCCGGCGAGTGATCTGTACTCTCCGGGATCGACGATCCGTCGTGTCAGATTGTCCGCGATCCCGAGTGCGAGCAATTGCATGTGGTCCGCTCCGCCACTCGGGACCGCGTCATCGGCAGGCAGCGAGGACAGGTGGGTACCGTCCAAGGGCAGTGTCAGCGCGGTGGCCTGCTTGTACAGGTCGGCCTGCACCGTCTTGAGCATGGCGATGTCCCGGGGCTTGCTGCGTCCGGTGAGCCAGACTCGGGTCAGATCAATCAAGTACTTGTACAGCTCGGGTAGCAGGGCGCTTACCGCAGTGGTCCTGCTGGTCCGGTCGGTGGTGCCGGCCAGGGTGGTGGCAATCAGGCTCTGCGCGCGAGTCCATGCCACCTGGGTCGGTGAGCGATCGTACTGACGCTCCAGACGGCTGATTCCAGCTGTGAAGTCACCGAAGGTCTGGGGAATACCACCGGGCAGAAGGCTCTGAACGTCCACACTTTCGCAGTGGGGGAGGCAGCGCAGAAGGATCCGGCCGAAGGCCCGGACTGCTTGTTCCGCCTCAGGCTGAGCCCGATCGGACACGTGCAGAAGACGGGCGTACGCAACCTGTCGACCTTCCCGTTCTAGGACAGATACCTCGTACAACCACGGAAAGTGGGCTCTGAGTCTCGTCAGAACAGCCTCCTCTCCGCCCACGAGTTCCAGTAGGCCGTTCGCCAGATCCAACGACACGGCTCGCGTCGCTGTGAGAAGGTCCCCCAGCAACTCGATCGATGAACCGGTCAGCAGTCGGCCGAACGGAGAATTCGCGAGCGCCGGAGCCCAGTTCGTAAGATCCAGGTCTGCCCCTGTCAGGACGGCCAGGACCCTCTGTGTCTCGGCCGGTTCCGTGCACTGAGCGAGAAGTTGGGCCAACTGGGCCGTCCCGAGCCGTTCCACCAGGGTGTCGCGCAGCGGCGAGCTCAGCGGAAGGTACGCGCGGATCTCGGTTGTGGCCGCCGCGATCTCGGGTAGCAGGTTGGGCAGTGGATCCCCGTCGAGCAGCGCGAGCTGTAGAAGGGTCCGACGGTATGCGAGCGCTACTTGATGCCGGTCGAGGATCTGTTTCCAGTCGTTGGCGCAACGAGTGAAATCGACCAGCCGAAGCGCCTGGAGGACACCGGTGATCGCAGTCGTTCCGTGCCTTTGCCCAACTTCGACGACAATCTGGCCCAGTACGACGGAATCGAGGTCGGGGCAGTCCGTGAGGGCGCCGGCGACGAACGGCTGGAGTTGTTCGTCCGTCAGCATCCGCATGACCGCGATAACGGTCTCATCCAGTACGGGTGGCGGTACCGCGTGTACGGCATCCGCCAATCTGCCCGAGCGCAGTTGGTGGAGCCCGGACAGATGGCCGAGCCGCTCGTGAACGAGGTGCTCGTGGACCAGACGCGAGAGCGCGGCGCGAAGTTCCACGTCCCCAATGCCGAGTTGTCGTTGGAGTGCCCGTACCGACAGATCGGTGCCCCATCGATGGGCCACCGAGATCCTGGCCAGAATGCCGAGTTCTGTCTGTCGTCCTTCGACTACCCGCCGGTCGACCTGCTCCGACAGAACGTCCGAGAGCCGCCTTCCTTTGGTGAGAAGGTGAGTGAACTCCAGAGTCAGACCGTCGGCTGCCTCGTATGCCTCCCGCCAGTGCGGTGCCGTCGTGGCACCGGACGCGGTCAGCCCGGTGTGGATCTCCTTCGCGACGTCCTCGTCAAGTGTCACCGCGATCTGCGTACACCTGGCCCGGGTCCGCAGCGGCAGCAAATCCTCACTGCGGACAGAACCCAACAGCAGCACTCCGGGAATCGGGGCGAGTTCTCGCTGAAGGGCGTCCCAAGCCTCGGCCGAGCCGATTCCGATGCCGTCCACCACGAATCCGACCGGCGAGCGTGCCGAGGGTTTCAACGCTCTCGCCAGCCGCACCAACGCGGCGATGTCCCCGTCTCGGAGACGCCTGATCCGATACCAGAGCACATGCCTGGTCACGTAGGCGGCCGTCCACATGACAGTCGACTTGCCCACTCCTGACGGGCCGACAATGAGGACGCTCTCTTCGCGGCCGATCGCCGTCACCACCTGGCCGGTCAGAGCCTGCCTGGGTGCGGGCAGGCCGGCTGCGATGTGACCGGGCTGCACGTCGATGCCTTCGTAGAAGTTGCTAAGCAGAAGCGGTCGGTCGAAGTCCACCGGCTCGCAGACACCTGACGACAGGGCTTCTTCCAGTGACTCGCGATCGATGGATTCCACGACCTCCTGAGCGATGCGCTCGATGCTTGTGCGAGTGAGCCCGGCCGCCTCACCCAGACTTGCCTCTGCGTTGGCATCCGCTTGGCCTGCCACCTCGTCGCGTAGACCCAGCACGACAGGTTGGGCGGCAGCAGGGAGCAGCCCGAAGCGCTGTACCACCGCGGCCCGGGTTTCCTCTGCCGCGGTGCCCCACGGCAACACGTACAGGCTGACACCCTCGCACCAGGCGTCGGTCTCATCCCTGTTCAGACCGGCGTGCGCAGCCTTCGCGGCGAATTCCCGCAGCACGGGATGGCCTGTTGGGAGAGCGCTCAACGGACGATCCCAGTGCATGAACAGCTCTCCTGCCACTGGCCGCTCGAGAATGAGGATCGCGCGATCGGTCAGTCCCACCGCTGCCCGCTTGGCGTGCGCCTTGGCCATGGCGACGAGGTGCCCGGCTACATCGGCAGCGGTGAAATCACCGACCCGTTCCTGACGTGATTTTACTTGGACATGCCAGGATGTCGGGCCTTCGCAAGAGAGGTCTTCAAACCCCTCCGGGACAATGCAATCGATGGCGAGTCGGCCGGACAGGACCCGGCCGCACAGCCATGCTCCGACGACATCCTGGTAGTGAAACCCGCGACCGGCTCGTGCCCCCGATCGTGTCTGCGTCCACAGGGATTCGGCGGGGCCACTGGTCGGATCGCCTCGACGCACGGGTACGGCGGGCCGCTCTCGTCCTTTGTTCCTACTGGCCATCTAGGAAGCATGGCAGTTCGGTCGGACAAGCGAGGCGACTTGTCCAGACGGCGCCGCTCGGTGACACCTACGGAAAAAGGGAATTCGGGCCCCGGTTGCTGAGGGATGCGCCACCCATCAAGTGGACTAGCCGACAAAGGACCCAGGGCCATCAACCTCGGGGATTTCGCATGGAGCAGGTGACGAGAGTCGAACTCGCATCTCCCAACTTGGGAAGCGACAGCGCTTCGGGAGCTGGATGGCTTCTGACCTGCACATATGGTCTCTGGCCTGGCGGCCAGGGGCTTGGAATCGCACCGCTGTTGACCGCGGTTTACCGGTCGCATGGGCACGCTATGGCGCGCTGCCAGCTCGTGGACGTGACTAGCGTATCTGGGCGGCTGGCGAGCGGCGGACGCCCTAGAAGCAGCCGTTTACCGGGAGGCCGCCGTTGCGGGAGCGCATAGAGGCGGGATCAGCGGCGGACGAACAACTCGGGGCGGAGGCGGCTCGGAGCGGCTTCGCGATGCGGACTTGCTCGGGGTAGCCACCACCTAGGTGTGTTGTTCGGACAGGTTGGTGACGCGGCTGGCGGGTGTTTGGCCTGTGATGCCGGTGTGGGGTCGGTGGTAGTTGTACCAGTCGATCCAGTCGGTGAATGCGGCTTGTCGCTCAGCGTCTGAGGTGTAGGGCCGCTGGTAGGCCCATTCCTCTGCCTCGATGCCGGCCGGTGTCCTGGCGGGCTGGTGGTGGGGGCTGCTGGAGTGGTCATTCATTCCGGCGACGCCGAGCTGTCGGTAGCGTCCGGCCCAGCGGGCCGCGGCGGTGTGGCTGACCTGGAAACGTTCCGCTGCCCGGCGCACGGGCTAGCCGTCGTCCACGACACAGCGGGCCAGGCGAAGTCGCCCGGTCTCAGTCGGCGGGGCATTACGGTGGACCACGAGTGCCTCCAGTCGTCGGTGCAGATGCCGCAATCCACACCGAACCCGGAGGCCCTCACCCATTTCAAGAACCCAGCACGCGTGTCACCAACGTCCCGGGACAACACACCTAGGCGGTAGAGCGGGGACGACTTCGGGCAGAGAGTCCGCGAGGAGATGCCGGACAACTCGCCAGGGCTGCCCGGCAGCCAGACGGCATGGCCGGTGTCAACTGGTGGTGATCGACCCCTTCGGGAGCGGTGTTCGGATCTGTACGACAGGTTGAAGGCTTCCGCGAGCGGGATCATGTCCGTGATGGCACAGCGGACCATCGCCTCGGCCAAGGCCACCTTGCAGGGCCGGCGACCTGACCTCGACTTACAGTGGGGCACGCAGAGGGCGCGCCCCCCATAAATTGGCCTAGACGACAAACAAGCCCCAGGCCATTGACCTGGGGCTTCACCGTGGAGCGGGTGACGAGAATCGAACTCGCGCTCTCAGCTTGGGAAGCTGATGTTCTACCATTAAACTACACCCGCGTGAAGGGGAGAGGGTGACCCCGTGGGGTCGATCTCCCGACGCTCGCTCACTGTACATCATGGCGGACCCCCGGTGCCGAGACCCGGGGGTTTGAGGCGTTCCAGGCGTGGTATCCGGCTGCGGGCGGCGCGAGTTGGGGCGTAGCGTGGGGGCGTGGGAGAGGGGCCGGGTGGGGCCGGAGTGCCGCCTGGAGAGTCGTCTCTTTGATCCCGTAATGTGGCTTTTGTCGTCAGGGCACTGAGCCCGACGCGGCTCTTGGGGAAGGGACTTGAGGGACTTGATGGAACGCACCGCCGTCGTCCGCTGCGCGGACGGGCACGTCTTCAGCACCGCTTCGTTCCCGATGCAGCAGGCCGAGCGGCTCGGCCCCGGCCGGCTCATGAGGTGCCCCCGGTGCAGCCGGCTGCGCAGCGTCGTGCCGGTCGTTCTGGAGAAGCAGGGGTAGGGGCACACAGAAGGAGAGAGGCGTCGCTCCTTGTGGTCGGGGCGTCGCAGGTCCGCGGGTACCTGGCGCGTGGAGTCGTCACGATTGTCGTGGCTCCGCGCGCCTTGCGTATCCTCGCTACGTGCTTCTCTCAGACAAGGACATCCGGGCCGAGATCGACGCCGGGCGGGTACGGATCGATCCCTATGACGAATCGATGGTGCAGCCGTCGAGCATCGACGTGCGGCTGGACCGCTACTTCCGGGTGTTCGAGAACCACCGGTACCCGCACATCGACCCCTCGGTCGAGCAGCCGGACCTGACCCGGCTGGTGGAGCCGGAGGGGGACGAGCCGTTCATCCTCCACCCCGGGGAGTTCGTCCTCGCCTCCACCTACGAAGTGATCTCGCTGCCCGACGACCTCGCCTCGCGCCTGGAGGGCAAGAGCTCGCTCGGCCGGCTCGGGCTGGTCACGCACTCCACCGCCGGGTTCATCGACCCCGGCTTCAGCGGGCACGTCACCCTGGAGCTGTCCAACCTCGCCACGCTGCCCATCAAGCTCTGGCCGGGCATGAAGATCGGGCAGCTGTGCATGTTCCGGCTGTCCTCGCCCGCCGAGTTCCCCTACGGCAGCGAGCGCTACGGCTCCCGCTACCAGGGGCAGCGCGGGCCGACCGCCTCGCGGTCCTACCTCAGTTTCCATCGGACCCAGGTGTGAGGACAGCCGTCCATGAGTGAAGTGCGCGAGAACCTGACCTACGAGCGGTTCGGCACCGCCGTGCGCGAGCTGGCGCAGACCATCGCCGACGACGGGTACGAGCCCGACATCGTGCTCAGCATCGCCCGCGGCGGCGTCTTCGTGGCCGGTGGCCTCGCGTACGCCCTCGACTGCAAGAACATCCACCTGGTGAACGTGGAGTTCTACACCGGGGTGGGCACCACGCTGGAGATGCCGGTCATGCTCGCCCCGGTCCCGAACGTGATCGACTTCTCCGACAAGAAGGTCCTGATCACCGACGACGTCGCGGACACCGGCAAGACGCTCAAGCTGGTGCGCGACTTCTGCCTGGACACCGTCGCCGAGGTGCGCTCCGCGGTGATCTACGAGAAGTCCCACTCCCTCGTGCGGTGCGAATACGTCTGGAAGCGCACCGACGAGTGGATCAACTTCCCGTGGAGCGTCCTGCCGCCCGTGGTGAAGCGGGCCGGGCAGGTGCTCGACGCCTAGAGTCCGGCAAAGGACGGCGTACGGCGTGTGAAGGGCCCCCGGCGAGTGATCACCGGGGGCCCTTCGGCACGTACGTCCGACGCGTTCAGAACGTGCCCAGCTTCACGATCGACAGCAGCGCGATCAGCTGGATCGCCGACGCGCCCAGCGCCTTCGGCCAGGGCAGGTCGTGGGAGCGGGAGACCATCAGGGTCAGCAGGGCGCCCGTGGCGAGCCAGGTCGCCCAGCCGAGCAGCTGCACGAAGCCGGCGTCGCCGCCGAAGAACATGGCCACGATCAGGCGGGGCGCGTCCGTCAGGGCGGTGATCAGCATCGACAGGCCCACCGTCGGCTGCCAGGCGCCGTCGCCGCCGAGCTGGCGGGCCAGCGTGTGCGTGACCACGCCCAGCACGAACAGGCCGAGCACCATCACGACCGCCGTCACCAGCACGATCGGCACCGCGTTGGAGAGCGTCGCGTCGATGACGTCCTTGCGGGCGCCGTCGAAGCCGAAGACGGCGAGCAGGCCGTAGAGGAAGGTGACGACGAGGGCGGGGCCCCACATCGTGTAGTCGCGCATCCGCAGGAAGGTCTGGTTCGGGGACAGGACGATCCCCTTCAGCAGCTCCTTCCAGTGCAGGGGCGGACCCAGCGGCGCCGCGGGCGCGGGGGCCGAGCCGGCGTGGTAGGTCGCGCCCTGCGTGTAACCGGCGGCCTCGTCGACCGAGAAGGCCTGGGTGTGCCCCGGGTTGTTCGCCGCGTACGGGTCGTGCCCGCCGGGTCCCGCGCCGTGGTGGCCGCCGTCGCCGAAGTACTCCGGACCGTCGTCGGCCGGGCCCGGGTAGCCGTACCCCGGCCCCGGTCCCTGCTGCGGGTACGGCGGCTGCGGCGGCGCGGCCGGGTAGCCGTACGAGGGGCCACCCTGCCGCCCGTACGACGGGCCGGCGGGCCTGCCGTACGACGACGGTCCCCGCTGTCCGTGCGGAGGAGGCCCCGCGGGCCTGCCGTACGACGGTCCCCGCGGCGCCTGCTGTCCTTGGGGGGTGCGGTCGTCCCGGCCCCCGCGTCCGATCCTGAATCCAGCCACGTCATCGAACGTACCCGGTCCCGGGGACCCGTGTGCCGGGCCCGGGTGTCCGGGCCCGGCTTTGCGGCCGACCTGTGACATCCCCTAAGGGACCGTCAGCCGGTCCTTCCGGGGTTCCTCCGGGTCGGCCCGGAGAACCGGGTCAGTCCGCGAAGACGGCGGTGAACCGGGGGGTGCCGGTCGTGGAGACGCCGACGGAGGACGGTCCGAAGGAGCGCGAGCCGGTCGTGGTGATCTTCGTACCGTCGGACGGCAGGTAGGTGACCGCGCCGTCGCTTGCGTTCTCGTACGAGCCGACCACCAGGTCGGCCTTGCCGTCGCCGGTCACGTCGTCCAGCTTGACCTCGGCGCCGAAGAAGTCGGACTTCTCGGCGGTGCCCGGGACGCCCGCGGTGTCCTCGGAGAAGGTCTGGGTGCCGGAGGCGGTGTTCACGCCGGACGCGGAGCCGTACAGGACGGTGACCGAGCCGGTGTCGACGGCGGAGCCGATGTCCTCCCGCGGGGTGCTGACGACGAGGTCCTGGTAGCCGTCCCCGTTGATGTCGCCGAGGTCCAGCTCGAAGCCGAAGGCGTCGCCCTTCTCGGAGGAGCCGGGCACGTTGCCGGTGTTCTGGGTGATGCCGGTGGTGGCGGCCGGGCCGGTGGCGGAGCCGTAGGTGATGTTCACCTTGCCGCCGGTGGCGGCGTCCGGGACGGTCGTGCCGTCGCTGGTCTTGGTGTCCCAGTCGGCGCCGCTGACGATGTCGCCGAAGCCGTCGTGGTTGATGTCCCCGACGGCGGTGATGATGCCGGGCTTCAGGGCCTTCGCGGAGGCGCCGCTCAGACCGCTGTTGGTGCCGGGCAGCCAGTAGTTGGTGTTCCAGCCGTACCGCGTCGAGGTCTCGTAGCCGTCCACGACGAGGTCGGTGCGGCCGTCGCCGTTGACGTCGCCGGCGGTGAGGTTGAGCGGGCCGTACGGGTAGTCGTCGGTGCCCGAGCGGATGGGCGGCTTGACGGTGGTACGGCTGCCGTAGGCCCCGGAGGTGGTGAAGCCGCCCTTGTACAGGTACAGGGTGCCGGCGGAGCTGCCGACGACCAGGTCGGCCTTGCCGTCGCCGTCGAAGTCGCCGGCGGCCAGGGCCCCGCCCCAGTAGTCGTGCGCGGAGACGGCCGGGTCGGAGACGGTGACGGCCTTGCCGGTCAGGCCGCTCCTGGAACCGAACAGGATGGCGACACCGCCGCCGTTGGTGTCGGTGCCGACCTTCTCGCCCGGGGAGCCGACGGCGAGGTCGTCGTAGCCGTCGCCGTTGAAGTCGGCGTAGGCCAGGTCGCCGCCGAACTGGTCCCCGGTCTCGGCGGTGCCGGGGACGCCGGAGGTGTTCTGGCTGAGCGTGCCGCGCTTGGCCGAGGTGACGCCGGTGGACTTGGCGCCGTACAGGACGACGACCTGGCCGGCGCTCTGGTGGCCGCCGACGTGGGCGGTGGGCGCGGCACTGGCCACGTCGCCGATGCCGTCACCGTTGAAGTCGGCCTTCGCCACCGCGGTGGAGTCGGCGGCGGTGGCGGGCGCGGTGGTGAAGGTGAGCAGGCCGCCCGTCAGCGCGGCCGCGGTGGCCGTCGCGAGGGCGAGACGCCTGTGCTTGTGCATGCGGGTTCTCCTGCGGCATGCGGGGGATGCCTGGCGGGCATCCACAGTCGATGGGGTGCGGACTGCCCGGGTTCGTCGCGTGTTGTACCGCGGTTCACCGGGCGGTCGGCGATCAAGAGACCCGCCGCGGGGGGTGAGGGTTGTACGTGGCTTCGGTGCGGGAGGGAGGAGGATGGGGCCATGAGCGTTGTGAAGATCAATGTGCTGACCGTTCCCGCCGAGCAGCGGGAGACGCTGGAGAAGCGGTTCGCCTCGCGGGCCCACACCGTGGAGAACTCCGACGGGTTCGAGTGGTTCGAGCTGCTGCGGCCCCTGGAGGGCACCGACCAGTACCTCGTGTACACGCGCTGGCGTGACGAGCAGTCCTTCCAGGCGTGGATGGAGGGGCCGATGAAGGCCGCGCACCAGGGCGGCTCTCCCGAGGGCGGCTCGCACGAGGGCGGGGAGCGGCCTCGTCCGGCCGCGACCGGCTCCACGCTGTGGTCCTTCGAGGTGGTGCAGCAGGCGGCGCCGAAGACCGCCTGAGCGACGAGCCGGCGGGACGGGGGAACGGCCCCGGCCCGTCCGTCACTCCCGGGGGCGGCGCCGGGCCTCGCGGTCGATCGCCCAGGCGTCCCCCACCGGGCCCAGGTGCCGGAGCTTGTCGGGGTTGACGACCAGGCGGACGGCCTGGATCCGGCCGTCCAGCACGTCGAGCGCCAGGGCTTTGAGCACCCTGCCGTCCCGGTCCCGGACGATCGCCCCCGGCGCGCCGTTGACCTCCCGCGGCTCCCAGGTCACGCCGAGCCGGGCCGTCCGGGAGAACGCGAGGTCGAGCAGCCGGGCCACGTGTTTGGCCCCGGCGACGGCCCGCGCCAGCCGCGGTGCCTTGCCGCCGCCGTCCCCGACCATCGACACGTCGGCGGCGAGCAGGCCCTGGAGGGCGGCCACGTCGCCCTCGCGCAGGGCGTCGAAGAAGCGGGACGACAGTTCCTCGCGCTCTCGGCGGTCCGCCGCGAAGCGGGGCCGGCCCTCGGACATGTGGCGCCGGGCGCGCAGCGCGAGCTGGCGGCAGGCCGGCTCCGAGCGGCTCACCGCCTCCGCGACCTCGGGGAAGCCGAAGTCGAACACCTCGCGCAGCACGAACACCGCGCGCTCCAGCGGGCTGAGCCGTTCGAGCAGCAGCAGGGCGGCCATCGACACCGAGTCGGCCAGTTCGGCGGCGCGCGCCGGGTCCTCGTAGGGGTCGGCGAGCAGCGGTTCGGGCAGCCAGGGCCCGGCGTACCGCTCGCGCCGCACGCGGGCCGAGCGCAGCACGTCGATCGCGAGCCGGGTCACCGTGGTGGAGAGGAACGCCTTGACCGACCGGGGCTCCGTCGTGGCGGCGGCGTAGCGCAGCCAGGTCTCCTGGACCGTGTCCTCGGCCTCGCCCACCTCGCCGAGGATCCGGTAGGCGAGGGAGAACAGCAGCGGTCGCAGTTCCTGGAACTCCTCTGTCCGGTTCATGGCGGCTCCCCCCGCGTGAGGTGGCTGGGTACGGCTGCGTGCGGTGCCGTCAGGCGGCGAAGGGCGCGGGGCCGAGGCGTCCCCAGGCGATGAACGCCGCGAGTGCCAGGTAGGCCAGGTTCAGCAGCACGAGGCCCCGCTCGCCGCGGCGGCCGTGCGTGATCATCGCACCGGCCATCAGGAGGGTCCAGCAGATCGCGGTCACCGGCACCAGAAAGGCCGCGATGCCGAGCGCGGCGGTGAGGACGAGGCCGGCCGCGGCGAGCAGTTCGAGCACGCCGAGCGACTTCACGAAGCCGGCGCCGACGTTCGCGGTCCAGCCGCCGCCGTGCACCGCGGCCAGCCGCTCCTTGGGTACGAACGTCTTGCTGACCCCACCGGTGAGGGCGACCGCCGCCAGCAGCCCGGTGGCGATCCACAGCGCCAGGTTCATGTTCCGCTCCACTCCCTGAGGACGAGTGCCTGTGCCCATGGGACGAGGCGGCCGGCCCCCGTGTGACACGCGCGTCGGAACCCGCACGTACGACGGCGCCCCCTGCCTGTGCGGGGCAGGGGGCGCCGAAGAGCGGGGAGCGGCGGTTACTTCACCGGTTCCGGCTCCGGCTCGGTCTCCGGCTCGGTCTCGCCGGCCGGGTCGAGCGGGGTCTTCACCGAGTCCAGCAGGAGCTGGGCGACGTCCACGACCTGGATGGATTCCTTGGCCTGACCGTCGTTTTTCTTGCCGTTGACGGAGTCGGTGAGCATGACGAGGCAGAACGGGCAGGCGGTGGAGACGATGTCGGGGTTGAGGGAGAGGGCCTCGTCGACGCGCTCGTTGTTGATGCGCTTGCCGATGCGCTCTTCCATCCACATCCGGGCGCCGCCGGCGCCGCAGCAGAAGCCGCGTTCCTTGTGGCGGTGCATCTCCTCGTTCCTGAGGCCCGGGACCTTGCCGATGATCTCGCGCGGGGGCGTGTAGATCTTGTTGTGGCGGCCCAGGTAGCAGGGGTCGTGGTAGGTGATGATGCCCTCGACCGGGGTGACGGGGACCAGCTTGCCCGCGTCGACCAGGTGCTGGAGCAGCTGGGTGTGGTGGATGACCTCGTAGTCGCCGCCGAGCTGGGGGTACTCGTTGCCGAGGGTGTTCAGGCAGTGCGGGCAGGTCGCGACGATCTTCTTGGCCGACTTCGGCTTCTTCGTGCTCTCGTCCTCGTCATCCTCGCCGAAGGCCATGTTCAGCGCGGCGACGTTCTCCATGCCGAGTTCCTGGAAGAGCGGTTCGTTGCCCAGGCGGCGGGCGGAGTCGCCGGTGCACTTCTCGTCGCCGCCCATGATGGCGAACGTGACGCCGGCGATGTGGAGGAGTTCCGCGAAGGCCTTGGTGGTCTTCTTCGCGCGGTCCTCCAGGGCGCCGGCGCAGCCCACCCAGTAGAGGTATTCGACCTCGGTGAGGTCCTCGATGTCCCTGCCGACGACGGGGACCTCGAAGTCGACCTCCTTCGTCCACTCCAGGCGCTGCTTCTTGGCCAGGCCCCAGGGATTGCCCTTCTTCTCCAGGTTCTTCAGCATCGTGCCGGCCTCGGAGGGGAACGCCGACTCGATCATGACCTGGTAGCGGCGCATGTCGACGATGTGGTCGACGTGCTCGATGTCGACCGGGCACTGCTCGACGCAGGCGCCGCAGGTGGTGCAGGACCACAGCACGTCCGGGTCGATGACGCCGTTCTCCTCGGCGGTGCCGATCAACGGGCGTTCGGCCTCGGCGAGGGCGGCGGCCGGGACGGTCTTCAGGGCCTCCTCGGACCCCTTCTCCTCGCCCTCCATGGTCTTGCCGCCGCCGGCCAGCAGGTACGGCGCCTTGGCGTGGGCGTGGTCGCGCAGGGACATGATCAGCAGCTTCGGCGACAGCGGCTTGCCGGTGTTCCAGGCCGGGCACTGCGACTGGCAGCGTCCGCACTCGGTGCAGGTGGAAAAGTCCAGCAGGCCCTTCCAGGAGAACTGCTCGACCTGCGAGACACCGAAGACGTCGTCCTCGCCGGGGTCGGTGAAGTCGATCGCCTTGCCGCCCGACGTCATCGGCAGCAGCCCGCCCAGCGCGGTCCCGCCGGCGGCGTCGCGCTTGAACCAGATGTTCGGGAAGGCCAGGAACCGGTGCCAGGCGACACCCATGTCCGTCTTCAGCGCCACCACGATCATCCAGATGAAGGAGGTCGCGATCTTCAGGCCGGCGAAGAAGTAGGTGAGGTTCTGGAGCGTGGAGACGTCCATGCCGCCGAACCACTTCACCACCGGGTACGAGATGAAGAAGGAGGCCTCGTAGCCGTCGACGTGGTGCTGGGCGCCCTCCAGGGCGTGCAGCGTGAAGATGCAGACGCCGACGATGAGGATGACGGTCTCGACGAAGTACGCCTGGCCGAAGTTGGAGCCGGCGAAGCGGGACTTGCGGCCCGCCTTGCCGGGCTTGCTCAGCTGGCGGATGCCGATCAGGACGAGGATGCCCAGGACCGTCATGGTGCCGATGAACTCGACGAACATGTTGTACGGCGCCCAGTCGCCGATGACCGGCAGGATCCAGTCGGCCTGGAAGAGCTGGCCGATGGCGTTGACGATCGTCAGCAGCAGCGAGAAGAAGCCGACCGCCACGAACCAGTGCGCGACGCCGACGACTCCCCAGCGGTTCATCCGGGTGTGGCCCAGGAACTCGCGCACCACGGTGACGGTGCGCTGGTACGGGTTGTCGGTGCGGGTCCCGGCCGGCACCGGCTGGCCCAGCCGCATGAACTTGTACAGCTCAAGGACGGCGCGGCCGAACAGTGCCACGCCGACCACGATCAGGACCAGCGACACGATGATCGCGGCGAGTTGCATTGACGCTCCTGGGGCGGCCTCGATGTGAACCGAGCGATATTACTAAGCGGTAACTTATGCAGTCCGTCTGAGACTACCCCCATCTTCCGTCGGGATGCAGCCGGACGCGGGGTGATATGGGTCGCTGAGGCACGCCTTCCCCGTCGTCCGTGATCCGGCCGGCGTTCCTCGTCCCGCCACTGCCGCCACTACTCCCGACGCGCCTCCTCAGGCAATCCGATCGTGTTATTCATCCCGATTTGCTACATAAGCCCCTACCTTAGAGCCGTGCTCTACGGGATCGCAGCCGCCACCGCCGCCCTGCTCCTCGCCGCCGTCCTCGCGGCGCTGCTCAGGGTGCCCGCGCTGCGGCTGGGCATCCTCGACCGGCGCCGGCAGCGGCCGTTGCCGGCGCTCGGCGGCCTCGCCGTCGTGATCGTCACCTGTCTGGTCGCCTGGGTGGGCGAATGGACCCGGGTCGCCCCCCTGGGGCAGGGAGTGGGGCGGCTGCTGGTCGCCGCCGCCGGGGTCGCCGCGCTGGGGCTGGTCGCCGACGTGTGGCGGCTGCGCGCGCGGGTGCTGGTCGCCGGTACGGCGGTGGCGGCGGCCTGCGTGGTGCCGTACGACGCTACGGGGGTGCCGGGCGGGCTGCTGGCGGTGGGCTGGATCGTGCTCGCCGCGCTGGCCTTCAAGGGGCTGGACCATGCCGACGGGCTGGCCGGGACGGTCGGGGTGGTGACCGCGTTCGGGGCGGCGGCCTGTGCCGCGGCGGAGGTGATGGACGGGCTCGCCGTGCTGCTGAGCGTGTTCGCCGCCGCCCTCACCGGCTTCCTGATGCACAACTGGCATCCCGCGCGCGTGGGCATGGGCGCCTGCGGATCGCTGTTCACCGGATTCCTGCTCGCCTCGTCGGTTGTCTTCACGCGCGCGGGGTACGCGATCGGACCGAGCGCGGCGGTGGTGTTCTGCCTGGGCGCGGTCGCCGCCGCCGACACGGTGCTCGTGGTGCTCGCCCGGGTGGTGGCCCGGCGCCCGCTGCTCAGGCGCGGCCCTGACCATCTCGGGCACCGGCTGCGGGGCCTCGGGCTGACCCCCCAGGCGTCCGTGGTGCTGCTCGGCGCCGGGGCCTTCTCGGCGGTGCTCGTGGGGGTGCTCGTGCACACCGGCTGGACGGGCGGCTCGGCAGCGCTCTGGGTGGCGGGCGGGGCGCTTTTCGTCGTCCTCGCGCTCTTCCGGATTCCGGTCCGGACCGCGCGGCGGCCGGCATCCACGCAGGTCACAGGCTCATTGCGTGTAAGGAACGGATAAGACTTGAGTCCTGTTGGCTCAGGTCTGTTGACCGGCGCCGTTCCG
Organism: Streptomyces pyxinicus; assembly: GCF_024753135.1. GTDB lineage: Bacteria > Actinomycetota > Actinomycetes > Streptomycetales > Streptomycetaceae > Streptomyces > Streptomyces pyxinicus. The sequence continues at coordinate 325,841 of NZ_JANUGP010000004.1, read as the reverse complement.
TCGTGCACACTTGAGCCTGTTGCACTCAAGTCAGCTGGAGGAATCAACCATGGCACGTGCGGTCGGCATCGACCTGGGCACGACTAACTCCGTCGTCAGCGTTCTGGAGGGCGGCGAGCCCACCGTCATCACCAACGCCGAGGGTGCCAGGACCACGCCGTCCGTCGTCGCCTTCGCGAAGAACGGTGAGGTGCTCGTCGGCGAGGTCGCCAAGCGCCAGGCGGTCACGAACGTGGACCGGACCATCCGCTCGGTGAAGCGTCACATGGGCACCGACTGGAAGATCCAGCTGGACGGGAAGGACTTCAACCCCCAGCAGATCTCCGCGTTCATCCTGCAGAAGCTGAAGCGGGACGCCGAGTCCTACCTGGGCGAGAAGGTGACCGACGCGGTCATCACCGTCCCGGCGTACTTCAACGACTCCGAGCGCCAGGCGACCAAGGAGGCCGGCGAGATCGCCGGTCTGAACGTCCTGCGCATCGTCAACGAGCCGACCGCGGCGGCGCTCGCGTACGGCCTCGACAAGGACGACCAGACGATCCTCGTCTTCGACCTCGGCGGCGGCACCTTCGACGTGTCCCTGCTGGAGATCGGCGACGGCGTCGTCGAGGTGAAGGCCACCAACGGCGACAACCACCTCGGTGGTGACGACTGGGACCAGCGCGTCGTCGACTACCTGGTCAAGCAGTTCCAGTCCGGTCACGGCGTGGACCTGTCCAAGGACAAGATGGCCCTGCAGCGCCTGCGCGAGGCCGCCGAGAAGGCCAAGATCGAGCTGTCCTCGTCCACCGAGACCTCGATCAACCTGCCGTACATCACGGCGTCCGCCGAGGGCCCGCTGCACCTGGACGAGAAGCTCACCCGCGCCCAGTTCCAGCAGCTGACCGCGGACCTGCTGGAGCGCTGCAAGACGCCGTTCCACAACGTGATCAAGGACGCCGGCATCCAGCTCGGCGAGATCGACCACGTCGTCCTCGTCGGCGGCTCCACGCGTATGCCCGCCGTCGCCGAGCTGGTCAAGGAGCTGACCGGCGGCAACGAGGCCAACAAGGGCGTCAACCCGGACGAGGTCGTCGCCATCGGCGCCGCGCTCCAGGCCGGTGTCCTCAAGGGCGAGGTCAAGGACGTCCTGCTGCTCGACGTCACCCCGCTGTCCCTCGGTATCGAGACCAAGGGCGGCATCATGACCAAGCTGATCGAGCGCAACACCACGATCCCGACCAAGCGGTCCGAGATCTTCACGACGGCCGAGGACAACCAGCCGTCCGTGCAGATCCAGGTCTACCAGGGCGAGCGCGAGATCGCGGCGTACAACAAGAAGCTCGGCATGTTCGAGCTGACCGGTCTGCCGCCGGCGCCGCGTGGCGTCCCGCAGATCGAGGTCGCCTTCGACATCGACGCCAACGGCATCATGCACGTCACGGCGAAGGACCTCGGCACCGGCAAGGAGCAGAAGATGACCGTCACCGGCGGCTCCTCGCTGCCGAAGGACGAGGTCGACCGGATGCGCCAGGAGGCCGAGAAGTACGCGGAGGAGGACCACGCCCGCCGCGAGGCCGCCGAGTCCCGCAACCAGGGCGAGCAGCTCGTCTACCAGACCGAGAAGTTCCTCAAGGACAACGAGGACAAGGTCCCCGGCGAGATCAAGACCGAGGTCGAAGGCGCGGTCGGCGAGCTGAAGGAAGCCCTCAAGGGCGAGGACACCGCCGAGATCCGCTCCGCCACGGAGAAGGTCGCGGCCGTCTCGCAGAAGCTGGGCCAGGCGATGTACGCCGACGCCCAGGGCGCGCAGGCCGCCGGCGGTGCCGGTGAGCCCGGTGCCGGCGAGGCCAAGGCCGACGACGACGTCGTGGACGCCGAGATCGTGGACGACGAGCGCAAGGACGGTGCCGCGTGACGGAGGAGACCCCGGGCTTCGAGGAGAAGCCCGACGTCCCCTCCGGCGCCGGCCCCGACGACGCCGAGCCGAAGGCCGCCGACCCCTCCGCGGAGGAGGCGGCGGCCCCGGCCGGGGACGCCAACGCAGACGCCGGTCTGGTCGCCCAGCTGGACCAGGTCCGCACCGCGCTCAACGAGCGCACGCTGGACCTCCAGCGGCTCCAGGCCGAGTACCAGAACTACCGCCGCCGGGTCGAGCGCGACCGGATCGCGGTCAAGGAGATCGCCGTCGCGAACCTCCTGACCGAGCTCCTGCCCGTGCTCGACGACATCGGCCGCGCGCGGGAACACGGCGAACTGGTGGGCGGGTTCAAGTCCGTCGCCGAGTCGCTGGAGACCGTCGCGGCCAAGATGGGCCTCCAGCAGTTCGGCAAGGAGGGCGAGCCCTTCGACCCGACGATCCACGAGGCCCTGATGCACTCCTACGCGCCGGACGTCACCGAGACGACCTGCGTGGCGATCCTGCAGCCCGGGTACCGCATCGGCGAGCGCACCATCCGCCCCGCGCGGGTGGCCGTCGCCGAACCGCAGCCCGGCGCGCAGACCGTCAAGGCCGAGGGCGCCGAGGAGAGCGGCCCGGCGGCCGACGACAAGGAGACCGGTGGCCCGGAAGAGGGCTGACGTGGTCACGGAGGACGCACGGGAGGAGGGACGTCGGGGATGAGCACCAAGGACTTCATCGAGAAGGACTACTACAAGGTCCTCGGCGTCCCCAAGGACGCCACCGAGGCCGAGATCAAGAAGGCGTACCGGAAGCTCGCCCGCGAGTTCCACCCGGACGCGAACAAGGGCAACACCAAGGCGGAGGAGCGCTTCAAGGAGATCTCCGAGGCCAACGACATCCTCGGCGACCCCAAGAAGCGCAAGGAGTACGACGAGGCGCGCGCCCTGTTCGGGAACGGCGGTTTCCGTCCCGGGCCGGGTGCCGCCGGCGGCTCCTTCAACTTCGACCTGGGCGACCTCTTCGGAGGAGGCGGCGGCGGAGGCGCCCAGAGCGGCGGCTTCGGCGGCGGCATAGGCGATGTCTTCGGGGGCCTGTTCAACCGCGGCGGCGCCGCCGGGGGCACCACCCGGACGCAGCCGCGGCGCGGGCAGGACGTCGACACCGAGGTCACCCTCAGCTTCACCGAGGCGATCGAGGGGGCGACGGTCCCGCTCAGGATGACGTCCCAGCAGCCCTGCAAGGCCTGTTCGGGCACCGGCGACAAGAACGGCACACCGCGCGTGTGCCCGACCTGCGTCGGTACCGGGCAGGTCGCCCGGGGCTCGGGCGGCGGCTTCTCGCTGACCGACCCGTGCCCCGACTGCAAGGGCCGCGGCCTGATCGCCGAGCACCCCTGCATGGAGTGCAACGGCAGTGGGCGCGCCAAGTCCTCGCGGACGATGCAGGTGCGCATCCCGGCGGGCGTCACCGACGGGCAGCGCATCCGGCTGCGCGGCAAGGGCGCGCCCGGCGAGAGGGGCGGACCGGCGGGCGACCTGTACGTGGTCGTGCACGTCGGCGAGCACCCGGTGTTCGGGCGCAAGGGCGACAACCTGACCGTCACCGTGCCGGTGACGTACACCGAGGCCGCGCTCGGCGGCGAGGTCCGGGTGCCGACCCTGGGCGGCCCCGCCGTCACCCTGAAACTGCCCCCCGGCACGCCGAACGGCCGTACGATGCGGGCGCGGGGCAAGGGCGCGGTCCGCAAGGACGGCACCCGCGGCGACCTGTTGGTCACCGTCGAGGTGAGTGTCCCCCAGGACCTGTCGGGGAAGGCTCGTGAGGCGCTGGAGGCGTATCGCGAGGCGACCGTGGACGAGGATCCGCGGGCCGAGCTGTTCGAGGCCGCGAAGGGAGCCTGAGAGTGATGGACGGCCGTCGACGTAATCCGTATGAACTGACCGAGGAGACCCCGGTCTACGTCATCTCGGTGGCGGCCCAGCTGTCCGGACTCCACCCGCAGACGCTGCGCCAGTACGACCGCCTGGGCCTGGTGTCCCCGGACCGCACCGCCGGCCGGGGCCGCCGCTACTCGGCCCGTGACATCGAACTGCTCCGCCAGGTGCAGCAGTTGTCGCAGGACGAGGGCATCAACCTGGCCGGCATCAAGCGGATCATCGAACTGGAGAACCAGGTCGTCGCCCTCCAGTCCCGCCTCGCGGAGATGGAGGCGGCCCTGGACGGCGCCGCGGCGGCGATGCGGCAGCGCGAGGCCGCCGTACACGCTTCCTACCGCCGCGACCTGGTGCCGTACCAGGAGGTCCAGCAGACCAGCGCGCTGGTGGTGTGGCGCCCCAAGCGGCAGCAGCAGAAGGACTGAGCCCGCGCCGCGCAGGGCCCGTCCGCCGAGCGGAACGAACGAGGCCGAGGGCCCGTGGGCGACAGCGCCCGCGGGCCCTTCGCCGTGCCCGGCCCCCGGCCCCGCTCACCGCGTATGCCGGCTTCGTTGGCCGAGTTCATTCGCTCCTCTGATCGATTCGAGGTCCGGTCGGTGCCCCTAGGCGAGCGGGGTGTGCAGGTTGCGCGCCAGGTTGCCCCGTTCTTTGCCGAATCGTGAACTCCCTTTGTATGGGGGGTCCGTAAAGGGGTGATGAAGGAGGTTCCGCGAAGTCTTCACAGGGACGGCCGAGCGTGGTGTTGCGGACTCGTTAAGTGATTCCGCTTGACGCCGGGTACGGGCTCCGCGTTGTCTTTTCAGACACCTGGGTCGTATAGCAGCACCCACGTCCGGAACGCACCTGAAGTGAGCCCCCGAATGCGTCGTATCGCCCTATCCGTGGCCGCGTCCACGATGACCCTCTCGCTCGCCGGCTGCGGCGTGCTGAACGCGACAGGGGACGGCGCGAGCGCGAGTCCGACCAAGGGCGACGACATCACGGTGGGCCTGCTGCTGCCGGAGAAGGCCAACACCCGCTACGACAAGTTCGACTATCCCATCATCCGGGACAAGGTGGCCGAACTCACCGGCAAGCAGGGCAAGGTGAAGTACGCCAACGCCGACGCGAACGCCGACCGGCAGGCCCAGCAGCTCCAGGCCATGGTCGACGACAAGGTGGACGTCATCCTGCTCGACGCGGTCGACGCGCACGCCGTCGCCGCCGGGGTGAAGAAGGCCAAGGACGCGGGCATCCCGGTCATCGCCTACGACCGGCTCGCCGAGGGCCCGATCGACGCCTACGTCTCCTTCGACAACGAACTGGTCGGCGAGGTGCAGGCCCGCTCCCTGCTGGCGGCCCTGGGCTCGGGCGTCAGCACCTCCGACAAGGTCGTCATGATGAACGGCTCGCCCACCGACCCGAACGCCAAGCAGTTCAAGCAGGGCGCGCTGTCCGAGCTGAACGGCAAGGTGGACATCGCGGCGTCCTACGACACCAAGGACTGGAAGCCGGAGAACGCCGAGGCCAACATGGCCGAGGCCATCGCGCGGATCGGCAAGGGCAACATCGCCGGCGTCTACGCGGCCAACGACGGCATGGCGGGCGGCGTCATCAAGGCCCTCAAGGCGGCCGGCGTCACCGACCTGCCGCCCGTCACCGGCCAGGACGCCGAACTGGACGCGGTGCAGCGGGTGGTGGCCGGCGACCAGTACATGAGCGTCTACAAGCCCTACCCGGACGAGGCCGAGGCCGCGGCGCAGATGGCCGTCACCAAGCTGCAGGGCAAGGACATCCAGTTCGACGCCCTCACCCAGGACAAGGTCGACAGCCCCACCACCAAGGACATCCCGTCCAAGCTGGTCCAGGTGAGCGCGCTCACCCGGGACAGCATCAAGGACACCGTGATCTCCGACGGCATCTACAAGGCCGACGACATCTGCACGGCCAAGTACAAGGCGGCCTGCGCGTCCATCGGCCTGAAGTGACCCCGAGCCGCCCCTGAGGCGGTACCCGCGGGGGCTTCCGCCGGCACCGCGCCACCCCCGTCGGCGCGGTGCCGCGGCCCCGGCGGGCGGGGGGTGCCCGACCGGGACCGCGCCGGGCGCCGGTGGGGCGCCCGGGGGAAGCGGGACCAACGATGCCCCGGTGAACTGCCCGCCACCACCATCATCTTGTTGCAATGCGAGGGGCGGGGCCTGGTGGATACCCGGGCGAACTGGCACTTCTCGGCGGTGGTGGTGGGCGGAGCCGTGTTGCGGACCCGGTCGGCGCCGCGCATAGTTGCGCTGCGGAAGTGGCAGCACACCGGGGGTGGAATGGGCGATGGCCGGGCACGGGGCCAAGGAGCATCCTCACGGTGCCGACCGGCTGTGTGAGGCCGGGGACCGGGTGTACTCCCGTGCCGTCCGCCGGGGCCGGGTGGCGCGCACGGACGCGGAGCCGGTGCCCTGCCTGCTGGAACTGGCCCTGCTGCACCCGGATCCGGACGACATGGAGTGGCTGGTGCCGACCTCCCCGCAGGAGGTCATGACCCGGCTGCTGCGCGGGGTGTACGACGAGGTCAGCGAGAGCCAGCGCCGGATGGGCTCGGCGGTGGCCGCGTTCGAGTGGTACGCGGGCCTGGGCCGGCAGCTCAACACGCTCGCGGCACCGGCCGAGGGCAGCGCGATCCGGGTGCTGGACGGACTCTCCCGTATCCAGGCCGCGATGGACGAGGCGACCGAGGCGTGCACGACCGAGGTGCTCACCGTGCAGCCGGGCGGCATCCGACGGGAGGCCGAGCTGACCGAGGGCCTGCACCGGGCGCTGGAGCTGCGCGGGCGGGGCGTGCGGATGCGGGACCTGTACACGCACGTGGCGCGGCACGGCCAGGGGCTGCTCAACTACCTGGAGCTGATGGGCGACGCGGTGGAGGCCCGCACCCTGGACGAGGTCATCGACCGGCTGATCCTCTTCGACCGCACGGTGGCGTTCATCCCGGCCAACTCCGACCGCACCCTCGCCCTGGAGCTACGCCACCCGGCGCTGGTGGAGTACCTGGTGACGGTCTTCGAACGCCTCTGGCGCCTCGCGATCCCGCTGACCGCGCCGCTGCCCGACACCGGCATCGAGGGCATCTCGCACCGCGAGCAGTCCATCGCCGCGCTGCTCGCCGAGGGCCACCAGGACGCGGTCATCGCCGAACGCCTCGGCATCAGCGTCCGCACCTGCCGCGCCCACATCGCCCGCCTCTCGGAGACCCTGGGCGCGGCGAGCCGTACCCAACTCGGCGTCCGCATCGCCCAGGTGGGCCTGGACGGCAGCCGCTCCGGCGCCCTCACCGTCCCTGATCAAGGATCCCCGACCGTCCTATGAGATACCCGAGCTGAGCCCGGCTCTCACTGCCGAGCGCGGCGGCGAGCTTGGCGATGTGGAGCCTGGCGGTACGGATGTTCATCCCGAGCCGTTCCGCTATGGCGGCGTCCGTGTGGCCTTCCACGAGGAGGGCGGCGATGGCCTGCTGGCGGGGGGTGACGCCGTCGACGGACGGTTTCCGGACGGCCTGGGCCTTCGGGTACATCGGCGTGGCCAGCCGCCACAGCCGGTCGAAGACCTTCATCAGATAGCTCACCAGCGGCGGGTGGCGCACCTCCACGGCCAGGCTGCGGTCGGTGTTGGCCGGGATGAAGGCGACCGCCCGGTCCACGACGAGGAGCCGCTCGGGCAGTTCGTCCAGTGAGCGGGCCTCCACATCACCCCGCAGGATCTCGTAGCGGGCGTGGAGCAGGGGGGCGTGCCGCTGGGTGTGCTGGTACAGGGTGCGGATACGGGCGCCCCGGTCGAGCAGCGCCTGGTCCCGCTCCAGGGCGATGACCCGTGCCGTGCGGCCGCCCTCCTGGTAGAGGTTGGTGGTCGGCTGCATGGCGAGCAGTTCGACGGTCGCCTCCCGCATCGCCTCCCCGATGGCCTCGTTGATGCGGGGGAGCCCGCTGAGGATGCGCAGGCCCGGCACGGCGTCGGGCGTGGTGGGCTGGCTCTCGCCGCGCAACAGCGGTTCGAAGAGTTCCACCAGCTTCTCCTCGCGCCGGTGTTCCTCGGCGGCCCGGGCCCGGGCGCCGCGCAGGAGGCGGTGCAGCGCGACCTCGGGAGCGACGGGCTCCAGCCGGGTGAGATCGTCGAGGGCGGGCTGCACAAGCCCGAAGTCGGTCAGGCACGGGGCGCCTTCGGCCTCGGCGGCGCTGATGTGGCCTTGCTTGAGGGCGAGTTCGTACAGTGCCACGCCCTCGGCGCAGAGGTCCTCGACACCGTGCGCACGGTGACTCATCGGTCGGCGGCCTCCTGGTCGAGAATCCCCGAACGCGCGATGAGATACCCGAGCTGGGCCCGGCTCTCGCTGCCGAGGGTGGTGGCGAGCTTGGAGATGTGCAGACGGGTGGTGCGGACGTTCATCCCGAGCCGCTCCGCTATGGCGGCGTCCGTGTGGCCTTCCACGAGGAGGGTGGCGATGGCCCGCTGACGGGGGGTGACGCCGCCGGAGGAACGCGGCTGGACCGCCCGCGGGTACATGGGCGTGGCCAGCTGCCAGAGCCGTTCGAAGGCGGTGCGGAAGAATCCGACGAGCGCCGGGTGGCGCACCTCCAGGGCGAGCCGCTGGTCGTCGCCGGCCGGGACGAAGGCGACCGCCGCGTCCACGATGATGTGCCGGTCCGGCAGTTCGTCCAGGGTACGGGCCTCCGCGCGGCCGCGTAGCTGTTCGTAGCGGGCGTCGATGAGCGGCATGTGGCGCTGGGTGTGCTGGTAGAGGGTGCGGATGCGGCATCCTCGGTCGAGGAGGGCCTGGTCGCGGTCCATCGCCATGTCCTGTGTCGTCAGACCGCGTTCGTCGTGGTAGTGCACGTGGGGCTGGATGGACCACAGCTCGTGGGCCGCCGTCGCCATGGCGTCGCTGATCGCCTCGTTGATGGCGTCGGTGCCGCTGAGCAGCCGCAGGGTGGGGGTGTCGGCCGGTTCGGGAGGAGGCGTGCCGCGCAGCAGGGGCTCGAACAGCTCCAGCAGGCGCTCCTCGCGGCGGCGTGTTTCGTGGATGCGGTCCTGGGAGGCGCTCAGGAAGCGGTCCAGTACAGCGGCGGGGGTGGCCGGTTCCAGTCGGCCGAGGTCGTCCACCGCCGGGTGCAGCAGCCCCAGCGAGGTCAGGCAGGGGGCCTCGGCGGCCTCGGCGGCGGTCAGCCGGCCCTCGCGCAGGGCACGCTCGTACAGCGTCTTCCCGGCGGGGCACAATGCGTCGGCGCCGTGCTCGTGATGCTTCACTCGACCGTCCCCTCCTGCCGGTCGAGTACCCCCGAACGCGCGAGGAGATAGCCCAGCTGGGTCCGGCTCTCGCTGCCGAAGGTGGCGGCCAGCCTGGCGATGTGCAGTCGGGCGGTGCGGACGTTCATGCCGAGGCGGTCGGCGATGACGGCGTCCGTGTGGCCTTCGACGAGAAGGGCGGCGATGGCCCGCTCCCGCGCGGTGACGTCCGCCGCCGCGGGCCACCGGACGCTCCGCGGGAACATGGGCGCGGCCAGCCGCCACAGCCGGTCGAAGGTGCTCGCGAAGTAGGCGAGCAGGGCGGGGTGCCGTACCTCCAGGGCAAGGGTGCCGTCGGTGGCCGCCGGGACGAAGGCGACGGTGTGGTCGACGGCGACCAGCCGGTCGGTGACCTCGTCCAAGCCGCGCGCCTCGATGTCACCGCTGAGTTGCTCGTAGTGGGCGGCGACGGCGGACACCTGGCGATGGGTGTGCCGGTGCAGGGCGCGGATGCGGCCACCGCGGTCCAGGAACGCCTGGTCACGCGGTACGGCAACACCGTACGAGGCGTGATCCTCGTGGTGCGGCCGGACACACCACACCTCTTGGCGGGCCGCGCTGATGGCCTCCGTGACGGCCTCGTCGATCCGTGCGGTGCCGTGGAGCACGCGCAGGGCCGGCGTGTCCGTGCCGTTGCCGGTGAGCCGGCCGTCGATCCGCAGGAACGGTTCGAACGCGTCCGCCAGCCGGGCCCCGCGGCGGCGTTCGTCGGCGATGCGGTCGGTGGTCGAGCGGAGCAGCCGGTGCAGGGCCACGGAGGCCGGTACGGGCTCCAGCCGCCCGGGGTTCTCCGCGTGGGGCCGAAGCAGCCCCAGGGCCGGCAGACAGGGAGCGTCGGCGGCGTCGGCGGCGTCGACCTGCCCTTCGCGCAGTGCGCGTGCGTACAGCTCCCGGCCCGCCGCGCACAGTTCCTCGGCACCGTGCCGGGCATGGGACGTCCGGCGCGTGTCGGCGTCCTGGCCCGTCGATCCGTGCGAGACGCTCACGTCAGTGGTCCCGGTCCAGCATGCCGGACTGGGCGATGAGATAGCCCAGCTGCGCGCGGCTGCCGCTCCCGAGGGCCTGGGCGAGCTTGGCGATGTGGGCGCGGCAGGTACGGACGTTCATGCCGAGCCGGCGGGCTATGGCCTCGTCGACATGGCCTTCGACCAGGAGCTTGGCGATGGAATGCTGGATCTCGGTGATGCCGTCGGGGGCGGTCTCGTAAGGGGTTCCGGCGCTCAGTGGCACGGCACGGTCCCACATGAACTCGAAGACCTTGATCAGGTAACTGACGAGGCCGGGATGGCGAAGCTCCAGCGCGACCTGGCGGTCGTCGCGTATGGGGATGAACGCGACCGTCTCGTCGCAGATGATGAGACGCTCGACCAGTTCGTCGATGGTGCGGTACTCCGCCTTGCCGTTGGCGAACTGGTCCACGTAGGCGAGTCGCTCGGGACTGTAGCGGGCCGTGTGCTGGTACAAGGTGCGGATGCGTACACCGCGTTCGACCAGCGTCCTGTCGCGCTCCAGGCCCTCGATGACCCTGCGCTCCGGGTGACGGGCGCTGGGCTGCACCGTCAGCATCTCGTTGCGGCACTGCTCGGTCGCGAGATCGAGCGCCGCGTTGATGCGGTCGAGCCCTTCGAGCACGGTGATGGAGTGTGTCGGAGAGACTCCCTGCGCGCTCAGGGCCAGGAACGGTTCGAAGATTTCGGCCAGCTCCACCGAGGCACGGCGGCGCTCGGAGATCTCGCGTTCCAGGGGGCTGAGACGCTGTGCCAGGGCCACCGTCGGGGGAACCGGACGCAGCCAGCCGACGTCGTCGGGGTCGGGGTGGAGGAGGGCGAACTCCATGAGGCAGGGAGCGGTCTCCGCGTCGGCGCGGGCGATCCGTCCCGTACGCAGCGCATTGGCGTAGAGACGCCTTCCTTCCTCACAGAGGTCGGTGATGGCGTGGGGATGTGTCCGCTTCGCTGGATTTGTCGTCAAATCTCCACCCCCCAGGGTCCTGAACATGCAGGAACATGATGCACTGATTGTGTGGTCATGACGTGCCTGAATGAGCCATCGTCTTATCCGACGGGGGAAGAGGGGACCTTCAAGTGAGGACGAAGCCGACTATGCGTAAGAGAATGCTTCGCTCGGTGCTTGTCGCCGCCTTCTCCGCCGTTGTGGCCTTCGGAACTCTGAACGGCCTCTCCACCGGGAAGGGCGATACACGAGCCGACAGCGTGTGGTCAGTGGTGGGGGCGAGTGACGGGTCGATCCAGGCCGTTGCCGAGGCCGCCCCGAGCGACAGCGTTTGGTCCTGACATGACGACGCCACCCGACGACCGCAGCTTCCGCCGTGAGATGGCCACCGCCTACCGTTCCGGCTGGCACTTCATCGATCTGGTCACCGCCATCCCCCACAGCGGTGACTCGTTGATGGTGACGGTGTTCGGTGAGCCGGTCGTCGTCACGCGGGACGAGGACGGCGACGTACGGGCCTTCCGGTGTCTGCGCAAGCCGCGTGGTGCGCCGCAGCCCGTGCGCTGTGCCATCCGGTACGGAATGATCTTTGTGAACCTGGACCAGCGGGATCACCGGCTTGCCGAGCCGGCGGACCCCGACCTCAGTACCATCTCGGCCACCCCCCGCAGTGCCTGACGCGATTCCCCCGTCGTAACAGATCGCTCAGGCGCTTCCCCCCGCAGCGGCGTCACCGTGACCTGAACACGGTGACGCCGCTGCAGTTTGTGGCGACATTTCGGGGAATGGGCACGCTTTCACGCTGGCTGAAAACCGACGCAGGTCAGCCCCGCCCGAGCGCCCGTTCCAGGGCGATCTCGATGACCACGCGGGTGGGATTCGGCCGCGGCGGGTGTCCGTAGCGCTCGGCGTAGCGCCGCTCCGCCTCCGTCACCCGGTCCGGCTCCGCGGACACCCGCGCCCGCCCCTCCAGGGTCGCCCAGCGGCGCCCGTCCACCTGGCACACGGCGACCCGCGCGCCCCCGGCGCCGGCCGCGCGGACGTGGGCCACCTTCCGGCTGCCCCCGTCGGCGATGACCCGCGCCAGGCGGGCCTCGGGGTCGTACGTCACCCCGACCGGCACCACGTGCGGGCTGCCGTCGGGGCGGATGGTCGTCAGCGTGCACAGGTGCCGCTCGCGCCAGAAGTCCAGGTATGCCGCATCCGGGGAACCCGGGTTCACGGAGTGTGCCGTCATGGCGTCGAACTTAGGCCGTCCGGCCCTGCACCTCCAGCCTTGAGTGGAATAGACTCAACTTTGTGTACGTTGGTCGAAGCAGTGGATCGTCGAGGAGGAGAACGGACACGTGGACGCCGAGCTGACCAACAGGAGCCGGGACGCGATCAACGCCGCGGGCAACCGGGCGCTGACCGAGGGGCACCCGGACCTCACCCCCGCCCACCTGCTGCTGGCTCTGCTCCAGGGGCAGGAGAACGAGAACATCACCGACCTGCTCGCCGCCGTCGACGCCGACCAGGCGGCCGTACGGGCGGGCACCGAGAAGGTCCTCGCCGCGCTGCCCAGCGTGACCGGGTCCACCGTGGCGCCCCCCGCGCCCAACCGCGAGCTGCTGGCCGTGATCGCCGACGCAGGGGAGCGGGCCAAGGAGCTGGGGGACGAGTACCTGTCCACCGAGCACCTGCTCATCGGCATCGCCGCCAAGGGCGGTGCCACCGGCGACCTGCTCAAGCGGCAGGGCGCCGACGCCAAGAAGCTGCTGGAGGCCTTCAGGAAGGCCAGGGGAGGGCGCCGCGTGACCACAGCCGACCCGGAGGGCCAGTACAAGGCCCTGGAGAAGTTCGGCACCGACTTCACCGCCGCCGCCCGCGAGGGCCGGCTCGACCCGGTCATCGGGCGGGACCAGGAGATCCGGCGCGTGGTGCAGGTGCTGAGCCGCCGTACCAAGAACAACCCCGTGCTCATCGGCGAGCCCGGCGTCGGCAAGACCGCCGTCGTGGAGGGGCTCGCCCAGCGGATCGTCAAGGGCGACGTGCCCGAGTCCCTCAAGGACAAGCGGCTGGTCGCGCTGGACCTGGGCGCCATGGTGGCCGGCGCCAAGTACCGCGGCGAGTTCGAGGAGCGGCTGAAGTCCGTGCTCGCCGAGATCAAGGACTCCGACGGGCAGATCATCACCTTCATCGACGAGCTGCACACCGTCGTCGGCGCCGGCGCCGGCGGGGACTCCGCCATGGACGCCGGCAACATGCTCAAGCCGATGCTGGCCCGCGGCGAGCTGCGCATGGTCGGCGCCACCACGCTGGACGAGTACCGGGAGCGGATCGAGAAGGACCCCGCCCTGGAGCGCCGCTTCCAGCAGGTGCTGGTCTCCGAGCCGAGCGTCGAGGACACCATCGCGATCCTGCGCGGTCTCAAGGGCCGCTACGAGGCGCACCACAAGGTGCAGATCGCGGACAGCGCGCTGGTCGCCGCCGCCACCCTCTCCGACCGCTACATCACCTCCCGCTTCCTGCCCGACAAGGCCATCGACCTGGTGGACGAGGCGGCCTCGCGGCTGCGCATGGAGATCGACTCCTCGCCCGTCGAGATCGACGAACTCCAGCGCTCCGTGGACCGGCTGAAGATGGAGGAGCTGGCGATCGCCAAGGAGACCGACCCGGCCTCCCGCGAGCGCCTGGAGCGGCTGCGCCGCGACCTCGCCGACAAGGAGGAGGAGCTGCGCGGCCTGACCGCCCGCTGGGAGAAGGAGAAGCAGTCCCTGAACCGGGTCGGCGAGCTGAAGGAGCGGCTGGACGACCTGCGCGGACAGGCCGAACGCGCCCAGCGCGACGGCGACTTCGACACCGCCGCCAAGCTGCTCTACGGCGAGATCCCCGAGCTGGAGAAGGAGCTGGAGGCCGCCTCCGAGGCCGAGGAGGAGGCCGCCCGGGACACCATGGTCAAGGAGGAGGTCGGCTCCGACGACATCGCGGACGTCGTCGCCGCCTGGACCGGCATCCCGGCCGGCCGTCTGCTGGAGGGCGAGACGCAGAAGCTGCTGCGCATGGAGGACGAGCTGGGCCGGCGGCTCATCGGCCAGGGCGAGGCGGTGCGGGCCGTCAGCGACGCCGTGCGCCGCTCCCGGGCCGGGATCGCCGACCCCGACCGGCCCACCGGGTCCTTCCTCTTCCTCGGCCCGACCGGCGTCGGCAAGACCGAACTCGCCAAGGCGCTCGCCGACTTCCTCTTCGACGACGAGCGGGCCATGGTCCGCATCGACATGTCGGAGTACGGCGAGAAGCACAGCGTGGCCCGGCTGGTCGGCGCGCCCCCCGGGTACGTCGGCTACGAGGAGGGCGGCCAGCTCACCGAGGCGGTACGGCGGCGGCCGTACAGCGTGGTGCTGCTGGACGAGGTGGAGAAGGCCCACCCGGAGGTCTTCGACGTGCTGCTCCAGGTGCTGGACGACGGCCGGCTGACCGACGGCCAGGGCCGTACCGTCGACTTCCGCAACACCATCCTGGTGCTCACCTCCAACCTGGGCAGCCAGTTCCTGGTGGACCCGCTCACCAGCGAGGCGGAGAAGCGGGAGCAGGTGCTGGAGGTCGTCCGGGCCTCCTTCAAGCCCGAGTTCCTCAACCGGCTCGACGACCTGGTGGTCTTCTCCGCGCTGACCAAGCCCGAGCTGGAGCGGATCGCCGCACTCCAGCTCGACCGGCTCGGCAGGCGGCTGGCCGAGCGCCGGCTCACCCTCGACGTCACGCCCGAGGCGCTGGCCTGGCTCGCCGAGGAGGGCCTCGACCCGGCCTACGGCGCCCGCCCGCTGCGCCGCCTGGTGCAGAGCGCGATCGGCGACCGGCTCGCCAAGGAGATCCTCTCCGGCGAGGTCAAGGACGGCGACACGGTCCGCGTCGACCGCGCCGGCGAGGGCCTGCTGGTGGGCCCGGCGACCGGGAAGGCGGACACGGCGAAGACACGGTGACGCCCGGCCGGTGGGAGCCGCGCCGCCCGGGGACCTCGTACCGGTCCCCGGGCGGGCGCGCGGCCGACCGGACGGATCATGTCAGCCCGTGGCTGACAGGCCGCTGCGGGGCTTGCCACCCCCCTCCCCGCATGGGGGAGGATGGCGAGATCCACCATGAAGGGAAAACTACGGTGAGCATCGACCCGTCCTCGATTCCGAACTTCGGGGGCCAGCCCGAGCCGCAGCCCCAGGGACCGGCCGGCCCCGTCCTCCCGGATCAGGACCTTGTGAAGCAGCTCCTCGACCAGATGGAGCTGAAGTACGTCGTCGACGAGGAGGGAGACCTCGCCGCGCCGTGGGAGCAGTTCCGCACCTACTTCATGTTCCGCGGCGAGGAGGAGCAGGCCGTCTTCTCGGTGCGGACCTTCTACGACCGCCCGCACGCGATCGAGGAGAAGCCCCAGCTCCTGGAGTCGATCGACGACTGGAACCGGCGCACCCTGTGGCCGAAGGTCTACACCCACACCCACGACGACGGCACGGTCCGCCTCATCGGCGAGGCCCAGATGCTGATCGGCACGGGTGTCGACATCAACCACTTCGTCTCCTCCACCGTCAGCTGGGTGCGGGCCGCGATCGAGTTCGACAAGTGGCTCGCGGAGCAGCTCGGCCTGGAGCAGGACGTCGACCAGGCGGACAAGCCCGAGGAGGACGGGGAGTAGCCTCCCCGCTCCCCGGGTCACAGGGGCGCGCGTCCGAACACCACCAGGTACGCGCCGTAGGCGTAGCCGAGCCCGGCCAGGGCCGCGACCACCACGGTCGCGTGCCAGGGCCGGGCTCGTGCCGTCCGCACCAGGGCCAGCGCGAGCGGCAGCAGTAGCGGGAACGCCGGCAGCAGGAACCGCGGCTTGGACTCGAAGAAGCCGGACCCGCCGAGCGTGATCAGCAGCAGCGCCCCGCTGTACACGAGCAGCGGCAGCGGGGCCCGCTCCACCAGCAGCAGCGCGAACAGCAGCACCCCGGCGAGCACGATGAGCAGCGCGACCGGGAACGCGAACCGGTGCCCGAGCAGCAGCGCCCGGCGCACCGACTCCAGCGAGCCCTCCCCGAAGTCGAACCGCGAGCCCCAGCGCCGCTGCACCGCGAAGTAGCCGCCGGTCAGGCTGCCGGTGCGGCGGCCGACCCAGAGGACGTACGCCGTCCAGCCCAGCGGGGCCAGCGCCGCGCCCGTCCACAGCCTGGGGGAGACCCGGCCGCGGCGCCGCCACAGCTCGGCGCCGGCCGCGGCCAGTACGGCGGCGGCGACCGCGAACCCGTTCGGCCGGGACAGCCCCGCGAGCGCCGCCAGGGCACCGGCCCACACCCAGTTGCCGGCCAGCACCGCGTACAGCGACCAGGCCGCGAACGCGGTCAGCAGCGGCTCGGTGTACGCCATCGACAGCACCACCGAGTGCGGCAGCAGCCCCCACAGCAGCACCAGCGCCAGACCGGCCGACCTGCCGTGCAGCCGGGTGCCGACCGCGTGGACGCCGGCGGCGGCCACGGCGGCGGCCGTCCACGACACCAGCAGCCCGGCGCCGATCCCGTCGAGCGGGGTGAGCGCGGTGACCGCGCGGACCAGCGCGGGGTACAGCGGGAAGAACGCCAGGTCGCTGACGAGCGTGGCGTGCAGGCGCATCAGCCGGCCGTAGCCGTGCGAGGCGATGCTCAGATACCAGACCGAGTCCCAGGATCTGCCGAGCAGCGCGAGCGGATGCCGGCCGGCGGCCTGTCCGACGAGGGCGAGCACGGCCGTACCGGTGAGCCGGATGCCCAGGAACAGGCCCACCGCGAGGAGACTGGCCCGGCCGAGGGACGACCGGGCGCGCTCCGCGGGCGCCGGCTCGGGTGTGACGACGGGCGGGGCGAGAAGGGTGCTGGCGTGAGTCACACCTCCGCACCTTGCAAGCCCCCGGCCACCGACGCGAGCAGCGAACGGCCGAGCGTGTCACCGGTTCACCTGTGTCGAGTACAACGCCGGGCCACCCGGGTGGTCACATCCGGCGCAGCCGCCCGGCGGCTTCTCGCAGGACCTCCTCGCGCTTGCAGAACGCGAACCGCACGAACGGGGCGCCGGCCTGGCGGTCGTCGTAGAAGACCGCGTTGGGGATGGCGACCACGCCGGCGCGTTCGGGCAGGGCGCGGCAGAAGGCGAAGCCGTCCTTCTCGCCGAGCGGGCGGATGTCGGTGGTGACGAAGTAGGTGCCGGCCGGCCGGAACACCTCGAAGCCGGCCGCCGTCAGCCCCTCGGCGAGGATGTCGCGGCGGGCGAGCATCGACCGGCGGAACTCCTCGAAGTAGGAGTCGGGCAGCGCGAGCGCCTCGGCGACCGCGTACTGGAAGGGGCCCGAGGAGACGTACGTGAGGAACTGCTTCACCGCCCGTACGGCGTCGACCAGCGCGGGCGCGGCCGTCACCCAGCCGACCTTCCAGCCGGTGAAGGAGAACGTCTTGCCGGCCGAGCCGATGGTGACCGTGCGCTCGCGCATCCCGGGGAAGGCGGCCAGCGGCAGGTGCTCGGCGTCGTCGAAGACCAGGTGTTCGTAGACCTCGTCGGTGACCACCAGCAGGTCCCGCTCCACCGCGAGTTCGGCGATCGCGGTCAGTTCGGCGCGGGTGAGGACGGTGCCGGTGGGGTTGTGCGGGGTGTTGAGGAGCAGCAGCCGGGTGCGGTCGGTGACGGCCGCGCGCAGTTCGTCCAGGTCGAGCCGGAAGGCGCCGTCGTGCGGGCGCAGCGTCACCGGGACCCGGCGACCGCCGGCCAGCGCGATGCTCGCCGCGTAGGAGTCGTAGTACGGCTCCAGCGCCACCACCTCGTCGCCCGGCTCGACCAGTGCCAGCAGCGCGGCGGCGATCGCCTCCGTGGCACCGGCCGTGACCAGCACCTCGGTGTCCGGGTCGAAGGACAGCCCGTACCGGCGCAGCTGGTGCTCGGCGATCGCGGTGCGCAGCCGCGGGATGCCCGGGCCCGGCGGGTACTGGTTGCCGTGCCCGGCGCGCAGCGCTCGTACGGCGGCCTCCCGGATCTCCTCGGGGCCGTCGGTGTCGGGGAAGCCCTGGCCCAGGTTGATCGCGCCGGTGGCCACGGCGAGGGCGGACATCTCGGCGAAGATCGTGGTCCCGAACTCGGCGAGACGGCGATTCAGCAGCGGGCGCTCGGTGGAGGTCATGCCGGTCATCCTCCGCCCTGGCCCGGGGCCCGCTCAACCGGCGTTCCCCGCCGTCGAGCGGGTTTCCGTGTTCCGCAACGGCTGCCGCGAGTACCCCGTCTAGCAGCGTGAGGGCCGCCGGCCCCGTGACGCCCACTTTTGAGTCGAGGACGATCTGATGAAGCCGCGCCTGTTGGTCACCTGTCTGTCGGCCCTGGTGCTCGTGTCGGCCTGTTCCGGCGGCGCCCGGCCGCGGGAGACGCCCGGCGCGCCGGTGCCGACGAAGGGCGCCGTGAGCCCGGCTCGCCTGCCCGATCCGGGACGGTCGCCGCTTCCGCTCGGGACGAGGACGCTGTACACGGGCTCGGGCCACGGCGCCGGTGGTGTCACGCTGCCCGCGTCGGCGGCGAAGGCCTCTTCGGTCACGGTGCGGTGGACGTGTGCCGGGCCCTCCGGGTTCGGCGTCACCGCCGGCGGGAAGACCCTCGTCCGCTCCGGATGCGGGGACAAGGGCGGGGACGGTGTGTTCAGCGCCCGGATCCCGCGCGCCCGGCCGCGCGATCTCGCGTGGCGGTTCGCGGCGGCCGACTCGGTGGCCTGGCGGATCGTCGTCACCGAGCCGCCCGGCCGGTAGGAATCGCCGTCCGTCTTCGCAGGTCAGAGGCGGTTTCCCCGACGCCATCCTCAGAAGTTGCTCAACTCTGCTTTGGCCGCGGGCGGGGCCGGGCATCCCCCGGTCACCGCGGTCCACGGGGGCCGCTCAGGGGGAGGGAAGGAGGGTGACGCCATGGCATTCGGCATCATCCTGGCGGTGGTCGCGATCATGTTCGTCGCGGCCTCGGCGAAGCGCGGGCGCCGCGCCCGGAACGCGAAGGTGTCGCTCGGCAAGGGCGGCCGGGGGCGGATGAACCGCTCATCGGCGTCCTCGGCGTCCTCGTCGTCCTCGTCGGCGTACGACAGCGGGAACAGCTGGTGGGCGGCGGGTGGCGGCGCTGCCGGCTCCGGGTCTTCCGGGGGACACGGAGGTCACGGGGGTCAGCACGGCGGGCACTCCTGCGGTGGGCACTCGTGCGGGGGCGGCTCGTCGTGCGGCGGTGGTTCGTCCTGCGGCGGAGGTTCCTCGTGCGGCGGTGGGGGCGGCTGCGGGGGCGGCAACTGACGAGGGAGGATGGACCGGCCGCCCGCCGGAGGGAGGCATTCCGGTGGGTGTTCGCCCGGCGCGTGTTCCGCGCCGGGCGCACGCCTTCGTTGAACAGTTGAACTGTGCAGCCCCCCAAGGGATGGAAAGCCCACGAAGTTGGGTAAAAACGCTGTGGGGGTGCCTCTGTTCATGATTCCCTCTAAATCGCCAACGCAGCCCCTCGGACGTCCCGCAGACTCCCTCCCCGGCCGAGGCCGGCTGGGCTGACATGGCCGATCTCCCCCTCATCGCGTGTTAGCGGAGCCGATCCATGCTCACGACCCTGAACACCTCCTACACCGATACGCGCGCCGCCGACCTCGCCTGGGCCCTGGGGCGCGAGCCGTTGCCCGCCCTGGCCACGCTGGATCTCGAACTCAGAGGCGCGAGACTCCAGTTGAGACTTCTCGGCGCGTCCCACCAGGTACTCCTGGAGGAGGAGCGCGGCGACTGCTCGGAGACGGTCGCCTGCATCCCCGGCTCCAGCACCCCGCTCCCGCTCGGCGTCGCCAAGCGGATCGGCGACTGGGAGTACGAGTTCGCGGCCCGGGTCGAAGTCCTCACGCCCGGCTCCTTCGCGGGCCGCGCCCAGGAGTTGCTGGCCCTGGTCTCCGAGCACCCGCACGGTCTCGCCGGCGTCTTCCCCGGCAGCCCGCACGCCTTCACGGCGATGCTGGCCCAGCGGCAGGACGGCCAGGTGCACTGGCGCACCTGGCACGCCTACCCGCAGGACGGCCAACTGGTCGCCACCCGGACCCGGGTGGGCCCGCGCGGGCCGGTCGGCCAGGCAGGCCGCCCCCCGGCGTGACGGGGTGTCAGGGCACGTGGGCCACATAAACCCGGAACGCGTCAACTGCCCCCAGGACCACACGTGTGGGTGACGAAGCGTGCCCGGCATGTGACGTAACGTCGGGGAGTGATCGAACCGCACGCCCCCGCGCCCCCGGGCGCCCCGCCCTCCTGGACCGGCCCCGCGCGGCTGCCCGTCCGGCCCGGCACCGGGCGGTTCCTGGTCCTCGTGTGCGTCTTCGTCTGCGCGGCCTGCGGCCTGGTGTACGAACTCGAACTGGTCGCCTTCGCCTCGTACTTGATGGGCGACTCGGTCACCCAGGCCTCCGTCGTGCTCTCTGTGATGGTGTTCGCGATGGGCATCGGCTCGCTCGGTGCCAAACGGCTGCGCTGGCACGCCGCCGCGGGCTTCGGCGCGGTCGAGTCGGTCCTCGCGCTGGTCGGCGGCTGCAGCGCCATGGCCCTGTACGCCGTGTTCGCCTGGACCGGCGGCTGGGGCGGGGTGTGGGCCGAGGGCCCGCGCTGCCTCCTGGTCGCCTTCTCGCTCGCCATCGGCCTGCTCATCGGCGCCGAGGTCCCCCTGCTCATGGAGTTGATCCAGCGCATCCGCCGCCAGGACGCGGGCGGCGCCGTGGCCGACCTGTTCGCGGCCGACTACGTGGGCGCCCTCGTCGGGGGCCTCGCCTTCCCCTTCCTGCTGCTGCCGTTCCTGGGCCAGCTCACCGGCGCCCTGCTCACCGGCACCGTCAACGTGGTCGCGGGCGGCGCCCTGGTGCTGGGCCTGTTCCGGCGCGACCTCACCCGCCGGGCCCGCTGGACACTGCTCCTCGCCGGGGTCGTCGTCCTCGGGGTGCTCGGCTCCGCAGCGGCCCTCGCCGGCGACTTCGAACGGGCGGCCCGGCACGCGGTCTACGGCACGGACGTCCGGGTGGCCGTGCGGACCGGCGTACAGGAGGTCGTCCTGACCGGCGGCACCCACGGCAGGCCGCTCGACCTCTACCTCGACGGCCGGCTCCGGGTCGGCGGGCGCGACGAACGCGCCTACCACGAGGCCCTGGTCCACCCCGCGCTCGCCGCCGCCCCCGCCGGCGCGCGCGTCCTCGTCCTCGGCGGCGGCGACGGACTGGCCGTGCGCGAGGTGCTGCGCGACCGCCGGGTGCGCCGCGTCGACGTCGTCGAACTCGACGCCGGCCTGCTCCGCCTGGCCCGCGAGGACCCTGGCCTGTCGGCGGCCAACGGCCACGCCTACGCCGACCCGCGCGTCCACGTCACCCGCGCGGACGCCCTCGGCCGGCTGCGCCGGGCGCCCGTTGTGCCGTACGACGTGGTGATCGCCGACCTGCCCGATCCCGGCATCACCGCCAGCACCAAGCTGTACTCGGAGGAGTTCTACGGCCTGGTCCGGCGGGCGCTGGCCCCGCACGGCCGGCTGGCGGTGCACGCCGGGCCCGTCACCAGCCGCCCCCGCGTCTTCTGGACCGTCGCCGCCACCCTGCGCGCGGCCGGTCTCGCCGGCACCCCCTACCGGGTCCTCGACCCCGACTCCGGCTTCCCGGCCGGCCCCGACCGCTCCACCGGCACCGCCCGCGCCCCGCACGACTGGGGTTTCCTGCTGGCGGCGCCGGGCCGGACCGCGCCACCGCTGCGGCTGGACGGCGTCCGGCCGCTCACCCTGACGCCGGGGCGGCTGGCGGCGGACCGCCGGGCGGCCGAGCGGACCCGGATCGGCGGGCTGCCCCCGTCCACGTTGGTGCGTCCGCGGTATTGAGCGCCCGTCCGCCGGGGTGAGTTCCGGCCGGGACTGGGTAGGCTCAGCGGACATGAGGCACCAGGTCTTCGTTCCGGTACCCGCCGAGCGACTCAGAGCCGCCCTGGCCGACCCCGCCCGCGTCGCCCGCGCCCTCCCCGGTCTCCAGCAGGACGCCGGCGCCGAACCCGTCACCGGGCGCCTGAAGCTCCGCGTCGGCGGACACTCCGTCACCTACCGGGGGACGGCACGGGCGGTGCCCCGCGACGACGGCACCTACGCCCTGGAGGCCGACGCCACCGAGGCCCGCGGCACCGGCTCGGTCAAGCTCGCCCTGGTCCTCGGCCTCGCCGACGCCGACGGCGGCACCCTGGCCACCGTCGAGGGCACGGCGGACGCGGACGGCCGCATCGCGGAACTGCCGGCCGAGACGGTCGCCGCCGCCGCGACCAGGCTGCTGACCCGGTTCCTGGAGGGCCTCGCCGACCCGGACACGGCTGAACCCCGGGAGGCGGGAACCGCGCCTGCCGACGACCACACCTCCGTCGTCGACACCGAGGTCCCGCCGCCCTCCCTCGCGGCCGAGGCGGACGACGACCAGACCGGCGACGAGCGGATCGGCGACGAGCGGATCGACGAGGAACGGATGGGCGACGAGCGGATCGGCGAGGAGCGGGTCAGCGACGAGCGGATCGGCGACAGGCGGGCCGGTGAGCCCGTGGGCCCCCTCACCGAGGGGTTCGGCGAAGCCGAGCCCCCCGCCGAGGCCGCGCACGCGCGCCGCACGATGATCGGCCGCAGCGCCGAGGAGGTCGACCACGCCCCGCCCCGCGGCCGCTACGCCCCGGTGCCCGCGCCGCAGACCGTCACCGGCAACCCGGCCCTGCGCTGGGCGGCCCCGGCGGCGGCCCTGGCCCTCGCGTCGGCCGTCGTCGTGGGCCGGGCCCTGCGCAAACGCCGATGAGCTGCCCGCGCGAACGCCGGTGAGCACCCGCCGCCCCGCTAGGGTCGTCCCGTGAGCAACGAAGAGATCACGCTGACCGCGGGCGACAAGGGCGCGAAGGTCCGCGTCAGCCCCTCCGACGGCGGCCGTATCAGCGGGCTGGAGGTCGACGGCCTCGAACTGCTGAGGCAGGGCCCCCGCTTCGGCTGCTTCCCGATGGTGCCCTGGTGCGGCCGGACCCGCGACGGCCGCTTCCTGGACGGCGCCACCGTCCGGCAGCTGCCGCTCAACTCCCCGCCGCACGCCATCCACGGCACCGCACGCGACGGCGCCTGGCGCACCGCGCGCGTCGCGGAGGACGAGGCGGTCCTGACGTACGAGCTGACCGACCCCTGGCCGCACCCCGGCCGCGTCACCCAGGTCGTCGCCCTCGCCGAGGACAGCCTGACGCTGACGATGTCCGTCGAGGCGTACGAGGACTCCTTCCCGGCGCAGATCGGCTGGCACCCCTGGTTCCACCGCACCCTGGGCGGTGTGGACGCCCGGCTGGACTTCACGCCGGCCTGGCAGGAGGAGCGCGGCCCGGACCACCTGCCCACCGGCCACCGGACCGACCCGCGCCCCGGCCCCTGGGACGACTGCTTCGGCATGCCCGACGGCGTCGACGTCACCCTCACCTGGCCGGGCCGGCTGGAGCTGAAGGTGACCAGCCGCGAGCAGTGGGTCGTCGTCTACGACGAGCAGGAGGAGGCCGTCTGCGTGGAGCCGCAGACCGGGCCGCCCAACGGCCTGAACACCCTTCCGCGCCTGGTCACCCCGCTGGAACCGCTGGAGGCGACGACGACCTGGAGCTGGCGGCGGCTCTAAGCTGGCGGGCATGACGGACGTACGTGCTGAGCTGTTGCAGCAGATCAAGGACAAGGCCGTGGTGCACGGCAAGGTGACGCTCTCCTCCGGGCTGGCGGCCGACTACTACGTCGACCTGCGCCGCGTCACCCTCGACGGCGAGGCCGCCCCGCTGGTCGGCCAGGTGCTGCTCGACCTCACCGCCGACCTGGAGTTCGACGCGGTCGGCGGCCTCACCATGGGCGCCGACCCGGTCGCGGGCGCCATGCTGCACGCCGCCGCCGCGCGCGGCCGGAGGCTGGACGCGTTCGTCGTCCGCAAGGCCGCGAAGGCGCACGGCATGCAGCGCCGGGTCGAGGGTCCGGAGATCGCGGGCCGCCGCGTTCTGGTCGTCGAGGACACCTCCACCACCGGCGGTTCGCCGCTCACCGCCGTCGAGGCCGTGCGCGAGGCGGGCGCCGAGGTCGTCGCCGTCGCCACCATCGTGGACCGCGCGACCGGCGCGGCGGAGAAGATCGAGGCCGGGGCGGGCGTTCCGTACCGTTTCGCCTTCTCGAAGGACGAACTGGGCCTGGACTGACGACGCGTACGACCCGGACCCGACCGGCGCATGGACCACCGGGCCAGGTCTGGAAAGATGGGGCCGACGACGGCGTCGAAAACCCTCAGGTCTAGGTCAGGGCCGTAACGCACCACGCACAACCCACCCGCAACTCAAGGAGCGGACAGATGCCCATCGCAACCCCCGAGGTCTACAACGAGATGCTCGACCGGGCGAAGGCAGGCAAGTTCGCCTACCCGGCCATCAACGTCACGTCCTCGCAGACCCTGAACGCGGCCCTGCGGGGCTTCGCTGAGGCGGAGAGCGACGGCATCGTCCAGATCTCGACCGGCGGTGCCGAGTTCCTCGGCGGCCAGTACAGCAAGGACATGGTGACCGGCGCGGTCGCGCTCGCCGAGTACGCGCACATCATCGCCGAGAAGTACCCGGTCAACATCGCGCTGCACACCGACCACTGCCCGAAGGACAAGCTCGACGGGTACGTGCGGCCGCTGATCGCGCTCTCCAAGAAGCGCGTCGACGCCGGTCTCGGCCCGCTCTTCCAGTCGCACATGTGGGACGGCTCCGCCGAGACCCTCGCCGACAACCTGGAGATCGCGCAGGAGCTGCTGGAGCAGGCCCGCGCCGCGCGGATCATCCTGGAGGTGGAGATCACCCCGACCGGCGGCGAGGAGGACGGTGTCTCGCACGAGATCAACGACTCCCTCTACACCACGGTCGACGACGCGATCCGCACCGCCGAGGCGCTCGGCCTGGGCGAGAAGGGCCGCTACCTGCTCGCCGCCTCCTTCGGCAACGTGCACGGCGTGTACAAGCCGGGCAACGTGGTGCTCCGCCCCGAGCTGCTCAAGGAGCTGAACGAGGGCGTGGCCGCCCGCTTCGGCAAGGGGTCCCCGTTCGACTTCGTCTTCCACGGCGGCTCCGGCTCCACCGAGCAGGAGATCCAGACCGCGCTGGAGAACGGCGTGGTGAAGATGAACCTCGACACCGACACCCAGTACGCGTTCACCCGCCCGGTCGCGGGCCACATGTTCGCGAACTACGACGGTGTCCTGAAGATCGACGGCGAGGTCGGCAACAAGAAGGCCTACGACCCGCGGACCTGGGGCAAGCTGGCCGAGGCGTCGATGGCCCAGCGGGTCACCGAGGCCACGCAGCACCTGCGCTCGGCGGGCAACAGGATCAAGTAAGCCGTACCGGGGCGGTCGCCACGGCCGTCCCCACGGGTACCTCCGGTTGGGCCCGGCGGCTGTCTGTGCCGCCGGGCCCGCTGTATACCTGGGAGCATGCCCGACGTCCGGCTGGCCTCCCCGCAGGGCACGTGGATCCTGCTGACCACGGTCCTCGGCTCCAGCATGGCCCTGCTGGACTCGACTGTCGTCAACGTGGCGCTCCCCGCCATCGGCCGCGACCTGGACGCGAGCCTGGCCGCGCTCCAGTGGACGGTCAACGCGTACATGGTCACGCTGGCCGGGCTGATCCTGCTGGGCGGCTCCCTCGGCGACCACTACGGGCGCCGCAAGGTCTTCGTGCTCGGCGTGGTGTGGTTCGCCGCCGCCTCCCTGGCCTGCGGACTCGCCCCCACCTCCGGGGTGCTCGTCGCCGCCCGCGCCCTCCAGGGCGTCGGCGGAGCGCTGCTGACCCCCGGCTCCCTCGCCCTCATCCAGGCCTCCTTCCACCCCGACGACCGCAGCCGGGCCGTCGGCCTGTGGTCCGGGTTCGGCGGCGTCGGCGCGGCGGTCGGCCCCTTCCTGGGCGGCTGGCTGGTCGCCGGGCCCGGCTGGCGCTGGGTGTTCCTGCTGAACATCCCGCTGGCCCTGCTGTGCGTCCCGGTCGCCCTGCGGCACGTACCGGAGTCGTCGGACGCCCGCTCGCACGGCCGTTTCGACGTCCTCGGCGCGGCCCTCGGCGCCCTGGCCCTCGCCCTGCTGACGTACGCGCTGACCGAGGCGAACACCGGCTCGCTCGCCGTCGCCCTGACCGGTGCCGCGGGCGTGGCCGTCGCGGTCGCCTTCGTGTACACCGAGCGGCGCCGCGCCGACCCGATGCTGCCGCCCGGCATCTTCGCCTCGCGCCGGTTCACGGCCGTCAACCTGGTCACACTGTGCGTGTACGCGGCCTTCGGCGGCTTCTTCTTCCTCACCGCCCTCCAGCTCCAGGTGGTGGCCGGCTACTCGCCGCTGGGCGCCGGTACGGCCCTGCTGCCGACCACCGTCCTGATGCTGCTGTTCTCCGCCCGCTCAGGCGCCCTCGCCGACCGCACCGGGCCCCGGCTGCCGCTCACCGTCGGCCCGCTGCTGTGCGCGGCGGCGATGCTGCTGACGCTCCGGGTCGGCCCGGGCGCCTCCTACCCGCTGGACGTGCTGCCCGCGCTGCTGGTGATGGGCGCCGGCATGGTCACCCTGGTCGCGCCGCTCACCGCCACCGTCCTCGCCTCCGTCGACGCCTCCCGCGCCGGGCTGGCCAGCGGCATCAACAACGCGGCGGCCCGGGCGGCGAGCCTGGTCGCGGTGGCCGCGCTGCCGCTGCTCACCGGGATGGGCCCGGACGCCTACCGCGACCCGGCCGCCTTCGACCGCTCCTTCGACCGGGCGATGCCGGTCTGCGCGGGCGTCCTGGTGCTGGGCGCGGCCCTGGCCTTCACCCTGGTACGCCGGCCGGGCCCCGGCTGCCGCCGCCCCGAGTGCCACATCCACGGCTCGGTGACGTGCCCGCCGCTGGAGACCGGGGAGTCCGGCTCCGCGCCGAGGGCGGGCGGGGGCCGCTCGCACCGTCCGGTGACAGACTGAACCCATGACGATGCACGAGAACCTCCTCGGCGGCCCGCCCCCGACCCACCTCCCCGACGACCCGGAGCCGCGCGAGTTGCTCGCCCAGGGCACCGCGCCCGCGGACGTCGCCGCCAAGTACCCCACCTCCTCGCTCGCCTGGGCCCAGCTGGCCGACGAGGCGTTCGAGCGCGGCGCGGTCGTGGAGTCGTACGCCTACGCCCGTACGGGCTACCACCGCGGCCTGGACTCCCTGCGCCGCAGCGGCTGGAAGGGCCACGGCCCGGTGCCGTGGGAGCACGAGCCGAACCGCGGCTTCCTGCGCGCCCTGCACGCCCTCGCCCGCGCCGCCGGCGCCATCGGCGAGCAGGAGGAGTACGAGCGCTGCTCCCAGTTCCTGAAGGACTCCTCCGCGACGGCGGCCCAGACCCTGGGCTGACCCGTAGGGGTCCCGTGGGGGTCCCGTGGGGGTCTCGTCAGGGCCGTACCCGGTGGCCGTACCCGGTGTGGCCCGTCCGACGGCGGACGGGCCTTGCCGTATCCGGGGGGATTGCAGAGGATTCCGCTTGGGGACCGGGGCCCCCGTGCCGGCATCGGCAGGGGCGGACCGCTACCCGGAGTACTACAGGAGACAGCGATGTCCCACCAGGCTCACCCCCCTTCCGAGGCCGCTGAGCCCGAGACCCCGCATCTCGACTTCGCCGGTACCACGCCGTACGAGGACTACGTCAAGGCGGACGTCCTCACCCACCTCCAGCACACCCTCTCCGACGATCCCGGCGAGATGGTCTTCCTGGTCACCACCCAGGTCATGGAGCTGTGGTTCACGGTGATCGTGCACGAGTGGGAGACGGCCGCGCGGGCGCTGCGCTCGGACGACGTGCCGACCGCGATCGCCGCGCTGAAGCGCTCGGTACGGGAGCTGGAGGCGCTGAACGCCTCCTGGCGGCCGCTCGGCCAGCTCACCCCCGCCCAGTTCAACTCCTACCGCGGCGCCCTCGGCGAGGGGTCCGGCTTCCAGTCGGCGATGTACCGGCGCCTGGAGTTCCTGCTCGGCGAGAAGTCCGCGTCCATGCTCGTCCCGCACCGCGGCGCCCCGCGCGCCCACGCCGAGCTGGAGAAGGCGCTGCACGAGCCGAGCCTGTACGACGAGGTGCTGCGGCTGCTGGCCCGCCGCGGCCACGCCGTCCCCGACTCCGTGCTCGACCGCGACGTGGCCCGGCGCCACGAGCCCTCCGGCGCCGTCGAGGCGGTCTGGGCGGAGATCTACGCGGGCGACGAGAGCGCCGAACTCGCCCGCCTCGGCGAGGCGTTGAGCGATGTCGCCGAGCTGGTGTGGCGCTGGCGCAACGACCACCTGGTCGCCACCCGCCGCGCGATGGGCGCGAAGACCGGCACCGGCGGCTCGGCCGGCGTGGCCTGGCTGGAGAAGCGCGCCCGCAACAACGTGTTCCCCGAGCTGTGGACGGCGAGGTCCCATGTCTGAACTGGCCCGGCGGGCGGAGAAACTGGACGCCGAGGACGCGCTCGCCCCGCTGCGCTCCCGCTTCGTCCTGGACGACGTCGTCTACCTGGACGGCAACTCGCTCGGCGCGCTGCCGGCCGGCGTCCCCGACCGGATCGCGGACGTGGTGCGCCGCCAGTGGGGCGAACTGCGCATCCGCTCGTGGGAGGAGAGCGGCTGGTGGACCGCGCCCGAGCGGATCGGGGACCGGATCGCGCCGCTGGTCGGGGCGGCGCCGGGCCAGATCGTGGTGGGCGACTCCACCAGCGTGAACGTCTTCAAGGCCCTGGTCGCGGCGGTTCGCATGGCCGACCTGCGCGGTCCGGGGCGGGACGAGCTGCTGGTGGACGCCACCACCTTCCCGACGGACGGCTACATCGCCGAGTCCGCCGCCCGGCTGACCGGCCGGACGCTGCGCCCGGTGACGCCGGACGAGGTGCCGTCGGCCCTGTCCGACCGCACGGCCGCGGTCCTGCTCAACCACGTCGACTACCGCACCGGCCGGCTGCACGACCTGCCGGCGCTGACGGCCGCGGTCCACTCCGCAGGCGCCCTCGCAGTGTGGGACCTGTGCCACAGCGCGGGCGCGCTGCCGGTCGGGCTGGACGAGCACGGGGTCGACCTGGCGGTGGGCTGCACCTACAAGTACCTGAACGGCGGCCCGGGTTCCCCGGCGTACCTCTACGTCCGCCGCTCGCTGCAAGGTGACTTCGACTCCCCGCTGCCCGGCTGGAACTCCCACGCGGAGCCCTTCGGCATGAGCCCGTCCTACGCCCCGGCCCCGGGCGCGCAGCGCGGGCGCGTGGGCACGCCGGACATCCTCTCCATGCTGGCCCTTGAGGCGGCCCTGGACGTCTGGGACGGCGTCCGGGTCGAGGCGGTCCGCGCGAAGTCCCTGGCCCTGACGGACTTCTTCCTGGAGTGCGTCGGCGCCCGCACGGAACCGGGCCGGGTCGAACCGGTGACCCCGGCCGCGCACGCCCACCGGGGCAGCCAGATCGCCCTGCGCTGCCCCGACGCGGCCGAGGTCATGCCCGCCCTCATCGCCCGAGGCGTGGTGGGCGACTTCCGCCACCCCGACATCCTCCGCTTCGGCTTCACCCCGCTCTACGTCAGCTTCACGGACGTGGAACGAGCGGCCCGGGTCCTGGGGGAGGTGCTGAACTAGAGCAGACGGAGCCACTCGCGGCCCGCCTGCCCGCGCCCCTGCTGGCCTGCGGTCAGGCGTGCCGCGCGCGGCGGTACCGGTCGGCGTTACGGCGGCCCCGCTGACCTGCGGGCAGGCGTGCCGCAAGGGGCGGCACGGGTGGGCGCAGGCGGCACCCCGCAAGCGCGGGCAAGAGCCCCGACCCCCGCCCGGGTGCAGCACAGGGTGCCCCCGCGAACGCCCCGCAGCAGCGCAGGGCACCCCTACGAGCACCCCACCCCCGCCCGGTCCCGCCCCCCTGATACCGTCCCCGCCAACCCGCACCGGACGAAGCCCCGCCCCCGTCCGCACCACCCGCTCCGCACGAGAGGCCGACCCATGCCAGCCGACGCCGCCGCACACCGCGCCGCCGCCGAAGAGAAGTCGGCCTTCTCGCACCCCCCGGTCGCCCCCGACACCACCGCCCCCTACGGGAACCACCCCGACCAGGTGATCGACTTCTACGCCCCCCACACCACCGGCACCCCCCAGACCGCCCCCCTCGTCGTGGTCCTGCACGGCGGAGCCTGGCGCTCCCCCTACGACCGCCACCACATCACCCCCTTCACCGCCCACCTGGCCCACAGCGGCTACGCCGTGGCGAACATCGAGTACAGACGAGGCGCCCCCGAGAAAACCCCGAACGCGACCGAGACCGCCGGCCGCTGGCCCGACACCTTCGACGACGTCGCCGCAGCCCTGGACGCCCTCCCGGACCTCGCGAGAGCGGCCCTCCCCACGGCCGACCTCCGCCGCACGGTCCTCACCGGCCACTCCGCCGGCGGCCACCTCGCCCTGTGGGCTGCGGCCCGCCACGTCCTCCCCGCCGACGCTCCTTGGCGCACCGCCGGCCCGGCCCCCCTGCGCGGAGTCGTCGCCCTGGCCCCCATCGCGGACTTCGCACTCGCCGGGAAACTGGACGTCTGCGGCGACGCGGCCGCCCAACTCCTCGGCAGCCGGGCGGGGGCGGAAGAGGACACCGTCACCGACCGCCGCCCCTACGCCGACCCCGCCCTCCTCCTGCCGACCGGCATCGCGACCACCCTCGTCCAGGGCAGCGCCGACACGGTCGTCCCCCAGGCGGTGGCCGAGGCGTACGTGGAAGCCGCGGCGAAGGCGGGCGAGACGGTGGGCCTGACCCTGCTGGCGGACGTGGGCCACTTCCCCCTGATCGACCCGGCGGCGAACGCCTGCGCGGTGGTGACGGAGGAGATCGCCCAACTGGCGTGGTGATCCAACCACCGTGCGTAGTACTTGAGAGGGATGCCGAGGGACCCCTCTCACTGGTGACGACCGCGCCCCGGCCCAGCGCCTACCGTTTTGCCTGTGACCGAGACGACGCACAAGCAGACGACACGGCCGGGCGCGGCCGACAGGCGCCGCAGTCCGGAGTTCCGGCTGGCCGCGGGACTGCTGGGCGGGCTGCGCCAAGACCTCTTGACGGGTGCCTTCGCCTACCGCCCGCTGCCGCCCCTGCGCGTCGACAGCGACTTCACCCGCCGCTTCTCCGGCCGCCCGCGTGCATACGCGCTCTGGACCCCGCATACGGTGGTGGCGGCCGTCGGTGTGGTGGCGATGCTCCTCAACCTGGCGAGCAACGGGACCGACGGGGTGGCCGGGCTGCTGTGCGGGTTCCTCGCGCTGGGGCCGGTGCTGCTGACGCTGGTGCGCCCGGCCGGCGCGTTCTGGCTCTCGCTCGCCGCGACCACCGTCGTCGGACTGGTCGGTGACGACTGGCAGTCGTGGCCGTGGGCGGAGGGCAGCTTCCTCTCCCACCTGGCGGTGCTCACGGTCGTGGCGATACGCACCCGGCCGCGCACCGCGGCCTGGATGTGGCTGCTGACCGTGCTGTACGGCTCCTGGATCGTGGCCGTCCTCGGCGCCGGGCACGACGACATCGACGCGAGCCCGATGGTCCTCTTCTCGGCGCTGATCCTGCTCGTCGTCACCGTCCGGCACATCCGCCGGGAGGCGCAGCAGGAGGTGACCGCCCAGCAGACGGTGACCGCGGTGGAGCGTTCCCGGCGCACCCTGCTGGAGGAGCGCACGACCATCGCCAGAGAGCTGCACGACGTGGTCGCCCACCACATGTCGGTGGTCGCCATCCAGGCGGAGGCCGCGCCCTACCGGGTGGAGAACCCGCCGCCGGAGCTGGAGAAGGCGTTCGCCACCATCCGGGAGAACGCGGTGGCGGCCCTGACCGAGCTGCGCCGGGTGCTGGGCGTGGTCCGCGCGGAGGACTACGCGGCGCCGGACGCCCCGCAGCCCACCCTCGCCGATCTGGACGGACTGCTCGCCAATGTGCGGGAGGCCGGCCTTGAGGTGGAGAAGACGGTGACCGGCGCGGTGCGGGAACTGCCGCAGGGTGTGGAGCTGTCGGCGTACCGGATCGTGCAGGAGGCGCTGAGCAACGCGCTGCGGCACGCGTCGGGGGCGAGCGCCCGGGTGGAGATCGGCTACGTCCTCGGCGGTCTCGGCCTGCGCGTGGTCAACGGCCCGCCGCCGGCCCCGAACCTGGTCAAGCCGTCGCCCGGCGCCGGGCACGGCATCACCGGGATGCGGGAGCGGGTCTCGATGCTGAACGGCGAGATGACGGCGGGCCGGACGGACGACGGCGGGTACGAGGTGTCGGTGTTCCTGCCGGTGCCGGCCGCCCCGGCGGACGAGGACGCGGCATGACGATCCGCGTACTGGTCGCCGACGACCAGATGATGGTGCGCGAGGGCTTCTCGGTCCTGCTGAACGCGATGCCGGACATCGAGGTCGTCGGCGAGGCCGTCAACGGCCGGCAGGCGGTGGACCGGGTGCGGGAGCTGGCGCCGGACGTGGTGCTGATGGACATCCGGATGCCGGAGATGAACGGCATCGAGGCGACCCGGGAGATCGTGGCCGCGGACGAGGCGGCGAAGGTCCTGGTGCTGACCACGTTCGACCTGGACGAGTACGTGTACCAGGCCCTGCGTGCCGGCGCCTCCGGCTTCCTGCTGAAGGACGCCTCGGCGCGCCAACTGGCCGACGGCGTCCGGGTGGTGGCCTCCGGCGAGGCACTGCTGGCCCCCTCGGTCACCCGGCGCCTGATCACGGAGTTCTCCCGGCTGGCGGGCCCTCCGCGCGCCCTGCAGGCGGCGCAGGCGGCCTACGGGGAGCTGACGGAACGCGAGACGGAGGTCCTGATCCTCATCGCCCAGGGCCTGTCGAACGCGGAGATAGCCGGCCGCCTGGTGGTGGCGGAGTCGACGATCAAGACCCACGTGAGCCGGGTCCTGGTGAAGCTCGGCCTGCGCGACCGCACCCAGGCGGCGGTCTTCGCCTACGAGGCCCGCTTGGTGACACCGGGCTGAGCCGCCGTTCCCCCACCCTGGCCGTGGTGGGGTGCCCGGGGCTACGGTCCGTCCATGGCAGACGCTGGTGACCTCGCTTTCGACCCCTGGGACCCCGCGTTCCTCGCGGACCCCTACCCCGCCTACGCCGAGTTGCGGGCGCGGGGGCGGGTGATCCGGTACGAGGCGACCGACCAGTGGCTGGTGCCGCGGCACGCGGACGTGTCGGCGCTGCTCAGGGACCGGCGGCTCGGGCGGTCGTACCAGCACCGGTTCTCGCACGAGGAGTTCGGGCGGAGCGCGCCACCGGCCGAGCACGAGCCGTTCCACACGCTCAACGACCACGGGATGCTCGACCTGGAGCCGCCGGACCACACGCGGATCCGGCGGCTGGTGTCGAAGGCGTTCACGCCGCGCACGGTGGAGCGGCTGAAGCCGTATGTGCGGGAGCTGGCGAGCGAACTGGTCGCCGGACTCGTGAGGCGGGGCGGCGGGGATCTGCTGCGGGAGGTGGCCGAGCCGCTGCCCGTGGCGGTGATCGCCGAGATGCTGGGGATTCCCGAGGCGGACCGGGGGCCGTTGCGGCCCTGGTCGGCGGATATCTGCGGGATGTACGAGCTGAACCCGTCCGAGGAGACGGCGGCGCGGGCGGTGCGGGCTTCGGTGGAGTTCTCGGAGTATCTGCGGGAGCTGATCGCCGAGCGCCGCGAGAAGCCGGGTGAGGACCTGATCTCCGGGCTCATCGCGGCGCACGACGAGGGGGAGCGGCTCACCGAGCAGGAGATGATCTCCACAGCCGTCCTGCTGCTCAACGCCGGTCACGAGGCGACGGTCAACGCCACGGTGAACGGCTGGTACGCGCTGTTCCGCGACCCCGGACAGCTCGCGGCCCTGCGCGCCGACCACGCGCTGATCCCGTCCGCGATCGAGGAGCTGATGCGCTACGACACCCCGCTCCAGCTCTTCGAGCGCTGGGTGCTGGAGGACATCGAGATCGACGGGACGACGATCCCCCGGGGCGCGGAGATCGCCCTGCTCTTCGGCGCGGCCAACCACGACCCGGAGGTCTTCGCCGACCCGGGCCGCCTGGACCTGGCCCGCGCCGACAACCCGCACATCTCCTTCAGCGCGGGCATCCACTACTGCATCGGCGCCCCGCTGGCCCGCATCGAGCTGGCGGCCTCGATGCGGGCCCTGCTGGTGCAGGCCCCCACGCTGACCCTGGCGGCGCGGCCGGAGCGCAAGCCGAACTTCGTGATCCGGGGCCTGGAGGAGCTGAGCGTGACGGTGGGGTGAGCCGGGGGAGCGTCAGCGTTCCTTCGTCTCCTCCAGCACCGTCCGGCCCAGCAGCGCGTACCGCTCGGGGGCCCGGCGCCTGAGGTACTGGGCGTAGCCGACGCCGGTCGCCGCGATCAGGGCCACCAGCCAGGGTGTGGCCCGCAGCACCAGGGAGCCGGACTCGGGCCCGGCCGCCGCACCCATGTGGGAGACCAGCAGCACGACCACGGCGAGCATCGCGACGCCGCCGAGCAGCGGGGCGGTGAAGGTGCGGAACCAGTGCCGGCTCTCGGGGTGGTGGGAGCGGAAGTACCAGAGCACGGCGAAGGAGCACACGGCCTGGACGACCAGGATCGCCATGGTGCCGAGGATGGCGAGCAGGACGTAGGTGCCGGTGTAGG
The DNA here is from genome assembly GCF_024753135.1 of Streptomyces pyxinicus. Classification (GTDB taxonomy): domain Bacteria; phylum Actinomycetota; class Actinomycetes; order Streptomycetales; family Streptomycetaceae; genus Streptomyces; species Streptomyces pyxinicus. The sequence goes on along the minus strand of NZ_JANUGP010000004.1, from coordinate 291,112 downwards.
GGTCCTTGCCGGCCGCCCAGAAGGCGCCGATCAGCACCGCGCTGACGGCCGTCTGCACCAGCCCCGCCACGTGCGGGGAGCCGTGCCGGGCGTGGGTGCGTCCGACGGTGCGCTTCAGCGACGGCAGTACGCCCTCGCGGCCCAGCGCGTACAGGTAGCGGGCGGCGCAGTTGTGGAAGGCCATGCCGCAGGCCAGCGAACCGGTGATCATCAGCCACTGCATGACGTCGACCGCCCAGTGGCCGACGTAGCGCTCGGTGGGGTTGAAGAACAGGGAGAGCGGGTTGGCGGAGGACGCCGCCCGCACCGCCTCGGCCTCGCCGTTGCCGGTGATCGCCATCCAGGAGACGAGGACGTAGAAGACGCCCACGCCGAGCACACTGACCATCGTCGCCCTCGGGATGATCCGCTTGGGATCGCGGGATTCCTCGCCGTACATCGCCGTCGACTCGAAGCCGACCCAGGACCAGAAGGCGAAGAAGAGCCCGAGCCCGGCGGAGGTGCCCTTGAAGGCGTTGACCGGGTCGACGGGCGCGAACGTGAAGCCGTGCGGGCCGCCGCCGTGCACGGCCACCGACACCGCCATGGCCGCCAGCACGGTGACCTCGGTGGCCAGCAGCACCACCAGCAGCTTCTCGGCGACGCTGACGCCGAACCAGGTGCCCAGGGCGTTCACCGCGAGCATCACCATCGCGAACGCCCACCATGGCACGTCGGTGCCGGTCTGGTCCTTCAGGGTGGTGGTGGCGAAGGTGGAGAAGATGCCGATCAGCGCCGGTTCGAAGACGACGTAGGCGAAGGTGGCGAGCAGTCCGGAGGCCAGTCCGACGGTGCGGCCGAGGCCGTAGGAGATGAAGCCGTAGAAGGCGCCGGTGGAGGTGATGTGCTTGGCCATCGAGGTGAAACCGACGGAAAAGATTGCCAGGACGACCATTGCGACGAGGTAGCTCGCCGGGGCGCCGACGCCGTTGCCGGACGACACCATGAAGGGCACATTGCCGGTCATCGCGGTGATCGGCGCGGCGGTGGCGACGGCCATGAAGACCACACCGAGCATCCCCACGGCGTTGGGCTTCAGCCGATGAACCGTTTCGCCGTCCGCTCGTGCCGCCCCGGCGGCATCCTCCGTGACACCCTCGTCCACTGCCATCGACCGGCCCCTTCCACGCGCCTCGCCCTTGCGTCCTGATGGAGCAGGATGGTGGACGAGGCACCGGCTCGGGAAGGGGTCGGCGCGGTTAAATATGTGTCACGAGACCTTTAGGGGGCGGCAGCCGTCAGTGAGCGGTGGGCAGCGTCAGCCCCCAGGCGCCCTCCCGCACCGTCCAGGTGCGGCGCCGTACCGGACCCGCGACCGCCGCGTCCGCCCGGTAGCGGAAGTCGGCGCCCGTGACCGTCACCGTGCGGCCCGCGGCCCGAACCGGGGTGGCCTCGGCGCCCAGCGACAGCGGCCGTACCTCCACCGAGGCCAGGCCGCCGGGGCCCGGGACCACCGAGACCGCCTCGACGGGCTGGTCCAGGTCCACGACCGTCTCGCCGTCCACCTCCACCCGCAGCCGCGCGGGCCCCGGCGCGGGGATGGCGGGCAGCCGGACCGGGCGGGAGACGGCCAGGGTGCGCACCAGGGAGCGGTACGTCGAACGCAGCCAGGGCCGCCCGGCCGCCACCGGCACCGCCGCCGCCTCCATCACCGCCCGCACCGGCGCCGGCGGGATGGCCAGCGCGCCAAGCACCACCCCGTCGCTGTCGTCGACCAGCAGGTCAAGGCGGTGCTCCGCGCCCTCCAGCACGGTCCGGGCCGCCGCCACCGGGCCGCCCGGCACCCCGAGGGACTCGGCCAGCGCGCTGTCGCCCACCGGGACCACGGACAGCGCGCACCCGGCCAGCTCGCGCCGGCGGTGCAGCAGGGTCACGGCCCGGACCAGGGCGCGGTCGTCGCCGACGACCACCGGGCGCCGGGCCCCCCGACGGCCCAGCGCGCGGGCGAATTCCTCCGGCCCCTCCGGAAGGCACACCTTGGTCGCCGCACCCGCGCTGAGCACGTCTTTCGCGATCCGTACGGCCTCCCCGTCCGCCTGTCGGGCCATCGGATCGATGATCACCAGCAGCTGATCGGACGTCGCGGAAGTCGCCACCTCGGTCCTGCCTCGCTTCCTCGGGTAGCATCTTTGTGCAAGAGCCCCTTGCGCTATTGCGCCAGGGGCTTCGTCTATTCCGGGGCATCCGGTCCGACGGTTGTGCGACCAACGGCGGTCGCGGTGGTACGCGGCGGTGAACCTTACGCCCGCGCCCCCGACCTTGGACATGCCCCGCCCGGAAGGGGTGTACGCGCGTGCCCGCACTTGTGCTGCTCGGTGCTCAGTGGGGTGACGAAGGCAAGGGGAAGGCCACCGACCTGCTCGGTGGCTCGGTGGACTATGTAGTGCGCTACCAGGGCGGCAACAACGCCGGCCACACGGTCGTCGTCGGCGACCAGAAGTACGCGCTCCACCTGCTCCCTTCCGGAATCCTCTCGCCCGGCTGTACGCCGGTCATCGGAAACGGTGTCGTCGTCGACCCGTCGGTCCTGCTCTCCGAGCTGAGCGGTCTGAACGAGCGCGGCGTCGACACGTCCAAGCTCCTCATCAGCGGAAACGCGCACATCATCACGCCGTACAACGTGACCGTCGACAAGGTGACGGAACGCTTCCTCGGCAAGCGCAAGATCGGTACCACCGGCCGGGGCATCGGCCCGACCTACGCCGACAAGATCAACCGCGTGGGCATCCGGGTCCAGGACCTGTACGACGAGTCGATCCTCCTGCAGAAGGTGGAGGCGGCGCTCGACGTCAAGAACCAGATCCTGACCAAGCTCTACAACCGCCGCGCCATCGCCGCCGAGCAGGTGGTCGAGGAACTGCTGGGCTACGCGGAGAAGCTGCGGCCCTACGTCGCCGACACGGTGCTGCTGCTCAACCAGGCCCTGGAGGACGACAAGGTCGTGCTCTTCGAGGGCGGCCAGGGCACGCTGCTGGACATCGACCACGGCACGTACCCCTTCGTCACCTCCTCGAACCCGACCGCGGGCGGCGCCTGCACCGGTGCAGGCGTGGGCCCGACGAAGATCAGCCGGGTCATCGGCATCCTCAAGGCCTACACGACCCGGGTCGGCGCGGGCCCGTTCCCGACCGAGCTGTTCGACGAGGACGGCGAGGCGCTGCGCCGCATCGGCGGCGAGCGGGGCGTCACCACCGGCCGGGACCGCCGCTGCGGCTGGTTCGACGCGGTCATCGCCCGCTACGCGACCCGTGTGAACGGCCTGACCGACTTCTTCCTCACCAAGCTGGACGTGCTGACCGGCTGGGAGGAGATCCCGGTCTGCGTGGCGTACGAGATCGACGGCAAGCGGGTCGAGGAGCTGCCGTACTCGCAGACCGACTTCCACCACGCGAAGCCGGTCTACGAGACGCTGCCGGGCTGGTCGGAGGACATCACCAAGGCCAAGTCCTTCTCCGACCTGCCGAAGAACGCGCAGAACTACGTCAAGGCCCTGGAGGAGATGTCCGGCGCCCCGATCTCCGCGATCGGCGTGGGCCCGGGCCGTGACGAGACGATCGAGATCAACTCGTTCCTGTAGTCCCGGTGCCGAAAGCGCCCGCCGGTCCGCCCTCCGGGGCGGTCCCGGCGGGCGCTTTCGCGTACGGCGGGGTGCAATGGACCATGAGCACCCACCGCAACCCCCTCTGCCGGGGCCCCTACGGCGAGGACGGCACCCGCTCCGACGGGCCCGATTGCTCCGACCCGGCCGTCTTCGAGGTCACCCGCCACCACCGGCCGGCCCTGCGGGTCTGCCCGGTCCACCTGGGCCCGTCCCTGCTGCTGGCGACGGCCGTCCTGTGGCCCCCGGAGATCAGACTCGTCGGCCGCGCCTCGGCGCCGAGTGCCTAGCGGGGCTCCCCGGGTTCAGCTGAACACGATCATCGAGCCCTGGGCCAGGGAGCGGGTCGCCGCCGCGTGCAGGCCGAGCCAGACGTGCCGTTCGCGGGCGAAGGGGCTGGGGTCGTAGGGGGCCGGTACGGCCGGCTCCTCCAGCTCGGTCGGCGCGGCCGGCGGGGCGGGGGCGGCCGGGGGGTTGGCCGGGTCGATGCCGATCGAGGGGGCCGCGTACTCCAGTTCCCGCAGCAGGGCCTGCGCGGAGCCCAACGGGCCGCCGCCCGCGAGCAGTTCGTCGTTGGAGAGCGGGTGCGGGAAGTCGACCGGGACGTAGGCGCCCGCGTGGTCGTAGTGCCAGACCAGGTGGGACTGCTGGGCCGTGGACTCGAACATCTCCAGCAACTGCTCGTAGTCGCCGCCGAGTTCGTCCACCGGTGTCACCGGCAGGCCGCAGACCTGGAGCAGGTACACCCGGCGCAGGAAGTGCAGGGCGTCGTAGTCGAAGCCGGCCACCGGGGCGACGTCTCCGGACAGGCCCGGCATGTACTGGTACACCGGCACCGGCGGGAGCCCGGCCTCGGCCAGCGCCTTGTTGTATTGCGCGAGTTCCTCGGCGAACGGGTTGTCCGGGGTGTGGCACAACACGTCGACGAGCGGTACCAGCCACAGGTCACAGGCCAAAAGAGGACTCCTCGCATCGGCAGCGCATGATCACGCACGCAGCAGGTGGTCAGGGCAGGGTAGTCGCTGCGGCCCGGGCGCGGCTGCCCCCCGGACCGTACCGGTCACTTACCCGGCCGCCAGCTCTTCCAGCAGCGTCAGCGCGTGCGCGTTGGCGGCGGCGACGACCGCGCGCGCGGCCTGGGCGTCGCGGCGGGCCAGCGCGTCCACCAGGTCCGGGTGCCCGGCCCACAGCCGGCCGCGCAGCTCGGGCAGGCGCAGCAGGTGCTGGACGGCGCAGACCCAGGACCGCACGCGCAGCCGGTCCAGGAAGTCGCCGAGATGGGGGTTGCCGAACAGGGCGCTCAGCTCGCGCCAGAAGCGCAGGTCGTAGCCGATCAGGACGGTGAGGTCGCCGGCCGCGGCGGCCCGGGCGGCCTCCTCGCCCCGGCGCCGCACGGTGGCCAGCGCCGCCGCCGTACGCGGGTCACCGGCCGGGGTGGCGAAGGCCGGGTGGCCCGCGGTGAGGGCCCGGAACATGCCCTCCGTGACCAGGCCCCGGGCCTCCAGCATGCTCCGGTAGTCGGCGAGGGAGTACTCGGGCACCCGGAACCCGCGGTGCTGGTCGGCCTCCAGGATGCCCTGCGCCGACAGGTCCACCAGCGCCTCGCGCACCGGGGTGGCCGAGACGCCGTACTGGTCGGCTATCTCCTTCACGGTGAACGCCCGGCCCGGCCGCAGCCGCCCGGCCAGCACCTCGTCCCGGAGCGCGTCCGCGATCTGCTGGCGCAGCGTGCTGCGGGTGACGGGGCCGGTGCCGGGCATGGCCGGATTCTCCTCACACGTGTGGGTGACGTACTCGCACGTATTCACCAACGTCTACGAGCACGTCACCTTACGCGTTCGGCCCCCGCCGGCGGCAGGTCCGTACCTGCCGCCGCCGGTACCGGTCCGGACCCGCTACACCGTGTACTCGTCGGCCACCGTGAGCGCGGCGTCAAGGGCGGCCAGGCCCTCCTTCAGCTCGGCCTCGGTCGCGTTGCACGGCGGCACGACATGCGTCCGGTTCATGTTCACGAAGGGCCACAGGCCGTGCTTCTTCGCGGCACCGGCGAAGGCGGCCATCGGCGCGTTCGCGTCGCCGGCCGCGTTGTACGGCACCAGCGGCTCCCGGGTCACCCGGTCCCTGACCAGCTCAAGCGCCCAGAACATGCCGACACCGCGCACCTCGCCGACGCTCGGGTGCCGGGCGGCCAGCTCCGCGAGGGCCGGGCCGACCACGCTCGCGCCGAGCCGCCTGGCGTTCTCCACGACGCCCTCCTCGGCCATCGCGTTGATCGTGGCGACGGCCGCGGCGCAGGCCAGCGGGTGCCCCGAGTAGGTCAGCCCGCCCGGGTAGGGCCGCTTGCCGAAGGTCTCCGCGATCTCTGGCGAGATGGCGACCCCGCCGAGCGGCACATAGCCCGAGTTGACCCCCTTGGCGAAGGTCATCAGGTCCGGGACGACGCCGAACAGGTCGGCCGCGAACCACTCGCCGGTACGGCCGAAACCGGCCATCACCTCGTCCAGGACGAAGACGATCCCGTACGTGTCGCAGAGCGCGCGCACGCCGGCCAGGTAGCCGGGCGGCGGGACCATGATCCCGGCCGTGCCGGGGATGGTCTCCAGGATGATCGCGGCGATCGTCGACGGGCCCTCGAAGGCGATCGTCGTCTCCAGGTGCTCCAGGGCCCGCGCGGTCTCCTGCTCCTCGGTCTCCGCGTAGAAGCGGGAGCGGTAGAGGAACGGCGCCCAGAAGTGGACGACCCCGGCGCTGCCGTTGTCGGAGGCCCAGCGGCGCGGGTCGCCGGTGAGGTTCACGGCCTGCTGGGTGCCGCCGTGGTACGAGCGGTACGCCGAGAGCACCTTCGGGCGGCCCGTGTGCAGCCGGGCCATGCGCACCGCGTGCTCGACGGCGTCCGCGCCGCCGTTGGTGAAGAAGATCTTGTCCAGGTCGCCGGGGGTCCGCTCGGCGATCAGCCGGGCCGCCTCCGAGCGGGCCTCCACGGCGAAGGCGGGCGCGAAGGTCGTCATCCGCGCGGCCTGCTCCTGGATCGCCGCGACGACCTTCGGGTGCTGGTAGCCGATGTTGGTGAACACGAGCCCGCTGGTGAAGTCCAGGTACCGCGTGCCGTCGTAGTCCCAGAAGTACGACCCCTCGGCGCCGGCGACGGCGAGCGGGTCGATGAGGTCCTGCGCGGACCAGGAGTGGAAGACGTGCGCGCGGTCCGCGGCCTTCACTGCGGCGCCGGCGTCGGGGTTGGGCTGAGGGGTCATGCCCGCGAGCGTAAATGTCCGCGATGCGGAAGGGGTATCGGCGTCCTGTTCCGTGGGCGGGGGCAATCCGCGACAGGTTGTCGACGGTGCGCGACGGCGGGGGCGGGCAGGGTACGGGGCTGCTGGGGCTTCCGGGCCGTTACGCAACCGTGGAGGCCTCGGCCCCGCGCCGGTCCGTACGGCCGCACTATCCTCGGTCCGTTGCGAGACCTGTGCGGAACCTCTGGGGAGAAGGCGGCGCGAGGTGGAGAGACTCGGGGCGGGGGATCCGTCGCGCATCGGGGCGTACCGGCTGCTCGGCCGGCTGGGCGCGGGCGGCATGGGGAACGTGTACCTGGCCCGGTCGGACCGGGGCCGTACCGTCGCCGTGAAGCTGGTCCGCGCGGAGCTGGCCGAGCGGGAGGAGTTCCGGGCCCGGTTCCGGCAGGAGGTGGGGGCCGCGCGCCGGGTCGGCGGGTACTGGACCGCGCCGGTGCTGGACGCGGACACCGAGGCGGCCGTGCCGTGGGTGGCCACCGGGTACGTGGCCGGGCCGAGCCTCCAGCAGGTCGTGGGGCACGACCACGGGGCGCTGCCCGAGCGGTCGGTACGGATCCTCGCGGCCGGGCTCGCGCACGCGCTCCAGGACATCCACGCGGCCGGGATCGTGCACCGGGACCTCAAGCCGTCCAACGTGCTGGTCACCATCGACGGGCCCCGGGTCATCGACTTCGGCATCGCGCGGGCGCTGGAGACGACCTCGGCGGGCGAGGAGGGGCTCACCCGGACCGGGTCGCTGGTCGGTTCGCCCGGGTTCATGGCGCCGGAACAGGTGCGCGGGGACCGGATCACACCGGCCTGCGACGTGTTCTGCCTGGGCTCGGTCCTGGCCTACGCGGCCACCGGGGCACTGCCGTTCGGCTCCGCCGACAGCGGGGTGCACGCCCTGATGTTCCGGATAGCCCAGGAGGAACCGGACCTCACGGGGGTGCCGGAGGGCATCGCCGAACTGGTCCGGCACTGCCTGCGCAAGGACCCCGGCGCCCGTCCGTCGCTGCCCGCGATCCTGGAGCGGACCGGGGCGCAGGACACCGTCTCCGGCGGCCGCTCCCTGGACCCGTGGCTCCCGAGCACCCTGGTGGCCCAGCTCGGCCGCCACGCGGTACGACTCCTGGACACGGAGGACCCGGAGGGGGCTGAGGCGGGGGCCGGGGTGGGGGTGGTGCCGGGCGCCGGCGCGGGCGGGGCCGGCGCCGGGTCCGGGCCCGGCGCCGGGTTCGGATTCGGTTTCCCACCCTCGCCGCCTGTGCGGGACGCGTCGCCGGGTGCGGGTGGCCCTGGCGGGGGGTTCTCGCAGTCGGCGGGTGCGAGTGCGAGTGCGGGTGCGGGTGCTGGCGCGAGCGGGGCGGGTGCCGGGTTCGGGTTGCCGTCCTCGCCGCCTGTGCGGGGTTCGTCGCCGGGTGCGGGTGGCCCTGGCGGGGGGTTCTCGCCGTCGGCGGGTGCGGGTGCTGCCGAGGGTGGGGGCGGCTCCGGTGCTTTCGCGGGGAAGGGTGACGGCGGTGCCGAGCACGGGGCGGTCTCGGACGACGGGGCCGGTCCTTCGCCCACCGTCGTCGGGCAGTGGGGCCCGCCTCCTGCCCCGGACGGGTACGGGTACCCCCGGCAGCGCTCCCAGCCGTGGGGCACGTACCCCTACGACGACGGCGGGCTCGGCACCGGGCAGGAGCCCGAGCGGCGCGACCGGCGCTCCACCGCGCTGCTCGTCGCGGCCGCCCTGGTCGTGGCGGTCGGCGCCGGGGGCACGGTGTACGCGCTGATGCGGAACGGGGCCGCCACGGACGGCAGCAGCGGCGGCGGTACGGCGAGTCCCGCGCCGGTCTCCTCCTCCGCGCCGGCGGAGGGCGGGGCCTCGGGGCCGCCGACGCGGGAGACTCCGTCCCCCTCAGGGTCCGTCCCGGACGCCTACCTGGGCACGTGGGAGACCACGATCGGCGGGGCCGGCACCCGCGAGCTGACCATCCGGCAGGGCGAGGTGGGCGACGCCGTACTGACGCTGGTCGCGGACGGCTCCACCGAGGGCGGCGGGTCGTACCACTGCGTCTTCGAGGCGACGCTCAGCGAACGGCCGGACGGGCAGGGGCCGTTGGAGATCGGTCCGTCCACCGTCACCAGCGGCCGCCCGGCGTCCTCCTGCGCACCGGGCGAGCCGACCGAGGTCACCCTCCTCCCGGACGGCACCCTCAAGCGCACCAAGCGGAACGGCGGCGAGAGCCTGACGTACACCAAGCGGTGAGCACGGCTAGCGTGGCTCCGGAGGGCGTTGGCGGGGCATGTTCGGGCGGTTGCCGTTGGGCGGGGGGAGGGGGAGGCGGCCGAGGTGAGTGCCGTGGTCCTGGCGGGGGACCGTGGCCGGGGCCGTCTGGAGGGCGAGGGGGGCCGGACCGGTGCGGAACTGCACCATCCAGTCGGTCGTCTCCGTGCGGACCAGCTCGGTGACGTCCTCCGAGAAGCGCCGCAGCACGCCCAGGCACCGCTCCGCCGCCTCGCTCGCCGTGCCCTCCGCCGGACCCAGCATCTCGCGCGCGCTCTCCGCCGCCCAGTCGAACTGGAGGGCCTCAAGGCGCCGCTGCACGGCCTGGGCCGTCGCCACGTCCCGCATCCAGCCGGACGTGACCCCGAAGAACCGGTCGACGCCGACGCAGGCGGCCCCCAGCAGCAGGGCGAGGCAGCCCCAGGGCGCCACGCCGGGCACCACGCCGGTCAGGTCCAGCAGCGGCAGCGCGGCACCGGCGACCGCGCCCGCCGCCGCGCCGGCCCGCAGCACCCGGGCCGTACGCCGCTTCCACACCCGGTCGCGCAGGTACCAGGCCGCCGTCCGCAGCGCCCCGTGCTCCACCCAGCGGTACAGCTCGTCGAGCCGCTCGGCGGGCTCGCCCCAGTCGCCGAGCGGGACGTACCGCCCGGTCAGGTCGCCCGGCCGGGGCCCGGCCGCACCCTCGCCCCCGTGCTGAGGGGGGTTCTCGGGCTGCATCTCCGGCTGACCCACCCGGCTCTCCCAACTGATCCACGACCGTCACACCGCGTGACATTCCCTGTCGACGCGCGGCCCCCCTTCCTACCGCCCAATGGGTGGCCCGGACGGAGCTTTACCGCCTTTTCCGCCCGGAAGGGCGCCTTGATCAGGTATAGGGCGCCGGACGTTCTCACTCGAAAGAGTGGCGGAGCGATGGGCGCGTGGACCACGTAGGCTCGTGCACAGCGAGAAAGACGCGCGAGAGACGCGAATGACGGCGAGGAGCTGATCGTGATCCCCGGTGGTGGCCAGCCCAACATGCAGCAGCTGCTCCAGCAGGCCCAGAAGATGCAGCAGGACCTTCAGCGGGCCCAGGAGGAGCTGGCGAACACGGAGGTCGACGGGCAGGCGGGCGGCGGCCTGGTGCGGGCCACCGTGACGGGCTCGGGCGAGCTGCGCGGGCTGAAGATCGACCCCAAGGCGGTGGACCCGGAGGACACCGAGACCCTCGCCGACCTGATCGTGGCGGCCGTCCAGGCGGCCAACGAGAACGCGCAGGCGCTCCAGCAGCAGAAGCTCGGCCCGCTGGCCCAGGGCCTCGGCGGCGGCAGCGGCATCCCGGGCCTGCCCTTCTGACGCCCGGCGCCGCGGTGTCCGCCTCCGGCCGCGACACCCCCGCCGCCTTCCGGACACAGGCGGCGGCCGACTAGCGTACGTACCGAAAGGTCTCCAGGAAGGGCAGTCCGTTGTACGAAGGCGTGGTCCAGGACCTCATCGACGAGTTGGGGCGGCTGCCCGGCGTCGGTCCCAAGAGCGCGCAGCGGATCGCCTTCCACATCCTGCAGGCCGAGCCGACCGACGTGAAGCGGCTCGCGCAGGCCCTCCTGGAGGTGAAGGCGAAGGTCCGCTTCTGCGCGGTCTGCGGCAACGTGGCGCAGGAGGAACTGTGCAACATCTGCCGTGACCCCCGGCGCGACCCCTCGGTCATCTGCGTGGTCGAGGAGCCGAAGGACGTGGTCGCCGTCGAGCGCACCCGGGAGTTCCGCGGGCGCTACCACGTGCTCGGCGGGGCGATCAGCCCGATCGAGGGCGTGGGTCCCGACGACCTGCGTATCCGAGAACTTCTCGCGCGGTTGGCCGACGGGACGGTCACGGAGCTGATCCTGGCCACGGACCCCAATCTGGAGGGCGAGGCCACGGCGACGTACCTCGCCCGCATGATCAAGCCCATGGGCCTGAAGGTCACCCGCCTGGCCAGCGGCCTCCCGGTGGGTGGCGACCTGGAATACGCGGACGAGGTCACCCTCGGCCGCGCCTTCGAGGGGAGACGACTCCTAGATGTCTGACGCCACGCTGCACGACACGACGCAGGACCCGGACGACTTCGTGGTCCAGATCGCGGACCAGGTCGAGAGCTTCCTGGTGGCCGTCACGGAGGTGGCGAGGGGCGACGAGCCGGAGTCGGCGGTGCCCTTCCTGCTCCTGGAGGTCTCCCAGCTGCTGCTGGCCGGCGGCCGGCTGGGCGCCCACGAGGACATCGTCCCCGATGAGCGCTACGAGCCCGATCCGGGCCCCGAGCCGGACGTGGACGCGCTGCGCGAGTCCTTCGCCCGGCTGCTGGACCCGATCGACGTGTACTCCGAGGTCTTCGACCCGTACGAGCCCCGCACCGCCCCGGTGCCGGCCCGGATCTCGGACGACCTCACCGACATCATCACCGACCTGCGGCACGGCATGGCCCACTACCGCGCGGGCCGCACCAGCGAGGCGCTGTGGTGGTGGCAGTTCTCGTACTTCTCCAACTGGGGTCCGACCGCCTCGGCGGTGCTGCGCGCCCTCCAGTCGGTGCTGATCCACGTCCGCCTCAACCAGCCCCTCCAGGAGCTGGACGGCCTCGACACCGACCAGGCCGACATAGGCGACGAGACCCTGGAGTTCGAGGCCGGCCGGGTGATGGCCCAGGAGATCGGCGGTCCGCTGGGGATCCGGCAGGGCAAGTAGCGCGCTCGCCCGGCCCGCGACTGTGAGCCGGGGCACTTTCCGCGTGTCCGGCCCGGAGCTGGGCAGATGCCGGTTGCGAGCGGTCGAGGTCACCACGGTGTTCCCGCAGGTCTCACGTATGTCTCACCATGCGGGAGCCGGGTGGTGGTTTTCGGACGCTGGATAAACTGAGCCGACACAAACGAACCGAGCGAGGAGCGCACGTGGGCCTTGTCGTGCAGAAGTACGGAGGCTCCTCCGTAGCCGATGCCGAGGGCATCAAGCGCGTCGCCAAGCGGATCGTGGAAGCGAAGAAGAACGGCAACCAGGTTGTCGTCGTCGTTTCCGCGATGGGCGACACGACGGACGAGCTGATCGATCTCGCCGAGCAGGTGTCTCCGATGCCTGCCGGCCGGGAGTTCGACATGCTGCTGACCGCCGGAGAGCGTATCTCCATGGCCCTGCTGGCGATGGCGATCAAGAACCTGGGCCACGAGGCGCAGTCGTTCACCGGCAGCCAGGCAGGCGTCATCACCGACTCGGTCCACAACAAAGCCCGGATCATCGACGTCACGCCGGGCCGTATCCGCACCGCGCTGGACGAGGGCAACATCGCCATCGTCGCCGGTTTCCAGGGCGTCAGCCAGGACAAGAAGGACATCACCACGCTGGGCCGCGGCGGGTCCGACACCACGGCCGTGGCGCTGGCCGCCGCGCTGGACGCCGAGGTCTGCGAGATCTACACCGACGTGGACGGCGTGTTCACCGCCGACCCGCGCGTGGTGAAGAAGGCGAAGAAGATCGACTGGATCTCCTTCGAGGACATGCTGGAGCTGGCGGCCTCCGGATCCAAGGTGCTCCTGCACCGCTGTGTGGAGTACGCCCGCCGCTACAACATCCCGATCCACGTGCGGTCCAGCTTCAGCGGACTGCAGGGCACGTGGGTCAGCAGTGAGCCGATTGGGGACCAGAAGGTGGAGCAGGCCATCATCTCCGGTGTCGCGCACGACACCTCCGAGGCCAAGATCACCGTCGTCGGTGTGCCGGACAAGCCGGGCGAGGCCGCCGCGATCTTCCGGACCATCGCGGATGCCGCGATCAACATCGACATGGTCGTGCAGAACGTGTCGGCCGCGTCCACCGGCCTGACCGACATCTCCTTCACGCTGCCCAAGACCGAGGGCCGCAAGGCCATCGACGCGCTGGAGAAGAACCGTCCCGGCATCGGCTTCGACTCGCTGCGCTACGACGACCAGATCGGCAAGATCTCCCTGGTCGGCGCGGGTATGAAGACCAACCCGGGCGTCACCGCCGACTTCTTCACGGCGCTGAGCGACGCGGGCGTGAACATCGAGCTGATCTCGACCTCCGAGATCCGTATCTCGGTCGTCACCCGCAAGGACGACGTAGCGGAGGCCGTGCGCGCGGTGCACACCGCCTTCGGACTGGACTCCGACTCCGACGAGGCCGTGGTCTACGGAGGCACCGGCCGATGACCGCGAAGCCGACGCTCGCGGTCGTGGGAGCGACCGGAGCCGTCGGCGCGGTCCTGCTCCAGATCCTGTCCCAGCGCGCGGACATCTGGGGCGAGATCCGACTGATCGCCTCCCCGCGCTCGGCCGGCCGCAAGCTGGCCGTGCGCGGGGCGGAGGTCGAGGTGACGGCGCTGTCCGAGGACGCCTTCGCGGGTGTGGACGTCGCCCTGTTCGAGGTGCCCGACGAGGTCGCCGCCGCGTGGGCGCCGGTCGCCGTCGCGCGCGGCGCGGTCGTCGTGGACAACTCCGCCGCCTTCCGGCTGGACCCCGACGTGCCGCTGGTGGTGCCCGAGGTCAACGCGCACACGGTGCGCACCCGCCCGCGCGGGATCGTCGCCAACCCCCACTGCACGACGCTGACGATGATCGTCGCCCTGGGCGCGCTGCACGCCGAGTTCGGCCTGCGCGAGCTGGTGGTGTCGTCGTACCAGGCGGTGAGCGGGGCCGGGCGGGCCGGGGTGGCGGCGCTGCGGGCCCAGCTGTCGCTGGTGGCCGGCACCGAGCTGGGCACCGGCCCGGGTGACGTGCGGCGGGCCGTCGGGGACGACACCGGGCCGTTCCCGGAGCCGGTGGCGCTGAACGTCGTACCGTGGGCCGGGTCGCTGCGGGAGGACGGGTGGTCCTCGGAGGAGATGACGGTACGGGACGAGACCCGCAAGATCCTCGGACTGCCCCGGCTGCCGGTCGCCGTGACCTGTGTCCGGGTACCGGTGGTCACCACCCACTCGCTCACCGTCCACGCCCGCTTCCAGGGCGAGGTGAGCGTCGACGGCGCCCGGGAGATCCTCGCCACCGCGCCCGGGGTGGTGCTGTGCGACGACCCCGCCGCCGGCGAGTTCCCCACCCCCGCCGACGTGGTGGGCACCGATCCGACCTGGGTGGGGCGGGTACGGCGGGCGCTGGACGACCCGGCCGCGCTCGAACTCTTCGTCTGCGGCGACAACCTGCGCAAAGGAGCCGCGCTGAACACGGCGCAGATCGCGGAGCTGATCGCCGCGGAACCGGCCTGAGCCGAGCCGCGGAACCGGCCTGAGCCGAGCCGCGCGCCGGAAAGAAGTCGGCGTACGGCCGATCCATTCGTAGGATCTACGTAAGAAATGTGGCCAGAAGCATGGTCCACACCACTTGAACCGGACCATGCGGCCAACAGAGGATTTTCCTCCCCGCCCCGCGCAACCACGCGCCGGGCGGGGAGCGTCTTTGCGGTCACCCTTCGCGGGGACCCGAGGACGTGATGATCCTGGCGTGGGGACGCCGTGATCGGGGCGTGGGGACGCCCGTTCAAATGGGACACAGCGGAAGAGCGGGACGCATGACGGCACTTGAGGCACCGCCGGTTGTCGCACATGTGACGCCCGGCACGTACAACCCTGGCGGGGGGAAGCGTGTCCAACTGGCGTGGCAGAGGTACTCGAACTCCCAGCGGCCCGTGGCGCGGCCCTCCGGCCGCCCCGTCCGGCGCTCCGGCCCCGCACGGCCGGCGGCATGCCGGTGATCGCGCCCATGCCCGCAGCGCGACCGCGCATCCCCAGTCAGCGTGACGGCGCCGAGGACGCGGGTGCCACGGAGGCCGGCGAGGCCGCCGGCACCACCGTCGACCACCTCACCGAGACCTACCGGGCGCACTACCGCTCGCTGCTCGGCCTGGCCGCGCTGCTCCTCGACGACACCGCCTCCTGCGAGGACGTCGTCCAGGAGGCGTTCATCCGCGTCCACTCGGCCCGCAGGCGCGTCCGCGACCCCGAGAAGACCCTCGCGTACCTCCGCCAGACGGTCGTCAACCTCTCCCGCTCCACGCTGCGCCGCCGCATCCTGGGCCTGAAGCTGCTCTCCAAGCCGATGCCGGACATGGCGAGCGCGGAGGAGGGGGCCTACGACCAGCTGGAGCGGCGGGACCTCATCAAGGCGATGAAGGGCCTGCAGCGCCGCCAGCGCGAGGTCCTGGTGCTGCGCTACTTCGCCGACATGACCGAGGCCCAGGTCGCCGAGTCCCTCGGCATCTCGCTGGGCTCGGTGAAGGCGTACGGCTCGCGCGGCATCGCGGCGCTGCGGGTCGCCATGGAGGCCCTGGCATGAGCGGCGGCCACGCCGAGGGCGGCGATCTCGGTGACCCCCGGACGCCCCGGAGCGGGGCCCCCGAGCGCGGTGCCGGCGGGGAGCCCGCACGGCAGCGCCGGCACGACCACCCGTCATCGCACGCTGGGAACGGAACTGTGAACCACCGCCCCGACGCCAAGGGTCCCGAGCCCACCGGCCCGGACCGGGAGGGGTTCGGCCCTGACCGGGAGGGGTTCGGCGCGGACCGGGAGGGGTTCGGCGTGGATTCGGGCGCGTTCTGCGCGGACTCGGACGGGTCCGGCGCGGACGAGCCGGCCCTGCGGCGCCTGCTGCACACCGCGGTCGAGGACGTCACGCCGCGCACCGGCACCCTGGACCACCTGCGCCGCGCCGTCCCCGCGCGACGGGCCCGCAAGCGGCAGGCGGTGGTCGGCATGGCGGCCGCGGCCCTGTTCATCGGCACCGCGATCCCCGCCCTCGTGCACGTCTCCGGCGCCGGCGGCTCCGACCCGAACACGGCCATGGCCGGCCAGTCCTCGCAGGCGCGCGGCGGCACCGGTCAGGACGCGGACAAGGGCGGCACGGCCGGCGGCGGGCAGGGCGGCGGCAGCACCGACGTCAAGCCCGGCAAGGAGAGCGGCAAGCCCGGCGAGAAGAGCAAGGGCGCGGACGGCCGGAGCGGTGCCGTCGGCGGCGTCGGCCCCTCCGCGTCCGTCGCCTCCGGTGTCGCGTCGTGTACGGCCGAGCAACTGGGCTCCGCCACCGGGGCGGCCGACGCGCCGGACACGGCGGGAGTCGTCTACGGCACCTTCCGCGTCACCAACGTCTCCGCCGCCGCCTGTACCGTCGGCGGGCCCGGCAGCATCGGCGCGACCGCGCAGGGCGCCGCCGACCCGGCCAAGATCACGCAGGCCCGGCATGTGGCCGGGGACGCGGCGACGAGTCTGCCCGACCCCTCTCTAGAGGTGACGACGCTCGTCCTGCAGCCGGGCGCGGCCTACGAGGAGAAGTTCGCCTTCGTCCCGTCCGAGACCTGCCCCACGACCGGCGGCGGCGACAACGGCGGCGGCGACAGCGGCGGACCGAGCCCGGACCCGACGCCCACCGGTGACGCGGGTGCCGCCGGCGGTTCGGCGGGGGCGGCCGGTGACACCGCGGGCGAGGCACCGCAGCTCCGCACGGAGGGCAGCCCGGCCGACGGCAGCGTCCTGGTCTCCCACACGGCCCAGGCGGGCGGCCCGACGGCCACCGCGGTCGTGCCGGGCGCTTGCGCGGGGACGGTTTACTACACCGGGGTGCTGGCGGGGGCGTGACCCCCTCTTTCCTGAGGTTTCCTCAGGCGCTCGGTACCGGTTGGTGGTGGTCGGTGTCCTCGGGCAGCAGGCCCAGGGCCGCGTCTCGTCGGGCCTCGGTCTCGCGGCGC
This sequence comes from Streptomyces pyxinicus, assembly GCF_024753135.1. GTDB lineage: Bacteria > Actinomycetota > Actinomycetes > Streptomycetales > Streptomycetaceae > Streptomyces > Streptomyces pyxinicus. Next base: position 274,236 of record NZ_JANUGP010000004.1, on the reverse strand, counting down.
AGGAGGCGGAACCACATGAAGACCACGAAGCCGGCGAAGACGAACCATTCGCCGGTGTAGCCGAGGTTCTGGAAGGCCTTCAGGTCCAGGCCGGTGCCCTCGGGCGCGCTCGCCGGCACCGCCTTCATCCCGGAGTCGCCCTTGTCCAGGGTGACCCACGCGTCGTACAGCCGGTACGGCACCAGGTTCACCAGGGACGCCGAGCTGATCGCCGCCGTCTGCCCGGCCGGCAGCCCGCTCTGCGCGCCGGCCCCGTTCTGGCCCGGCGACTCGGACGCCTGCAGGGCGCCGGTGACGGTCACCTGGCCGGTGGGCGGCGCGGGCGCCTTCGCCGGGTCAGCGGTGCCCGGCAGCCAGCCCCGCACCACGGGCAGCGCGCGCCCGGATTCGGTGCGCAGCAGCGTGAGCACGTAGAAGCCCTGCCTGCCGTCCAGCTCCCGGTCCGGCACCAGCAACTGCTTGCCGTAGTGGCCGCTCGCGGTGACGCGCCGCCCCGAGGTGCTCTTGTCCACGGGCAGCATGCCGGCCAGTGGCCGCGCCGCCTCGTGCCCGTCGGAGGCGGCCTGCTCGGTCGCGGCGCGGTGGTCCTGCACCCGCCCCTCGAACCGGCTCAGCTGCCAGGACCCCATGAAGACGCAGAACGGGATGGCGAGCAGCACGAAGACGTTGATGCCCCACCAGCGGGGTGTCAGCAGAAACCGGTACACGCCCCCACGGTACGGCGCCGCCCCGAGCCTCCCTCCCGCGGGTCGGCACCTTCGCGGCGGTCCCCTCCGCCAAGATCGGAAAGTTATCCACAGGCCGCGCACACCTGACACCCAATTGTCGCCGCGGCCAGGCAGTATGGGCGCATGACTGGGGCCATGAGTGAGAGCAGGACGCCGGACACCGAGGGTATGCCGGACTGGGAGAAGCGTTTTCGGGCGCCGCGTGTGTCGCTGCCCGACTGGGCGTGGGACGCGCCGGACCGCGCCCTCTTCGTGTCCAACGCGACGGGCACGTACGAGCTGTATGCCTGGGACCGCGCCACGGGCGAGCAGCGGCAGGCGACCGACCGGCCGAACGGCACGACGGACGGTGTGCTCTCCCCGGACGGCGCCCACATCTGGTGGTTCGACGACAAGGACGGCGACGAGTTCGGCGTCTGGCGCCGACAGGCCTTCACCGGCGGCCCGCACGAGGCGGCCGTGCCCGGCCTCAAGCCCTCCTATCCGGCCGGCCTCGCCCTGTCCCGGGACGGCCGCGTGGCGGTCGTGGGCCGGTCCACGGACGAGGAGGGCACGACCATCCACCTGGCGCGGGCCGGCGCGGACCCGGTGGAGATCTACCGGCACCGCGAGTCGGCGGGCGTCGGCGACCTCTCGCACGACGGCTCGCTGATCGCCGTGGAGCACACCGAGCACGGTGACGCCATGCACGCGGCGCTGCGCGTGCTGCGCCCGGACGGCTCGCCGGTCGCCGAGCTGGACGACACCGAGGGCGGCACCCGGGAGCTGGGCCTTGAGGTGCTGGGCTTCGCCCCGGTCGACGGCGACACCCGGCTGCTCATCGGCCATCAGCGCCGGGGCCGCTGGGAGCCCCTGGTGTGGGACGTGGCGACGGGCGAGCAGACCGACCTCGCCCTCGACCTGCCCGGCGACGTCAGCGCCGAGTGGTATCCGGACGGCTCGGCCCTGCTCGTCGTGCACGGCTTCGAGGCCCGCAGCGAATTGTTCCGCTACGACCTGGCGGCGGGCGGCCTGACCCGCATCCCCACCCCGCCGGGCACCGTCTCCGGGGCGACGGCCCGGCCCGACGGCAGCGTGGAGTACCTGTGGTCGTCGGCCGCCGAGCCGCCGGCGGTGCGCTCGACGTCCGGCGGGGTCGTCCTGGACCCGCCCGGCATGGCCTGCCCGCCGTCGGTGCCGGTGCAGGACGTGTGGGTGGAGGGTCCCGGCGGCCGGATCCACGCCCTGGTCCAGAAGCCGGCCGGCGCCACCGGCCCGCTGCCCACCGTCTTCGACCTGCACGGCGGCCCGACCTGGCACGACAGCGACTCCTTCGCCGCCGGCCCGGCCGCCTGGGTCGACCACGGCTACGCGGTGGTCCGGGTCAACTACCGCGGCTCCACCGGCTACGGCCGCGCCTGGACCGACGCCCTCAAGCACCGGGTCGGCCTGATCGAGCTGGAGGACGTGGCCGCGGTGCGCGCGTGGGCGGTCTCCTCCGGGCTCGCCGACCCCGGCCGGCTGGTCCTCACCGGCGCCTCCTGGGGCGGCTATCTGACCCTGCTGGGCCTCGGCGTCGAGCCGGAGGCCTGGGCGGTGGGCATCGCGGTGGTGCCGGTCGCGGACTACGTGACGGCGTACCACGACGAGATGGAGGCCCTGAAGGCCATGGACCGCACCCTGCTGGGCGGCACCCCGGAGGAGGTCCCCGAGCGCTTCGAGGCCTCGTCCCCGCTGACCTACGTGGACCGGGTCGAGGCCCCCGTCCACATCTCGGCCGGCGTCAACGACCCGCGCTGCCCGATCCGCCAGATCGACAACTACGTCACCCGCCTGGAGACCCGCGGCGCCGCGCACGAGGTGTACCGGTACGACGCGGGCCACGGCTCCCTGGTGGTGGACGAGCGGATCAAGCAGGTCGGCCTGGAGCTGGACTTCGCCGAGCGGCACCTGCCCGGCTAGCCGGATCGGCGCGGCCCGCCCGGCCCGTCCGGCCGGCCCGGCTCAGCGCAGCTCGGCGAGGCCCCGGCGGGTGGCGGCGACGACGACACGGTCCCCCTTCTCCAGCACATGGCCGGGGGCCGTGTCGGTCCGGCCCGACAGGGCGAGCACCCGCCAATACCCGGCCCGGAAGGCCTCGCGCACGGTGCGGCCCTCCAGCTGGGGGTGCCCGTCCACGTCCACGGCGGCGAACAGCAGCACCGTCCGCTCCACGGAGATCGCCCCCATCACCTGCCGGCCGATCATCGCCCCGGCGAACGCGGGCGCGGCCAGATGGGTCACGCTGCGGCTGCGGGTCAGGGCATGGGGGTGGGCGGCGCGCAGGGTGCGGTAGACGGCGGTGGCGAAGTCGTCGTCGTACAGCCGCAGCACCACCCGCAGGTCGGGGCGGACGGTGCGGGCGTAGAGGACGGCCTCCAGGTTGGTGGTGTCGGCGCTGGTCACCGCGAGCAGCGCGTGCGCCCGGTGGATCTTCGCGGACTCCAGCACGCCCTCCTGGGTGACGTCCCCGAGGACCACCGGCACCCGCAGCCGGCGCGCGGTCGCCAGGCCCCGCGCCTCCGGGTCGGACTCGACGCACACCACGGGCACGCCGAGTTCGCGCAGCCGGGTCAGCACCCGGGTGCCGATCTTGCCGAGCCCGAGCAGCACCACGTGCCCGCCGAGCCCGCGGGGCGGCTTGCGCAGGCCGGAGGCGGTCCGGAAGGTGCCCAGCGCCTCCAGGACGGCGGCCAGCAGCACCGGCAGCAGCAGCAACCCGACCAGCCCGGACAGGAGTTGCAGGATCTGCCGGCCGAGCGGCGCCCCGATGGCCGGGTCGTCGATGGCGAACATGTCCAGCAGGGTCAGGTAGAAGGCGTTCAGCGGGTGCACGTCGTCGGTGACCAGCCACAGGGACACCGCGAGCGCCACCACGCAGCCGACGAGCCCGGCCAGCGACCAGCGCAGCCGGCGGGAGAACAGCGAGGCGAGCGGCGGCACCGCCGACATCCCGCGGGCCGGCGCGGCCGACTCGGGGCCGCTGGTCGACGTCACCTGCTCCAGCACCAGGACCGGCCGCCCGGCGGCCCCCCGCACCTCCGCGTCGTCCGGGAGCAGCCGGGGCTCCTGGTCGCCGGTGCCGCCGGACCCGGCACCCGGCTCGGAGCCCGCGGCGGAGAGCAGCGCGAGGGCGCACAGTCCGGTGCCCGCGACGGTGCCGTCCGGGCCCGGCTGCCGTTCCACCGCCCGCAGCAGCAGCCCCTCGGCCTGGACGACCTTGCCCCTCCCCGCGACGGCGGTGGCGGCCAGCGCGGGCGCGGCGGTGTCGGCGTCGGACAGCACGGTCGTGGAGGCGTCCGCGCCATCCCCGTCCCGATCGGACAACCGGGTCACCTGGTCGAGGAGTTCCTCGATGTGCTGGCCCAACCGCCGGTTGTAGAGCCGCAGGACGAGGCGCAGGCGCGGGTTGAGCCGGCGGGCGATCAGCGCGGCACGGATGTTGGTCTCGTCGTCGTCGAAGACGAGGGCGAGGGCCGCGGCCCGCTCCACACCGGCCTCGGCGAGCACGGCCTCGGAGAGTTCCGGCGCCTCCAGCACCCGTGCCTCGTCCGGGAGTTGACCCGGGGTGCCGTTCGGCGCGGGCGGCTGCCCGGTGCGGCCGACCGAGCCGACCGCCGCGTTGACCACCCGGTCGAGCAGCGCCGACGCGGTCCGCGCCCGCCCCACCACCGGTGGCCGGGCCGTGCGTTCGCTGGGCGGCACCACCAGGGTGACCCGCTCGCCGTACACCCCGCGCAGCTCGGCGGCCAGCCGGTGCGCGAGGCCGTCGTCACCGCACACCACCATGTGTGCCGGCCGGGCCCCTGAACTCGCCTGATTCGGAACGCTCGCCACGAGGGAGAAGACTGCCCCAAGAAGAAGGGCGGTTCCAGCGGCCGGGTGAACACGCGGGGCCCGCCGTGAACACGCGGGGCCCGCCGCCCGTATCCAGGGGGAGGCCGAGACCAGCCGGAGGGACGCGACCCGTGGCCATCACCGAAGACGCCCCGCCCGCCGCCTCCGAGGAGTGCCCCGTCCAGGAGAAGGCGGACCGGCGCCTCAGCTCCCCCCTGCTGCTGACCCTGCTGCTGGTCCTCGCCGTGCTCGCCCAGTCCCCGATCCGGGGCCTGCTCGGCACCCCGCTGATGCAGAGCTGGACGACGGTGTTCGTGGCGGTGACCGTGCAGGCGCTGCCCTTCCTGGTGCTGGGCGTGCTGCTGTCGGCGGCGCTCGCGGTGTTCGTGCCGCCGTCCTTCTTCGCCCGCGCCCTGCCGAGCCGTCCCGCCCTCGCCGTGCCGGTCGCGGGGATCGCCGGCGCGGTGCTGCCGGGCTGCGAGTGCGCGTCCGTGCCGGTGGCCGGCGCCCTGGTCCGCCGGGGCGTGACCCCCGCCGCCGCGCTGGCCTTCCTGCTCTCCGCGCCCGCGATCAACCCGATCGTGCTGACCGCCACCGCCGTCGCCTTCCCCCGCGACCCCGAGATGGTCCTGGCCCGGTTCCTGGCGAGTCTGCTGGTGGCCTGCGCGATGGGCTGGCTGTGGCAGCGCCTGGGCCGCACCGACTGGCTGCGCCCACCGGCCCACGGCGCGCACGAGGGCGCCACCAAGGGGGAGACGTTCTGGAACGCGGTGCGCCACGACACCGTGCACGCCGGCGGCTTCCTGGTGCTCGGCGCGATGGCCGCGGCCACCCTGAAGGCGGCGGTCCCGGCCGGCTGGCTGCGGGCGGCGGCCGGCGACCCGGCCGTCTCCGTCCTCGCACTGGCCGTCCTGGCCGTGCTGCTGTCGATCTGCTCGGAGGCGGACGCGTTCGTCGCCGCCTCCCTCACCCAGTTCTCCCCGACGGCCAGGCTGGTGTTCCTGGTGGTCGGCCCGATGATCGACCTGAAGCTGTTCGCGATGCAGGCCGGCACCTTCGGCCGCGGCTTCGCCCTCCGGTTCGCGCCGGCCACCTTCGCGCTGGCCGTCGCGGGCGCCGTACTGACCGGGGCGGTACTGCTGTGAACCGCCCCGCCCAGGCGGCCGTCCTGTTCCTGCTCGGTGCCGCCCTGCTGCACACCGGCACCACCGGCCTGTACCTGCGCTACGTCAAGGCCGGCCTGCGCCCCCTGCTGCTGGCCGCCGGCGCCGTCCTGATCGCGGCGGCGCTGGCGACGGCCTGGTACGAACGCCGGCGCGCCCGGAGCCGGGAGGGGCCCGCGCATCCCTCCCGGCGCGCCCGGCGTCAGGAGAGCCACCCGCACCCCGAACCCCGGGTCGCCTGGCTGCTGTCGCTCCCCCTCCTCGCCCTCATCCTGGTCGCCCCGCCCGCCCTCGGCTCCTACAGCGCCCTGCGCTCCGGCACGGCCCTGCGGAAGCCGTACGGCTACGGCGCCCTGCCGGCCGGCGACCCGGTGCCGCTCTCCGTGGTCGACTACGCCTCCCGCGCCGCCTACGGCCACGGCCGCTCCCTGCACGGCCGCGCGGTCCGCGTCACCGGCTTCCTCGCCCTGGACCGCTCGGGCCGGCCCTACCTGGTCCGGATGGCCCTCAACTGCTGTGCCGCGGACGCCCAGCCGGTCAAGATCGCCCTGACCGGCGCCCTGCCCCCGGTGCTCCGGCCGGACGCCTGGCTGGAGGTCACCGGCACCTACACGCCCCGGCTCGCCCACGACCCCGTCAACCACGGCCCCGTCCCCTACCTCCGGGTCACCGCGACCCGCCCGGTGCCGGTGCCGCACGACCCGTACGACGAGACCTGGAACACCTGAGCATCCGGGTCCGGACCCGGCAGTCCGACGGCCCCGGGACTGCCGTACCCGGTACAAGACGCCCGGTCGGCCCAGCGGCACAATCGCGCGCATGAGCACCAGGAAGGGCGGCCGGCCGTTCCGGCTGGGCCTCGCCGCGCTGCTGCTGCTGGCGGCGGCGGCGGTCGCGGCCTGCTTCGTACCGGCGGCGACGGCGTACGAGCGGGCGTGGCGGTCGGCGGTCCCCTGCACGGCCGAGACGTCCAGGGCCGGATCCGACGACTGCCTGCGGACCGTCCCCGCCGTGATCGAGCGCGTCGAGAAGCGCCCGCCCAAGCAGAACAGCCGGCTCTCTTTCGAGGACGGCCGGCAGGCGGTGTCCGCCGAAGCGGCCGGTGCCTTCGAGGCGGGCGACCGGGTCCGGCTGACCGTGTGGCGCGGCGAGGTGATGGAGGTCGCCGGGCAGCGGTACGTATGGCACGAACACGTGACGACCGGCGGCAGCGTGGCCGCGCTGGCGGCCGGCCTCGCCCTCGCGGCGGGGCTCCCGCTGGCACGGCTGCTGCTCGGGCGCCGACGGCCGGACGGCGAGGTGCCGTCGGTGCCGCGGGATGGCGGGGTGCCGTCGGTGCTGCGGGATGGCGGGGTGCCGTCGGTGCGGCCGGACGGTGAGGTGCCGTCGGTGCTGCCGTACGCCGGGGCCCTGGCCGGTACCGCGCTGTGGCTGCTGCCGCTCTGCTACCGCCACCCCACGACCCCGCTCGCCACGGCACAGTCCCGCGTCTGGCTCGCCCTCGGGGTGCTCGCGACCGCCGCCCTGTTCACCCGGGCCCGGCACACGACCCGCGCCCACCGACCGGGCACACCTCAACCAGCCGCCGCGGGCGAGGTGTTCGTCCGCGCCCGCTTCCTGGAGCACACCGACTACAACCCGCACGGCTTCGGCACCCACATCGTGCTGGGCGGCGACGGCCCGGCGGTGACCCCGCACGCGGGACCCGGCCGGTTCGCGGCCCGCCCGATACCCCTGGAACGCCTCACGGTGGGGGCGGTACGGCGGCCCCGGCGCACCGACGACCTCGTCCCCGGCGACTGGCGCGTCGCCGAACTCGACGACGCCGGCACCCCGGTCCGGCTGGCCGCCGCCCCCGACGACCTCACCCGCGTCCTGGGCGCCCTGCGTCAGCCGGCCTGAGGCCTCCCGCCACCCCGCTGCTCGGCCGCCGCCGCCTCGAAGTCGAACCGCTCCAGATCCCGCAGCCACACGTGCGCGTTGCCGTCGGAGGGAGCCCGCCAGTCGCCGCGCGGGGAGAGCGCGCCGCCGGCCGAGACCTTCGGCCCGTTCGGCATGGCGGAGCGCTTGAACTGGGCGAACGCGAAGAAGCGGCGGCAGAACACCTCCAGCCAGTGCCGGATCTCGGTGAGGTCGTAGGCGCCCCGCTTGGCTTCCGGGAAGCCGGGGGGCCAGGCGCCCGCCGCCGCGTCGTGCCAGGCGTGCCAGGCCAGGAAGGCGATCTTCGAGGGCCGGAAGCCGTGCCGCAGCACCTGGAAGAGGGTGAAGTCGTGCAGCGCGTACGGCCCGATCTTGGACTCGGTGGACTGCATCTCCTCGCCCGGCACCAGCTCCGGGCTGATCTCGGTGTCCAGGATCGCGGTGAGGATCTCGCCGGTCTCCTGGTCGAACTGGTCGCTGCCGACCACCCAGCGGATCAGGTGCTGGATCAGCGTCTTGGGCACGCCCGCGTTGACGTTGTAGTGGCTCATCTGGTCGCCGACGCCGTACGTCGACCAGCCCAGCGCCAGCTCCGAGAGGTCGCCGGTGCCGAGGACGATGCCGCCGCGCTGGTTGGCCAGCCGGAACAGGTAGTCGGTGCGCAGGCCGGCCTGGACGTTCTCGAAGGTGACGTCGTACACCGGCTCGCCCTCGGCGAAGGGGTGGCCGATCTCCTTCAGCATGAGGCGCGCGGTCGGCGTGATGTCCAGCTCGGCCGGGGTGACGCCGAGGGCCCGCATCAGCTTGTGCGCGTTGTCCTTGGTGTGGTCGCTGGTGGCGAAGCCGGGCAGGGTGAAGGCGAGGATGTCGCCGCGCGGCCGGCCCGCCCGGTCCATCGCCCGGGCGGCGACGATCAGCGCGTGCGTGGAGTCCAGACCGCCGGAGACGCCGATGACGACCTTCGGGCCGCCGATCGCCGCGAGCCGCTGCTGGAGGCCCGCGACCTGGATGTTGTAGGCCTCGTAGCAGTCCTGGGCGAGCCGCTCGGGGTCGGCGGGCACGAACGGGAAGCGCTCGACGCGGCGGCGCAGGCCCAGGTCGGCGGCGGGCGGGGCGAGGGTGAAGGAGACGGTGCGGAAGTCGTCGGTGCGCTCGGCGTGCGTACGGCGGTTCTCGCCGAAGGTGCCCATCCGCTGCCGCTCCTGGCGCAGCAGGTCGAGGTCGACGTCGGCGACCGCGTACTGCTCGTCCAGCGGGAAGCGGTCGGTCTCGGCCAGCAGCACCCCGTTCTCGTAGATCATGGTCTGGCCGTCCCAGGACAGGTCCGTGGTCGACTCGCCCAGACCGGCCGCCGCGTACACGTAGGCGGCGAGGCAGCGCGTGGACGCCGAGCGGCACAGCAGCTCGCGGTCCTCGGCGCGGCCGACGGTGATCGGGCTGCCGGAGAGGTTCAGCAGGACCGTCGCGCCGGCCAGGGCCGCCTCGGCGCTCGGCGGCACCGGCACCCACATGTCCTCGCAGACCTCGGCGTGCACCACCAGGCCGGGCACGTCGGCCGCCGCGAACAGCAGGTCCACGCCGAACGGCACGCTCTCGCCGCCGACCAGGATCGACCCGCCGCGTTCGGCGTCGCCGCCCGCGATCTGCCGGCGCTCGTAGAACTCGCGGTAGTTCGGCGGGTACGACTTCGGGACGACGCCCAGGACCCGGCCGCGGTGCACGAGCACGGCGCAGTTGTAGAGGTGGCCGCGGTGGCGCAGCGGGGCGCCGACCACCAGCACCGGCAGCAGCTCGGCCGAGCCGGCCACCACGGTCGCGAGGGCCGCCTCCACGTCGTCCAGCAGCGCGTCCTGCAACAGCAGGTCGTCGATCGCGTACCCGGTCAGGCCCAGCTCCGGGAAGACGGCGACGGCGACGCCCTCCTCCGAGCACCGGCGCCCGTGCCGCAGGACCGCCTCGGCGTTGGCCCGCGGGTCGGCGATCACGGTGTGGCCCGTGCACGCGGCGACCCGCGCGAAACCGTGCTGATAGATCGACCAGAAGTTCAACGGGACGTCCTTCATCACTCCACCAGGCTCCACGGACCGCCTTCCGGGCGGACGCGGCGCGTCTCTACGGGGAGAGCCTAGATCCACGCCTTCCCCTGCCCCCGCCAGGCTACTCAGACGGACTTGAGTACCGCGCCCCTGGTGGCCACCCCCGGCACGGGGAACGCTGGAGGCATGGGACACGAGGGCACGATCCGAGGACAGGGCAGGACGCTCCGCCACCTGGTGTGGGCCGTCGTCACCGCCGCCGTGGCGGTCGCGGCCTGGGCCGGCTGGCTGGGCTGGGACCAGCACCGGGACACGCACGCGGACGGCTCGACCACCGGGCCGTACGAGGTGTGGCAGGTGGCCGGCCTGGTGCTGACGCTGCTGGTGCCGGTGTGCTGGGCGGCGATCCGGCGGCACTCCGTGGCGGCGGTGGCGGGTACGACGGCCGGGCTGACCGCCGCCGCCTGGTGGGACTGGTCGGACGACTCCAGCGGCCTGTTCGCGATCGGGGTCGCGCTGGTCATGCTGGGCACGCTCGCGGGCACCGCGGTGGTCAGCGCCGGCGTCGCGGCCGCCACCCGGCGCCGGGCGGACGGGCCGCCGTACGCCGGGACGGGGAGCCGGCTGCCGCACGCGGGCCGCTGACCCGGACGACGACGCCGGGCCGGCACGGTTTCCGTGCCGGCCCGCTGCTCATGCGCTGTCAGTCGTCGTCGTCCGTCTCGGTGTGCGTGACCTTGCCGTTGGCCGCGTCGACGGTGACCTCGTGCTCGGTGCCCTTGGCGTCCGTGACGTCGACCTCCCAGACCGGCTTGCCCCGGTGGTCGTCCAGCTCGGCGCCGGTGACCGTGCCCGGCACGGACTTCGTCGCGGCGTCGGCGGCCTGCCCGATGCGGACCGTGGAGACCTTCAGCAGGGCGCTGTCGTCATCCCGATCGGTGTCCGTGTCGGTGCCGGTGGTGGCGGTGACCCGCTGGTCGCCGTGGTCGCCGTGGTCGCCGTCCGCGGCGTAGGCGGCGGCGGTCGCGGCCCCGGCGCCGCCGAGGACCACAGTGGCCGCGAGCAGGGTGGCGACGGTACGACGACGGCCGGTCAGGGTGCGCGGACGAGCCTTCATGGGAAGGTCCCTTCTCTCTTCGGACTTCGTACGGTGGTCGTCCGGGCGGTGCTGCCCGGACGACCACCACCCTGCGGGACCGACCCTGAAGCCCCGCTGAAGCTTCCTGAAGATCACTTCAGGAAGGGTCTGCGACGCTGGGACGCATGCGCCTGCTGATCGTGGAGGACGAAAGACGCCTCGCCACCGCCCTGGCCCGCGGCCTGCGCGCGGAGGGCTTCGCCGTGGACCTCGCCCACGACGGCGTCACCGGCCTGCACCAGGCGGGGGAGCGGGACTACGACCTGATCGTCCTGGACATCATGCTGCCCGGCCTCAACGGCTACCGCGTCTGCGACCGGCTGCGCGCGGCCGGCGACGACACCCCGATCCTGATGCTCACCGCCAAGGACGGCGAGTACGACGAGGCGGAGGGCCTGGACACCGGCGCCGACGACTACCTCACCAAGCCGTTCTCCTACGTCGTCCTGCTGGCCCGGATCCGCGCCCTGCTGCGCCGCCGCACCCGTGCCGGGACCCGGCTGCTGCGGGTCGGCGACCTGACCGTCGACCCGGCCGCCCGGCGTGTGGACCGGGCCGGTACGGAGATCACGCTCACCGCCAGGGAGTTCGCGGTCCTGGAACACCTCGCCCTGCACGCCGGACAGGTCGTCTCCAAGGGCGACGTCCTCGACCACGTCTGGGACTTCGCCTACGACGGCGACCCCCACGTCGTCGAGGTCCACGTCAGCGCCCTGCGCCGCAAGATCGACGTGCCCTTCGGCCGCCGCTCGATCGTCACCGTGCGCGGCGCCGGGTACCGGCTGGGGCCCGACGGGCACCGCGATGCGTAGGCCGCCGTGGCCCAGGCCGTTCTCCTCGGTCCGGGCGCGCGCCGCGCTGGCCGCCACGCTCGTGGTGTGCGTCGCGCTGGTCGTCGCGGGCGCGGCCGTCGTCGCCGTACTGCGCCACAACCTCACCGGCCGCGCGAGCCTGGAGGCGGAGGTCACCGCCCGCACCGTGGCCGGCTCCCAGGCCGCGCTGAACGGGGACTTCGGCGCCCTCGACCTCCCCGACGACGAGGACGAACCGGTCCAGGTGGTCGGCGCCGACGGCAAGGTGCTGGCGGCGGGCGACGCCCTGGAGGGCCGCGCCCCGGTGACGGACCACACGCCGGCGCGCGGCACCCATGACGATGACGATGACGGCGATGACGACGGCGACGACGGCGATGCCCCCGCCCGCGGCAGGGTCGGCACGGACGTGCACCGCGCGACCCGCACCCTGACGTCCGAGGACGGCGAGACCCGGACGTACCGCTTCGCGGCCGTGCACGGCACCACCTACGACGGCCGCACCTACACCGTCCACGCGGGCGCCTCCCTGGCCGACGAACAGGCCACCGTCGACCAGGTCACCCGCGCGATGCTGACCGGCCTGCCCTTCCTGCTCGCCGTGGTCGCGGCGGTGACCTGGCTGGTCACCCGCAGGGCGCTGCGCCCGGTGGAGGGCATCCGCGCCGAGATGGCCGAGATCACCGGCAGCGGCGACCTGGCACGCCGGGTGCCCGAACCCGCGGCGCGCGACGAGATCGCCCGGCTCGCCCGCACCACCAACGAGACCCTGGCCGCGCTGGAACGCTCGGTGGAGCGCCAGCACCGCTTCGTCGCCGACGCCTCCCACGAGCTGCGCAGCCCCATCGCCTCCCTGCGTGCCCAGCTGGAGGTCGCCGGCCGGCACCCCGGACTGCTCGACACCGCCGACCTGCTTCAGGACGTCGTACGGCTCCAGCACCTGGCCACCGACCTCCTGCTGCTCGCCCGCCTCGACGCCGGCGAACGCCCCACCGGCACGGTCCTCGACCTGGCCGCCCTGGTCCGCGAGGAGGTGTCCCGCCGGCCGCCCGCCGACCGCATCACTCCCACGGTCGTCGCCCCGGACACCGCCCTGGAGGTGCGGGGGAGCCGCAACCAGCTCGGCCGCGTGCTCGGCAACCTCCTGGACAACGCCCAACGGCACGCGTCCGCGAGCATCACGGTCACCCTCACCTCGACCCCCACCACGGTGACCTGCACGGTCGCGGACGACGGCCACGGCGTGGCACCGGAGGACCGCGACCGCGTCTTCGCCCGCTTCGTGCGCCTGGACGAGGCCCGGGGGCGCGACGAGGGCGGTGCGGGCCTGGGGCTCGCCATCGCCCGGGACGTCGTGCGCAACCACGACGGCACCCTGACCCTCACGGAGGGCCCGGAGGGCGGCGCGGCCTTCCGGATCACCCTGCCCAGGGCCGCCTGAGCGCTCCGGGCCGAGTGCGGGCCCGCTGCCGTCGGCGTTAGGCTGGTGGGCGGCCGTGCTCGGTGAGCGCCGATCGCGGCACGGCGGTGGGGCTCGCCGTACCCGAACCGCGGCACCGGCGCCGCCAACAGTCCCTACTTGCGTTGGCGCGTGCCCGTGCGCGCGGGCACCGGCGAGTAGGAGACGTACGTTTCATGACAGCCCCCGAACCCGAGGTGGCGGCAGCCCGGATGACGGCCGAGCCCACGGACCCCGATGTCGATCTGCACGTACCCGCGCAGCGCCGGCAGTCCTGGCGGGCGCAGGGCCCGATCGTGGCGGTGGTGGCGCTGGGCGGCGCGATCGGAGCCTCGGTGCGCTACGGAGCGGGTCTGCTGTGGCCGACGGCGAGCGGCGCCTTCCCGTGGACGACCCTGTGGGTGAACGTCGTCGGCTGCGCGGTCATCGGCGCGTTCATGGTGCTGATCACCGACGTCTGGGCGGCCCACCGCCTGGTCCGGCCGTTCTTCGGCACCGGCGTCCTCGGCGGCTTCACGACGTTCTCGACGTACGCGCTGGACATCCAGCGGCTGGTGGACGGCGGACACCCCCGTACGGGGCTCGCGTATCTGGCCGCCACGCTCTGCGCGGCACTGGCGGCGGTGTGGCTCGCGGCGACGGTGACGCGCCGCCTGGTGGCCGGGAGGCAGCGATGACACGACTGACGGGCAACGCCCTGCGCGTGACCATCTTCATCGGCGAGAACGACGTCTGGCACCACAAGCCGCTCTACGGCGAGATCGTCCACCGCGCCCACCAGGCCGGCCTGGCCGGCGCCTCGGTCTTCCGCGGCGTGGAGGGCTTCGGCGCCTCCTCCCTGATCCACACCACCCGCCTGCTCTCGCTCAGCGAGGACCTGCCGGTGGCGATCGTCATCGTCGACACGGAGGACCGCGTCCGCGCCTTCCTCCCGCAGCTGGACGAGTTGGTCGATGAGGGCCTGGTCATCCTGGACGACTGCGAGGTCATCCGCTACGTGGGCAGGGCGAAGGACGAGAAGGCGCCCGGGAGGCGGAAGCGATGAACTGGCTCGACTGGCTCCTGGTGATCATCGGCGCCATGGTGGGCGCCCCGCTCCGCTACCTGACCGACCGGGCCATCCAGAAACGCCACGACACGGTGTTCCCCTGGGGCACCTTCACGGTCAACGTCTGCGGCTGCCTGATCCTGGGCCTCGTCACCGGAGCGACCGCCGCCGGCGCCGCCTCCCCCCACGTCCAGCTCCTCCTCGGCACCGGCCTGTGCGGCGCCCTCACCACCTACTCCACCTTCTCCTACGAGACCCTCCGCCTCACCGAGAACGGCGCGGGCTTCTTCGCCACGGCCAACGTCGCGGCAAGCGTGGTGGCGGGCCTGGGCTCGGCCTTCATCGGCGTGACACTGGCGGAGGCGCTGTTCCGGTGACGCGGTTGGCGGGCTTCTCCAGGGACCTTCTGTGTCTTGGGCGGCTCATCGGTCCTCACGGACGGCGACTTCGCATGGCGCGCGGACCTGCCGGCGTACGTCGCACACCACCACATCGCCCTGCCGGATGACTTCGTCTCCACCGCCCGAGCCCACACCTACCGCATCCCCCAGGTCGCCCGGCAGAAGCTGCTCGACATCTCCCTCGGCGTGAGCCGGGAATTGGGGTTCCGGTCGGGGCCGTAGCGGGGCAGGTACACCCGGGGGGATTGCTTGTGCGTGGCCTCTCCATGGCCTTCTCTTGACCTCTCTCCCCTAGGGTCGATTGCGCGACTGCGAACGGGGGTTCATGGATGGGTGACGGCAAGGTCCCCGGCAAGGTACTGGACATCAGGACCGCCGACATCAAGGCGGCGGCTCCGGCCTTCCACCAGGGGGCCGTCGACCTGAGCAAGGCGCTGACCACCCTGGTGAAGACCCTCGACGGCCTCGGTGAGCCCTGGGGCCATGACGAACAGGGCGACCAGTTCGGCAAGGCCTACAAGCCGCAGCAGAAGAAGATCGAGAGTGCGGCGGGCGTCCTGGTGCTCGGGCTGACGAGCATTCACGAGGCCCTGGTCGACCTGTCGGACGGGCAGGTCGACAACGACCAGTTGATCGCCGGGATGTTCACCGAAGTGAAGGCCGGCAAGCAGCAGAGTGACGGTGCCGGTGAGCGTTGAGGACAAAGCCCGCCACATCCTGCTCAAGATGGGTCTGTGGTGGCCCGAGGCCGACTCCGACAAGCTGCGGGACGCGGCGAAGGCCTGGCGTACTTTCGCCGACTCCGTGGACGACGTCCGCTCTCCCGTGCACCGCAGCGCGTCCTCGATCATCCACCACAACACCGGTGAGTCGGTCGAGGCGTTCGACAAGTTCTGGGGCCGCTACGCCAAGGACCAGGGCGGCGGCTGGCTGAAGAGCCTGGCGGACTCGGCACGGGGGATGGCCAAGGCCCTCGACAAGTTCGCCGACGCCATCGACGACGCGGTCAACAAGCTGTGGACGCAGATCGGGATCGACGCGGCGGTGATAGCCGGCGGCGTGGCGCTGGCCTTCTTCACCGCGGGCCTGGCCTCGGGAGCGGCCGTCGCGGCGGCGGACGCGGTCATCGAGTTCGGCGCCACGATGGGCGTCGCGGTCACCACCACGGTCGCCGAGATCGCCGGCGGCACCCTCGTCGCCGCCGCGTTCGGCGGGGTCGAGTCGGTCACCGTGGACCTCGCCGTGGCCCAGCCGCTGAAGATCGTGACCGGACTCCAGAAGGGCCTCAGCCTGGACGAGGTCAACCAGGCCGCCAAGGACGGCATGATCTTCGGCGGCGCGCTGGGCGCGGGCGGAGGCCTGCTCAAGGCGAGCATGGAAGGCGGCCTCACCGACACCACCCCGCTCCTGCTGCGCCCGCCCGCCCTCCGCCCGGACCTGGTCGAACTGGGCCCGGCGGCCCGCAACGGCGAGCGCACCCCGTGCGTGGGCGAGCCGATCGACGTGGCGACCGGCGCGATGCTGATGACGCAGACGGACCTGTCCCTGCCGGGCAGCCTGCCCCTGGAGTTCACCCGCACCCACCTCTCCTCCTACCGCGGTGGCGTCTGCTTCGGCCCGACCTGGACCTCCCTCCTGGACGAATGCCTCCAGATCGACGGGGAGGGCGTCGTCTTCGCCGCCTCCGACGGCATGCGCCTGGTCTACCCGGTACCGGAACCGGGCGTGCCGACCCTCCCCGTCAAAGGCCCGCGCTGGCCACTGGAGTGGGACGGCAAGCCCGACAGCGCCATGACGGTCACCGACCCGGCCACCGGCGTGACCCGCACCTTCGCCGCCCCCGTCCCCTCCCCCACCTTCGGCGTCTTCCACCTGGCCCTGGACTCCTGGAGCGACCGCAACGCCCACCGCGTCGACATCGAACGCGACGACCAGGGCATCCCGTTCGGCATCCGCCACTCCGGCGGCTACTACCTCGCCGTCGACACCCACGGCCCCCGCGTCACCGCCCTGCGCCTCCTGGACGAACCCCCCTCCCGCTACCACCCGCACACCCCGCCCGACGAGGGCACCGTCGTCATGCGCTACGCCTACGACAGTGCCGGCAACCTCACCGAGGTCATCAACTCCAGCGGCAAACCCCTGCGTTTCAGCTACGACACCGAGGGCCGCGTCACCCGCTGGACCGACCGCAACGGCACCTGGTTCTCCTACACCTACGACGACCGGGGCCGCGTCACCCGCACCGAGGGCATCGACGGCATCCTCTCCGGCACCCTCACCTACGACGACACCACCCGCACAACGACGTACACCGACTCCCAGGGCCACACCTCGACCCACCGCCACAACACCAACGGGCTGGTGATCGAGGAGACCGACCCCCTGGGACACACCACCCGCACCGAATGGGACGAATACGGCGACCAACCACTGACGATCACCGACGCGCTCGGCCACACCACCCGCTACACCTACGACGACACCGGCGATCTCACCCAACTGGTCCTGCCCGACGGCTCGGTCGCACGAGCCACGTACAACGCAATCGGACTGCCGACCGAGGTGACCGAGCCGGGCGGCGCGATCTGGCGGCACACATACGACGACCGCGGCAATCTCCTGCACACCGTTGATCCGCTCAACGCCGAAACACGGTATGAGTACGACGACACGGGGCGCCCGAAGGCGATCACCGACGTGCTCGGCCACACCCGCGAAGTGACGTACGACGCGGCGGGTCTTCCGCTCGCTCTGACGAACGAACTCGGTCACACGACGGTGGTCCGCCGCGACTCGTTCGGCAGGGTCATCGAGGTCACCGACCCTCTCGGCCACGTCACTCGTCTGGGCTGGACCACGGAAGGCAAGCTGTCGTGGCGTCGTCTGGCCGACGGTACGGAGGAGTCCTGGACTTGGGACGCCGAGGGCAACCTGCTCACCCACTCGGACACCGTCGGGAACACCACGCAACACGCCGCGGGTCACTTCAGTGTGCCGGCCGCACGCACGGACCCGGACGGAGCACGGTACGAGTTCCGCTACGACACGGAGCTCCGTCTGGCGACAGTCACAAACCCGCAAGGCCTGACCTGGTCATACACCTATGACGAGGCAGGCAGGCTGGCGGCGGAGACGGACTTCAACGGCCGAACCCACCTCTACACCCACGACGGCAACGGGCGTCTGGTCGACCGCACCAACGGCGCCGGAGAGACGCTGCGCTTCGCGAGGGACCGGCTCGGGCGGATCGTGGAGCAGCACTCGAAGGCGGGAGAGCTGACGACCTTCGCCTACGGCCCCGGCGGTGAGCTGTGCCGTGCGGCGAATGGGGACGCCGAGCTGATCTACGAACGGGACGCGCTCGGCAGGATCCTTTCGGAGACCCTGAACGGTCGGACGACCACTTACGTCCACGATGCCGCCGGTCGCCGCACTCGGCGGGTGACGCCCTCCGGAGTGGCCTCGGAATGGAGCTACGATCCCGCAGGGCGCCCTCTCGCCCTGCGTTCGTGCGCAGGAGCACTGGACTTCGCCCACGATGCCGTCGGCCGCGAGACGCGGCGAAGCCACGGTACGGAGGTGTCGCTCTCGCAGAGCTGGAGCGCGACGGGGCTGCTGACCAAGCAGAGCCTCACAGCCGCAGACAGAGTCCTGCAGCACCGGACGTACGCGCACCGGGCCGACGGCTACGTGACCGAGATCCGGGAGCTGACTTCTGGAACCCGCCGCTTCGAACTGGACGACATGGGCCGGGTTACCGCGGTCCGCGCCCACGGCTGGAGCGAGAACTACGCCTACGATCCTGCGGGCAACCTCGTGCACGCCACATCGCCGTACCACCAGGCGGATGGTGAACGCCGGTTCGAGGGCACGCTCATCCGCGCGGCCGGTCGCACCTCGTACGAACACGACGCTGAAGGCCGTCTCATCCGCAGGACCCGCAAGCTCCTGAACGGCCAGACTCGTGTCTGGAGGTACGCGTGGAACGCTGAGGACCGTCTCACGGGCGTCGTCGCCCCGGACGGCAGTCAATGGCGGTACGCCTACGATCCGCTCGGCCGACGCCTCTCCAAGCACCGCGTGGCCGCCGACGGCTCTGTGGCCGACCGCACGGACTTCGCCTGGGACGACCTGTCCCTGGCCGAGCAGACCACGCCGGACGGCTGGGTGACCACCTGGGACTACGCACCGGACGGTCCTCGTCCGGTCGCCCAGACGTGCCACAAACCGACCGCGACGGCCGCCAATCCTTCTTCTCTGGCGCAGCTGGCGGAAGAGTCGGACCCGGAGCGGGGAGCCCGGCTGTACGCCGTCGTCACCGACGTCGTGGGTACGCCCATGGAATTGGTCACCGCTACGGGAGATCTTGTCTGGCAGCGCCGTACGGGCCTGTGGGGGACTCGCTTCCCCTCCCCGGAGGAGGCTGGTCCACGAGTGGACTGTCCCTTGCGTTTCCCGGGGCAGTACGCCGATTCCGAATCGGGCCTGCACTACAACGTCCACCGGTACTACGACCCGGAGACAGCGCGATACGTCAGCGCAGACCCGCTGGGTCTCGTTCCGGCGCCCGATCACCACGCCTACGTCCCGAACCCGCTGGGCTGGAGCGACCATCTCGGCCTTGCCGGGAAGGGCCCGAAGAACCCGCTGGACTTCGGCCAGGGGTACACAGGCCGACGCGACATCTTCCCGGTGAGCAACAAGGGAAGGGACGTGGAAATCCACGTCTACGACAAGTCCGGTCGTGAGGTTGGGCTGTTCAACAGCAACGGGTGGTTCAACAAGCACGGGATCAAGGCCTCGGAAGTAGAAGTGCCGCCTGGGGTGGAGAACGCCATCAAGGGCCGGATGATTTACGAATTGCGGAAAGTCGGTCGCATCGGCGACAAAGGGACCGAGGACATCACCGGAGACAAATGGAGGCGACCGCCTCTTGCCGCGGAAGGGTGCAAATGAAGTACGTCAAGGCAGTCTGGGACGACGGCGGGTTCGAGGTGGATCCGACGGCCTATCTCGCCGAGCTGCCGCGGCTTGGCCCCGACCTGCCACCGGGCGCCCGATCCTTCGCCACCGATCCGGGCCACTACGACATCGCGGGTGCCACCCGTTGTGTCAAGGACCTGGAACTGGCCCAAGTGCACGTCACCACCGACAAGAGCGGCGGGCTGGTCCTGGACTTCACGCCCAATCAGTTCAAGCACGACTCCGGACTGCGCATCAGCTATTCGGGCGTGACGCATTTCTCCATCGACTATGAGAACTCCATCGACTGGATGAGCGCCGACGCCGTGCTTCTCGATGAGATCCTTCCCGAGGAGGACGGCGGTTGCCGGCACGAGATCGCACTCACCGATGCGTCGATCACCGTCCGGTGCGCTGATCTGCAAGCGGTGTGGGAGGACGCGACCTGAACAACACGGCACCGGCCGCCGATGGCAGCCGGCCCCGGTGTCACATCACCCTTCGTCTCACAGCAGGCTTGGCCGATGAAGCGTTACGGATTCTTCCGCTACGCTCGCGCCATGGTCGAAACAGGTCGGTGACGATGTCAGCGACTACAACACCGTGTTCGGGCCCACCAACGTCGGCTTGCACGAAGTGGTCGTCGCGCTCGGGCCTGCCCGCAGAGTGGTAGACGCGATTCCAGATCGGCATGGCTAGAGCCTGCACCCAGCGCTGCCAAGTCGCTGACGCCGTATCGGTGCTGCTGAGCACGCGTGAGCTGTCGCCGGAGAGGTGCGACCCCTGCTGATGGTCAAGCAATTCGTGGCGGACCTCCTGACCGCAAGTCAGCCGTCCTCTGTCGTAGCGGGATAAAGCCGACGGACGGACGCCTCGGGAGCCGGGCACAGCTTCGGCTCGCTGCTCTCCGACCGGGACGTCGCGCTGGAGGGGGTACCTTCCCAGTGTGTAGCGGTGCACGGTGAAGCCGTCGCCTCCCTTCCAGGCTGAACACCGTCTCGCGCCGCTCGTCCCCGAACCCCGGGAAGTGCGGCTGCCCCGGCCGGAAGGGGTGGGTGAGGTCGGTGCGAACCGCCGTTCCGATCAGGTCGCGGTGTGCCGACCACAGCCGGTGCTCCGGTGCTCGGGCGCTCATCGGGCTTCCCCCGGCAAGGTGGTGGCCGCCGGGGCGGGGGCGGCACCCGCCAGGACCCCGGCGACCGCTGCGCGGCCCGCGGGACCGGGTTCGCCGACGGCAGGTTCCGCGGAGTCCGCTTCCCCGCGTGCCGGCTTCCCGGTGTTCGCCGGGGCGGGCCGCCGAGTCATCCACACCCCCAGCAGGACGACGGCCATACCCAGCACCACCCGCATACCGAGGTCCTCGCCGAGGACGACGGCGCCGAGCAGCACGGAGACGACGGGCAGCAGATAGCCGACCACGGCGGCGTTGGTGGCCCCCTCGTCGTTGATGATCCGGTAGGTGAGATGGAAGGTGATCGCGGTGCAGAGGACGCTGAGGGCGACGGCGGCCGTCACCACCGTGAGGCTGGGGTGGATCCGCTCCAGCCCGCCGACGGGCATCGCGACGCTGGTCAGCCCGGTGGCGGCGAGGAGTTGGGCCGCGGAGAGCGAGATGGTCGGAGTCCCCTTGCGGACCAGCGTGCGGCCCATGTAGGTGAACGCGACAGCGTAACTGGCGGCCGCGCCGAGGATGGCGAGGGCGCCCCAGCCGGCGCCGCCGGTGGTCTGCCAGGGGGCGAAGATGACGATCGTGCCCGCGAAGCCGAGCAGCAGACCGGTCAGCCGCACCCGGTGGATTCCCCGCTCCGAGCCGAGAGCCAGACCGAGGGCGATCGACCAGAGCGGTGTCGTCGCGTTGAGGGCGCCCGCGAGACCGGAGTCGACGGTCTGCTGACCGAGGCTGAACAGCGCGAAGGGGAGGGCATTGCAGAAGAACGCCGCGACCGCTATGTGCCGCCACACGGCAGCGCCCCGGGGCAACCGGTGCCCCGTCGTGTAGCAGGCGACCAGGAGGACGAGGGCTCCCAGCCCGCACCGGACGAACGTGACCTGGAGCGGTGAGAGCCCCCTCAGTGCCAGTTCGATCCAGAGGAACGTGGAACCCCAGAGCAGGGCGAGCACGGCCACCCGCAGGCCGCCCCGCAGACTCTGTGCGCTGCTGTTCACGATGCTTCCTCCACCGGGTTCGTCCGTCGTCGCGGGGCGGTGCCCGCTCTTCGAAGGTGCCTCAGCCGAGCCTTACGGACAAGCGAATGGTTCTACTCATTCTGTTAAGCTGTGCTACATGCTCGATGTGAGGCGACTGCAAGTCCTGCGTGCGGTGGTCACGAGTGGCACGGTCACCGCCGCCGCGGCCAATCTCGGTTACACGCCTTCGGCCGTCAGTCAGCAGGTGGCGGCCCTGGAGAAACAGGCCGGCACCCCCCTGCTCGAACGTGCCGGCCGGGGAGTGCGCCCCACGGCCGCGGGGCTGCTGCTGACCGAGCACGCGGCCCTGATCGGCGCGGCGGTCTCCCAGGCCGAGACGGCGCTCGCCGATCTCCGGGCCGGGCGGACCGGCCGTCTGGCGGTCCGCTACTTCGCCACGGCGGGATCCACGCTGGTGGCGCCCGCTCTGGCCGGGGTCCGGGCGGAGCATCCCGGCGTCCGAATCGACCTCGAACTCAACGACGCGGACGAGCCGTTCCACGACGTGGCGCCGGGCCGGACCGACCTGGCCGTCGTCGTGCAGGCGCGGGACCGTGTCGGCCCCGGCTTCCGGGTCGTCCACCTCCTCGACGATCCGTACGACGCCGTCCTGCCGCTCGGTCACGTGCTTGCCGCCAGGGAGGTCGTCGACCTGCACGAGCTCTCCGGCGAACAGTGGGTCGGCAGTGAGCCGCCCGGCCCGTGCCTGGAGCCGGTGATCGACTCCTGCGCGGCAGCGGGCTTCAGCCCGGACTTCGTGATCCGGAGCGAGGACTACGCCACCGCCCAGGGATTCGTCGCGGCCGGGCTCGGAGTCGGTCTGATGCCGAGGCTGGGACTCCGCAACCGGCACCCCGGTGTCGTCGTGCGCCCGGTCCGTAACCCCGAGCCGCTCCGGGTCATCTCGGCCGTTGTACGGGAGACGGCACTCGAACAGCCCGCGCTGCGGAGGCTGTTGGAGGCGCTACGGACCGCCGCCGACCCGTCCACCGGGCCGGGCCTGTCCACGGGGACCGACTCGTCCGCGGGGTAGCTCGCCCCGAGCGCCGCTGCCGAGGTGGACCGAGTCCCGCGCACAGGCCGTGCCCCGCCAGCGCGGGTGGCGGTCGTGGTCGTCAGACAGCGCGGGAGGAGTGGGCGGGCCGTGCGGCCGGCGTGACCACGGCTGAGAAGATCTCCCGGCCGTGCTGGTGCGCGCCGACCCGGACCCGGCCGGGCTCCGCCGTCGGCACGGCTCCAGTCGGCAGGGGGCGTCCATCTCGGCGTACTTCACGAAGTCGGAGTCCATACCGCTGATGAACTCGGCTGTGGGTGCGCCGTGGCCAGGGTGGCCTGACGGGCGGCCTCCAGGAGCAGCATGCCAGGGACATCGCCGTGTGGCGCTCGGTCCGGAGGAGCGGAGACACCACGACCCGGAAGTCCCGGCGCGCTGCGTCGGAACTCTCTGGCAGCAAGTTCGAGGATCGGGACTGGGATCGACTCGCCGCCGATGACACCTGGGAGGACCACGGCCTCGCCTTCTCCTCGGCCGTCGGCAAGCCGCTCGATGCCGCCAACGCCCGCCGCGCCTTCCGCCAAGCGCGCAAGGGCCTCGACGGGACCAACGCCGACGGACGGACGCCTCGGGAACTGGGCACAGCTTCGGCTCGCTGCTCTCCGACCGGGGCGTCCCGCTGTAGGAGTCTCTCAGCCAGTCGGGCACTCGGGTACGGGGCCATGACCGCCCGAGGAGATGTGACGGAAGCAGATCCGGCTCGTGATCCAGACCGGCGCGTGGTCATGGACGGGATCTTCGACACGCAGAAACAGATTAGGCACCGACTCACGTGAGTCGGTGCCTAATCTGCTGTTTCAGCTGTCGGGGTGGCGGGATTTGAACCCACGACCTCTTCGTCCCGAATGAGGTTCGAAGAGGATCGACACCTGCGAATCTTGTAAAAGTGCAGGTCAGGTAGGTGTTTTGAGATGGTGCGGCAGGGTTCCGGTTGGCCTCTGGGAGAAGATCATCTCCCAGGAATCTCCCAGCGAGGAGTGCTTTGCCTTCGAAGCCTTAGTTCCGAGCTGCGTAGCGCAAGCAAGTTTGCACGACGGCGAACGCAACCAGGACTGCAACCACGGAGCGAGGTTGGCGAGGCATGGTGACCTGCATGAAAGGCAGTTGCCGGCCGCTGTGAGAATCACACCGACCACAAATGGACCACCAGCGAGCCATCCGGTCCACGGGTCAGTGACCGCAGTGATCGCGAATGACCGTCGCCCGCCGACTGAGGAGGCCAAGTCACCGAACCAGCGCGGTGTGCTTAGCACGCCCTCACAGTCGTCCCCCTGATCCGGCAACGAGCCGACAGCGGGGTGAACGTCAGGCCGCGCCGACACGGCGCGAGATGACGCAATGCCCAGAAAATCCGCTTCGGCCTATCAGAATATGCTGCAAGATCAGTATAGAGCGAGCGCCGGGATTAGCTATGGAAGATGATCTGTCCATTTTCATTCAAACGGCGGGAACCACCGTAGTGGCCCTTATGGCGTCGACCGCTTTCAGTAGCGCGAAAAGCGCTGTTCTCGGACTGTGGGCCCGTCTGCGCCCCGGCGAGATGGCGACGATCGCTGCGGATCTGGAAGCGACACGAGCGACCCTGATTCAGGGAGCATCAGATGCCCTGACCGTCCAGAATCTCGCACATGCCTGGCAACAGCGGCTCGCACCACTGCTGTCCGTCGAATCAGACGCCGCTGCCCTGCGCCGTGCGCTGGCTGCGGTCAGCACGGACGATCCGGTGCAGGAGCGACTGCTAGCTAGGACCATTCGGATGACCGCCAAGGCTAACCATGGCACAAACTTCCAGGCCGGGCGAGACCAGTACAACGTCGTTGGTCACTGACCTCTGTGACTGGTCAACAAGTAGGGCGCAGGTTATGAGGCTGACTCCTGCAGGGTCCTGCGCCGGATAAGCGGAGTGAGCAATGCGGTATCGCGATGACGGCCTCATCTACATCAGGCAGAACGCGGAGTCCGCTGGGAGCGGCACCAACATTCAGGCGGGTCGCGACCAGTTTGTGTTCGACTCAGGGACGGTGAATGTCCACTTCAACGGCTTGCAGTCGCCCAGTGCCCCTCCAGTATCACTGCGGCCACCAGTCAATCTCAGACCGCCGCAACTGCACGGGCGAGAATCCGCCTTCCGCGACCTGGGCGGCGGAGACTTGGCAGCACTGATGGGCTGCATTACCGTCCTCAGCGGCCTAGGCGGCATTGGGAAGTCCGCTCTGGCTCTGACCCTCGCTAACTACGCGCAGAGCGCCGGAGCGACTGTGCTGTGGGTTCACGCTTCCGGCGGGTCTGAGGTAAGCGAAGCGTTCCGGCAGATTGCAACGAAGCTCTGCCCGCAGGGTGCAGAGGGCGGCGAGACACTGCTGGATCGGCTGAATACTGCGGACCTTGCTTGGGAGGCCCTCCATGCCAGCGAGAAGCCCTGGCTGCTGGTCTTCGATAATGCAGACGACCCCGCACGGCTTCATCAGGACTTGGGGCCCAACTGGCTGGAGCCATCTGCGTCCGGGGCGGTTTTGGTCACCACCCGCCAAGCGCACCTGGACGTCTGGCCACCCGGTACGCGGTTGAAGAGGCTCGGCCCGCTTGACCATGAAGACGGCGCCGATATGCTGCTCGCTTTGTCCGGCAGTTCCGCACCGGATCCTGCGGAGCGCGGCGCCGCACGGGAACTGTCCGAGCGGTTGGGCGGCGTGCCCCTCGCGTTGCGGGCTGCTGGACTCTGCGTGGCGCAGCCTTTCTCTCCCATCCAAGACCTCAAAGCCTTCCGTCAGGCGCTCGACCGTGACTTCCCGAATGTGGTTGATCGGGCCGCCACCACTTCACCGCACTCGTCCACGATCGAAGACGCCCGGAGCCTAGTGATGCAGACCTGGGAGGTGTCTCTGGACGCGCTGGAACAGCAGGGCTTACCTCAGGTCAGGCCGATCATGCGGACCCTGTCGTGTTGGGCATCCCGGCCAGTACCGGTGGCCCTGCTGTCGCCCAAAGTGCTGGCAAGGACCCACCGCTTGGAAGCCGGCAGGTGGGACAGCGTTGCCGTGGAGCGTGCGCTGAATGCTCTCAGTGCCGTCGGCTTGATCGACGTCGCAGACGAGAACTCCGACGGTCCCTCCGCGGAAGCCGACGCGTTCTACCACCGCAGGAGTGACATGAGCTGGCGCCGGTGCGTCATTGTCCATCCGCTGGTCGCCGAGGTGAACGCAGTGCATCTGGAACGGTCCCCTCACCGCGCCCGCACTTGGGCCGCCGCAGTCCGCTGCCTTGGGGCTCTGCGAGACACCGAGGACCAAGAAGCCGCTGCCCAATGGCCCTTCGCGGTTCCTCACATGATGGCAGTGGCCGGGCGACTCCCCCCATCGCTCGAGGAATTGTTCGAGACCGTCGTTAATACGCACATGTACTTGAGCCGTTACCTGAGAATGGTCGGCCGGTACGACATCGCGCACAAGTGCGCTATGGCTCTTCGTGCGCGACTAGCCACCTTCACGCCCAATGACCGAATCCGTTATCTGGTCGAACTCAACGCGGCGGAGTGGGCCTGGAACATGTCACGCTTGGATGAGGCCGACACCATGTCTGCGGCCGCGTGCCGCCTGGCCGTCTCTTCGCGCGGACCAGATAGCGTCGAATTCCATGTGGCCCGCGCGCTGGCCGTCGCGATCCATTCGGAGCTTGGCTCCCTGGAGTCGGGAGCGAAAATGGCACGCGAACTGTGCGCGGAGATGGACGATAAGCCGCATCTCCCGTACCTCGGCATGCAGGCCCATCATCACTTCGCCACCATTCTGCGTCAGTCAGGGCGTCTAGACGAGGCGGAAAATCACTCTCGTCGAGCCGTCGAGTCCTTGGACCGCCTGGAGCCTGGGCCCTTCACTCAGGCCATCATTCGCCACGAACTAGGCGTCATTCTGTGGCATCGCGGCCATCTCGACCAGGCGCTTACTGTCCTGTCGGAGGTGCTGAGGCAGCAGCGCTCCTTCCTGCCTGCCTGGCACCCGTCAGTCCTTGTCACTCGATATGACATCGCGTCCATCCACAGCCTGCAGGGAAACTCAATCAGGGCCTTCACGGATCTCATGGACATCTGGCTTGCCGAGCGGGATCTACTAGGGAAAGATCACTATAAAACGCTACAGACCCGGCATCAGGTGGGTCAAATTCTGGTGGAAATCGGGGAAGTCGATCAGGCCGAGCCGCTCCTCAGCGAGGTGGAAGCGGAGTACGAAACACAGGGACTACAAGGTCGCCTCACCGATCTACTGTCCACCCGGCACGAGAGGGTGCACATCGCGGCACAGCGCGGCCAGCATGTGGAAGCCCATCAAGGGTGGCGCCGGATCCTCAATGAGGAGCAACGCAACCTGGGCGCGCGGCACCCGTCCACCCTCCGCACTCACTACAACTGGGCATTCTGTTGGGCGGTCCTCGGCTTTCCCTCTGTGGCCCGTGCGGAGATGAGGAAGGTGCTCGTTGCTCGCCGCGACGTGCTCGGCATCAACCATTACGAGACGAAGCAAGCCGCAGACATGCTCACCGCACTGGCCCGTCAGCAGTCACAGAAGTGGCGCTTCGATGGAAACCGTAGACGCAATGTGCCCGTGAACCGCGCGGCACGCAGAAACGCTAAAAGTCAGGCCAGTGACATCTGAGACGGGCAGCCATTCCGGATGGCGACGGTCTTCGCCTGGGCGGTGGAAGCCCCCTATGTCCCGCATAATCGCGGTGCAGCCTGCCGCCCTCGTCCCGAACGTCTCACACATCGACTACGACGTCGAGGAGCGGACCTGGACCGGCTTTAGCGACTCGCCAGGTTAGGCAGCCGCCCTGGGCCGCGCAGGGTCTGGGCGCGTGAACGATGCCCTGCTCAAACACCTCGCCGGACCTTCCGGGCAGGTCCCACGTGCGACATTGCCCCCGACGTGACCGCCTACACCCGCCCGATGCTGGACGCGAACCGATACGGTGACCTTCGCGTGGTCACGGGGGACGGTGCTCTAGGCGCCGAGGAGTTCAGTTCCTACTGCCGCATGATCGTCGCCGTCGGCATGTGGGACCTCTCCGGAACTTGGTGGGACCAACTCGCCGTCGGCGGACTCCTCGTCCCGCTGCGATGGCGCGGGCTTTCGCGGTCCTCGGCGTTCCGACGCGAGAAGGATCGGATGACGTCCGAATCCGTGAAGATGTGCGGCTTCCTCGCGGTGATCGGCCAAGACGGAGAACGGAACGGCCACATCGACGACGACCGGCCTGTCTGGCTCTACTGGGACGAGGACCAACCCATCGAGTCTTCGTAGACCTCGCTTCTGCGGCATGGCCAATACCAGCCTTCAGCACCAGCTCACTCGAGCCGCGATCAACCTCATTCGGATCATTGCCTGGCTCAGCAACATTCCCGTGGCGCTCCGCTCCAGCTCCAGCCAGGCGGAGTAAGACCGGCTGGCATGCTGCGCGTGCATCGCCACGCCTATTGGGCGAGCAGGACCTCTGTGATCGGTCCGCCGCTGACACCTGGCTCAAGCACGAGAGCTGGGGTGTAGCGGGGCCTCCCAGGGGTCGCACCGTCCCACTCGTAGACGACGGTGCGCAGTGTGTTGAGGTATCGCCCTACGAGTAGAGCCATCGTGTAGGGGCCGTGGAAAGCGAGATGCACCTCCGCACGGCCGCTGTGTGCGGCAAGAGCTTTGATCTGTTGCGAGGCAGCCGTGCTGAGGCGTGCGGCCTCGCGCGGGTCGAGTCGGTCTTCGCCGGCGACGGAGATCACGGCGGCCGCGGCGAAGCCGTCGCTGGACTCGTGCAGGAGCTGCTCGAATGCGGTCTGATCTGGACTGGCAGTCAGGCTGAGGAAGATCGCGACGCGGTCGTGGCTGTCGGGTGTCTGCGCTTGTTCGAGGTCAACTGGTTGCGTATGAAGTTCGCTGATCAGTGGGTCGTCACCACTTTCTGCAGACGTCCACTGAGCGCCGCGGGTGTCGACCACCTCGACATTGCCGATCTTGGTCTCGGGCAGGGCGGCCCCCAAGGCCAGGGCTACCGACAGGTGAGCTCCGCCAAAGATGCGTACGGTTTGCGCGCTGGCGGCATAGACGGCGTCGCTGGTCAAGGGCAGTGTGGTCTGCAGGAGCTGAAGTCCCTCTCGCAGCGGCAGACGCCCGTCGCTGGCGGCCCTGATGCGGATGTGCAGGTCGTCCTCGCCCGCGTCCATGGCGAAGGGCGCGGGGCGGGTCTGGACTCGGATCGTGAAGGCGCGGTTCTGGCTGTGAATGGCGGGCTTGCGTTGTTCGACTCGGTGCATCAGCAGGTCGCGCACTATCTCGCTCTCGCCGGACGCCTGGAGCATGTTGCTTTGCTTCTTGTCGGCGAGGGTCCGGGAGGGAGCGAGTCTTAGGAGTCGGTCCGGTGCGCCGTAGTCGCACCGTGTGTCGCTTCCCGCTCTGGCGGTCTTGTTCGCGATGCACAGACTGAAGGCGGGGTCCTCGTCCAGTTGCAGTAGCCGAGGCAGCTCACGTTCTCGGACGATGTCGCTGTGGACGATGTCCGGTGTCACGACGAGCACGGCTGCTGAAAGCCCTTGGGTCAGGGCTTGTTCGAGGCGATCGGTCGTTGTGCCCGCGCGCAGGTCGGTATGGTCTCTCCACACGACGAGACCGGCTGCCCTGAGCAGATTCTCAATCGACTCGGCCTGCGGGGACCCGTCAGACTGCCGGTAGGAGATGAACACCGCACCGTCAGGCCGGACTGCGCCCTTGGGCAGTGGCCCCAGCTCCTTGAATCTCTGTGGTGGCGGAAGGACCGTTGCTGCCTTGCCGGTGACGCGTCCCCATCGTTGGCGCCGGGTGATCAGTCCGGAGAAGGGGTCCGTCCCGCCGGGAGCGTAAACGAGGAGCGCGATCGGGCCGTCGTACTCCCGGGCCATTGCCCGCATCGCGGCAAGGTCCGTCGGGCTCGGTCCGGACGGTGCGGGATGGCTGTGCCACTCGCCGACGTAGCCGGTTGGATCGTCGTCCGCTCGCTGGGCCAGGAACTCTGCGAGCAGAGTGTTCGCCTTGACGTCATCGCGCACGTACCTGTGGGTGGACGCTCCTTGTTCGTCGACCACGAGGGCATGGGTGACAACGACGTTGGCGTCTTCCTGATAGCCGAGGAGGATGCCACCCGTTTCCCGCGGCAGCTGCTGCGCGGTCGCGGACGCGATGACCTCGTATGCCGCCTGGCGCAGCTCGATCCGTGGTGCCGGCCGGGTCACTGGTGGTGGCTCCCTTGTGGCGCGGAGTGGAGGTGGCGCGTTTCCCCTGCAGGATGGAGGGGGCGATCCACGAGGAGTCCGACGGCGTGGCGGACGGTTGCCGCTGCTGCCTCGATCACCGCGTGGGGCGGCGTTGGGGAGATCGGGCTTCCGCAGCCTGCTTCGAACAGTTGCGGCGCCTCGGTGCCGGCTCTGGTCGTCGAAGGCGGCAGCGGTGCTGCGGCGTCGATCGGTGGCAGTACGTCGATGCGATAGGTCCTGCCGTCGTTTTGAAGCGCCGCGGACACGACCCGTGTGCCCATTGTCAGGGCGCTTACATGCAGGAGCGCGGTGGTGACGAAGTCGGCGGTGGCGTTCACGACGAGGTCGTGGTTCCGCAAATGGTCGACCGCGTCGGCACCCGAGGTAAGGGCGCTATTAATGGTGTCGATGCCTGCGGCCGGCGCCTCGTTGTGCCTGACGAGGTGTCGCTTGACCGCTTCGGCTTTCGGCAGTCCGACTGCGTCGGGGCCGACGAGGTGGCGGACGAGGTTTCCCGGCATGACCACATCATCGTCGATGAGAGTGAGGTGACGGACACCGGAGCGCACCAGCATGTCGGCGATGAACGAGCCCAAAGCGCCGACACCGACCACGGCAACCTTGGATTCACACAGTTCGGTAGCGAGGACGCCTGCGCGAGCGGACCGGGCGGCCTCGGTGTCTGCGCCTGAGCGTAGACGTGTGACGGCCGTGCCGCCCTCCTTCGTGGGCGTTACGTCCAGCACGAGCGCGCCCTCGTGAGTGCCTCGTCGGTAAACCAGCACGACGACCGCGACCGACTGCTGGCGAATTCTGCGCTCCAGATCCGCGTTCGAGCCGAGCCGCGCACAGATGTCTGCCCAGGTTCGCGGCGGCACGTCGACCTCGCCGAGATCTGCCACGAACCCAAAGCGGTCCTTGCTGTGCTTGAGGGCCTTCCTGGGACGGATGCCGTGTCTGATCCGCATCGTGTTGTTGCTGGCCGGGCTGAAGCGGACGGAGCGGTTGAGGTACTGCCCGAGGTCGTCGTAGAGGTAGAGGCGCCGGTCCGCGGACTGATGGAAGTACCGGTCGAGGTCGAGGTCGGGCCGATCGTCCGTCCATCCGGTGTCCGCGTGTTCGAACCATGCTGTGACGTGTTCGAGGAACGCCGGTGCCTCCATCCACCACAACCCGTCGTGATCTTCTTCAGCAACCAGGCACAGCGCGCCGTCCGAGTCACGGTGCCAGGACCAGGGCACCGCGTCGTGATCGACCGGCACCACCCTCGGCGGTCGAAACGGGAAGCGGGGCGGCAGGTCGATCACTACACGGGTCGTGCCCGCCAAGTGCGGGACAGGCCCTTCCCACCCTGCTTCCACCTCGTGGAACCCAGCGCGGATCAGGCCCTCCTCGAAGTGCAGCCGCGCGTAGGCGACGTACTCGTCGAAGCTGACAGAGGTCACCCGAAGGTCCTCTTGCCGGCAGGAACGACGCGGGCGCCGGGCGAGATCGCGGATGCCTTCTTGCTGCCGTCCTCGTTGAAGCCGGGGGGCATCGGGAAGACCGTATCTCCATCGCCGTTCTTTCCCAGCAGTTTCCGGAACGCCAGCGCGGCCTTGCCCGCGTCCTCCTCGGCGAGCGCAGCTTCTGCCGACGTCGCGGCGTCGTTGAACCGCGTACGCGCGGTGTCCAGTTCATCGTCGGTCGCCCGGATGTGGATGGTGTGTCCGGGCAGGGTCGGGTCGGTCACCGCGATGCCGTAGGTCACGAAGTTTTCTATGATCTTGCTGACCTCCCGGAGAGCGGAGACGTAGTACTCCGCCTGGTCGTTGCCCGAGACTGCGCCTGAGTCGAACGCCTGGTAGGCGGCCATTTCAATGAAGAATCCGCCGGGCTTCTTCGTGCCGAGCAGGGCGCGACGAGTCTGGCGAAGCAGTTTGACGGTCGGTACGTAGTACTCGTCGTGGTCCGCGTTCATCGTGCTCGAGAGGTCCGTCAGCCCGTCTGGGTTGGTGCGCACCCACTCGTTCTCGTCGCCCTTCTGGGGGATCTCCCAGGTTCCGTCGCCGTAGGGGCGGGCGGGCACCGCGTCGACGTAGAGGTCGTACTCCGGGAAGGAGACCTGCAGGCTCCGGTCCTGACGCTTGGTGCGCCGGTGCCCGTCGGCGTCGGTGCCGAACTCTGCATGCAGGACCTTGAAGAACCTGTCGAGGATGTCCGTCGACGTGACGTCGCTCGGAACATCGGGCAGGCGCACGAACACGTCGACGTCCTTGATCCTGCGGATCGACACGTTGCGCTTGTAGGAGCCGATCAGGATCGGGCTGACGCCGTACTCGGCGAGCTTGGAGTCAGCCTTGAGGGCGTCACGGACGAGGCGATGCGCCTCTGGCGCGTTGGTCTTGTCGTCGCCGGGCTCGATGGAGCTCAGCGCGTCCTTGAACTGCTGCTTGAGGTGAGCCATCGGGCCCTCCGGTCTGGTCGTGACTGCATTGGTCTGCTGAGCCTGCCTCACACCACTGACAATGCGAGGTCCGTCGTGAGGGGCTGGCGGCCTACTTCTTCCTGCCGCCCTTGCCGATGCTCTCGTTGGTCGTTGTCTTCGGGTGCCGCTTCACGGTGGCCTGCTTCACGAACCGGCCCGTGATGGCACTGCGGCCCCGCTTGCCGTTGGATGCGCTGCTCTTGCCTGCCATGGGCTGTCCTTCCGATCTTCTGCGGTGGCCTGCGGGAACACACGCCACACCCTACTCCAGAGTTTCATTTACCCAGTAGGTATATGAAATCTTGTGTACCTTGATCGGGAGGATAGCATGGAAGCAGTAGGTACACGGAAAAGGATTCTGAGGTCGCTGGTGGAGATCGTCTTCGAGGACGCCGAGCTCGCCCGTGTCTGCAACAGTGGCCCTGCCCGCAGGGACCGTTTAGGCCCCGATGGGGCGACCACCCTGCTCCGGCGTCTTGGCCAGATGGAGGCCGCCCACCACCTGGCTGACCTGCGCCACGTTGCGGCCGCGCGGCTGCGGCCCGCAGCCAACGGGGACTGCTTCACTCTGCTGGTGTCGCTCGGTGATCACGGCGATCTCGTGGTCCGCCCGCGCGACGACCCGCCCGGCACCCTCGACGACGGCACCCTCAACGAGCACGCCGTACGCGCTGTGATCGTCGCAGCGATCCACCGCCCCTGATCCCGCCACCAGGCCCGCCCCGCAGCCTCGCCGACCGAGAGGCACT
This sequence comes from Streptomyces pyxinicus, assembly GCF_024753135.1. Classification (GTDB taxonomy): domain Bacteria; phylum Actinomycetota; class Actinomycetes; order Streptomycetales; family Streptomycetaceae; genus Streptomyces; species Streptomyces pyxinicus. The sequence goes on along the minus strand of NZ_JANUGP010000004.1, from coordinate 240,990 downwards.
CACGTGACTCCGCCCTCCGCCCCGCACCCGTTCGCACCGGATGAAGTCCTGCCTCCGGGCGACACCCTGAAAGAACAGCTCGACGCCCTTGGTATCCCCCAGGCGGACCTTGCCCGCCGCACCGGGCTGTCGACCAAGCACGTCAACCAGATCGTTCAGGGCAGCGCTGTCCTCACCCCCGAGACTGCTCTTCTGCTGGAGCGGGCCGTCGGAATCCCGGCTTCGCTGTGGAACCAGATGGAAGCCGCCTGGCGCACCCATGTCAGCCGCACCCAGAGCCGTGAAGCCCTCAGCCACCGCCTCGACTGGCTCGACCGCTTCTCCCTGCAAGAGTTGGTCAAGCGGGGCATCCTGCCGACCAAAGAGCGCACGGTGGACAATCTCGAGCATCTGCTGGCGTTCTTCGGGGTCGCCGACCCCGAGGTTGCAGAGAACGTGTGGGGCAGCTACCGGACTGCCTTCCGGCGTTCCACCGTCCTCACGCCGGACGACTACGCCACCGCCGTCTGGCTGCGCCAGGCCGAACTCAGAGCACGCGAAATCCCCTGCGCACCCTACGACCGCGCGGCCCTGCTTGAGCTACTTCCCCAGCTGCGAGCCCTGACCGTCAAGGAACCCGCCGTCTGGCGCACCGAAATCCCGCGCCTGTGCGCCCGAGCCGGCGTCGCGGTGGTGTTCGTTGCCGCGCCCCCCAACAGTCGCGTCTCCGGCGTCACCCGATGGCTCACCCCGGAAAAGGTCGGAGTCGCCCTCAGCGGCCGGTTCAAGAAGGACGACCATTTCTGGTTCACCGTGTTCCACGAGCTCGGCCATGTCCTCCTGCACGGCAAACGCCTCACTTTCATCGACAACACAAGCCGTGACGACGACACGACCCCCGAAGGAGACCGCAGCGAGGACGAAGCAGACGCCTTCGCCAGGGAAACCCTCATCCCGCCCGAGCACGCGGCCGCCTACAAGCAACTTGCCCAGCGCCCCATGCCCTTCACCAACATCACAGCCTTCGCCCGCCGGGCTGGCATCGCCCCAGGCATCGTCGTCGGGCGCCTCCAACACGACGGCGTCCTGGACTGGAAATACGGCAGCAAGCTGAAGCGCCCCATCGAGATCAGCCTCTCCGGCGATCTCACCGCGGGCTAGCCACCCCTGGACGTTTCACTGAATCCCACCCACCGCGTAAGCAGGCAGCCAGGAACTGCTTGCTTCAGGCGAAGGCAAGCGACCGGAAGTCGTACGGCGCTCAGGTGGTGGTCACGGATGGGCGCGGGTCAGCGGTGACGGTGCCCTTGTTCAACAACCGAAACCTGTCCTGCTGGGTCGCCATTGCCTTGATCGAATTCAATGGTCCAGGCGGGGTGGAGATCCGGCATGTGGAGAAGTACAGCGGAAACCACGTTGGGGCCCGACCCTCGCTGTACTCGAGTGGGAACTTCCTCATGAGTACCGGAAAGATCGAGTTCAAGACGAGGTAGATCCGACGGCGGGCGTGGACCCGCTGAGGAGCACGAGCCTGAACGCAGCGGCCCGCTTGGCCATCCGCTGCTTCCAGGGCGTTGGATCCTCCTGGGCGATTTCTCGCCACAGCGCCGCAGATGCGGAACCGAATGCCGCCAGTGCCTCCGGATCGGTGTTCCGCCACGACGGGAAGCGGCCTGCGAACACGATCGCGTCCTCCGCCGGGTGGCCAGCCTCCATGAGCCTCAGCGCCAAGGCGCCTGGATCGATCCACGCCGCCCCGCGCGTAGGCCACGCCCAGTCGATGAGACGGGCACGCCCGTCGGCGATCAGGACATTGTGCGGTGCGAAATCGGTGTGCAGCAGGGTGTTGCCGGTGAAGTGCTGGAGCGTTCCGGGCGGAGCGTAGTCCGCCCAGCGGTCCACCGCGTCCTTGATCTCGATGTCGGCCGGAACGGTGATCCGTTGCAGTTCGGTGAGCGCGGCTTCTACGAGCTCCAAGTCGGCCGAGCTGGGGCTGTAGTCGGCGTGGCGACCGCTGAGGACCTCGTATCCGAGAAGGCTCCATCCACCGACTTCCAGGTGCCAGTACAGGCGGGGACAGGACGTGGGCAGGTGGGGGGCGATCTCCGCCTCGCGGCGCTGTGCTGCGACCTGCGGATGATCACTCGCGATGCCCTTCACGAAAACGCTACCGCTCTCGGTCTCCAGGACGGAGGCGACGCCGGAGTTCATGCCGCCGGTCATGGTCACCGCCTGATGCACGGGGCCGGTCTTGTCGGTGACAGCTTGGCGGACGTCGGCGGGGAGCTGCTCGAAGGGAATGCGAGACATGGACACGCGCGGTTCCTCATGGGGCTCGGAGACAAGGGAGTGCCGCCCCAGACAGGGTATGACCGGGGCGGCACTCATGGGGCGCGTACGCGAGCGGTGCGGCGCCCGCCTGCGGTGTGTCTAGTACGGCTGGTCGTCGCCGGCCGAGCAGCTGCACTCGGCGCCTTCGGCGGCCTCGTCCAGGTCGGCGATGATCTGGACCTCGTCGTCACGGATGGCTGCGGCCGGAAGTGGCACGGCCAGGGCGCCGGTTGCACCATCGGTGGGGCGCCGTCCGATGGTGAGCAGCACCGGTTCGCGTGGCGGGGTGAGGGTTGTGGTGGGTGGGGTCATGATCCGTAGCCTCCGTGTTGGCAGTAGAGCTCTCGACGGTCCCCCGCCTCCTGGTAGAGCTTGGCCAGCGGCCGGCAGGTACGGCAGGTGCCGACCTTCGTGCAGCCGGAGCATCCACCGGTGCGGAGCTGTAGGGACTCGGCGATGGCGCCGAGCCGGGGGAGGGCGGCGACGCCCTCGGTCACGAGGTTCACGCTCGGGTCGCGGCCGACCTTGCAGACGGACGCGATCCCGTGCGGGTTCACGTGGAAGAAGGTCCGGCCCGCGTTGCAGCCGGCGAAGACGCTGCGGGCCTTGATGTGGCCCTCGGCCTGGGTCGCCAGTGGGTTCGCCTCGCCGTCGATGGTCGGCGACATGTTGGTGAAGACCTGGTGCGGGAAGCCATAGCGCTCGCACAGGGCGACCATGGCGTCGAGTTCGTGTGCGTTGTCGTCGGACACGATCACGTTGAGCCGGACCGGCAGCTGATCGTGGTGGGTGGCGTCGAGGCCCTGGATGAACCGGTCGAACGCGCCGCGGTTGCGGGTGACCTTGTCGTACGTGCCAGCGCTGGCGCCGTAGACGCTGAGGGTGAGCCGGTAGGGCCGGTGGCGGGCGAACATGTCGCGGATGGGCTGCTTGCGCAGGGACGAGCCGTTCGAGGAGACCTGCACCATCATCCCGAGCTGGTGGGCGTACTCGTAGGCCGCGCCGAACTCGCGGTCGATCAGTGCCTCGCCGCCCGTGATCTGCAGCCAGAGCACCCCCGCGTCCCGCATCGTCCGCAGGAGCTGCTGTTTGCCCGTCCAGTCCAGGCCCTCGAAGCGCTTCTCGCCGAGGGAGCAGAACTCGCAGTCGTAGTCGCAGCCGAGGTTGATCTCCCAGGATGCCTTCGCGTACCCGTACGGCGAACGCTCGCGGACGAGGACGAGATCGCCGACCGGCCCGTCAGGCAGTTCGATGCCCCACGCCTGCCGCGCGGCATCGGCAAGCCAGGCGGGCAGGGGGTCTCCCCCGTGGCTCGCGGCGCGCAGCTCCTCGTAGCGGATTTCAGGAATGCGCACACCGACCGCACGGCCTGGCTGAAGAAGGAGGTGCTGGGCGAGGAACGGGCTGGCCACGAGACGCGTGCTTGCTGCGGCAGGCGCAGCCCGATCCGGTGTGTCGGTTGTGGTCATCGGACCTCCACAGGGCGGTCGTCGCGGTCTGAGCCGGGAGGGCTGATCGGGGTTGCGTCGTCGCCCGCGGTCTTGAAGCAGGACCAGATGACCTTTCCGAGCGGGGTACGGTCCTTCACTCCCCAATCGTCGGAGAGCGCGGCCACTAACATCAGGCCCCTCCCGGAGGTGTCTGTGACGGCCGGCTCGCGTACGACGGGCTGCTGGCGACGGCTGTCGTGCACTTCCAGGCGTACGCAGTTGTCGTCGATGTCGAGCCGGACGAGGAAGCCGTGCCCGCGGGCGGTGCCGTGGACGACGGCGTTCGTGGCGAGTTCGGAGACGCACAGGCGGATGTCCTCGGTGCGGCTCGTCAGGCCCCAGCCGTCCAGCGCCCGGGTGGCGAACTCCCTTGCCTTGCGGACGGACTGGTGTCGAGCGTCGAAGAACTGCTGAAGCGACTCGGGCATGGGGTGCCTCATGACTCCGTGCTCAGGGGGCGAAGTGGTGCGGGGAAGCGGCGGTGGGCGATCTGGTGGCGAGGTACGTGGACGGGTCCGATGCGGGGACGGCGGGCCAGCAGCAGGCGGGCGCCGGTGGCCTCGATACGGCGCGTGCGTTCGGTGGCGAGGTGCTTCGGTCCCAGGTGGGACAGGGCGGGGACGATGACGCCGTAGACATCGGGAAGGGCCAGCGCGTCCAGCAGACCGGTGAAGGCGGTGGAGGTCGGATCGGTCGTCGCGCGCCTGTCCTTGAAGACGCCGGAGAGCTGCAGCTCATGGATCCGGCAGTACTCCGTCAGTGACGCCTGTAACGCCGTTTGACGGGCTACAGAGACGCCGACCAGCCGCAGGAAGCCGTAGACGACGGGCCCGTTGACCGGGCGGTGCTCGGTAAGGAGTTCCATGCTGGTGACCGTCCAAGGGACTCGGCGAAAGAGTGACCCCTTGAGCGTCGCCGTACCCCAACGCGCAGGGAATCGCCCGCTGTTCCACTTGCGCTCTACTTCCGCCCCACCGGCCGCACGCTTCTGCTTCCATGGCTGGTGGAAGGGAGCGACGCGTGGCGACCGTGCACCATTGGACCGGCCTGGAGGCCAGAGCCTTGCGGCTCGCCCTCCGCCTGAGTGTGCGGGCTTTCGCCGAGCGACTCGGTCTCGCCGTCGCGACCATCTCGAAGTGGGAAAAGCTCCGGTCCGCGACCGAGCCCCGCCCCGACACCCAGGCCATTCTCGACACCGCGCTCGGCCGCGCCGATGCCTCCGTGCACCTGCGCTTCGAAACGCTCCTGTCGGAAATGGCCGGTCCCGGGCAGCCGGCAGCCGGGCGCCGGGTGACGGCTGCCGGACCCAGAGCCTGGGAGTACGAGTCGTGGACCGACGACCTGGATCGTGCCGTTGTCGCCTTGTCCCGGCAGAACTTCACCTTCGCGGACAACCTGCTGGGCCGATGGCTCAACCGTTTCACGGCCGCCGAACTCGACGACAAGGGCCTGTACCTCTACGCCCGCTCCACCGCGTTACTCGGAGACCTCAAGCGTGATCGGGGCGCCGTGCTCGGACCACTGTCCGCACGCCACTCCTACGCGGGCGCGCGCTCGATCTTCACCCAGCTCGACATCCCCCGCCGCGTCGCCCAGCTCGATCTGTCCCTCGCGGTCGTCGCGGAGATGTCCGGTGACCTGGAGGCGTCGGCCCGTACGTACGAGACGCTCGCTGTCGACGACCGGCTCTCTCGCCGTGACCGGGCCAGAGCCCGCCTGTGGGTGGGCACGGCACTCAGCAAGGACGGCAACCACGACTACGCGACCCGCGTGATGCGGGCCGCGACCCGTGAGTTCGAAGACCTCACCGAACCCGACGACTGGTCGGTGGCCCATCAGAAGCTAGCCCTGGCCCGCCGGGGCGTCGGAGACCTCACCCAGGCCCTGCACTTCATCGACATCGCCCGAAGTAGCGGGAGCACCGACTCACCGATGCAACGTGTACGACTGGACACCGCTCACGGCCACATCCTGCTCTCCGACGTGGCGACCCGCGATGATGGGCTACGCGTTCTCGGCCAGGCCGCTCGGACGGCCGCGCAGTACGGCCTCGTGCACCAACTGCGCAGTATCGAGAACGTCAAGGCCGGCAGTGAGGGGCCGCCCGGGGCCTCGCCGACGGTGATCAGGGAGACGAACGCGTGAGTGACAACCAGCAAGCCATCACCGAAGACCAGTGGCACCAGGCCAAGGCGATCTGGGACTACCACCAGATGCACCACCAGGCCTGCCCCGTGGACGTGGCGATCGGCCTGGGCAGCCACGACCTGGGGGTGGCCACGCGCGCCGCCGAGCTGTACCACGCGGGTCTCTTCCCCACGCTGGTCTTCACCGGCGGCAACAGCCCGACCACCGCCAAGGTCTTCCCCCGCGGCGAAGCGGTCCACTTCCGCGAGCACGCCATCGACCTCGATGTCCCCGCCTCCGCGATTCTGCTGGAGCCCCACGCCGCGAACACCGGACAGAACATCACCCTCGCCCGCGAGGTCCTGGCCGCCGCCAGCATCACCCCGAAGAAGGTGCTGCTGGTCTCCAAGCCCTACATGGAACGGCGGTCGTACGCCACCGCCCGCAAGCTGTGGCCCGAGGCCGAGATGGTGTGCGCCTCGGAAACCCTGGAGTTCGACGACTACCTCAAGTCCATCGGAGACGAGAAGCTCGTGGTGGACATGCTCGTCGGCGACCTCCAGCGGGTGATCGAGTATCCGAAGCTCGGGTTCGCCATCGAGCAGGAGGTCCCGGAGGACGTGCATGCCGCGTACGAATCCCTCATCCACGCCGGCTTCACCAGCCGCCTCATCGCTTCCTGAACGCTCCTCCCCGGGCGGCCTGTGCGCCATCCACCAGCCCAACTTCATGCCCCGGCTGACCACGCTGGCCAAGCTGTTCGCGGCGGACCACTGGATCGTCCTGGACGACGTGCAGTTCGCCCGCCGCGACTACCAGAACCGCACCCGTATCGCCACGCTCGACGGCCTTGGTTCGAACCGGTGGCTGACCATCCCCACTCACCGCCCCTCCGGGCGTGCCACTCTCATCAGAGACGCTCTGATCGCCGATCCTGTTGCGGCCCGGCGCAGAGCCTCGTCGATCCTGCGCCAGCAGTACGGGACCAGCCCTCACTGGCCCGCACTCGACCGTGCCCTTCAGCCGGTCTGGAATGCGTTCGACACAGGAAGGGTCGCGCCGGTCGCCACGGCCTCGACTCGCGCCCTGCTCGAACTGCTCGGCTGGCGAGGACAGGTCTTCACCAGCAGCGCCTTGCCCGCACGCACGGGCCGGTCCGAGCGGCTGGCCGACCTGGCCGACGCCGCCGGTGCACGCGCGTACCTGTGCGGCACCGGCGGCATGACCTACCTGGACCACGCGCCCTTCACCGAGCTGGGCGTAGCCGTCGTCCCGTTTCTCTCCCCGGCCACTGGGCTGTGGGCCTCGGGGCGACAGGTCAGTGCTCTGCGGGCGCTGGCCTTCCGCGGTCCCGACGCTGTGGGAGCTCGATTCCGGGCTCTCGCGTTCGCCCATGATGCGCTGGGGTGCGCGGCCTGACACCCGCTTCGGGTACGGAAGCGGGTGTGATCAGCGTCGACGTGCCTGTGGCGGCTGTGGCTGCGAGGCCGCGACCGCTGCCGGGCTGACCGATGTGCCTTGCCGCCGTGCCGCGCTCCGCATCCGTGCCACTCGTGCACGGTCGCTCGGAACCGGCCTGGTGCTGAGCCGCTCGGTGCGCCAGGTCAGTACCCGTGCAGGGCTGCGGGCGTCGTTGAGCGCCCGTTCGTCGGTGGCCTGCTGCAGTAGCTGCTTCGGATCATGCCCGGCTTTCTCGGCGGTTGCGAGGGCGGCGGTGAGGGCGTCGAAGGCCGGGTCCTCGACCACCTGCTCGGCGTGGGCAGGCATGGCCTGTCGGATGAGGAGGATGTGCCGTTCCACGATCTGCTGGGGTGGCCGGCGCTGGGCGAGGGCGGTCAGGGGTGCGGTGGCTGTCTGCTCGGAGGCGGCTTGCAGGTGGATCAGGGTCTGGTGGGCTGCGGCCACCTGTTGGTCGTGGTGGCGGAGCTGGTGCCAGCGGGCGGCGGCGATGACGGCGAGGATCGCGGCGTCGAGGAACATCGCCAGCAGCGTGCCGTCCTTGGGGGCGGGCTCGCGGACCATGGCTCGTACGGCGCTACGCAGGGCGCGGGCGTGCTGGTGCTCGGCCTGGACGCGGGAGCGGGTGGCGCGCTCGAACGCCTCGGCTGCCTGCCATAGCTGGGGACGAATCCCCTGGGGTGCGCGCATCGGCAGGGCGTCGAGGGCTTCGCCGAAGGCGGCCAGGTGGGCCTGAGCGGCTGCATCGTCATCGCCGTCGAGGTGGTGGGGGATGCGTTCCGCGGCGGCGGTTGCCTGGTGCCACGGGTTGACCCGACGGGGGCTGTGCTGGGGTTCGGTGGCTTCTAGACGCTTGCGGATCTTGGGGAGGGACAGGTCGGGGGAGAGTTCGGAGCCGGAGTACCAGATCAGCTCCTGCTGGGCGTTGACGTCGTGGTCGAGGGCGACGGTGTAGCCGCGTACATCACCGGACGGGAAGTGCTTGATGTGCACGAGGATGCCGTCGGTGTGCTCCAGCAGGTGGACGAACTCCTCGGTGCTGGTGGCGGCGGCCACGGCGGTGCGCACGGTGGTGCGCAGGTGTTCGCGGGCGGTGCGGGCTTGGCCTGCGCGCTTGGCCTTCTCTTGCTCGGCACGGGTGGGCCGTTTCGCGGCTGTGCGATCCCCGCGTATGGCCTGGAAGAGACCGTACTCCTTTTGGACGGCTGCGAGTTCGCGGTCGGTAGTGAGGTAGTCGTTCCAGTGCCGGGCGGTGCGCAGGTCGGCGCGAACTGTGCTGGCGGCGATGTGGATGTGGTCGGGGGCGTGGCGGACGGCGACCCAGCGGCAGCCGTCCGGATCGCCGTCGGGTGCGATGCCGGTTGCGGCGACGATCCGGCGGGCGATGTCGCCCCATTCCTCGTCGCTGAGGTGGCGGTCGGTCTTGGTGGCGCGGATCGAGCAGTGCCACACGTGCTTCTCGGGTGCCCGGCCGAGCCTCGCGGCCTGTTTGACGTGCAGGTCGAGGTCGGCGACGAGAGCTCGCTTCGTGGCGTCGAAATCGGGGGTGCGGCCGGGGTCGGGGGCGAAGCCGTCCCAGGAGGCGACCAGGTGCGGGTTGGTGTGGCCCTTCTTCTTCGTGTCGTAGAGGTAGCGGATCAGGTTGGCGGTGTCCTTGCCTCCGGTGATCTTCGCGATCATCGGGCCGCCTTGTGGCTGACGGCCTGGTTCGCGGCGGTGGCGATGCGGCGCACGGCCTCACCCACGGCGTTCAGGCTCCGGTCGGTCTGGGCGAGGAGGGCGCTGTCCCCAGGGTGTGGATGGCCGCCGGAGTTGAGCTTCTTGGCGATCTGGTTGACGTTGCGGCCGATGGCGGTGACCTGCTCGCGCAGGGCATTGATCTCGTCGATGTAGTCGTCGAGCTGGGTGCGCTGGCCGGCCAGGGTGAGGTCGCCGTGGACGTGGGCCAGAGTGGCTGCGGCAACGTAGTGGGCGCCGCTGAGGTTCAGCGACGCTGCCTTGGCGCGTATGTCGGCCTCTTCCTCTTCGCTGTAGCGGACGTCGACTCGTCCCTCGCGACGGCCGTTGGGGTCGGGCTTGCGACGTTGGGCGACGCGGTGCAAGGCGGCTTCTTCTGCGGCACGCGGCAACAACGGCATCTCGACGGCAGCAGTGCTGTCGGCGACGGCGGTGGGCTGTTCCTGCTCGGGCACCCCCTGGTGCCCGAGTGCCTCCGCCACCCCCGGGGCGGAGGCTTCCCCGTGAGGCCGGCCCTTGGACGGTCCAGCGGGATACCTTGCTGCGCTGTTGAGGTCGGTGTTCATCACCTGGTGGTGGATGGGGAGTTCGTGGTACGGGTCGTGCATGAGTTGGTTCTCCGAGGAGTGCTTGGGTGTCGGGGTGCATCGCTGCGCCGGCCCCGCTGTCCCCTTTGCCTGACTGCACGGGGGACACGGGGCGAGCCCGGAGGTGGGGCGACCGGCGTGGACGCAGGGGCTAAGCGGCGGTGCTGACGGCGACCGCTTCGAGTTCCTGCGGCCGCTCGGAGGCGGCTGCGTCGAGCTCGGCCTGCAGGGTGTCCTTGAGCTTGTCCGCCTCCGCCCTGCCGATGGTCAAGTCCCTGCTGCGGAAAGTGGCTTCGATGTGGCGGCGCGAGGCGCGGCCCTTGCGTCCCAGTGGCGCGGTGCGCGCGAGGGCGAGCCGTTCGGGAGAGATCTCACGGGCCTCGTGATCCTGCGGATTGGTTGAGGGCGCAGGGGTCTCAGCCACGTCGGCGGAGTCACGCGCCACGTCGGTGTGGCTGCGGGAGGAGGGGTGATGGTGGACGACGATGTAGAGGTGTACGGCGCCGGCCAGAGCGAGCGGGGCGATGGCGGAAAGGGCGCCGACGGTGACGTCGTCGAGACGGAGCCCATCACCATGACGGGCCAGCTCGTTGAGGCGGACAGCGTGTACGGCGTTGGCCCAGATGCTTGTCATCGTGGCCGCGCCGACGAGCAGCCACACGTACAGCCGGGAGTACCAGGGTGCGGTGCGCAGCATGAGCAGGGCTCCCACTCCGACGGCGATGAACCCGTCGATCACGAGTGGGAAGGCGTAGGTGAGCAGCCCGCGGATGTGGATGGCGACTCCCATCTGGCGCAGGGCGTCGTAGGAGAGGGCGAAGGCGAATACGGCGAGCAGGGCGATGCCGAGGCGGATCAGGTCGGTGCCGCGTATGGCGGCGATGCGTGCGAACAAGCGTGGAGCTCCAGGTGGTTTGGGGCGGCGGCTTCGGCACAGGGGGAGGGCAGGATGTGGCCGCCGTGGGCGTGATGTCTCGTACCACTCGTTGCGTGCCTGGTCAGGGCAGGTACGAGTGACGTGGTGATGTCGACTCGACTCGTTGCGGCTCTCTCACTCGTCCCCGCGCTGACCTGCACGGGGACGAGTGATGCGAGTGGAGTCGAGTCAGGCTGCGGTGCCGGGCAGCGGACCGTCGGCTGACGAGGCGGGCGCGTCCGTCGCCTTCGGCTCGGGGCAGTAGCGGGCCCAAGTGTCGAGGAATTGGTTGCGTGCGAAGCCCTTGGCCTGGGTGCCGTCGGGGAAGCGGCGGTTGGCCGAGCCGATGCCGTAGGGCTTCAGGAGTAGCTGGAGGCCGCGCGGGGTCAGGCCGTTGGCGCCGTACTCCGCCCACGGCGCTTCTTTGTCCGCGTTGAGGGACTCCAGCAGGTGCTTCGTGCTGAGCACGGCCGGATCGCCGACGGCGGCGAAGGCGCGGCGGATGCCGACCAGGAGGCGGGTGCGCAGGCCGCCTTCCTCGTCCTGGCCGGCCTCGTAGTCGGTCATGGCGCGACAGGCGGCGCGGGCCAGCACCGGCCAGTCGTCTCCGGCGAGGTCGGCGATGATGACCAGGGGTTCCCAGGTGTCCGCCGCGCGGTCCTCGACCGGCATGGGCGGCTCCATCTCCATAGCGTGCTCGTACAGCGGCTGGAGCCAGGCGTGGAGGCGGTCGCGGATCGCGTTCAGGGCGGGGGTGTCCCGGCCGGTCCGGAAGGAGGCCACCTTCTCGCCCGCCGCGCGACGGCGCATCCGGATAACCACCGCTCGGTCCATGATCGTGTCGGGCAGGTCACCGATCCCGGCGAGCGCGGCCATGGCGAAGGTCGGGAACTCCTGCACCTGGTGCTCGGGCCCGGACACCCGCAGCGTCGGCCGGCCACGCTGGTGCCCGGCGTTGATGAGGCCGCGGACCTCCTCGTTCTTCTCCGCGGCCTTGGTGGTGCTGAACATGGCATCGGCCTCGTCGACCAGGAGGGTCGGCGGGTCGTCCCCGTCGATCGACCGGAAGATCGCCGCTGCGGTGGCATTGACGGTGATCAGGCGGTTGTGCACCGTCTCGGTCACCACGTCCAGGAGCCTGGACTTACCGCACCGCTTCTCCGGCGCGACGATCGCCAGGCGCGGTGCGTGCTGCCACGCGCGCTGCAGATGCGTCGCCGCGATCCACAGGGCCACCGCTGTCACCGCCTCCTCGCTGGGCATCGCCACGTATCGCTTGATCTGCGTACGCAGGTGGTCCAGGATCTCCGCGCCATCGGATATGGACACAGCCTTGGACGCGTCGTCGAGATCGTCGTCCGCAGGTGGTGCGGTGGAGTCAGCCGGTTGGCCGGGCACAGCAACGGGAGGCCATGACGTGGCGGCGTCGTCGGGAAGGGATGGCGTACTCGGCTGGGGATCGGTCATACTGGGCATCAGCTCCTCTGCTTGCGGGCCATATGGGACGGCAATCCCGGTCTCCGCAGGTTGATCGCTAGGGATGGCGGTTGAGAGGTTTGCGCTTGAGCCCCCGGCATCGCCGGGGGCCTCTTTCATGTCGCGTGCGGGCGTGTGGGCTCCTGAGGTCGGTGGGGTGGGATGCCACCACTATGCCACATGAATTGCAGATCGCAGAAGTGTTCTGCATCTCGCAGTACGCATGCTACTGTTATGGGGTCCTTGCGAATGGCAGGGCACTGCTACGAACGGAAGGAGGTGGCCATGGCGGATGAGGACCCGCCACAGGGCGTGCTGCTCAGCGGCGAGGGCAACGTCGCGGTGCGCATCAAGCTGGAACGCGAGGCGCGCGGCTGGAGCACCAACGCCCTGTCCGACCGCATGAACGAGGCCGGCTTCGAGATGAACCCGTCCGCGGTCTGGCGGATCGAAAACGGCAAGCGCCGCATCAACCTCGACGAGACCATCGGCTTCGCCGAGGTCTTCGGCCTCGACCTGCGCAACCTCGTCGGCCCCCCGCAGTTGGCCGCCAAGGCCCGCGCCATGGAGCTCATCGACGAGATCCTCGATGCGTTCCGCGCTACTCAACGCGCCAACATGGCCTTCACCGAGGCACGCGACGCCCTCGACGCCTACCTCACCGAGCACCCCGACGTGCGCGAGGAAGCCGACGTCATGGTCTCCAACGCCATGGCGGAGGAGGCCAGCAAGACCATGCTGAAGATGCACGGGCCTCCGCCGCCTGGCGGCGCCGCCTTCGTCGACGAGGCATAGCTCGGCTCCCACTCCCGTCCTGGGTCCGCAAACCCCCAGCACGGGCAGCTCACTCTCATCCCTAGCGATCGACCGGCGGACCGGTGTTGCCGCGCCCATGCCCGCCAGAAGAGGAACCACCCCTTGAGCCAAGCTGCGATACCCCCTGCCTCCACAACGACCCCGTACGCCGAGGCCGCCCTGCCGCGCCTTTACGTCCCCGAGGAAGTCGCCGCCGCACTCGGCTGCTCGGCCTGGTGGGTCAAGGACCGTGCCCGCCGCCGGCTCATCCCATTCACCCGCGTCGGCCGTGCCTACCGCTTCTCGGACGAGCACCTCGCCGAGATCATCCGCATGCACGAAGAGCGTCCGGCCCAGACACCGCAGCGCCCTGGCGTCGTATCGGTACCGACCCGGAAGCCTCGTGCCCGGCGGCAGCAGCCCGAGACGGCTGTGCCCACCATCCGTCTCGAGGCCCGACCACCGCGCCGGATGACCAAGTACCAGTTCGGAAAAGCCGCTTAACGCACCCCACGCGACAGAAGGGAGGGAAATCTGTGGGGTACGCAGAAAAGCGCGGTGGTTACTGGCGAGGCCGCTACAAGATCGAGGACGGCAAGTACGGCACCGTCGCCGATTCCGCAGGCGTGGTGGTCAAGTTCGCCACCAAGCGCGAGGCCAAGCAGGCCGCGGACGCGGAAGAGGTGACCGTTCGGCGTGGCCAGTGGCGTGATCCTGGCCTCGGCCAGGAGACCTTCGGCGAATACGCGAGCCGCTGGTACGCCGCCCAGGACCTGGCCGCCTCGACGATGCAGAACTACAGGCGGCACATCGAGGAGCACCTGCTCCCCGACTTCGACGACAAGGCGCTCGCAGGCATTCTGCGTACGGACGTCGACGCCTGGGAGAAGAAGGAACGGGCTTCGTACGCGGCGTCCAGCGTCAAGACCTGGCGCTCCACGCTCCACCTGATCTTCGAGGACGCGATCGACGAGGGCCTGCTCACGTCCAACCCGGCAGCCAGGCGCCGAGGCCGAGGCAAGCGCGCCGGCCGCTCCCGCGACCGCGGCCCGGAGAAGGTCGTCACCGACGCGCTCGGCATCCTGCTGACTGCCGAGCGGGCAGCCCTGCTCTCCGGGCGCGATGACGAGTTCGTCGCCACGGTCCTCAAGGGCTACACCGGCAAGCGCTGGGGCGAAATCGTCGGTCTGGAAACGGAATTCGTCCGCCCCAGCGCCTTCCGCGTCGAGTGGCAGCTGTACGAACTGGACACCGGCGAGCTGGTCCGCTGCCCGCCCAAGGACGACAGCTACCGCGACATCGACTCGACGGAATGGCTGTCCGCCCTGGTCCTCAACCACATCGCCCGTTCGAAGCCGACGCCCTGCTCCTGTCACGGCAGGACGTACGTCTTCCGTGGCCAGGGTGCGGCGCGCACCGGCGGCCACCAGGGCGCCAAGCTCGTCGACGTCGCCCGCCGTGCCGAAGTCTCCACGGGCACGGTCTCCAACGTCCTCAACCACCCCGATCGTGTCCGCGAGGACACCCGCGTGCGCGTCGAACTAGCCATCGCAGAGCTCGGGTTCATACGGGGAGGCATCACATCGGAGCACGCGGCCCACTGGCGCCGAAACGGCTTCGCCACTTGGCTGTTCACCCCTGCGGTCTCCGGCTGGTATCCGAAGAAGGCTCCACAGGAGGCCCGCCCGGTACCGATCCTCGGCGAGCCCTGGCCGGGCATCCCGGTCCGAGGCCGAGGGGCCGCTGCTCGGGCGGACGCCTGCTGGCTCCCGATCGCCAAGGGCCTTACGCCGCACGGTCTCCGGCACACCCACCGCACGATGATGGAGGACCTCGGCACCGAGAAGGTCCTCATGGACGAACGCATGGGCCACATCGACGGCTCGGTCTCCGCGCGCTACGCGCACGTCACGCCCGGCATGCGCCGGCGCCTCATGCTCGGCTTGACGGAGCAGTGGGAGTCCGCGCTCGATGTGCGTCGTGCTCTGTGTTCGACCTCGCCAGTCCGAGTTCTTGATCGCCTCCTGCGGTTGAAGGGATAGACCGAAGGGCGGCGTACGCGAGGTGGGACTGTCGTTTAGACAGTCCCACCTCGCGAACTTTGGGCCGCTAGTCCTCTGCTCCCAGCGAGGGGTCAGGGCCGAAGGCAGTGACAATCATGCGGGCGAGCCCGCCGGGGGGACTGGTCAGCGTGCCACTCACGCGAACTGGGATTCCGGCATCGTGACAGTGCACGGCCGCGTGATAGTCCCTGTCGGCAAGGTCCATCCATACCGTGCGGCTGCGGCGCTGGATAAGCGTTTGGACGCCAACTCGGCCGGTGTCGTCATCTGGGTGGCGGCTGAGATCTGTAACCACGCCGTAGATCAGGTGCTCTCGCGTGTAGACCTTGGTCTTGAGCCGTTCGGATACCAGGTCGACGATCTCGATTGCCTCGCGGTTGAACTCAACACGCGCTGGCGTACCTGGTGGTGGCGCCGCCACACGGGACCAGTTGAAAGCCACGTCGAGCGCGTTGACGGACTCCGTGTTCACGACCTTGGCGAGAGCCTGACACAGCTCGTAGGAGACTCCTTCGCCGATGGAGTCGTTGATCTCGCTTGCGGTGGGCGCGTGTTCGGCGCCCGCCATGTCCTGCAGTACGCCGAGCGCGCGAGACATAGTGGCTGTCACCCGGCGGTCAAAGAGAGTCTCCTCGATCTGAACGTCGATGTGATCTTGGCGAGGTGAGTAGACGTCCTCGGGGGAGCGTGCCTGGCTGATGATGGGCACGATGTACGAGCCGCGACGGGTCTGGCCCAGGCGAACTTCCCGTGCCTGATCACGCGCCCGAGTCGGGAAGTTCCGGAAGTGCCCTTGGCGTCGGATGGTCGCCGCAGCAGAGGCCACACGGAGGCGCTTCGCGGAGACGAAGAGCTCATACCCGGACTCAAGCGGGATCGATCCATCGCTCATTGACGGGTGGGAGGCCCGGAGGTCAGTGACGTCGTTATAGACCGTTGCGATGGCGTCGTGGACTGTCTGAACGTCTTCGCTTCCCACTCGCGCCAGGTCCTGGATGAGGATCCGTGCCCTCTTGGCGAAGTCCGGTGCGCCTGGCTTCATGGGGACGAGCACGACTTCGTCCGCCGGCCCTGGGAGCCTCCAGAGTTCGGCTACGTCCCCGCCCGATACCGGGACCCAGCCGGTGACCTTGAGGTAGCTGCGAATCTCTTCGGGGCCGAAGTCTGGGGTGTTGTCCGCCATGTCAGCTCAACCCCAGACCGGTGCTGTTGGTCATGCGTCGCGCGGCATCGAACATGGTCCCCATGGCCTTCACGGTGAGCTCTTGGTGCTCAGGAAGATGGATCGCAGTAGTTGATCCACCAGGGGCGTGTCCCATCCCGTAGAGGGAGGACCAGTAGCCGTGGCAGGCGAGGACGATCGAATCCGGCTGGTGGATCACCCAGCGGCCGATATCGGGCGGGACTATGAGCAGCGCAAGGTGACCAGGTGCTGAGCGCTCGGGGTCACGTAACTTGTCGTAGGTCTCGATGTCCAGGTCGAAGCTGTAGCCGCTTCTGATGGTGCGTGGGTTCTGTGTGCACTTGAGCTGGATATCGACCATGAGACCGCGCGAGCGGAGTGTGACGTCGACGCCATCCTTGTCTACGTTCCAGTCGCAGATCGTGTACCCGCCTTGCGTTGCTAAGGCATGTACGTACGCGCGACTGACCTGTTCCTTCTGCCAGCTCGTTGCCTCAGCGGCCATGCCCACCCCCCGGTTGCGTGATCGCGAGGATAAGTGGGATCGGAAGGTGAGGGAATACCGCATCCACGGCCCATCTTTGGTCGTTCCCGGTGCCAGGCGCTGGAGATCCCGATTGGCGAGTGCACAGGTTCAGATGTGTGACGGCTGCTGGGTGCTGGCTTCAAGACGCAGGACCGTCTGGGAGAGGCCGACCAAGATCTTCTCCCCGATTTCTCCCAAACGATCATCGGAGACGCAGCAAGGGCCTGACCCTCAGAGAGAATCAGGCCCTTGACCTGCTGTTTTGGCTGTCGGGGTGGCGGGATTTGAACCCACGACCTCTTCGTCCCGAACGAAGCGCGCTGCCAAGCTGCGCTACACCCCGATGTCGCTGCTCTCGCGGCGACGACGTTTACTTTAGCCCACCGGGGGCCGTAGGCGAAATCCGGTTCAGAGGCGGTGGCGGGCCGGGGTCGGGCGGGTGTGGTCGAGGGCGATCAGGAGGATGGCCAGGGCGTACATCGCGAGGCCGAGGAGCAGGGCGTTGGCCAGGGTGTCGCGGTAGCCGTGGGTCGTGGCGTCGAGGAAGGGGTAGAGATAGCGGGATGGGTTGGATGGGGGGAGCAGGGCCGCCCGGGACAAGGTGAAGATCAGGTAGGCCAGGGGGTAGAGGAGCCACGTCGTCGCCTGGCGGACGTGCAGGCGGGCCCGTGGGGTCAGGAGCAGCCAGTCCAGCAGGGCCGCCGCCGGGGCCAGCGTGTGCAGGAGCTGGAGGGCCGTCCACTGGGCGTGCCAGCGTCCAGGAGGTGAGGCCGCGCCCGGCATCGAGAACGGGGGCGTGGTGTGGGCCAGCAGCAGGTGGTAGACCAGCGCGCTGATCAGGGCGTACAGGAGCGCCGCTCCCGTCAGTGCCGACGGCAGCGGGCGGCGGGCCCGCCAGGCTCGGGACGCCGACAGGAGCATGACCACCGCGAGCAGGAGGCCGGCCTGGACGCCGAAGTAGCTCACTATGCGGGATGGCGGGCCCAGGAGGAGTTCCAGTGCTACGCCCGCCAGCGCTGCCAGGGCCGTCAGCAGGCGGAACGCCGCTGTCACCGGGCGGTGGAGCGGGGCCATCACCGCCGTGGCCGGTACCGGGGCCGGCAGGAGCCGGGGCGGCCTCGGGATCGCGGGCAGGTCCGGGATTTCCCTGGGTATCGGGGCGGTCATGCCCTCACGCTAGGAGCGGGGGGAGGTGGCGGCCAGGTGGGTTGGGCCGGGGGAGTGACCCCCCGGGGGCGGCCATCGGCCGGTAGCCCTCAGTGTCCGCCCGCAGCGCGGACTACCGCCGCTCCACCAGCGTCAGCAGCGTCGACTCCGGCGGGCACGCGAACCGTACCGGCGTGTAGCGGTTCGTGCCGCAGCCCGCCGAGACGTGGAGGTAGGAGGTGTTGCCCTCGGCGGTGTGGGTGGAGAGGCCCTTCACCCGGTCCGTGTCCAGGTCGCAGTTGGTGACCAGGGCGCCGTAGAAGGGGATGCAGAGCTGGCCGCCGTGGGTGTGGCCGGCCAGGACCAGGGGGTAGCCGTCCGCCGTGAACGCGTCCAGTGTGCGCAGGTAGGGCGCGTGGACGACGCCGAGCGAGAAGTCGTACGTCCCCGACGGGCCCCCGGCCACCCGCGCGTAGCGGTCCCGCTTGATGTGCGGGTCGTCCAGGCCGGTCAGCTCGATGGAGACGCCCTCGACCTTCAGGACGCCGCGCGTGTTCGTCAGGTTCAGCCAGCCCGCCTCGTCGAAGCCGTCGCGCAGGCCCTCCCAAGGGTTGTGGACGACGCCGACCGCCGGCGCGTTGCCGTTCAGGCCGTGCCGGCCGCTCGTCTTCTCCAGCAGGTAGCGGGCGGGGTTGCGGAGCTTGGGGCCGTAGTAGTCGTTCGAGCCGAAGACGTAGGCGCCCGGGAACTCCATCAGGGGGCCGAGCGCGTCCAGCACCTCCGGGACGCCCTCCGGGTCCGAGAGGTTGTCACCGGTGTTGATCACGAAGTCCGGGCGCAGCCCCGCCAGCGAGCGCAGCCAGCGCTGCTTCTTGTGCTGTCCGCTCACCATGTGGATGTCGGAGACCTGCAGCACGCGCAGCGGGCCCATGCCCGGCGGCAGCACCGGGACCGTCACCCGCCGCAGACGGAAGGAGCGGGCTTCGAAGCCCACCGAGTACGCCAGCCCGGCGGCGCCTGCCGCCATGATTCCCAGAGGTACTCCGTATCGCGCGCGCATACGACCATCGTGTCAGACCCCGGCGAACCGTCGAGATCCCCGGTCGGCTCTCTCAGATTCGAGACCCCCGGTCCCGCTCGGGCTCCAGACGGGTTCGAGACCGCTCGCCCCTTTAATCGGCGGGCGTTCGCGGTGGCGCACCTGCGACAATCGGTCCCATGACCACCACGCTCAAGTCGAAGCTGCACGACGACCTCAACGCCGCGATCAAGGAGCGCGACGAGCTGCGCTCCTCGACGCTCCGGCTGACGCTCACCGCGATCACCAAGGAGGAGGTCGCGGGCAAGGAGAAGCGCGAGCTGTCCGACGACGAGGTCCTCAAGGTGATCACCCGGGAGGCGAAGAAGCGCCGCGAGGCCGCGGACGCGTTCGCGCAGGGTGGCCGGGCCGAGCAGGCCGAGCGGGAGAAGGCGGAGGGCGAGCTGCTCGCCCGGTACCTGCCCAAGCAGCTCTCCGACGACGAGTTGGACGCGATCGTCGCCCAGGCCGTCGAGGAGGCCAAGGCGTCCGGCGCGGAGGGCCCGCGGGCCATGGGTGCCGTGATGAAGATCGTCAACCCCAAGGTGGCCGGCCAGGCCGAGGGCGGCCGGGTCGCCGCCGCGGTGAAGAAGCTGCTTCAGGGCTGATTCGCCGAGTTCCCCCGGTGCATCGGGGGCGTACGACGACGGGGCCGCACCTCCGCCCGGTGGGCGAGGGGTGCGGCCCCGTCGTCGTCACTACCCCCGCTGGCCCCCGTTCCCGTTGCGTCCGCCGTTGGCCTGGCCCTGGATGAAGTTGCCGGGGAGAGAGAAGGACGGCTTCGGGCGCGGGCCGCCGGGCGTGCCGGTGGTGGTGCCGTCGGTGGTGCCGCCGTCAGCGGTTCCCCCGTCCGTCAAACCGCCGATCAGTCCCCCGATCAGCCCCGTTCCCCCGTTGTCGCTGCCGTTGGTCCCGTTCGTCCCGTTGTTCTCGTCCCCCCGATCGCCTTTTCCCTGACCATCCTCCTCGTCGTCGGGGATGTCGACCAGGTTGAAGTCGGGTGCCGGCTTGCCCTCCAGGGCGCCGGTCATCATGTCGCGCCAGATCGGGCCCGGCACCTCACCACCGAAGACCTTGTCGTGCGGGATGCCGCCGATGGTGATGTTGATCATCTTGCGCTTGTGCTGCGGGTCGCCGACCCAGACCGCGCCGGCCATGTTCGGGGTGTAGCCCACGAACCAGGCCGCGAAGCGCTCGTCCGTCGTACCCGTCTTGCCCGCGCTCGGCCGGCTGCCGAGACCGGCCTCCTGGCCCGTGCCGTCCTCGACCACGCCCTTGAGGAGCGTGCTGACGGTGTCGGCGGTCTTCTCCGACATCGCCCGCGAACAGGTCGACTTCGGCACCTCCAGCGACTTCTGCTCCCGGCCGGCCCGCTGGGTGATCGACTCGATGGCGATCGGGGTGCAGTACATCCCGCGCGAGGCGAAGGTGGCGTACGCGCTCGCCATCGTCAGCGGGGACATCTCCTGGGTGCCGAGCGCGATGGACGGCGCCTGGTCGATCTTGCGGCCGTCAGCCCGCGCCACGCCCATCTTCTTGGCCATGTCGACGACCGGGCAGATCCCGATGTCGCTGATCAGCTGCACGTAGTAGGTGTTGACCGACTTGGCGGTCGCCTCCTTCATGCCGTACGGCCCGTGCTCCGACTCGTTCTCGTTCGTGAGCTTGGCGGGCTTGTTCGGGTCGTTGCGCCAGATCTTGCCGTCGCACGCGTTGATCGGGCTCGGATACGTCATCTGGTACGGCGACGAGTACTGCTGCGTCGGCTGCTTGCCGCCCTCGATGGCCGCCGCCGCCACGATCGGCTTGAACGTCGAACCGGGCTGGTAGCCGGCGCCGCCGCCCATGTCCGAGTTGACCGACAGGTTGATCTGGGTCTCGTTCTTGCCGAAGCCGTACGGGCGGGACTGGCCCATCGCGAGGATCTTGCCGGTGCCCGGTTCCACGATGGACGCGGCCGTGGCCACGCCGTCGCTCTTGTAGACGTGGTCCTTGATCGAGTCCTGTACGGACTGCTGCGCCTGCGGGTCCAGCGTCGTACGGATCGTCAGACCGCCCTGGTTCCAGAGCTTGGCCCGCGCCTCCTTGGTCTTGCCGAAGGCCGGGTCGGTCAGGAAGACCTCGCGGACGTAGTCGCAGAAGAAGCCGGCGCCCTGTACGGCGGTGATGCAGCCGTTCTTCGGCCGGCTCTGGTGCAGCACGATCGGCGCGCGCTTGGCCTCGTCGGCCTCCTGCCGGGAGATGTCGCCCAGCTCGGCCATGCGCTGCAGCACCGTGTTGCGCCGCTTGGTGGCCTCGGCCTCGTCGTTGACCGGGTCGTAGCGGCTCGGGGACTGCACGATGCCGGCGAGCAGCGCCGACTCCTGGAGGTTCAGGTCCTTCGCGTGCTTGGAGAAGTAGCGCTCCGCCGCCGCCTCGACGCCGTAGGCCTGCTCGCCGAAGAAGGTGATGTTGAGGTAGTTCTCCAGGATCTTCTTCTTGCCGAGCTTGTCCTCGATCTGGATCGCGTACTTCAGCTCGCGGATCTTGCGCCCGAGGGTCTGCTGCGTGGCCTGCGCGACCTTCGTCGGGTCGTCGCCGGCCTCCTCGATGAAGTAGTTCTTCACCAGCTGCTGGGTGAGCGTCGAGGCGCCCTGGGCGACCCCGCCCTCCTGCGCGTTCTTGTTCACGGCGCGCAGCACGCCCTTGAGGTCGATCGCGCCGTGCTGGTAGAAGCGCGAGTCCTCGATCGCGACGATCGCCTTCTGCACGTACGGCGACATGTCCTTGAGGTCGACCACCGTACGGTCGCGGGAGTAGACCGTCGCGATCTGGTGGTCCCTGGCGTCCAGGATCGTCGTGCGCTGGCTGAGCTGAGGACTCTTCAGGTTGGCGGGGATCTCGTCGAAGCTCTTGACCGAGCCCTTGGCCGCGAGGCCCAGCGCCCCGGCCGCGGGCAGCGCGATGCCGGCCATCACGGCTCCCGCGAGCACACTGACACCGAGGAACTTCGCGACCTGCTGCGTTGCCGACAGGCCACCGCCCGAGCGCTTCTTTGGCATGGGGGCAGCCTAATCCGTACCTCTGAGCGTTCCGAGGGACCGGCTCCCCGTCGGGATGTTCGGGTGCCGGATCGTGACGTACGGCGCGGTGCGACCCGGTACGGCGGCGCGGGCGCACCGGCAGCGGCCGACCTTTCCGTTTCCCGGACACACGGGCAGGCCTTGGCCTAAGCTGCTCTCAACTGTCACAGCGGTACGGCCATGGAGCAATACGTCCGGCGACCCCGAATCGTTCCGGACGCGCCCCGGTTTTCTGAGCTGTACGTGTCCGAATCCGCCTCGTGTGTCACCTGGCGCCCGGTGTGCCGCACCACAGCTGTCCTGGAATGCCGGGACAGTCGCATATGTCGCCAGCTCACTCCCGCGGGTGATCTGCCGCTTACCCATAGTCCGTTCGGGCCATTCAAGATTGGGCCCGAAGGGGGTGTTGCGCTGTGCCCGCCTTCCGTAACGTCCTCAACTGGCGGCGGTGAATATGCCGCTGCCGCCGTGGGGGAGCCTCGATTCGGGAGAGGACGGCGCCGGTATGGGCTGGGTAACCGACTGGAGTGCGCAGGCTGCCTGCCGCACTACCGATCCGGATGAACTGTTCGTTCAGGGAGCAGCGCAGAACAGGGCCAAGGCGGTGTGCACCGGATGCCCGGTACGCACGGAATGCCTGGCGGACGCGCTGGACAACCGCGTCGAGTTCGGCGTGTGGGGAGGCATGACGGAGCGGGAGCGCCGCGCACTGCTGCGCCGGCGGCCCACCGTGACCTCCTGGCGGAGGCTGCTGGAAACCGCCCGCTTGGAGTACGAGCGGGGCGTCGGCATCGTGCCCCTCGACAGCGACGAGGTGTACGAGAACTACGCGGCGGTCGGCTGAGGACATCGCGGTACGACGCCAGTACCGCACGTGTACAAGACTGGTACGGCACTTGCCACGGGCCGCGTTCGGTCAGTCCTCCGCACCGTCCGAGGCCAGACGCGTGCCGATGTCGCGCAGGCCCGTGAGGTCGTGGACATCGCCCGGAAGGGCGGGTACGTCGACCACCGCCACCTCGGGGTGGCGGGCGGTGAAACGATCACGCGTGCGCTGCTCGCGCGCCAGCAACCGCATGCGCTCGGCGTGCAGTCTCAGCAGACCCGCGGTGAGGCGGTCGACGGGGCGGTCCGTGTCGGCGGGGGAGCCTTCCTCGGAAGCGGTGTCACCCGCCGTGGCGCTGTTGCCCGCCGTGTCGCTGGGGTCGCCGGCTGCGGACTCGGGTGCCGGTGTTCGTGAACTGCCGTACGTGTCGGGAGAGTTACGAAGACCAGCTTTCCCGCCCCCCTGATCCACAATGCGGGGGTCCTCAAGATTTTCCGCGGCGGCGAGCGCCCGCTCGGCCGACAGTCCGGCCGCGCCGCTGTCGTGCACCCGGTTCAGCACCAGACCGACCAGCGGCATCTTCTCCGCGGCCAGCCGCTCCACGAAGTAGGCGGCCTCCCGCAGCGCGTCCCGCTCCGGGGCCGCCACCACCAGGAACGCCGTGCCGGGCGCCTGGAGCAGCTTGTACGTGGCGTCCGCGCGGGTGCGGAATCCGCCGAACGTGGTGTCCATCGCGGCGACGAACGTCTGCACGTCCTTCAGCAGCTGACCGCCCAGCAGCTTGCCCAGCGTGCCGGTCATCATCGACATGCCGACGTTCAGGAACGCCATCCCCGCGCGTCCGCCCAGCTTGGCCGGTGCGGTGAGCAGGCGGATCAGCCGGCCGTCCAGGAAGGAGCCGAGCCGCTTGGGCGCGTCCAGGAAGTCCAGCGCCGAACGGGAGGGCGGGGTGTCGACCACGATCAGGTCCCACTCCTCCCGCGCCCGCAGCTGGCCCAGCTTCTCCATCGCCATGTACTCCTGCGTGCCCGCGAAGCCCGCCGAGAGCGACTGGTAGAAGGGGTTCGCCAGGATCGCGGCGGCCCGCTCCCGGTCCGCGTGCGCCTCCACGACCTCGTCGAAGGTGCGCTTCATGTCGAGCATCATGGCGTGCAGTTCGCCCTCGCCCTCGGTGCCCTTCACCCGGCGGGGCACGTTGTCGAGGGAGTCGATGCCCATCGACTGGGCCAGCCGCCTGGCCGGGTCGATGGTCAGCACGACCACCTTGCGGCCCCGCTCGGCCGCCCGCAGCCCGAGGGCGGCCGCGGTCGTCGTCTTGCCGACCCCGCCCGAGCCGCAGCACACCACGATCCGCGTCTCGGGATCGTCCAGCAGCGGGTCGACGTCGAGCGCCCGCGCGGCGGACAGCCGACGGCCGGCCTCCTGGCCGCCGACGGCGTCCTCGCCCACGGTGGTCTCCGGTGCCTCGGCCGGGTCCGGACTCATGACAACCCCTGCTTCCGCAGCTCGGTGGCGAGTTCGTACAGGCCCGCGAGGTCCATGCCCTCGGCGAGCAGCGGCAGTTCGTGCATCGGCAGGCCCAGCTCACCGAGGGACGCGCGCTGCTCCTGCTCCAGCGCGTACCGCTCGGAGTACTCCGCCGCCTGGTCCAGCAGCGGGTCCACCAGCTTCTCGGCGTTCCCCCCGCGCCGGGCCCCGCCCAGCCCCGCCGCCGAGAGCGCCTGTGCCACCGAGGAACGCTCCACCGTCCGTACGAGTTCCAGGCCGGCCGCGTCCAACACCTGCGGGCGCACCATGTTCACGATGATCCGGCCGACCGGGAGTTGGGCCGCGCGGAGTTCGGCGATGCCGTCGGCGGTCTCCTGGACCGGCATCTCCTCCAGCAGGGTCACCAGATGCACCGCCGTCTCCGGCGACTTGAGCACCCGCATCACGGCCTGCGCCTGATTGTGTATCGGGCCGATCTTCGCGAGGCCCGCCACCTCGTCGTTGACATTCAGGAAGCGGGTGATGCGGCCGGTCGGCGGGGCATCCATGACGACGTAGTCGTACACGAACCGACCCTGCTTGTCCTTGCGGCGCACGGCCTCGCACGCCTTGCCGGTCAGCAGGACGTCCCTGATGCCGGGGGCGATGGTGGTGGCGAAGTCGATGGCGCCGAGCTTCTTCAGGGCTCTGCCCGCGCCACCGAGCTTGTAGAACATCTGGAGATAGTCCAGAAGGGCCAGTTCCGCGTCTATGGCGAGGGCGTGCACCTCCCCGCCGCCCGGCGCGACCGCGATCTTGCGCTCCTCGTACGGCAACGCCTCCGTCTCGAAGAGCTGTGCGATGCCCTGCCGGCCCTCGACCTCCACGAGAAGCGTCCGCTTCCCCTCGGTCGCGAGGGCCAGCGCGAGGGCTGCGGCGACCGTCGTCTTTCCGGTCCCGCCCTTGCCGCTGACGACCTGGAGCCTGCTCACGTCTTCGAGACTAACCAGTCCGGCCGACGCTCACGCGGGAGGCTGTGGATAACGAGCGTCACAGTCGGCCGTGCGACCGGTCCCGGCGGCCGCCGGGATTCGGGTTCCGGGGCAGCGGCTACAGTCCCCCCATGACCAAGAAGTGGGAATACGCCACCGTGCCGCTGCTCGTCCATGCCACGAAGCAGATCCTGGACACCTGGGGCGAGGACGGCTGGGAGCTGGTGCAGGTCGTGCCCGGGCCCAACCCGGAGCAGCTCGTCGCCTACCTGAAGCGGGAGAAGCAGGCATGAGCGCGGTCGAGGCCAAGCTGGCCGACCTGGGCCTGACCCTGCCGGAGGTCGTACCGCCGCTGGCCGCGTACCAGCCGGCCGTGCGGACCGGTGTGTACGTGTACACCGCCGGCCAGCTGCCGATGGTCGAGGGCAAGCTGCCGGTCACCGGCAAGGTGGGCGCCGAGGTCACCCCGGAGGAGGCCAAGGACCTGGCCCGCGTCTGCGCGCTGAACGCGCTGGCCGCCGTGAAGTCCGTCGCCGGTGATCTGGACCGCATCGCGCGCGTCGTGAAGGTGGTCGGCTTCGTCGCCTCGGCGTCCGACTTCACCGGTCAGCCCGCCGTCCTCAACGGTGCCAGCGAACTGCTCGGCGAGGTCCTCGGCGACAAGGGCGTGCACGCCCGCAGCGCGGTCGGCGTCGCGGTGCTCCCGCTGGACGCGCCGGTCGAGGTCGAGATCCAGGTCGAACTGGTCCCGTAGCCCGGCACCGCCCGGCGGGGCCGCCGGGTGGCCGCAGACCTCTGTGTTCCGGGGCGGCCGGGGTCGCCGTAGGGCCGAGCCGGCCCCCAGGCAGCCCGGCCCGTCGGGAACGACGTACCACCGCCCCTCCCCGCCACCAGGCACCCCACCACCCCCAAGGACCTCTCGAACATTCGCCCTATCCGGGATAGCCTCCGGCCATGGCGAACGGTCAGTGGTACCCCCCGGAGTGGCCGGACCGCATCCGCGCGCTCGCGGACGGGAGCCTCACCCCGGTGACCCCCAGGCGCGCGGCCACCGTGCTGTTGCTCAAGGACACCGCGGACGGTCCGTTCGTCCACATGCTGCGCAGACGCGCCTCCATGGCCTTCGCCGGGGGCGCGTACGCGTATCCCGGCGGTGGAGTGGACCCGCGTGACGACGACCGCCGGGTCCGCTGGGCGGGGCCCCCGCGCGCGTGGTGGGCCGAGCGGCTGGGTGTGGACGAGAGCGGGGCCCAGGCCGTCGTCTGCGCGGCCGTACGGGAGACGTACGAGGAGGCCGGCGTCCTGCTCGCCGGGCCGGACGCGGAGTCGGTCGTCGGCGACACCACCGGCGCCGACTGGGAGGCCGACCGGGCCGCCCTGGTCGCGCGTGAGCTGTCCTTCGCCGAGTTCCTGGACCGGCGCGGCCTGGTGCTGCGCTCGGACCTGCTGGGCGCGTGGACGCGCTGGATCACCCCGGAGTTCGAGGCCCGCCGCTACGACACGTTCTTCTTCGTGGCCGCGCTCCCGGAGGGCCAGCGCACCCGGAACGCCTCCACGGAGGCCGACCGGACGGTGTGGATCCGCCCCGAGGACGCCGCCGCCGGGTACGACAGGGGCGAGCTGCTGATGATGCCGCCCACCATCGCCACGCTGCGCCAGTTGCTGCCGTACGGGTCCGCCGCCGAGGCGCTCGTGGCGGCCCCCGCGCGCGACCTGGCGCCGGTACTGGCGACCGCGCGCCTGGAGGACGGCGAGATCGTCCTGTCCTGGCCGGGGCACGAGGAGTTCACGAAGCACATCCCGAGGACGGGGGCGACGTCCGTATGACCGACGCAGTGGCACTGCCGGGGCAGCCCCGGGGCGCGGTCCTCTCCGGTCCCGCCACCGAACGGGCCGTCAACGTGCTCGCGCCGAACCCCTCCGCGATGACCCTGGACGGCACCAACACCTGGATCGTCGCCGAGCCGGACTCCGACCTGGCCGTGGTGATCGACCCGGGACCGCTGGACGAGGGCCATCTGCGCGCGGTCGTGGACACGGCGGAACAGGCGGGCCGGCGCATAGCCCTGACCCTGCTCACCCACGGCCACCCCGACCACGCCGAGGGCGCCGCCCGCTTCGCCGAACTGACCGGCACGCGCGTGCGTGCCCTCGATCCGGCGCTGCGGCTCGGGGAGGAAGGCCTGGCCGCCGGGGACGTGATAGCCGTCGGCGGCCTGGAGCTGCGGGTCGTGGCGACCCCGGGGCACACCGCCGACTCGCTCTGCTTCCACCTGCCGGCCGACCGCGCGGTCCTCACCGGCGACACCGTCCTCGGGCGCGGTACGGCCGTCGTGGCGCACCCCGACGGCCGCCTCGGCGACTACCTGGACTCCCTGCGCCGCCTGCGCTCCCTCACGGTGGACGACGGCGTGCACACGGTGCTGCCGGGCCACGGGCCGGTGCTGGAGGACGCGCGGGGCGCCGTCGAGTTCTACCTGGCCCACCGCGCCCACCGGCTCGCCCAGGTGGAGACGGCGGTCGAGGACGGCCACCGCTCCCCGGCCGAGGTCGTCGCCCACGTCTACGCCGACGTGGACCGCTCACTGTGGCCGGCGGCGGAGCTGTCGGTACGGGCCCAGCTGGAGTACCTGCGCGGACACGGCCTCATCTAGCCCCGCGCGACACGAGAAGCGGCACGAGCAGCGGTACGACAAGCAAGCAGTACGACAAGCAAGCAGTACGGCAAGCGGTACGACAAAGGGGCCCGGCTTCCGGAGAAGCGGGCCCCTCGCGTCGTACCGGGACAGCCGGAGTCAGCGCGAGCGCTTGGCCAGCCGCTCCACGTCCAGCAGGATGACCGCCCGTGCCTCCAGGCGCAGCCAGCCGCGCTGGGCGAAGTCCGCCAGGGCCTTGTTGACGGTCTCGCGGGACGCGCCGACCAGCTGGGCCAGCTCCTCCTGCGTGAGGTCGTGGACGACGTGGATGCCCTCCTCGGACTGCACGCCGAAGCGGCGCGACAGGTCCAGCAGGGCCCGCGCGACCCGGCCGGGGACGTCGGAGAAGACCAGGTCGGACATGGCGTCGTTGGTCTTGCGCAGTCGGCGTGCGACGGCGCGCAGCAGGGCGCCGGCGACCTCGGGGCGGGCGTTCAGCCAGGGCTGGAGGTCGCCGTGGCCGAGGGCCAGCAGCTTGACCTCGGTCAGCGCGGTCGCGGTCGCGGTGCGCGGGCCGGGGTCGAAGAGCGACAGCTCTCCGATCAGCTCTCCGGGGCCGACGACGGCGAGCATGTTCTCGCGGCCGTCGGGGGAGGTGCGGTGCAGCTTGACCTTGCCCTCGGTGACGACGTAGAGCCGGTCGCCGGGGTCGCCCTCGTGGAACAGGGAGTCACCGCGTGCCAGGGTCACCTCGCTCATGGAGGCGCGCAGCTCCGCGGCCTGCTCGTCGTCGAGAGCCGCGAAGAGCGGGTTGCGCCGCAGAACGTCGTCCACGAGTTCTCTCCTTGTCGACCTGCTCAGGGGATCTTTCTCCCCCACGTGCCAGGGGACCGTGTTCCCCATTTTGCCGGACGGTCCAAACAGTGTGATCTGTCACAAGGATGCCGCACAGGTGTGCCGAGGTAAGCGGCAGGGGTCCAATCGGGCGCCGATCTACAGGTCACCGGGTGGGGCCGACGGCCGGTGCGGCGGGCGCGCCATGGCCCAAGTGGCCGGTGAGAGCGCGGCATCGGAGGGCGTCCGGGAGTGTTCGAGAGGTTGTACGGATCGATTCCGCTGTGGGCGAACGCCATCCGGAGCGCTTTCCGGAAAGTAGTACAAAACGGAAGAAAGGGATGTAAGGCATCTGATCGGGGCCCTGTCGCAACTCCGGTCCTCCGACGGGCCGGTCGTCCTGAAGATCGCCCACCGGCGCGGGGCCCGGCGGCGTAGCCTTCCTGCATGGCAGTGAGCAAGGCGCGCAAGGCGGCCAAGACGGTGACCGAGGCCGTGAAGCCGTGGAAACCGGAGTCTCGGACCGCCCTCGTGCGACGGGCCCGCAAGATCGACCGGGAACTCGCGGAGGTGTACCCGTACGCGCACCCGGAGCTGGACTTCGAGAACCCCTTCCAGCTGCTGGTCGCCACCGTGCTGTCGGCCCAGACCACCGACCTGCGGGTCAACCAGACCACCCCGGCGCTGTTCGCCAAGTACCCGGCTCCCGAGGACCTGGCCGCCGCCGACCCCGAGGTGGTCGAGGAGATCCTGCGGCCCTGCGGCTTCTTCCGGGCCAAGACGCGGTCGGTCATAGGGCTCTCCAAGGCGCTCGCGGAGGACTTCGGCGGCGAGGTGCCCGGCAAGCTGGAGGAACTGGTCAAGCTGCCCGGCGTCGGCCGCAAGACCGCCTTCGTGGTCCTGGGCAACGCCTTCGGCCGGCCCGGGATCAGTGTGGACACGCACTTCCAGCGGCTGGTGCGGCGCTGGAAGTGGACCGAGGAGAGCGAGCCGGAGAAGATCGAGGCGGCCGTCAGCGCGCTGTTCCCGAAGAGCGACTGGACCGACCTGTCCCACCACGTGATCTGGCACGGCCGCCGGATGTGCCACGCCCGCAAGCCCGCCTGCGGCGTCTGCCCGATCGCGCCGCTCTGCCCGGCGTACGGCGAGGGCGAGACCGACCCGGAGAAGGCGAAGAAGCTCCTGAAGTACGAGAAGGGCGGCTTCCCCGGCCAGCGGCTGAAGCCCCCGCAGGCCTACCTCGACGCGGGCGGTATCGCGGCGCCGCCCCTGGGGGCCGCGTGACGGAACGATCCCGGGGTCCTCGGGCGTTGGAACAGGCGGAGCGACGGGGGTGGCGATGACGAGGGCCAGTGAGACGCGGGGCGGCGCGGTGACGCTCAGCGCGGAGGGGCTGCCCGACTGGCTGGACCCGGTGGTGCGCGCCGCCGAGACGGTCCAGCCGCTCCAGCTCAGCCGCTTCCTGCCGCCCGAGAACGGCTCGGGCCGGCAGTCCGCCGTACTGATCCTCTTCGGCGAGGGCGAGCGCGGCCCCGAGCTGCTGCTCATGGAGCGGGCCGGCTCCCTGCGCTCGCACGCCGGGCAGCCGTCCTTCCCGGGCGGCGCGCTGGACCCCGGGGACGGCGATCCGGCGGGCGACGGCCCGCTGCGGGCGGCCCTGCGCGAGGCCGAGGAGGAGACCGGCCTCGATCCGGCGGGCGTCCAGCTCTTCGGCGTGCTGCCCGCCCTCTACATCCCGGTCAGCGAGTTCGTGGTCACCCCGGTGCTCGGCTGGTGGCGCGAGCCCACCCCGGTCGACGCGGTGGACCCGAACGAGACCGCGCGGGTCTTCACCGTCCCCGTGGCGGATCTCACGGACCCCGCCAACCGCGCCACCGCCGTCCACCCCAGCGGCCACATCGGCCCGGCGTTCCTGGTGGAATCCGCCCTGGTCTGGGGTTTCACGGCCGGCGTGATCGACCGGCTGCTGCACTACGCGGGCTGGGAGCGCCCCTGGGACCGGGCGCAGCGGGTCCCGCTCGACTGGCGCGCATGACAGGGTGTCCCCGTGTCGCATCCCCGGGGGACACCGGTTCCCCCCGCCAGTGCGTGGCGGGCCGGCCTCCCGGTCGCTCCGCCGGGAGCGGAGTGAGTAGGCGAGGCCTGAAGCGTTGAACGTGCTGGACATCCTGTTGCTGGTCGCGGCCGTGTGGTTCGCGGTCGTGGGCTACCGCCAGGGCTTCGTCGTCGGCATCCTGTCGGTGATCGGCTTCCTCGGCGGCGGTCTCGTCGCCGTGTACGCGCTGCCCGTGGTCTGGGACGCGGTGACCGACAAGGCCGAGGTCGGCACCACCGCGGCCGTCGCCGCCGTGGTCGTCGTCATCGTCTGCGCCTCCGTCGGACAGGCCCTGACCACCCACCTCGGCAGCAAGCTGCGCCGCCACATCACCTGGTCCCCGGCCCGCGCCCTGGACGCCACCGGCGGCGCGCTGGTCAACGTCGCCGCCATGCTGCTGGTCGCCTGGCTGATCGGCTCCGCCCTGGCCGGGACGACCCTGCCGACCCTCGGCAGGGAGGTGCGCGGCTCCAAGGTGCTCCTCGGGGTCTCCCGGACGCTGCCGGCGCAGGCCGACACCTGGTTCGCCGACTTCTCCTCCGTGCTCGCGCAGAACGGCTTCCCGCAGGTCTTCAGCCCGTTCGCCAACGAGCCGATCAAGGACGTCCGGCCGCCCGACCCGGCCCTCGCGCGCGGCTCGGTCGCCGGTCGCGCGCAGCGCTCCATCGTCAAGGTCACCGGCACCGCGCAGAGCTGCGGCAAGGTCCTGGAGGGCACCGGTTTCGTCTTCGCCGACCGCCGCGTCATGACCAACGCGCACGTGGTCGGCGGGGTCGACGAGCCGACCGTGCAGATAGGCGGCGAGGGCCGCAGGTACGACGCCAAGGTCGTCCTGTACGACTGGAAGCGCGACATCGCCGTCCTGGACGTACCGGACCTGCGGGCGCACGCGCTCCGCTTCACCACGTCGGACGCGTCCGGCGGCGACGGCGCGATCGTCGCGGGCTTCCCGGAGAACGGCTCCTACGACGTGCGCGCCGCCCGCGTGCGCGGGCGCATCACGGCCAACGGCCCGGACATCTACCACCGCGGCACGGTCCGCCGCGACGTGTACTCCCTGTACACGACCGTCCGCCAGGGCAACTCCGGCGGCCCCCTGCTCACGCCCGACGGCCGGGTGTACGGCGTGGTGTTCGCCAAGTCCCTGGACGACGCGGACACCGGCTACGCCCTGACGGCGGACGAGATCCGGCCCGACATCGACAAGGGCCGCGCGGCCAACGAGCAGGTGGGTACGGACAGCTGCGCGCTGTGACGCCGGTGCCCGGCATCCCGGGCACCGGCGGTCAGTTGCGCGCGTGCCGCAGACGCATCGAGACCCAGCGTGCCCGGCGGCGCAGAATGCGCGGAATCCCCACCCGCAGATCCGCTTCCGCCAGTTGCGGAGTGCCTCGCTGAGGCGTGCTCAGGCCGGTGGCCGAGCGGCGGTTGCGGGGTGCGTCACTGTAGTCGTGCGTCCAGCCCATACCCGTTCGTGT
The DNA here is from genome assembly GCF_024753135.1 of Streptomyces pyxinicus. Classification (GTDB taxonomy): domain Bacteria; phylum Actinomycetota; class Actinomycetes; order Streptomycetales; family Streptomycetaceae; genus Streptomyces; species Streptomyces pyxinicus. The sequence goes on along the minus strand of NZ_JANUGP010000004.1, from coordinate 208,708 downwards.
GCCCCCGCCCCAAGGTCCATAACCGTTCGGGCGGCGGCCAATTGGCCTATGCGGCGGGCATGTGGCCGTTCAGGGGACAAGTGTTCACCAATCGGATACACCGCGCATCGGAACCGTCACGTTGCGGTCACATCCGGACGCGGAACGGGCAGCTCCGGACGGGCCGTCGGCTCACCGGTCGGGCTCGGGATCCTTCAGCCAGTTGACCAGTTCGGTGGAGAACGCCGCCGGGTCCTCCTCGTGCGGGAAGTGCCCGAGACCGTCGAACAGCCGCCAGCGGTACGGCGCTTCGACGTACTCGCCGGAGCCGGCCGCGCTGCGCGTGCGCGTCACCGGGTCCAGCGAGCCGTGCAGATGCAGCGTGGGCACCCGCACCGGACGCTTCATCCGGCGGTAGAACTGGACGCCGTCCGGGCGGGCCAGCGAGCGCACCAGCCAGCGGTACGGCTCGATCGAGCAGTGCGCCGTGGAGGGCACGCACATGGCCCGCTGGTACGTCGCCACCGTCTCGTCGTCCGGCAGTCGCGGCCCGGACCAGTCCCGCATCAGACGGCCCACCAGGGCACCGCCGTCCGCGGTGAGTTGACGCTCCGGCAGCCACGGCCGCTGGAAGCCCCAGATGTAGGAGTTGGCGGCGGTCTGCCGGGCGTCGCGCAGCATGGCCGCGCGCCAGCGCCGCGGATGCGGCATCGAGACGACCGCGAGCCGCCGTACCAGCTTGGGGCGCATCGCCGCCGCCGTCCACGCCAGATAGCCGCCGAGGTCGTGGCCGACCAGCGCGGCGTCCGGCTCGCCGAGGGACCGGATCACCCCGGTGACGTCCAGGGCGAGGTTGGCCGGGTCGTATCCGCGGGGCGTGCGGTCGCTGCCGCCGACGCCCCGCAGGTCCATTGCCACCGCCCGGTAGCCCGCGTCCGCGAGCGCGGTCAGCTGGTGGCGCCAGGTCCACCAGAACTGCGGGAAGCCGTGCAGCAGCAGCACCAGCGGGCCGTCGCCGAGTTCGGCGATGTGGAAGCGGGCGCCGTTGGCGGCGACGTCCCGGTGGGTCACCTGCTGCCCGTCCGGCAGGTCGATCCGGACGGCCGGGGAAGCGGCGGGGTCGGTCATGAGGACGAGCGTGCCACAGCCTCGATGGCCGCGGGGGCGCGGTCCTCGGGCAGCTCCGGACGCGGGTGCGGCTTGGCGTTCTGCAGGACGCCCGCCGACTCCTTCACCGAGGCGGCCACCTTCTGCGGGCCCTGGCCCTTCTTGGCCTTCTTCGCGAACGCCACGCCGATCAGCGCCAGCAGGCCGGCGACGAGCACGTTGGCCGCGAAGGACAGCAGGAAGCAGACGGCCAGGTTCCAGTGGCTCCAGGTGCGGATGCCGTACGCCAGCGCGAAGTTGAGCATCGGCAGGGAGAAGACCAGCACCGCGCCGGCCACCGAGAACGCACCGCCGCTGACCGCGCCGCGCTTGACGTCCTGCCGCAGCTGGGCCTTGGCCAGGGCGATCTCGTCGTGCACCAGCGCCGACAATTCGGTCGTCGCCGAGGCGAACAGCTGGCCGATGCTGCGTTCGGCGCCGACCGGGCTGCCGTCGGGTGCGCTCATCGCGTTCTCCCTCTTGGGTCTCTCGTGCCGCAAGTGTGCCGTCTTGATGTGTACCGTCTCGTCAGATCATGCCGGACGGCCGCCCTCCTCGCCTGCCCCACCCGGTACTTCCGCAAGCCCGTGGCGCGCCGCGGCGGCCCGCTCGGCGGCCTGCTCGGCGGCGATCCGGCGGTGTTCGGCGGCCTTGCGGTCGTGGATCTCCGCCATCCGCAGGTGGTACGCCGGGTCGTCCTGCTCGTAGACGTCCGGGATGCCGTCGAGGTCGTCGTCACGCTCCTCGTCCTCGCACAGCGCGCGGTACCTGGCGTTCCGTATCTTCAGCAGCGCCGTCGCGCACACCGCCGCGATCAGCGAGCCGGTGAGCACGGCCGCCTTGACCTCGCCGGTGAGGACGGGGTCGCCGTCGAAGGCCAGCTCGCCGATGAGCAGCGACACGGTGAAGCCGATCCCGGCGAGGGAGGCCACCGCGAAGACGTCCGCCCAGGCGAGATCCTCGCTGAGCGAGGCCCGGGTGAAGCGGGCGGTCAGCCAGGTGCCGCCGAATATGCCCACCGTCTTGCCGACGACCAGACCGAAGACGACCCCGAGCGTCTCCGGCTTGGTGAACACATCGCCGAGCGCTCCGCCGGAGACCGCCACCCCCGCGCTGAACAGCGCGAACAGCGGTACGGCAAGGCCTGCGGACAGGGGCCGCACCAGGTGCTCGATGTGCTCGCCCGGCGAGTGCTCCTCGCCCTGCCGGGTGGTGCAGCGCAGCATCAGTCCCATCGCCACGCCGGCGATGGTGGCGTGCACGCCGCTGTTGTACATCAGCGCCCAGATCACCACGGCCAGCGGCACGTACACGTACCAGCCGCGCACGCCCTTGCGCAGCAGCAGCCAGAAGACCAGCAGGCCGGCCACGGCCCCGCCGAGCGCGGCGAAGTTCAGCCGGTCGGTGAAGAAGACCGCGATGATCAGGATGGCGAAGAGGTCGTCGACGACCGCGAGGGTCAGCAGGAAGGCGCGCAGGGCGCTGGGCAGCGACGTGCCGATGACCGCGAGGACGGCGAGCGCGAAGGCGATGTCGGTGGCGGTGGGCACCGCCCAGCCCGCCGCGGAACCGTGCCCGGCGAGGTTGGTCAGGGTGTAGACGAGCGCCGGTACGGCCATGCCGCACAGCGCCGCCGCCACGGGCAGCATGGCCGCCCTGCGGTCGCGCAGGTCCCCGGCGACCAGCTCGCGTTTCAGCTCGATGCCGGCGACGAAGAAGAAGACGGCGAGCAGGCCGTCGGCGGCCCAGTGCGCGACGGAGAGGTGCAGACCGAGGCTGCCCGGGCCCAGGTGGAAGTCGCTCACCGTCGCGTAGCTGCGCCGCAGCGCGGGGACGTTCGCCCAGACCAGCGCCGTTACGGCGGCGAGCAGGAGCAGGACGCCGCCCACGGTCTCGGTGCGCAGCGCGTTGGCGACGAAGGTCCGCTCGGGCAGCGACAGCCGTCCCAGCAGCTTGCGGGCGGGATGCGGGGTGCGGGGCGCGGTCACGGCGGGACCTCCGGTGGCTGGACAGTACGGCTTACCTGCCGACCAGACTTCCCGGCGCACCCAGTGAACCTTGCTACGTCCTTGACGCTCTCCTTACGTTACCGAACGGGGGCGGGTGGCGGGAAATGGTGCTCCGGGGCGGTGGGGGTGGGGTTGGTGATGTGGGCAGGTGAGTGGCTGGGAACGGTCCTCTGGGCGGTGGGTGGCGGGCGGTGGGCGGTGGGCGGTGGGACCGGTGATCGTGCGGTCGATGGCGGGAACCGGTGATGCGCACGGCGATCGGTGGGAGCGGGTGGTGCGCAGGCTGGATCGGTGGGATCGGTGGGAGCGGTTGTGTGGTGGCGGGCGGCGGTAACTGGTGATCCGCTGATCCGCACGGTTGGCGGCGGCAGCCGTTGATCGGCGGCCGGGCGGCCGGGCGGCCGGGCGGCGGAAGCGGTGACGCGGCACCGGGCGGCGGGGAGCGGGCGGTGATCCGGCGCCGGGCGACAGGAAACCGCGATCACGCGCCGGGGGGCGGGAAGCGGTGATCGCGCGCCGGACGGCGGTGACCGTGATCTCGCGAGCCGGACGCCGAAGGGGTACCCGGTGTGTCGTCCGGGTACCCCTTCGTGGCCCTGGGTGCGGGGGCCGGCCGCGTCGGTCAGTCCTCGCTCGACGCCGCCGGGAGCTGGGTCTGGATGAGGTCCATGACCGTGGAGTCGGTGAACCCCGCCCGTCAACGTCGCCGAGTTCTCCGTTTGCGATGCCGTCCGTCTGACCTGCGGTGATGCCCTTCGGGACCCGGCTGATGGCACCCGTCACCCGCATCGGCGGCAGTGAGAACTGGGGTGCGGCTGGCACGCTCCGATACCCGTCCAGGGCTTTCAGTGCCTGCCGGTACTCGCCCCTCTCATCCCATCGCCGGACCGTCCGCATCAGCGTGTTGTAGGCACGCCCACCGATCTGCTCGCACTTGTCGTACTCCATCCACGTCCGCCCTGTGCGGATCTTCTCCAGCGTGACCTCGAACGCACCGCGCACGTCCTTCCACTTTTGCGTGTTGGAGATGATCGAAGAGACCTTCTCCCACATCTCGTCAGTCAGCTCGGCCGGCACCTGCTCGCCCGTGTCCCAGTGCCACTTCGACAGCGGGTCGAAGTTGCCCTTGCGGTGGACCTTCGCCGTGCCCTCGACCTGCACCTGGATGTCCAGCATCTCGATCAGGTCAGCCTGCTCCCGCTTGGACAGCTTGCCGACCTTCGTCCGCAGCTTGTCCGCAGCGGCCACTACCTGAAGCGCCCGCTCCTCTTCGCCCTCGATGTCGGCGATCCAGGACTCCACCCGCTCGCGCTCCTGGAGCAGCTCGCGCTCGTCTTCCTTGTAGCGGGCCTTCAGCTCCTCGACCTCTTGGCGCATCTCCTCGACGAAGTCCGCGTCGTCCTCGTCGCCGTCGTCCTCGCCGGCCTCGACCATGACCATCAGGCGGGCGATGGCCTTCTTGCGGGTCCTGCGCTGCTTCGCCAGCGTCTCGTCGATCTGCTCCAGCCGCCGCCGGTAGGACTCAAGGCGCTGCGGCGTCGAGCCGAGGGACTCCTTGATCAGCTCGTGCAACCGGTCCGGGTCGGCGACGAGGTTGGTCACCTCCGCCATCACCGCGGCCTCGACCTCATCCGCGTACAAGGTCTGGCAGTCGTGCTCGTACTCCGCCCCCTCCCGGACCTTCTGGCACCGGTAGTAGCGCACGTCCTTGCGGTTATCGACCGCGCCCGTCATGGGGACGCCGCACAGGCTGATCAGCCGTCCAGACAGCGGGTAGTCGTTGGCCGGGCTCTTGGTCTTGGCCGACCGCTCCAGCGCCTCCAGCGCCAGCACAGCGCGCGCACTGGAGACGATCTCGGGCAGAGGCAGGACGTGGGTCTGCTCGTCCTCGGTACCGGCGGCGAAGGTGAACTCCACCGTGCGGCGCAGGGCCTTCTTGACCCGCTGCGCGAGGTTGCTGCCGTCCCACAGGTGGCCCTTGCGGGTGCGGTAGCCCTTGGCGTTCAGCTTCTTGGCGATCTCGCCGCGCGTGAGGTACTCGGGGTAGTCGACGAGGTACTCGACGGCCGCCTCGATGACGATCGCCTCTAGCGGGTTGACCACGATGTCCCCGGTCTCGGGGTCGATCATGTAGCCGTAGGGGATGCCGCCGTGGGGCCAGCCGCCGGCCATCACCTTCTGGATGCGGCCGGACATGGTCCGCTCCAGAATCAGCGCGTGCTCCATCTCCGCCATGTAGGCGAGCAAGGCCAGCGTGACCTCGAACATGTCGCCTTCGGAGTCGATGCGGTTGTCCGCCGTCACGATGCGGACGTTGCGGCCCTTCTCGACCTCGATGTCCTGGGTGTCGTACACCCAGCGATGGATGTTCTTCATCGTGCGCCCGATGCGGTCGAGCTTGCCGAAGATGACCAGGTCGATCCGGCCGGCCGCGATGTCGGCGTTCATGCGGTCCAGGTCTTCGCGCTCGCGCAGCTTCCCGGATATGCCGCCGTCCGTGTAGACGTCCACGATCAGGTAGTTGCCGACGCCCAGCATCAGGTCGAGCCAGCGCCTGCACAGCTCGTCTTGCGCGTCCAGGCCGAAGCCGTCGACCTGCTTGGACGTGCTCACTCGGCGGTAGATGGCGACGCGCCAGCGCCTGCGCATCTTCTTGCCGGGCAGCAGGACCTTGGTCACGTTGTCTCCTTTACACACGCGAGAACGGAGGCACCCCAGGCGGGATGCCTCCGATGGGACGTTTGCCAACCTATCCCATTAGTGTGTAAGAAAGCCATGAGCTATGTCTGTCTATCGCTCATCTCGTCTTCGTCATCGACGAGGAGTCGAAGGATCAGGGCCGTGAACCGGGCGCGCTTCTCGCGGCTCCAGTCCGTCTCGCGCCACTCGGCTGTCACCTGCGGGTACTGAGTGCTCACGGGGCGACCCTCTGGTTCTTGACGTACGCGGCGTGCGTGACGGGCATCTGCTCGGCGAAGTGCTGCTCCATCTGCTGGGCCGCCATCTCGATCTCCCGCTGAGGGAAGCTCGGAAACAGGGCCGCCTTGTCCGCGGTGCGCAGGCTCAGGAAGTGCATCAGCGAGCGGGCGTTACAGGTGGCGAAGAAGCTGGTGTACGTGCCGACCGGCAGGACGGAGCGGGCGACCTCGCGGGCGATGCCGGCGCGCAGCATCACCTGGTAGGAGTTCCAGGCGTGGCGGTAGTTCTCCCGCGTGACGTCCCGCATCACGCTGTACTGGAGCTGGGTGCCAGGCTGGAACCGGTAGGCGCCGGGCTTGCCGACCTGGACCAGGTTGCGGTCCTCGGCCGGCACGTAGAAGACGGGCGCCAACTCCCGGTACCGGCCGCTCTCTTCGTTGTAACTCCAGCCAACCCTGTGACGGAACCACTCGCGGGCAACAAAGATCGGGGCCTGGATCAGGAACGTCATCGAGTTGTGCTCGAAGGGGCTGCCGTGCCGGTCCCGCATCAGGAAGTTGATCAAACCCTTGGTCGAACCGTCCGAGCCGGCCGCGTCAGCTCCGAGGGTAGAGACTCGGGCGGCCTGGACAACGTCGTAGTCCATCGCGCTGGTGCGCAAGGGCTGGACGGTGATGTCGGATCGGTAGGTGATGCTCACGGAGTGATGTCCTTCTGATGGTGAACGATGGGGGTCTCTGTGCCCGACGCTTCGGCCGGCGAGGCGACGAGCAGGACGATCAGCAGGGCCAGGGCGAACGCCGCGACGTAGAACGGCGCGCCCCTCGGGATCGGTCGCACTATCACACGCGCTCGGTGCTTGCTCACGCGGCCACCAGCTCCTCGTACTGCTTGCGGGACATGCTCGTCAGGTGCCACCCGCCGAAGTCGCACTCGTAGACCCGGCCCTCGACCTTCAGCCCGCGGCGAGTGCCTCGGGCGTCGGCCCTGCGGGTCCGCTTGGTCTGCGCCCGGCCCATCGCCTTCTCGGCCTCCGGTCGGGAGATGAAGGCGCGCTTCAGGCCGCAGTCGCAGGCCCTCCAGTCGACCGTCTTGTACGTCATCGGGGGTGGTGCTCCTTACTTCTTACTGTTGGTCTTCGGGGGGTCCTTCACGAACTTGTCGCAGGCGCAGGTCGTGACGTGGCACTTGCCCCTGGCGGCGGAGGCCGCGGAGTGGGTGAAGGGCGGGTGACCGCACTGGGAGTCGTAGCAGTAGCCCGGCCAGCCGGCCTTGCCGTCGTGGTTGGCGATGGCGATGCCCGACGACGTCAGGGGGAGGGCCCGGCCGGTCCCGCCGAAGCTCATCTTCTTGGCGAAGGCTTCCGCCTCGGCGACGGAGCCGAAGGGCCCGTAGTTGAGGCCCTTCGATCCGTCTGCCCATCGGTGGGTCAGCACCCACAGGTCTCGCATCTGGAGGATGGAAGCCGCCTCCTTCAAGACGGCCTTGGCCATGTCCTCCGGAGTCTCGAAGCCGGGGTCGGTCAGCAGGCCGACGAGCGCCTGGATCTCGTGCCTCCGGGGTGTGAGTCTCAGTGGCCGGCCTCCTTGCCCAGGTCGGGGAAGTGAGCAAGCACCTGGGCCTTCGACCAGTCCTCCCAGGCTTCGACGTCGTCCTGGTTGAGGTGCTCGCGCCAGAGGGCGATGTGCTCCAGACCGCTGTCCTCCAGCTCCTCCTTGATCTCGTTGACCAGCCGGGCCTTGCCCAGGTCCGGCAGGGGGCCGTCCTCCCACACCAGGTGGTAGCGGTAGTGGAAGGCCAGGGCGTCGGCCATGCGCTCCAGGTCCAGGCGGTAGACGACCCGGAGGTTGATCCGGTACCGGCCGTCTACGCTCAGCGTCGGCTTCACAGCAGCTCCTGTCGTTCTATCACACGTGGGCCGGAAGGCCCGCCAGCTCACGCAGGGAGTTCAGCAGGCTGGCAAGGTCATCGCGCGCCTCACGCGCGGCGTCATCCGCCGCCTCGTCGTACTCGCTGTAGGTGTACTCGTCCTCGTTGAGGTCGCCGTCCTCGTTGAGGAACTTCTGGATGCTGGCGTCTCGCGCGTCCTCGCGGGCGTCGCACTCTCGGATTAGGGCGACAACCCGGTCCTTCAGTCGGTGTTCGGCCTCGACCACTCGCGCGGCGATGACTCGCTCCAGTTCGGCCTCGAAGTCGCGGGTCGGGTTGGTGCTCACCTCTCGGTGCTCCTCTCGGGGTGGGACAGGACTCGCACGCCCCAGCGGCGAGCCATCACATAGGTGCGGACGTTCCAGGTGGTGCCGGGCGCCTTGTTCAGGTCGACCCAGTGGCCGCCGGCCTTGTGCGCTACGGTGGCTTGGGGATCGAGGCCGACGATGGCCGTGCCGTTCGGCAGTGCGTCCAGCTCGTCGATCCGCCTGATGTTAGTCACTCTATCACACTTATGCTGCGGCGAGGAACTGAGTGGCCAGCGTGGTCACGCCCAGCAGACGGTCACGCAGGTCGTCCACGGTGCCGTCGTTGAACAGGGTGGCGTCGAACTTCCAGTTCGCCAGCGCGATCTCGGAGGGGTACGGACGGCCGTGTTCGTCCCTGGCCGGGCCGACCCCTGGCCGGTCGATCCAGATCACCACACCACCGCGGCCCCGTACGGCTCGCGCCTCGTTGGGGAAGCGCACGTCGCTGACGACCAGGGCCTCGCGCTCGGGCTCGTAGTCCTCGAACAGGGCCTCGACCCAGACGTCCTCGCCCAGCGTCGCGCGGCCGGCGTCGGTGCCCGTGGCGTGCAGCAGGCGCCGGACCTCGGGGTACCTCTCCTTCGCGACGTCCCACCCGATGGCGTTGACCAGGTTGGCCAGCCGCACGGGCGGCACGTCGGCGTGGGTACGCGTCAGAGGGTTCTGTCGGTACAGGAACGACTTCAGCCGGTCGGCGAAGGCGTCTCGCCTCCAGCCTCCCTCGACCAGGGTCTGCGCTGCGGTGTCCTTCCCGCTGCGAGCGAAGCCCGCGATTCCGACGAGCAGGTTGTCACTCACTCGGGGTCCTCCTTGTCAGGGTCCAGCAGATCGGCGGCGTGGAGCATCCCGGTGCCGGTGTAGAAGTGGCGGCCCATCGGGTCGGCCAGGTTGCCGGCCGCGTCCCGGAGCTTGGCCGCCCACTCGCGGCGGACCGCGTCGACCAGTTCCTCCAGCTCGCACTGTCGGTCCGCGCGCTCCTCGCCGTACAGGCCGCCGGCGATCTCCGCCATCTGGGTCTTGATGTCCGGGCGCCAGAGCCACTCGCCGCCCTCGCGCCTCCATCCGAATGCGGTCACTCTATCACACACCGGCCAGCTCATCGAGTTCGGCCGGCGACAGATCCACGTACGGCTCGCCGTTGGCGTACACCGCCTGGAGGTGAGACAGCCGCACGCACAGCCGTTCTCCACAGGTGGGGATAACTCGCACACCCCTGGGGAGCGGGCCGCAGTGGATCAGCCAGGAGACGCGGCCGGCGGTCTGGTTGTACCCGTTGTAGGAGAGCTGTCCGAGGCCGGTCGCCTTGCAGATACCGCCATGCCAGACCTGATGCTGGCCGGACCAGACGACGGTGTTGAAGAACTTCTCCTCGTCGGTCTCGCCCTTCAGGTACTTCGGGGCGGAGACCGGGGCGACGCGTACGTACTCGCGGAGTGGGGTGTCAGCGCCCACGTGGCCCCAGCGGGCGATGCGGGACCGGTGGGCGAGGCACAGGCCGTTCTTCTGGCTGTGCGCCTCGTTCTTGCAGCGGACGCCCTGGCTGCTGGTCACGGTGCACTTCATGGTAGGTGTCCTCTCGGATGTCGGTCGGGGGAGTCGGATGGGTGGGTGCCAGGGGCTCGAACCCTGGTGCCTGCCGGTCACCCTGTCGCACTTTCACACCTGCGTGCGTCAGAACAGGAAGTAGTCGAAGACCACGATCACGGCGGCCAAGGCGAACTGTGCGACTGCCAGCACGAGCAGCCAGTCACGGGGCCTCACGTCGTTTCCTTGTAGCCGTCGAAGCACTCGACGTACGAGGTGTCGCCCACCTTCGCCCAGCAGAACTGATGGCCGTTGTACGTGCCCCACAGCTCCCTACCGGCGCGGGCCTGCTTCTCGTTGAAGGCGACCCGCCGGGCGATCGAGTTCAGCCGGGGGTTCAGGTAGACGACGCGACCACGGGCGTCGATCACGTACGAGTAGCCCTTGCCGTTGCCCATCTTGGCCGCGTCCCAGTAGCAGGACGTGATGACGGTGTTGTCCTCCGAGCATGGGCGGGTCGGCAGCTTCAGCGGGGCGCCGGTCCCGGCCGGCCGGGCGGACGAGACGGGCTCGACCTTGACCTCGGCGTCGGCGGTGGCGGCGGCCGTGCCGCCCGCGAACGCGGCGGCGGCGACCAGGACGGTGGCGATCTTCTGGCGGAGGTTCATGCGGCACTCTCCTTCTGGAGCTTGAGACGGGGGAGGTTGATGGCACCCGTGCGGGGCGGTTGGGGCACGGGCGGGAGCTTGTACCGGTAGGCGGTCAGCTCAGGGATCTCATGGGGCTCGGTGACGTTGTTCTCGACGGCGACCCTGTAGACGGTGGCGAACAGGGCGACCGACCGCTTCACGATCTCGCTGTAGCTCAGGCCGGTCGGGGCGAGGGTGGCGATGGCCTCGGCCAGGTCGGTGTCGACTCGGGCGGAGAGCTGGCGGGGGACGCTCACGCGGCCAGCTCCTCGAAGTCGAAGGAGTAGGCGACCTCGCCCTCCGCGGTGATCAGGCCCGCGTCGATCAGGTGCTGCGCGGTGCGGCCGTACGAACCCTGGAGAGTCCACGCCATGCCGCTCTTGATCAGGGTGGCGAACAGGTCCAGCGTCTCGGCGTCGCCCAGCTCGCCCAGCTCGAAGCTGATCAGGTCGATCGTGATGTCCTTCATGCGTCCCATCTCCGGGTTACCTCGTATCGTTGGGGGCAGGGAGGGGGGCCGATCTCTACTCGGCCCCGCTCCCGTCAGTCAGTCGGTCGGGCTCAGCTGCCCAGCTCGCTCAGGCGGGCCTCCCACTTCGCCGCCTCGATCTGCTCCTGCGCGACCTCACGGAGGAGCGCCTTGGCCTTTTCGTCGTGGCGGTTGCGCTCGTACTCGAACAGGCGGCGGATGCTCTCGGTCTTCCAGCCGGGGTACTCGGCCTCGAAGGCGTTCAGGGCGTCGACTTCCCAGCCGGACAGGGTGCCGTGCGCCTTCGTCTCGTAGTCGAGCTGCTGGCCCTTGTCGTTGCGGCGACCCCCGTTCCACGTCCGGCTGTCGGTCGTCCACTTCATGACGACGCCGTGCAGGTCCACCTCGCCCCGGTCGTCGGGCAGCCGCTTGTAGGTGTACTCGGTGCTGTACTTGCGGCCCCGGATCTTGGCGTGCCCCTTCTCCACGTCGCCCTTGAACTCCGGGTCGGTGCTGATCCAGACGCGGGGGATGATCTCCTCGACGTCCCTGTGCTTGTCGAAGTTGTAGCGGGTGCCGTGCTCGGCCGACACGACCTTGATGTAGAAGGTGGCCGCCTCGATGTCGATCTTGTAAGCCTCGGTCTTGAGCTTCACGGGGATGCCTCTCAAAAGGTGGTGGTTGCTGTGCTGCTCGGGCTGGCGGCTTACCAGTCCCACCAGCTACGGACCTCCTCGGGAGAGGTCTCGTACTGGGTCTCGATGACGGTGTCCAGGTCGTCGACCAAGGGGTCCTCGCCCACGGTCACGATCGCGTTGACGACCAGGTTGATCAGGTCCCGGTCCCGGTCACCGAGGTCCAGGCCGTCGAGGACTAGATCGGCCCCGCCGTTCGCGGCGTCCGTCAGTTGTTCGAGGGTGAAGGTGGTGCTCACTTGCTCACGCCCTTGGGGCTACAGCTCGCGGTCCATCCGCGATGGCGGGAGCCGGGGACTCGAACCCCGGCGTCGGCCGGTCTCCCTGCTGGCTTTGCCAATCTATCACACTGGGTCTGTCTTACACACTGGGTCAGCTGTACACGACTTTGCCGAACAGGGCTACCTGCACGACGACGTCCGCCGCCCCAGCGTCGATGTGCTCGGCCGCGATGCCGTCCCCCGTCCGGTCCCTCCAGGCATCGAGGACGTAGCCGTGCAGCTCGTCGTTCACGTACGTCTGGAAGGGGTCCAAGAGCTTGCCGAACGCCACCCGCACCTCGTCCCGGCTCAGGTAGTGGACCTTTTCCACCTCGCGCTCGCCGCCGAAGAACGGGCAGGCGTCCTCACCCTCGACGACGGTGTGCACCTTGCCCTCGGGCAGGCCGGCGAACTCCTCCAGCGTCGGCTGGATGGCCCAGTACGTGATCCCGCCGAACGCGGCGATCTCCATGATGTCGTCCACGTCCCGGTCGGTGATGTGATTCAGCAGGTGCTGTTTGATCATGACGGATCTCCTCAGTGCGGGGGCGGCGCCAACCGCCCCCGCGGTGATGGTGTGGTGGTGGTCAGTAGCCGAACTGGAATGTCAGGCCGAGCAGTTCAGGGGCCGTCGATCTGGTGACCTCGACGTCGTACCAGGCGTCCCCGTCGTCCCGGCCGGTGCCGGTCTCGGGGAAGATGTGGTCGTACTCCCAGTCCGACCGCTCGGTGGTGTCCTCGTCGGGGAGAGGGAGGGGCACGGCGACCACGGACGTGGTCTCGATCTCCGCGCCGCCCCCGTATCGGTTCTCGATCCTCAGACCGATGACTGCGATGTCCATCACGACTTCGCGATGATCAGCAGGGCTTCCAGGTAGTCCTTCGACTGCTCGCGCAGGTACTCGCGGATCTCATCCTTGGTGAAGACGCGCGGGGTGGTGCGGTCGGCGTCGCCCTGCTTCTCGTCGTACGGGTGGGCGTGAAGGTCGTCCCACTCCTCTTCGGTCGTGTGACCCACGAGCCAGGTAACGGCCGCGCCCTCATGGCCGGTCACGTACAAGGCCAGCGCGATCTCATCGGCCTGCTGGCAGTTGAAGGCCGGGCCGGTGCTGTCGGCGGTTACGGCGTCACCGAATATCCCGGCGAGGGGCTGAAGGGTCTGACGCAGGAGCGTGGTGGAAAACGACATGCGGGTCTCTCCTCGGGTTGCTGCTCGCGAGACACGCGCTCGCGATGGTGGGTGCCGGGGGCTCGAACCCCGGTGCCAGCCGGTCACCCGCACGACATGACGCTCTAACACACCAATGTCCGTGTTACACACCTATTCCTGTTCAAGCTCGATCTCCTCGATCACGGACGACTCGTAGTCGAGGTTGAATTCGCCGGACGCCCGCAGGGTGGCCTCCAGCCAGGCGCGCACGTCGTCCTCGGTGAACTCCGAGCCGTCGTCCTTGCGCAGGCCCTCGATGTCGAAGCTGACCGTGACCGTGCCCTTGTACGAGTAGTCGAGCGGGTCCAGGCCGATGTTCTCGCCCTTGTCGCTGATCTCCGAGCGGTAGTCATCCAGGTCGTACTCGGTGACAATCTCGCGCAACAGATCACGGGCGTTGGCGCGCAGTTCGCCGAACTTTTCGCGGGCCGCCCGAGCCTCTCCCTGTTCGCGCTGAAGGGCCCCGTGGATGTTCGAGTAACGGGCCTCCAGGCTGCCGAGCGCCCCCTGGGTGCGGGTGAGATCGGCCTGCGCCAGCTCCAGGGCGTCGGTCACGCGCTGTATCTCCAGGCGGAGGGCGGCGGCGGTGACGGAGTCGGCCGGGTCGGTGAGCTTTTCGAGGGAGACGGTCATAACGGTTACCTCTCATGTCAACCTAACACACTGCGTGTCAGGGTAGTGGGTGTCGAGGGCTCGAACCCCGATGCTTGCCGATCACCCTGCTTCAGTCTAACTATCACATACTGAGGGACATGAAGACTACGTCGGGCTCGCCCGCAGTCCAGTTGGGTACGCGCTCCGTCTCGCGGAAGCCGTAGCCCTGGTAGTACGACGGCAGGAAGCCGTCGAAGCAGTCGAGCAGGCGGGCACCCTCGCGGATGGCGGCGTTGACCAGGGTGTCGCCACGCCCCTTGACGCGGGAGAACAGGCCGATGAGCGTGCCGTCAGGGGTCACCCCGAAGCCGGCCTGGCTGTCGTCGGTCAGGAAGTACCGCGCGTCCTCGGGCATCTCCTCGGGCTTCGAGGTGGCGGCGGCGATTCGGTCGGACCCGGCGCGAGCGGAGCGGAGGGCGGCCTTGTAACGAGCGGCGGAGGTGAAGCTGATCACTGGAGAACTCCCGGTGTCTGGTAGTCAGTCTATCACATGGCGGTTTGGGTGGACGCCCCGGACTCGCACACGGGTGGTGGCTGCTCGCGTCCCGTCGACTTATGTCACTCTATCACACATGGTGCCAGTAGACCACGGCGACGTCACGGCCGTCTCCGATCCACGCTTCGATCACGAGCTTGCTCATCAGCCCGTAGGGCGTGACGAACTCGGCGTAGTGCACGCTCAGATCGTGGGTGTACCGCAGGGTCTCCTTGACCAGCGCATCCAGGTGCCGGGCGAGGTCGCAGTGACTCTCGTGCACCCATCCGGGAGCGGACAGGGCGGCGCCGGGGACGGCGAGCAGGGTCTTGCTGTGCAGAGGCATGGGTCTTCCTAGGGGTGTGATCAGGCGTAGAGGTGGGCGTCCATCGTGGCGGCGGCGTAGACCTCCGCCTTGAACTCCGCGCGCAGGTCGTCCAAGTACGCCTGGCCCTGCTCGCGGGCGAACTCCCGGTCATGCCGCTCGCACAGCGGGTTGGAGTCGTGGACGCACGGCATCCAGGTGCGCGGGTCGGACGGGTCGCTCGGGCAGTGGCAGCACGCCGGGCAGTCGGTGTGCTTGTCCAGGGAAACGGACATGGGTGTCCTCCATGAGGTGAGTAGGAACGGGGGCCGGGGACTGGCACCCCATCGGGCAGGCCGGACAAGCCGGCCGACCTGAAGGCGTGCCGGATCAGGGGCGGTGGCGGCGACGCTCAAGCGTCCCGTTCTCACCGCCCCGACCGGTTGCGGGCGGTAGGGCGACAACAGCCGTGGCGTGTACGTATCCCCAGGGCGCGAGTGCTGCGGTACCTCCCCTTTCAGGGGGAGTGACAACGCGTGCATCGGCGTCGGGCAGAGGTCGAAGAATCGGCGCGCGCCTACCGGGCGCGGGTACTGCGGTCGTGCTTTGGGTGGTGCGTGGTCCGTTCCGTGGAGCGGGGAGGACCGGACCCCGTTCCCGCCCCCTGGGGTGCCCTACCGCCTACGGGGCCGACCGTCGGCCCCTTGCTACCTCCCATCGTTCGCGGGCGGTAGGGCACTCCCTGGGGAGCGGGAAACGGCCTCCCCCGCAGGTTGAAGGCTTGGGCTTAGCTCGGCGGGCACACCGCTTCACTTTCACCGGCCCCCGTTTCCCAACGCCATGACGCGTACAGGCACCCACGGGCTCCGTCTCCTGGCCTACGGTGCGAACTAGACGGACACCTCTCCCCAAGGGACCGCAGAGGGTGGCCCCTCCCCTTGGGCTTCAGCGCCCGCCCGGCCGACCGGGCTCCAGCACGTTCTGCGGTTACGGACCGGGCCCGTACGAGTCGGGGTTGCGATTCGCGTTCATGTCCTGCCTCCGTTCGGTCGTTGCGGTCGGTGTGATGGGGAGACTTTAGGCAGATCGGCTGAGTGATGTCTACCTAACACACCGGATCGGACGCGATCCGGGTCCGTTTCCAGGGCCTGAAACATGCCGTGACCTGCGACGATAGGGACGTGTGTGACGCGCATCACACTTGTCGGGTAGCCTGTTCGGCTGCCTGGTCTGTCCGGTTCTGTCTGTTCGTGCTGGCCGCTCGATGTCTGCCTATCCCACATCGGCCGTCTCCGCTGGTCAGACGCCGTTGTCCGGCCCGTTCCCGCCGGTCCTGGGGAGTTGGTCCAGTGGCCTGCCGTTCGGCCCGTAGCGGCCCGTCCCTGGTCTGCCTGCCCGTGCGTCGCGCGCGTGGCGCGGGTACCTGCGCGCGTTGCGCGTGTGGCGCGGGTACCTGCGTGCGCGTGTCCCTGCGCGTGCGCTTGGCGCGGGTACCTGCGCGCGAGCGGGCAGGCGACGGCGAGGCCAGGGCGGCGCGGGGGGTGGGGGGTGACCCCGGCGGAGGGATTTTGCGGATCGATGCGTGATAGCAGCCGGGATTCCGCCACGGTTTCAAGGTCGATCAGGAGATGCCGGCCCCGGCTCCCACACGGGCAGACGGGGCTCGAAGTGCTGCTGAGAGTGGCTACATCTTCGCCCGGCCGGCGACGGTACGGACGAGGTGAGCGACCGACTGACCCTCGAAGTACCCCAGGGGTGGCCGCACCTCTCCCTGGTCGTCCAGCTCCAGGAGCTGGGCGCCGATCTCCGCGAGTTCCGCAGCCTGCCGGCCGGTGATCCGGACGTCCTGCTCCACGGCCCCCGCGGTCGTGAGGATCTGGTCGAGCACTGCCTGGTCGTAGCCGTCAGGAAGTGTCAGCGAGTCGGGCCGGACGCGGCGAAGGGCGCAGGAGGCGATGACGTACGGAGGAGCCAAGATGGCCCCGCCGGGACTCCTGGACACGAAGCCGCTCGCATCCGCGCGGAACGCACCCCTGACCGCAGGGGCGGCCGCCGGTCTCCGCTCGTGCACGCCTACCTCATACTTCATGCTCGATGATCCAGGCACGGTGCTCCTGCCTGGCGTAACCCCGCTCGTTGTCGGTCCAGCATGGGGCATCCACTGGCAACGGCCCGCGCGTGGTGCCGTTGATGAAGTCATGGGAGATCAGCTCTCGGGCGAAGTCGATCGCATCCGTCAGCGTGGCCGCGACTTGGCTCGGATGACCCTCGGCCATGTCCGCGACGCGGTCCACCGCGGCGGCTCGCCGTACGAGGAACTCGCGAGCGAGGTGGCCGCCGTCCGAGTCGCCCATCAGGATGCCGAGCCTCTGCACCTTGGCCAGCTCAACCGTTAACCCGTCCATACGGTCAGGGTAGCCAGGCGCTGACCCTGCGTGGGCGGCTTCGCCGCCCCAGCTCGTCGGTTGGCTGAATCCGTGGTGCCCGGTAGGGCACCCTTTCCCTTCGCCGCCGGGGCCGGTGCTGTGCGCCGCCGCGAGGCGGCCGGCGCTGGTCAAGCTCAGCCTGTGTAAGTGTGACGGGCGCCACCGCGGCCGACCCGCAAACGGAACAAGATCAACTGCATCCTTATATATGTAAACGGCTAGACGAACTGCCAGGCTGGAGGCCCTATCGGGCCTCACCGATGCCTCCTACTGACGTAGTTGAGGCTTGGCCAGCGGGGGCGCGGAGCGCCCCTCTGAACGTAGCCACGTACTTCTACTTCCCCTCGGGTCGACAGCTTCGGGCAGCTACCTGCCTCGCAGGTAGGACGTCGTCGAGGGGGTCAACTTCCACGGCCAGGGGGTGACACGGTCGCCCTGGCAGAACTCCGATCGCAAGAGCAGGCTCCCCAAGGACTGGGAGCGCACGCGCAAGCGAATCCTTCGGCGGGACGGTCACCAGTGCACAGCGCGCGACAGCTACGGCGTGCGGTGCGCGGAGCCGGCCACCGACGTGGACCACATCATCGCTGGCGATGATCACCGAGACCCCAACCTGAGATCGCTCTGCGGATGGCACCACCAGCGCAAGTCATCGCAAGAGGGAGCCGCAGCCAGCGCCGTGAAGCGCCGGCAGATCGACAAACGGTTCCGACGCGGCGAGGCCCATCCGGGTCTCCTGTGACCCCGGCGGCTCCGAGTCCCTCCCCTGCTCGTCGAGCGCCGGCCGGCACCCCAGGGCTTCCTCTCCCCTGGGCGATGCCTCGCCCCCTGGTCGCTACCCCAGGGGGCTCGACTTCCCGCTACGGCGGGCGAGGGGAGCGTTCGAGCGCGTGGGCGCGCGCCGGCCTCCAAAGCCGGACGCAGCAGGTTCGAGTCCTGCCGGGCGTGCGTAAGCCCCGGACCCACCTCTGACGCAAGTGGCCGTGAGCGGCTGGTGCACCAGCGCTCAGCGCCCCTCGGGGGCGTGGGCATAGACGAAAGGGAGGTGACCGGTGGGCGCACGTGGCCCCGTCCCGAACCGTGAAGATGACCTCGCACGCCCCCGGTCGCGCAAGGGTGGCGACCAGCAGTCGGCGACACAAGGCGAGATGCGGCCGGTCAAGATCCCGAACGCGGATCGTGACTGGCACCCCATCGCCCGCCGGCTGTGGGACTCGCTGAAGACCTCGGGCCAGTCGGACTTCTACCAGAACTCCGACTGGGCCTTCGCCTACTCGCTGTGCGAGGACTTGTCGTTCTACAAGAAGTCGGGCAAGCGCAGCGGGCAGATGCTCCAGACCATCTACTCGGCCTTCGAGCGGCTGCTTGTCGCCGAGGGCGACCGGCGCCGCGTGCGCATCGAACTGACCGAGCCCGTACCCGAGCAGGACTCTGCCGCGGTAGTCGCCATCGCTGACTACAAGAAGGTGCTGGGAGTTGACTGATCGGGGGTGACGCTTGGCTGCCGCCGTGCCGCTCACCTCCGAAGAGATCGAAGCCCTGGAGCCTGACTACCTGGGGCCCACCTGGCAGAAGGACGCCTTCGGCAGATGGAAGCTCCCTGAGTTCACGCTGGGGTGGCAGATCGCCGGCTGGTGCGCCGAGTACCTGGACGGTGAAGGCTCCACCGACGAGAAGCGGGTGCCCTGGAAGTTCACTCCGGAGCAGCTCCGCTTCCTGCTGTGGTGGTACGCCATCGACAAGGCCGGCGAGTTCATCTACCGGACCGGAGTCCTCCAGCGCCTGAAGGGCTGGGGCAAGGACCCGCTCCTCGCGGTGATCTCGCTCGTCGAGTTCGTCGGGCCGTCGCGCTTCTCCCACTGGGACGAGGACGGTAGCCCGGTCGCGAAGTCTCACCCGCAGGCATGGGTGCAGATCACGGCCGTGAACCAGGAGCAGACCACCAACACGATGGGCTACCTGCCCATCCTGATGGGGCCGAAGCTCATACAGACCTACGGCATCAAGGCCGGCGCCGAGCTGATCCGCGCCGACCGCGGCCGGAAGAAGCTCCAGGCGGTCACCAGCTCGTACCGGGCGATCGAGGGTAAGCGGACGACGTTTACCCTGCTCAACGAGACACACCACTGGGTTGCCGGCAACGGCGGCCACAAGATGTTCGAGACCATCGACGGCAACTCCACCAAGATGGACTCCCGGTACCTGGCGATCACGAACGCCTACCTGCCGGGTG
The DNA here is from genome assembly GCF_024753135.1 of Streptomyces pyxinicus. GTDB lineage: Bacteria > Actinomycetota > Actinomycetes > Streptomycetales > Streptomycetaceae > Streptomyces > Streptomyces pyxinicus. Next base: position 189,479 of record NZ_JANUGP010000004.1, on the reverse strand, counting down.
AGGACAGCGTGGCCGAGCGGACGCGCGAGGCGCACAACAAGGTGCTCGAAGGCCGCGCGGCCGACGTCGGCGTGCTGTACGACTCGATCGAGGCCCACCCGAAGACTCCGCTGACGCCCGAGGCGCTGCGCATCGTCCTTCCCAAAATCCGCGGTGACGCGGTCTGGTTGAAGATCGAGACGATCATCAAGTCCGTCATGAACCTGACGATCTCGGCCTCTCGCTCACGGCGCATGTACCTCAACCAGGTCGTCGCCGAGGAAGACGCCCTGTACGGACCCGAGCAGTGGACAGACATCCTGCACGAGGGGGCCACGCTCCAGCCGGGCGACGAGATCGTGTTGGGCTTCGACGGCGGCAAGACCGACGACAGCACAGCTTTGCTCTGCATCCGCGTGCGCGACATGTGCGCGTTCGTGCTGGGGCTGTGGGAACGGCCGGACGGCCCGCGTGGTGACGGCTGGCTGGTACCTCGGGCCGAGGTCGACTCGGCCGTGCACGACGCCTTCCGCCTGTACGACGTGAAGGCGTTCTATGCCGACGTCGCCCTCTGGGAGTCCTACATCTCCGAGTGGGACGAGACGTACGGCGACCGCCTGGCCGTGAAGTCGCCGGTCGGCAAGGACAGGATCGGCTGGGACATGCGTTCGTCGCTGAAGCTCTCGACGATGGCGCACGAGCGGCTGATGCGCTCAGTGTTCGACCGCAAGCTCCGTTACGACGGGGACCTGACCTTGCGCCGGCACGCCCTCAACGCCAGGCGGAGATCGAACAACTACGGCATCTCCTTCGGCAAGGAGAGCCGCGAGTCGCCGAAGAAGGTCGACGCCTACGCCGCGCTGATGCTCGCGCACGAGGCCCTGGTCGATCTGCGCGCCCGCGGCAAGAAGGTCCGCCCCCGCACGGGGCGTGGCTACTTCATGTAGCACTGTGTTAGTGAGACAGAAAGGTGGTGAGGCATGGCTGACACCAGCCCGAAGGCGCTGGCGACGGAACTCCTCGCCATCCTCGATCGCGACGAAGGCCGGCTGGAGCGGATCGACCGCTACGTGCAGGGCAACCACGACGACCCGTACATGCCGCCCCAGGCGGACGACGAGTACAAGCTGCTGGCCAGGCGCGCGGTGTCCAACTGGATGCCGCTCCTCGTCGGCACGCCGGCTCAGGCGCTGTACGTGGACGGCTTCCGCTCGGGCGCGTCCAGCGAGGGTGAGCTGCCCGCCGCGCCGGCCTCGAAGACCACGGAGTGGTCGCACTGGCAGCGCTCGCGCCTCGACGCCCGCCAAGCCGCGGTGTACCGGGGCGCGCTGGCCTTCGGTCACTCCTTCGTGCTGACGGAGAAGACGAAGAAGGGCGTGATCTCGAAGGGCCTGAGCGCGAAGCGCACGGCGGCCCTGTACGAGGACCCGGCCAACGACGAGACACCGTACGCCGCGCTGACCATCACGGCCATGCCGAAGGGCAACGTCAAGGGCAAGGCCCGTATGTGGGACGGCAGTTACGAGTACGCCGTCACCTTCACCGCGAAGGGCGATGCGGACAGCGTGCGCGTGGCCCGCCTGAAGCGGCACGGCGCGAGCGAGTGTCCGGTCACCCGGTTCGCCGCGTCCGTCGACCTGGAGGGTCGCACGGTCGGCGTCGTGGAGCCGATGATCGCGCTCCAGGACCGGATCAACCAGACCGTCTTCGACCTGCTGGTCGCGCAGACGTACACCTCGCATGAGGTCCGGTACGCCACCGGCATGGCTCCGCCCATGCAGATGGAGATGCTGGACGCGGAAGGCAACATCACGACCGACCCGGACAAGGCGGTCGACAGCCGGCCGAAGCTCGACGCGGCCGGCAACCCGATTCCGGCGCCCATCAACCACAACGCCCGCCGCTTTTTGTTCGCCGAGGACCCCGACGTACGGTTCGGGTCGTTGCCGGCCGGGCCGGTCAGCTCGCTGATCGACTCGATCGACATGTCCATCCGGCACCTCGCCGCGATCAGCCAGACCCCGGCCCACTTCGTGCTGGGCCAGATAGCCAACCTCTCCGCGGAGGCACTGCTGGCCGCCGAGACCGCGCTTCAGCGGAAGGTCTCCGAGTTCCAGTCCATCTTCGGTGAGTCCTGGGAGAGGGTCTTCCGCCTGGCCGCAGAGCTGGACGGTGACACATCTGCCGCCGAGGACTTCCACGGCGAAGTGCAGTGGCGCGACATGGAGTCGCGCAGCTTGGCCCAGGCCGCTGACGCTCTCGGCAAGCTCGCCGAGCAGCTCGGCATCCCGAAGAAGGGCCTTTGGAAGCGGGTTCCGGGCGTCACCCAGACCGAGTACGAGGACTGGGTGGACCTGGCCGAGGACGAGGACTCTGTCGGCCAGCTCGCCACCGCGCTGACGCGGGCGACACCGTCCGTCGCCCCGGCGCCGGCCGTCGACACCAGCCCCCGTGAGGGGCTGATCGCCGCGTGACGTCCGCAGCCCGACAGGCTGAGGCTGATCGCGTATCCGCCGCCTTCCAGGTGGCCCTGACCCAGATCGGGGCGGGCACCGTGGACGAGGCGCTGAAGCTGTGGAAGGCGGTCCCCGTCACCGCGAGGGCCACCACGTCCACGGCGTGGCTCCGCCGGGCCATCACACTGGTGATGACCCGGCGGCGTATGAGCCGTGATCTGGCTCGCGCCTACTACCGTCTGGCCCGCGCCCTGCGCACGGGTTCGACGGTGGCCGATCCGTACCACCCAGAGCCCACGTACGTGACCCTGGACACCTTGCGGCGAGAGTTCGCTGAACTGGCTGGTGAAGCCGCTGGCGGCTCCCTGGAGGAGCCGTCAGGCGCCGGTCGGCCTGAACCCTCCGACTCCTCCCCGCAGGCCGCGACCGGCGAGTCCGGGGAAGCCGGCGGGGAGGCACAGCCCGCGTCCGAGCAGACGTCAGCCCCGGAGGCCGACGCCGAGCTGGACGAGGACCGCATCGCGGTTGAGGAGCTGGACGGACTGGAGCCGAGCGAGGAGCAGATCGAGCGGGAAGCAGAGGCTGAGGCGAGGGTCATCCTCGAAGCGCTCGGCCCGTCCAACCTGGAGCGCAAGACGTCGGTGATCGACGACTCCAAGCCCGCGGTGGACGTCGACAAGGCACGCGAGGAAGCCCATCAGCAGGCCGGCGCACGGCAGGCGGCGACCGCCGAGCGCCTGGTGATGAACGGCGGCCGGTCCACCGTGTGGAACCACATGGCCAGGGACCGCCGGGTGATCGGCTACATCAGGCTTTCGCGCTCCGGTACTCCCTGCGGGTGGTGCGCCATGCTCATCTCTCGCGGCCCCGTCTACAAGTCGCAGGCCACGGCGGCGTTCGCTGAAGGCGACGCCTACCACGACAACTGTCACTGCTACGCGGAGCCGGTCTACAGCCTCGCGCAGTACAAGGGCTCGTCGGCGTCGGCGCTGTACGAGCTGAATCGCCGGTACGAGGAACTGTGGCCGAAGGTCACCAAGGGCCTCTCCGGTAAGGCGGCTGTGTCCGCCTGGCGCCGGTTCATCCGGCGGGAACAGAAGGCCGCAGCCCAGGAGGCGCGGCAGACACCCCCGAACGTCCAGGAGGCGTGAGAGTGCCCGAGCAGGAAGCCCCCAGCACCGAGAACGACACCCCGAACGAGGAGACCCCGCAGATGCTCGCGGAGGGCGAGGCTCACCAGGGAGATAGCGCGGAGTCGACCGAGGAGAAGTCCCAGGAGGAAACGGTTCCTCCGGAGGTGCTGCGCAAGGAGCTGACGGACGCGCGAGCCGAGGCGGCCAACTACCGCGTGAAGCTGCGCGAGGCCGAAACCAAGCTCTCGTCGGCCAAGACGGTCGAGGAGTTCGAGGCCGCGGTCGCCGAGCTGAAGGCGCAGAACGACGCGCTGGAGCGGCAGATCCTGCTCAACAACGTGGCAGCCAAGTACGAGCTGCCGCCGGCCCTGGCCAAGCGCCTGGCGGGTTCGTCGCCCGAGGAACTGGAGGCCGACGCGAAGGAGCTTCAGAAGCTTGTCGTGCCGCCGGCTCCCGAGTCCCTCGGTGGCGGTCTGACTCCGTCCGATGGCGACGAGGACTTCGACCCGGTCAAGGCCGCTCGGGCTGCGCGCTCGCGCAGGTACTGAGCTTCCCCTTCTGGGCCGGTGTGTTAGTGAGACACGCCGAGCCTCCCTCCCCCTACCTACAGGAGACCCACCCCAGTGGCGTACACCCCGCACGATGTGATCAAGCCCGAGAAGATCGCGGCCACCGCTGCGGTCGCTCTCGAAGAGGCTCTGGTCGTCCCGGCTGTCTTCCAGCGCGAGGGCATCGACCAGTTCAAGGGCACCAAGAACGACACCATCAACGTCAAGGTCGAGGGCGTCCTGCCCTTCCGCACCTACGGCTTCCGCAACGACCGCTCGAAGCCGATCGAGTTCGACACCTACCACGAGAAGACCGTGGCCGTGAGCTTCGCCGGCGACATCTACTCGGCTGTCCAGCTCACCGACGAGCAGAACGACTTCGACCTCCAGGGCTGGGCCAAGCTGATGGCCAAGCAGACCGAAGCGGTCGGCCGCGGCCTGGAGTTCCAGGCCGTTGACTACCTGCTCGGGCAGAAGTTCCCGGTCACGCTCGGCGGCCAGGTCGCGAACCGCTCCCTGCGCCGGACCCTGATCCGCGCCCGCGATGTGCTGAACAAGTTCCGCATCCCGAAGGAGTCCCGGACCCTGCTGGTCGGCACCGACTGGGAGACCGAGCTGCTGGCCGACCCGGACCTGAACCTCGCTTCCAACGTCGGTGAGTCCGAGGCCGTCTCCGCGCTGAAGGAGGCGACCCTGGGCCGGCGCTACGGCTTCAACATCGTCGTCTCCAACGAGCTGCCCTCGGACAAGGCCATCGCGATGACGCAGTCCGCGTTCATCTTCGCGACCGGCGCCCCGTCCGTCCCGCAGTCCGTCCCCTTCGGTGCGTCCGCGTCCTACAACGGCGTGGCGTTGCGATGGGTCCGCGACTACGACGCGAACTACCTGGTGGACCGCTCGGTCGTGAACACCTTCAAGGGCTTCCGCTCCGTGACGGACATCCTGATGGGCCGCGACGCGGTCACTGGCCAGGCGTTCGTCTCCGAGCACGAGCACTTCGTCCGCGCCATCTCCCTGGACCTGGACGCCGACGCTGACGTGCTGCCCGACCCGGACGGCCCGGACCCCGTCGAGCAGGAGCTGGCCGCCATCACTGGCGTAGCCGCGACCGCTGACGGCGCCTCCGTCTGATCCAGTCGTTGAGACGGGGCAGAGTGTGTAAGCGTGACACCCTCCGTCCCGTCTCGCCCCGACGAGAAGGAGAACCCGTGGCGTACGCCACCCTCGACGACCTGAAGGGGCGACTGGACTGGACGCTCGACGCTGATGAGGAACGTGTCGCGGCTAACGCGCTGGAGGACGCCTCGGACCTGGCAGCCCACTACGGGCGCGAGTGGCCCGAGGACGCCGCCCCGCGCATGGTGCGCACGCTCGTCCTGAAGACGTGCAAGCGGTACATGTCCAACCCGGACGGCTACACCCAGTCCCGAGCCGGCGACGAGACGCTGGCCTGGAACGACGCGGCCGGCGAGAACGCCGGCACCGTGTACTTCACCAACGAGGAACAGAAGCTGCTTGCCGGCCTGGCCGGTCGGCGCACGAACGGCCTCTACACCGCCGAGGTCACCGCCTGGCAGTCACGCCGCCGGCCCGTGGCCGTGGGCCTGGTGCCGGTCGAGCCCTTCGGCAAGAACTTCCCGATGTACGCCGACGAGCGGGAACCGTGGTGAGCAGTCTCCAGCGCAGGCGCGGCGTGAAGGCGAAGGTCTGGAAGACGAAGGAACACGTCGACAGTCGCGGCAACAAGGTGCTCGTCGCCGACCCGGCCGGCCCGGTCGAGGTGCGGTGCGCGCTGATCCCGCAGCGCTCCGCCCGAGCCGAGGTCCCCGGCCAGATGCAGATCAACATCACTCGCATGATCGTGTCGGCCGACCTGTCGGACGTGACCCTGTGGTCCCGCGTCGAAGCGCTCGGCACTCAGTGGGACATCGTCACGCCGCCGGCCTACCACCACGGCAACCGCAAGACCCGGCACTGGGCCATCGACATCCGGGAGCGGCCATCGTGAGCATCGAGTGGCTGGACAACGGGCTGGGCAGCAAGTTCAAGAACGTCGAGGACTACCTGGCCCTGATCGACGGGGTCCAGCTGGCTCTCGAAGAGAAGCAGTTCCTGATCCGCGTGCGCGCGGAGGAGAACCTGCAACGCGCCCGAGCCGGCAAGGGCAAGGAGATCGGCGCCCTGGACCCGACCGGGGCAACCGTCGAAGTCGAACGCGGCCGCGTCGACCGGTATGTGGTCCTGGAGGACCACGCCGTCGACCACCAGGGCGGCAACCCGAACTCGGCTCTGGCCATCGAGCTGGGCCGTAACGCCTACGACGTGACCCTGCTGAACGCCGAGGGCGAGACCGTCAACAAGTACACGGTCGGCTCGATGGAGGGCCTCTTCATCCTCACCGACGCCGCGGACCTGCCGCACCGCGATGGCGGGGGAGCGAAGGTCAAGCGGCACGTACGCATCCGCATGAAGAAGGGGGGCGGCGGTGGCCGGACTTCCATCCGAGATTAGGGCGCTCGCCGAGCTGTCGCCCGTCGAAGACCTACTCCTCGCGGTGCTCCGCGAGGGACTGCCCGGCATCCACGTGCAGTCGCTCATCGCCAAGGACCAGAGCTTCCCGTTCGTCCTGGTCCGCCGGGACACCACGTACGGAGTCTGGACCGGCGACGACCGCTTCACCGACTCCGCCCGCGTGGTCGTGCAAGCGTTCTGCGAAGACCCAGACGGCGACGCCGATGCGTCGATCCTGTCCGAGGCGTGCCGCGTGGTCCTGCGCAACGCGTGGATGCAGCAGAAGGTGTATCCGGGCAAGGGCCACATCACCCGCGTGGACATGCTGGCCGCCCCGCGCCGGACGACCGACTGGGCGACCTCGACAGGGCCGGTCCAGTACGCCGACCTCCCGACCGGGGTGTGGCGCTACGAGTCGACGTTCCAGGTCGACATCCGCAAGCCGCGTACCAAGCCCTTCCTGAAGTAACCCCACAGTCCGGTGTGTTAGTGAGACATGCCGGGAGTAAGGAGACCCCCCGAGTGGCACTGAACGATGCCGCGACTCTCGTCATCGGGAGCGGCAACTACCTGACCGCCGCGACCGGTACGGAGATCCCGGCCGACTTGCTGGCCCCGCTCTCCCCCTGGGAGGCCGTGGGCCACACCAGCCTCGAAGACATCCTCTCGATCACCTCCGAGGGCGGCGAGGCGACCACGATCGGCTCGCTCCAGAACAAGAGCCTGCGCACCAAGTACAGCGCCCGCACGGAGACGCTGGCGCTCACGCTCCAGCAGTTCGACGTCGCCGGCCTGAAGCTGTACTACGGCTCGAACGCCCCGGTCCTGCCGGACGGTACGGTCGGCGTTCCGACCGACCCGGTCCCCACGACCTGCGCCTTCCTCGCGGTGTTCGTGGACGGCGAGAACGTCTTCGCGATCTACGCGCCGAAGGCGGAGATCTACCGGAGTGACGACCTGTCCTTCGGTGACACCGAGTCCCTCGCCGGCCTCCCGCTCGGCGTGAAGCCGATGGCGTACGGCTCCAACAACTGGACCTACGCGATCACCCCGCTGGGCACAGTGCCGGCCGAGGGCGGCGGCACCGACGCGGGCTCGGGCGCCGGCACCGGAGCCTGAGCCGTCCTTTGACCCCCCGGTGTGTAAGTGCGACAGCGGACCCGCCTTGCACACCGGGGCCCCTCGCGGGCCCCTCCCCTCGGTCCGCCCCCTGTTCTCTCCCGACCCCTTGGAGGTCCGCACCTCATGGCCACGTACACCCTCGACGACATCCGCGCCGCCGCCGACGCGAAGTACGGCTCGACCGACATCCAGCTCGACGACACGAACACCGTTGTCCTCCGCAACCCGCTGCGCCTAGCCAAGGCCGAGCGCGACGAACTGGGCTCCCTCCAGGACAGGCTCGACGGCGACGAGGGCCTGGACCAGGGCGACGTCCTGGCGGACGCGATCCGCCTGGTGGCGAAGGACAAGAAGGCCGCGGAGGAGCTGATCGAGCAGGTGGCCGGCGACCTCGCCGTACTGGCCTCGATCTTCGAGACCTACACCAAGGGCACCCAGGCGGGGGAAGCCTGAGCCTCGCGCGCCTGATCGACGAGCACGGCGAGGGCCTGTACCCCGACCTGCGGTTCTACTACGGCGTTGACCTCGCCGAGGTGATCGCCGGCCGCGGGCCCTCGCCGGCCCTCGTCTGGCTCATGGTGCAGAGGCTGCCCGACACCTCCCTGACCGTCGCTCTCGCGTCGGGCGGCAGGGAGCACTTCGGCTGGGGCGTGGACCGCCACATGACCGCCGACATCTTCGACGCGCTCAACCAGAACACGCGGGCCACCGGCCAGTGGGGCAAGAAGGGCGCTCCCAAGTTCCCGGAGTGGCCCAGGCCCAAGGTCCAGAAGAAGGCCGCCAAGGGGAAGACCAGGCGCCGCGTACGCGTGGCGGACATCTACAAGCAGTTCGCCCGGAGGTAGGCCCATGCCCGATGGACAGGTGGTTGGTCGCGTAGCGATCAAGATCCTGCCGGAGACCAGCAAGTTCAAGCAGGAAGCCGAGGCGGAACTCAAGAAGGCGGAGCAGGGACTTGAGGTCAAGGCCAAGGTCGTCCTCGACGCCGACGACATCAAGGCCCAGGCCGAGAAGATCCAGGCGGCGGCCAAGAACGCCCTCAAGGACATCGGCCTCCGCGTCAACCTGGACAACGAGGACTCCGTCCGCGCCGGCATCGCTCGCCTCCAGGCCGAGCTGAACCGACTGGCGGAGACATCGATCCATGTCGACCTCAACGGCGACGACCTGGGCGCCGCGCTCGATCTGCTCAACGATCGGCTCGACGAGATCCGCACGATCCGCCTGACGGTGGACGAGTCCTCGCAGGACTCGATTAAGGCCGCCATCGCCCGCATCGACGCCGAGCTGGCCAAGCTGCGCTCCGTTGACATCGATGTCCACGTGAACGAGGCCGAGCTGCTCGCCGTGCGCGAGATGCTCGCCAACGACCTGCGCCTGGACCTGACCGTCGACTACGACGACGACGCCTCGCTGAAGCAGGCCCTCGCCAAGATCAACGCCGAGTTGGCGAAGATCGCAGAGGTCAACCTGACGGTCGGCATGGACGAGGAGTCGCTGAAGAAGGCGCAGGAGGAACTCCGGAAGCGTCTCGACCTGCGCGCCGAGGTCGCCCTGAACTGGGACATGGCCGAAGCCCAGGCCACGGCCGACAAGGTCAAGGCCATGCTCGACGACATCAAGGTCAACCCCAAGCTGGATGACCGGGACGTCGCCAAGCTCAAGCGGCAGCTCGAAGCCGCGTTTCTCCAGATGGAGGAGCTGAAGGCCAAGATCACGCCCGAGCTGGACGCGGTCGCCAAGCGTAAGGTCGAGCACGAGATCGATGATCTCCAAGACAAGATCGACGGCCTGAAGGCCGAGATCGAACCGGAGACCTCGAAGTCCGCCATCGCCGCGGTGATGGCGTCGATGGCCCGCCTGACCCGCGACCGCACCGTCAACCTGTTCCCGAAGGTGTCGGTGTCCGCGTACACCACCGCGGCCTCGATGCTGAAGGCGCTGTCGGGTGGGCGCGTGCTGAGCCAGACGTTCGAGAAGCTCGGCAACGTCTTGAAGAACCTGGACAGAAGTACGCCGATCATCGGCACGCTGGCTACGGCCATCGCCGGTCTGGCGTCCTGGGGTATCGCGGCGGCCAGCAACCTCGCCGCCCTGTCCGCGTCGCTGGCGCAGATCGGCGCGACCTCGCTCGCACTGCCGGGAATTCTCGGCGGCATGGCGATCGGCGTCGGTGCCACGATCGCCGCGTTCAAGGACTTCAACAAGGTTCTCCCCGAGGTCAAGGGGCAGCTCTCCGCGCTCCAGGATCTGATCAGCTCCAACTTCTGGGCCGAGGCCAAGAAGCCCATCCGGGACCTGATCGACAGCGCCCTCCCCGCGCTGCGGGACGGCTTCGCTCAGACCTCCACCCAGCTCGGCCAGTTCTTCGGCGGCTTCGCCACGGCCCTCAAGGGCTCGCTCGCCCCCGAGCTGAAGGGGATGTTCGGCGACCTGTCGAAGTCGATCGACATCGCCACCAGCGGCACGGGCGCGTTCGCCAACGTCATCACGACGCTCGGCAAGGTCGGCGCCGGCTACCTGCCGCAGCTCGCGCAGTGGTTCGTCGACATCGCCGAGAAGGCGTCGAACTGGCTGAACCAGAAGGGCGAGTCAGGTCTCAAGGAAGAGATCGACGCCGGTATCCAGTCCCTGAAGGACTTGGGTGGCGTCCTCTTCGAGACCGGCGGCATCCTCGCGGGCATCGCTCGCGCCGCCACCGAGGCCGGCGGCTCCACCCTCGGGATGCTGCGAGACACCCTCGCCGGCATCCACGCCGCAGTCGACTCATCGGGCGCGCAACAGGCCCTCGTCGGCGTCTTCACCGCAGCCCACCAGGCCATGTCGAACATGGCCGGCCAGGGCGGCGCCCAGGTGAAACGTTTCTTCAGCGAGCTGGCCTCGCTGATCACCGAGGTCATGCCGCAGGTCGGCACGATCATCGGCACGGCCATCGGCGGCATCGCTGACGCGCTGTCGCAGCCGATGGTCACGCTCGGCGTTCAGGATCTCTTCAACGGCCTGGAGCAGGGCGTCAACGCCCTGGTGCCAGCGCTGAAGCCGCTGGGCGCCGCGCTCGGCGCGGTCCTCTCGATCATGGGCGAGATGGCCGAGAATCTCGGCCCGCTCCTGGCAGCCGCGCTGACCCCGCTGGCCAACGCCTTCGTCTCGCTCACCCCTGCGATCCTCCCGCTGATCGACCTGCTGGGCGGTGCCCTGACGGGCGTCTTCCGGCAGCTCGCCCCGGTGATCAACCAGCTCGCGCCGGTTATCGCCGACGTGCTGGGCCAGGCGTTCACCGCACTGTCTCAGATCCTGCCGATCGTCGCCCAGGCGTTCGGTCAGATGCTGGCCGCGGTGGCACCGCTGGTGCTCCAGCTCATCTCGGGCCTGGCCCCGATCCTGCCGCTCGTCGCGCAGTTCATCGGGCAGATCATCACCGCGGCCATGCCGCTGGTCGATGTTCTGATCCAGATCCTCTCGGCCATCCTGATCCCGCTGATCCCGGTGGTCCAGGGCATAGCGGAAACGTTCCTGCCTCTGTTCGCCCAGGCGTTCGATCGCCTGGTGCAGGCGGTGATGCCGTTCCTTGAGGCGCTGAAGTCGATCATCGACTTCCTGATGCCGGTCCTCGCGCCGGCCATCGAGTTCCTCGCCGAGCTGTTCCTGGGCACCTTCGTGTCCGCGATCAACGGCGTGGCGTTGGTCTTCGAGGGCCTGAAGGAGATCTTCAAGGGCGTCATCGACTACCTGAAGGCCGTCTTCGAGTTCTGGTACGACTTTTTCACCCTGAACTGGGGTGACCTCTGGGACGACGCGGTCAACGTCTTCAAGTCCCTGATGGGGATCTTGAAGGGCCTGTGGGACACGCTGCTCGGCGCGTTCATCACGTGGCTGTCGGTCAGCTTCCTGGGCGCAGCGAAGAAGGGCCTCACCGCGATCAAGGACGCCTTCAAGGCGGGCTGGGACGCGGTGGTCAACTTCGGCAAGAGCGCCTGGTCCAACATCACCTCGGGCTTCTCGTCTTTCTTCTCCGGCCTGTGGTCGAAGGCGTCAAGTGGCATCAGTCGGATCAAGTCGTTCTTCAGCGACGGCTGGGACTCAGTCCGTACGACGGCCATCTCGAAGTTCCAGTCGCTGGTCTCCACGATCGAGACGTGGATCGGCAAGGCCGCGTCCACGGTGGCCAAGCTCCCCGGCAAGGCCAAGGAGGCGCTGGGCGACCTTTCGTCGACCCTGAAGAACGCCGGCATCCAGTTGATCAAGGGGTTCATCTCCGGGATCAGCGGCATGTTCGGCGCGGTCAAGGACAAGCTCGGCTCGCTGACGGACAAGCTGACGAGCTGGAAGGGCCCCGAGTCCCTCGACAAGGTCATCCTCGTCAACGCCGGCCAGCTCGTCATCAACGGCTTCATCGCCGGCCTGGAGTCCCGCTACGACGCGGTACGCAAGTCGCTGAAGGGGCTGACCGAAGACGTCGCCGGAACCGAGTTCGGCGCCCCGTCGATCGGCGCGTTCAGCACGTCGCGTGGTGTGTCCTCCGCGGTCTCGGCCGCGCTCGCCGGCCAGGCCGGCGGCACCACGAAGGTCCTCAACTACTACGCAGCACCGGGTTCCTCTATCGACTCCGAAGAGGACCTGTTCGCCGCTGCCAACCGAGCCCGGATGGGATGGTGATTCGGCTTGCCGAAGCTCATCTTGAGCAGCGGCACGGACACGCTCAACCTCAACGAGATCGCGGACAAGGGCCTGGGCTACCAGGCCAAGTCGGGGGCGACAGGCTTCGGCCTGCCCCCCGTCACCGTCCAGTGGCTCGAAGGGGCCGGGGACGGTTCTGTGTACCGCCGCAAGCGGGTCCAGTCTCGGGATATCGACCTGGCCCTGGAGATCCTCGCGCGTGATCGTACGGATCTCCAGGCCAGGCTGTCCCGGCTGGCCCTGGCCGTTTCCGACCGGTGCGTGCTCACGCTCCAGAACGATGACGGCACCCGCTGGTCCCTCGTCGTCTACCGCACAGGCGGTGGCGAGTTCACGTACGGCGTGGAAACGATCGGCGAGCGCGAGTTCGAGACGGTCATCACCTTCCGGGCACCCGACCCGTACTGGACGTCCTCGGTCACCGAGACCCGGCGCATCACCGGGGCGACGTCGAGCCCGTTCCTGTCCACTCTGGGCAACCTAAAGGTCTCGGCGTCGCAGGCGATCGGCACGATCGAGCTGAACAACTCTGGGGACGCCGAGGCGTACCCGGTCTGGAAGATCACCGGGCCGGGCCGTACGTTCACGGCCGTCTCTCCGACCGGCGAGCGGCTGAAGTGGAACGGCAAGCTGGCGGCCGGCGAGTCGCTGACGATCGACACCAAGGCGGGCACGGTCGTCGACCAGGACGGCACCAACCGCTACAACGAGCTGGATGCCGCGCCCCGCTTCTGGACGGTCAAGCCTGGCCTATCTACGGCGGAGGCGTCCCTGCTCGACATCTCGAAGGCGTCGGCCATCGTCTGCTCATGGCAGCCACGCAAGTGGATGGTGGTGTGATAGTGAGACTTGCTGACCTCACCGTCGAAGTGCGGGACAGAACGCTGACGCGGGTCGGGCTGGTCCGGCCCGAGGAGCTGAACTTCGAGATGCAGGACGCCTTCAACAACGTCGGCTCCTGGAAGCTCACCCTCGCCAGTGAGCATCCGCTGACCCCCATCCTGCGCCGGCCCGGCTCCGGGCTCATCGTCACCGGCCCGAGCTACACCCTGATGTCCGGGCCGATGACGAAGTTCGAGTCGGCATCCACGCCGGAGGACCCCGGCGGCTCGGTCGTCTTCGAGGGCGTCTCAGACAACGTCATCTTGTCGGACATGCTCGCGTTCCCCGAGCCGACGAACCCCAACGGTGCAACACAGGCGCTCGCGCACGACGTCCGACAGGGGGCGGCGGAGAGTGTCATGCACGGATTCGTCCGGGCCAACGCCGGCCCGGCGGCCCCGGCACCTCGGCGCAGACAGCGTCTGACGATGGGCGACGACCACGGCCGCGGGCCCCAGGTCGTGAAGTCCGCACGCTTCCCCGTGCTGGGCAACTTGCTCTCCGAGGTGGCGCTGCTCGGCGACCTGGGCTTCCGCGTCATACAGCGTGGGACAGCCCTCGTATTCGAGACATACCAGGTGCAAGACAGGTCCGACTTCATCCGACTGGACGTGCTGAACGGCACCCTGTCCGGGCAGCGCGCCGCGATCTCCGCGCCAGGGGTGACGCGAGCGATCGTCGCCGGCCAGGGCGAGCTGACCAAGCGCCAGCTCCTGGAGGTGTCCAACGAGACCTCTCTGGAGGCCGAATCCGACTGGGGCCGGCGCATCGAGCTGTGGGTCGACCAGCGCAACACCGACAACTGGGACGAGCTTCAGCAGGCCGGCGACGAGGCGATAGCCGACTCGGGCTTCACCGCCGTCGACCTCCAGCTGGTTCCGATGGAGGACTCGACGATGGTCTTCGGCAGGGACTGGGGCTTGGGCGACCGGGTCGCGGTCGTGGTTGACGACCAGGAGCTGAAGGCCAACGTGACCGGCCTGGTCATGAAGGCCAGCAAGGACGGCTTCCTCGTCGGCGCCGCACTCGGTGACCCGACCGGCTTCAGCACGGACATCGCGCTGCACAAGCGTGTGTCCAGGGCCGAGAAGCGTGTCTCCTCGCTGGAGCGATCCACCAGCGGCGGCGCGGACGACATCATGGCGATCATGGGAGTTTGGTAGTGGCCACCCCGTTCAACTTCTACCGGGGCAGCGCCCCCGCCGGGCTGACTCCCGTCTACACCGTGCCGGACTCCACGACGGCGATCGTGACCAACGTCGTCGCCGCCAACCCCGGTGACCAGGCCGGCTCGGTCACAGTCCAGATCAGCGGGGTGGACGTCCTCCCCAGAGTCGGCATCGCCCCGCAGGGCGTCCTGACCCTGGAGATCAACCAGGTGCTCACCACGGGCGACGAGATCGAGGTACAGGGCAGCGGCTCAACGTGCGCGCTGCACATCAGCGGAGTGGAGGTTGTGTAAGTGGGACTGACCGTATGGCCGGCTCCCGAGGATTCCGGCATCGTCGGTCCCACTGGAGCCGAGGGCCCGCAGGGTCCACAGGGACCGAAGGGCGACAAGGGCGCCGCAGGAGCAACCGGCGCCGCGGGTGCTCCCGGCGCGGCCGGCGGCCAGGTACTGCACGGCACCGCGGCCCCCACTGCGAGCCAGGGCAAGGACGGAGACCTCTACATCCTGGAGGACACCCGCACCCTGCTGGGCGTCACGAACAGCACGCTGACCTACTTCCAGAAGTCCTCGGGGGCCTGGTATCAGATCGGTACCCCGATCGGCGGCGCGAAGTGGTACGTGAACACCGCGTCGACACCGAGCACGGACGCCAAGGCCGGCGACATGCTTCTCCGCTCCGACACGGGCGACCTCTGGCAGCGCAGTGCGTCCGGCTGGGGCAGTCCGATCGGCAACCTCAAGGGCACACCAGGCAGCAAGGTGTACGTCTTCGGTAACGCCACCGAGTCCACCCAGGTCACCGCGGCGGCCGGTGATATGGCGGTGCGGACCGACACCGGCAACGTCTACACCTACGTGATCGGGACGGGCTGGGTCGTCAAGGGCAACATCATGGGCGCGCCCGGCGCGACCGGTGCGGCCGGTCCGCAGGGGCCGAAGGGTGACCCCGGCGCGGGCGGCGTCGGCACCGTGAACGGCAAGGCCGGCCCGGACGTCGTACTCCAAGCGGCAGACGTCGGGGCCATCGCGGCGGCCGACAAGGGCGCGGCCAACGGCGTTGCTCCGCTGGACGGGTCCAGCCTGGTGCCGAACGTCAACCTGCCCGACCTGGGCTCGACGTACATCAAGGTCAGCACGCGCGGCGCGGCCTCCGGTGTCGCCACACTGGACTCGGCGAAGCGGCTCACGGCCGCGCAGCTCCCGAGCATCGCGATCCCCGCAGAGTTCACCCCCGCGGACCTGGGCCTGAAGGCTTGGGCGTTCGACCCCGCCCTCGCCGACTCGACGCCGATCTACTGCGGCACGACGCCGCGCCTGGCGGCAGTCAAGGTGACGGAGTCGATCTCAGTCTCGAAGGTCGTCTGGCACTTCGGCGGCTACGCGGGCGGCCTGATCGCCGGGAGCTGGACCGCCGTCTACAACGCCTCCACCCTGGCCCGCGTCGGCGTCGCCTCCAACATCGACTCCGTCAAGGAGCCGGCCGAGCAGCACGACAAGGGCGGCAACGCCTCGTTCGCCACGCTGGACGCGTCGGTGACTCTGCCCGCCGGCATCTACTACGTGGCCTGGCGCTTCAACTACAACACCACCACGGGTGACGGCCCGATGATCCTCGGGGTCGACAACGCATACGGCTCGCCGGCCAACCAGTTCGGGCTGAACAACCTGTGGCGCTACGGGCGACTGTCCACCTCGCCGACGACCGCCCCCACCACCCTGAGCGGGATCGCCAACGAGAGCAACCGCTTCTGGGTGGCCCTCGCTTAACGCACACCCCGCGACAACCATGAAGAAGGGAACCCCAGAGTGGCACTGACCGGCGGATACGTCGGCGGCTGGTCCGGCGACACCTCGAAGCCGATCCGCACGCTCGTGACGATCCAGATCCCCACCGACCTCGTCCAGAGTCCATACGAGCCCTACACCCCGGAGGACGCCAAGGCCGTCCTTGACGCTGCCCTGGCCGCCGCGCTGGCGGCGCTGCCCGAGGACTTCAAGGTCGCGGTCGCGCGGCATACGGAGAACATCGAGACCGACGCCCTCTCGCGCCCGTAGCCCAGCCGCCCCGCCCCTCTCGCAAGGCCCCCGAGTGCACGACCTCGGGGGCCTTCCTCTTGCCCAGGAAGGACCCCCCGAGTGGCTATCACCTCCTACCCCTTCGACGACCAGTCCGTAAGCGAAGGCCAGTTCTCCTACCTGTTCCGTGAGCTTCAGTCCACGGGCGTGGCCGATCAAGTCGGAGGCGCCGGCTTCCGCGTCGTCGGCGACAGCTCCGGGATGCAGGTCAAGGCGAACCCCGGCTTCGCCCTGGTGCGCGGCTTCGCCGTGCAGTCGACGGACGTCGAGATTCTCCCCATCGACGCGGCCTCGACGAGCGTGCGCATCGACCGCGTCGTGCTGCGCCTGGACCCCGCCGCGAATACCATCACGCTCGCCGTCGTCAAGGGCTCGCCGGGCGGTGACGCGCCAGCCCTGACTCAGTCGGACACAGGTGTCTACGAGTTCCCGCTGGCCCAGGTCAAGGTCGCCATCGGCGCAGCCACGATCACCGCCACGGCCGTAACGGACGAGCGCCGCTTCACCGGCAACACGGTCGGCGGCTGGACCACGGCAACCCGGCCTGAGAACCCGCGGATCGGGCGACTCGGTCTGAACACGTCGACCGGCGCCTGGGAATACTGGACCGGCTCCGCGTGGGCCGACCTCGCCCCGGTCGTCACCTGGGCGTCGATCTCGGGCCGGCCGAACGACTTCGCCCCGGCCGCGCACACCCACCAGTGGACGGACATCACCAACAAGCCGTCCACCTTCGCACCCAGCGCGCATACGCACGCTTGGTCCGACGTGACCGGCACCCCGGCGACCTACCCACCAAGCTCACACTCCCACGACTGGAACTCGATCACCGGTAAGCCGTCCACGTTCGCGCCGGCCAGCCACTCGCACTCGTGGTCCTCGATCACCTCGAAGCCGTCCACGTTCGCACCCAGCTCGCACAGCCACTCCCAGTACGTGGAGTCGAGCGGCACGATCGCCTGGGCCAACGGCTCGAAGAAGCCTCACGCCAACTCGGCCAGCGGGTCCGGCACCTGGTACGCGGTCTGGGTCGAGGGCGACGGCACCTTCTGCCGCAACACGTCCTCGATCAAGTTCAAGGAGAACGTCCGCGACTACGCCGTGGACCCGGGCGACGTCCTGGCGCTGCGCCCGGTCGTCTACGACCGCAAGGACCAGGTCCGCGAGGACGGCACGGTCAAGGAGGGCCGCAAGGACGAGGTCGGCCTGATCGCCGAAGAGGTCGAGCGGCGCCTGCCCTGGCTCGTGAACTACCTGGACGGCGAGGTCGACGGCCTCCGCTATGACCTGCTGGGCGTCGCCCTGGTCCCGGTCGTGCAGCGCCAGGCCGCGCAGATCGAGGCACTGTCCGAGCGCCTCGTTGCGCTGGAGGCCAAGGCGTCATGACCACGTCCCTCGCACTCGACCCGAGCGTTCAGGTTGCCGCGGTGACGGCCGGCGGCACGGTGGCAGTGGCCTTGGTGGGCGTCGTCATCGAGCTACTGCGCCGCCAAGCCAGCGCCCTGAACGAAGTCCGCGAACACGCGGCCGAGGCGCGGGACCAGGTCGCCAACACCCACTCGACCAACCTTCGCGACGACCTGGACGCGGTGGCCCACCGCATCGACCGCGTTCTCGCACTCCAGGAACGGCATAGCGAGGACATCGCCGCCCTCCGCGCGGACATCGCCCACGAGCGCCGTGAGCGCCTGGCCGTGGCCGAACGACTCGACGACCACATGGCCACCAGCGCCGCCTGATCTTCCCCACCCACCCGAAGGCCCTGTCTCCCCACCGCGGGGGGCGGGGCCTTCGCCATGCCTGAAGGAGACACGCACCACCTTGACCGCGCACATCTACCCCGGCGCCGACCGCACCACCCAGTGGTTCCACTCGGCGTACGAGGGCGACACCATGCCGCACCCGAACGTCATCGTTCTGCATACCACCGAGGGCAGCTCCTGGCCGAGCTACTCGGGCGGAAGTGTCGCTCCGACCTTCACCGTCCACCCGGACGGCCGGGTCCGTCAGCACTTCTACGCCAACGAGTCCGCCCGCGCGCTGGTGAACGCGGCCGGCGGCGTGCAGACCAACACCCTGAACTGCGTGCAGATCGAGCTGATCGGCACCTGCGACAAGGGCGGGCCGGGCGTCTACTGGCCCAGCGCCACCGACGCCCAGCTCGCCGGCCTGGCCAAGCTCGTGAAGTGGCTGACCGCCACCTACCCGATCCCGCTGAAGTCGACCTCGAAGCCGTGGCTGGCCTACCCCAGCTCCTACGGCTCGAAGAACGGCCAGCGGATGAGCTTCTCCGAGTGGGAGAACTTCAACGGGATCGCGGGTCATCAGCACGTTCCGGAGAACGACCACGGTGACCCCGGCAACTTCCCCATCGCCCGCCTGATCAAGCTGGCCGGCGGTGCCTCGGCGCCGGCCCCGGCGACCAAGCCGGTCGTCGACCTGTCCAACGTGGTCGAGGCCGCGCGCAAGGACCCGAGCGCTGCGCAGGGCCACGCCACACACGCCGCGGATGTGAAGATCGTCGAGGCCGCCCTGAAGGCCGAGGGCCTGCTGAGTGCGGCCTACGCCTCGGACGGCTCTTTCGGTACGACCACGATCGCCGCGTACAAGAAGCTGCAGCAGAAGCTGGGTTACTCGGGCGCGGACGCGGACGGCATCCCCGGCCTGTCCAGCCTGAAGGCTCTGGGCGCCAAGCACGGCTTCACCGTCAAGGCGTGATCGCATGACCGACCACGCGAGGAGATACGACACCCCCGTGAAGAACCTGCTCCTGCCCGTCCTCCCGAACGCGCTGAAGCCGTACGCCAAGGCGATCATCGCCACCATCGGCGCGCTGGCCTACATCGCGGTGTACTTCTTCGGCCCAGACCAACCGGCCCTGGCCATCGTCGTCCCGGTGCTGACCACGCTCGGCGTGTACGTCCAGCCGAACGGGACAAGGCCCACCCGTGATGAGGTCTTCGGCTCGGTCTCGGACGCCGTAGACGAGTACCGCGAGGCCCACGACCGGGGCTGACCAGTTAACACAGACGCCCCCACTGACCTGTGCGGTCGGTGGGGGCGTTCTCGTCGTCTCAGTCCTGTGCCTGGCCCTGGCGGGCGGCCTTGGCAGCCTCGACCTCCGCCATGCTCGTGATCCTCGGGCGGCGACCGCCCCGCTTCTTCGGTGCCGGCTTCTCCTCCGCGCTGGCCGCAGTCTTCTTCGCGCTGGCCGCGGCCTTCTTCGCTCTGGGCGCGGCCTTCTTGGCGGGCGGCGACGGGGGAGTGAACTGCGTGGGCGGCGCGGACAGCGCGGGCTTGGCCGGCGTCGGCTCGATGCCCTCTTCCTTGACCGCCGCGATCAGTTCCTCCATCGGCGTCGGCTCGATGCCCTTCTTCTTGGCCGCCGCGATCAGTTCCACGATCGGCTGGGCGTCCGAGCTGCACAGGTCCAGCTTGTACGTCTCGCCGTCGACCATGATCAAGAAGGTCTTGGCGGGCATCTCCTTGTCCAGGTCGCAGGCGGTGACCTCGACTGTCATCTTCATCGTTTGCTCCTGATGGGTCGCGGCTGCACACTGAGTCTACCGAGTGTGCAAGGTTGACAAGATCACTTCAGTAGTGGGAGTGTAAGTACGACGACGGGCCGAGGGCTCGCAAACTTACACAACCTCAACGGAAAGCAGGAGGAGCCGATGCCGGCCAAGAAGATCCAGGACGAGGGCGAGGTCATCAGGTGGTTCGAGCAGGGGTGGACCTACGACGAGATGAGCGCGGAGTACCTGCGGAAGTACAACATCGAGATGAAGCCCTCTGCGTGGGGGAACTTCCGCTACCGCAAGGGGCTGGCGCGCCGCATCGCCCGCGATGACGTACTGATCCCCTGGGCGGTGAAGAAGGAACACCGCGCGCTGTATCCGCTGATGATGCTGCGCCTGGAGGGCCGTAAGCGTGCCGGCCTGTCGATAGACGAGGACAAGGTCAAGCGCCTGGAGTCGTGGCACCGGATGCTGAAGGAGGAGAACGCGGTCGTCCACTACGAGCCGGACACCGTCGAGGGCTTCTTCTACGTGCCGCGCGAGGCGGGTGACACGGACATCATCCGCGAACCCGCGAGGGCGACGACCCTTCGCCGCAACGCTGACAAGCGCGACTGACGCTTACCTTTTTCTCATGTGCAGACCCCCTTCTTCGGAGGGGGTCTTTTGCATGTCTGCCCAGGTCACAGGCTTACATGTCGCATACACAGGCTTCGGTAGGTTTTAAAGCAACTCACACGGTTGCCCGCTTGACACGCTCCGAAACGCAGTGAAATAGTCCGGGAACCGATCAGTCACACTTACACACCTTGGGGGTGGGATCGTTGCTGCGTGTCCTTGAGCAGGCCAACCTCGTCGCCGACGAAGGTCGCATCAGGGTCTACATCGATGCCGAAGAAGAAGACTTCCGCCTCGTCACGGACGCCGATGGCCATGACACCAAGATCATGAAGGATCTGCTCGACTTCCTGGAGGTGTTCGGCCTGGAGCTGGTCGACGACTTCGAGTACGACCCCGAATTCGACGACGAGGGCAACGTCGTCATGTACCTGTGCGAGACCGACCCGAAGGACGTGAGCGCGTGAGCCTGAACCTGATGGAGATCCCGAGTAAGCCCGCGCACCCGAACCACTCGGTACCGCGGGACGGTTGGGGCCGGCCGATCGTCGTCCCCAGGGCTGGCGGTCAACCGAAGGGCTACACCCGCACCACGACGTTCATCGACTGCATCGAGGACAAGAGCGCCCTGATCGACTGGGGTAAGCGCATGGTCCTGGTCGGGGCTGCGAAGCGGGCGGACCTGGTGGGCAAGGCCCGGCTCCTGGACCCAGAGAACCCGGACGACAAGAAGCGCCTGAACGAGCTGGCCGTGCAGGCGACGGACGCCTCGGGCGCCAACAGCAAGCGGGAGAAGGGCACCCACCTTCACGGCCTCTCCGAGCTGGTGGACGCTGGTCGGCCGCTGCCCGCCGGCCTCTCCGCGCGAGACGTCGAGGACATGGCGGCCTACCTCTTGGAGACGTCCCCACTGACGGTGAAAGCCGTGGAACAGTTCGTCGTGGTCGACGAGCTGGGGGTCGCCGGCACCTTCGACCGCATGGCCGAGTACGACGGGCCCGGCCCGGACGGCGAGCCGATCTCGGGCAACTTCATCTGCGACCTGAAGACGGGCTCCGTGGACTACGGCGGCCTGAAGATGGCTGCTCAGCTCGCCTGCTACTCGCGCGGGGTGAAGTACGACTTCGCACGCTTCCCGGTGGACGCCCAGGACAAGGCCGCGGTCGCTTCCTTCAAGAAGCGTGTGATAGACGTGCATGATGCGGCAGCGGCCTACAGCCCGCTGCCGCCGGTCTCTCAGGACTGGGGCATCATCATCCACCTGCCGGCGGGTAAGGGGGAGTGCGCGCTGTACTGGGTCGACCTGAACCTCGGATGGGAAGCTGCTGAGCTGGCGCTTCGCGTCCGGGAGCTGCGCTCGAAAGGGCGCAAGGCGATGAAGCAGTTCGTGATGCGGGGCACAGGAGAAGGCCCAGCTCCAGCCGCGTAAGGTGTGATAGACTGACTAAATCGTCACGAGAGAGGAACTCAACCGAGTGAGTGAAGCCAGGGGCATCACCGTCACGATCAAGTACGGCAAGTCCTATGAGGACACGTGGGCCGTCTTCAAGGGGAGCGCGGGAGACGTCCGGCAGGACATCCTCGACTTCTTCGGGATCGAAAGTGATAGTGTGACCGGCCTGACGCTATCAGATGTCGTCACCAACGCTACGCAGATCGCTCACGGCAAGGGTTTGATCGCGACGCAGCTCGGGGCGACGGTCATCGCGCAGGAGCCGGCCGCGACGCCGGCCAAGTCGCAGGGCGACCCTTGGGCCAGCGTGGGCGCCACCAACCAGCCGGTCACCGTCGCCGACCAGGCACCGGCTGCCTCGCCCGAGCAGGACAAGAACGCTTGGATCTTGCGTGAGATCGAGAGCAAGGCCACCCGCGCCGAGCTGAAGAAGTTGTGGGCCGGGAACCAGTCCTTCTTCGCCGACCCGGCCGTGATGACCGCCTACAAGGCCAAGGGCAAGGCGCTCGCCGCGTGAAGCCCTCCAGGGGCGAGAACTTCGCCGCGACCCTCGTCCTGCTGATCGGCGTGGTCGCGAGCGTCTGGGTCTGGACGTCCGCACCGTGCGGCGTCTGGTCCTTCAGCAAGGTCGGCGAGATGCCGGCCCGCTGCCTCACCAAGTAACTGAGCACCGTTCATCGAACATAGGAGTACCAACACAGTGGCTCTCAACCTCATCGACATCCCGGTCCAGGCCGGCGGCTGGTTCAAGCCGGCGGACCTCTTCGGCTCGGTCGCCTTCCTGATCGAGGTCCACTCCTTCGAGCACCAGCGCCCCACCCCGAACGGCCCGAAGGACTCTGTCCTCGCGGACGTCACCGTCTTCCGCGATCAGGCCCAGCTCAACGCCGGCACCCCGGAGATCACCAAGGGCACGCGGATCGAGCAGACGATCCTCGCCCGCGACCTCCAGACCATCGTCGGCGGCGCGACCATCGTGACCCTCGACCAGATCCCCGCGAAGAAGCCGGGCCAGCGGCCGGCGTGGGTGTGGCGCCCCCTCAACGACGCGGACGCCCGGACCAAGGTCATCGCGTACGCCAACGCGCGGGAGGCCGCCGCGGAGGCGGCTGTGGACGGCGCCCCCGACTTCGACTGATCCTAGTGTGTAAGTAAGACAAGGTTGATGGTCGAAAGGGGGTCGATGCCGGGGCGGAGCGCCCCGAGGAAGGAGGGCTCGGTGAGACCGAGCTGGGATGAGTGGGCGCTGGGCCTCGCAGAGGCCGTGTCCACGCGAGCCGACTGCACGCGCGCCCAGGTGGGCGCCGTGATCCTGAGCCGCAAGCACCGCGTGATCGGACTCGGCTACAACGGTCTGCCGCCGGGCCTGCCCGGCTGCGCGAGCGCCGGTAACTGCCCCCGCGGCCTGCTCTCCGTCGAGGAGTGTCAGCGGGATTCCAACTACGCGAACTGCGCCGCGACGCACGCCGAGCGCAACGCGATCGAAGACGTCCTGGACAAGGGCATCCCGCCTTACGAGCTACAGGCCGCGACCCTGTACGCCACCCGCCGGCCATGCCCGGCCTGCAACACGCTCATCGCTTCCGCCGGCATCCGGCGGGTCGTCGTTCTGGGAGAGGAGAACGGTCCCAAGTGCTCACCCCTGGTAGGTCTTTGGCACTCCATGCAGAGTCGGGTCGCGAACTTCCCCGAGTAGAGGCGTTCGAGGATTTGTACGCCGCCGGGGTCCGGCCCCGGCACGGCGAAGTCGTCATGGTCGCCGGACGAAGCGGCACACAGAAGTCGGGTTTCGCCCTGTTCTGGGTGGCGCAGATGAACCTGCCCACGCTGTACTTCAGCGCCGACATGTCCGCCTTCACCGCGTCATCGCGTCTCGCGTCGATGGCGACGAGGGACACCACGGAGATGGTCGAGGCCGGCATGGCGGAGGGCGGGAAGTACCGGCAGGGGTACATCGACGCGCTGGCGGACAGCCAGATCACCTTCTCCTTCGGCAGCCCGATCGCGTGGCGGCAGATCGATGAGGAGATCGAGGCGTACATCGAGCTGTGGAACGCGTACCCGCAGGTCGTGGTGTTCGACAACCTCATGGACTTCGAGAACGCCGAGTCGGACTACACCGAGCAGATGGCCGTCATGCAGGGCTGCACGGAGCTGGCCCGCGACACCGGGGCGACCGTCATCATCTTGCACCACGCGAGTGACAAGGCGTGGGAGGCGAAGACGCAGCCGTGGAACCCGCCGAGCCGCGACCAGGTCAAGGGTGGCTTGAGCGAGAAGCCCGAACTGGCCCTGTCCGTCGCGCTGGACCCCACATCGATGGCGTACCACGTGGCGTGTATCAAGCAGCGCATGGGCCCGTGCGATCCGACCGCGCAGCGCTACACGACCATGATCTGCGAGCCCGAGTACACGCGCTTCCGGCGGGCGGAGAAGCGCGTGGTGGTCACGGCACAGACGGCCAAGTCGCAAGAGGTCTGGTCGCCGACGAAGTTCGCCGTAGGAGCATGAAAGGGTGTGATAGAGTGACCGACCTTGCAGCGAGGAACCGGCGCAACAAGCGCAAGGGTGCTGACTGGGAGGCCGCCCTGCGGGACGGCTTCCGTGAGCAGCAGTACGACATCGAGCGACTGCACCTCAACGGCGCCGACGACGAGGGAGACCTGGTCATCCGGATGGCCAGCGGCGCGTTTGTCGTGATCGAGGCCAAGAACGCCAAGTTCGAGCCGTCGACCTTCGTTCGCCAGATGGAGACCGAGGTCGAGAACTTCCGCAAGAACCGCAGGCTCGACGCCGAGCTGGTGTCCGGCGTCGTCATCGTCAAGCGGCCCCGCGTGAGCTGGCGCAAGGCGTACGTCCTGACCACGGTCGAGCGGTACTTCGGCCTGGGGGACGCGCAGTGATCGGCTTCATGGGCCTGGGTGTGGACGCCGACGAGGCGTTCGACGCGGCCGAGGCGTTCTTCGCCTACATCGAGGACCCCGACTCGGACCTGGCCTTGGTCCTCAGCGTCGAGGAGGCGTACGGGGTGGTGCTGTGAGGTACCGGCGGATCGGCGAGGCCGACCACGACGCGGGAGACGAGGGCAAGCCCACGCTCGATTCCGTGATGGAGCACTACGAGCTGGACTTCAACTCGGAGCGCAACACGGGGATGGCGCACTGCCCGCTGCACGAGGACAACACCCCGTCGATGTCCTACAAGCTCGACACCGGCCTGTGGAAGTGCCACTCGTGCGGGCAGGGCGGGGACAGCTACACGATGATCATGTTGAAGGAGGAGACCGATTTCCGAGGAGCACGAGCCCTTGCGGCCACTCTCGGCCTCCCAGAGGGAGATGCTGGAAGAGGCAACCCAGGGGTACGAAGGAGCGCTTACGGCGGAGGCCGCACAGTGGCTGCACGCAAGGGGGATCGGCAAGGGGGAAGCTCTTTCCGCCCGACTTGGCGTCGTCGCTGATCCTTTCCCCGGCCACGCCCGATACCGGGGGATGCTCGCCATCCCCTACCTGGACAAGGACGGCAAGCCGCTCACGATCCGGTTCCGCTGCCTCCAGGAGCACAACCACCGGGACTTCTTCCACGGTAAGTACAACACGATCAAGGACGACATCCCGCGCATGTACGGGATCGACGCCATCCATCGGGCCGGCGACGCGATCCACGTCACCGAGGGCGAGCTGGACGCCCGGATACTGCGCAAAGTCGGGCTGCACGCGGTAGGCGCCCCCGGCGCGAACATGTGGCAGGGCCGCCACCGCCGGATGCTGGCCGGCTTCTCCCGCGTGTGGGTGTGGGGAGACCCGGACGAGGCCGGCGCGGAGTTCACCGCGAAGATCACCCGGCAGCTCCGCTCCGCCAAGGCCGCACGGCTGCGCGTGGGCGACGTGACCGATACCTACCTGGCAGGCGGCGCGGAAGCGCTTCTATCCCTGATCGACGAAGGAGTGTGTTAGTGGGACTCACTGACGAGATGGCGACCGAGAAGCCCAAGCGCGCTCCGCGCAAGGCCGACCCACTGGCCAAGCTCTTGACCGAGCTGCGGGACGAGATGGGCGCCGCGGCCGCCACCTTCACCGCGATACCGGCCTACCGCAGGCTGCCGCACGACGGGCGGGCCTCGGCCTGGGACCGCGAGTACGCCAGGACCGGCGCACTGGACGCCCTGATCCTCTCGCTCGCCTTCGAGGTCGGCGCGAGGCCCGCGGCCGAGCTGCGGTACGCGCTGCTCCAGCTCGCCGCCAACGCCATGACCGCGATCAACACCCTGGATGGTGCGAAGTGAACGACGAGCAGCCCGAGTTCCTGGACCCGGAGGCGTGGGACGAGTTCGAGATCCTCGACGTCGAGCCCGTGGTCGACCACTACGGCGGCGTGAGGCGCGCGGCGTCCATCGTTGGCGACCTGCGCAAGGCGCTGCGAGAGGAGGGCTTCACGCGCGAGGAGACCTTCGCCCTGGTCAGCGTGTACTGGGCCAGCGAGATGGGTCTGACGCTGTGAGCCTGCCCGGAAAGCCGGGCCCCACGCTGGAGGCCATACACGCCGCTCTCGCGGACGACGAGAGGGCGGCCCTGGTCCAGTCCCTCGTCGAGTCCCCGACGCCGGCGGAGGCGATCTCAGCCGTCCTCGCGGCCAACGGCTACGCCGTCTCCGCATCCACGATCCGCACATACAGGCGCGCACTGCGCAGAGAGGGGGTGACTAGTGTCTGACCTGGTGGAAGCGCTGCTCGCCAAGCCGACCGCCCCGCCGGTCGCCGGCCGGAAGGCCAACCCGGAGAGGGACTTCACCCGACAGATCGAGATCAGCGGGGACAGCGCGGACGTCACGGTCCGCGGTGAGACCTTCGAGGCCAACGAGTCGGAGGCCGTGGCCGTCCTGGAGCGGCAGGGACTGGACCCGGCCGACTGGACGGTGACCGGCTTCCGCTCCTCGGAGTGGACGATGGCCGGCGGGGACACCGGCATCTCGACCCGGTTCTCCTTCAAGCGGGCCGAGTGTGTAAGTGTGACGGAACGTGAGCCGATCGACGAGTTGCTGGAGGTCATCGAGCGGCACGCCATCAGCGCCGAGCCCACCGAGCTGCCCGGCGACCACACGTTCATCGTCGCCCTGGGCGACACCCAGTTCGGCAAGGTCGACGGGGACGGCGTCGAGGGCACCTTGGCCCGCGCGATCGACTGCCTGAACGCAGCCGCCGACCGCTTGGCCTGGTACCGCGAGCGCTTCGCTATCGAGCACGCGCACATCGCGTGGTTGGGCGACCATATCGAGGGCTTCGTCTCACAGGGCGGCGCGAACTCCTGGCGCACCGGCCTAACGCTGACCGAGCAGATCCGCCTCGACCGGCGGGTGAAGCTACACGCGCTGCTCACCTTCGCGCCGCTGGTCAACCGCCTGACGATGGCGGCCGTGCCCGGCAACCACGACCAAGCCGTAAGGATCAACGGCAAGGGCGTGACCCGCTACGACGACAGCCACGACGTGGAGTCGCTCATCGCGGTCAAGGACGCGGTCGACCTCAACCCCGACAAGTTCGGTCACGTCGAGTTCTACGTCCCGGACTCCGATGAACTGACCGTCGTCGTCGAGTGCTCGGGCTCGGTCGTCGCCCACGCTCACGGCCACCAGTGGCGCACCGGCAAGCACTTCGACTGGTGGAAGGGCCAGGCGTTCAACAAGGACTCCGCCATGCACCAGGCGGACGTCCTGCTCGCCGGCCACCTGCACCACGAGCTGATCGAGGCGGACGGCCCGCGGACCTTCATCCAGGTGCCGGCCCTCGAATCCGAGTCCACCTGGTGGCGGCACGCCAAGGGCCCGACCGGGGCGCCGGGCCTGATCGTCGCCGTGACCAAGGACGGGCGCGTACCCGTGAAGGAGGTCGTCAGCCAGTGAACCTGATCGAGATCACCAACGCCTACGACACTGTCGAGCAGGCGTATGCCGACTGGTCCGTGCTGGAGGACTCGGAGGTCGTGAAGGTCGTCGAGCGGGCTGCCCGCCACATGGCCGACAAGTACGCCAGCTCGGTCACGATCGAGCGTGAGGACGCCCGTCAGGAGGGGCTGATCCTGGTGGCCACGAACCCCCGGCTGCGCGAGTGCCTGAACAACCCCGACGTTGGGCTCGGCGTCCTCCACCACCGGCTCGTGCAGCTCCTGACCACGCGCGTGCGCACGGAGGCCAAGCACCGCTCGGGCCACTCGTCCTTCGAGGTGCTGGCGGGTGCGTCCTGATGGCCAACTACCAGCGCGCGGACGTCGAGCGGGTCCTGCCGTACCTGTTCGACGACGAGGCGGCCTATGGGATCAAGGCCGAGGTCTACGTCGAGGACGGGATGCCCAAGGGCTACAGCGACCCGTCCAAGGGGAACAGCGTGTTCGCTTCGCTCGCCGACGTACGGCGGGCCTGGCAGCAGGCCGACCTTTCCCTGGTCGAGCGCCAGGCCGTCTTCATGCGGTACGTGCTCGACGACCAGCTCCAGGTGATCGCCAGCCTGTACGACGTGAAGGCGTCGACCGCGATGCGGCGGCACGAGCGGGGCGTCGGGAAGCTCACGGCCTGGCTGAACGGCGAGCGGTACGTGGACGGCTACGACTGCCTTCCGGAGCAGGAAGCCGCGTAACGAGCGAGGGCCGGGGCGGGCGTAACGGTCCGCCCCCTCGCCGACCCAAGTGTGTAAGAGCGACAAGGAGTTCAACCGCAGTGACTGACTACGCTGTCCCCTTCGGGCCTACCGGCCGCACCGTCTACGAGCGCACCTACAGTCGGACCCTGGCCGACGGCTCGAAGGAACAGTGGCCCGACACCGTACGCCGCGTCGCGGCCGGCAACCTCGCCCTCGTCCACGGCACCGACCAGAGTGCCTGGAGCGAGGACGTACGGGCCGAGTACGACGAGCTGGTCTCCCACATGGACGAGTTCGCCATCCTCCCCGCAGGCCGGCACCTGTGGGCAACGGGCGTCAAGGGGCGCCAGTTCCTGTTCAACTGCCACGTCTCGGGCTGGGGTGCCGAACGCCTGAGCCGACACTACGAGTTCACCTTCTTGCGGCTGATGGAAGGCGGCGGCGTCGGCGCCAACTACAGCTCCCGCTTCCTCAAGCCCTTCGGAGCACCGCGCCGGCAGCTCCGCGTGCACATCGTCTGCGACCCGATGCACCAGGACTACGAGGAGATGAAGGCCGCGGGCATCCTGTCCGAGGAATATGACTCCGACTGGGCCGGCGCGTTCGAGGTCGAGGACTCCCGCGAGGGCTGGTCCGACGCGCTGGTGGACCTGATCGACACCTTCATGACCGACGACGACGTCAAGCACGCCGACCGCGTGTACGACGTCTCGCGCGTCCGCTGCAAGGGATCGAGGCTGAAGACGTTCGGCGGCACAGCCAGCGGTCCGGGCCCGTTCGCCCGCATGATGAGCGAGATCGCCGCCGTCCTGTCCAACACCCAGGGCGCGCACCTGTCCCCAGTCGAGGCGATGGAGATCGAGCACCGCATCGCCGAGTGCGTGGTCTCGGGTGGCGTCCGGCGCAGCGCCCGCATGTCGATCTGCCACTGGGCGGACCCCTTCATCGACCAGTTCCTGACGTGCAAGCGGGACACCGCCCTGCACTGGACGACGAACGTGAGCGTCGAGATCGATGATCGCTTCATCCAGGCCCTCAACGAGGTGACGGATACTCGGCACGCCGAGGCAGTCCGCGTGCACCGCGCGGTCGTCGAGGGGATGCTGCGCAACGGCGAGCCTGGCTACTGGAACAGCTCGTACTCCAACGAGGGCGAGGTCAACGAGGTCATCGCCACCAACCCGTGCGGCGAAATCGCGCTCCCCAGTGCCGGCGCGTGCGTGCTGGGCCACGTCAACCTCGACGCCTTCGCGCCGAAGACGCGGGCCGGCAGCTACGACCGGGCCGACATCCTGCGGGCCCACGAGCTGATGACCCGCTTCCTGATCCGGGCGACGTTCGGCGACATGACCGACGACGAGCAGCGCGGCATCATGCACTCCGAACGGCGCATCGGAGTCGGCCACTTCGGCGTGCAGGGCTTCCTCGCGAAGATGGGCATCCGCTACTCCGAGGCGCCGTACGACCCGTGGTTCCGCACCCTGCTGGAAGACCTGTACGACACCGTCCGGGAAGAGGCCCGCGCCTACGCCTTCGCCCTGCGCGTGCCCGAGCCGGTCAAGGTCACGACGATGGCCCCGACCGGCACGATCGCCAAGATGCCGGGCGTCACCGAGGGCGGCCATGCCATCTACGCCCGCACCTTCAACCGTCGTATCCGCTTCTCGATGCTCCGCCCCGAAGAGGTCGCCCAGGCCGAAGCCTTCATGGCCCAGGGCTTCCACGTGGAGAAGTGCATCTACGACCAGAGCGGCAACACTCTGGTCGTCACGATCCCGACGAAGGACAAGCTCGTCGCGGAGGTCGAGGCGATGGGCTGGAACCCGGAGCTGGTCCAGGCGCAGGACGAGCTGAGCCTGGACCAGCTCCTTGCCTTCCAGGCGCTCTACCAGGAGTGCTACGCCGACAACGCCGTCAGCTTCACGGCCAACGTCCCCGAGGGCCTGGACGTGGACGAGGTCGCCGACACGATCCAGCGGTGGCTGCCCGACCTCAAGGGCACCACGATCATGGTCGACGGCGCCCGGCCCCAGGCGCCGTACGAGCGGATCACCGCCGCGGAGTTCGCCGCCTCCGAGGCGACCTCGATCGAGGACTCCACCGACGAGGACTGTGCGACCGGCGCGTGCCCCGTGCGCTGACTGCACGACGATGCCCCCCGGCCTGCTGGTCAGGGGGCATCGGCGTACCGGACCGCTCCGCGTTCAGTCGAGGCGGTGTTCCCAGTGCAGATCCGGGTCGATCCAGTAGGAGTGCGACTCTGGAGTGATGGTGAGCTGGACGGTGTCGATGTCCGGGCGTCCGGCGTCCCGCCAGGCCATCAGCGTTTCCTCTACGCGGTCCCACAGGTGGACGGGGCCGCCCTGACGAACCGTCCAGGTGCCGTCGCTGGCGATGAACTCCGCGAACGACTCGCGGTCGGGATCGAACAGGTACAGCAGCGGCTGACCCTCGCTCGTGGCAGCGTGTACGAGGTGCGCCCCCGGCACCGCGAGCTGGGTGAGGAAGGCCGGCATCCACTCGTCCAGCAGGCTCACGGGGACCTTCGCCTCCCGCTCGCTGTCCGCGTACGCGGTGCGGGCGGACAGGTCGCCCGACACGGGCACCACGGCCTGTGCCCGCGCCTGCATGAACGAGGACTGTCCGACGATGCTGCCGTGGGCGTTGCCCTCGTCGTCCACGGCGAGCTTGGCGAGGCCGGTTCCGTAGGGCCAGGAGCCCACCGTGCTGAGGATGATGCCGCCGGGCTTGGTCTGCCGGACCCAGGCGTAGGGGATGCGGCGGACGGCGCACGTGGCGATCACTCGATCATACGGCGCGTTGCGCGGGTAGCCGAGAAGACCGTCGCCGGTCACGGCCCACGTGGAGATGCCAACCGCTTCCAGCGCGGCGTCGGCGCGCTGCGCCACCTCCGGGTCGACCTCGACCGTCGCGACGTTGTCCTCGCCGAGGTAGCGGCACATAAGGGCCGTGGAGTACCCGGTGCCGGTGCCGATCTCCAGCACCTTGTGCCCGTCTTCGATGTCGAGCTTCTCGATCATGTCGACGACGGTCGTTGGGGTGGTCGATGACGACGTGGGCACGCCGGTCACGGGCTCGCTGACTTGGTCGGCAGTCAGGTGGCCGTCGAGCTGCGTGGTCAGCGTCTGGTCCGTGTGCGCGAGCATCGCCCACTCGGCCGGCTCCGTTCCCACGGCGGTGACCGGCCGCCACTTCCCGCCGGCCTCTGGGAGGAACACGCCGGGGTGCAGGAACGTGTCGCGCGGGATGGCTTCGACGGACGCACGTAGCCACGGGGACTTGAGCACCCCGTTTCGCTCCAGCAGTGCGGCCAGGCGGCGGCGCTCGGCCGCAGAATCGGTCATGAGGCTTCTCCATCTGTGAGCAGATCAGCGAAAGCGGCGGACATCTCCAGCCCGGTGTTCTCTTCGAGCCACCCCCACTGCCCGTTCGGGTTCAGCTCCAGCCACCAGTACGCCCCGTACTCATCGATGGCGAGATCGAAGCTCCCGGACACCAGCTCGTAGTGGTCCAGGTAGGCGAGCAGGGCCTTGGTCACCTGGTCGGGCAGGTCGAGAATGCTGTAGTGGGCGAGTGAGTAGTCCCTGCGCCAGTCCAGCAGGTCGGAATCGATCCGGACCGCGAACACGCGCCGATCGACGATGAGGACCCGTACGTCAGCGACCTTGGGCACGCGCGCCTGGAAGAGGTGGGGCGTGACGCGCAGGCTCTCGTCGATCTCGAACGGTGTGACCGGCTCGGTCCACCCGGTGACCGACACGCCATCACGCTGGTACGGCGTCCAGCGCAGGGTCTTGAAGATCACGTGCTCGTACTCGACGAGGAACCTGCGCGCCTCGTCCGGGTCGTTGGTCACGATCGTAGGCGGGACCATCAGCCCGAGCTGCTGCGCGACCGCGAGCTGAGCGGGCTTGTAGTCGGCTGCCGCGTTCTTGAGCGGGTGGTTCACCCACAGCGGCCCGTCAAGGGCATACAGGGTGCCACCAAGGCCGTAACGGACCTGCGCTGTGGCGAACTGCGCGTCGTCGTCACCAAGGTGTGCGAACTCGGGCCAGCGGGGGCGGCGCCAGTACACAGAGCGCGCGCGGTCAAGGCGAACGGATCTCGACGGGGTACGCACCTCCCCGGCCATGCGTGCCGGGGAGGTGCCAAACCGAGCCGAGACCGTGAGGCCCTCACCGATGTCGGCGGGGTTGAAGCGAACCACCGGCACGCCTCGCCGGTTGAGTTCGGTGATCACCATGTCCGCGGTGACGTCGTCCGCTTCGGTGACTACCAGTACCGGCCTCTCCTCGGTCATGGTCATCAGTCCTGGTTGCTGTCCTGGTCGTGGCCCGCGTCGTTGGCCGAGTCGGAGTTCGTGGTCGTCGAGGTCTCGGTGCCCGAGCTGGTGCCGTGCTTGCCCATCTCGACGACCTGGCCGGCGCGGTCACGGAACACACCGAGCTGCGTGGCCGGGTCGATGGTGACCGTGGCGTGCGGACGCTTGACGGTGGTCGGGTAGGGCGCGAGTCGGTCGGCGGCCCACGGGCGGCCGGCGGTGAGCTGTGCGGTGGAGGTCGTCACGGATGCTCCTTGGGTGAGATGGAACGGTGCGTGTTGACGGGTCGGTCCCGCTCAGGCCGTGGGGGAACGAAGCTGAGCGAGACCGGCCTGACCCCATCCCGGCCGCCGCGACCGTCCATAGAGGCTGCGACCGGGATGGGGGGTGGTGGGGCCCTGCCCTCGGACGGTCTTGCCTGGCCATCACCGAGGGCAGGGCGTCCTCCGCCCTCGCCCCTGAAGGCGGAGCTTGGGTGCCAGCCCTGTCGCACGGGGGGAGCGATCAGGGCTGGCGGCCCCGCGCGAGGGGCAGGAGTCGGACTCGCACGGGGGTGGAACGGCCCCGCCCGAGGTGAACGAGGCAAAACGCTCGGGCGGGACCTGTCTAGGGATTCGTCATCAGGTACGCGGCGACCAGGACGAAGCCGGTCGAGCCAACGATCGTGAAGACGAAGAGGGGGCCGGCGTAGCGGGCGATCCTGCGACCGTAGCGGGCCGCCCTGCGACGTAACCGGCGCATCAGGACTCCATCCAGGTGCGCCAGGGCCTTGTGATGATCTCCTCGAAGCGGAGGTGGCTCGGGTTCTTCCCCGAGTGCTCCAGTGCCCAGGTCTGGGGCGGCTCCCACGCCCCGTCAGGAGCGGACTCCGCTCCGCACGACGCGCACTTCATCTTGTGCGTCACGGGCGGGGAGTCCGGCTCTCTGTCGGGCTCCAGGTGCCACTGCTTGAACACCAGGACTGTGTGCGGCCCGCTCACAGCCCGAGCCTCCGCATCTTGTTACGGGCGGTGTTGCGCGCCTGCATCTCCTCCAGGGCCGTGGGGAATTCGACGCTACCGGGGTCGGCCTCCCACTCCGTGCCGCCGCGTGCCGGCCGCAGGAGGAGCCTTCCACCGACCTCGCCCATAAGGACGCCGACCCGGTTGCTGGCCGTGTCCTTGGCCAGGTCGCCGATGTGCGGCTTGCTGTGCTCGTCGT
Organism: Streptomyces pyxinicus; assembly: GCF_024753135.1. Taxonomy (GTDB): domain Bacteria; phylum Actinomycetota; class Actinomycetes; order Streptomycetales; family Streptomycetaceae; genus Streptomyces; species Streptomyces pyxinicus. Next base: position 155,163 of record NZ_JANUGP010000004.1, on the reverse strand, counting down.
GACCGTCCATGACCCTGAAGCTACGAGGCGCAACCAGGGGCGGCCAGGAGCAAGCCGATGCACTTTGACATACGATCCGTCAAAAGTGCATCGGCAGAGTGTAGTTACGCAAAAACGCCCAGGTGGGCGCCGACCTCTCGCATCTCCGTCGTGAGGGTCCGACGCTTCTTGACGATCTCCTGGAAGGTGATCGCCGCGGACGACTGATGACGGAACCACTTGGGCGCAGCCTCGTCGAGGTGTGCCAGTTCCTCCATCGCGGCCGTGGGATCGCCCGTACGGACATACGCGCGGGCGAGGTCGAGCCGGTAGCGGTTGCCGTCGTTGGTGCTCGGCCCTCCGAACTGCTTCCAGTTCTGTTCCAGAAGGTGCGGCTCGTCCTTGGACTTTCGGATCACGGTCCTGGCGTCGCCCGCGATCATGTGGTCCTCCAGCTCCTTCATGGCGGCCGTGACGGGACCGAACATCGACCAGTGCCGCAGCAGATTCTTGTGCGTCTTGCCGACCGCCTTCGCGGCGGTGCCGGCCGCCTTGCGCAGGGCCTTGGCCTCCCTCGGGCGGTTGTTCCGCGAAGCCGCAGCCGCCGCCTCCATCGCCAGTCCGCCCCACGTGGCGTACTCGTCCGGCGTGGCGCCCATGATCTTCGGCTCGACGACGTCCATCGTGGCGACCGCGATGTCTTCGGCCTCATCGAACCGCTCGGTCCGAACCAGCAGCCAGCACATCCCGCCGACTCCGGAGGCGGCCACCAGGTTGTCGCCCGCAGCCTTCGCGTCCTCGATCGCGCCCCTCGCCGCCACGTGGGCGAGGTCGAACTGCCGGATCTGGGTCAGGTACCGCCCTGCCAGGTTCAGGACCCTTGAGCGCTCGACCAGGGCGTTCAGGTGCTCCTGCCCCGAGTCGTAGTACGCGACCGCATCGTTGGCAGCCCGGATAAGAGTGGGCAAGTCCGCGGCGATGCTGTCATACGTGTCGCCGAAGTAGAGGACGGAGTTGTCGTACGTCATGCGGCGCAGCCGGCGAAGGTCGGGCTCCTCGCCGATCGGCGCGCTCGCCGTCCCCAGGCTGAGCGCGGGCGTGAGGGCGATGCGCACCTCGCGCAGGTTCAGACTGTTCGGATCTTCGAGCTTGACCGGTTGCGGAGGGCCGGCCGCCATCAAGTCGGAGGTCTTTACTCCGAGGGCTCGCGCGATGGCGTGAAGGGTCTCCATGCGGACCCCCTCGCCACCCTGCTCGATCTTCCGGACTGGCCCGACCGAGAGGCCGGCGCGATGCGCGAGCTGCTCTTGGCTGAGACCCTTCGCGCGCCGGTAGCGCCGTACGTTGTCTGCGAGTTCATCCGACATGCGTCACCACCCTTCCCAACCAGCGTACGCCGAACGAGCCCTCCTCAAGCGGCGAGCGAGGAGGGCTCGATTCCGGCAGACGACTACCCGGCGAACGCCTCTGGTGCGGCGTCAGTCGTGACCGGCGTCGGCAGTTTGACCGCCTGGAGCTGGTCCAGCCTGTCGGGCTGGGATGTCTGGCCGACGTCAGGAGAGGACTCGTGCGGGTCGTCCGTCAGCTCGGGCGGGTAGGCCGGCGCCGGGACGTACGCGAAGAACGGGTTGAAGAACCCAAGGAAGTCGCCAAGGTCGTCCCAGGTGTCCGGCTCGTCCTTCTTGTCGATCTTGACTGAGTCAGATTCGGGCACCTGCTGCACGACGTAGGTCTTCGGCGCGGACTTGGACTTGTTGGGCGCGGCCTTGCTGGCGGACGCCGCGGTGGGCATCTTCTCCCCCGTGGAAGCCTTCGGCTTGGCGGCCGGGGCGTTCGCGGACTTCTTCGCCGCCCGGCGCGAGGGAGCCGACGCGGGGGTGGTGGAGGCTTCAGCGACGGGCGCCTCCCCGTCGTCCTGTACGGGCTCGTCCCGGCCCTTCAGGTCGGTCGACGGGTAGTTGCCTGCCGGTGCCGCCGTTGGGGCGGGAGAAGTCGACTGGACGCCCCAGCCGCCTATCTGAACGGTGCTTCGGCCGTCCTGAACACCGACCGTGTTCGAGACGGGTTCGTCGTCCCGCTGCTCGGCCGCGTCGGTGTCGTCGGTATCGAGGCTGAAGCCCGGCTGTCTGGCGTCATCCCCGAGCGGGCCCTTGAGTCCGGCGAAGGTCAGCCAGCTCATGGCGAGGGCCATCGTTGCGGCTCCTGCGCTGGTCCGGACTCGCCCCTTAACGCGGCGGCGGCGATGTGTAGGCATGGGCGTTCCCCGATGTGTTGCGGGTGTGCAAGCTCTGTCCGGCATCTGAACACACTGGAGACCTTGATCGGAATCTTTGCTTCCGCTTATAAGTCCGCTCGATCGATCATCTACTGGCCGGTCACCCCCTCTGACCTGGTGCGAACGTGCGTTCGAGTGCTCGAAAAAACTTTACGAACGAAATGTTGAAGGCGAAGTCGGCTCTGCCGACACCGGAAGTACGTTTCGCGTATCGAGGCGTCGGGATGCGACGAAGGGCCAGGACCGGTGATCCAGTCCTGGCCCTCGCGTGCCGGGGTCTCACTCCTCGTCGGTACCCGCGGTCCGAGCCTTGCTCATACCGTCAGCGATGCGACGTACGCTATCTGCATCCGTCAGCGTGGTGACGTCACCGAGCTGGCGGTTCTCGGCCACGTCCCGCAGCAGCCGGCGCATGATCTTGCCGGAGCGGGTCTTCGGCAGCTCGGCCACCGGGAGGATCCGCTTGGGCTTGGCGATCGGGCCGAGCGTGGCGCCCACGTGGTCGCGCAGCTCGCCGACCAGCGTCTCGTTCTCCGAAGCGGTGCCGCGCAGGATCACGAACGCCACGATCGCCTGACCCGTGGTCTCGTCCGCGGCGCCGACGACGGCCGCCTCGGCGACCGCCGGGTGCGACACCAGCGCCGACTCCACCTCGGTGGTGGAGATGTTGTGCCCGGACACGAGCATCACGTCGTCCACCCGGCCCAGCAGCCAGATGTCCCCGTCGTCGTCCTTCTTCGCCCCGTCACCGGCGAAGTACTTGCCCGGGAAGCGGGACCAGTAGGTGTCGATGAACCGCTGGTCGTCGCCCCAGATGGTGCGCAGCATCGACGGCCACGGCTCGGTCAGCACCAGATAGCCACCGCCGCCGTTCGGCACCTCGGCCGCCTCGTCGTCCACGACGGTCGCGCTGATGCCGGGCAGCGGGCGCTGCGCCGAACCGGGCTTGGTGTGGGTGACGCCCGGCAGCGGCGAGATCATCATCGCGCCGGTCTCCGTCTGCCACCAGGTGTCCACGATCGGCGTCCGGTCGGCACCGATGTGCTTGCGGTACCAGATCCACGCCTCGGGGTTGATGGGCTCGCCGACCGACCCCAGCACCCGCAGGCTGCTCAGGTCGAACTTGGCGGGGATGTCGTCGCCCCACTTCATGAACGTCCGGATCGCCGTCGGCGCGGTGTAGAGGATCGTGACCTTGTACTTCTGCACGATCTCCCAGAACCGGCCCTGGTGCGGGGTGTCCGGCGTGCCCTCGTACATGACCTGCGTCGCGCCGTTGGCCAGCGGGCCGTAGACGATGTACGAGTGCCCGGTGACCCAGCCGACGTCGGCCGTGCACCAGTACACGTCCGTCTCCGGCTTCAGGTCGAACACCGCCCAGTGCGTGTACGCCGCCTGCGTGAGGTAGCCGCCGGAGGTGTGCAGGATGCCCTTCGGCTTCCCCGTGGTGCCCGAGGTGTAGAGGATGAACAGCGGGTGCTCGGCCTCGAACGCCTCCGGGGTGTGCTCGGCGGACTGCCAGCCGACCAGGTCGTGCCACCACACGTCCCGCTCGCCGTCCCAGGCCACGTCCTGGCCGGTACGGCGCACCACGAGCACGTGCTCGACGATGCCCGCCTTCTGCGCCGCCTCGTCCACGGCCGGCTTGAGCGCGGACGGCTTGCCGCGCCGGTAGCCGCCGTCGGAGGTGATGACCACCCGGGCGTCGGCGTCCTGGATGCGGGTCGCGAGCGCGTCCGAGGAGAAGCCGCCGAAGACGACCGAGTGGGTGGCGCCGATCCGGGCCGAGGCCAGCATCGCGATCGCCGTCTCCGGGAGCATCGGCATGTAGATGGCGACCCGGTCGCCCTTGCGGACTCCCAGCTCCAGCAGGGCGTTGGCGGCCCGGGAGACCTCGTCCTTCAGCTCCGCGTAGGTGATCGAGCGGCTGTCGCCCGGCTCGCCCTCGAAGTGGATGGCGACCCGGTCCCCGAGGCCCGCCTCCACGTGCCGGTCCACGCAGTTGTACGCGACGTTCAGCTCGCCGTCCTTGAACCACTTGGCGAACGGCGGGTTCGACCAGTCCAGCGTCTCGGTCGGCTCTTTGGCCCAGGTCAGCCGACGGGCCTGCTCGGCCCAGAAGCCGAGCCTGTCAGCCTTGGCCTGTTCGTACGCCTCCGCGGTGACGTTGGCATGCTCGGCCAGGTCGGCGGCCGGCGCGAACCTGCGTTCTTCCTTGAGCAGGTTGGCCAGGCTCTCGTTGCTCACGACATCTCCCTTTCCAAGGGTGTCCGTTGTGTCCCAGGCCACAGCTCATCAGACGCGGGGGTCCGATGACAAGGGTCGACCCGAAAATTGGTGTAGACCTATTCCGGGAGCCGGCTCAGACCGTGCTGTGTGCCTCCTCTTCCTGATCAGACCCGCCGGTGGCCCCGGCGGAGAGACCCGTGTCGGCGGTTCGCGCACCACCTGCCCTGCCATCGGCGACGGCCCCGCCCGCCGTGACCACCTCCACTACGTCCTCGAACACCGCCTCTCCTTCCGTGTCCGCGAGCAGATACGCCCGCGCCTCACCGACGTGGAAGTACATGCCGTGCAGCTCCAGCGCCCCTTCGGCGAGCGCCCGGGCGACCGGAGGGTGCGCCCGCAGGTGGTCGAGCTGCTGGACCACGTTCGTCAGGCACAGTCGCTCCGCCTCGTCCGCGGGCGCCCGCCCGGCCATCCGGGGCCCGGAGCGGTGGTCCCCGGCCGTCCGCGCCAGGCTCGGCAGCCCGTGCCGCAGCCAGCGCCCCAGGGGGGACTCCCCGCCCGCGCTCCGCCCCAGCAGTGCCTGCATCGCCCCGCACCCGGAGTGCCCGCAGACCGTGATGGAGCGCACCCCGAGCACCTCCACGGCGTACTCGATGGCGGCCGCCACCGAGTCGTCGCCGTGCTCCTCGCCCGGCGGCGGCACCAGGTTGCCGACGTTGCGGACCACGAACAGGTCGCCGGGACCACTGGAGGTGATCATCGACGTGACGAGCCGGGAGTCGGCGCAGGTGAGGAAGAGCTGCGCCGGCTGCTGGCCCTCCCGGGCGAGCCGCGCCAGCTCCGCACGCACCAGCGGCGCGGTGTTGCGCTGGAACGAGCTGATGCCACGGGCCAGTTCCCGCGCCGCGGCCCGCCCGGCCGGAGCGGCGGCCGGGTCGGCGAAGCACGACTGGTGGTTGCGCCAGGGCGTCCAGGGCCGGCACCGGCACTCGGCGGACGTGGCCGGCTCGGCGGTCCGGATGCCGCCGCGTCGGCCCGACAGCTCGGCCGTACCACCCCGCGCGGTGTGGGAGTTGCGCCAGTCCTGCAGTGACTCGTACGCCGCGTGGTCCATGAAGGAGCCGTCCAACTCCACCACGGCGTGCGCGCCTTGGGGTACGAGATGCAGGGCTCTGCTGAGCCTGGGCACCGCGAGGAAGGTCAACTGGCCGCGGACTCTTACGTGATGGACTCCTTCCGTCTCGTCATGGGTGATGCGGGTGCGGGTGAGGCGGCGCAGGGCGAGGGCGACCGCCACGGCGATCCCGAGGGCCACGCCCTCCAGGACGCCGAACACCACCACGCCGAGGGTGGTCGCGGCGTAGACCGGGACCTCACGGTGGCGTGTCACCGTGCGGATGTGGTGCAGGGACACCATCTGGATGCCGACGGCCATCACCAGGGCGGCGAGGGAGGCGAGCGGGATCTCCTCCAAGATCGGGACCATCAGCAGCGCGGCTGCTACTACGAGAACGCCGTGCAGCATCGTGGAGTTCCGGCTCACGGCACCGGAGTTCACATTCGCGGTGCTGCGCACGGCGACTCCGGCCACGGGCAGGCCGCCGAGCGCGCCCGAGAGGACGTTGGCGGCGCCCTGGCCCAGCAGTTCCCGGTCCAGGTCGGAGCGTTTGACGCGGGACTGCGGGCCGGGCCGGGCGGCGACCATCTTGTCCACCGCCACGGCGCCCAGCAGCGACTGCACACTGCACACCAGGGTGGTGCTGAGCACGGCGGCCACCACGCCGAGCACCGGTCCCTCGGGCAGTCCGGCCAGTGCGTGACTGCGCCAGGAGGGCAGGTCCACCCGGGGCAGGCTCAGCGCGGTGAGGGCGGCGGCCGCGGTGGCCCCGGTGACGGCGACGAGAGGGGCCGGCACCCTCCGCAGCACCCGCCCGGCCCGGCCCGGCAGCCGGGGCCAGGCCAGCAGCAGGGCGAGGGTCAGCACGCTCATGGACACGGCGGCCGGTTGCAGTCGGGCCAACTGGGCGGGAAGCGCCCGCAGGTTGGCGAGGACGGAGCTGTCCGGGCTGCCGCCGAGGACGATGTGCAGCTGGGCGACGGCGATGGTGATGCCGATACCCGCGAGCATGCCGTGCACCACGGCCGGGCTGACCGCGAGCGCGCCGCGCGCCACCCGCAGACAGCCGAGGCCGAGCTGGGCGAGACCGGCGAGGACCGTGATGCCGCACGTCGCCCGCCAGCCGTACTGGTGGATGAGGTCGGCGGTGACGACGGTGAGTCCGGCGGCGGGTCCGCTGACCTGGAGCGGACAGCCGCCGAGCCGCCCGACGACGAGTCCGCCGACGGCCGCGGCGACCAGGCCCGCCTGGAGCGGGGCGCCGGTGGCCAGGGCGATGCCCAAGGACAGCGGCAGGGCGATCAGGAACACCGCGACGGCGGCGGACACGTCGGCGCCCTCGACCGGGAAGCGGCGGCGGCCAGGGGCGGGCGGGTGCGGTGGGTGGGCGTGCTGGGCGTCAGGGGGTGCGCAGGCTGAGGGCATGTCCCGTCTCCTCCGGGGCGGCGCGGTCGCGGACTAGGTGGCCCCGCGTCTCTGGGCGGGTATCGGTCGCGGCCGTGGGTCACGGCGTGCAGCGGCGGGATGAAGCAACGCTCGGTAAATGAACCGTAATGCAGAGTAAAGACAATGCATAGCTTTTCGGGGCAAATGCAGTACAGCACCCCACTGGCGGGTGAAGTGAGCATTTCATCGGCTTGTCGTATTAATTCCCTCTAAGTCCCGTGCGACCTTGGGCGGCGCTGCCGGACCACCCCCGGCACATCCCCGTGAAAGGCCCTCGTCAGCGTCTGTCTGAGAGAAGGAAGAAGGTGGGCCGCACATGGCCGCCACCCAGAGAATCGCCGTCGGTGCCATGGTCGCCGCGGCCTGCGCCGCGTCGCTCGCCGGTTGTGCGGGCGGCTCCTCCCACACCGTGAAGAAGGGGGCCCCGGCCCCGCGGCAGGGGGCGCCGGCTCCCAACAGCGCGCTCCGTCTGATCGGCGACGGATCCACCGCGTACACCGGCGGGCAGCCCCATCTGCCCGTGGCCGAGCGGCTGAAGCCCGGGCAGAAGCCCCCGCAGTTCGTGGTGTTCTCCTGGGACGGCGCGGGCGAGGACAGCCAGAAGCTGTTCTCGCACTTCCGCAAGGTCGCCAAGGAGAACCACGCGACGATGACGTACTTCCTCAGCGGCGTCTACCTGCTGCCCGAGGAGAAGCGCGCCCTCTACAAGCCGCCGCAGCACGCCGTGGGCAGCTCCGACATCGGCTTCAACGACCAGCAGGGCATCACCGACACACTCCAGCAGGTGCGCCTCGCCTGGCTGGAGGGCAACGAGATCGGCACCCACTTCAACGGCCACTTCTGCGGCCCCGAGGGCGGCGTCGGCCAGTGGTCCGTGGACGAGTGGAAGAGCGAGATCTCCCAGGCCAAGCAGTTCGTGAAGAACTGGAAGACCACCACCGGCATGCAGACCGCGGCACCGCTGCCCTTCGACTACGACAAGGAGCTGATCGGCGGCCGCACCCCCTGCCTGGAGGGACAGAAGAACTTCACCAAGGCCGCCCGGCAGTTGGGCTTCCGCTACGACTCCAGCGGCGTCGACAACCAGCTCTGGCCCAAGAAGAAGGAGGGGCTGTGGGATCTGTCGATGCAGCTGGTCCCCTTCCCCGGCCACACCTTCGAGCAGCTGACCATGGACTACAACTTCATGGCCAGCCAGTCGGGGGCGCAGACCCAGGGCGACCCCGACAAGTTCGACTACTGGGGCGACCAGATGCGTGACGGCCTGCTCAAGGGCTTCTACCGCGCCTACGACGGCAACCGCGCCCCGCTCGTCATCGGCAACCACTTCGAGTCATGGAACGGCGGCACCTACATGCACGCCGTCGAGGACGTGGTGAAGCAGGTCTGCAACAAGCCCGAGGTGCGCTGCGTCTCCTTCCACCAGCTGGCCGACTGGCTGGACGCCCAGGACCCGGCGACCCTGAAGAAGCTGCGCGGCCTGGAGGTGGGCGAGGCCCCCCGGCAGGGCTGGGCCTCCTTCCTCTCGGGCCGCCCGGCACCGGCGCCCAAGGGGGTTCCCGGGGCGCCGGCGGTCAGGCAGTAGCCACGGCAGCGGGCGTCGGCGGTCCCGGGCCGGCCGCCGGCGCCCGTGTCGTCGTACCGGTGCTCGGACGGCAGGCGGTCAGACCGGTGTCGCCACACCCTCGCCGAGCACGAACCCCGGGTCGACCTGTGCGGCGAGGTCGGCCCCCGTGCGTTCGTTGCCCCAGGACTCGGCGTTCCTGAGGTGGAAGTGCACCATCTGGCGGGTGTACCGCTCCCAGTCCCGCTGGTCGTGGGTGGCGTCCGCCGTGGCCCGGAGCGTCTGCAGGGCACGCGAGTTGGCTTCTTCGAGGAGGTCGAACCGGGGCGGCCGGCCCTTCTCCATGGCACGCACCCAGTCCGAGCGCCCGACGGTCACGAGCAGGTCGTCACCGACCTCCGCGCGCAGGAAGTCGATGTCGTCCTGTTCCTGGATCTTGTTGCCGACGACTTTGAGGGCGACGCCGAAGTCGCGGGCGTACTCCTTGTACTGGCGGTAGACGGAGACCCCCTTCCGGGTCGGCTCGGCGACGAGGAACGTCATGTCGAAGCGGGTGAACATGCCGGAGGCGAAGGAGTCCGAGCCGGCCGTCATGTCGACCACGACGTACTCGTCGGGGCCGTCGACGAGGTGGTTGAGGAACAGCTCCACCGCTCCGGTCTTGGAGTGGTAGCAGGCGACCCCCAGGTCGGCGTCCGTGAAGGGGCCCGTGACCATCAAACGGACGGCGCCGCCGTCGAGTTCCACCGGACGCGCACAGGCGTCGTAGATCGCGTTGGGCTCGCGCACCCGGACCAGCCGCGAGCCCTGGCCGGGCGGGGTGGTCTTGATCATCGTCGCGGCCGAGGGGATGCGTGGGTTGGAGCCGCGCAGGTGGTCCTTGATCAGCGGGAGCCGTTCGCCCATGGCGGGCAGCGCGGCCGCCTCCCTCTCGTCCAGGCCGAGCGCGGGGCCGAGGTGCTGGTTGATGTCCGCGTCGATGGCGACCACCGGGGCACCGGCGGCGGCGAGGTGGCGGATGAAGAGGGAGGAGAGCGTGGTCTTGCCGCTGCCGCCCTTCCCGACGAAAGCAATTTTCATGTTCACCAAGCGTAGTCGGAAGGTGGCTGTAGGTTCCAAGTGGGAGTGAAGAAGACCACTCCTTCGTGGGGCCGGACGGTGCGGTGCGTACTGTCGTACTCATGAGTACGACAGGCGCGACCGCCGATCCGCTCGCGACCCTGGGTTCGCTGCCCGGGGTGGCCGATGCCGTGGACTCCGTGCGTAAGGCCGTGGACCGGGTCTACGGGCACCGGATCATGCGCCGCCGCAGCAACGCGATCACCTCCGAGGCCGCCCTGCGCGGTGCCCGGGGCTCTGCGGCGCTGTCCGGCGCCGACTGGAACCTGGAAGAGGTGCGGCGGCGCACCGACTTCGGTGCCGACCCGGAGACACGTGTCGTGGGCGCGGCCCTGCGGCTCTCGGCCGAGGCTGGACAACTGTTGTCCATCTGGCGGCAGTCGCCCCTCAGGGTGCTGGCCCGGCTGCACCTGGTCGCCGCCGCGGACGACGCCGAGCGGGTCGGCCGGCCGCGCCAGGCCGGCGAGACGGTGGACGAGCCGCTGGTCGAGCTGCCGCTGCCGGACGCCCGGGAGGTCTCCGGGCGGCTGGAGGGGCTGGCCGATCTGATCATCGCCGGGACGTCCGCACCCGCCCTGGTCACGGCCGCCGTGGTGCACGGCGAACTGCTGGCGCTGCGCCCCTTCGTGTCCCACAGCGGCCTCATCGCGCGGGCCGCCGAGCGGATCGTGCTGATCGGCAGCGGCCTGGACCCGAAGTCGGTCTGCCCGGCCGAGGTCGGCCACGCGGAACTGGGCCGTGCCTCCTATTTGGCCGCGCTGGACGGCTACGTCTCCGGCACCCCCGAGGGCATGGCGGCCTGGATCGCCCACTGCGGCAAGGCGGTGGAGCTGGGCGTGCGCGAGTCGACGGCGGTCTGCGAGGCGCTGCAGCGCGGCGCGGCCTGACCCCGGTGGAACCGACCCGGTCGAAGAGGGCCGGTCGAAGAGGGCCGGTCGAAGAGGGCCGTCTGAGGGCGGCCGACGAAAAAGCGGCGGTACGAGTGCTCGTACCGCCGCCGGCACGCGCACCGGGTTACCAAGCGTCCTCGATATGTGCCCATCAGGCCGGGGTGCTTTGCCCGTCACCTGGTGCGGCTGGCCCGTAATCGACGGGTCGACGTCGCGTGGGTGCCCAGTGCTCGTGCGGGGTCCGTGGGGCCAAGTGCGTAGTGGTAGGGAATCCTCTCGGATGTCCTTTGGTCTCGCGGGCCGTTGACACCTTTGTACTGCAAGCCGGGAGCAAGCGGAACCCCTGCCCGCACTTCTTTACTTTCAGGTCCGAAAGCGGGTGAAACGGACACTGCCAGGCTGGTCAGGCAGTGCCACGGCGCCTGCTGGCGTACCAGACGAGGCCGGCGGTCGCGGCCGCCGCTCCCACGGCCGCCGCCGCGACCAGCGCCGGGCGCGGCGGTACGGAGAGGCTGGGGAGGCGCTTCTTGAGCGGGACCGGGCGGCGGAACTCCAGAACCGGCCACCCGCGCGCGAGTGCTTCGCGGCGCAGGGCGCGGTCCGGGTTCACGGCGTGCGGGTGCCCGACCGTCCGCAGCATCGGCAGGTCGGTCGCGGAGTCGCTGTAGGCGTAGCAGCGCTCCAGGTCGTACCCCTCGGAGGCGGCCAGTTCGCGGACCGCCTCGGCCTTGGTCGGGCCGTAGGCGTAGTACTCCACCTCGCCGGTGAAGCAGCCGTCCTCGCCTACGACCATCCGGGTGGCCACCACGCGGTCGGCGCCCAGCAGCTCGCCGATCGGCTCCACGACCTCGGCGCCCGAGGTGGACACGATGACCACGTCCCGCCCGGCCGCGTGGTGCTCCTCGACGAGGGAGGCGGCCTCGTCGTAGATGATCGGGTCGATCAGGTCGTGCAGGGTCTCGGCGACGATCTCGCGCACCTGCTGGACGTTCCATCCCCGGCACAGTGAGGACAGATACTCCCGCATGCGCTCCATCTGGTCGTGGTCGAGACCGCCGGCCAGGAACACGAACTGGGCATATGCGGTACGCAAGGCGGCCCTGCGGCTGATCAGTCCGCCTTGGTAGAAGGACTTGCTGAAGGTGAGCGTGCTCGACTTCGCAATGACCGTCTTGTCCAGGTCAAAGAAGGCTGCTGCGCGAGGCAAGGAGTGGTTTTCCACGACCCAGAGCATATGCGCCCACCATTCGGCGTAAGGTGGGGCGCGTGGGTTTGCCTGAGAGGGCTCTCGGGTACACCATGGAAGTCACGGATCGTTCGCGACCGTGCTAACCCGGCCCGACTCCTCCCCCCCCGAGTCGGCCGTGGGGACGACCCCCGCTCTCCCCCCCGGCGGGGGTCGTCGCATGTCCGGATGCGTTTTCCCGCCTCTCCCCCTCCCCTCGACGGCCGCTTGGCCGGCGCCGCCGCGCTCTCGGCCGGGCTCCCGCATGCCCACGGCTGGTTACTCAAGGTAATCGGATCGCTGCTCTGTGGAAGTCGTACACAGGCCGGTACAGGGGTCACCGGTTTGGGTGACGGAGTTATTCACAGCTCCCGAGTTGTGCACGGTTTTCCACCAAGATCCACACGATTTCGAGGATCGCGGCACCGTGTTTCCCACGCCTCCGGCCGAGGCGAGTTCTTGGCCGGTTCCGATTGCCGGAGCGGCGTATGGCCGGTTCCTATCGGCCGCTCATATGGAGGCCGCTCGCCGGTTCTCCACATCTTCGGGAATCGCGTGGCCGCACAGGCCGCGCGCAACGCACGACCAGCGGAACACGCGACCAAGGGGGAGCACCTGTGACCGGAACCGTCACCAACGACCCGCCGCCCACCGGCGACAGCCGGCCCGGACGGCCACTCATCCTCACCGAGGACGCCGAGCTTCTGGACGACCTGCTCCGCCTGTGCGCGGCGGCGGGCGCCACACCCGAGGTCCACCACCGCGTGCCGGAGACCGGCGACGGCTGGGAAGCGGCCCCCCTCGTCCTGGTCGGCGACGACGTCGCCCGCCGGACGCGGGGCACCGCCCGCCGCCGGGGGGTGGTGCTGGTCGGCCGCGACCAGGACGACCCGGACGTATGGAAACGAGCGATGCAGATCGGCGCCGACCACGTCCTGATGCTGCCCGACGGCGAACAGTGGCTGGTCGACCGGATCGCCGACGTGGCCGAGGGGCTCGGCCGGCCGGCCCTCACCGTCGGGGTGATCGGCGGCCGGGGCGGAGCGGGCGCGTCCACGCTCGCCTGCGCCCTCGCCGTCACCTCGGCCCGTGAAGGACTGCGCACCCTCCTCGTGGACGCCGATCCGCTCGGCGGCGGACTCGACGTCCTCCTCGGCGGCGAGAGCGCCGACGGGCTGCGCTGGCCCGCCTTCGCCGCCTCCCGCGGCCGGCTCGGCGGCGGCGCGCTGGAGGAGTCGCTGCCCGAACTGCACGCCCTGCGGGTACTCAGCTGGGACCGGGGCGACTGCGTGAGTGTTCCGCCGCAGGCGGTGCGCGCGGTCCTCGCCGCGGCACGCCGAGGCGGCGGGACGGTCGTGGTCGACCTGCCCCGCCGGCTCGACGAAGGCGTGGCCGAAGCCCTCGCCCAGCTCGACCTGGCCCTGCTCGTCGTCCCCGCCGACCTGCGTTCGGTGGCCGCCGCCGGACGCGTCGCGTCGGCCGTCGCCATGGTCGTGCGCGATGTGCGGCTCGCGGTCCGCGGGCCGTACGCGCCGGGCCTGGACGACCGCGAGGTGGCCCGGCTGCTGGACCTGCCGCTGGCGGGCGAGGTGCCGGTCGAACCGGCACTGCTGCGCCCGGGGGCCGGCGCCAAGCCGCCCGCCGCGACCGGGCGCGGCCCGCTCGCCCGGTTCTGCGCCGACTTCTGGGAGCGTGCCCTGGTCGAGGCGGGAGGATCCCGATGACACTCCCCGGACTCGACCGGGCCGACGGCGCGGCCCTGCTCGACGGGGTCCGGCGCCGGCTGGCCGAGAGCGGCGCCGACCCCACCCCCGCCCGCGTGGCCCAGGCGCTGCGCGAACAAGGCCGGGTCCTCGGCGACGCGGAAGTGCTCGGCGCCGCGCGGCAGTTGAGGTCAGAACTCGTCGGCAGCGGTCCTCTGGAACCGCTGCTCGCCGATCCGCGCGTCACCGACGTCCTGGTGTCCGCGCCCGACCGGGTGTGGGTGGACCGGGGCGGCGGCCTGGAGCTGACACCGGTGACCTTCCCGGACGCGACGGCCGTGCGACGCCTCGCGCAGCGACTGGCCGCGGTGGCCGGACGCCGGCTGGACGACGCCCGGCCGTGGGCGGACGCCCGGCTGCCCGACGGCACCCGGTTGCACGCCGTGCTGCCCCCGGTCGCCGTCGGCTGCACCTGTCTGTCCCTGCGGGTGGTACGGCCGCGGGCCTTCACGCTCGCGGAACTGGTCGAGGCGGGCACCGTGCCGCCGGGCGGCGACCGGATCCTGCGCGCGCTGCTCGCCGCGAAGCTGTCCTTCCTCGTCAGCGGCGGCACCGGAAGCGGCAAGACGACCTTGCTCAGCGCCCTGCTGGGGCTGGTCGGACCGGGGGAGCGGATCGTGCTCGCCGAGGACTCCGCCGAGCTGCGTCCGGACCATCCGCACGTGGTCCGGCTGGAGACCCGGCCGGCCAACCAGGAGGGCGCCGGCCTGGTGACCCTGGAGGACCTGGTCCGGCAGGCGTTGCGGATGCGTCCGGACCGGCTGGTCGTCGGCGAGGTGCGCGGACCCGAGGTCGTCCATCTGCTGGCGGCGCTGAACACCGGCCACGAGGGCGGCTGCTGCACGGTCCACGCCAACACCGCCGGGGACGTGCCGGCCCGTCTGGAGGCCCTGGCCACGGCCGCCGGGCTCGACCGGGACGCGTTGCACAGCCAGTTGGCGGCCGCCCTCTCCGTGGTGCTCCACCTCGTACGGGACCCGGCCGGGCGGCGCCGGATCGCCGAGGTGCACGTACTGGAGCGGGACCCCACCGGGCTGGTGCGGACAGTGCCGGCACTGCGCTGGGGCGAGCGGGCCTTCACACGCGAGCGCGGCTGGGAGCGACTGGAACGGCTGCTCGGTGAGCCGGGCGGATGCGAGAGGGAGAGGGGACGGAAGTGACCGGTGGGTCATCCCTGGGAGCCGCGCTGATCTGCCTGGGCGCGATGGCCTGGCTGCTGGGCGGGCGGCACCACGGCCTGCGGCGGGCCCGGCTGCTCCTCGCGGGGAGCCAGGCGGCGGCGACTCCTCCACCGGACTGGGGCCGGGCCCTGGGCGGATTACGGCACCTCGGCGGCCGGCTGGGCGCGGAGTGGTGGGCGCTGGTGGCCGGGGCGCTGCTCGCCTTGCTGGGCGCGTCGGTCGTCCCGGCCCTCGCGGGGGCGGTCGGGGTGCCGGTGCTGCGGCGGGTGCGGCGAGCCCGCCGGGCGGGGCGGCGGCGTGAGCGGCGGGCGGACGCGGTGATCGCCCTGTGCGGGGCGCTCGCCGGGGAGGTGCGTGCGGGGCGGCAGCCGGGAGCGGCACTGCTGCGGGCCGCGCAGGACACCGGCGCACTGGGCGACACCCAGGCGGCCGTGGTCGCGGCGGCGCGGTTCGGCGGGGATGTGCCCGCCGCCCTCGCCGTGGCGGCTCGGCAGCCGGGCGCGGCGGGACTGCTCGGCCTCGCCGCGTGCTGGCGGGTGGCCGTGGACCAGGGCGCGGGCCTCGCGGCGGGCCTGGACCGGCTGGAGGCGGCCCTGCGTGCCGAACGCGACCAACGCGCCGACCTGCGAGCGCAGTTGTCCGGCGCCCGGGCGACGACCGCACTCCTGGCCGCGCTGCCGGCCCTCGGCCTGCTGCTCGGCACGGCTCTGCACGCCGACCCGCTGCACGTCCTCCTGCACACCGGACCGGGGTTCGCGTGCCTGGTGGTGGGAGCGGTGTTCGAGGGGGCCGGGATGTGGTGGGCGACGCGGATCGTGCGGGGTGCGGAGAAGGGGTGAGGCCGGGATGGCGCGAGAGGTGACCGATGCGGTCAGGGTGACTGGGGCGTGCGAAGCCGGGCGGGACGTCCGGGCGGTGTCGATGGCGCGAGAGGCGGCGGCGGTATGAGCGGAGAGTTCGTCCACAGGCTGGGGATGGCCGGGGTCGCGATGTCGGCCCTCGGTTGGATCGGGTGGCGACTGGAGTCGGCGCGTCGGCGGCGCCGGGCACGGCGTCGGATGGCCGGATTGCTGGGCGCGGACGTTCCGCGGGCCGGGGGTCGGCCGGAGCTGCCGGCGAGCGTGCGCCGGTGGTTGCCGGTGGCCGGGGCGGCGTGCGGTGCCTGGGTGCTGGCCGGCGGGGTCGGAGGGGTTCTGCTGGGGATCGGTGCGGGAGCGGTGCTGTGGTGGTGGCGGGAGCGGCAGGCGCTCACCGGTGCGGCTCCGGTGGCCGACGCGGCCCGCGCGGCGCGCCAACTCCCGCTCGCCGCCGACTTGCTGGCCGCTTGTGTCGCGGCCGGCGCGGGGCCGGTGATCGCCGCGCAGGCCGTGGGAGAGGCCCTCGACGGCCCCGTCGGGAAGGCGCTGGCGCGCGGTGCGGCGGAGCTGCGGCTGGGCGGTGTACCGGCCGACGCCTGGCGGCGGTTGGCCGAGCTGCCCGGGGCGAGGGCCCTTGCGCGGCTGTTGGCGCGGGCCGGCGAGTCGGGGCTGCCCGCGGCCGGGCCGGTCGCCCGCCTCGCCTCGGACGCCCGCGCGGAGTGGACGCGTACCGCGACGGCCCGGGCGCGCAGGGCGGCCGTGCTGATCTCGGCCCCGGTCGGCCTCTGCTTCCTGCCCGCGTTCATCGCGATCGGCGTGCTGCCCGTGGTGATCGGACTGGCGGGCGCGGCGACGGGACGGAGGTGAGGCGAGGGGACGGGCGCGAGCGCGGGCTTCGGAAACGGGCGACACGAACGACACGAACGAAACAGATCACATCAGGCCAGAGCCTCACGGGGGTTGAGATGAACGGGAAGATCAAGGAAATGGTGGGACGGCTGCGCGGTGCGTACCGCCGTCTGAACCGTCGGGACGCCGGCATGGTGACGTCCGAGTACGCGATGGGGATCATCGCGGCCGTCGGATTCGCTGTGCTGCTCTACGAGGTCGTCACCAGCGGCCAGGTCAGGGCGGAACTGCAGGCGATCGTGAAGAAGGCGCTCGATGGCGGGAAGTGAGCGGGGGTCGGACGGCGGGTTCGTGACCGCGGAGGCGGCCGTGGTGCTCTGCGTACTGGTGGCCTTCACCATGGCACTGGTCTGGGGGCTGCTCGTGATGGCGGCGCAGCTCCGGTGCGTGGACGCCGCCCGCGCGGGCGCCCGGTCCGCAGCCCGCCAGGATCCGCCGGACGCGGTGGTCGGAGTGACTCGGGAGGTGGCGCCGAGCGGGGCGCGGGTGACCGTGGGGCGCGAGGGCGACCAGGTGCGGGTGACGGTGGTGGCCGAGCCGCCGATGCTGGGCGGCCTGCCGTTCGAGGTGCGCGAGGAGGCCGTGGCGCTGGCCGAGGAGACGGTGGGGGAGGGACCGTGAGGCAGGCAGGTGCGCGCAGGCGGGACCGGTGCGGTCCGGGCCGCTCGGATCGGGGCTCGGCCACCGTCTGGAGCCTCGGGGCGATCGCCCTGCTCTGTGTGGTGTTCGGTGCGGTGCTCGCACTCGGCCAGGCCGTGGTCGTACGGCACCGGGCGGCCGGCGGTGCGGATCTGGCGGCGCTCGCGGCGGCGGACCACTGGGCCGAGGGGAGCGCGGCAGCCTGTGACCGCGCCGGGCGGCTGGCCCGGGTGCAGGGGGTCCGGCTGGTGCGGTGCGCGATCGTGGGCGACACCTCGGAGGTGACGGCGGCCTCGGGCAGAGGGCCGTTCACCGCGGAGGTGCGGGCGAGAGCGGGTCCGGCGGGACCGGCAGGTCCGGTACCGGCCGCGTCGAGTGGCGGCTCACCGGCATCCAGACCCTCGGCCGTGCCGGGATCGGGGCCGTGATGCCGGGGCCTGGGTGGATGAGGGGCCTGACACGTGGGGAAGCCGTGTTGCCGGGCGCGTCTCTGGCGGACTGGGGAACTCACGGTGCGGGCTGCTCCGGGCAGCACCCTGCCTCCTGTCCGGCCGACCGGAGTGGCTACTGCTCGGCCCCTCGCCTCCCGGCCTCCGCACCTTCTGCCGGCTCCGGCCCCTGCTCCACCGGGGCGGCCGGAACCGCCCCCGCCTCCGTCGGCCCCTGCTCCACCCGCGCGGCCGGAGTCGTCCCCGTCTCCCCCGGCGCCTCCGCCGAGCCCGCCCCCGGCATCTCCGCTGCCTCGTCCCCCGGCGCCTCCCGCAGCAGCACCGTCAGGAGGCGGACGGCCCCTCTCTTGTGCAAGGGGTCGTTGCCGTTGCCGCACTTGGGGGACTGGACGCAGGAGGGGCAGCCGGCGTCGCACTCGCAGGAGGCGATGGCCTCGCGGGTGGCCGTGAGCCAGGAGCGGGCGGTGTGGAAGGCACGCTCGGCGAAGCCCGCGCCGCCGGGGTGGCCGTCGTAGACGAAGACCGTCGGAAGGAGGGTGTCGGGATGCAGCGGCACGGAGACGCCGCCGATGTCCCAGCGGTCGCAGGTCGCGAAGAGGGGCAGCATGCCGATCGAGGCGTGCTCGGCGGCGTGCAGGGAGCCGCCGAGGATCTCCGGGGTGATCCGGGCCTCGTCCAGCTGGTCCTCGGTGACCGTCCACCACACCGCGCGGGTGCGCAGCGTACGAGGAGGGAGGTCGAGTTTCGTCTCGCCCAGCACCTCGCCGGTGATCAGGCGCCGGCGGAGGTAGGAGACCACCTGGTTGGTGACCTCGACGGAGCCGTAGCACAGCCGGCCGGAACCCCAGGGGATCTCGGTGTCGGTCTCCAGGACGGAGATGGCGGTGGTGTCGCGGGCGACCGTCGAGTACGGCGGGTCGGCCTGTTCGACGAGGGCGACGGAGTCCTCCAGATCGAGGGAGCGCACCAGGTAGGTGCGGCCCTGGTGCAGGTGGACGGCGCCCTCGTGGACCGTGGAGTGCGCGGCGCCCGCGTCGACCGTGCCGAGCAGGCGGCCGGTGCCGGTCTCCACGACCTGCACGGGACGGCCGCCCGCGCCGCGGATGTCGGTCAGGTCGGCGGCCCGCTCCCGGCGTGTCCAGTGCCAGGCCCGGGTCCGCCGGCGCAGCAGCTTCGCGGCCTCCAGCTGCGGGAGCACGTCGGCGCAGGCCGGTCCGAAGAGGTCCAGGTCCTCCTCGGTCAGCGGGATCTCCGCGGCGGCGGCGCACAGGTGCGGGGCGAGGACGTAGGGGTTGTCGGGGTCCAGGACGGTCGATTCCACCGGTTGGGCGAACAGGGCCTCGGGATGATGGACGAGGAAGGTGTCCAGCGGGTCGTCGCGGGCGACCAGGACCGCCAGGGCGCCCTGTCCGGAGCGGCCCGCGCGGCCGGCCTGCTGCCACAGGGAGGCGCGGGTGCCGGGGTAGCCGGAGATCACCACCGCGTCCAGACCCGAGACGTCCACGCCCAGCTCCAGGGCCGTCGTGGCGGCGAGGCCGAGGAGTTCCCCGGAGTGCAGGGCGCGTTCCAGGGCGCGCCGCTCCTCGGGGAGGTAGCCGCCCCGGTAGGCGGCGACCCGGCGGGCCAGGGAGCGGTCGACCTCGGCCAGTTTCTCCTGGGCGATCACGGAGATCAGCTCCGCGCCGCGCCGGGACCGGACGAAGGCGACCGAGCGCACGCCCTGCACGGTCAGGTCGGTCAGCAGGTCGGCGGTCTCGGCGGTGGCGGTACGCCGTACGGGCGCGCCCCGCTCGCCGTGCAGGTCGGTGAGCGGGGGCTCCCAGAGGGCGAAGACGAGTTCCCCGCGCGGCGAGGCGTCGTCGGCGACCTCGGTCACGGGAAGGCCGGTCAGCCGGCGGGCGGCGACGGCGGGCTCGGCGGCGGTCGCGGAGGCCAGCAGGAAGACCGGGGAGGAGCCGTAGCGGGCGCACAGGCGGCGCAGGCGGCGCAGCACCTGGGCGACGTGCGAGCCGAAGACACCGCGGTAGGTGTGGCACTCGTCGACGACGACGTACCGGAGCGACTTCAGGAAGGAGGACCAGCGCGGGTGGGACGGGAGTATCCCGCGGTGCAGCATGTCGGGGTTGGTCAGCACGTAGTTGCCGTACTGGCGGATCCACTCGCGTTCCTCGAACGGGGTGTCGCCGTCGTACACGGCTGGGCGTACGGCGTTGCCCAGAGGTTGGGAAAGTTCCTTCACGGCCCGGCACTGGTCCGCGGCGAGCGCCTTGGTGGGGGACAGGTACAGGGCGGTGGCGCCGCGTCCGTTCGGGGCCTCGGCGCCGTCCAGCAGGGCCGACAGGACCGGTACGAGGTAGGCGAGGGACTTGCCGGAGGCGGTGCCGGTGGCGACGACCACCGAGTCGCCGTCCAGGGCGTGCTCGGCGGCCAGCGCCTGGTGGGCCCAGGGATGCTCGATGCCGCACGCCTGAATGGCCGCGATCACCTCTGAGCGAATTCGATCAGGCCAGACTGCATGGCGGCCCGCGCGCGGGGGCAAGTGCTCCGTATGAGTGATGCGCGCAGCCCGGCTCGGCCCGGACGTGAGCCGGTCCAGGACCGCGC
This sequence comes from Streptomyces pyxinicus, assembly GCF_024753135.1. Classification (GTDB taxonomy): domain Bacteria; phylum Actinomycetota; class Actinomycetes; order Streptomycetales; family Streptomycetaceae; genus Streptomyces; species Streptomyces pyxinicus. The sequence goes on along the minus strand of NZ_JANUGP010000004.1, from coordinate 134,917 downwards.
CCGGAGACGGGCGGGATGCCGGGTCCGCCGGGGATCGATCGGTTCGGAGATTCTTGGCCATCGGCACCGAGTGTGTCACTGGAGTGACGGACAATGGAGCCAAGGCGTCGTGCACGCCTGCCGGTAAGTGATTGAATGCCATCGCGGCTGGCGAAACGTCCCGAGGGCCGTAAGCCGAGGTGCCCGAGGGGCGACCGCTCGATAGCAAGGTGCTGGAGGATCCGTGGACCTGTCCCTGTCGACCCGTACTGTCGGCGATCGTACGGTCGTCGAGGTCGGTGGCGAAATCGATGTATACACCGCGCCCAAGCTGCGCGAGCAGCTGGTCGAGTTGGTGAACGACGGCAATTTCCACCTCGTCGTCGACATGGAGGGCGTGGACTTCCTCGACTCCACCGGACTCGGCGTGCTGGTCGGCGGCCTGAAGCGGGTGCGTGCCCATGAGGGCTCGCTGCGCCTGGTGTGCAACCAGGAGCGCATTCTGAAGATCTTCCGTATCACCGGCCTCACCAAGGTGTTCCCGATCCACACCTCGGTCGAGGAAGCGGTGGCGGCCACCGACTGACCCCGGACCGTCGTCCGGCGCCGGGCTCCCGCGGGGGTCCGGTCGTCGGCCGGTCCCGCCCCGGTTTCCCGGACCCAGACGGTCGCCGGGACCCGGGGCACTCAAGTACATCAGGGGTGCGGGCTCTCGGCGGCCCCGCCCCCGACCGCACGCCCGTAGCCGCGAGGGGGATGCATGGCCACCGTCGAACTCCGCTTCAGCGCGCTGCCCGAGCACGTCAGGACCGCCCGGCTGGTGGCGGCAGCGGTGGCGCGCAGGGCCGGAGTGGACGAGGCCGTCCTGGACGAGGTCCGGCTCGCCGTGGGCGAGGCCTGCTCCCGCGCCGTCGGACTGCACCAGAGCGGCGGGATCACGGCACCGGTGAAGGTGGCGCTGATCGAAGAGGAGAAACAGTTCTCCATCGAGGTCGGCGACGAGGCCCCGCACGCCGTGCCGGGCGGCGACACGCCCGGCGGCGTGCCCGAGACCGACGCCGAGGAGGACGAGATGGGCCTCGCGGTCATCAGCGGCCTCGTGGACGACGTGGAGGTCACCACCGGCCGGAACGGCGGTCTGATCCGGATGACCTGGCCCACCACCCCGCCGGCCGTCGCGGCACTCTGACCCGGCCACTGCCCGCCCAACTCCCGAGAGCCCTGCCGAGCAGGGCTCTCGTCGTGTTTTCCGGCCTGCCTCTTCACAGAGCGCTTCCGGTGGCCTGGCGAATTCGTGAAGGAATTCACGATCAATAGCCCAGGTGATGGATCAAGGCTCAATGTCGCCGTCAATGCCCCTGAGGCATTAGCCCTTTCGGGTTCCGTGGTGTGATCGCGATCATTTATGGGGAAGGACGAGTAGGCCATTTCCGTTTCCCGTCCCCTGTTTAGATCACTCCGTGGTACCTACAATCCGTCCACATCTTGAGCTCAGCCCAAGCGTCAAGGAGGACGAATGGCGGGGCTTTCTACCCCTCAGCAGTCGGTACGTCCCACAGACCTCGCGGCAGCGGTCCTGACCGACGACAACCGGATCCTCGTGGCCGTCATCGCGGCGGTCGCCGTGGCCGCGCTGGTGGTCGCCGGGATCCTGCTGCGCCAGGTGCTGGCGGCCGGCGAGGGCACCGACAGCATGAAAGAGATCGCCGAGGCGGTCCAGGAAGGCGCCAAGGCGTATCTCGCCCGGCAACTGCGCACACTCGGCGTATTCGCCGTCGTCGTCTTCTTCCTGCTTCTGCTGCTGCCCGCGGACGACTGGAATCAGCGAGCCGGACGCTCGGTGTTCTTCCTGATCGGAGCCGCGTTCTCGGCGGCCACCGGTTATATCGGCATGTGGCTCGCCGTGCGCAGCAATGTGCGCGTCGCCGCGGCCGCCCGGGAAGCCACGCCGGCCGTCGGTGAACCCGAAAAGGATCTCACCACCGTCTCGCACACCGCGATGAAGATCGCATTTCGCACCGGTGGTGTGGTCGGCATGTTCACGGTGGGGCTCGGCCTGCTGGGCGCCTCCTGCGTGGTGCTGGTGTACGCCGCCGACGCGCCGAAGGTGCTGGAGGGCTTCGGCCTCGGCGCCGCCCTGATCGCGATGTTCATGCGGGTGGGCGGCGGCATCTTCACCAAGGCCGCCGACGTCGGCGCCGACCTGGTCGGCAAGGTCGAGAAGGGCATTCCGGAGGACGACCCGCGCAATGCCGCGACCATCGCCGACAACGTGGGCGACAACGTCGGCGACTGCGCGGGCATGGCGGCCGACCTGTTCGAGTCCTACGCCGTCACCCTGGTGGCCGCGCTGATCCTCGGCAAGGTCGCCTTCGGTGACTCCGGACTGGCCTTCCCGCTGCTGGTGCCCGCCATCGGGGTGATCACGGCGATGATCGGCATCTTCGCCGTCGCCCCGCGCCGCACCGACCGCAGCGGCATGACCGCGATCAACCGCGGCTTCTTCGTCTCCGCGGTGATCTCCCTCGTCCTGGTCGCGGTCGCGGTCTACGTCTACCTGCCGTCGACGTACTCCGGCCTCGCCGGGGTGACGGACGCGGCGATCAAGGGCAAGGACGGCGACCCGCGGATCCTGGCCCTGGTGGCGGTGGCCATCGGCATCCTGCTGGCGGCTGTCATCCAGCAGCTGACCGGCTACTTCACCGAGACCACTCGCCGACCGGTCCGGGACATCGGCAAGACCTCCCTCACCGGACCGGCCACCGTCGTCCTCGCCGGCATCTCGGTCGGCCTGGAGTCGGCCGTCTACACCGCGCTGCTCATCGGGCTGTCGGTGTACGGGGCGTTCCTGCTGGGCGGCACGTCGATCATGCTGGCGCTGTTCGCGGTGGCCCTGGCCGGCACCGGCCTGCTCACCACGGTCGGCGTGATCGTCGCCATGGACACCTTCGGGCCGGTCTCCGACAACGCGCAGGGCATCGCCGAGATGTCCGGCGACGTCGAGGGGGCGGGCGCGCAGGTGCTCACCAACCTGGACGCGGTCGGCAACACCACCAAGGCCATCACCAAGGGCATCGCCATCGCCACCGCCGTGCTCGCCGCGTCGGCGCTGTTCGGGTCGTACCGCGACGCGATCACCACCAACGTGCAGGACGTCGGGGCGAAGCTCACCGGTCCCGGCGCGCCGCTGAGCTTGTCCCTGGACATCTCGCAGCCCAACAACCTGGTCGGCCTCATCGCGGGCGCCGCGGTCGTCTTCCTCTTCTCCGGGCTGGCCATCAACGCCGTGTCGCGGTCGGCGGGTTCGGTGGTGTTCGAGGTGCGGCGGCAGTTCCGCGAGAAGCCCGGGATCATGGACTTCACCGAGAAGCCCGAGTACGGCAAGGTCGTCGACATCTGCACCCGGGACGCCCTGCGGGAGCTGGCCACGCCGGGTCTGCTCGCCGTCATGGCGCCGATCTTCGTCGGGTTCACGCTCGGCGTCGGCGCGCTCGGCTCCTATCTGGCCGGCGCGATCGGCGCGGGCACGCTGATGGCGGTGTTTCTCGCCAACTCCGGTGGCGCCTGGGACAACGCCAAGAAGCTGGTGGAGGACGGCCACCACGGCGGCAAGGGCAGCGAGGCACACGCGGCCACGGTGATCGGCGACACGGTCGGCGACCCCTTCAAGGACACCGCCGGACCGGCGATCAACCCGCTGCTGAAGGTCATGAACCTGGTCTCGCTGCTGATCGCGCCCGCGGTGATCAAGTTCTCCTACGGCGACGACAAGAACCTCGGCGTGCGGATCGGTGTCGCGATCCTCGCCTTCCTGGTGATCCTCGTCGCCGTGTACATCTCCAAACGGCGCGGGATCGCCGTCGGGGACGACGAGAGCACCGGTCGGGTCGCCAACTCGTCGGACGCGGCGGTGGTTTCGTAGGCCGACGGCGGAGGGCCTCTACGACAGGCGGGCGGGCGGTGCGTACTGACGCCCCGCCCGCCCGCTCCCGTGTGCACGTGCTGACGCCGCCGCTCCATGCCGTGAGCCTTCTCTCCTGCGGTGCGAAGAGTCACAAAAGCTGATCTACAGGACGTCCGGGTGAGGGGATGTGCGCGTCCGCCGTGTAGATTCCGGGGGCCGAGAGCCGTGGAAGGGACCTGTCCGGTGAACAAGAAGCTCACGGCCGCGCTGTCCGGCGGTGCGGTACTGGTGGTGGCGCTGTCGGGATGCGGCGGCAGCGACGGCGACAAGGGGCCCGACCCGAAGCTGGTGTCCTGGGCCAAGTCGGTGTGCGACCCGCTGCCCGCCCAGCAGGCGAAGATCTCCGAGGCCTTCGACGCGCTCGCGGCGGTCGCCAAGGACGGCCCGCCCAAGGACGTGCAGAAGACCGACTCGCAGGCCTTCCAGGAACTGGCCGACGGCTTCAAGGCCCGCGCCACGACCCTCGGCAACGCCGGGGCGCCCCCCGGCATCGAGGACGGCAAGCGCAAGCAGCAGGACGCCGTCAAGAAGCTCACGGCGCTGTCCGCGGCCTACGCCGACCTGAAGAAGCGGGTGGACGGGCTCGACACCAAGAACCAGACCAAGTTCGCCTCCGGTCTCAGCGACCTCTCGGAGCGGATGAAGGCGGTGTCGGGGCAGTACGACGGCGCGATCAGCGCGTTGCAGAACCTGGAGAAGGGCGACGTCAACGAGGCGGTCAGCCAGCAGAAGGGCTGCACGAAGACCTCCGCGACGCCTTCGGCCGCCACGGGCTGAGCCGCCCGTCACGGGCCACAATGGGGGCGTGACTGACTCCGGACTCGCCACCCTGCCCGCTTCCGACCGGCCCGAGACCGCCGCGCGTCTGCGGGACGCGCTGCTGGCCGCCACCTTCACCGCCGACGGGCTGCTCGATCTGCTCGGCGCGCCCGCGTACGCGGCGCTGGCCCGCAGCGAGACCGTGCCCGCGCTCCGGGCCACCCGCGGCGACACGCCGCTGGAGACGCTCGTACGGCTCTTCCTGCTCCAGCAGCCCGTGCCGCACGCGCGCGTGGCGGCCGTACTGCCGGTGGAGGAGGCCCTGGCGGCCGGCTGGCTCACGCGCGCGGGCGGCGACGAGGTGGCCGCGACCGTGGACGTACGGCCCTACGGCGGCCCGGACGGCGAGGACTGGTTCATCGTCTCGGACCTTGGCTGCGCGGTGGGCGGCGCGGGCGGCATCGGACAGCGCGACGAAGGCGTGGTCCTGGGCGTCGGCGGCGCCTCCACGACCCTCGCCGGCATCACCGTCCGGGCGCCCGTCGCCGCCGCGCTGGACCTCGGCACCGGCTCCGGCATCCAGGCGCTGCACGCCGCGCAGCACGCCACGCGCGTGACCGCGACCGACCTCAACCCGCGCGCGCTGCACATCACCGCGCTCACGCTCGCGCTCTCCGGCGCCCCCGCCGCGGACCTGCGCGAGGGCTCGCTGTTCGAACCGGTCCGGGACGACGAGACCTTCGACCTGATCGTGTCCAACCCGCCGTTCGTCATCTCGCCGGGCGCCCGGCTGACCTACCGGGACGGTGGCATGGGCGGGGACGATCTGTGCCGCTCGCTCGTTCAGCAGGCGGGGGAACGGCTGACCGAGGGCGGGTTCGCGCAGTTCCTCGCCAACTGGCAGCACGTGGCAGGGGAGGACTGGCAGGACAGACTCAGGTCGTGGGTGCCGCGCGGGTGCGATGCCTGGATCGTGCAGCGCGAGGTGCAGGACGTCACGCAGTACGCCGAGCTGTGGCTGAGGGACGCCGGGGACCACCGCGGGGACCCGGTGGAGTACCAGGCGCGTTACGACGCCTGGCTCGACGAGTTCGAGGCGCGCAAGGTGAAGGCGGTCGGCTTCGGCTGGATCACCCTGCGCCGGACGGGCTCCGCCGAGCCCGTCGTCACGGTGGAGGAGTGGCCGCACCCGGTGGAGCAGCCGCTCGGGGAGGCGATCCGGGACCACTTCGAGCGACTCGACTTCCTCCGCGCGCACGACGACGCGGCGCTGCTGGACAGCCACTTCCGGCTGACCGCGGAAGTGGTCCAGGAGCAGGTCGGGCTGCCCGGCGCCGAGGACCCGGAGCACGTGGTGCTGCGCCAGCACCGCGGCATGCGCCGGGCCACCAAGGTGGACACGGTCGGCGCCGGTTTCGCGGGCGTGTGCGACGGCTCGCTGAGCGCGGGCCGCATCCTGGACGCCATCGCCCAGCTCGTGCACGAGGACCCGGTACTGCTGCGCGACCGCACGCCGGCGCAGATCCGGCTGCTGGTGGAGCAGGGCTTCCTGGAGCCGGTTGGCTGAGGCGTGGCGCGTAGCGGCACCGGCGGGGGTGCGGGTGCCGCGTACGCCTGCCGTCGTACCCGCGTCCCCGGAGGCGCGCAGGCGTCCCGGTGACGGGAGGGTGCCGCGCGGATGGGATGCTCGTCGGAGCCAGGCCGGGTCACGTGGGGGAGCGGGGAACAGCGATGTGCGTGCTGGACGCGGCGGCCAAGGAGGCCGAGGTCGCCCGGTTCCTTCGGGCGTATCCCCGGGTCACCGAGGCGGGCGGCACGCATCCCGTGCTGCGCGGCTGTGACGAGATCGCCTGGTCCGAGATCCCCGGCTGCCCCGCCGGGGTGCCGGCCGTCCTGCGGGGCCTGCTCGATCCCGATGCCGCCGCCGAGGCCCAGCGGGTCCTCGACAACGTGCTCATGGACGGTGTCTTCCGGCTGAGCGCGGTGATGCCGGTGGCGCTGCCGTTCCTGCTCCGGCTCGCCGCCGATCCGGGTCTTCCGGTCCGGGCCGACCTGCTCGGCGGGCTGCTCCTCGCCGCCGAGCTCTGCACGCCGTACGACGCGGACGAGCCGGTGCCGAGGTTCTCCGGCGGCGCCGCCGACCACGCGGAGCGCCTGCGCTGCGGGGCGGTCTTCGCCGCGCACGCGCCTGAGGTGGCCGGCCTGGCGGACGGCTTCCCGGACGCCGCCGACCGCGCCTGCCTGCGGGAGGTCGCGGGTCTGCGGTGAGCCCCGCCACGCCGTCCGCGCCCACCTCCCTCACCTCCCTTGGCAAAACGGCCGAAAAATATGCGCGGCGACGCCCGGCCGACCGTGCTCGATCGCCTGTTCGAGGGCGCGTCGGCCTTCCGTTCACCTCGATGTCGCTCGCCGGCCTCCCGCGCGTGCCACTCTCCGGGCGCTGGGCACGACCGACGGGGCAGGGCGAGGGGGACGGCATGGAGAGCGCACCGGCGATCTTCGCGGGAGTGGTGTTCGCCCTGTTCGGAGCCGCTCTGCTGACCTGGACCGGGGTCAGGCTGCGGCGCGGTGAGCCGGTCGCCGAGGGTGTGAGCCGGGTCGCATCGGCCACCCTCGCGAGCCTGGCCGGCGCCCTCGCGCTGATCTTCGCCGCGTACTGCCTGACCCGCCTCTGACGTCGGCGGAGCCCGGGCGCCGGGGTGCCGGGGGAGTAAAGGGAGCGTCACGCTCCGGACAGGCGCCGTGTGATCGCCTGGTACTCCGGGCGGCAGGAATGACGGTAGTCGGGTTACCGTTCGAGTGGCCGTTGTGGGCTTTTCCCGTTTGACACGGGAGCGGGATGTACCGTCACACTCCGCAGCGTCACACGAGCCAGCAGTACGCCGCGACCCCGGGACGAAGGCCTGGGGAGGCCCCAGCGTCGACCGGAGAGAAGAGCCAAGTTGTCCCCGACCAGCGAGACCGCACAGGGCGGCCGCCGACTCGTCATCGTCGAGTCGCCTGCCAAGGCGAAGACGATCAAGGGCTACCTCGGCCCCGGCTACGTAGTCGAGGCGAGCGTCGGGCACATCCGTGACCTTCCCAACGGCGCCGCCGAGGTGCCCGAGAAGTACACCGGCGAGGTCCGCCGCCTCGGTGTGGACGTCGAACACGACTTCCAGCCGATCTATGTGGTCAACGCCGACAAGAAGGCCCAGGTCAAGAAGCTCAAGGACCTGCTGAAGGACTCCGACGAGCTATTCCTCGCCACCGATGAGGACCGGGAGGGCGAGGCGATCGCCTGGCACCTCCAGGAGGTCCTCAAGCCGAAGATCCCCGTCAAGCGGATGGTCTTCCACGAGATCACCAAGGACGCGATCCGCGCCGCCGTCGCCAACCCGCGCCAGCTCAACCAGCGCCTGGTCGACGCCCAGGAGACCCGCCGTATCCTCGACCGGCTCTACGGCTACGAGGTCTCGCCGGTGCTGTGGAAGAAGGTCATGCCCCGGCTCTCGGCGGGCCGTGTGCAGTCCGTCGCCACCCGGCTCGTCGTCGAGCGGGAACGCGAGCGCATCGCCTTCCGCTCCGCCGAGTACTGGGACCTGACGGGCACCTTCGGCACCGGCCGCGCGGGGGATTCCTCCGACCCGTCGTCGCTGGTCGCGCGCCTGCAGAGCGTCGACGGCCGGCGGGTCGCGCAGGGCCGTGACTTCGACTCCCTGGGGCAGCTCAAGAGCGCGAACACCCTCCACCTCGACGAGGCGAACGCCCGCGCCCTCGCCGCCGCCCTGGAGAACACCCGCTTCGCCGTCCGGTCGGTCGAGTCGAAGCCGTACCGCCGCTCGCCGTACGCCCCGTTCCGTACGACGACGCTGCAGCAGGAGGCCAGCCGCAAGCTCGGCTTCGGCGCCAAGGCGACCATGCAGGTCGCCCAGAAGCTGTACGAGAACGGCTACATCACGTACATGCGTACGGACTCCACGACGCTGAGCGAGACCGCCGTGGCGGCCGCCCGCGCCCAGGTCACGCAGCTGTACGGCGCCGACTACCTGCCCCCGCAGCCGCGCACCTACGCCGGCAAGGTCAAGAACGCGCAGGAGGCGCACGAGGCGATCCGCCCCTCGGGTGATCGTTTCCGCACGCCCGCCGAGACCGGCCTGACCGGCGACCAGTTCAAGCTGTACGAGCTGATCTGGAAGCGGACCGTCGCCTCCCAGATGAAGGACGCGACCGGCAACTCGGTCACCGTCAAGATCGGCGGCACCGCCGCCGACGGCCGGGACGTGGAGTTCAGCGCCTCCGGCAAGACGATCACCTTCCACGGCTTCCTGAAGGCCTACGTCGAGGGCGCCGACGACCCGAACGCCGAGCTGGACGACCGCGAGCGCCGGCTGCCGCAGGTCTCCGAGGGCGACCCGCTGGCCGCCGAGGAGATCACGGTCGACGGCCACGCCACCAAGCCCCCGGCCCGCTACACCGAGGCCTCGCTGGTCAAGGAGCTGGAAGAGCGCGAGATCGGCCGTCCGTCGACGTACGCGTCGATCATCGGCACGATCCTCGACCGCGGTTACGTCTTCAAGAAGGGCACGGCGCTCGTCCCGTCATTCCTGTCCTTTGCCGTGGTCAACCTCCTGGAGAAGCACTTCGGGCGGCTCGTCGACTACGACTTCACCGCCAGGATGGAGGACGACCTCGACCGCATCGCCCGCGGCGAGGCCCGGGCCGTGCCGTGGCTGAAGCGGTTCTACTTCGGCGAGGGCACCGTCACGGGCGCCGCGGCCGACGCCGGCAACGGCGATGGGGACCACCTCGGCGGCCTCAAGGAACTGGTGACCGACCTGGGCGCGATCGACGCGCGCGAGGTGTCCTCGTTCCCGGTCGGCAACGACATCGTGCTGCGCGTCGGCCGCTACGGTCCCTACATCGAGCGCGGTGAGAAGGACTCCGAGAACCACCAGCGCGCGGACATCCCGGAGGACCTGGCGCCCGACGAGCTGTCCGTCGAGCTGGCGGAGGAACTTCTCGCCAAGCCGAGCGGCGACTTCGAGCTGGGCACCGACCCGGTGTCCGGTCACCAGATCATCGCCAAGGACGGCCGCTACGGCCCGTACGTCACCGAGGTGCTGCCCGAAGGCACCCCGAAGACCGGCAAGAACGCGGTCAAGCCGCGTACCGCCTCCCTCTTCAAGTCCATGTCGCTGGACACGGTCACCCTCGACGACGCGCTGAAGCTGATGTCGCTGCCGCGGGTGGTCGGGACGGACGCCGAGGGCGTGGAGATCACCGCGCAGAACGGCCGCTACGGCCCGTACCTGAAGAAGGGCACCGACTCGCGCTCGCTCCAGTCCGAGGACCAGCTCTTCACGATCACGCTGGAGGAGGCGCAGGAGATCTACGCCCAGCCCAAGCAGCGCGGCCGGGCCGCGGCCAAGCCGCCGCTGAAGGAGCTGGGCGAGGACCCGGTCTCGGGCAAGCCCGTGGTGGTCAAGGACGGCCGCTTCGGTCCGTACGTCACCGACGGCGAGACCAACGCGACCCTGCGCTCCGGTGACAGCGTCGAGGAGATCACCCCGGAGCGCGGCTTCGAACTGCTCGCCGAGAAGCGCGCGAAGGGCCCCGCCAAGAAGACCGCGAAGAAGGCGGCGGCCAAGAAGACGGCCCCGGCGAAGAAGACCGCCGCCAAGAAGACGGCGGCCAAGAAGACGACCACCGCGAAGAAGACGACCGCCAAGAAGACCACCGCGAAGAAGGCGACGGCTTCCCGGGCGACCGCCTCCGGCGCCGAGGACTGACAGCCCCCTGAGAAGGCCCCGCACGGGCTCTGTCGGCTTCGCGAATCGAACCGTCGAGCGAACGCCCCGGCATCACTTCGGTGTCGGGGCGTGCGCATGCCAGGACGGGCGGGTGTGGTGTCGGTGGCTGCGGATAGGCTGAACGCATGACGCGAGCCGAGCAGCCAACGGCCCCCACCACCGCCCCGGACGACGCCCTGGTCGCGGACTCCCGCGAGCGCGCCGTCCGTTCCCTGCTGCACCGACCGGATGTGCGACGCCTGTGGAGCGCGCAGCTGGTGAGCGGTGTCGGTGACGCCCTCGCCCTGCTGGTGCTGGTCGTCCTCGCCCTCCAGGCGGCGATCGCCGAGGGCGCCTTCGGCGGCGGCTATCGCGGCGTGGCGTTCGCAGTGGCGACGGTTTTCGCCGCCCGCGTCCTCGCCGTGCTGCTCTTCGGCGCGGTCCTGCTCGGACCGCTCAGCGCGCTCACGGCGCCCGAGGGCCCGCTCGACCGCCGCTGGACCATGGTCGGTGCCGACGGCCTGCGCGCGGCGCTGCTGATCGTCGCCCCCCTGTGGATCGACTGGACGCCGGGCAACGCCCTGGCCGTCCTGCTGGTCACCGCCTTCGTCACCGGCGTCGCCGAGCGGCTGTGGACGGTGTGCCGGGAGAGCGCGGCCCCCGCCCTGCTGCCAGGGCCGCCCCCGGAGGGCGCCACCGTACGGCCGCTGCCCGACCATCTGGACGCCCTGCGCCGCCTCTCGCTGCGCACCGGCTTCCTCGCCGTGCCGCTGGCCGCCGCCACCCTGGTCGTCGCGGCCCTGTTCAACAACCTGCTCGGCACCGGCCTGGCCTGGTTCGACCAGCACCAGGCGGCCCTCGGCTCCTATGTGGCGGCCGGTCTGTTCGCCGGTTCCCTGTCCGTGCTGACCTTCCTGGAGCTGCCGGGCACCCGCACCCCGCGCCCCCGGTCCCCGCTGGAGGGTCTGCGCCGTCCGCGCACCGGCGCCGGCGTCGACAAGGGCCGCACCGGTGCCGTCCCGCTGCTCGTCCTGGCCTGTGCCGCCGTGGCCGGCGCCGTCGCCGCGGCCGTCGCGGTGTGCGTGCTGCACGCCAAGGACCTGGGCGGCGGCCCGGTCCTGTACGGCCTGCTGGTGCTCGGCCTGACCGGCGGCGTCGCGGCCGGCATCCGTACCGCCCCCGCGCTGCTGCCCTCGCTCTCGCGCCGCCGGCTGCTGGCCCTCGCGATCGCCTTCACCGGCATCGCGCTGCTGGCCGCGGGCCTCGTCGCGGACGTCACCACGGTCCTGCTGATCAGCACCCTGGCCGGCGTCGGCGCGGGCGTCGCGGCCAACACCGGGCACGCCCTGCTCGACCAGGAGACCGAGGAGTACCGCCGGGCGCGCACCACCGAGCACCTGCACGCGGTGGTCCGGGTCTTCATCGCGCTCGGCGCCGTCATCGCGCCCCTGGTCGCCGCGCTGATCGGCCCGCACCGGCTGGAGAACGGCCGGTTCGTGTTCGCGCACGGCGGCGCCGCCTTCACGCTGATGCTGGTCGGCGCGCTGCTGCTGCCGGTGGCCGCGCTGGTGCTCGCCAAGGTCGACGACCGCTCCGGCGTGCCGCTGCGCCACGACCTGCGGGACGCGCTGCTCGGCGGCGACGACCCGGACACGGTCCCGGCCGCCACCGGCTTCTTCATCGCCCTGGAGGGCGGCGACGGCGCCGGCAAGTCCACCCAGGCCGAGGCCCTCGCCGAGTGGATCCGGGCCAAGGGCCACGAGGTCGTGCTGACCCGCGAGCCGGGGGCGACCCCGGTCGGCAAGCGGCTGCGCTCGATCCTGCTCGACGTGTCCTCGGCGGGCCTGTCGCACCGCGCGGAGGCGCTGCTGTACGCCGCCGACCGCGCCGAGCACGTCGACACCGTCGTACGGCCCGCCCTGGAGCGCGGCGCCGTCGTCATCTCCGACCGTTACACCGACTCCTCGGTGGCCTACCAGGGCGCCGGCCGCGACCTGTCCCCGACCGAGATCGCGCGCATCAACCGCTGGGCGACCAACGGACTGGTCCCGCACCTCACCGTGCTGCTGGACGTCTCCCCGGAGACCGCCCGCGAGCGGTTCACGGAGGCGCCGGACCGCCTGGAGTCGGAGCCCGCCGAGTTCCACACGCGCGTGCGGGCCGGTTTCCTCACGCTGGCCGCCGCCGACCCCGGCCGCTACCTGGTCGTGGACGCGGGCCAGGAGCCCGAGGCCGTGACCACCGTGGTCCGGCACCGGCTCGACACCGTGCTGCCGCTGTCCGAGGCCGAGATCAAGGCCCAGGAGGAGGCGCGGAAGAAGGCCGAGGAGGAGGCCCGCCGCAAGGCCGAGGAGGAGGCCGCGCGCAAGGCCGAGGAGGAGCGCCTGGAGCGCGAGCGCGAGGAGCAGCTTGCCAAGCTGCGCGCCGAGGAGGAGGAGCGCAAGCGCCGCGAGCTGGAGGAGGCGCAGCGCCGCGAGGCCGAGCGGCAGGCGGAGGAGGCCCGGCAGCGGGCGGCCGAGGCGGCCCGGCGCGCCGAGGAGGAGCGGCAGCGGCTGCTCGCCGAGGAGAAGGCCCGCGCGGAGGCGGAGGCCCGTCGCCAGGCGGAGGAGGAGCGTCGCCGCCGGCAGGCCGAGGAAGAGGCGCGGCAGCGTGCCGACGAGGAGGCCCGGCAGGCCCGCGTCCGCGCGGAGGAGGAGGCCCGGCGCCTGGAGGCACAGCGCAAGGCCGAGGAGGCGCTGCTGCGCGCCGAGGAGGCCCGCCGGCAGGCCGCCGAGGCCGCGACGGCGGCCGACCAGGCGGCCCGCAGGCCGAGCACGCCCCGGCCGTCCGGAACCCCCGGCGCTGCTCCGGGTACGGCTTCCGACGCGGCGACGGTCACGACGCCGGTGGTGGCTCCGGGCGCGGCGGACGAGACCGCCGTACTGCGTCCGGTGCGCGAGGAGCGGGACGACCCGGCCGAGACCGCCCGGGGAGCCCGTGGCGGACACACCGACTCCGAGGTCACCGCCGAGCTGCCGCAGCCGCCGGCCGTCCCGGGTGCGGCGGACGAGACGGCGGTGCTTCCCGCGGTGACCCCCGAAGGCGCGGCGGACGAGACGGCCGTACTGCCGCCGGTGCGGGACGAGGGCCCTGCGGACCGGGTGCCCTCCGGCTTCTTCCGGGACGAACGCCCCGCCGACGCCGGAGACCGTACGCGCGAGATGCCCCAGCTCGACGCCGACGGCACCCCCCGGCGCCGGCCGCGCCCGGACTGGGCCGAGGAGACGCCGCTGGACGATCTGCCGACGCTGGCGGACGAGCTGCTGGGGTCGTACGACGGCCACGACCACGGCGACCAGGACGAGGAGCCGGGCCGCAGGGGCCGCGGCCGCCGCGGCTGAGACCGGTGACATAGGGCGGTGCCCGTCGGGAGGCGACGACGGGCACCGCCCCACGTTGTCGGTGCCCACCCGCACAATGGACTGCGGTACGCGAAGTGTGACGGAAAGGGCGGCGTAAGCCATGACCGTGTGGGACGACCTGGTCGGGCAGGAGAAGGTGAGCGCGGTGCTCGACGCCGCCGCGCGGGACGCCGACGCCCTGGTCACGGCCGCCGCGGCCGGCCAGCCGCCGCCCGAGGCGTCGAAGATGACGCACGCCTGGCTGTTCACCGGCCCGCCCGGCGCCGGCCGCAACCAGACGGCCCGCGCCTTCGCCGCCGCCCTCCAGTGCGTCAGCCCCGACCGCGCCCTCGGCGGCACCCCCGGCTGCGGCTTCTGCGACGGCTGCCACACCGCGCTGCTCGGCACCCACGCGGACGTCACCACGGTCGCCGCGGTGGGCGCCGAGATCCTGGTCAAGGACATGCGGGACACGGTCCGCAAGTCGTTCACCGCGCCGGCGAACGGCCGCTGGCAGATCATCCTGGTGGAGGACGCCGAGCGGCTCAACGAGAAGTCGGCGAACGCGGTCCTCAAGGCGGTGGAGGAGCCGGCCCCGCGCACGGTCTGGCTGCTGTGCGCCCCCTCCATCGAGGACGTGCTGCCCACCATCCGCTCCCGCTGCCGCCACCTGAACCTGGTGACGCCCTCCGTCGAGGCGGTCGCCGACCTGCTCGTCCGCCGCGACGGCGTCGAACCCGAGGTCGCCGCCTCCGCCGCCCGCGCCACCCAGGGCCATGTGGACCGGGCCCGGCGCCTGGCCACCGACCCGGCGGCCCGCGAGCGCCGGGCCGCCGTGTTGAAGCTGCCGCTGCGCCTGGACGAGGTCGGTGCCTGTCTGAAGGCCGCGCAGGAGCTGGTCGACGCGGCGGCCGAGGACGCCAAGCAGCTCGCCGAGGAGATGGACGGCAAGGAGTCCGAGGAGCTGAAGGCGGCGCTCGGCGCGGTCCAGGGCGGCCGGCTGCCACGCGGCACGGCGGGCGTAATGAAGGACCTGGAGGACATGCAGAAGCGCCGCAGGACCCGTACGCAGCGCGACAGCCTGGACATCGCCCTCGGCGACCTCACCGGCTTCTACCGCGACGTCCTCGCCCTCCAGCTCGGCTCCCGCGTGGCGCTCGCCAACACCGACGCCGAGGACGCCCTCGACCGGCTGGCCCGGGGCAGCTCTCCCGAGTCCACGCTCCGCCGCATCGAGGCGATCGGCGCCTGCCGGGACGCGCTGGACCGCAATGTGGCCCCGCTGCTGGCGGTGGAGGCGATGACGATGGCACTGCGGGCGGGCTGAGCGACTCTCGCACTCCCGTGGATCCACCGGCTCCGCTGTCCCTCGTACGAGCCACAATCCACACGCACAGCACCCGAACCATCGCGCAGCGTTACGCTCGCCAGATGCACCCAAGGCCCTCCTCCAGCCGCCGATCCCCCCACCGGACCCGGACCCGCACCGCCCGGACCCCGCGCCCCCGGACGCCCGCCCGCGTCCTCGCCCCGCTGGCCCTGGCCGCCGCGCTGCTCGCGAGCGCCTGCTCGGCCGGGAACCCCGCCACGTCGGCGAGCGGGACGGTGGACGCGGCGCTGGCCGCGCTGCCGCGTGCGACACCGTCGGCGCTGACGTCGTACTACGCGCAACAGCCGCGCTGGCGGGACTGCGGCGCCCCCGGCTTCCAGTGCGCGACGGTCAAGGCCCCGCTGGACTACGACCACCCCGGCGCGGGCGACGTGCGGCTCGCGGTCTCCCGCAAGAAGGCCACCGGCAAGGCCAAGCCGCTCGGCTCGCTGCTGGTCAACCCGGGCGGCCCGGGCGGTTCGGCGGTCGGCTACCTCCAGCAGTACGCCGGCATCGGCTACCCGGCGGACGTCCGCGCCCGCTACGACATGGTCGCGGTGGACCCGCGCGGCGTCGCCCGCAGCGAGCCCGTCGAATGCCTCGACGGACGGCGGATGGACGCGTTCACACAGACCGACACGACCCCCGACGACCAGCGGGAACGCGACGCGCTGGTCACCGCGGACAAGGACTTCGCGGAGAGCTGCGGCACGCACTCGGCGCGGCTGCTGCGGCACGTCTCGACGGTCGAGGCGGCCCGGGACATGGACATCGTCCGCGCGGCGCTGGGCGACAGGAAGCTGAACTACGTCGGGGCGTCGTACGGCACGTTCCTCGGGGCGACCTACGCGGGCCTGTTCCCGGAGCGCGTCGGCCGCGTGGTCCTGGACGGCGCGATGGACCCGACGCTGGACGCCCGCAGGCTCAACCTGGACCAGACGGCGGGCTTCGAGACGGCGTTCCAGGCCTTCGCGAAGGACTGCGTGCGGCGCTCGGACTGCCCGCTCGGCGGCAGGGCCACGACGCCCGCGCAGGTCGGCGCCCACCTGAAGGCGTTCTTCCGGAAGCTGGACGCGCACCCCGTCCCGGCGCACGACGCGGACGGCCGCGAGCTGGGCGAGTCGCTGGCCACGACCGGCGTGATCGCGGCGATGTACGACGAGGGCACCTGGCCGCAGCTGCGCGAGGCGCTGGCCTCGGCCATGGACAAGAACGACGGCGCGGGTCTGCTGGCGCTCGCCGACAGCTACTACGAACGCGACGCGAAAGGCCGTTACAGCAACCTGATGATGGCCAACGCGGCCGTGAACTGCCTGGACTCGCCGCCGGCCTTCTCCGGCCCCGACGAGGTGCGCGAGGCGCTGCCCAGCTTCGAGAAGGCGTCCCCGGTCTTCGGTACCGGCCTCGCCTGGGCCTCGCTGAGCTGCACGTACTGGCCGGTGCGGGCGACCGGTGAGCCGCACCGCATCGAGGCGAGGGGCGCGGCGCCGATCGTAGTGGTCGGCACCACCCGGGACCCGGCGACCCCCTACCGCTGGGCCCAGTCCCTGGCCGGCCAGCTCTCCTCGGGCCGCCTGCTGACCTACGCCGGCGACGGCCACACCGCCTACGGCCGCGGCAGCACCTGCGTCGACTCGGCGATCAACACCTACCTCCTCCACGGCACCCCACCGCCCGCCGGCAAGCGCTGCTCCTAGCCCCGCCGCCCCACCCCGGTCCCGACCGCTCCGGGGTGGGTACGAAGCACCCTTCGAACCTGTGTAGACTTACCGACGTTGCTGATCGCACCTTGCTGCGACCGGCGTGCCGCTTTAGCTCAGATGGCCAGAGCAACGCACTCGTAATGCGTAGGTCTCGGGTTCGAATCCCGAAAGCGGCTCAGAGAAAGGCCAGGTCAGATACCTTCTGACCTGGCCTTTTCTGTCGCTCGGGGCATGGCAGGGCATGCGGCGGGGATGCCGCAGGTTTGCGTGCGTGAGCGATGCGTGAGTGGAGGGGCCGTCAGCCCTTCTTGGCGGCCTTCTTGGCCTTACCCTTCTTCTTCCCCTTGGCCTTCGCCTTCGCGGCCCGCTTGGCCTTCTTGACGGCCTTACGGAACTGTTCTTCTTGCTCGGCCTTGCGCTGGAGAGGGACCAGCTTTGCGGTGGCCTCGGCGGCGCTCTTGCCGACGTGGGGGAGCACGCTCTGATAGATGTCGCGGGTGATCCGTGTGTCGCTGTGCCCGAGGGTGTCCGACACGATCTTGATGTCGATGTCGGCGGCGAGCATGAGCGTTGCCGCTCCGTGGCGCAGATCGTGCAGGCGGATCGGCGGGAGACCGGAGGCGGCGACCAAGCGTTCGAAGAGGTCGGTTACCTTGCCGGGATGGAGCCAGGAGCCGTCTTCCTGCGTGAAGACATGGCCGGTGTCGACCCAGGCCGATCCCCACTCCTCGCGGGCCTTGTTCTGCCGTTCGCGGTGGCGCTTCAGGACGTCGACTGTGTCGTCGTCGAGGGCGACCACGCGGGAGCCGCTGTCGGTCTTGGGGTCGGACGCTTCTACTTCCCAGCCGTCCTGGACGAGTTGGGAGGAGACGGTGAGGAAGTGGGTGTCGAGGTTCGTCTCCGACCACGGCTGCCCGCACGCCTCGCCACGGCGCAGGCCGCGGAAGGCGATCAGGTGCCACATCGCGTAAAGCCGTTCCTCGGCGACGAAGTCGAGGAATGCTCCGGTCTGTTGAGGCGTCCAGACCATCACGGGGGACGGCTTTTCGCCGGTCTGCTCCCACTTGGCGACCCGCTCGTCGGTCCACACGAGCGCCTTCGGCTTGCGCACAGGGTCTATTTCGACGTGAGCGGCCGGATTGAACGTGATGATCTGTTGCCCGATTGCGTCGTTCAGGGCCGCGCGGAGGGTGGCCTTGACGTGCTGGCGCGTGGCAGGGCCGGTGATGCGGCGGAAGGCCGGCATCTCGTCGATCGCGGCCTTCATCGCCTTGCGACGGGCTCGGTTTCCGGCGCCCTTCCACGGCACGGTTGCCAGCTCGTCGAGTGCGGCTCGGCGTTGCCAGGAGTCGGCACCAGGGCGCGAGCGCGGGGACGGGGATCCGGGACGTACGTGAGGCGACTGCCAGCCGTGCGGTCGTCCCGCGTCCGAGCTCGTAGTAGACGGTCCAGAACGCCCAGTCGAACGCGGGATCTCCCACCATGGGGAGCGGATCGATCAGCCGGGGGTGTCCCCGCCGGTCGAAAAAGACGTTCTCCCGGTACAGGTCGGCGTGCAGCACCGTCGCCCGGCGGGATCCCTCCTCCAGATCGGCGGCGGCAGCGCATCCTGCTTCGACGAGGGGACGCCAGCCACCAAGGTCGAGTTCACGCATCCGCCGCGCGATCTGCGGGCGGACTTCTTGGGCGACGTAATCGGTGAGGAGCGGAAGCTGCTCCGACCGGAGCCTGTGGCGCACCAAGCTGTGGAGCCCTTGCACGGCCGCCGCCACCATTTGCAGCTCCCGCCGCGGCCGATCCGCGCCGCCGGGTTGCCCGCCGATGAGTTCGAGCGCGGCCACGGCCAAGTCATCCGCGGCCTCCACGACCTCGACCGTGGGCCCGTGGGCCCAGAGCCGTAACGCCTCCACCTCGTGGCGAAATCGAGACGGATCAACCCATGCTTTGAGGAGCAGCGGACGCCCGTCGGGACGGGCCGAGGTCGCGATCACCGAGGCGTGGCCGGCGTCGTGGTACGCCCTGAGCGTCAGCTTCCACCTCCCTGCCGCACGTGCCAGCAGACCCGGGACGGCGTCGAGCCACGGCTTGACCGCAGGCCCGTAGTGCGCGAGCAGCCGCTGCCTGCACCCCGCGGGAACCTCCCCGAGCGTCCGCTTCGTCATCAGCTCAGCTCGATCCCGTCCGAGACGAGCTCGTCCGTCAGGGCTGGGAACTCGCCCAGTACCTCCGAGACGAGGGCCTGCACCTTGTCGACCTCGGCGTCCGGGGCGGAGAGGCGGACGAGGATGCGCCAGGGTTCGTCCAGGCGCTGGCCGGTGGTGCTGACCAGATGCACTTCCGCGTGCCCGTCGGTGGTCTCGTGCAGGCGGTGGGCCAGGCGCTGCGCGGCGATGTTGTAGAGCTTGCCGACGTGGTAGACGGGGTTCTTGCCGTTGGCGCCCTCCAGGTTCATCGGCCGCAGCGGCGTGATCAGTCCGTTGACACGGTTCCCGCGCCCGATGACGCCCTCGTCCCCCGACTCGATCGAGCTTCCGGTGTAGGTCAGGTACAGCTCGTCCTTCTCCGGAACGTCGCGGGCGTTGAGCCGGAAGCGTGCCTGGGCGCCCGGCAGCCGGAGGCCGGCCATCCTGTGGCACTCGGCGAGGACGGTCTCCTTGTTGCGGATGTACTCGGCCCGGCTGGCGACGTGCCGCGCCTTCTGCGGCACGCACAGGACGATGTCGGCCTCGTCGCCGCCCCAGAAGCCCATCAGCTTGACGTCGGACCCGCACCAGGCGTGGGAGAGGGTGGACTCGCTCTCGCCGGAGAAGTGGTTCACCAAGTCGCGGACGAACGACTCGAAGGCGTTCTCGGGAGCCCAGCCGGTCCCCAGCGACGTGTCGTTCGAGAGCCGCACACGGCGCTCGCGGAGGTCGTCGACGGAGCGGGGATTGAACCAGCGCGTGCGGTCGGGGGTCCCGTCGCCGGTGAGGACCGCCCCTGGGCTGGAGTTGCTGGTGATGTTGAAGACGAGATCTCCTCGACCGGGATCGTCTCGCCCCCGCACATGGGGGCCGCGCGACCGTTGACCAAGGCGCGGACCGGGGTGGTCATCTCGCCTGCCCCGTAGCGGACTTCGCTGGCGCCGCCGAGGAGAGCGAGCTTGTCGAAGTTGTGGTGCAGTACGGCGCCGAAGCGGGCGACGGTGTGGTGGCTGTAGGCACGGGACAGCCGCTCAGCGAGGTGATCGGCGAGGGTGTCCGGATGACCGAGCCCCTTCCGCTCGACGATGGTCGTCGCGTCCGGTCTGGCCATGGCAGTGTCGATGACGAGGTGGCTGTTACCGATGATCGTGCTCGTACGAGGCATCACGAACTCCCGTTCAGGGGTGGGAAGAAGGGGATGAGCGCAGGCGTCAGCACGCCTGGACGAGCAGTGCGGTCGAGATTCAGCGAGGGACTCCAGCAGCGCGGAGATGCGCCACGATCTCTGCGAGCGACTTGTACGCGGAAACGGCTTGTTCTTCAGCAGCGAGTCGGACGATGTCGTGGGTCGTGACGAGTTCGATGTCCTGGGTCCGACGGCGATCGAGCCAGAGAAGCAGGCGCCAGGCGAGTACCGGCCCGCAGAACGGCAAGCGGTCCGCGAGATTGACCGGGATGCGCGCCGGCGCTACGTCCTCGTACAGCAGGTCCCGTACGAGGTGGAAGACGACGTCGGTGTAGTCGAGAACGGCTGGGCCACAGGAGCTCGCCTCCCAGTCGACGACGTGCAGGCGCTCTCCGTCGACGAGGAGGTGCTCGGGCTTGAGATCGCCAAGTAGGTGAACGGTTGGGTGGGCGTCGATCGCTTGGAGGGCCTCCCGCAACGCAGCCCACCAGGGCATCCACCGGCAGCGGGCCGAGAACTGATCCAGTAGGAACTGGCTCGCGGAAACAGGACTGTCAGTCCGTGCCGTCCAGCCGGGGCCAGGAATAGCGCCGGCAGTGGGCCGGTGAAGCATGCCGCTCACCGCCACGACGTGACCGATGTAGTGCTCCGTCGCCTTGCGGGTGGTCACCGAGCACGGCGTCCCGTGCACCACCCGGAATACGGTCCAGGACCCGGCCTCGTCGCATCCCGTCGCTAGGACGGTCGGAACCGAGATGCCGCGCAGGGCAGCACGCTGGACCGTGGTGGCCTCCCGTCGGCGCCGGCCCTCGGGGTCGATGCCGACGTAGACCTTCAGTACGGCACTGCCGTCCATGACGAACCGCGTTCTGGAGTACGGCTTGAGGACTGCCACGCCGAACGGCCCGAGCCCTTGTCCGACCCATGGATCCACGGTCTTCGTGCTGCTCATCCTCCACACACCTCCGTCCCGTTCGAGAAGCAGAACCGATCACCAAGAACCGCTGGATTGGCGGGAGTTACCTCCATCGCCCTGCGGCTTTCTCGGTCTGCTGCGACAGTAGGCGCGGCGCCCCGCAGCACCCCGGAAAAACCTTCCGGGGTCGATTCCGGCCACGAGGTGATGCTCAGGACATGCGAGGGATGACAGAGAACCTGACCATCGGCGAACGCGTTGCCTTACATCGGCGCCGACGCGGACTTTCCCAAGAGGTCTTGGCCGGCCTCGTCGGCCGCACCACGGACTGGCTGAGCAAAGCGGAGAACAACCGGATCGAGCTCGACCGCCTCTCGGTGATCACTTCACTCGCCGAGGCCCTGGATGTCTCGCTCGGGGATCTCCTCGCCGAGCCGACGCTCCTGGAGTGGTCGAGTGACAGCGGCCGCCGTACGGT
Source organism: Streptomyces pyxinicus (assembly GCF_024753135.1). Lineage (GTDB taxonomy): Bacteria > Actinomycetota > Actinomycetes > Streptomycetales > Streptomycetaceae > Streptomyces > Streptomyces pyxinicus. The sequence continues at coordinate 113,229 of NZ_JANUGP010000004.1, read as the reverse complement.
GCCCGCTCTGCGTGACGCGCTCATGGACTACAAGCAGCTCACGCCCCTGCTGGGGCTCCCACCCGACGACGAACCGCCACCCCTGGCGGGCTTGCGGGACGCAGTGAGGGAAGTCCTCGACGCGTACCAGGTGTCTCAGTACGGCTTCGCGACTCGACGGCTTCCCCTCGTCCTCGCCGACGCCCTCGCGGCCTCCCGCTCGTATTCAGGGCGTGACGGGGAGGAGGCCCATGCCGAACTCGCCTTGGCCTATCACGGTGCGGCCATGGTGCTGGGCAAGGTTGGGGAGTCGGAACTGGCGTGGATCGCCGCCGACCGCGGCTTGGCGGCAGCGCAACGGAGCGGCCAGAGCACGGTGACAGGCTCGCTCTTCCGCGCGGTCACGCACTGCCTGATGGCCACTGGCCGCTTCACCGCGGCGATCCAGCTGGTGAACGACGCGGCGGCCGTCATGCAGCCCGGCCTGGGCACCGCGAACGACGAGTACCTCTCGGTCTACGGCACGCTCTTCCTCGCCGGCGCCATGGCGGCCGCCCGAGCGGAGGACCGTGCGACCACCCAGACCTTCCTCCGCGAAGCGGATGAGGTCGCGCAACGACTGGGTGCCGACGCGAACCACCTCTGGACGGCCTTCGGCCCGACCAACGTGGCCATCCACTGCGTCGCCACCGCGGGAGAACTCGGCGACATCCAGATCGCCGCAGACCTCGGGCAGCGCATCGACACCAGCGGCCTGCCGGTGGAACGGCGCGTGAGGCACAGCCTGGAACTCGCCCGAGCCCTCAGCGCCTGGAACCGGACCGACGAGGCCCTGGCCACGCTGCTGGACGCCGAGCGAGCCGCACCCGAGCAGGTACGCCACCACTACCTGAGCCGCGAACTGGTCATCGGGTGGATCCGCGGCACCCGAGGCCGCCCGTCCCAGCCAGTGGCCGACCTGGCTCGTCGGCTCGGCGTGGTCGGCGGTTAGAGTCCGTTCCGTGACCGAGAACGAGCACGAAGCGAAGATGGCCCACCCGCGCATGGCCGCCGGCGCGCTCTTCTTCGACGACGCCGACAGGGTCCTGCTCGTCGAGCCGTCGTACAAGGATTACCGCGACATCCCTGGTGGCTACGTCGAGAACGGCGAGTCTCCGCTGCAAGCGTGCGTGCGCGAAGTCCATGAGGAGCTGGGCATCAAGCCCGCCATCGGGCGGCTGCTCGTCGTGGACTGGGCGCCGAACCCGGGAGAGGGCGACAAGGTCCTTTATCTCTTCGACGGAGGCCGTCTCACCGAGGATGAGTCCGGGCATATCGAGCTTCAAGCCGACGAGCTCCGTGGATACGCCTTCCACGACACCAGGGAGCTGTCGGGGCTTACCATCCCCCGCCTCGCACGCCGTATCACCGCAGGTGTCGAGGCCCGCGTCAACGGCGTACCTGCTTACTTGGAGCATGGAACGGCGCCGGAGGCGACTTCGTGACCGGTGAACACCGACCTGGCGCGGCGAAGAATGACCGCCACCCCTGCTCGGCGACGCCTATCTCCATCCCGAATTAGGCGAGGACCGGCCAGAGGAACTTCGACGTTCGCTACTGGTGCCTCGCCTCGACTGAGGATGCCGCTGTTGAGGTCCTGCACGAGGCAGGGGTAGCGACTCTTGCTGATCTGCTCTCTGCTCTTCAGCGGGTACGTACGCGCCTCGAACGTGTCTTCACCGGCGTTGCGTCGTTTGTCAGGGCAGCGGTGTCGCATGACACCTGCCCATACCGCACGCGCGGGCAGCGGATTCCACTATGATCGATCGTCTTGGGACACAGAACTAAGGTTCGAAGCTGCAGGTCGGAGGGTCTGCGGAAGCGGTGGCTGCGTCGGGGGAACAACAGCCGTCAGCTCTGCGAATCCGGTTGGGGGACCTGCCGAAAACCTTGCTTCTACCAGCGCGTCTGTGGTCTCCTGGTGCTCGTTCATGTCATGCGTCACGGAGGGTTGTGCTGTGAGTAAGGGGCACTACGGAGTACCTCTTGAGCGCAGTGATTGTCTGGAGTTGCCACTTCACCCTCACAGCTGCACTCCAGAGTCATTCCAGGACTGGCTGGAAAACATCGGCAAGGGCAGGCGCTTGGCCGTCGATCTCTTCTCCGGTGCTGGTGGGCTGAGCGCGGGCGTCGAGCGGGCTGGGTGGACCACCGCCGCAGCAGTGGACACCGACGAGCGCGCACTCGAGACCCATAGAGCGAACTTCCCCGGCCTGGGCCTGCAGATGGATCTTGGTGATCCCAAGGAGCGGGACAGGCTGGAGGCTACCCTCGCGCCTGCAGAGATTGATCTCGTCGCGGGTGGGCCTCCGTGTCAGCCCTTCAGCAGGGCCGGGCGCAACAAGATCCGCCACCTCGTGAAGAAGCACGGGCGTGATCCGGAGGACCGCCGGAAAGAGCTGTGGAGCGCCTATCTGGACATGGTCAAGCGGATCAGGCCGCGGGTGGTTCTCATGGAGAACGTTCCTGACATGGGGCTGCACGACGATTTCTTCGTGATCCGGACGATCGAGGAAGAACTCGAAGAACTCGGCTACGCGACGCAGGTGCGACTCGTCGACGCGTGGAACTACGGAGTCCCACAGCACCGGAAGCGCCTCATCCTCCTCGCCAGGAGGGACGTCGACGACTTCACCTGGCGTGAGCCCGCGCCGCGGCGCACCACGCTGCGTGACGCGATCGGAGACCTCCCGGAGCTGAAGGTCGTCGCCACCGAGCGAGTCGGTGAGCGGAAGATCGACTACCGCAAGCCGCGCAAGATCTCGGATTTCGCGGACGAGATGCGCAAGGGTGCGACCCGCGGCGTGATCTGGGATCACATGACTCGAAGGGTCCGCGCAGACGACTACCGGATCTTCCAGGTCATGGACTCCACCACCAAGTACTCCCAGCTACAGGAGAAGCTGGACGAGGAGGAGAGGGAGTACCAGCGGTACAGCCCGGACAAGTACACGGACAAGTACAAGAAGCTGGCCTGGGACGAACTCAGCCGTACGATCACGGCGCACATCGCCAAGGACGGCTACTGGTACATCCACCCGGAGCAGCTGCGGACCTTGACTGTGCGTGAGGCTGCACGCGTACAGACCTTCCCGGACCGGTTCCGGTTCGCCGGCACCCGGAGTGATGCCTTCCGGCAGATCGGTAATGCCGTGCCCCCGCTGCTGGGCGAGGCCGCCGCGGAGGTACTCAAGCCCGTTGACGGATCCGAAGCCACGTCTGGACTCCAGCCCCGCTGGCGGGAGGTCCGGAACGCGCTCACCGACTGGGCGGAACGGAGACGCGCCGGAAGCGACTGGTACCAGCTTCCGAGCGAAGAGCCCGTGCCACTCCATGCTGCTGTCGTGGCCATACTGTCCGGTGCCAAGGTCAGACCGGACGCCATGGCGGAGATCATGGACCTCGTCAGGAAGTCGAGGACGCTGACGTCGACGCTGTTCAAGAAGCTGGTCGACGCGGCGCCCACGAAGCCAGCTCGCGCGCGAGTGGACCGTCTCACGCCACTGGTCGACAAGCCGAACGCCTGGAGAGTGGATCAGCGACTCAAGATTCCGGCCAGGCTGTCCATGAAGCCAGCCGAAGAGGCTCTCTACAAGCTGCTGATCGGCGAAGACCTCATGCTGGTCGGCACGGGGAACCTTCGGGTGGCTGCGAGGGTCAACGGTGTCGACGAGGACCACGCGAACCGGCTCAGCGACGGGCGCGTCAACCTGGTGAAGCTCGTGGGCGCGGGGAACGACGCACCGCTCCGCATGGCGGCGGTCCGTCTCATCGGTGCGGACCTGTGCCGGGACACGCAACCTGTCTGCTCGGACTGTCCACTCGTCGCTCACTGTGCTCGCCGTGGGGAGCTGTCCGACGACCTGCTGACTCTGGCCGTCACAGGGGAATGAACCTCTCAGTAGTCGTCGGCCCGCTCGAGTTCCTCGGCGAGTCCTTCGACCCATGCCGGGGCTGGCAGGGCGTCGAAAGCCTCTCGATGCTCGACGATCGCCCGACCCAGGGCATGGAGATCGGTCACTGATCGGCCGTACAGGTACCAGCGCCCTCCACGCTGGTCGACACCACAGCCCGCGAGTTTCGCGAGTTCGATGATCAACGCGCCGCGCTCCGGGTCAGGGGCGACCCCCACCAACGGGTGGTCAGCGTGATGGCGGTGGTCGATCCCGCCAGAGCATGAATAGAAGGTGGCTGTCCGGGCTGCGCTGAGAGCGAGACTGAGGCCGGCGACTCCGACGTCGTTGCCCTGAAGGACGCACATGAGGTCGAAGTACCCCAGGTCGTCTGTCTCCCGGGTCTCGTCGAGGAACTCCTCGACTCCGTCAGGCGCGTCCGATGAGGCCGCCCTCTCGAGGACCTCAGCTTCCCTCTCGAGACACTCCTCTGCTTCTGCCCAGCTGGGCAGGCCGAGGCAGTGGTATTCGTGATGCTCGGTGAAACCGTTGGCCACCTCCTCGGCTGTCAAGTCACCGCTCAGACCGGCCAGTTGATAATTGTGGCCGATTGCTATCTCGAACTCGGGAATCATGTGCCAATGATGACGGACAGCGTGTCGTTGGGGGAGAGTCGCCGGGATTCTCGCCCATCCTCGAGAGTCGGAATTCGGGCACGGGTCCGCGTACTTTGATTCGCAGCGCTACGCGAGCGGACGCTGCCGCCCTGTTCGCGGGCCACGGTCGCCACTCGCTGAGCGGCGCCCGCGGTGTCACGGCGAATCTCGCATTCCCAGATCCGCACCACGGTCCAACTGGCTTCCGTGGCCTCCATGGTGTTGCGTTGGTCCCGCTTCCTGTTCGCTGCGATCTTCTCCTGCCAGAGAAGGGCGTTGGGGCCCTGGAACTCGGCGGAGCAGTGTTCCGGGCAGCCGTGCCAGAAACAGCCGTCGACGAAGACGGCGATTCGGTACCGAGGGAGCACGAAGTCGGCAGTGCAGCGCCGCGCGACCCGTCGCTGGAGGCGGAACCTCAGGCCCAGCCGGTGCACGGCCTTCCTGAGGGTCACTTCGGGCTTCGTGTCCCTCGCGCGTCGACCGCGAAGGTGTTCGCTCTTTGTGGTGGAGACCCACTGTCCCGCCGATGGTCCTCCACTCGCTCTGGTCACGATCTCAGCCCCAGCCTGTTGACGTTCTCCTGGGAGGAGAGCGCCGCACTCTCCTCGTGCTCCTTGAAGCCGCTGTAGTCAGCGATCGCACGAGGTCGCATCGTGCTGCGTCACATCCCGAGGAAGCGGTCAGGGACTGGGCCGGGAAGAGGATGCTCTGAACCGCGGTGTTCAGGATCCGGGGCCGGGTTGTCGTCATCGCCCGAACCTGGCTCCTACGGGGCGGGGTTGAACCCCAGACGTAGTGCTCCGTTGCGGGCGTGCAGCGCTTGGACGGCCTGGACCTCGGGGACCTCCTGTTCCAGTTCGAGCCTCCTACCGACGAACTGCGCCAGCTGCCGCTGCCACGGTTCGAGGGCACGTGTCTCCTTGGCCCAGCGTTCGATCGCGTACCACTCGTCGGCGGGGATCAGCGCTGCCTCCTCGGCGGCTCCGGACTCGGTTCCGGTACCACCGGAGAGTGCGGCCTCGTCCAACGGATTGTCGAGCAGTTCGGTGGACAGAGCGCGTGGCATCGTCCAGGGGACTGTGGACACCGCGTCCCAGCAGGCCACCTTCTTGGCCCATTCCCCGACGTGATTGCCTTCCAGTGGTGTGGTCACCGCCCTCATGACACGTGGGCAAAGGTCGTGGATGGCGGATTCCAGGACCGGCGTCACGGACTGGTCCCGCCAGATCCGGTCGAGGTCGATCCGACGATCCGTGGCCAGGGAGAGACGCGCCACGGTGTAGGTGGTGATCATGCTCTTGTGGCTGCCTGCGCCGTGGATGGCGGCAATGCGGTCAACGGTCTTGAACAGGATCGCCATGGCGATCACCCGCTGGCAGTACTGGAGGTCCACCCGAGGCGGAGCCTCCTCGACGCGCAGCATGAACTCGACGAAGTTCTTCTGGGCGCCTCGGCTGACCAGGTAGGGGAGCCGGTGCCAGGAGTGGACGAACTTGGCCAGGTCCGCCTTCGTGAATTTCTTCTTCGTCGGGTTGAGCTTCTTGAACTGCCGCTGCCTTGCGGGCGTCCGGGCTTTGGCCAGCTCGTCCGTGTACTGGCCGCGAGCGCGTTCGTAGAACCAGTGAGTCTCCTGGCCGCTGCCGTCCGCAGCGGGGGCCCACAGAGAGCGGGTGATCCGCTGGATCTCCACGTGGTAGTCGTGGTTGGAACTGAAGTCGACCTGGGTCACCCGGTTTTGCGTGTTGGAGTATTCCGAGATCTTCGGAACGATCTCGGCGAGCCGGTCGGGTGCCACCTCCGTCAGCTTCATCTGCACCCGCGCGTCGGACAGGTCTGCCTTGTCACGGGTGAGCGCGTAGTGGAGCGAGGCGGTCGTCTGACCCCCGTTCACGATCTGCAGGCCGTGGATCCCTGAGATGTGGGTGGGCTCGCCGTCCGGGCCCTTCACGAAGTCGACCTGCGATGCCGTTGCGGTGATCCCGTTGTTGTAGGCCAAGAAACGGCCCGGCGCGTGCAGCAGGGTCTCCCGAATTCCACGGTTGACCGAGCCGCGGGTCTGGAGGAAGGAACGGACGTTCAGTTCCAGGAGTCGCGTGCCGTACTCGGCGTACAGCTCCGCGAGCATCTGCCCGGGTATCACCGCCAAGGCGACGGAGTGGTCCTCCTCTGAGGAAGGCGCGGCGACGCAGGGGAGTGGCGGGGAGAAGGGCACCACGATGGGCTCGCCGAGCGAACCCGACGTCGCGTGACGGTGCAGGCGGGCCAGATCCCACACCTCGTGGGTCACCGGCAGACCGTCGAGGTCTGACGCCGGTACCTCGGTGAAGGTGCCGACGCGGTTGCTGAGCAGGAAGAGTCTGATCCTTTGCACTTCGGTGAGGGCCTTCTCGACTGCCGCGCACATGTCGTACACGTCGAAGGACTCGTCGATGTGCTGCTGCAGCCCGTCACGGCAGCGGGCCGCGAAGGTCAGGAGTCGTCTGAAGAACGTCTCGGTCTGTGCCTTGCTGAGTTTGGTCTCCAGCGGCGCCAGATGGAAGTCCGTGACGAACAGGTCCAGAGACTCGCCCGACTCCCCGATCCCGTATCCGTGGACCTCGTGCCCGTGCGCCTTGTGGTAGGCGGTGAAGGTGTTGGAGACGATGCCGGCCTGTTCGAGGTCTTCGAAGACCCGTCTGGTGAACGCCTCCGGGGTGGTCGTCCCCTCGGCATCAGCCGTCGCCTGGACGTCGGCGACCAAGCTGCGGGAGAACTCGTCCAGGTCCAGCTCAGCCATGGGGTCCCCCGATCATCTCCCGCACCTCGTCGATCTGTGCGCGGAAGGCGTCCAGACCCGAGGTGCTCACCTGGTACGAGCAGTCGCCGACCCCTTCGGGGAGGTCGGACTCGGTCAGCCTGGGGAAGCCGTCTCGTACGTGCCAGAAGCGCAGGTCCCGCACGGTGTACCGAGGCTCGTCGTAGCAGTCCCGGTGTGCCGGCAGGTAGCCAGCCTGAATGAGCAGGCCGTCGAATCGGGCTCGGGCGGCGGGGTTCGTGAGCTGCTGCCGAATGCGGTCGACTCGCCTGTTCAGGCTCTCGCCAGAGCCTCCGCGCCGCTCGTCCAGCTGTGCGAAGGCCAAGAGGAGGGCAGGGGTACCGGTGCTGTCCAGCTGTCTCTCGCTCGCGATCCGGATGTTCCGGGGTCGCTTGGCGGTGCTGACCTTGGTCTCGATGGCCGCGTCCGGCAGCTGGAAGTCCTGGTTGGTCCCCGTGGGGCCGGTCCAGGCGTCGACTGCCTCGGACTGGGAGAGCTCTGCGATCAGGGTGTCTCCCAACAGCAGGAGTTCGCCGTACATCCCACGCCGAGCCTCGGGGCTGAGTCCGTCCGTGCTGACGGCACGCAGCAGGTCCTGCCACCTACCGAACCGCGCCACGGCGGCAGCCAGGGCGTCGGCAGCTCCCGAAGCCGCCTGCGCAGTGGCGGCCACGTCCGCGACAAGCGGGTTGAACACCTCCCGGAGCGCGTTCTCGGTCAGGATCACCTGCAGCTCGTACTCCAGGCGGGACACCGCGCTCAGGTTCATCTCTATCCCGGCGGCCCTCGGCAGACGGCCGACCGACCGTACGACGGGGTCAGCGGAGCGGGCGTCCGTACGGAAGACCAGCATGCGCTGCCGTTCGGGGTGGGAGACGGAGAGGAAGATGTCGAGCGGGGAATCCGGGTACATGCGGATACTGGAGCGCCCTGGGGTGTCCTGTGGGCTCTCCAGTTCCTGCCACTCGTCCTCGGTGATGTCGGTGACCGTCACGCCTCGTCATCCTCCTCGTCCTTGGTGTAGATGTCCTCCTGCAGCCAGATGGCGTTGGCCTCGTACTCGGTCTTGGCCTGGTACTCGGAGTGCGGGAAACTCACCTGGAATCCCACGACGGGAGTCGTCTGACCGGCTTCGGATGCGTCCGGCACAGTGAGGGGGTAGACGAGCAGCAGTCCTTGGTCGGTCCTCCGCTGTCGCCGGATATGCGGGCCGGCCGGAGTCTTGGAGGCCGACGCCTTGTCCTGCAACTTCGCGGCCTTCTCAGCGGCTGCGCGGGCCGCCTCCTTCTGGTCGTCGTCGAGGTCGATCATCTCGTCCGGCGGGCTGAGCACCCTGCGGATCGTGTACCGACCCTCGTCTCCGAACTTGGGGTTGAGTGCCTTACGGGTCACGAGGCCGACCTTGTGCCCGGCGATCTCCCTAGGAATGTCCGACGTCGTGCTCCCGACCAGACAGACAGTCCAGCTGCCGAGCTCACCCACCCTCGTGCACTGATCCACGTACTTCGCGATGAGCCTTGGGCGGACACGCTGTGCCATGCGGTCGGTCTCGTAGGTGGTCAGGAACTCGGAGACGATCTCCGCAGGCACGTCGTTCCACCGGACCTTGCCGTTCGGCGCTTGGGCAGGGACCGGCTTGGTGATCGCGTCCATGCGACGGACGAGCGATTCCAGGGCCTGGTAGTTGCGCTCGACGGTGCCCCTCGCGAGATTGAAGATCACGGTCTCCGGCCCTTCGCCGGAGTAGCTGAGCATGATCTTCGTGCTCTGCCGCATCTTGTTGGCTGCTGTCACCGTGAGGCCCAGCGAGGAGGCCCGCACCTTGAGCCCAAACTGTTTCGGAGTGAGGCCGAGAGTCGCCATTTCCTCGACCTCCCTGCGCAGTTCGTCGGTGGCGGCTGTGACCTCCACATAGGCGTCCTCGAGGGCCGGCATGGTGTAGAGGCGGCACAGGTCCTCGTACCCGGGGCGGTAGCCGAACCACCGGCCCATCTGCAGGAGCGTGTCGTACGTCTTCGACGGCCGCAGGTAGTAACTGACCGTCAGGCCCTCAAGGGTGAGGCCGCGGGATAGCTTCTGCCCTCCGATGGCGATCACCGAGAGGCCGTTCCTGCGGTTGTCGTAATAGTCGAGGGCGTCCTTGGAGGAGCCGTTCACGGTCTTGACCTGGATCTTCCGGAGGGCCGGCAGTAGCTGGTCGGAGACCTGATCCCAAGTCAGGCGCTCGGCCTGTTCGGGCTCGAAGCAGTCAGTGGTCGGGGTGAAGTCCCTCTCCCACAGGGAACGGAACTCGGCACGGATCTCGGGGCCCTTTCCGTAGCGGTCCCGCATCATGTCCACGACGAGGTGTAGGTGGTCCTGGACCTGCTCGTGCACCAGGGTCTGCACAGCGGTGAAACGGGTGACGTGCACCAGCATCGAGTTGTGGACCTTCGCCTGTCCCCGGGCTCGGCGGGCGGCGCAGGAGAGTACGAAGGAGAGGATCGCCTCACGCAGCGACTTCGGCAGGTCTCCGGTGGGGACGTCGCCCGACTTGTGGCCGGAGGGGAGCCAGGCGTCACTGTCGTCCACGTGCCGGACGAGCGGCAGAGCCTGTACGTCGTCCTCATCCTCATCTTCCACTTGGAGGCCGAAGACCCTTTCGGGACCGAGGTAGTTCGACGGGGACGGCAGGCTGCGGATGAAGCTGGCGGGGAACAGGTCCTCACCCGCCTCGGAGTGGTCCGCCTCCGGGTCGATGTAGATGTTGGCGAACGGCGTGGCCGTGTAGCCCACGTACGCGGACTTGTCGAAGCTTTTCATGAGCTTGCGGATGGCCGCGTTGGTCTTGGTCGGATCCGCTTCCGGGTCACGCACCGTGTTGATGGAGGCGTTGTCGGCCTCGTCGTCGATGACGAACAGCGGGAGGTCGCTGATTACCTTGTCGCCGTTCTCGTCCTCGACACCGTGTACGTCCAGTACCCACTTACGTACGTACTCGAGAATCTTGTAGTGCTTCTTGACGACGAGGACGACGGGGAAGTCACCCAGGGGGAAGTTGATCGCCTTCGCTGTCGCGAGACCGAAGTCCCCCTTCTCGCCGCTGTTGGTCGGTGAGGCGATCTTGAGCTTCTTCACCAGCGGCATCTTGCCCACACCTATCGCGCGGGAACGCCCGTTCTCGTCCGAGCGGCTCTGGTTCTGGGTGTCGAAGCCCAGGAGCCCCTCGTCGATCCGGAGTTGGGTCTGGCTGCGGAGGTCGTTGTGGATGCCTGCGAGCACCACGATGAAGCGGTAGCCGGCGTCCACCGCCTTCGCCGTGAGCCCGATGTACTGGCCGGTTTTTCCCGACTGCACCTGGCCGATCACCAGGCCCCGGCGGCGCCACGGTCCCGGACGGCGGGGGTCCTCCAGCTGGCTCAGTACGTCGTCCGAGCTCTGGTCCAGCCGCCGCACGACCCACGGCGGGAGGTTGACCACGTCCTCGAGGTACCTGCGGTAGCGCTCCCAGAAGTCCCAGTCGCGGTCGTTCTTCGCCTCGGGCAGCCACGGTTCGTGGCCCTCGCCCTCGGTGAGGGCGAGGGACCGCTCCTGGAAGACGGCGGTCAGGGCCTCGATCTCCTTGACCAGCACGTCCCGGTCGACGGCCTCACCCTGCGCGGCCATCATGCCGAAGATGACGTTGACCGCGTTGTACACCTCGTCGGACTTCGGCTGCCGGTCCTGAGGCAGGAAACTGAGCACTAGGCGGCGGGCCTTGGCCATGGGGTCATCGGGAACGTCGCTCACGTGGAACCTCCGGTCGGACGAAGTCGATGTCTGGGAGCGTAGGGGCGGCCACTGACAATGCGTCATCTGCTCCAGAAACCCTGCAGCTGGTCGAAGGGCGGCATGGTCCTCAGCCGATCTTTGGCGGCGGACGGAGAACGGCCACCCGAGACCAGTGACTCGTAGATGCGCTGTGCGACCTCGACGGCCGCGTCGTCAGCCGGGCCCGGGCCGCCGAACGGTTCTGGATCGTCGCTGCTGTCGGTCTCGTGCATCACGCGCAGCGCCGCGACGGGGATCGTCTCCTCAAGGAGACGGATCAACGCGCGTACGTCGGCGCTTGTGTTGCCGCCCGGACGCAGGGCGGACTGGACCAACGGGTGGCTGCGGTTGATCTTGCAGGTGACTCTGCCTTCGGGGCGACGTACGAGCCACGCGTACGACAGTGGGTCGCCGTGAGTGCGGGCGGCGACCTGTCCCCGGTACCGGAGCACGTCCGCCGCGGTCGACCGGGCCTTGCGCGCGATGCGGTTGAGATGCGGCCGGAGGGCGACGGGCGGGACGACGCTCGACTTCCTCACGTCGACGCTCCACTCGGCGTCCGTCTCGGTCGGGATGTCCACGGCGATGCGCGCCAGGTTGTACTTCTCCTCACGTCGCATTCCCCGTTGCCCCAGCCAGTCACCGGCGAGGATCAGTCGGTTCCGGCGGTACACGTAGAAGCCCTGCTGGTCGAGCCAGCCTTCAGGGCCGGCTGCCTGGGCGTACTCCTCTGAGCTGAGCCGGTGGGAGCCGGGCAGGATGAACGCCTCGACTCGAACCGAGCTGGCACCCAGTGGCAGCTCCTCCGGCTGGAGGGGCTGTACCGAGGGATGGTTGTGAAGGAAGGGATCCCAGGCTTCCACCGTGGTTCCGCGTACCCGCAGGTTACGGCGCCGGGTACCGGTGAGGAACCGGGCGAAGACCATGCCGAGGTGTGACTCGGTACGCGTCGCCTCTGCGTAGAACTGCTTCTGGGTGCCCTCGTCACCAGCACTCACTTCAGCAGCGTGGTATCCGTTGAGCCGCCGCCAGAGAACGATGGTGCCGTGGTCGGAATCCCCCCGGAGTCTGTCCAGTACGACCATGGTTTCGGTGTTCGCGTCGTGGAGCAACCGCCACTGGCCGGACTGTTCGACGACGTCAAGGTCCCAGGTCCGGGTGTGCCACTGTCCCCTGGCCTTGGCCGAGCTCACGGTGAGCTGCCTGGCCTGGGAGAACGAGGCGGACTTGAGGCCGACGCCGAACCGGCCGAGGTCGGTGGCCGAGCGTGGAGTCGCGGGGCCGCGGGCGGCCACCGTCATGGCCGTGACGAGTTCCTCGGCGGTCATGCCCCAGCCGTCGTCGACAACCGCGATCCAGGAGTCGGCGCCGGCCCAGGTGAACTCCACATCGATGGTCCGGGCCTCGACGGAGATGCTGTTGTCCACGAGGTCGGCGACGGCAGCTGGCAGCGAGTAACCCAGCGAGCTGAGCGAAGCCACCATGCCCGCCGGCTCGGGGGCGGCGATGTCGTACTTCATATGTGCCCGGCTCTGCTTCCCCGTGACGTTGTTCTCCGGAGGTGACCGTCCCGGAGACTCGTTGCAACCGGGCGGATGCGACCCCAAACCAAGAGGGACCGCTGCGTGCGTTCGTTCACTCAGGGCGACACACTCCACCACCAATCGATGCTACGTGAGCAGCACCGCATGCTGGCCGGAGTTCGCCGGACCCGTGGTTTCGGGAGGTGGGATGGGGCCGAGACCTCTGTCTGTCTCGTCGCCCTTTACCGGAACAGGGGACGCCAGTGGCCAGGGGCCAGCCCCAGCGCATCAAGATGGACCTGACGACTTCCCACAGGGAAAGATCTTTTGGCGACAAATCCGTCTCGATCCAGTCTGGTTGGTGCCTCGATCTGACGTTCACCGGTTGTGGCTCTGCGTGAACGTGGCCGAGGCTAGGCAACGAAATCAGGCGGGGTCTTCTGCGACGACGGCTGGGGTGCCTACGCGCCGGCCCCTCCGGCATGATTGGCGCATGATTGTCGAGATCGAGACGGAGGTCAGCCGTGACGAACCAGCCGATCTGCGAGCTGACTTGGCCACTGACAATGTGGTCACCGCGTGGTTGATGCTGGCGCTGGGGAAGGGCCGGGAGCACGCCGGGAACGACGGCTATGACGACAGTGCATCTCAGCACTACAGCTGGGACGACACCGTTCAAAACCATGCCCGCGTCTCGGTGGGGGACGTCATAGCCCTGTGGGACAGAAGGGAGCTCATCGGCGTCTCGGTGATAGAGGCCATCGACATCGCTTCTGCCGAGAAGACCCTGTACTCCTGCCCACATTGCGGCAAGGCCGACATCAAGCGGCGCCAGCGGGAGAAGCCGGCCTACCGCTGCGGCAAGTGCGGACATCTCTTTCCCGCCCCGCGCCAGAAGACCAAGTCGGTGACTACCTACCGGTCTGTACATGGCAAGAGATGGGTGAACGGGCGCGGTCTCCTCTCGGGCTCCGAGCTTCGGGCCCTCTGCGATTCTCCGAAGTCGCAGCTGAGTATGCGCCCTGCGCGATGGGAGCGGCTACGGGAGGCACTTCTCGATGCCACCGGTCAGGCCAGCACCGTCAAGGACATAGCCGCAGCCGCTCGCCTGGCCGTAGCAGGGGGTCACAGGGAGTCGATCGTGCGAACGCGCGTCGGTCAAGAGGCGTTCCGCGCGCGGTTGCTGCGAGAGCAGGGCGAAGTTTGCGCGTTCACAGGGCCCACACCGGCCGACGCCCTGGAAGCGGCGCACCTCTACAGCTACGCCGAGAGTGGCGAGCATCACGAACACGGCGGGCTGCTTCTGCGCCGTGACATTCACAGGCTCTTCGATCTCGGCCACATCGCGGTGGACTTGGCCTCCGGGACCCTCGACGTGATCCCGAGCCTTCACAGCTATCAGTGCTACGCGCAACTGCACGGCCAGCCCGTGGCGGTGCAGCTGCGACCTGAACATCGGGTCTGGCTTGATGCACATTGGCTCGGCAAACGATCCCGCGCGTAGTCAGGGCCGCAGCGTATTACTGCTCGGCTGTTTCGGCCAGGTGCTGCCCTTCCCCACCGCCAGCATCATGGATTCGGGGTGTGCTGCCGGTGGCCGACGATGCCACGGTCTCGGCCAGATGGGAGCTGTTCCCATCGCCCTCCGGCCTGCCGCGTCAGCCGCGTGGAACCTCTTCGCGATGTCACCGCCGGCGCCGACGTGGCCGAAGACAACATAGAACCGTGTGGTGATCTACCATCAGCTGTCGGGAGGTCACCATGCCGACGCTCCGCCCTCGTGCGAGGCTGCTTCACACCATCGGTACAGAACTCATCAGTAGCGAGACGGTGGCAGTCGTAGAACTGGTCAAGAACGCCTACGACGCCGACGCGAACTGCGTTGTCCTGTGCTTCTCCGGTGAGCTTCGAGAAGGTCACGGGCAGCTGGCAGTCCTCGATGATGGATCGGGAATGACTGTCGACACCGTCACAGGTATCTGGTTGGAGATCGCAACGCCGCACCGGATGCGCACGCGGACCACGCCCCACGGTCGTCGTGTCCTGGGTGAGAAGGGCGTTGGACGGTTTGCCGCCGCTCGTCTGGCTGACTCGATGACCTTGATCAGTCGACAGTGGGGCGAGCCGGACGAGGTCGAAGTCGGAGTTGACTGGCGCCAGTTCAGGGATCCAGACGTCTATCTGGACCAAGTCGAGCTCGATGTGACTGAACGAGCGGCGGGGGACTTCCAGGACGGCGGGCGTGTCGCCGCACTCTGGGAACGTGTCGATCGGCCGTGCAGCTCAGGTGGCACAATGCTCCTTTTGGAAGGCTTCACGCGCAGCTGGGGAGAGGGAGATCTCCTTGCTCTCCGTCGGGATCTCTCCCGACTCATCGCACCGCCTGATGCGGACGGCAACCAGGATTTCGAGATTGTTCTCGACCTGCCGCAGGAGTTCGAGGCGTTGGCAGGGCCGATCGAACCTCCGACCGAGCTGATGAATCCTCCGTACCGGCTGTCCGGTTCCGTGGCGGCCGACGGAACGGCGGACCTGGAGATCACGATCCCCGGTAGGGCCCCGTACCGGCACCAAGTGGGCCTTGACCGGAGCGCGCGGCACCGGGGGGCTGACGGGACGCTTGTCAGCGGCCCTTTCTCCATCGACCTGCGGGTCTATGACCGAGACCGTGACGCGATCTCACAGCTGACTGCTGAGGGCGGACTCAATCTTTCTACCAAGCAGTTTCGTGATCTGCTCGACCAGCGGGCTGGAGTGAGCGTCTACCGCGATGGGTTCCGAGTCCTGCCATTCGGGGAACGGGGCGACGACTGGCTCACGCTCGACGCTCGACGCGTCAACAACCCCCGAATGCGGCTGAGTAACTCGCAGATAATCGGTACTGTCAGTATCTCCGCAGATGAGAACCCCGATCTCCGGGACCAAACCAATCGTGAAGGGCTGCTCCAAGGCCCTGCCTATGACGGCCTGCGCGATGCCGTCACGGAAATCATCGCGGAACTCGAGAGCGCTCGGCTCGAGCAACGGAGACGGACACGTGAGCCTGAAGAGCCCCGGGGACGGGGGCTCTTTGATGAGATCGACATCACCGATGTCGCAGAAGCCGTCCGCAGGTCACACCCCAACGACCGTGCGCTGGCGGCTGTGGTAGCCAACGCAGAACGCAGGATCATTGCTGGGGTCGAGCACGTTCGTGAGGTACTCGCCCGCTATCAGAGGCTCGCCACGCTCGGCAGGCTCGTAGACGAGGTTGTGCATGACGGGCAGTCGTCTGTCGGACGGATACGCCGAGTCACCCGGGACGCCGATCGGGTCCTGGCTGGTGCTGACGCTTGTGAGTTTCGTGATGAGGCCGTCGGCCTCGTCAGCACAGTCGACAAGCAAGCGGACTATCTGGCTCAGCTGTTCAAACGCATCGCACCCTTCGGAGGCCGTCGTCGGGGTCGGCCCAAGAAGGTCAGCATGCTGGAGACGATCAACTCGGCTGTGGACGTTCTTGCAAGCCGGGCCGCCAAAGTCGGTGCTGATGTCAGGGTGGGTGGAGTCGACGAGACCGTCACGCTTGATCCCGCCGAGCTGCAAGAGGTTGTCATTAATCTGCTGGACAACTCTCTCTACTGGCTTCAGCACGTCCCAAAGGGTTCACGGCATGTGGAACTGACAGTGGAGAGACTGGAAGACGGGGCTTTGGCGTTGGTGATTGATGACAGTGGCCCCGGGGTGCCGCCCGAAATTCGCGAAATTATCTTCGAGCCCTATTTTTCCAGCAAGCCAGATGGTGGCGGTCTTGGTCTGGCAATCGTGGGGGAGCGCGTCGCAGACGCCTACGGTGGTGCGCTTGCCCTTGTGAACAGTCGGCTCGGCGGAGCAGCCTTCCAGGTGACCTTTAGGAGACGAGTGTGATCGAGAGCCCGGATGGAGCAGCCCGGGAAGGCAGCGCCCAATCGGGCGCTGACGTGAACGGAACGCCTCGCGACGACATGGGGATAGCCGGCGTGAAGGCCGTCGACGTTCCTGAGCCCAGCCCCGAGTGGACCGTTGTCATAGTGGAAGACAACGAGGACTACCGAAACGACATCGAGGACCAGCTTCTCCAGTCAGATGTAGCCTATGGCCGCGCACCAAGAGTGATCCCGGTTGGGGACTTCTCCCAGGCAGAGACAATCCTGAGCGCGCAGACGGTCGATGTCGTAATTCTCGACGTTCGTGACGATCAGGGCAGTGACGACGCAGGCGAGCAGCTGCTGGACAACCTGAAATCCACTCGATTTGTTCCGGTCGTCTTTTATACCGCATATACAGAGAGGGTCGAGGCTCTGGCTCAGCCTCCTGTTGTGCAGATTGTGGGAAAGGAGGAGCGCACCGATGTTCTGCTAGACGCGGTGAGGGTGGCTTTCAACAGTACGTTGCCGATTGCCGTGAGAGGTCTCTCCGACCACGTCCGAGAGGTCACCCGTGAGTACCTCTGGGATATCGCAGAGCAATGGTCGTCGCTGGGAGAATATGACGCCGATGAGAAGACCACACTCCTGGTGGCGCGCTTGGCGCGATCGCTGGAGTTGACGCTGGCCCTCGATGGGGAGGATCGACTGCGTGGCCCTGTGGGGCGAGCTTTGGCTGCGCCCAGCAACTGGCACCCGTCCCGTATCTATGTAGTTCCTCCCATGGGGGAGAAATTTGATACGGGTGACCTTCTGTTGCACCAGGGGACGCAACGTTACTGGGTGCAGCTCACACCCAGTTGTGACCTGGCCAACGGAAAGGCGGACCGGCATCTTCTGGTGGCAGCGGATCCCCTTCTCGAAGTCGAACCCTTTCTTTCCTGGGGTGATGCTGATCTCGAGTGGCGTCGACTCAAGGACGCCGCAGCGCCACGCGGTGGTTGGAGTCGAGACGAGAAGTTGCGCCGCGCGAAACTGGAAAAGGATTCCAAGGATTTGCGCGCGAGATGCAAACGAGTAATTCTTGGACGGAATGATCGCTTCTTTCATCTGCCGAAATTCTTTACTGTTCCGGATCTACTGATTGATCTGCAGAATGTGAAAACCCCGGCCAATGCGGAGATGGGTGAATATGAGCGGATCAGTGGACTAGCTTCGCCGTGGCCTCAGGTGCTGGTAAATAGATACAATCGCCAAACGGGGCGAATGGGCTTCGATGATCCCGATGCCGAAGCGGTCCTTGGGCGTATTTCGAGCGAAATAATTGAGGGTCAGGCGGAAGCTGATGGGAGTGGAATCGCTGGATAGTTCGGCGAAGTGCCGGATGAGCCATACCTCTGGGCGGGGTTTCATCGTTCTCGCGTGATGTACCGGTTCGTGATCAGGTGGGGCCGAGCATGATCAAGGTGGGAGTAGCGCATCAGCCGGTGCGGCGTAGGGCGGCGGCGATGTTGGTGACGCCTTCAGCGTCAGGGTGTCGATGGCGAGGTTGCGCCATGTCGCGATCACGTGAGGTGCGTTGCCGGTGCGGAGCTGAAGTACGACCCGGACTTCATCCTCTTGGACGTCGAGGAAACCTACTGGGTCGTTGGGGCATGGCCGACGATCGAGCAAACGGCCCCGAGGTCTTGGAGAAGAAGCTGCTGCTGGGGACTGGGCGCGCCTCGTCCAGGACTTCGGCGAGTTCGGCACGTGGCGGTACATCTGCGCGAAAGAGCAAACCATCAAGGACGCCAACGGATCATGGGAGTCCTTCGTCGTGCCCGCCAAGCCAAAATGATCAATCTCGCTGCGTGAGCGGACTGGGTGGCACAAGGGCGGACCGGCCATCATGCTGATCAACGGCGCGAGCCTCTGGTCTGCGAAAACGGGATGCGGCGGCATCGCCCGGCATCCCCTGGAATGATCTTGCAGGCCCTCGTAATGCGTAGGTCTCGGGTTCGAATCCCGAAAGCGGCTCCATGGGGGACCCCAGGTCATGGCTTTGACCTGGGGTTTTTTGTTTCCGTTGACCTTGGAATCCCGGCCAATCGGGCACTCGCTGTCTGCGCATCGTAATGCGTAGGTTCGGGGTTGCGTTCCCCGTGACCATGTTGCGGGCTTGAGTCTCTGAGCTGGGCTTTTGCTTATCTGGGAGGGGCGGCTCGGGCCTACGCAATGAGGTTCGGTGGACAACCGGTGGACAGGCGTGCGTGACGCTCCATCAGTGGCCTGTCGTGGCCCAGTGCCGACGGGGTGAACAGACCGTCTTCGATGCGGCGATCGGAAGCGGTGGGACTGTCCGATCTTGACAACCTCACTGTCGGACATCTTCCCGTCAGTGACGCCGTCGTACAGGGATAGCGTCCTCCGGCTCGCAGTGGCCGTTCCTGATCGAGGCTGGGCAAGGAGCCGGAGGAACCCACGCCATGCTGTGCTGAGCTTGCGCAGCTCCGTGCCGAACCGTGGCAGAAACGCCCACCGATGGGGTTGTGCATACTCTGCGCGAGCTCGGCGTGACCTGTGGGGCGGGTTGGTCTTGAAACGTCCTTGATTCGGTAAAGGGAATCCCATAGGTTTCTTTCGTCACTGCTTCACAGCATGGACACATCAATTTCATAGCGGGCTCTGGGGAGAGCCCGGAGGGGGACAAGGGCATGACCAACCCTTGGTTTCAGCGGCTTCGTGCCGCCCGGATGCTCGGCGTGCTGCTCGGTGGCGCCGTCGTCCTGGGTGCACTGCCCGCTACCACCAGTCCGGCCGACGCGGCCGGCAGCACACCGAACTCGGCCGAGGCGACCGCGTTCGCCCTGGCCGCAGAAACCGGCGAACCGGTGGAGATCACCGCGCGACGCACCGAGGACGAACTCGTCTTCGCCAACCCGGACGGCAGCCTCACCAGCGAGACCAGCGCGCAACCGCAGCGAGTGCAACGCCCCGACGGCAGCTGGGAGAAGGCCGACGCCGCGCTCGAGCGACGGGCCGACGGCACCGTCGGCCCGAAGGCAGCCGTCGTCGGCCTTGCCTTCGCTGGCGCCGGCTCGACCGACCTGATCACCCTGGGCGACGAGGGCAAGTCCTTCACCCTGCGCTGGCCCAAGCCGCTGCCCGAGCCGGTCCTGGACGGCGACACCGCTGAGTACCGCGAGGTGCTCCCCGGCGTCGACCTGCTGGCCAGCGCCACGGTCACCGGCTACTCGTACGTCCTGAAGGTCAAGACGCCCGAGGCCGCGCACAACCCGGAGCTGGCCCAACTGCGCCTGCCCGTACGCTCCGAGGGGCTCGATCTGACCACCGGCCCGACCGGCGGACTGCAGGCGGTGGACGCCTCCGGCGAGCGGATCTTCGCCGGCCAGGCACCCAAGATGTGGGACTCCGCGACCACTGCCGAGGAGGTCCCGGCGGACGCCGTGCCGGCCTCCGGCTCCGGCGCCCCCGTCGAGGACGCGCCCGACGCTGCCGCGAAGGTCGCCGACATGGGCCTGGACGTGACCTCGTCCGCCGTCACCGTCGAGCCCGACGCTTCCGTGCTGACCGCCTCCGATACCCACTTCCCGGTCTACCTCGACCCGGAGGCCGGCATGTCCAAGAGCGAGTGGCTGTACGTCTCCAGCGCACACCCGAGCACCGAGTTCCACAAGTTCAAGAAGGACGAGGGCGTCGGCCGCTGCTCGTACAAGTCCATCGGCGGCACCTACTACGTGTGCAGCTCCTCGCCGTACACCAACCGCATGTACTTCCAGTTCGGCACTTCCGGATGGAAGAACCGCACGATCTCCAAGGCGGTCTTCGAGGTCTACGAGACCTTCTCCTTCTCCTGCCAGAAGAGCACCGTCAACCTGCACGCGGTGGCCGAGGGCGGCGTCGACTCCGCGACCAACTGGAACAACAAGCCCAAGGACGGCGACCTGATGGTCGACCGCACGGTGGCCTACGGCCGCGGCGACAGCTGCAGCCCGGATGCCCCGGCGAGCTGGGTCGACTTCCAGGACAACGCCGACGAGAGCAACGAGAACCTCACCTCCACCGTCCGTAAGAAGGCCAAGGCGGAGGATCCGATCGCCTTCTCGCTGCGGGCCGCCGACGAGGACGACGCGAACTCCTGGAAGCGGTTCCGCGGCGACAACGCCAAGCTGGTCGTCACGTACAACACCACTCCGGGCAAGCCTTACAACGAGCGGTTGGCCAACCCGGAGGAGAAGACCTGCACCACGGACAACACCAAGCGCCCGTGGATCCGTGACGACACCCCGACCATGGCGGTCAACGGCACCGACGCCGACTCCTACAGCGACGGCACCGGCCAGAACCTCACCGCCACCTTCCGCGTCTGGGACCAGGTCGACGGCCGGCCCATCGTCTACGAGGGCAAGGACGGCCCGCAGAACGAGGGCGTCTTCGAGGAGAGCATGCCCGTCAGGGAGCTCGTCCACGGCCACGGCTACAAGTGGCACGCCCAGCTCTACGACGGCTCCACCGGCAAGCTGAAGGACTCCGGCTACTCGGACTGGTCCGACTGGTGCGAGTTCGTGGTGGACACCGAACGGCCCGACACCAAGCCGCTGGTGAAACCGGCGGACGGCGAGGCGGACCTGCCCGTCGGCGTCAAGCGACACTTCACCCTCTCCGCGAACGGCAACTCCGACTCCGTCTTCAAGAACGATGTCGAGTACTACGAGTGGGACCTCGGCAGCGACACCCCCGGCCGCAAGGCCACACCCGCGAGCCTCGGCGGCGACGCCACCATCGAGGTGCCGACCTCGTCCTTCGGGCCGAACGTGCTGTACGTCCGCAGCGTCGACCGGGCGGGCAACCGCGGTCCGTTGGAGAAGTACATCTTCACCGCCGATCGCGCCTGCGCGGACGCCCTCGCCGACACCTGCGCCGCCGCCGTCTACGGCCTCGACCAGACCTCCGGCGCCACCGCCCCCGACACCTCCGGCCACGACCGTGACCTCACCGTCAAGGGCGCCGACTGGGTCGCGGGCAACCACTCCGCAACCGAGGCAGCCGACAAGGCCCTGCGCTTCAACGGCAGCAGCGACTACGCCACCGCCGCCTCCGCCGTCCACACGGGACAGGCGTTCACCGTCTCGGCCTGGGTGCGGCCGACCTCGCTGAGCGAGAACATCTCGGTGATCAGCCAGGCCGGCACCAGCGGCAACGGCCTCAACCTCTACTACTCCACGGCCTACAAGCGCTGGATCTTCGGCCGCCACATCGCTGACAAGGACGGCTCCGACATCGTCCGCGCCATGGCGACCAGCGAGCGGCCCGCGACCGTCGGCAAGTGGACCCACCTGGCCGGCGCCTACGACCCGGCGGCACGGAAGTTCACCCTCTACGTCGACGGTGAAGAGCAGGGCGGCACCACCGTCACCGGTGTCTGGAACGCAGGCAAGGGTCTGAACATAGGCCGCGCCCAGTACGACGGCGCGTGGCACGACTACTTCGCCGGCGACATCGACGACGTACGCCTGGTACCCGGCCTGCTCTCCGGCACCGAGATCTACCGGCTCGCGAACGACTAGCTCATCCGGCAACCGGCGGCTCCTGACCAGAGCGGCTTCGCCCGGGCGCACGGCAGTCGACCGGCGCCCGGGCACCCCACATCACACGGGAGGGGAGCGCGCATGCGCTCAACACGGAGACATCACGTCCATAGATGGGCGAAACATCTGGCCGCAGCGGTGTCCGCGGCCCTGACCCTGACCTTGCTTCAGGCGGCCCCCGCACTCGGTGACGACGATGCCCGGGAGCAGCGACGGCCCAAGACCCAGGACGTGCCCTCCACCCCCGTGGTAGAGGAGGGCGGTGAGGTCACTCCGCTCAAGCACCTTGCGGGGTACGGCAGTTCACGCGCTCCGAAAGCGTCCTGGCCGAAGCCGGGCAGCGCCACCGTCGCCCTGGACGGTGGCAGGGCCCCGCGGAGCATCAAGGCAGGCGGCCTCCCGGTGCGGATCGCTGCCGCCCATGCCCGCTCGGCCCGCGCGGCCACCCTCGCCCGGGCCACGGTCGACGTCCTGGGCCACGATGCCGCGCGCAAGGCCGGCATCGACGGCCTGCTGCTGAAGGTCACCAACGCGGACACACGAACCTCCCTGACCACGGCCGCCGCGCCCGCGAAAGTCTCGGTGGAGGTCGAATACGCGTCCTTCGCCCAGGCCTACGGCGGGGACTGGGCGCAGCGGCTGCGGCTGGTCCAGCTGCCGGCCTGTGCGCTGACCACGCCGAAGGCGGCGGCCTGCCAGACGGTCACGCCGCTCGCCACTGGCAACGACGTCCGCGCGCAGAAGCTCACCGCGGACGTGCCCGCCGCCGTGGGCACGAAGGCCCCGCTGCTTGCGGTCTCGGCCGCGCCCTCTGGAGGCTCCGGCTCCTACACCGCGACGTCCCTCGCCCCTTCGGCGTCCTGGCAGGTGGCGGCTCAGACCGGCTCCTTCACCTGACAGTACCCGCTGCGTGTCCCGCCCGCGATCGCGGGTCCCTCCCCGCAGCTGGGCCTGGCCTACAACTCGGCGTCCACGGACGGCCGTACTGCCTCCAGCAACAACCAGACCTCCTGGGCCGGCGAGGGCTTCGACCTCAGCGCCGGCTACATCGAGCGCTTGTACCGCTCCTGCACCGACGACGGCCACGACGAGGCCGGGTCGCAGAAGTACGACCTGTGCTGGCACTCCGACAACGCCACCATGAACTTCGGCGGCCGGGCCGGCGAGCTGGTGAAGAAGTCGGCGAACGAGTTCCGTCTCAAGCAGGACGACGGCACCCGCGTCGAGCGGAGGACCGGCGGCTTCAACTCCGACGACGACAAGGAGTACTGGGTCGTCACCACGACCGACGGCACCCGCTACTACTTCGGCAAGGGCAAGCGCGAGTCCGCCGACACCGAGTTCACCGGCTCCTCCTGGGAGGTCCCGGTCTTCGGCGACGACAAGGACGAGCCCTGCCACAAGGACACCTTCAAGGAGTCCCGCTGCCAGCAGACCTGGCGCTGGAACCTCGACTACGTCGTCGACGTCCACGGCAACTCGATGACGTACTACTACGGCACCGAGACCAACAAGTACGACTCGGTGCGCGGTGACAAGGTGGTGTCGTACGACCGCGGCGGCTACCTCAAGCGCGTCGAGTACGGCGAGCAGGAGGGCAAGGAGAACGCCACCGCCGCCCCCGCCCAGGTCGTCTTCTCCACGGCCGAGCGCTGCACCGGCGCCGCCGCCGACTGTGAGCCCGGCGACCTGAAGGAGTCCACCGCCAAGCGCTGGCCGGACGTGCCGTTCGAGCAGATCTGCACCTCCGACACCGAGTGCAAAGACCAGTGGTCCCCGACCTTCTTCAGCCGCAAGCGCCTGGCGAAGGTCACCACGCAGGTCCTGGCGTCCGACGGGAAGACGTACACGGACGTCGACGAGTGGGAGCTGGCGCACAAGTACCAGAGCGCCGACACCACCCACTCCCCGGCGATGTGGCTGGAGTCCGTCACCCACTCCGGCAAGGACGGCGCGAACAAGCTTCCGAAAGTCACCTTCTACGAGCGGCAGGACGCCAACCGCGTCGACACCGGCGCCGACGACCGCCTGCCCATGTACAAGTGGCGCATCCGGGCCATCCAGTCGGAGACCGGCGGCACCATCTCGGTCAACTACAAGCCCACCGAGTGCACCCCGTCGAACCTCCCCACCCCCGAGACCAACACCAAGCGGTGCATGCCGTCCTTCTGGTCGAAGGAGGGCACGGTCGGGGAGAAGGAGGACTGGTTCCACAAGTTCGTCGTCGACACGGTGATCGAGGACGAGGTCACCGTCACCGGCCCGAACAAGGTCACCTCCTACGACTACGCGGGCGCCGCCTGGGCCTTCGACGACAGCGAGCTCGTCAAGACCAAGAAGAAGACCTGGAACCAGTGGCGCGGCTTCCGCAAGGTGACCGTGAAGACCGGTGACGCGGGCAGCAAGCAGCTGCGCACCGAGACCACCTACCTCCAGGGCATGGACGGCGACAGGGAGAAGGACTCCGGCGGCACCAAGTCGGTCTCGGTCACGGCCTCCGACGGCACCAAGGTCCGCGACGACGCCCGCCACCAGGGCTTCCAGCTGGAGCAGCGCACCTACAACGGCAGCGAGGAGATCTCCGGCACTGTCAGCACCCCCTGGAAGTCCGAGGCCACGGCGACCGAAGGCAGCGACGAGGCGACGTACGCGGCCGTGAAGTCGACGAAGACCCGCACCGCGCTCGACGACGGCAAGGTCCGCCGCGCCGCCATCGAGCACTTCTATGACTCCTACGGCATGCTGGAGCGCTCCTCCGACTCGGGCGACCTGTCCGACCCGGACGACGACACCTGCACGACGAACAGCTACAACCGCAACACCAAGGCCAATCTGCTCACGCTCCTCAAGCGCGTGACGGTGGTCCCGGTCAACTGCGACGACGGCCCCCCGTCCTACAAGGGCGAGGCGATCTCCGACGTCCGCACCTGGTACGACGACCCCGACACCTACGGCACCACGCCCACCAAGGGCGACGTGGTGCGCAGCGAGAAGGTCAAGGGCTACGCGGACGACGGCACCCCGCAGTACGTGACGACGTCGACCGCGAAGTACGACGTCCACGGCCGGGTTACGGACTCCGCCGACCAGCAGGGCAACACGACGAGGACGACGTACACGCCGACCACGGGCGGCCCGGTCACCGGCATGAAGGTCACCGACCCGGTGGGCAACTCGACGACCTCGACGGTCGACCCCCGCTGGGGCCTGGTCACCGCCACGGTCGACGCCAACAAGCAGCGCACCGACCTGGACTACGACGCCCTCGGCCGCCTGCTGAAGGTCTGGCTACCGGGCCGCGCGAAGTCCTCGGACACACCGTCCTTGGAGTACGCCTACCTGGTCCGCAACAACGGCCCGGTCGTCACCACCACGAAGTCGCTCCTGCCGAACGGCTCCGTCGCGGTCAGCCATCAGCTCCAGGACGGGCTCCTGCGCGAGCGCCAGTCCCAGACCCCGGCCGCCAACTCCGGCCGTGTCGTGACCACCACCGAGTATGACTCCCGCGGCCTGGCCGTCAAGGAGATCGGCCCCTTCTACAACTCCGCCGCCATCGGCACGACCTTCGTGGGCGTGGCGGACGCGTCCGAGGGGACGCCTCGGGAGACGGAGACGGTGTACGACGGGGCGGGGCGGCCCACGGACGAGATCTTCCGCGTGGCAGGGGAGGAGAAGTGGCGGACCAAGGCCGCCTACCACGGCGACCACACCACGATCGACCCGCCGGACGGCGAGACGCCGACCGCGACCTACGTCAACGCCCAGGGGCAGAACATCAAGGTCCTGGAGTTCAAGGCATCCTCGCCGAACGGTGACGCGGACACCACGACCTACGCGTACGACGCGGCGGGCCGTTTGACGGAGGTGAAGGACGAGGCCGGCAACCGTTGGTTGTACGAGTACGACGTGCGCGGCCGACAGATTCTCGCCACCGACCCCGACGTGGGCGAGACGCACATGACGTACAACGACCTCGACCAGCTCAAGACGGTCAAGGACGACCGCAGGGTCACGCTGACCTACGAGTACGACAAGCTGGCACGCAAGCGCTCCCTGTCCCGGGGCGACACCAAGCTGACCAGCTGGGAGTACGACAGCACGACGGTTCCGAACGGCAAGGGGCGGCTGGCCTCGTCCACCAAGTGGATCGACGGCAAGGCGTACACCTCGTCCGTGGACGCCTACGACGCGGCGGGCCGTCCACTGAAGACCTCGATCTCCATCCCGGCCTCCGAGGGCAAGCTGGCCGGTGTCTACACCGCCACGGCCTCCTACAAGCCGGATGGCTCAGTTGGGGAGATCGAACTCCCCGCGGCCGGTGACCTCCCGGCGGAAACCATCGCCACGGGTTACACCGCCACCGGTCTGCCGTCGTTCACCCTGGGTGACACCAGCGACTACGCCCGCGAGACCCGGTACTCCAACTACGGCGAAGTCCTCCAGCTCACGCTCGGTACCGCCAGCGCCGACAAGTACACCTGGCTGACCAACACCTACGAGGAGGGCACCCGGCGCCTGGAACGCGCCCGCATCGACCGCGAGATCGTCAAGACCCCGGACGTGGATGTCACCTACGGGTACGACCTGGCCGGCAACATCAAGAAGATCGCGGACACACCGGAAGGCAGGACGGCGGACGTCCAGTGCTTCACGTACGACTACCTGCGCCGCCTCGCCGACGCCTGGACCCAGACGGCCACGGGCTGCGCGGCGAGCGCCGGCGAGGCCACCATCGGCGGCCCCGCACCGTATTGGCACTTGTACGCCTACGACTCCGCGGGCAACCGCACCGCTGAGACCCGTCACGCGACAGGCACCATGGGCACGGCGGCCGCCACCCAGACGACGACCTACATCCCGAACGGCACGGGCAAACCGCACGCACACGCGGTGAAGTCCGCCGAGGTGCGCACCACCACCTCCGCCAAGGAGGTCACGGCGGCCCAGTCCTACGAGTACGACGAGACGGGCAACACCACTCGGCGCACCAAGGCGGCCACCGACCTTGCTCCCGCGGTCGACCAGAAGCTCGACTGGGACGACGAGGGACATCTGACCGCCGTCACTCCGTACGCGTCCGGACAGCTGGACGAAGCCAACGGGACGTCCTTCGTCTACGACGCCGACGGCAACCGCCTGCTCCGTAAGGAGAAGGGCGCGGTCACCCTTTACCTGGGTGCTCAGGAAGTCCGTCTCGACACCGCGAAGAACACACTCAGCGGCACCCGTTACTACTCGCACGGCGGCCAGCAGATCGCGGTGCGCACGACCGCGGGTGTGACCTGGCTCGTCGGCGGGGTCAACGGCACCTCCGAGATCGCGATCAAGGCCGCGGACTCGGCGATCACTCAGCGGCGTACCCTGCCGTTCGGCGAAGTACGGGGGGCGAAGCCGACCGCGTGGCCCGGCGACAAGGCGTTCGTCGGCGGCACGGCCGACTCGTCCACCGGCCTCATCCACATCGGCGCACGTGAGTACGACCCGGCCATCGGCCGGTTCTTGTCCGCCGACCCGATGCTCGACGTCAATGACACACAGCAGTTGAACGCCTTCGCGTACGGACGCAACAACCCGCTCGTGTTCCCCGACCCGACGGGGCTTTGGTGGGGCGAGTCCTGGATCAGCCCGATCGGCCACGGGGCTCTGGATGTCGCGGGCCTGGTCCCAGGCTTCGGCGAACCCGCCGACCTGCTGAACGGTCTGTGGTATACGGCCGAGGGCAACTACATCGACGCGGGTCTGTCCTACGCCTCCGCGATTCCGATCGTCGGCTACGGCGCGAGTGCGGCAAAGGGCGCCAAGTACGTCAACAAGGCCGTCGACGCCGTCGACGCGGCGACGGACACCGCCAAGGCGGCGGACAAGGTCAAGGACGTCGCGAAGAACACCGACAATGTCACCCCGCCGTCGACCCCGAAGCCCAAGCCGAAGCCCGAACCGGCCCCGCCTGCCAAGGCGAAGGACGCGTCTCAGGCGAAGAAGGGCGACTCCGGCGGCAAGAAGAACGACGGGGCGCAGAAGAAGTCGGATACCAAGGACGCCGATCCGCCCGCCGAGGGGTCGTCCTGCAAGGTGGGCAACAGCTTCCTCCCCGGCACCACGGTGCTGATGGCAGACGGGACCGAGAAGCCCATTGAGGACCTCGCGCCGGGTGACGAGGTGCGCGCCACCGACCCGGAGACCGGGGAGACCGCGGCCAAGCCGGTGACCACCACCATCACCGGACACGGCGTCAAGCAACTCGTCGACGTCACCGTCGACACGGACGGCGACCGCGGTGACGCGACCGCCACGATCACCGCCACGGACGGCCACCCCTTCTGGGTGCCCGCGCTGCACGAATGGGTCGACGCCGAGGACCTGGAGCAGGGCGAGTGGCTGCGGACGGGGGCAGGCACGCTGGTCCGGATCACAGCGATCCAGCAGCGGACCGAGACCCGTACGGTCCACAACCTGACTGTCGCGGACATCCACACGTACTACGTGCTCGCCGGCACGACGTCTGTCCTGGTGCACAACTGCGGCAACAAGAAGGCAGACGACCCGCAGGCGGCTCCGGGCGGCAAGAACGGTGCCGGGGTCAGCATCAAGCAGGTCAAGATGGCCCTTGGCCGGGCCGGCATGAGCGTGAAGAACTACGACATAGTGCACGTGAAGGAGATCACGACGGCAGACGGGCTTCCCTCCTACGGGTACAGTCCGCACCCGGGCGCCAAGCCTGAGCTCGGTCCCAGGGGCAAGCCCGTGATTCAGATCTCCGACATGGGCCTGGCCGACATGGACACGGCGGTGGCGACGATCTTCCACGAGAGCTATCACCACTGGAGCTTCAGCCGCATGGGCAACAAGGACTTCGGTGGCAAGGAGTCCGTGGCCGAGCGGTTCGGGCAGCGCATGCTCGGCATCTTCAGGAAGCGGACAGGAGGGTGAGCGCCGAGATGAAGAATTTCGAGCCTGCCGAGGTACAGACCCTGGCGGCGGAGCGCAGGTTCCTGCTCGACCAGTCCGAGTGGCGCTGCCCCGCGTGTGGGGAGGTGGCCGTCAGAAGCTACCTCCACCGGGCCGACCGGCCGAACCGGCCGACGGTCATCAGCTACACCTGGTGTGCGCACTGCCGAAGGGCGACGGGAGCAACCAGCCCCCTGCCCCCGGGCCTTACCTTCGACGATCCCTGGGCGGACCTCAGCCCGAGGCAACGCGAGGAACTGGAGGAGGACTCGGACCGGATGTTCGCCGAGCT
This sequence comes from Streptomyces pyxinicus, assembly GCF_024753135.1. Taxonomy (GTDB): domain Bacteria; phylum Actinomycetota; class Actinomycetes; order Streptomycetales; family Streptomycetaceae; genus Streptomyces; species Streptomyces pyxinicus. Next base: position 83,844 of record NZ_JANUGP010000004.1, on the reverse strand, counting down.
GGATGCCATGTGGGCGAAGGGTGTCCTGCCCCAGAGGTTCAGCGGAACCGGCGGAGGGACACGACGGCGTTGACCAGACCGACCCTCGTCCTGCTGGTGCCGGGCTCGGACCGTGAGCAGTTGCTGGCGGACATCCGGGCACTCGGACTTGAAGAGGTCACGCGCGTGGCGCCGGGGCCCGTATGCGGTCCCCGTGGAGCACGGGAACGCCGAGTCGGCGAAGGCTCTCCTCGGCGGCCTCATCCGCAGCCGGACGAGGGTGGACACGAACTTCGGGGAGCTCATCGAATTCTCCGAGTTCGTGCGCCGCATGGAAACCGAACCGGGCTGGGACTGGCGGTCGTGAACACGACGCGGCCTGGCTGGGCCTCGCACGGCGGCCCTGATGCCGGGTTCAACCTGGTGGGCGACGGCGAGAGTATGGCCGTGCGAAACGGGAGCGGGACGGGGCCCCGGGCGTTCACCTCCGCCGACCGGGGCCCCTTTGCGTCCCCGGATCCGGCCTGTGGCGACACTCCCCCGAGTTACGCGACCATGCGCGCGCCGTCGGGCCGGTTCCGATGGAAATGATCACATCAACTGTCGCCAACGGATCGCTAACATGTGGCCAACGGTTCGACGGCAGATCGCGGGCCAGTTGGCCGGAAGTCGTGGGGCGGTGGTGGAAGGGGCCCGGGAGCGGGCGGGTCCGGTGCCGTGGCGGCCGACGGAAGATGGCGGGAAACCGTTGCGGCAGGGCGGGATTCCGCCAGGGAACGGCGGGCGTGGGCCCGTCGCGGAGCGCGGTCGGTCCTCGGCCGCGCGGGGAGACGGTGGAGCGGCGTGATGCGGCGGTACGCGCTGCGGGTCGGACTGCGGTTCGGGTTGTTGGGACCGCCGGTCCTCTTCGACCGGCCGCCGAACGGGACGCCGTCCCCCACCCCGACTCAGGACGCCGACGACGGTATCCGTGCCATCGGCAGCCCCAAGGTGCGCGCCCTCCTCGCCGCGCTGCTGCTGGAGCCCGGGCGGGTCGTGTCGGTCGAGTCGCTGAAGGACGCCCTGTGGGGCGGGATGCCGCCGGTCTCCGCGCACGCCTCGCTGCACAACCACGTCACCCGACTGCGCCGACTCCTGGACGACCCCGAACGGCTCAAAGCCGTACCCCCGGGGTATCTGCTGCGCGTCGACCAGGGTGAGTTGGACGTCCATGCGTTCGATGCCCGGGTGAGTGAGGCGCGTGCCGCGCACGCCCTGCGGGACTGGTCCGGTGTCGTCGGCGCCGGGACGGCCGCGCTCGCCCTATGGCGCGGCACCCCGCTCAGCGGTCTGCCCGCCGACTTCGGCGGCTACGCCCTGGTGCAGCGCCTGGAGGAGGCGCGGCTGCTCCTGCTGGAGTGGTGCTACGACGCGGAAGTGGCCCTCGGTGGACCCCGGTTGCCTGCCCTGGTACCCGAACTCGCGGCACTGGTCGCCGAGTACCCGTTGCGCGAGGCGTACCACCGGCAGCTGATGCTCACCCTGCACCGCACCGGCCGCCAGGCGGAGGCGCTGGCCGTCCACCGCGATCTGCGCGCCCGCCTGATCGAGGAACTCGGCGTCGAGCCCGGCCCGGCAGTACGCGAGGCGCATGCCGAGGTGCTGCGCGACGGTGGCGAGGGGCGGTGGCCGGACGAGGGGCGGCGCGAGGGCGCTGACGTGCGCCGAGCCGCCGCGAGCGGCCTGGACGCAGGCAGCGCGGGTGGCCCGCCGGCCGTCGCCGCCGTACGGCACACCCCGCGGCCCGCCCAGCTCCCCGCGCCGCCCGCCCACTTCACCGGGCGCGCCGCCGTCCGCGTCGACCTGCGCCGGGCGTTGACCGAACCGCCGGCTCCGGCACCCGCCGTCGCCGTGGTCAGCGGCATGGCGGGCGTGGGCAAGAGCGCGCTGGCCCTGCACGTGGCACATGAGCTGCGGGAACGTTTCACCGACGGCCAGCTCTACGTCAACCTGCACGGCGCCACCCCCGGCATGGCCCCGCTCACCGCGGCTCAGGCCCTCGCGGCCCTGCTGCGCGACCTCGGCGCCGAGCCCCGCGGCATCCCCGAGCACCCCGATGCGGCGGCCGCATTGCTGCGCTCCCTGTTGGCACCCGCCCGCATCCTGCTGGTACTGGACGACGCGGCCAGCGCGGCCCAGGTACGGCCCCTGCTGCCGGCCGGGCCCGGCTGCGCGGTGATCGTCACCAGCCGTTCCCCGCTCACCGCGCTCGACGGCGCCCGGCGCTTTCCGCTCGGCCCGCTGACCGGCGAGGACAGCGCGGCCCTGCTGCGGGCGGTGAGCGGACGGCAGGGGCTGGACGCCGGGCACGCCCTGGTCGAGCTGACCGGCCGGCTCCCGCTCGCGCTGCGGGTCGTCGCCGCCCGGCTCGCCGCCCGCAGCGCCCTCACCCCTGACGTGCTCGCGGGCCAACTGGCCGCCACGGGCGGCCGCCTGCACCACCTGGAGTACGACGACCTGAGCGTCCGGCGCTCCCTGGCCGTCGCCCACGACGCGCTGGCCGCCGCCGGACGCGAGGCCGACCGGGACGCGGCCCTCGCCCTCCGTCACATCGGCGCGCTCGACCTGCCGGTCTACGGCGCCCCCCTGATCGCCCGCCTCACCGGCATCAGCGCACGCCGCGCCGAGGCCGCGCTGGACCGACTGGTCGACGTGGCCCTCCTGGAGGAGACCGCCTACGGCCGCTACGCCCCCCACGCCCTGGTCCGCGACTTCGCCCGCGAACTGGCGGAGCCGGGGCGGAGGGAGGACGCCGTCGGCTTCGGAGACGGCAGCGGCGTCTCAGGCTTCGCCGCCGTCACGCCCTCGGCCGGCACCGATGTCGACGGGGGCGGGCCTGGTCCGGCAGCGGACGGCTCCGCTGGTCCGGGATCCGTCGACAGTGCCACCGTGTCCGGTAGCAGCCCCCGCCCCCGCGAGCGTGACTCGGCACCGCGTGACCTCGACGTCCCGGCACCGACCAGTACCGCCATCCCGGCACCGGCCACCACCGCCTCCCCGGCCGCGGAGCCCGCCACCCCGGCCACCACCGCCACCCCGACTGCGGAGCCCGCCTCCCCGGCCACCACCGCCACCCCGGCCACCACCGCCACCCCGACTGCGGAGCCCGCCACCCCACCCCCCGACCTGACCGCCCTGCGCTGGTACGCCGCCGTCGCCGAGCGGGTGCTGGCCGTGACCATGGAGCCGGGGCTCGATCTGGAGGACCGGCGGCGGGCGACCCGCACGCAGCCGGTCGAACATGCCGAGGACGTCGCCGCGCTGCCGTGCTTCCCGTCGGCCGAGGTGGCCTTCGCCTGGGCCGAGGCGGAGCTGGAGAACATCGTCGCCCTGGTGACCCGCAACGCCGGCACCGCCGACCCGCGCCGCACCGCCCACCTCTGCGTGCTGGTCCGGCTGCTCTTCCCCTGTGTGCAGCGCCGGGGACGGGTCGCCGAGATGGAGGTGCTCGGGCGGGCCGGGCTCCGGGCGGCACGCCGGCTCGGGGACGCGGCGGCCGAGGCGTATGCCCTGGGCGACCTCGCGGCCCCGCACTTCCTGACCGGCCGGCAGCGCGACGCCCTCGACCTCACCGACCGCTCCCTGGCGATCTGGCGCCGGCTCGGCGACGCCTCCCGGATCCGGCGGGGCCTGAACAACCGCGGGCTGCTGCTGGAGGGTCTTGGACGGTTCGAGGAGTCGGAGGCGGCACTGCGGCAGAGCCTCACGTACGCGCGGCAGCTGAACGACCCGTTCGGCGAGGCCGTCACACACAGCCATCTCGGCAACCTGCACGAGCACACCGACCCCCGCGCCGCCATCGAACAGCACCGCCGCTCGCTGGCCATCGGCGACGCCATCGGTGCCGTCCTCATCCGGCACACGGCACACTGCAACATCGGCTACGCCCATCTCTCCCTCGGTGAACCGGCCGCCGCCGCCCGGCACTTCGAGGAGAGCCTGCGCATCCTCGGCGGACACGGCGACTGGCACGGCGAGTCCCAGACCCGGCTCGGACTGGTCCGCGCCCTGCGCGAGCTGGGGGAGGGCGAGCGGGCGGGCGCCGAGTGCGCCGAGCTGCTGCACCGGGCCGACGCCCGCGCCGACCGCCACATGGGCGGTCTCGCCCGGCATCAGCACGGCCTGCTGCTGAGCGAGCGGGGACGCCGGGCACAGGCGCGTGAGGCCTGGCGCGCCGCGCTCACGGCACTCGACGGCACGGACGAGCGCGCGGTCCTGGCGGTCCTGGCGGAGCTGCGGCACCTGCTCGACGGCTGACCGCCGGTGCCGGCCGTCGAACCACCCCCTGTCTTCGCTCACTTGGCGTCGGCATAGCACTCCACCACCGCCGTGCTGAACGGGAACCGGACCGGTGTCTCGCCGAAGGTCAGCAGCCCGGCGAGGTCGGCGGACTCGCGGATCGCCCGGACCACGGTGTCGGCCTCCTCGGCGGGGCAGTGCACGATCACCTCGTCGTGCTGGAAGAAGACCAGCTCCGCCTTCAGGTCCGCGCAGGCCCGGCGCAGCGCGGCGAGCAGCAGCAGCGCCCAGTCGGCGGCGCTGCCCTGTACGACGAAGTTCCGCGCGAAGCGGCCCCGCGCGCGGGAGTTGCCGGAGGCGTAGCCGGGGACCCAGCCGTCGGACTCCGGTTCGCGGCCGTCCTCGTCGACCGGGATGCCGGCCTCCTCCGCCGCGTCCTCGCCCGCCCCGGCCGCCGGCGGACAGGTGCGGCCCAGCCAGGTGCGGACCAGCCGGCCCTCCTCGCCCGCGCGGGCCGCCTCGTCCACGTAGGCGACCGCCTTCGGGAAGCGGCGGCGCAGGGCCGCGAGGTTCTTCAGGCCGTCACCGGAGGTCTGGCCGTAGACCGCGCCGAGCACCGCGATCTTGGCTTGGTCCCGGTCGCCGGAGAAGGCGCGGTCGGAGACCGACTGGTAGAGGTCGCTCTCACGGGCGGCCACCTCCATCAGCCCGGGGTCGCGGGAGATGGCGGCCAGCACCCGTGGTTCCATCTGGTCGGCGTCGGCCACCACCAGCCGCCACCCGGGGTCGGCGACCACGGCGCGCCGGATCACCTTGGGGATCTGGAGCGCGCCCCCGCCGTTGGTCACCCAGCGCCCCGTGACGGTGCCGCCGGCCTGGAACTCAGGCCGGAAGCGGCCCTCGCGCACCCAGTCGTGCAGCCAGGACCAGCCGTGCGCCACCCAGATGCGGTACAGCTTCTTGTACTCCAGCAGCGGTGCCACGGCCGGGTGGTCGACGGACTGGATCTCCCAGCGGCGGGTGGAGCGCACCTTGATCCCGGCCTGCGCGAAGGCCTTGACCACGTCGGCCGGCAGGTCGGGCCGCACTCTGCGGCCGAAGGCGGCGGACACCTCGTCCGCCAGCTCGGCGAGCCGGCGCGGTTCGCCCCCGCCCGCGTACCGCTCGCCGAGCAGGCCGTGCAGCAGGTCGCGGTGGACCTCGGCGCTCCAGGGCAGGCCGGTGCGGTTCAGCTCGGCGGCCACCAGCATCCCGGCCGACTCGGCGGCGGTCAGCAGCCGCATCCGGTCCGGGTGGGTGGCCCGCTGGTGGCGCCGCTGCTGCTCGGCGTAGACCGCGAGGAGGTCGGCCAGGGGCAGCGGGGCGCCGGCCGGCTCGAACAGCGGCGACTGCGCGCCCGGCTGGGCCGCGCGCTGCGGCGGGTCGGGCGGTAGGGGGCCGCCCCGGAGGCGGGCCAGGGCGGCGGCGGCCGAGCGTGGCTCGCCGTACCGCCCCTCGTGGCCCAGCAGGAGGGTCTCGGCGTCCTCGATGTCGTAGCACCGCTCTACTCGCACCCCCGTGGCGAGCAGACGCGGATAGACATCGGGGGTCGACCGCCACACCCAGCGCGTCACCTCCGGGCGGCTCCGCACCGCCCCGGCGAGATCGCTCTCCCGCCGCACCGGCCCGGCGGGCAGCCCGTCCGGACCGAGGGGGGCGACGTCCACGCCACCGTCCTCGGCCGGAGCGAGCGCCCACCGGTCGGTCATGACTGCGATTGTGGCAGGGGGGTCTGACAATCGCCCTGACCTGCGATTTCCACTCCCGCAGGGGCTGGCTGGGCGCCGTACGGCACCCTCCTCAGCTCTGCGGTGAGTCCGGAGCCTCCGCCCCGGCGTCCTCCTGCTGCTCCAGCACCAGGGCCAGCACCCGGCCGACGTACTCCTCGGTCCCGGACTTGGTGATGCCGAGGCCGCTGAGTACGCCCCGGCCGTTCTCGTGCTCCAGGAGGGCCAGCAGGATGTGCTCGGTGCCGATGTAGTGGTGGCCGAGCCGCAGGGCCTCGCGGAAGGTGAGTTCCAGGACCTTCTTGGCGTCCGGGCCGTAGGGGATCAGGTCGGGGACCTGCTCCGCCGCGGGCGGCAGCGCCGCGCCTGCCGCCTGCCGTACGGCGTCCAGGGGCGTGCCCTGCGCGGTGATCGCCTTCGCCGCCAGGCCCGCCGGTTCGGCGAGCAGTCCGAGGACCAGGTGTTCGGGCCGGCCCTCGGCCGTGCGTGCGGCCACCGCCTCGTTGTGCGCGGCCATGACCACGTTCCGCGCGCGCGGGGTGTAGCGGTCGAAGCCCTGGCCGGGGTCGAGGTCGGCGGACTCCTTGGGCACGAACCGCTTCTGCGCCGCCTGCCGGGTCACGCCCATGCTCGTGCCGATGTCGGTCCAGGACGCGCCGGAGCGGCGGGCCTGATCGACGAAGTGGCCGATCAGATGGTCGGCCACGTCTCCGAGGTGATCGGCCGCGATCACCGCGTCCTGGAGCTGCTCCAGGGGCTCGCTGTGAACCGTCTTGATGGCCTCGATGAGGTCGTCGAGGCGTACGGATGCCGTGGGGTTGTTTCCGTGGGTCGCCATGTGTCAACCGTAGGTTGCCCCCAGACGACCGTCAACCGTTGGTTGACAGTCAACATTCGTGGTCACCTCGCAGCCGAACCCGCCGATGTTTTCCACAGGCTGTGGACGGATTTCCTGCGCTGTCCGTGCGGCATGGCACGATCGACGGCGTGACCAGCACTGCCAGCACCGTCGAGCGGGCCTTCCGGGCCGCCCTCTACGACGACACCGACACCGGCCTCGACACGGGCGCCTCCCTGCTCGCCGCCGACCCCGCCGCGGACGCCGAACTCACGCGCCGGGGCGAGGAGTTCGTGGCGGCGGCCTGGCGGCGCGGCTGGCAGCCCGCCGACGTCGTACGGCTCGTGCGGCGCGAGCTGGAGGAGCCGCACGCACGCCTGGCCGCCGCGCTGATCCGGGCGCAGGCCGGCCGGGACCGGCCGCGCGGGCGCCGCTGGGCCACCCAGTTGGAGGCGCTCCCGGAGGACCCCGCGCGCGGGGCCGACCGTTTCACGCACGCCACCACCGCCCTGGAGCTGTACCGCCTGCTGCTGCGGCTGCCCGCCCTGGAGCCCCTGGAGGAGGAGACCCGCCGGACCTCCGCCGCGCCCGCCGCCACCCGCATGCTCACCCGCATCCGCGCGCTGCTCGCCAAGGCCGAGGCGACCGGTTACCCGGAGGAGGCCGAGGCGCTCAGCGCCAAGGCGCAGGAGCTGATGGCCCGGCACAGCGTCGACGAGGCGCTGCTCGCCGCCGAGGCGCCCGCTCCGGACGCGCCCGGCGCCTGCCGGATCGGGGTCGAGCCGCCGTACGAACAGGCCAAGGCGGTCCTGCTGGACGCGGTGGCCACCGCCAACCACTGCCGCGCGGTGTGGAACGAACCCTTCGGCTTCTCCACGGTCGTCGGCTTCGAGGCCGACCTGGAGGCCGTCGAGCTGCTGTACACCTCGCTGCTGGTGCAGGCCACGCACGCGATGACCCGCGCGGAGGCGGCCCAGCGCGCCGGCGGACGGAAGCGGACCAAGACCTTCCGGCAGTCGTTCCTCGCCGCCTACGCCCACCGGGTCGGCGACCGGCTCGCCGCCGTCGCGCGGAGCCAGGTCAGCCGGGATCTGCTGCCGGTGCTGGCCACCCGTGAGATAGCCGTCACCGGCCGGCTGGAGCGGATGTTCCCCGAGACCACCACGACCCGGCTGCGCGGGGTGAGCGACGAGGCCGGCTGGACCGAGGGCAGGGCGGCGGCGGACCGGGCGCAGGTCGGGAACAGACCCCGGCTGCCCTGAGCCGGTCGCCGGACGCCGGCCCGCCTCAGTCCCCGACCTGCTGGAAGGCGCTCACCGAGGCGTCCGGCGTGGTGTCCTTGAGGGCGATGGGGCCGTAGGACCACGGGAAGTCGCGGGTCTCGTCGCCGCCCGGCAGGCTGATCTTCACGCTCTTCGCCGCCAGGCTGCTCGTCTCGCCCGCCTTGCCGCGCACGTAGCCGATGCTGAAGGTCGCGGAGTCGCCCTTGGCGAGCTTCAGTTGCCGCGCCTTCGCGCCCTTCAGGACCGGCACCTTGTGCTCGCCGTCGCCGCTGAGCACCGCGCCCGGAAACGTGTCCAGTGTGCAGGGCTTGCTCTGGTTGGTGATGCTGACCGGCACCTCGCCGCTGTCCCCGGCGGCCGGTGCGACGCTCGCCGAGCCGATCTGCACCGAGACACCGCCGATCTCGCAGGCCGAGCTGTTCTTGTCGCCGCTGTGGCCGCCGCCGCTGTCGCAGGCGGTCAGCAGCAGGGCGGCGGCGAGGGCGGTGACGGTGAGCGGAAAGGCGCGCATGAGCAGGTCCCCATCGAGTTCGTGACGGTGCACCTGCATCATGGCGCCTGCGCGGGGGCACCGTTCGCGCGCCCCACCCGAATCACCGCTTCGGGTCTCCGGAGGAACCACCGCTTCGGGTGACCGGCCGAGCCCACGGTACGGCGCCGTCAACGCTGCGGTGTGGTCGACAGGTCCGAGGGCAGACCCGACGGCAGCTTGCCGCCCTCGGCCTTGGTGTACGTCTCCTGGCCCGCCTTGCCCGACCAGGTGACCTTCAGCGTCTTGCCGTCCACCGAGTCGATCATCCCGGTGACCCGGTCCTTGCTGCCGTCGGCGCAGCTCAGGTGGATCATCCGCATACCGGCCTCCTCGCCGGCGGTGCCGCTGCACACGGTTCCCCCGGTCGCGAAGACCCCGGCCCGCTTCCCGGTGATCACGAGGGCCACGACCTTGCCGCCGGTGGTGGTGATCCAGCTGCCCTGGAGCTTGCCCGAGGCGCCGGTCACGGCCGACGAAGCGGTGCCGGATGCTGGGGAGGCAGGACTGGAGGAGGACGGGGAACCGTCACCGGAGCCACCGCTGCACGCCGCCAGCGCCAGCGCACCCGCCAGCCCCACCGCGGCGACCGCCCCACGCCGCACGCGCCGGCCGGCCACGCCCGGCGTACGCCTCCCCTTGCCCGACGAAGCCCCCCTCGCCCTACCGGACGAAGCCCCCCTCGCCGTACCCGACGACACCGTCCCCGCCGTGCCCCTCGCAGAAGTCACCGGAAAGCTCCCATGCTGTAGCGGCCGGCCGCCCCGCCGGACGGCCCGCAGCAAGCTACCAGCAGTTACCAGGAGGACTTCCGGACACCGGGCAGGAACCCCTGGTGGGCCTGTTCGCGCAGGTTCACCCGGGACAGCCCGAAGGTGCGCAGGTAGCCGCGCGGGCGGCCGTCCACCTGGTCGCGGTTGCGCACGCGCGTGGCGCTCGCGTCCCGCGGCTGCCGGCCCAACTCGCGTTGCGCGGCGAGCCGTTCGGCCTCGGACGAGGAGGGGCGGCGGATGATCTCCTTCAGCTCGGCCCGGCGCTCGGCGTACCGGGCCACGACCTCGCGCCGCCGGTCGTTCTTCGCGATCTTGCTCTTCTTCGCCATCAGACCCGCACCCCCCGCGCGCGGATGCGGGCCACGGCCGCCTCGACGCCGATCGCGTCGACGGTCCTGATCGCCCGCACGCTCAGCCGCAGCCGGATGTACCGGCCCTCGGCGGGCAGCCAGTAGCGCTTGGTCTGGATGTTGGGGTCGAAGCGGCGCGAGGTGCGCCGGTGGGAGTGGGAGACGCGGTTGCCGAAGCCCGGCTGGACCCCGGTGAGCATGCAGTGCGCGGACATGGTGACGTAGCTCTCCTCAGTGGTTGAAGCTAATGGAATTCATTTTCAGTAAGGTAGCAGCATGGCACGCAACGAACTCCGCCCGGTCAGCAAGCTCCGGTCCACCGCCGGGACCGGCTACACCTACGTGACCCGCAAGAACCGCCGCAACGACCCGGACCGCCTGACGCTGCGCAAGTACGACCCGGTGGCCGGCCGCCACGTCGACTTCCGAGAGGAGCGCTGACCGCCATGCGCGAGGGAATCCACCCGGACTACGGCCCGGTCGTCTTCCGGGACCGGGCCGCCCGGCACGCCTTCCTCACCCGCTCGACCATGACGAGCGACCGCGTGATCGAGTGGGAGGACGGCAACACCTACCCGGTCGTGGACGTCGAGATCTCGAACGTCAGCCACCCCTTCTACACGGGCACCGCGCGCGTGCTGGACACGGCCGGACGCGTGGAGCGCTTCGAGCGCCGGTACGGGAAGCGGGGCGGGGCGTGAGCCTGACCGTGGCCGTCGTGGGCGGACTGCACGGGGACGCCCGTAAGGCGGCCGTGGCCCGGCTGCTCGCGGACGTGCCCGGCAGTGTCGTCCTCCACCACGACCTGGCGACGGCCGCCGCCGGCACCGTCGTGCGCACGGTCCGCGACCGGACGGGCCTGCTGAACACGGGCGAGACGCCGCTGGTCAACGACTGCGCGTGCTGCGCCCTGCGCGAGGACCTGGTGCCGGAGCTGCTGCGGCTCGCCGACGACGCCGCGGTGCGGCTCGCGGTCGTGGAGCTGTGGGACTCCGTGGAGCCCAAGGCGATGGCGGAGGTGATCACGGCCGGCGGGCTGACCGTCAGTTCCGTGATCACCGCGGTCGATCCGGCGCTCGTGCTGCCCTACCTCGGCAACGGCGACGACCTCGCCGACGTCGGCCTCGCCGCGGCCGCCACCGACCAGCGCACGGTCGCCGACACCTTCGCCCGGCAGCTGGAGTACGCCCCGGTGCTGGCCGTGGCCGAGTCCCCGGAGGCCGACGACGAGGACCGCGAACTGCTCGCCCAACTGCACCCGACCGCCCGCCGGATCCCGATCGGCCACGGCACTCCGGCGGGCCCGGCCGCCCCGAGCGAGGCGCACACCTGCCCCCGGAGTCCCCTCGCCCGTGCCGCGCTGGCCGGGTTCGACGTGGAGGCCGCTGCCGCCGCCCAGCACCCGGCCTGCGCCCTGCTCCCGGTCGAGGCCGACGACCACGGTGTCTCCACCCTGGTCTGGCACCACCGCCGCCCCTTCCACCCGGAGCGGCTGTACGCGGCGCTGGAGGACCTGACCTGTGCCGCGGCCCGCAGCCGGGGGCGGTTCTGGCTCGCCGACCGGCCCGACGCGCTGCTGCACTGGGACGCGGCCGGCGGGGCGCTGTGCGTGGAGCGCGCCGGACCCTGGCTGGCCGCGCTGCCGGACGCGGCCTGGGAGCTGGTGCCGCCGGTGCGCCGCGCCGCCGCCGCGCTGGCCTGGCACCCCGAGCACGGCGACCGCTGCAACCACCTGGTGTTCACCTCGCCCGCCCTCGACCGCGACGGACTCGCGCACCTGCTGGATTCCTGCCTGCTCACCGACACCGAGTACGCCGCCGGGCGGGAGGCCTGGCAGCAACTCCCGTCCGCCTTCGACACCCTGCTGGAGGTCTGATGCCTCGCGAGAGCGACCGCAAGCCCGTCAAGAACCGCCCCAATCCGCTGGACCAGGCGGGCATCACCTGCATCGACTACAAGGACACCGACCTGCTGAGGAAGTTCCTCTCCGACCGCGGCAAGATCCGCAGCCGCCGGGTCAGCCGGATCAGCGCCCAGCAGCAGCGGCAGCTGGCCCGCGCGATCAAGAACGCGAGGGAGATGGCGCTGCTGCCGTACTCCAGCCGCTGACCGCACTCACGAAGGCATCGCAAGGCATCGGCATCGGAAGGCTTCGACAGGAGGCGGAAGGGAACAGTAAGGGCGCCGTTTGCGTCTCTTCCTGGTGCGTCAAAGCTGTAACCACGGGACCACCACGTGTGCACGTGCATCTGCTCAAGCATTTGCACGTGAACAGGGTTATGATCCGGGTCAGTTGACTACAGCATCCATGGCCACATCAGCCAGTGCACCAGCGGGGAGCGACCTGTGGACCGCGACGCTGACGGCGTTATCGGGGGGTACGACGTGTACAACGGCATGGCTGCCACGCAGCTGGACGTGGCCTGGCAGAAGAGTCGGCACAGCAACTCCCAGGGATCCTGCGTGGAGTTCGCGCGGCTGCCGGGCGGCGATGTCGCCGTACGCAACTCGCGGTTTCCGGACGGGCCGGCGCTCGTCTACACGCGCGCGGAGATCGAAGCCATGCTCCTCGGCGTCAAGGACGGCGAGTTCGACCACCTGACGGCGAGCTGAGAGGCCGGTCCGGTGCGGCGGCCGATGGCAACGATGTCCGCCGCTCCGGAACCTGTGGGGTGACGCGCGTAGAACACGCGCGTCACTCCGCACGGCGGTGGGTCAGCCGGCCGGGCCGAGCCGGAACATCGCCCAGACGACCTTGCCGTCGAGGGTGCCCGCGAGCGGGTGCCAGCCCCAGCTGTCGGCGAAGGAGTCGACCAGGAACAGGCCGCGCCCCGACTCCGCCGAGAAGTCGTCCGAGTCCTGCGGGACCGGGGACTCGTGGCTCGGATCGCGCACCGCGCACACCAGCCGCTCGGTCCAGCGCAGCAGATGCAGCCGTACCGACGGGTTCGGCTCCACGCACCGGCCCTGCGCCGCCGGTACGGCGTGCCGCAGCGCGTTGGTGACGAGTTCGGAGACGACCAGGCAGATGTCGTCGAAGCGGTCGCCGAGGTCCCACTGGTCCAGCGTGGCGCGGGTGAAGCGCCGGGCCTCGCGCACCGCTTCGTACCGGGCGGGCAGGGCGCAGGAGGCGGCATCGGACACGGTCGCGGGGTCCAGCGGCGGAAGGCCCTGCCGTAACGGCTTGAGCATGGTCGATCCATTCGTCCCCATGCGAGGCACTCCCCGGTTTCGCGGTCGTTGCGATGCAGCGGTGGCGCGGCACCATGGTTTCGGAAGCGCACAGCAGATGCAAGGGCAGATGCACGTGCACGTGACCGAAATGGCCCTGCCCGTACCGCTTCTTGGCCATTTTTTCTGCCATCTTCGCCACGAATTCCGTCAGTGGTCCCGACCTGTCACCGTTCCCAACCAGGCAGAAACGGCCGACCTCTTTCCGTTTCCGTAACCGCGCGAGTACTGCTCGAAGTGTTTTAGTGGCAGACTGCGGCACCTGAAGACGGTTGGGGAGGCTGGCGAACGTGAGCGCGGGAGAGCCCGGATCGGTGGTGCGGCGGATGCTGCTCGGCTCGCAACTCAGGCGACTGCGTGAAGCTCGGGGGATCACGCGTGAGGCGGCGGGCTACTCGATCCGCGCCTCCGAGTCGAAGATCAGCCGGATGGAGCTGGGCCGGGTGAGCTTCAAGACCAGAGACGTGGAAGACCTGCTGACGCTGTACGGCATCACCGACGGGGGCGAGCGCGAGTCGCTGCTCTCCCTCGCCCGGGAGGCCAACGTGGCGGGCTGGTGGCACAGTTACACCGACGTCCTGCCCAGCTGGTTCCCCACCTACGTGGGCCTGGAGGGCGCCGCCTCGCTGATCCGCGTCTACGAGGTGCAGTTCGTCCACGGCCTGCTCCAGACCGAGGAGTACGCCCGCGCGGTGGTCCGGCGCGGTATGAAGGGCGCGAGCGCCGCCGACGTCGAACGCCGGGTCGCGCTGCGCCTGGAGCGCCAGCGCCACCTGTTCTCCGACAGCGCCCCCGAGTTCCACATCGTCCTGGACGAGGCCGCGCTGCGCCGCCCCTACGGCGACCGCGAGGTGATGCGCGGCCAGCTCCAGCACCTGATCGACGTCTCCGAGCGGCCCAACGTGCGGTTGCAGATCATGCCGTTCGGCTTCGGCGGGCACTCCGGCGAGAGCGGCGCCTTCACCATCCTCAGCTTCCCCGACGCCGACCTGTCCGACGTGGTCTACCTGGAGCAGCTCACCAGCGCCCTCTACCTCGACAAGCGCGAGGACGTCGCCCAGTACGAGCAGGCGCTCAAGGAGTTGCAGCAGGACAGCCCCGGCCCCGGCGAGAGCCGCGACCTGCTCCGGGGACTCCGCCAACTCTCATGACTCACACGTACGATGACGAGTGATCAGACATGGCGTAGATCTGGTGGCCGCTAGCGATTGAGGGATCACATGGCGTCGTCCTACTTCACCGACCTGGCCCGGCAGTACATCGACGGCGAGTGGCGCACGGGCACCGGCTCCTGGGACGTCATCGACTTCAATCCCTACGACGACGAGAAGCTCGCCTCCATCACGGTCGCCACGGTCGACGAGGTGGACGAGGCCTACCGGGCCGCCGCCCGCGCCCAGCGGCGGTGGGCCGAGACCAACCCCTACACCCGCCGTGCCGTCTTCGAGCGGGCGCTGCGCCTGATCGAGGACCGCGAGCAGGAGATAGCGGACCTGATCATCGCGGAGCTGGGCGGCACCCGCGTGAAGGCCGGCTTCGAGCTGCACCTCGCCAAGGAGTTCCTGCGCGAGTCGGTCCACTTGGCGCTGCGCCCCGAGGGCCGGATCCTGCCCTCGCCGGCCGACGGCAAGGAGAACCGCGTCTACCGCGTCCCGGTCGGCGTGGTGGGCGTGATCAGCCCCTTCAACTTCCCCTTCCTGCTGTCGCTGAAGTCGGTCGCCCCGGCGCTCGCGCTCGGCAACGCCGTGGTCCTCAAGCCGCACCAGAACACCCCGATCGCCGGCGGCACCCTGCTCGCGAAGATCTTCGAGGAGGCGGGACTGCCCGGCGGCCTGCTCAACGTGGTCGTGACCGACATCGCCGAGATCGGTGACGCGTTCATCGAGCACCCGGTCCCGAAGGTCATCTCGTTCACCGGCTCCGACAAGGTCGGCCGCCACGTCGCCACCGTCTGCGCCCGCCATTTCAAGCGCTCGGTGCTCGAACTGGGCGGCAACAGCGCGCTCGTGGTGCTGGACGACGCCGACCTCGACTACGCGGTGGACGCGGCGGTCTTCAGCCGGTTCGTCCACCAGGGCCAGGTCTGCATGGCCGCCAACCGCGTGCTGGTGGACCGCTCGGTCGAGGAGGAGTTCACCGAGAAGTTCGTCGCCAAGGTCCGCAGCCTGAAGACCGGCGACCCGCGCGACCCCGAGACCGTCATCGGCCCGGTGATCAACTCCGCGCAGGCCGCCGCGCTCTCCGGCACCGTCGAGCAGGCGCTCGCCGAAGGGGCCACCGCGCTGGTGCGGGGCGCCACGACCGACAACCTGGTCGAGCCCAGCGTGCTCACCGGTCTCCCCGCCGACTCCGCGCTGCTGCGCGAGGAGGTCTTCGGGCCGGTGGTCTTCCTGGTCCCGTTCGACGGCGAGGAGGAGGCGGTCCGGATCGTCAACGACACCCCCTACGGCCTCAGCGGCGCCGTGCACACCGGGGACGTCGAGCGGGGTGTCGCCTTCGCCAAGCGGATCGACACCGGCATGTTCCACGTGAACGACGGCACCGTGCACGACGAGCCGCTCGTGCCCTTCGGCGGCGAGAAGCACTCCGGCCTCGGCCGGCTGAACGGCGAGACCACGCTGGAGGCCTTCACCACGGTCAAGTGGATCTCGGTCCAGCACGGCCGCAGCGGCTTCCCGTTCTGACCCTTCCCGGATGTCGGGGCATAGAGGCCAGGATCTGACCTCTATGCCCCGTAGCGTCCTTCGATGTCGGGGCGAGGAGCCCCGGCGGACGCACCGAGGAGAGGCGGCAGGCCATGGTCACGCATGTACCGGCGGAGGCGAAGGGCGACGAGCGGGGGGCGCTGCTCGCGTTCATCGAGGAGCAGCGCGGCGGGATCCGCCGGGCGCTGCTGGGGCTGACCGAGGAGCAGGCCCGCTCCCGGCCCAGCGCGAGCGAGCTGTCCCTCGGCGGTCTGCTCAAGCACGCCGCCGAGGTCGAGCAGAGCTGGATCGCACGGGCCCGGCAGGAGCCGCCCGCCGTCGCGCGCGACGCCTCGAACTGGCACGAGACCCACCAGCTGGTGGGCGAGGAGACGGTCGCCTCGCAACTGGCGTACTGGGAGCAGGTCGCCGCCGAGACGGAGACGTTCATCCGCTCCGCGCCGAGCCTGGACGACACCTTCCCGCTGCCGCCGGACCCATGGTTCCCGCCCGAGGGCCGCGTCTCGCTGCGCTGGGTCTGCCTGCACCTCATCCGCGAAACGGCCCGGCACGCCGGCCACGCCGACATCATCCGCGAGTCCCTGGACGGCCGTACCGCCTTCGAACTGGTGGCACGGGAACAGGGCGGCTCCCGGGACTGACGGCGGCCGGACGGCGGCGCCCCGAGAGCCGGCCGCGCCGGGTCCTACGCTTGGCCCATGTCAGCGATCCGTCTTCTCGTGCTGGGCGCGGTGCGGCAGCACGGGCGGGCCCATGGGTACCAGGTGCGGAGTGATCTGGAGTACTGGGGCGCGCACGAGTGGTCGCACGCCCGGCCGGGCTCGATCTACCACGCGCTGAAGCAGCTGGCCAAGCAGGGACTGCTGCACGCGCACGAGGTGGCGCCGTCCACGGCGGGCGGCCCGCCGCGCACCGAGTACGAGATCACCGAGCGGGGCACGGACGAGTTCTTCCGGCTGCTGCGCGAGGCCCTGGTCTCCTACGACCAGAAGCCGGACGTCCGGTCGGCGGCCCTCGGCTTCCTGGTCGAACTGCCCCGCGCCGAGGCGCTGGAGCTGCTCGGGGAGCGGATCCGCCGCATCGCCCGGTGGCGTGGCTCCGTCACCGGGCACTACCTCCCCGAGGACGGCCCCGGACGGCTCGGCCACATCGGCGAGATCATGCACTACTGGCTCCACACGGCCGACTCCGACGCGGCCTGGACGCAGGGGCTGATCGACCGGCTGGAGGCGGGCGCGTACACGTTCGCCGGGGAGGGCGAGCCGTTCGTCGGGGTGCTGGCCGAGGGGCAGGAGAACCCGTACGCGACGGGGGAGCGGCACCCGGACGACGAGCGCTGAACCCGCCGTACGCCCGCCGGGTCAGTGGTGGAAGCTGGTGGCCGCGTCCGTGTCCCGGGTCAGCGGCTGCGGCTGCCGGCGCAGTTCGGGCAGCAGCCGGCTCAGGTCGGCCATGAACAGGTCGGCCAGGTCGTGCGAGAAGCCGTTGCGGCACACCACCCGCAGCACCGACAGGTCCTCCCGGTTCGCCGGGAAGGTGTACGCGGGCACCAGCCAGCCGCTCTCGCGCAGCCGCCGGGAGACGTCGAACACGTTGTACGCCGTGACGTCGTCGGCCGTGGTGAACGCGAACACCGGCAGCTCGTCGCCGCGCGTGAGCAGCCGGAAGTCGCCCAGCTCCGCGATCCGGCCGGCCAGCGAGGTCGCCACGTCCCGGGTGGACTGCTGCACCGCGCGGTAGCCGTCGCGGCCGAGCCTGAGGAAGGTGTAGTACTGCGCCACCACCTGGGCGCCGGGCCGGGAGAAGTTCAGCGCGAAGGTGGGCATGTCCCCGCCGAGGTAGTTGACCCGGAAGACCAGTTCCTCGGGCAGCGCCTCCTTGTCCCGCCACAGCGCCCAGCCGACGCCCGGGTAGACCAGCCCGTACTTGTGGCCGGAGGTGTTGATCGAGGCCACCCGCGGCAGCCGGAAGTCCCACACCAGGTCCTCGTCGAGGAAGGGCGCCACCATCGCGCCCGAGGCGCCGTCGACGTGGACCGGGACGTCCAGGCCGGTGCGCTCCTGGAGGGCGTCCAGGGCCGCGCACAGCTCCGCGACCGGCTCGTAGGAACCGTCGAAGGTGGAGCCGAGGACACCGACGACCCCGATGGTGTTCTCGTCGCACAGCTCGGCCGCGGCCCCCGGGTCCAGGTGGAAGCGGTCGCCCTCCATGGGGACGAGCCGCGCCTCCACCTCCCAGAAGTTGCAGAACTTCTCCCAGCACACCTGCACGTTGACGCCCATGACCAGGTTCGGCCGGACCCCCGGGTAGCGGTCGGCGTTGCGCTGCGTCCAGCGCCGCTTGAGGGCCATCCCGGCGAGCATGCACGCCTCGCTCGAACCGGTGGTCGAACAGCCCACCGCGGCCGCCGGGTCCGGCGCGTTCCACAGGTCCGCGAGCATCGCCACACAGCGCCGCTCCAGTTCGGCGGTGCGCGGGTACTCGTCCTTGTCGATCATGTTCTTGTCCCGGCACTCCGACATCAGCACCCCGGCCTGCGGCTCCATCCAGGTGGTGACGAAGGTGGCCAGGTTGAGCCGCGAGTTGCCGTCCAGCATCAGCTCGTCGTGCACCAGCTGGTACGCCGTCGACGGGGGCAGCGGCGCGTCGGGCAGCCGGTGCGTGGGCGGGGCCTCGGCCATGCCGCCGACCGGGTTGGCCTCCCCGTAGAAGGGGTTGACCGACATGGTGCGCCGCTCGTGCTTCGCGGGGCCTTTGTGCAGAGCCATGGACTGCCTCCAGAAGGGATATTCAGCGGACCGCCGTGCCGTCCGCGCGCAACTGCATCTGCGGCCGTCCCGTCACCAGCAGCCAGGCCGGCAGCGAGGCGATGCACAGCAGGGCGAGGACGGCGGGCGAGGAGACCAGGACGGCGGCGGTGAACAGGCTCACCCAGCCCTGCCGGGTGATCGCCAGGAGGATGCCCAGCACGCTGGTGGCCACACCCAGGGCCGGGGGCACGGCCGGAACCAGCGCGTGGGCGCACAGCCCGAGGGCGGTGCCGACGAAGACGGCCGGGAAGATCCGACCGCCGCGGAAGCCGCAGGAGGCCGCGACCAGCAGCGCGGCCAGCTTCACCACGGCCAGCAGAGCGAACTGCCCGGCCGACCGGCCCTCCGGGTCGCGGGCCAGCTCGCCGATCTCCGACAGTCCCTTGAAGAGCGTCAGATGGCCGCCCAGGGCCGCGAGCGCCCCCAGGACGACACCACCGGCCGGAAGCATCAGCATCGGGTGCCGCAGCCGCTGGAAGGCCGCGTGCGCGTAGGGGAAGGCGTACACGGCGCACATGCCCAGCAGCGCGGACGCCGAGGCGACGACGAGCGCCGCCAGCAGGTCCCGCCAGTCCGGGCGGCCCAGCGGCGGCAGCCCCAGGTCGAAGGCCGGGCGGAACAGCAGGGTGGTCGTCATGGCCCCGACGGCCGCCGCGACCAGCGGCGCGAACAGGTTGTCCCACAGCCGGCCCCGGACCGGCCGGCCGGTCAGCGCCTCGGAGATCACCAGGGCCGCCGCCACCGGCGTCCCGAACAGCGCCCCGAGGGTCCCCGACTCCGCCAGCATCGGCCACACGGCTCCGGGCGTCCGGGGCACCAGCCGCGCGCCCAGCCAGGCCGCCAGGCCCACGTTCACGGCGATGATCGGGTTCTCCGGGCCGAGGCTCGGCCCGCCCGCCAGCATCAGCCCGGTCGCCAGCACCAGCCCCGGCAGCACGAGCGGCGGCAGCACCGGCGCGTCGAGACCCGTCGTCGCCGGATCCGGCCCGGCGTGCCCCGGCACCTTCCAGACCACCAGACCGACGGCGATCCCGGTCGCCACCAGCATCACGGACATCCACAGCACCGAGTAGCGGCCCACCCCGAGCGCGTCGGGCAGCGGACCCCACAGCACGTGCTGCAACCGCTCCGCCGCCGCGCTCACCCCGATGTAGACCAGGCTCGCCCCCACGCCCACGCCCACGGCGGGCGCGATCAAGGGCAGCAGGGCCCGCGCGGGGGCCGCCGGGCGGGTCGTACGAGCCTGCTCCTCGGTGTCCTGGACCACGGGCTCACCATAAGCGGATGAAACGCCCGTAACATCCTGAACAGGAATCGATCCTCACCTCACGGTGCACACCCGTACCACCCTCGTCCGGAGACACCGGTGGAACCCGGGGCCGCCGCCGCACGTTGGTAGCTTTGTGCGGCACGCCGTCGACGGTCAGCCGCCGTAGCCGCCTTCCACCCTCAGGAGCCCGGACCCGTGATGACACTCGCCCTCGGCCCGAGCTGGCTGGACCCCGACTATCTGCTCGACACCTTCGGCATCTGGGGTCTGCTGCTCATCGTCTTCGCCGAGTCCGGCCTGCTCATCGGCTTCTTCCTGCCGGGCGACTCGCTGTTGTTCACCTGCGGCCTGCTGATCACCTCCGGCCAGCTGGACTTCCCGCTGTGGGCCGCGATCGCCCTGATCTGCCTCGCCGCGATCCTGGGCGACCAGGCGGGCTACATGTTCGGCAAGAAGGTCGGCCCGTCCCTGTTCAACCGGCCCGACTCCCGCCTGTTCAAGCAGGAGAACGTCGTCAAGGCGCACGAGTTCTTCGAGAAGTACGGCCCGAAGTCCCTGGTCCTGGCCCGCTTCGTGCCGATCGTGCGCACCTTCACGCCGATCATCGCGGGCGTCAGCGGCATGCGGTACCGCTCGTTCCTGACCTTCAACGTCATCGGTGGCGTCCTGTGGGGCGCGGGCGTCACCCTGCTCGGCTCCTGGCTCGGCAACATCGGCTTCGTCCACAAGAACATCGAGGCGATCCTCATCCTGATCGTCCTCGTCTCGGTCGTGCCGATCGCCATCGAGTTCCTCCGCGCGCGCGCCAAGAGCAAGCGGCGGCCCCGGCCGGAGCCCGAGCCGGCCGCCCCGCAGCAGCCGCGGTACCAGCAGCAGCACCAGCACCCGTACGGGCAGCCGCAGTACCAGCAGCCCGTCATGGACGACGCCACCACCAGGCTGCGCCGCATCGAGCCGGACCAGCCCTACGGCCACCCGCAGCAGGAACAGCAGCAGTACGGACAGCCGCAGCACGGGCAGCAGCAGTACGGGCAGCAGCAGTACGGGCAGCAGCAGTACTGGGACCAGAACGGCGGCTACGGCGACCAGCAGTACCCGCAGCAGCAGCCGTACCAGGACCAGCAGCAGCCGCCGTACCAGGACCGGCAGCAGTACCCGTACGACCACCAGCAGGGCGGCAACCACCGCGCCCCGTGACGGACGGCGGGCGGGACCGGGGTCAGAAGCCCCGGGTCCGCTTGGCCGCCCGCCGCTTGCCGGCCGAGCCCACCCGCAGGAACAACCGGAAGACCTCCGAGCCCAGGTTCACGCCGATGGCGATCGCCAGGGCCAGCGAGGCCGCGTTGGCCAGCGACACCAGCCCCTTGTCCACCTCGTTCTGCGCCATCGACAGCAGCCCGAAGTAGGTGGCGGAACCCGGCAGCAGCGGCCCGATCGCCGCTGTCGTGAAGGGCAGCGCGGAGGCGAACCGGTAGCGCGACAGCAGCTGCCCGAACAGGCCCACAAGACCCGCCGCCGCGGCCGTGGAGGCCACCGGCGAGAGATCGCCGACGTAGTGCATCGCGCCGTACACGGACCACGCGACGCCGCCGTTCAGCGTCACCCACAGCACGGTGGACCGCTCCTGCTGGAGCAGCACCGCGAAAGTCAGCGACAGCAGCATGGACGCCGCGATCTGCACCAGCGGGCGCTCGTTGATGATGAGCGCCGCGTCCGGGTTCAGCTTGCCGCCGACCTTCACTCCGAAGTACAGGACCACCAGCACCCCGGCGACGATCCCGACGAAGAAGTACATGACCTCCAGCAGGCGCGCGGACGCGGTGATGTAGAAGCCCGTCAGGCCGTCCTGCACGCCCGCCACCAGGGCCCGCCCGGGCAGCAGCGCGAACAGCCCACCGGTGACCACCGCGGACGCCTTCACGTCCACGTGCGCCAGCGCGAACGCCACCCCGACCGCCGCCGGGGGCATCGCGGCCACCGTGAACTGGTAGAACTCCGGCAGTCCCCGCCCCGCGCACAGCCACGCCAGCCGGTCGCCGAGCATCGCGCCGAGGGCCGCCGCGACGAACACGATCAGGTCACCGCCGACCAGCACCGAGGCCGCGCCGGCCAGCAGCCCGCTCGCCAGCGTCAGCGCCCAGCCGGGATACGGGTGCCGGTTGCGGCGGATCTCCGCGAGCCGCCGGTAGGCCTCCTCCAGGGAGACGTGGGCCTCCGGGTCCGTCAGGTCGTCCACCAGGCGGAACACGGCCGCGAGCCGCGTGTAGTCGGTGCCCCGGCGCCGTACCGTCCGCGACGCCGTCACCGGGTCCTCCACCAGCGAGGGCTGATGGGAGATCGACAGCAGCGTGAACGTCACGTTGGGCTCGCAGCGGTCCAGGCCGTAGGACCGGCACACCGCGAACATCGCGGCCTCCACGTCCTCCGCGCCCTCGCCGCCCGCCAGCAGCAGCTCCCCGATCCGCAGGGTCAGGTCGAGCACACGCGGGACGGCCGGGCCGCCCTCCTCCTCGCGCTGCACCGGCTCCACGGCCGGCCGCTCGGTCACCGGCATCCGCAGCATGGTGCGCATCCGGTCCTGCCACGGCGCGTCCTTGACCAGGCTGACCAGCGGCACCCCGGTGGGCGGGGTGAACGCGACCGGCGCCGACCCCGCGCTGTAGGTGCGCGGCGGGGTGAACGCCGACCCCTCCGGCTCCGGGCTCGCCACCACCGGTGCCTCCAGCCCGTCCGGTACGGCGAACTCGGAGGTCGTCTCCGACTCACCACCACCCACCCGGGGCACGTCGAGGCCCTTGGGGATGGCGAACTCGGACGTGATCTCCGGGTCGTACCGCGCCTCGTCGGACCGGGGCTTGCGGTCCTCCGCCTCCGTCACCTCGCACCGCTCCCTGAACGACACCTTCCGTAGGCCTCAGTATGCGCATGAGCACACAGACGGGCCGCGCCACCCCACCCAGGGTGCCGCGGCCCGTCGAGGGCAAACCCGCCGGTCAGTGGCCGCCGGTCTCCTTGAAGCGCTTGTACGACCGCTCGATCTCCACCTCGGCGTCCGTGCGGCCCACCCAGTTCGCGCCCTCGACCGACTTGCCGGGCTCCAGGTCCTTGTAGACCTCGAAGAAGTGCTGGATCTCCAGGCGGTCGAACTCCGACACGTGGTGGATGTCGCGCAGGTGCTCCACCCGGGGGTCGGTGGACGGGACGCACAGCAGCTTGTCGTCGCCGCCCGCCTCGTCCGTCATCCGGAACATCCCGATCGCGCGGCAGCGGATCAGGCAGCCCGGGAAGGTCGGCTCGTCCAGGATGACCAGCGCGTCCAGCGGGTCACCGTCCTCGCCGAGGGTGTTCTCGACGAAGCCGTAGTCGGTCGGGTAGGCGGTCGAGGTGAAGAGGCGACGGTCCAGGCGGATCCGACCGGTCTCGTGGTCCACCTCGTACTTGTTGCGCGAACCCTTCGGGATCTCGATCGTGACGTCGAACTCCACCGGTGGCTCCTCCATGATCAACACATAGTTCTGGTGGTTAAGTGTCCCTCACGCAGGTGTGTGATCGCGAAAGGGGCTGGTGGTCGTGCCAGAGCTGAGGCCGTGGCGGGCCGCGAGACCGCGGGTGGTGCGGATCGCGAACGCCGTACGACCCCGTCTGGAGCGCGCCGTGACGGCCGCCCGACCACGGATCGCCCGGCTCACCAACGCCGTACGGCCCGGACCCGAGCGCCCCCCACGTCCGCACGCCCCCAGAGCCTGGCGGTACACCGCGGGTGCCGCGACCGCCGGCCTGGCCCT
This sequence comes from Streptomyces pyxinicus, assembly GCF_024753135.1. GTDB lineage: Bacteria > Actinomycetota > Actinomycetes > Streptomycetales > Streptomycetaceae > Streptomyces > Streptomyces pyxinicus. The sequence goes on along the minus strand of NZ_JANUGP010000004.1, from coordinate 60,247 downwards.
GGCCGCGGGCGTGGTGACCGCAGCCGGCCCCTGGGACGCCAACGGTCAGCGTACGGCCGAGCGGGACCGGGCCGTGGCCCTGGAGCGGTCAGGTGGCGCAGATCACGGCCCGGCCGGGTCCACCGGCGCCGACCGTCCCGCCCCGAGCGCCCCGCCCGTCCTCACCGCCCTGGGCGGCACCACCAGCACCGTACGGACCGCCCCGGGCCAACAGGCGCTCTCCGATGTCCTCGCGCCCCTCCTGGGCAGCTCCGCGCTCGGCGACAGCCACAGCGCGGCCGTCGTCGACGTCACCACCGGCGAACGCCTCTACGGCACCGACTCGGGCCGGGCGCTCACTCCCGCCTCCACCACCAAGATCGCCACCGCCGTCGCCGCCCTGTCCGCGCTCGGCGCCGACCACCGCCTCACCACCCGCGCCGCCCTCGAACCCGACACCGGCGAACTCGTCCTCGTCGGCGGCGGCGACCCCACCCTCACCGCCCGCGCGAAGACCTCCGGCACGGAGACCTGGGCCAGCCTGCGCACCCTCGCCGCCCGGGCCGCCGCCGCCCTGAAGAAACGTGGCACCACCAAGGTCACGCTCTCCTACGACACCACCCTGTACGCCGGTTCCGCGCTGCACCCCATCGGCGTCAACGACAACCTCGCCCCGGTCAGCGCCCTGACCGCCGACGAGGGCCGCACCGACGGCTCAAGCAGCGGACCGGCGACCCGGGTCACCGACCCGGCGGCCGACGCGGCCGGCGAGTTCGCCGGCTTCCTGCGCGACGCCGGCATCACCACCACGTCCCCCGGCCCCTCCAAGGCCAGCACCCGCGCCGAGACCCTCGCCACCGTCTCCTCGCCCCCGCTGTCCGCCCTGGTCGAACGGATGCTGACCAACAGCGACAACGACATCGCCGAGACCCTCGCCCGCCAGACCGGACTGGCCAGCGGGCAGCCGGGCAGCTTCGCCGGCGGCGCCAAGGCCATCGACCTGCAACTGACCAAGCTCGGCCTGCCCATGGCCGGCGCCGCCTTCCACGACGGCAGCGGCCTCGACCGGGACGACCGGCTCACCGCCGACCTGCTCACCGCCCTCCTGGTCAAGGCCGGCGACCCGCACCGCCCCGGCCTGCGCCCCGTCCTCACGGGTCTGCCCGTCGCCGGCTTCACCGGCACCCTCACCGACCGCTACACCGACGGCGCGGCCGGCGTCGTCCGCGCCAAGACCGGCACCCTGACCGGCGTCAACACCCTCGCCGGCACCGTCGTGGACGCCGACGGCCACCTGCTGACCTTCGCCTTCCTCGCCTCCGGCACGACGGACCCGCTGGAGGCCCAGGCGGCCCTTGACCACACGGCCACGGCGCTCGCGGGCTGCGGCTGCACCTGACCGGCCACCACGCCGGCCGACCCCACCCGACGGCGGGCCCCCCGCCGCTGCGGGAGCCCACGGCCTGCCCCACCCGCCGAAGTCCACGGCTTGGCCCTGCCGGGACGGCGCCCGCTGCTGCCGGCGTCCGTGGCTCGCCCCAGGGGGGATCGCGTCCGGCGCCGCACCCTGCCACTGTGGTCCGTGGGCTGCCCCGACCGGGCCCGCGCCCGGCGCCGGAGTCCACGGCTTGCCCCAGCCGGGACGGCGCCCGCCGCTGCCGACGACCACGGCTTGCCCCAGGCGGGATCGCGTCCGGCGCCGCACCCCGCCACCGTGGTCCATGGGCTGCCCCGACCGGGCCCGCGCCCGGCGCCGGAGTGCACGGCCTGCCCCTGCCGGGACGGCGCCCGCTGCTGCCGGAGTGCACGGCTTGGCCCAGCCGGGACGGCGCCCGCCGCTGCCGACGACCACGGCTCGCCCCAGGCGGGATCGCGTCCGGCGCCGCACCCCGCCACCGTGGTCCATGGGCTGCCCCGACGGGGCCCGCGCCCGGCGCCGGAGTCCAGGGCCTGCCCCGGCCGGGACGGTGCCGCCGCTGCCGACGACCACGGCTCGCCCCAGGCGGGATCGCGTCCGGCGCCGCACCCCGCCACCGTGGTCCATGGGCTGCCCCGACGGGGCCCGCGCCCGGCGCCGGAGTCCACGGCCCGCCCCAGCCGGGCCCGCGCCCGCCGCCCAGCGCCGACACCGGAGTCCGACCGGTACCCCGCCCGCCGCCGCACGACGCTGCCGGAGTCCGACCGGGACCGCGTACGGTGCCGCACGACGCTGCCGGAGTCCGACCGGGACCGCGTACGGTGCCGCACGCCGCCGGAGTCCACGGCCTGTCCCAACCGGGACCGCGCCCGCCGCCCCCCGGCCACCGCGGTCCACGGCCTGCCCCAACCCGTACCCCTCACGTACCGTTGACGGCATGACTGGCTTCGGTGGCACCGCATCTCCCGGGATGGTCGACTGGAACCTCGCGGTCGCGACCGCGACACGGCTCGTACGGCCGGGCCCCGACGTCAGCCGTGACGAGGCCCGGGCGGTCGTCGCGGAACTGCGCCGGCACGCCAATGCCTCCGAGGAGCACGTCCGCGGCTTCACCCGGATGGGCACCGACGAGATCCACGACACGCCCGTCCTCGTCGTCGACCGCCCCGGCTGGGTCCGCGCCAACGTCGCCGGCTTCCGCGAACTCCTCAAACCCCTCCTGGAGAAGATGCAGGAGCGCCGCGCGGGCAACCCCGGCAGCGCCGTCCTCGGCGCCGTCGGCGGCAAGGTCACCGGCGTCGAACTCGGCATGCTGCTGAGCTTCCTGTCCTCCCGCGTCCTCGGCCAGTACGAGACCTTCGCCCCCGACGGCCGCGACCTGCCCGCCGGCCGGAACGGCGGCGGACGCCTCCTCCTGGTCGCCCCCAACGTCGTCCACGTCGAACGCGAACTCGACGTCGACCCCCACGACTTCCGGCTCTGGGTGTGCCTGCACGAGGAGACGCACCGCACCCAGTTCAGCGCCGTCCCCTGGCTCCGCGACCACTTGGAGGGCGAAATCCAGTCGTTCCTCGCGGAGACCGACGTCGACCCCATGACCTTCCTCGAACGTATCCGCGACGCCGCCCAGTCCCTGGCCGGCGGCCGTCCCGAGGGTGAGGAGGAGGACGGCGGGCGCTCCCTCGTGGAACTCGTCCAGACCCCCGCCCAGCGCGAGGTCCTCGCCCGCCTCACCGCCGTGATGTCCCTGCTGGAGGGCCACGCCGACTACGTCATGGACGGCGTGGGACCGAGCGTCGTGCCGACCGTCGCCGAGATCCGCGAGAAGTTCCAGCAGCGCCGCGCCAAGGGCGCCTCCCGGCTCGACCAGGCCCTGCGCAAGCTGCTCGGCCTGGACGCCAAGCTGCGGCAGTACCGGGACGGCGAGCGCTTCGTCCGGGCCGTCGTGGACGAGGTCGGCGTCGACGGCTTCAACCGCGTCTGGACCTCCCCGAACACCCTCCCCACAAAGGCCGAGATCGCCAAGCCTGGGGAGTGGATCGCGCGGGTGCACCGCAGGACCGAGTCGTGACGGTGACGCGCGTGTCGTGAGAGGAAACCGGCCGACGGCAGGCGAACGCCCCTCCAATCACCCGTCCGAGGGACCGTGAGCCATGCGTAGGCGTGCAATGCTCGGGGAACGGCCCGGTTCTGTCACCATCTACACACTCTGAGTGACCGGCTCGGGCTCACCCCCCGAAAAACTTCATGAAGGGAACCGGACATGGGTCCCCATCCTGCGGTCGCGGCGATACGCCTGGCGGTCCGCCGCGTACTCCACGACATCCTCAACGACCAGCACACCCCCGGCACGCCCCTGAGCGCGCCGAGCGGTCCGGGCGCGCAGCCGCCCCGGACGGCCGAGCGGCTCCCCTCCCCGCTCGGGCCCCCGCTCGACGCCCCGCTCGTCCTCGTCGCCTGCTCCGGCGGCGCCGACTCCATGGCCCTCGCCTCCGCCCTCGCCTTCGAGGCCCCCCGGCTCGGCGTCCGGGCCGGCGGCATCACCGTCGACCACGGCCTCCAGCCCGGCTCCGACCTCCGCGCCGACGAGGTCGCCCTGCGACTGCGCGAACTGGGCCTCGATCCCGTCGAGTCCGTCGCCGTCACCGTCGGCCGCGACGGCGGACCCGAAGCCGCCGCCCGCGACGCCCGCTACGCCGCCCTGGACGCGGCGGCCGAACGCCACGGCGCCACCGCCGTCCTGCTCGGCCACACCCGCGACGACCAGGCCGAAACCGTCCTGCTGGGCCTCGCCCGCGGCTCCGGCATCCGCTCCCTGTCCGGAATGGCCGCGGTCTCGGGGGCCGACGGCCGTTACCGCCGCCCCTTCCTCCACCTGGACCGGCAGACCGCCCGCAAGGCCTGCCTGGTCCAGTCCCTCCCCGTCTGGGACGACCCGCACAACGCCGACCCCGCCTACACCCGCTCCCGGCTGCGCCACGAGGGCCTGCCCGCCCTGGAGAAGGCCCTCGGCAAAGGCGTCGTGGAGGCGCTCGCCCGCACCGCCCAGCTCTCCCGTGACGACGCCGACGCCCTCGACGCCTGGGCCAGCCAGGCCGAGGCCGGTGTCCGCGACGCCACCGGCCTGCTGGAGTGCGCCAAGCTCTACGCGCTCCCGCCCGCCGTACGGCGCCGGATCCTGCGCCGGGCCGCCATCGAGGCCGGTGCGCCCGCCGGCTCGCTGTTCGCCCGGCACATCGAGGAAGTCGACCGTCTCATCACCGGCTGGCGCGGCCAGGGAGCCATCAACCTCCCCGGCCGGGTCGTCGCCCAGCGGCAGGGTGGCAGACTGGTCATTCGGCAGGGCTGAAACCCGACGTCCGGAGCGACCCTCCGGCCGCCGGTCGGGGCAGCCGGAGGCCGTACACGCGGCCGGGAGCCGAAGGCCGCGCGTGCGGCCGTAAGTGCGGGACGACCGAAAGTGATGCGGGTGGACGCGAAAGACATGGGTGCCGACCTCCAGCAGGTGCTCATCACCAAGGAAGAGATCGACACGAAGCTGGCCGAGCTGGCCGCGAAGATCGACGCGGAGTACGCGGGCAAGGACCTGCTCCTCGTCGGTGTCCTCAAGGGCGCGGTGATGGTCATGGCCGACCTCGCGCGGGCCCTGTCCACCCCCGTCACCATGGACTGGATGGCCGTGTCCTCCTACGGCGCGGGCACCCAGTCCTCCGGGGTCGTCCGCATCCTCAAGGACCTCGACACCGACATCAAGGGCCGGCACGTCCTGATCGTCGAGGACATCATCGACTCCGGGCTGACCCTGTCCTGGCTGATCAACAACCTCGGCTCGCGCGAGCCCGCCACCCTCAAGGTGTGCACGCTGCTGCGCAAGCCGGACGCCGCCAAGGTCGCCATCGACGTCGAATGGGTCGGCTTCGACATCCCGAACGAGTTCGTCGTCGGCTACGGCCTCGACTACGCCGAGAAGTACCGCAACCTGCCGTTCGTGGGTACGCTCGCGCCCCACGTGTACGGCGGCTGAGCCGGACCGGGCACAGGACTGGGCCACTCGGCCCAAGCCCGGTAGGACGATCGGGAACCCCGGCGGGCCCCGCGCCGTTGAAGCTTGCAGAGACGGGATTCACCAGCCGTCGAAACGGCTTCGTGCGACTTCGGGCCACCATGCTGGGGTACCGTCAGAAGAACTGTCTTATCAAACTCACTATGGCAGGAGGGACGGGGCGACACCGCTCCGTATGGATGGACGTGAAGCGATACTTCCGTGGGCCGGTCATGTGGATCGTGCTGGCCGTCCTTGCCGTGGTCGTGTTGATGCAGGTCGTCGGCTCGTCCGGCGGCTACAAGACGGTGGACACCGGCCAGGTCGTGGCGGCGATCAACGACAACAAGGTCAACTCGGCCAAGATCACCACCGGTGACGAACAGAGCATCAAGGTCACCCTCAAGGACGGCGTCAAGGTCGAGGGCAGCTCCAAGATCCAGGCGAGCTACATCGGCGACCAGGGCGTGACCATCGCCGGCACGCTGCAGAGCAAGTTCCAGGACAAGCAGATCCCGGACGGGTACACCGTCTCGCCGTCGAAGCAGAACCCGTTCCTCGGCGTCCTGCTCTCCCTGCTGCCCTTCGTCCTGATCGTCGTCGTCTTCCTGTTCCTGATGAATCAGATGCAGGGCGGCGGCTCCCGGGTCATGAACTTCGGCAAGTCCAAGGCCAAGCTCATCACCAAGGACACCCCGAAGACGACCTTCTCCGACGTCGCCGGCTGTGACGAGGCCGTCGAGGAGCTCCACGAGATCAAGGAGTTCCTCCAGGAGCCGGCCAAGTTCCAGGCCGTCGGCGCCAAGATCCCCAAGGGCGTGCTGCTCTACGGCCGCCCGGGTACCGGCAAGACCCTGCTCGCGCGCGCCGTCGCCGGCGAGGCGGGCGTCCCCTTCTACTCGATCTCCGGTTCCGACTTCGTCGAGATGTTCGTCGGCGTCGGCGCCTCCCGCGTCCGCGACCTGTTCGAGCAGGCCAAGGCGAACGCCCCGGCGATCGTCTTCGTCGACGAGATCGACGCGGTCGGCCGCCACCGCGGCGCCGGCCTCGGCGGCGGACACGACGAGCGCGAGCAGACCCTCAACCAGCTCCTGGTCGAGATGGACGGCTTCGACGTCAAGGGCGGCGTCATCCTGATCGCCGCCACCAACCGTCCCGACATCCTCGACCCGGCCCTGCTGCGCCCCGGCCGCTTCGACCGCCAGATCGCGGTCGACCCGCCGGATCTCCAGGGCCGTCTGGAGATCCTCAAGGTCCACCAGAAGGGCAAGCCGGTCGCCTCCGACGTCGACCTGGCCGCCGTCGCCCGCCGGACCCCCGGCATGACCGGCGCCGACCTGGCCAACGTGCTCAACGAGGCCGCCCTGCTCACCGCCCGCAGCGACCAGAAGCTGGTCGACAACAAGGCGCTGGACGAGGCGATCGACCGCGTGGTCGCGGGCCCGCAGAAGCGGACCCGGATCATGTCGGACAAGGAGAAGAAGATCACCGCGTACCACGAGGGCGGTCACGCCCTGGTCGCGGCGGCCTCTCCGAACGCCGACCCGGTCCACAAGATCACGATCCTGTCCCGCGGCCGTGCCCTCGGCTACACGATGGTCCTGCCCGACGAGGACAAGTACTCGACCACCCGCAACGAGATGCTCGACCAGCTCGCCTACATGCTGGGCGGCCGGGCGGCCGAGGAACTGGTCTTCCACGACCCGACCACCGGTGCCGCCAACGACATCGAGAAGGCCACCAACCTGGCCCGCGCGATGGTCACGCAGTACGGCATGACCGAGCGGCTCGGCGCCATCAAGTTCGGCGGCGACAACAGCGAGCCCTTCCTCGGCCGTGAGATGGCCCACCAGCGCGACTACTCGGAAGAGGTCGCCGCGCTGGTCGACGAAGAGGTCAAGAAGCTCATCGAGACCGCGCACAACGAGGCGTGGGAGATGCTGGTCGAGAACCGCGACGTGCTCGACAATCTGGTCCTGGCCCTCCTGGAGAAGGAGACGCTGGGCAAGGAGGAGATCGCCGAGATCTTCGCCCCGATCGTCAAGCGTCCGCCGCGGCCCGCCTGGACCGGTTCCTCCCGTCGCACCCCGTCCACCCGCCCGCCGGTGCTCTCCCCCAAGGAGCTGGCACTGACCAACGGCGCGAACGGCGCGACGGCCGCGATCAGCACGGCCAAGTCCACGGCCGCGGAGTCGGCCCCGGTCACGGACCAGACCCCGGAAGACCGTCCGGAGAGCTGACCCTTTCCGGCCAACCGGCCCGGAATGACTGCCGCGCCCCTCGGGTTCTAGCCTGGGGGGCGCGGCAGTTCGGTATGCCCGCGGGCAAGACGTACAGGAACGAGGCACAGATGACCGACCCCGTGACGCTGGCCGGTGACGGTCTCATCGGCGAGTTCGATGAGAAGCGGGCCGAGAACGCCATCCGCGAACTGCTGATCGCGGTGGGCGAGGACCCGGACCGCGAGGGCCTGCGGGAGACGCCGGCCCGGGTGGCGCGCGCCTACCGGGAGCTTCTGGCCGGTCTGCGGCAGGAACCGGAGGACGTGCTGACGACGACGTTCGACCTGGGGCACGACGAGATGGTCCTGGTGAAGGACATCGAGATCGTGAGCCTCTGCGAACACCACCTGCTGCCGTTCCACGGCGTGGCCCACGTCGGCTACATCCCGGCGGAGACCGGCAAGATCACCGGCCTGTCGAAGCTGGCCCGGCTGGTCGAGGTCTTCGCGCGCCGCCCGCAGGTGCAGGAACGTCTCACCACGCAGATCGCGGACTCCCTCATGCGCATCCTGGAGGCGCGTGGCGCGATCGTCGTCATCGAGGCCGAGCACATGTGCATGTCGGTACGCGGCATCCGCAAGCCCGGCGCCAAGACCACGACGTCGGCCGTCCGCGGCCAGTTGCGGGACGCCACCACCCGGGCCGAGGCGATGAGCCTGATACTGGCGCGCTGACGCGCCCGCCGGCCTCGGGGCCGACGGCAGGTGGCCTCAGGCCACCGGCTCCGCGCCCGGTGTGTTCTGGTCGTCGTCCTCGGGGAGCTTGCAGACCCGCTCCAGGAACAGGGCCGCCGCTATCACGCCGATGCCCGCCAGGAGGGAGAGGCCGGCGTAGAGGGCCTGGTCGCGGCGGGCGGGGATGTCGAGCAGCTCCAGGAGGAAGACGCCCGTGCCGCCGTACATCCCGGCGACCAGGGCGGCGACCAGGGCGCTGGACTGGCCGAAGACGACCGCGCGGGCGGCCATCAGGGGGTCGACGCCCTTGGCACCGGGGCGGCGCTCGCGCTGGGCCTTGAGCCGGGCGCGCAGGGAGAGCGCCGTCGAGAGCAGCACGACGGCGATCAGCGCGAGGACGATGGGGGCGGCCAGGGGGACGCTGGGAAGAGTCCCGATCGAGTTCCAGAGGCGGGCGCCCGCCCAGGACAGGACTCCGGCGACGACGAACACGCCGACCAGCACCCTGATGCGCAGCTCTCTCACGGCTCCCCTTCAGCTCCCCCGGACCGATCCCGGATCTTGGTCGTCTCCGACCTTAACGACTACTCGGGCAGTCGGAGTTCCAGGTCCCCGCGTGCCTCGACACCTTCGTGGGTGAGGGTGGCGAGCAGATCGGCCACGGTGCCCCGGCCGGGCAGCTGCGCCTGGGGGTCGACGTCGTGCCAGGGGGCGAGGACGAAGGCCCGCTCGTGGGCGCGGGGGTGCGGGAGGGTGAGCTGGGGGTCGTCGGAGGTGACACCGGCGTAGGCGACGATGTCGACGTCCAGGGTGCGCGGGCCCCAGCGTTCGTCGCGGACCCGGTTGAAGGCCTCCTCGACGGCGTGGGCGCGCTCCAGGAGGGAGGAGGGCGGCAGGGTGGTCTTCAGCAGGACCACGGCGTTGAAGTAGGAGGGCTGGCTGTCGGGTGCGACGCCCCACGGCTCGGTCTCGTAGACGGGGGAGACCGCCTTGACGCGGACGCCGGGCGTGTCCTCCAGGGCGTCGACGGCCCCCTGGAGGGTCTCCAGGCGGTTGCCGAGGTTGGAGCCGATGGAGATCACGGCCCATTTCGGGTTGCTCAGCGTGGTGTCGGCGGCGTCGACCTGCTGGACGACGGAGACGGGCACCGGCTGGACGGTCGGGTCGCTCTGACCCTGGAGGAAAGGTCGGGTCATGCTCGGCTCCGGGTGATGGTGACGGTCACGTCGTCGAAGGGGACGGTGATGGGGGCGTCCGGCTTGTGGACGCACACCTCCACCTCCTGTACCCCTTCGTGCTTCAGGCAGGTCCGGGCGATCCGCTCGGCGAGGGTCTCGATGAGGTTCACCGGTTCGCCCTCGACCTCGGCGACGACCTCCTCGGCCACGACGCCGTAGTGCACGGTCTTCGTCAGGTCGTCGTCGGCCGCGGCCGGCCGGGTGTCCAGGCCGAGGACGAGGTCGACGAGGAAGGTCTGGCCCTCTTCGCGTTCCTTGGGGAAGACACCGTGGTGCCCGCGGGCCTTGAGGCCGCGCAGCGCGACACGATCCACGCGAATCACTCCTGCAATCGTCGGGAACGGCCGGGCGGTGCCGCGTGCGGGCGGCACCCCGGCCTCGGACGAATCTACCTGCGGGCACCGACAGCGCCGGGGCGCGGGGCGGGGGCGCGGGCCGGTGTCCGGAGGGTTCACCCCGTGTTTCCCCCGGGGAACCCGGGCTCTTCACGGAGTGGTAGCCGCTCATACCCGGGGGTAGGTGATTCCAACCACTTCTCCGGGTCCGATCCGGGGACCGGCAGGGGTGACCCCGGGGCTCCGGGGATCAGGCGAGGGTGCCGTCGTCCGGGTCGACGCCGTTCTCGCCGTTCTCGTCCTCGTCGGTGTCGTCGGTCTCGGCGAGGACGGGTGAGGCGTGGTGGGACCAGAGCTTCCAGCCCGAGGGGGTGCGCCGGAACACGTTGGTGGCGACGACGAGCTGGCCGACCAGGGGGCCGAGTTCGTCGCCCTCGTCGGGGGCGGGGCCGCCGCTGAGGATGTTCTCGGTGCAGGTCACGACGGCGGTGTCGCCGGTGAGGGAGACGTGCACGTCGGTGAGGAAGAACTGGATGTAGTCGGTGTTCGCCATGATCAGGGCGTACGACCTGAGGACCTCGCCGCGGCCGGTGAGGACCGGCCAGCCGGGGTGGACGCAGGAGACCACGCCGCTGTCCGCGGGGTCGTGGTACTCCTCGTCGACGCCGAGGTCGGCGGGGGTGAGCCAGTAGGAGGAGACCTCCTCGAAGTCACCGCGTTCCAGTGCCTCGTAGAAGGCGGTGTTGGCGGCCTCGACCTGCTCGACGTCGGTGTGGGGGGCGGTCACCGGTCTCCTTCCGCCTGGCGCTGGGTGGTGGCGTCGGGCGCGTGTCGGTCGTCGCGCGCCCCCTTTCCGCTGTCCGCGCCGGGCGCGGTGCCCTCGGCGCGCGCCTGTTCCACGGCGCGTGCGACGCGTACCGCGTCCGCGGTGGCGCGTACCTCGTGGACGCGCACCGCCCACGCGCCGGCGTGCGCCGCGAGTGCGGAGACGGCGGCCGTGGCGGCGTCGCGCTCCCGGGCCGGCGGCGGCGCGCCCTCGGGGCCGGCGAGGACCCGGCCGAGGAAGCGCTTGCGGGAGGCGGCGACGAGCAGCGGGTGGCCGAGGGCGCGCAGGCGGTCGAGGTGGGCGAGCAGGGTCAGGTCGTGCCCGGCCTCCTTGGAGAAGCCGAGTCCGGGGTCGAGGACGACGCGGTCGGGGCTGATGCCGCCCGCGAGGACGGCCTCCACGCGCGCGTGCAGCTCGTCCACGACCTCGGCGACGACGTCGTCGTAGTGGCCCTCGACGTTGCCGCCGCGCAGGAAGCCGCGCCAGTGCATGACGACGAAGGGGGCGCCCGCGTCGGCGACCACGGGGATCATGGCGGGGTCGGCGAGACCGCCGCTGACGTCGTTGACGAGCGCGGCGCCGGCCGCGAGGGCCCCCCGGGCGACGGTGGCCCGCATGGTGTCGACGGAGACGACGACGCCCTCGGAGGCGAGGCCCCGGACGACCGGGACGACCCGGCGCAGTTCCTCGTCCTCGTCCACGCGGGTGGCGCCGGGCCGGGTGGACTCGCCGCCGACGTCGACCAGGTCCGCGCCTTCCGCGACGAGGTCGAGGCCGTGTTTGACGGCGGCTGTCGTGTCGAACCAGCGGCCGCCGTCCGAGAAGGAGTCGGGGGTCACGTTCACGACTCCCATGACCGCGCACCGGTCCCATGCCGGAAGGCCTGTCACCCGGCCACGCCCGCTGAGGTTGTTCATACGTTCAGCGTAGGCCCCGGGAGGGCGCCGCGAACGCGCGGCGGGCCCGGGCGGAGACCCCGGTGCCGGAGGGGGGTGGGGTCTCCGCCCGGGCCGGTCCCGGGGCCGTACGGCCCCCGCGGCGCCTCAGGAGGCGCCGCGAGGTGTCGTACGGGGGTCAGGCCGCTCGGGCGTCGCGTTCGGACACGGCGTGCGCGCAGGGGCGCTCGCCGGTCGTCCGGCGGCGGCGCAGGAAGCGCGGCAGCGGCAGGGCGAGGTCGACGAAGCCCTCCGCCTGCATGGCGGCGAAGCCGATGCGGGGCAGGTCGGCGGAGGCCCGGTAGACGACGAAGCGGGGTTCCCAGCGGGGCTGGAACTTGGCGTTGAACTTGTACAGCGACTCGATCTGGAACCAGCGCGAGAGGAAGACCAGCAGTCCGCGCCAGGCCCGCAGGACCGGCCCGGCGCCGATCTTCTCGCCGCGCGCGAGGGCGGAGCGGAACATCGCGAAGTTCAGTGAGACCCGGGTGATGCCGAACCGGGGGGCGGCCTGCAGGGCGGCGACGATGAGCAGTTCGTTCATGCCGGGGTCGGCGGCCCGGTCGCGGCGCATGAGGTCCAGGGAGACGCCGTCCTTGCCCCAGGGCACGAAGTGCAGGACGGCCTTGAGGTCGCCGTAGGGGCCGGGCTCGTCGTCGTGCTTGTGGGCGGTGGCGATCAGGCAGTCGCCGTCGGCGGCGTCGCCGATGCGGCCGAGGGCCATGGAGAAGCCGCGTTCGGTGTCGGTGCCGCGCCAGTCCTCGGCCGCGCGGCGGACGCGGTCCAGTTCCGCCTCGCCGAGGTCACGGATGCGCCGTACCCGGGTTTCGTAGCCGGCCCGCTCGATGCGCTTGACCATTTGGCGCACGTTGCGCATCGCGCGTCCGGCGAGCGAGAAATCCGCGACGTCGACCACCGCCTCGTCGCCCAGTTCGAGGGCGTCGAGTCCGGTCTCGCGGGTCCACACCTCGCCGCCCGTCTCCGAGCAGCCCATGACGGCCGGAGTCCAGGAGTGGGCGCGGGCCTCGTCCATGAAGCGTTCGATGGCGCCGGGCCAGGCCTCGACGTCGCCGATGGGGTCGCCGCTGGCGAGCATCACGCCGGAGACGACGCGGTAGGTGACGGCGGCCTTGCCGCTGGGGGAGAAGACGACGGCCTTGTCGCGGCGCAGCGCGAAGTGGCCGAGGGAGTCGCGGCCGCCGTGCCGGGCGAGCAGGGCGCGCAGCTTCTCCTCGTCCTCCTCGGTGAGCCGGGCGGCCGGGTGCTCGGGGCGGAAGGCGAGGTAGATGGTGGTGGCGGCGGTGATCCAGCCGAGGGCGCCGAGGGAGAAGGCGACGGTCCAGGAGGTGTTGCCCTGGTAGTCGACGGGGCCCTCGAAGCCGAACAGGCCGTACAGGACGTGCGTGAGGCGGTCGGCGAGACTCGGGTCGCCGATGGTGCGGTCCGGGTGGACGCTGACGATGACCAGTCCGAGGGCCAGCGAACCGGCGCTCATCAGCACGAAGTTGGCGAGTGCGCGCCAGCGGCTGCGCGGGTCGGGCAGGGCCGCGAACTGGTCGCGGTGGCGCAGCAGCGGCACCAGCAGGGCGACGGCGATGAGCACGCCGATCAGCGAGTGCCGGTAGGCGAACTGGGCCGCGGCGCCGGCCGGGAGCAGGGCGACGGCGGCGCGCCAGGCCCGCCGCTTGCGCCGTTTGAGGCCGTGCGCGAGCAGGAGCAGCAGCACGCCCGAGCTGAGCGAGAGCGCCGCGGCGAACGGTCCGAAGGAGCCGGGCAGGACTTCGGCGAGGGCGTGCATACGGCTGTGCCGGAAGCGCGGGAACACGCCCGCGGCGATGTCCAGGAGGCCCACGAGCGTGGCCGCCCGGCCGACGGCAACGGGGACGGCTTCGGGGCGCGGACCACGCAGTATGCGCCGCGCCCGGCTTGATCGACCCGGAACCTCGCCCGACATTTCCCCATCTATCCTGACAGACATCGCATCCCGTAGTTCTGCGAGAGACCTTGAATCCGGGCCCGATCGGGCGTCCGGCGACATTGCGCCCTCTAGGACGGTGTCTCGGGGAGAGAGGTTCACTCCCCACCGGAAAGTCGGGTCAAAGGCCAAGGAAAGCCCCGGGCAAGCCCTCGCGACGATGTGGGTGCGGCACGGGCGGAAAGCGCAGGCAGGAACAGCCATGGGTCTCACGAGCAACAAAGTGCTGGCGTTGGCGGCCGTGTTCGCCCTCGCGCTGTTCGTCGGCACGGTGTGGCTGTGGCCGCGCCTGGCCCGGCGCGGCTGGCGGCCCGTCGGCGGGCGGGTCGGCCTGCTGCTCGCCACCCAACTGGCGCTCTTCGCGTCCGTCGGCCTCGCCGCCAACCAGGCCTTCGGCTTCTATGCCAGCTGGGCGGACCTGTTCGGGCAGGAGACCGACCAGGGGGTCGTCGTCGACCACTTGGCGCAGGGCGGCGGGGGCGGCCCGCTCCAGGTGCTCTCCGCGTCCGGCGTGCCGGGGGCGTCCGGCGGGCGGCCCGCGCAGGTGGGGCAGATCCAGAAGGTCGACATCGTCGGCCGCGAGACCCGCATCGCGACACCGGCGTACGTGTACCTGCCGCCGGAGTACTTCCAGCCGCAGTACCGCACGCGGACGTTCCCGGCGGCCGTCGTGCTGACCGGCTACCCGGGTACGGCGCAGGCGCTGGTGAACAAGCTCAAGTACCCGGCGACGGCGCAGCGGCTCGCCAAGGACGGGCGGATGCAGCCGATGATCCTGGTGATGCTGCGGCCGACGGTGGCTCCGCCGCGGGACACCGAGTGCGTGGACGTGCCGGGCGGACCGCAGGCGGAAACGTTTTTTGCGAAGGATCTCCCGGACGCGGTGCTCGCCCACTACCGGGCCGGCAAGCGGCCCGGCAGCTGGGGCGTCGTCGGCGACTCCACGGGCGGCTACTGCGCGCTCAAACTCGCCATGCACCACCCCGAGGTGTACGCGGCCGGCGCGGGCCTGTCCGCCTACTACAAGGCGCCGATCGATCCCACCACCGGCGACCTCTTCCACGGTGACCGGATGCTGCGCGACCGCGCCGACCTGGGGTGGTTCATCAAGCACGAGCCGGCCCCCGACACCTCGCTGCTCGTCACCAGCAGCAAGGTCGGCGAGCACAACTACCAGGACACGCTGAAGTTCGTCCAGGACGTGCGGGCGACCAACCTGACCCGGATCTCCTCGATCGTCCTCGACAGCGGCGGGCACAACTTCAACACCTGGCGGCGCGAGATCCCGCCGACGCTCCAGTGGCTCAGCGGCCGGCTCACCGACCGCTGAGCCGGGCTGCCCGGCCGACCGCCCCTGACGCCCCGTGAGACCGGCCCCGTGGCCGGGTTTTTACGGGGCGGGGACCCATGATTCGCCTACGCGCGGTAAGTTTCTGGCCATGCCACGTGGACGCCACCGCCATTCCCCGCCTCTGCACCGGCTGTTGCCCCCCTCCGCGATCGCCGGTGTCTCCGTCGTCTGCGCGCTGGGCCCCTGGGCGTTCTCCGAGGCCACGGTGGTCCGCGCGCTGGCCGCCGTCGCCGCCGCCACGGCGGTCGCCGGGGCGGTCGTGATGCGCCGCTGGGACACGCAGGCGGGCAAGCAGGTCGCCGAACTCACGCGCGCGCGGGCGGGCGACGAGTGGCGGCACGAGGAGCGGGTCGCCGAACTGGAGACCGACCTGGAGGAGTCCCGCGAACTGCGCGCCAAGCTGGAGCAGCGGCTGCGCGCCAAGCGGGCGGAGCTGGCGGGCCTGCGCAACGAGCACGCGGCCCTGCTGCGCCGGTACGCCACGGCGGAGACCGAGCGCGCGAGCGCCCTGGAGGGACGCCGGCTGCTGGAGATCGAGGCTGCCGTGCCGTCGTCCTCGCCCGCGCTGCCGCCCGCGCGCGGTGACGAGCGCGGGGCGGCCGAGGCGGCGCCCGAGGACCCCGACGCCGCCGGGGACGCCGACGCCACCGGGGACTCCGACGGCGGTACGGCGTCCGGCGCGGTGTTCTCCGCCGAGGGTTCCTGGCTGTACCGGCGGGCGCTGACCGCGCTGGCCCGGTTCGACGGGGACGCGGTGACCGCGCGTACGGGAGCGCGGGACCATCCGGACGCCGGGCCGGGCGACGCGCAGGAGAGCGACGCGCAGGAGGGCGAGGAGCAGGGGCAGCCCGAGGCGGCCGACGCGCACGCGCGCGCGGTCGCCGACACGACGGCCGACGAGACCGTCGCCCCCACCGAACTCGCCGAGTCGGCCGAACCGGCTGAGCCGGCCGAACCCGCCAGGGCGGCGGAACAGCGGCCCGGCGGGCACTTCACGGTGCCGACCGCCGTGGCCGTCGTACCGGCGACGCCCGCACGGCGCCCGGGGGTCGAGGGCGGTTTCGACTTCTTCGGCACCCAGAAGGACGCCCCCACGGCCGCCCTGGACTCCGTGCAGAACGAGGACCTCGCCGACGTGGTCGGCCAGGAGGCCCTCGCCGTGCACAAGGCCGAGGCGGAGGCCGGGTTCAAGCCCGCCGACGCGTCGTCCGACGGCGCCGGCCAGGTGATCGACCTGACGGAGCACGACGAGACCGAGCACATCGACGTCCAGGGGCTGCGCAGCGCGGCCTCCTGAGCGGGAGGTTCCCCGCTCAGCCGGTCATCCAGCGGTCCGGCGGGGCGTCGCGGCGGCCGGTACGGGACCGCTCCGCCTGCTCGCCCAGCAGCCGCGCGGCCTCCTCGGCGTCCCGCAGCCGGGCCGTCACGGTCTTCCCGGCCCCCGCGTCCACGTGCACGTCGGCGAGCAGCCACAGGCGCTCCCAGGGCCCCTGGGTGAGCCGTACGCTCTGCACCTTGGCGTGCGGGACCAGGCAGAGGGTGCGGCCCAGCAGGCCGCTGCGGGTGGCGAACACCGCGTCGGTGACGGCGAAGTGGTACCCGCGCCACCGCACCGGCGTGCACCACCGCGCCCGCCTCGGCACCCGCGACAGCCGCCGGGGCATCGTCACGCCGGGCAGCACGCGCGCGAC
Source organism: Streptomyces pyxinicus (assembly GCF_024753135.1). Classification (GTDB taxonomy): domain Bacteria; phylum Actinomycetota; class Actinomycetes; order Streptomycetales; family Streptomycetaceae; genus Streptomyces; species Streptomyces pyxinicus. The sequence goes on along the minus strand of NZ_JANUGP010000004.1, from coordinate 43,502 downwards.
GACGGACTCGGCGAGCGCGCGCGGGGCGACCGGGATCAGCACCGATTTCCGGGAGCCGGCCACGTCGAGTTCCACCCGGACCCAGTGGCGCCGTCGCCACAGCAGCGGCTCCACGATCCGCACGGTCTGCACCCGGCCGGGCGGTACCGTCTCGTGGGCACGGTCGAGGAGCCCGCGGTCGATGCGCAGGCCGTCCTGGGACTCGCCCACCGTCCAGTCGAACTCGGAGACGAACCGGCCGACGCCGTTCGCTCCGGCGGTGCCGACCAACGGCAGCGCGGCCGCCAGGACCGTCCACAGGCTGTGGGTGGTCAGCCACAGCACGGTCGGTACGACGAGCGCGGCGCCCAGCGAGCCCCAGGTGGCGCCGGTCAGCAGCAGGGACAACGCGAGTTCCCGCGGGGGCACGCGCAGCAGCTCGCGCGCCGGCGCCTCCCCGACCTCGCGCGCCGTCTCGGGCGCGAATCCCGCCGCGCGCGCGAGGAGTTCGGCGCGCAGGGCGCGCGCCTCCCGCTCGCCCAGGAAGGCCAGCTCGTCCTTGTCGTCGGTGCCGACGACATCGATGCGCAGCTTCGCGACCCCCGCCACGCGCGCGAGCAGCGGCCGCGAGACGTCCACGGCCTGGACGCGCTCCAGCCGGATGTGCGCGGTGCGCCGGAACAGCAGCCCGGTACGGATGCGCAGTTCGCTGTCGGTGACCGCGTAGTGCGTGCACCACCAGGACAGGAAGCCGTAGAGGCCCGCCAGCGGCACCAGCACCGCGAGGCCGGTCAGCAGCATGGTGGTGGTCAGCCGCGCCAGCTGCGCCTGCACCCCGTCCGGGTCGTGCATCCCCCAGCCGGCCAGCACCGCGACCGGCGCCCACGCCCGGCGGAACGGCGTGACCGGGTGCAGCCGGCGCTCGGCGACGGGCGCGTGTCCCGCTCGCTCGGCGACGGGCGGGTGCCCCGCTATGCCGCCGTCGGGGCCCGGGGGCGTCACAGGCCCGCCGATCGTGCCTCGCCCAGCTCGGTGAGCCGGTCGCGCAGCCGTTCCGCCTCGGCCGGGTCCAGGCCGGGGATGGTCGCGTCGGTCGCCGCGGCGGCGGTGTGCAGCTGCACGGTGGCCAGCCCGAACCGCCGCTCCAGCGGCCCGGAGGTCACCTCCACGAGCTGCATCCGCCCGTACGGCACCACCGTCTCCTCGTGCCACAGCACGCCGCGGCTGATCAGCAGGTCGTCGGCGCGCTCGGCGTACCGCCACGAGCGCCAGTTGCGCGGCACCAGCCGCCAGCCCCACGCGGCGAGCGCCACCGGCAGCAGCGCCACGGCCGCCCACGCGGGCCCCACCAGCAGGCCGAGCGGCACTCCGGCGCCGGCCGCGAACACCACCGCCCACACCACCAGCAGCAGCCGCCGCACCCGCACCAGAGCGGGTCGCAGCCCTCGCCACTCCAACTCGTCCCCCGGCATCCCGGCTTCCCGCGGACTCCCCGTTTCCATGGGGCCAGCGTACGTAGGGGAAACTGGGGCCATGACTCCTACGACGGAGACCACGGTCGGGATCGGCGGCGCGGCGGAGAGCACCGACATGGTGCTCAACATCGGCCCCCAGCACCCCTCCACGCACGGTGTGCTGCGGCTCAGGCTGGTGCTGGACGGGGAGCGCATCGTGCGCGCGGAACCGGTGATCGGCTACATGCACCGCGGCGCCGAGAAGCTCTTCGAGGCCCGCGACTACCGGCAGATCATCATGCTCGCCAACCGCCACGACTGGCTGTCGGCGTTCTCGAACGAGCTGGGCGTGGTCCTCGCCGTCGAGCGGATGCTCGGCATGGAGGTCCCCGAGCGCGCCGTGTGGACGCGCACGCTGCTCGCCGAGCTGAACCGGGTGCTCAACCACCTGATGTTCCTCGGCTCCTATCCGCTGGAGCTGGGCGGGATCACGCCGGTGTTCTACGCGTTCCGGGAGCGCGAGGTGCTCCAGAACGTGATGGAGGAGGTCTCCGGCGGGCGCATGCACTACATGTTCAACCGCGTCGGCGGCCTCAAGGAGGACCTGCCGGCCGGATGGAGCGCACGCGCGCGTGCCGCCGTCGCCGCCGTGCGTTCGCGCATGGACGTCTTCGACGACCTGGTCCTCGGCAACGAGATCTTCCGGGGGCGCACGCGCGGTGTGGGCACGCTGGCACCGGAGGCCGTGCACGCCTACGGCGTGAGCGGGCCCATCGCGCGCGGCTCCGGCGTCGACTTCGACCTGCGCCGTGACGAGCCGTACCTGGCCTACGGCGAACTCCAGGACGTCCTCAAGGTCGTCACCCGGGGCGAGGGCGACTGCCTCGCCCGTTTCGAGGTCCTGCTGGAGCAGACCCACAACGCCCTGGGCCTCGCCGACGCCTGCCTGGACCGGCTGGCCGGGCTGGCGCCGGGACCGATCAACCAGCGCCTGCCGAAGGTGCTGAAGGCGCCCGAGGGCCACACCTACGCCTGGACCGAGAACCCGCTCGGCATCAACGGCTACTACCTCGTCAGCAAGGGCGAGAAGACGCCGTACCGGCTGAAGCTGCGTTCGGCGTCCTACAACAACATCCAGGTCCTGACCGAGCTGCTGCCCGGGACGCTGGTGGCGGACATGGTGGCGATCCTGGGGTCGATGTTCTTCGTGGTCGGGGACATCGACAAGTAGCGGAGGGGGTTCAAAGGAGCGGGTCGGGGATGCCGGCCGGCCGCACCAGCCAGGCGAAGTCGCCGAGTCCGCCGGGTGCGGTGAGTTCGGCCGCTTCCCCGGCGCTCGCGAGGGCGCGCACGTAGGCCGCGGGGTGCGTGGAGGCGAGTGCGAGCGGGGGGCGTGCGCCGGTGATGCCCAGGGCGCGCAGGGCGTCGCGCTGGGGGAGGAGGCGGGGGGCCGCGTGTGCTGAGGCTGTGCGCGCCGCTTCGGGAGGCGTGCACGCCGCCGCGCAGGCGTCCAGCGCCACGTGTGCCGTGATGTCGCAGGAGCCGTCCGGCACCGGAGCCGTCTCGCGGCCCTCCCGGAAACCGGTGAGCGTGCCGAACGGGGGCCGGGTGTCTCGGGTGTGCGCATAGTCCACCGCCACCGCCAGCCCGCGCGCCAGCCGGCCCACCGCCGCCGCCCAGGCCCGGTCCCGGGGCAGCCCGATCTCCGCCCGCAGCCCCTCCTCGGCCGGCAGCGGCCACCAGCGCGCCAGCCAGTCCGCCGCCGCACCGGTCACCCGCTCCCCGAGCCGTTCGCCGCCGTCCTCGTCCACGAGCACCAGCCGGGGCACACCGGCGGAGTCCACCTCGGCCACGTCCAGGGGCACGTTGTCCAGCCACTCGTTGGCGAACAGCAGCCCGGTGACCGTCTCCGGGGGCTCGCTCACCCAGGTGATCCGCGCGTCCAGGCCGGCCGGGCGGTCGGCGATCTCGACGGCGCACACGCGCGCGCGGGCGGCCACGTCGGGCGGCAGGGCGGCGAGCACGCCCGTGACCAGCTCGCCCCGCCCGGCGCCCAGGTCCACGAAGTCCAGCTCGGCGGGGCGTCCCAGCGCCGTGTCCACCCGGCACAGCAGCCCGGCCACGGCCTCGGCGAACAGGGCGGAGGCGTGCACGGACGTACGGAAATGGCCGGCCGGGCCCTCGGGCCGGCGGTAGAAGCCGCCGGGCCCGTACAGCGCCGTCCCGGCCGCCGCGCGCCAGCCCCGCGGCCAGGGCCCCGGGCCGGCCGGCTCCCGCCTGGTCTCGTCCGTCACCGGACCAGACTAGGCGCACAGGTGATCACTCCCTCCACCTTCCGGAGTACGCGCGCGGGGCCCGGATCGGTCCTCCGGTTGACCCCCGCACGCTTCCGGTTTCCCTACGCTGGGTTACGTGCAGCGCCTCTATGACTTCCTTCGCCGCCACCCGACCGGGGTCGACACCTTCTGGGCCGTCATCCTGTTCGGGCTGTCCGGCCTGAACGTGGTCACTCTCCACGGCGTGACCGGTCACATCGGGGCGCTCGTCCGTGGCATGGCCGTGTCCGCCGCCCTGTGCGTCGTCGTCGCGTTGCGCCGCCGCTTCCCCGAGCCGATGCTGCTGCTCGCCCTCGCGACCGGACTGGCCCAGCTGGTGCTGGACGTGGAGACGACCGTCGCCGACTTCGCCCTGCTGGTGATCGCCTATACCGTCGCCGCGGTCGGCGCGCGCTGGGCCTCCCGGCTCGCGCTCGCCGTCAGCCTCTGCGCGGCCCTCCTCGCGCAGCTCCGCTGGCCGGCCGTGCACTCGTCCTTCCTCGGGCAGGCCGCCGTAGCGGTCTTCCAGACGGTGCCGTTCGCGCTCGCCTGGGTCCTCGGCGACTCCGTGCGCACCCGGCGCGCCTACTTCGCCCAGCTGGAGGAGCGCGCCACCCGGCTGGAGAAGGAGCGCGAGGCGCAGTCGAAGGTCGCGGTCGCCGCCGAACGCGCCCGCATCGCGCGCGAGCTGCACGACGTCGTCGCGCACAACGTGTCCGTGATGGTCGTCCAGGCCGACGGCGCCGCCTACGTCCTCGACGCCGCCCCCGACCAGGCCAAGAACGCCCTGGAGACGATCTCCTCCACCGGCCGCCAGGCCCTCGCCGAGATGCGCCGCCTGCTGGGCGTGCTGCGCACCGGTGAGCACCGGGAGAGCGGCGAGTACGTCCCGCAGCCCGATGTCGAGCAGATCGACGACCTCGTGGAGCAGTGCCGCGGCTCCGGCCTCCCCGTGGACTTCAAGGTCGAGGGCACCCCGCGCCCGCTGCCCAGCGGCGTGGAGCTGACCGCCTACCGGATCGTGCAGGAGGCGCTCACCAACACCCGCAAGCACGGCGGCCCCGACGCGGGCGCCAGCGTGCGGCTGGTCTACTTCGACGACGGGCTCGGCCTGCTCGTGGAGGACGACGGCAAGGGCGCCCCGCACGAGCTGTACGAGGAGGGTGGCGCCGACGGCCGGGGACACGGGCTGATCGGGATGCGCGAGCGCGTCGGCATGGTCGGCGGCACGCTGGACGCCGGCCCGCGCCCTGGCGGAGGATTCCGCATCAGCGCCCTCCTGCCGCTCAAACCGGCGCACTGACGATTCCGCACGCCCCGAACGAAAGAGACCCGATGACGATCCGCGTGATGCTCGTCGACGACCAGATGCTGCTGCGCACCGGGTTCCGGATGGTGCTCGCCGCCCAGCCGGACATGGAGGTCGTCGCGGAGGCGGGCGACGGCGTGGAGGCCCTCCAGGTGCTGCGCGGCACCCCGGTCGACGTGGTCCTCATGGACGTCCGCATGCCGAAGCTGGACGGCGTGGAGGCCACCCGGCGGATCTGCTCCGAGCCCGACCCGCCGAAGGTGCTGATCCTCACCACCTTCGACCTGGACGAGTACGCCTTCTCCGGTCTCAAGGCGGGCGCCTCCGGCTTCATGCTCAAGGACGTGCCGCCCGGCGAGCTGCTGACCGCCATCCGCGCGGTGCACAGCGGTGACGCGGTGGTCGCGCCCTCCACCACCCGGCGTCTGCTGGACCGCTTCGCGCCGATGCTGCCCGCCGCCGGCGGGGAACCCCGGCACAAGGGTCTTGAGCGGCTCACCGACCGGGAGCGGGAGGTGATGGTGCTGGTCGCCCAGGGGCTGTCCAACGGCGAGATCGCCGCCCGCCTGGTGCTGAGCGAGGCCACCGTGAAGACCCACGTGGGCCGCATCCTGACCAAGCTGTCGCTGCGCGACCGGGTGCAGGTGGTGGTGCTGGCGTACGAGACCGGCCTGGTGCGCGCGGGCGGCCACGGCTGACTCCGCCGCGCCGTCGGGGCTTCATCGCAGGACGCCCTCGATGAAGTCGCTGCCCAGCCGGGCCACCGCCGCGAGATCGAGCTGGTGCCGCACGTACCGCCCGCGCCGGCAGTCGGTGATCAGGCCCGCCTTCTTCAGCACCGCGAGGTGCCGGGATATCACCGGTGCCGACATGCCGTGCGCGTCGGCCAGTTCGCCCGTGGTGTGCGGCCCCCGCGCCAGGTGCCGGCACAGCCGTATCCGCACCGGGTGGGCGAGCGCCTCCAGGCGGCGCGTGAGCTGCTCGACGGACGGCGCCTGCGGGCGGCTGCCGCCGGCCGGGTAGGTGATCGAGGGCTGCCAGCCGTGGCGGTGCAGCACCATCAGATGCGGGCGGCCGAGGCTGGTGGGCACCAGGACCAGGTTGCCGTCCCTGGTGGCGGTGTGGCCCACCAGCAGCTTGTCGACCGTGACCAGCGCGGCCCGCTCGTCCAGTGAGACTGCCCCGGACAGGGACGCGAGCGCCTCGCCGAGCCCCTTGCGGCGCAGCAGCTCGGTCTTGTGCCGGGCGTCCGCGGCGAGCTGCGGCTGGACGCGGGCCCAGGTGTGGGCGAAGAAGGCTTCGTCGCAGTCGAGCATCAGCTGCCGGAACCAGGCGCGCACGACCGGCGGGTCGTCCAGCAGCCGGCGAGTGAAACGCTCCTGCGCGGTCCCGCGCGCGGCGGCCAGTTCCAGGGAGCGCCGGCGCAGCTCCGGGTCGTCCAGCGGGCCGGCATCGCGCACGTCGTAGCGGAGCTGGCAGGTGAACTCCAGGGCCGCGTTGACGAACTGCTCGTCCGTCAGCTTGTCGAGCTGGTCCAGCTCCTCGGCGAGGGTGGCGCCCGGCAGCTCCCGGCCGCCGGGAATGCCGGCGAAGGGCGCGAAGACGTCCGAGAACGTGGTGCGCCACAGGAAGTCCGCCTCGCACAGCCGGTCGGCCAGACAGGAGTCCAGCCGCGAGGACACGGCGGCCGCCCAGCCCTGGAGCTCGGGGTGGTGGCCGGGCTCGCTCAGCGCGTGCAGCGACATCCCCAGCTCCGCCAGGGGCGAGGGCACGACGAAGACCCGTTCCGGCGGCAGCCCCGTGATGTCGATGGTCACGCTCATGCCCCCATCCTGCACCGGCCCACCGACAGCGCCCGCGCCGATTGACGGCAGCCGTCAATCCACGGGACATCCGCCCTGGTGGGGAGCAGGCTGACGGCTCATGAGCATCACCCAGCAGTACCTCCTCGACAGCTACCGCGCCCACCAGCACGGCGCCCCGCGGCCGCCCGCGCCCGGCCGGCACGACCTCCAGGCGCTGCGCGCCCTGCGCGACCACCGGCGCTTCGCCGCGGTCGTCGCCGGGCACCCGGCGCACGGACGGTTCCGGCACGCCCTGCGGCGCTGGCTGCGCCCGCGCGTGCTGTGATCGGCGCGTTGTGATGGGCGCGCCGTGGTGAGGGCCGTGCACGCCGGGCGTTGGGCATCGCATCCGCGCCCGGCACGCACGCCGTGCGCGGGCATCCGCGCCGCGCACGGCGCGGAGAACAGCGCGCGGAACGCCGTACACAACCCGGCGTGCGCATTACTTCCGCACCACCCGGAGCGAGTCGATACGCCCCGCCCCGGCCGCCCTACGGCAACCGCTCCACGAAGCCGGCCACCGCCGCCCGCACGTCCCCCGCGCTCCACTGCAGCCCCTCCGAGCGCACCGAGACCTCGGTGTACGCCAGCCCGGGGCCGCCGCGCGCCCAGTAGCCGCCGAAGAGGTACGTCCCCGTCTCCTCGGCCTGCCGCAGCGCCGTGTCCATGAGGACGTCCGCGTCGTACGGCAGCCAGACCTGGAACTCGTGGGTGTGCGGCTCCTCGGGGTGCACCCGCGCCCACGGCACCCGCGCCTCGGCGAAACCCTCCCGCAGGGCCGTGGCGACCACGCGCGCGTGCCGTACGTACTCCGGCAGCCGGGGCAGTTCACGCGCCAGGCCGACGAGGGCCGACAGCGCGGTGGGGAACTGCTGGAAGACCATGCCCCCGTACCGGTGCCGCCAGGTCCTCGCCTCCTCGACCAGGGTCCCGGGACCCGCCAGGGCGGCGCCGCCGAAGCCGTCGAGCGACTTGTAGAACGACACGTAGACGCTGTCCGCGAGCCCGGCGATCTCGGCCAGGGAGCGGCCGAAGTGCGGGGTGGTCTCCCACAGGCGCGCGCCGTCGAAGTGCACCACCGCGTCTCGCTCGCGCGCCGCCTCCACGGCCCCGGTCAGCTCCTCCCAGGCCGGCAGCACATAGCCGGCGTCCCGCAGCGGAAGCTCCAGCATCAGCGTCCCGAAGGGCTCCGCGAGGTCACGGATCTCCGCTGCCGTGGGCAGCCGGGGCTCGCTCGTCACCCGGACCGGGCGCAACCCGCTGACCTGGCTGAAGGCGTGCCGTTCGTGCGTCTCGGGATGGGCGAGGGCGTGCAGGGCGACCGCCCGGTTGCCGGTGCGGTCCGCCCAGCAGCGCAGGGCCACCTGCTGGGCCATCGTGCCGGTCGGGAAGAACGCGGCGGCCTCGGTGCCGAGCAGGGCCGCGACCCGCTGCTCCAGGTCGGCCACGATCCGGTTGCCGTAGACGTCCACGGGCTGGTCGAGGTCGTACACCCCGGGGGCCGCCTCCAGCAGGTCCGCCAGCCGCCGGCCGACCGTCCGGTGGACGCCCGTCCGCGCCAGCACGCGCTCCGCCCCCGCCACGGCGGCCAGGCGCCGCTCCCGCCTGCGTTCCTCCTCGGACTGCCGAGTCGCCCCGGCCTCGTCCTGCCCCGCTGTCCCGGTCATATACGGATCGGTCATGTACGGATCATGCCGGACGGAGCGCGGGCCCGGCAGCCCGATTTCCCCCCGGAACCCACAGCCTGTGGACAACCGGCCGCCGCTCCACCCGATAGCGTTAACATGACGAGAAATCGTCCGGTACCGAGAGCGGACTGGAACGGGAAGGCCGCCGTCGCGTGAGTACAGTCCACCAGCCAGATCCCCAGGACCGCCCCGCGCGGCTCACCGTCGGCGTCGTCGGCGCCGGTCGCGTGGGCCCCGCGCTGGCCGCGTCCCTCCAGCTCGCCGGGCACCGACCGGTGGCCGTCTCCGGGGTCTCCGACGCCTCCCGCAGGCGTGCCGAGACCATGCTGCCGGACGTCCCGCTGGTGCCGCCCGCCGAGGTGCTCCGGCGTGCGGACCTGGTGCTGCTCACCGTCCCCGACGACGCCCTGCCCGACCTGGTCGCCGGACTGGCCGAGACCGGGGCCGTGCGGCCCGGACAGCTGCTCGTGCACACCTCCGGCCGGTACGGCACGCGCGTGCTCGACCCCGCCCGGCGCGCGGGCGCGCTGCCGCTGGCCCTGCACCCGGCCATGACCTTCACCGGCACCCCCGTGGACGTGCAGCGCCTGGCCGGCTGCGCCTTCGGCGTCACCGCGCCCGAGGAACTGCGCCTGGCCGCCCAGGCCCTGGTCATCGAGATGGGCGGCGAGCCGGAGTGGATCAGCGAGGAGAACCGCCCGCTCTACCACGCGGCCCTCGCGCTCGGCGCCAACCACCTGGTCACCCTGGTCGCCCAGTCCATGGAGCTGCTGCGCGCGGCCGGCGTGGAGGCACCCGACCGGATGCTCGGCCCGCTCCTCGGCGCCGCCCTGGACAACGCCCTGCGCTCCGGTGACGCCGCGCTGACCGGCCCCGTCGCGCGCGGGGACGCCGGCACGGTCGCCGCGCACATCGGCGAACTGCGGCGGCACGCCCCGGGGGCCGTGGCCGGCTATCTGGCGATGGCCCGCGCCACCGCCGACCGGGCGCTCGCGCACGGACTGCTCAAGCCGGAACTCGCCGAGGACCTGCTCGGCGTACTCGCCGACGGCGACGGCGACGGAGCGAAGCGCGACAGCACCGGCACCGACGGCCCGGACGGCACCGAGGGGAACGACCGATGAGCACCGCCCTGCTGAGCACCGCCGAAGAGCTGCACGTGCGCGAGCGCCACGGCCGCCGGGCCGTCGTGATGACCATGGGCGCGCTCCACGAGGGCCACGCGACGCTGATCCGCACCGCGCGCGGGCTCGCGGGACCGGACGGCGAGGTCGTCGTCACGGTCTTCGTCAACCCGCTGCAGTTCGGCGCGGGCGAGGACCTCGACCGCTACCCGCGCACCCTCGACGCCGACCTCGAACTCGCCGGACAGGCGGGCGCCGACGCGGTGTTCGCGCCCTCCGTGGACGTGGTGTACCCGGGCGGCGAGCCGCAGGTGCGGGTCAGCGCGGGCCCCATGGGCGAGCGGCTGGAGGGCGCCACGCGGCCCGGCCACTTCGACGGCATGCTCACCGTCGTCGCCAAGCTGCTGCACCTCACCCGCCCCGACGTCGCCCTGTACGGCCAGAAGGACGCCCAGCAACTGGCGCTGATCCGCCGCATGGTGCGCGACCTGAACTTCGGCATCGAGATCGCCGGCGTGCCGACCGTGCGCGAGGCGGACGGGCTCGCCCTGTCCAGCCGCAACCGCTACCTCTCGTCCGACGAGCGCCGCACCGCGCTCGCGCTGTCCCGCGCGCTGTTCGCCGGCCGCGACCGGCACGCGGCGCAGGAGGCGCTGCGCGCGCGGGCGCGGGAGACGCCCTTCACGCACGCGCGCGCGCAGGCGCTGAGCGCCATCGGCGAGTCCCGCGCGGCGGCCGACGCGCACGCGGTGGCGACGGTGGTGCCGGGCGGCCCGGCCGCCGTACGCGCCGCCGCCCGGCAGGCCCTCGACGAGGCCGCCCGCCTCGACCCGCCGCTGAAGCTGGACTACCTCGCCCTGGTGGACCCCTCCGACTTCACCGAGATCGGCGACGGCTTCACCGGCGAGGCCGTCCTCGCCGTCGCCGCGCGCGTGGGCACCACCCGGCTGATCGACAACCTCCCCCTCACCTTCGGATCCCTCGGAGCCGCCTCGTGACCAGCACAGGCATACGACTGCACGCGCCCGCCCCTGGCTGGGCCATCTCCGCGGACGTGGTCGTCGTCGGCTCCGGGGTGGCCGGCCTGACCGCCGCCCTGCGCTGCGAGGCCGCCGGACTCGCCACCGTGGTGGTCACCAAGGCCCGCCTGGACGACGGCTCCACGCGCTGGGCGCAGGGCGGCATCGCCGCCGCCCTCGGCGAGGGCGACACCCCCGAACAGCACCTCGCGGACACCCTGGTGGCGGGCGCGGGCCTGTGCGACGAGGAGGCCGTACGGATCCTCGTCACCGAGGGCCCCGACGCGGTGCGGCGGCTCATCGAGACCGGCGCGCACTTCGACGAGTCCGCCGAGGGCGACCTCCAGCTCACCCGCGAGGGCGGACACCACCGGCGCCGGATCGCGCACGCCGGCGGCGACGCCACCGGCGCGGAGATCTCCCGGGCCCTCGTGGAGGCGGTCCGCGCGCGCGGCCTGCGCACGATCGAGAACGCGCTCGTGCTGGACCTGCTCACCGACGCCGAGGGCCGCACCGCCGGCGTCACCCTGCACGTGATGGGCGAGGGCCAGCACGACGGCGTGGGCGCCGTGCACGCGCCCGCCGTGGTCCTCGCCACCGGCGGCATGGGCCAGGTGTTCTCCGCGACCACCAACCCGTCCGTGTCGACCGGCGACGGCGTCGCGCTGGCGCTGCGCGCGGGCGCGGAGGTCAGCGACCTGGAGTTCGTGCAGTTCCACCCGACCGTGCTGTTCCTGGGCGCCGACGCGGAGGGCCAGCAGCCGCTGGTCTCGGAGGCGGTGCGCGGCGAGGGCGCCCACCTGGTCGACGGCGCCGGGACGCGCTTCATGGTCGGACAGCACGAACTGGCCGAGCTGGCACCGCGCGACATCGTCGCCAAGGGCATCATGCGGCGGATGCAGGAGCAGGACGCCGAGCACATGTTCCTCGACGCCCGGCACTTCGGCGCCGACATGTGGGCGCACCGCTTCCCGACCATCCTGGCCGCCTGCCGGGCCCACGGCATCGACCCGGTCACCGAGCCCATCCCGATCGCCCCGGCCGCGCACTACGCCTCCGGAGGCGTGCGCACGGACGCGCGCGGGCGGACGACGGTGCCGGGGCTGTACGCGTGCGGGGAGGTCGCGTGCACCGGCGTGCACGGCGCCAACCGGCTCGCCTCCAACTCCCTGCTGGAAGGCCTCGTCTACGCCGAGCGCATCGCCGCCGACATCGCGGCGGCCCGCGCCGCCGACGGCCTGCACGCGCGCGTGCCCGCGCCGGTCCCGGACCCCGAGCGGCCCGCGCACCCGCTGCTCGCCCCCGAGTCCCGGTTCGCCATCCAGCGGATCATGACCGAGGGGGCGGGCGTCCTGCGCTCCGAGGCGTCCCTCGCCGGAGCCGCCGGGCAGCTCCAGCGGCTGCACGCCGAGGCGCGCGACGCGCTCGACGAGAACGGCAAGACCGCCGAGCCCGGCGTGGACACCTGGGAGGCCACCAACCTGCTGTGCGTGGCCCGCGTCCTGGTGGCCGCCGCCCGGCAGCGCGAGGAGACCCGCGGCTGCCACTGGCGCGAGGACTTCGCCGACCGCGACGACACCGGCTGGCGGCGCCATATCGTCGTACGGCTCAAGGCGGACCGTTCGCTGGCCGCACGCACCACCGACACCGCAGACTTCCCCCCGACCCGGTAACCAGCGCCCAGGAGCAGTGACAGACGTGAGCACCGACGACCTTCCCCTCGCCCCGACCGGCGGCTGCGGCGACGGCTGCGCCTGCGGCGCCGAGGGCGACGAGGAGTACCTGGAGTGCGGGCTCGACCCCGCGCTCGCCGAGCTGCTGGCCGCCGCCGGGCTCGATCCGATCGAGGTCGAGGACGTCGCCAACGTCGCCATCCAGGAGGACCTGGACGGCGGAGTGGACGTGACGACCGTCGCGACCATCCCCGAAGACTTCGTCGCCACCGGCGACTTCGCCGCGCGCGAGCCGGGCGTGGTGGCCGGCCTGCGGGTCGCCGAGGCCGTGCTCTCGGTGGTCTGCACGGACGAGTTCGAGGTGGAGCGGCACGTCGAGGACGGCGACCGGGTCGCGGCCGGGCAGACGCTGCTGTCGGTCACCACGCGCACCCGCGACCTGCTCACCGCCGAGCGCAGCGCGCTGAACATCCTGTGCCGGCTGTCCGGCATCGCGACCGCCACGCGCGCGTGGGCGGACGCGCTGGAGGGCACCGGGGCGAAGGTCCGCGACACCCGCAAGACGACCCCGGGCCTGCGCTCGCTGGAGAAGTACGCGGTCCGCGCGGGCGGCGGCGTCAACCACCGCATGTCGCTGTCCGACGCGGCCCTGGTCAAGGACAACCACGTGGTCGCCGCCGGCGGCGTCGCCGCGGCCTTCAAGGCGGTACGGGAGTCCTTCCCGGAGGTGCCGATCGAGGTCGAGGTCGACACCCTGCACCAGCTGCGCGAGGTCGTGGACGCGGGCGCCGACCTGATCCTGCTCGACAACTTCACGCCGGGTGAGTGCGCGGAGGCCGTCGGCATCGTCGCCGGGCGGGCCCTGCTGGAGGCCTCCGGCCGGCTCACACTCGACAACGCGCGCGCGTACGCAAAGACCGGCGTGGACTTCCTGGCCGTCGGCGCGCTCACCCACTCCTCGCCGATCCTGGACATCGGCCTGGACCTGCGCGAAGCGGAGTAACGGCCATGCTGCTCACGATCGACGTCGGCAACACGCACACGGTCCTCGGCCTGTTCGACGGCGAGGACATCGTCGAGCACTGGCGCATCTCCACCGACGCGCGCCGCACGGCGGACGAACTGGCCGTCCTGCTCCAGGGCCTGATGGGCATGCACCCGCTGCTCGGCGAGGAGCTGGGCGACGGCATCGACGGCATCGCGATCTGCGCGACCGTCCCCTCGGTGCTGCACGAACTGCGCGAGGTCACCCGCAGGTACTACGGCGACGTACCGGCCGTCCTCGTGGAGCCGGGCGTGAAGACGGGCGTGCCGATCCTCACCGACAACCCCAAGGAGGTCGGCGCCGACCGGATCATCAACGCGGTCGCGGCCGTCGAGCTGTACGGCGGCCCGGCGATCGTCGTCGACTTCGGCACGGCGACCACCTTCGACGCGGTCTCCGCGCGCGGGGAGTACGTCGGCGGGGTGATCGCGCCCGGCATCGAGATCTCCGTGGAGGCACTCGGCGTCAAGGGCGCGCAGCTGCGCAAGATCGAGGTGGCCAGGCCGCGCAGCGTGATCGGCAAGAACACGGTCGAGGCCATGCAGGCCGGCATCGTGTACGGCTTCGCGGGGCAGGTCGACGGGGTGGTCGGCCGGATGGCCCGGGAGCTGGCCGACGACCCGGACGACGTGACGGTGATCGCCACGGGCGGGCTCGCGCCGATGGTGCTGGGGGAATCCTCGGTGATCGACGAGCACCAGCCCTGGCTGACGCTGATCGGACTGCGGCTGGTGTACGAGCGGAACGTGTCGCGGCTGTGAGGTGACCGGCGGGTCGGGGTGGGCGCCGGTCGGGGGAAACCCGGGAGCGACACGCGGTACCCCTTGATCCCGATCCGCCGCTTTTGTCTGATTAGCGATAGCGTCGCCGCATGCCCACGCCATACGGATCCCGCGGCGGCATGGCGTTCGGTGCGGAGGAGCTGCGTGTGCTCCGCCGTGCCCTCGCCCTCGCCCTTCACCCCGGCCAAGCGTCCGCCGAGGACGTCCAGGACTGCTTCCGCCTCGCCGAGTCCCTCGACGAGGCGATGAGCGAGAGCGCGAGGCTGCGCGCCTTCCTGGTGGCCGACCTGGGTCGCTATCGCGCCGCGCTGCCGGGTACGGCCGCCGGGTACCTCGCCCTCCTGGAGGAGGCGCTGGGCGCGGGACACCGGCCTACGGCGGACGACCTCGCGGCACTGCGGGCCCTGCGCGGCAACCGGGTGGCCGCCGCGCTGCTCGACCGGTGCCAGGAGCTTGCCGAGCAGGACGTACGGGCCCGGTTCGCCCAGGGCGCCCGCAAGGTGCCGGCGCCGGCCGTACCGCCCTCCCGCACCCGGCTGCTGGCGCTCCGGGGCGGGGCCGGGGCGCGCCAGGCCGAGGAACCGCCCAAGCCGGGCCAGAAGCCGCCCGCCCCGAAGCCGGCGACCCCGCCGAAGCCGGCCACGGAACCCGAGGCACCGAAGCGGCCCATCCCGACACCGGGCGAGGTCTTCCCCCGCCGCAAGCCCACGCCCCCCTCGGAACCGACCGCCACCCGCGAACTGGCCGCCGGCTGACCCCGCGGGCATCCCCGGCGCGGTCGTCCCGCACCCACACCACCCCCGCACCTCCCCGCCCCCGCCCCTTTCGCCCGTCCCCCCGTGGCTACTCTGGTGTCATGGAATACGTCTCCGCGCTCGTGCCCCCGGTCGTCATGGCCGCGTTGTTCATCGGTGTGGTCAGGGTGATCGTGAAGACCCAGGGCGGTGCCGCCAAGGCCAAGGAGGACGCGGCGGTCGACGCCGCGCTCGCCCGCGCCGAGGGCGCGCGTCAGCCCTCCGCCGGCGGCGGCAAGGCCTGAGGCAGGCCGGTACCGCACGGGGGCGCGAGGTCGGTGCACGCGCACCACCCGCGCCCTTTTTGTTGGTATTCGTCGGGTTGGCGCACGTCCGGCAGGTCATTGCCGGGATCTCCCACTATTGTTCTGAGCTGTGCCTCGCCCATTGGGAGAACTCGAAGACGCGGTCATGACGCGGGTGTGGAAGTGGAACCGCCCGGTGACCGTTCGAGAAGTCCTGGAAGACCTCCAGCAGGAACGCTCCATCGCGTACACCACCGTGATGACCGTTTTGGACAATCTCCATCAGAAGGGCTGGGTGCGCCGCGAGGCCGAAGGCCGGGCCTATCGATATGAGGCCGTCTCCACGCGTGCCGCGTACGCCGCCGCCCTGATGAACGACGCCTGGTCGCAGAGCGACAACCCGGCCGCCGCTCTCGTCGCCTTCTTCGGGATGATGAGCGAGGAACAGCGAGAGGCCCTCAGGGACGCCGTACGCATCGTCCAGGGACCGGAAACCCGGGAACCCCCACAAGCCCCCGCGGTGCGGGAAGAGCCGCCGGAAGAGGCACGGGAAGAGGAGAACCCCGGCTCGGCAGAGGACGGCACCGGGCGATAGCGTCCGCTCATGTCAGCGATGCGTCCCGAAGTCCCCGCAAAAGCCGTCACCGTCCGCCGGGCCCGGACCAGCGATGTCCCCGCCGTTCGCGACCTGCTCGACGCCTACGCCCGTGACCGCATCCTGCTCGACAAAGCCACCGTCACGCTTTACGAGGACATCCAGGAGTTCTGGGTCGCGGAACGCGACGACAACGCCGAGGTGGTCGGCTGCGGCGCGCTGCACGTCATGTGGGAGGACCTCGCGGAAGTCCGCACGCTGGCGGTGAAGCCCGGCCTCAAGGGCGCCGGCGTCGGCCATCGCGTACTGGAGAAGTTGCTGCAGACCGCGCGCCGGCTCGGTGTTCGCCGGGTTTTCTGCCTGACCTTCGAAGTCGACTTCTTCGGCAAGCACGGCTTCGTGGAGATCGGGGAGACACCGGTCGACACCGATGTGTACGCGGAGCTGTTGCGTTCCTATGACGAGGGCGTCGCGGAGTTCCTCGGTCTCGAACGAGTGAAACCGAACACCTTGGGCAACAGCCGGATGCTTCTGCATCTGTGATCGTCATTGCCCAGGTGCCCTATGTCCGAAACGCGCATGTTTCCGGACGGGGGCGGTCCACCGGGTTCCTCCCAGGGGTTTGTGTTTTTCCGGCAAAAGCGGTTTGCTTTCCGACGTACTGCAGTACTGCATATAACAGGGGCGGCGAAACGGCGGACGCCGCACACCCCCCAACCTCAACGTTATCGATGAAAGGAATTGCGGTGGCACAGAAGGTTCAGGTCCTTCTTGTCGACGACCTCGACGGCGGCGAGGCTGACGAGACCGTGACGTTCGCGCTGGACGGCAAGACGTTCGAGATCGATCTCACGACCGCCAATGCGGACAAGCTGCGCGGCCTTCTCGACCCCTATGTGAAGGGTGGTCGTCGCACCGGGGGCCGTGCCTCCGGCGGTCGCACAAAGGCGCGCGCCGCTTCCGGCGGCAACCAGGACACCGCGGCGATCCGCGCCTGGGCGAAGGAAAACGGTTACGAGGTCAACGACCGCGGCCGTGTTCCCGCGTCCATCCGCGAGGCCTACGAGAAGGCCAACGGCTGATTCCGGGCCGGTTTCGCGAAGGCCGCCTACGAGAACGACGAGGGCCGGTGACGCCGGCCCCCCGACGCTCCGGCGCCGACGCGCCGCAGCCGGACGCGGTGACAGTGCGCTGCCACCGTGTCCAGCAGTCGTACGAGATCGGGGGCGCTCCGCTCGCGCCCCATGGCCGGCAGTGCCGGCAGCGAGGCTCCGGCCTCGCTTCCCGGGCCGGGGGGCCGCAGCCACACGGCGGCCCCCGGTACGGACCCGGGACCCAGGAGGGCCGGTGCCGGCGCGGTCACGCTGCCGCCCGCCCCGAGCGCCCGCAGATCCAGCGCGACGGCGCCCCATTCCAGCCACTCCAGCAGCCCCGGCACCTCCTCCGCGCTGCCCGCGGCCACCAGCAGCCGCATCCGGTCGCCCCGCAGGGCCACCGGGGAGTGAGGCGCGAGATGCCGCAGCGCGCCCGCCCCCGCCTCGGCCGGTACGTCCAGGACGTCGAACCGCACGCCGGTGCGCAGCCGCAGCGGCCGTCCGGGCACGGTCGGCCACCCCAGATCGTTCTCGTACCAGTGGCGGGCCCGGCTCTCCGGATCCGCGGGGGATGAGAAGGATGATTCCGGTCGCGCTTCGCGGGGCCGCCGGGGAGGGGGGACAGGTGAGGTCGGTGTCCTCGCTCCGGAGGGCGGCAGAGGGGCCGGGGCAGCCATGCCAAGCGCAACCGCCGAAGCGGCCCACGGGTTACGCTGGGCGCCGTGTCGAACACTCAGAGTGCGGCACCGGGGAGCGTGCGGGGCGCGGGGGAGGCGCGAGGTTGTTCGCCCATAGCGGAGGGAACAGGGGTGCGCCGCATGGAGTGTCCGTCCCGGCGGGTAAGACATGCCTAGTGGGAGGGGGCGACGCGCGGTACGGGCGGTCTCACGTTCGCCATCGGCGTAGTGGCGACTGGGGTAACTGCCTGGCCTGCGGGAACATCGTCTCGCACCATCGGGTTGGAGCAGATGTCGGCGTTCGGGGTCAGGAGGCCATCGACGGTGTCGGCAGTTGGAATGAGCGGTCCCCGCTTGCGGGACTAAGCTGCGGAAGGACAGGGAGGGGAAGTTCCCCCCACTGCCTGACCGCTCTGAGGAGCGATTAACGATGTTCGAGAGGTTCACCGACCGCGCGCGGCGGGTTGTCGTCCTGGCTCAGGAAGAAGCCCGGATGCTCAACCACAACTACATCGGCACCGAGCACATCCTCCTGGGTCTCATCCACGAGGGCGAAGGTGTCGCCGCTAAGGCCCTGGAGAGCCTCGGCATTTCGCTTGAGGCGGTCCGCCAGCAGGTGGAGGAGATCATCGGCCAGGGCCAGCAGGCCCCGTCCGGCCACATCCCCTTCACCCCCCGTGCCAAGAAGGTCCTGGAGCTGTCGCTCCGCGAGGCCCTTCAGCTGGGCCACAACTACATCGGCACGGAGCACATCCTGCTCGGCCTGATCCGTGAGGGCGAGGGCGTCGCCGCCCAGGTCCTGGTCAAGCTGGGCGCCGACCTCAACCGGGTGCGGCAGCAGGTCATCCAGCTGCTCTCCGGTTACCAGGGCAAGGAGACCGCCACCGCCGGCGGGCCGGCCGAGGGCACCCCCTCGACCTCCCTCGTCCTCGACCAGTTCGGCCGGAACCTCACCCAGGCCGCTCGTGAGTCCAAGCTCGACCCGGTCATCGGGCGCGAGAAGGAGATCGAGCGGGTCATGCAGGTGCTGTCCCGCCGTACCAAGAACAACCCGGTGCTGATCGGTGAGCCCGGCGTCGGCAAGACCGCCGTCGTCGAGGGCCTCGCCCAGGCCATCGTCAAGGGCGAGGTGCCCGAGACGCTGAAGGACAAGCACCTCTACACGCTGGACCTCGGCGCCCTGGTCGCCGGCTCCCGCTACCGCGGTGACTTCGAGGAGCGCCTGAAGAAGGTCCTCAAGGAGATCCGCACCCGCGGCGACATCATCCTGTTCATCGACGAGCTGCACACGCTGGTCGGTGCGGGTGCCGCCGAGGGCGCCATCGACGCGGCCTCCATCCTGAAGCCGATGCTGGCCCGCGGTGAGCTGCAGACCATCGGCGCGACCACGCTGGACGAGTACCGCAAGCACCTGGAGAAGGACGCGGCCCTGGAGCGCCGCTTCCAGCCCATCCAGGTCGCCGAGCCGTCCCTGCCGCACACGATCGAGATCCTCAAGGGCCTGCGCGACCGCTACGAGGCGCACCACCGCGTCTCCATCACGGACGAGGCCCTGGTCCAGGCCGCCACCCTGGCCGACCGGTACATCTCGGACCGCTTCCTGCCGGACAAGGCGATCGACCTGATCGACGAGGCCGGTTCCCGGATGCGCATCCGCCGGATGACCGCGCCGCCGGACCTGCGCGAGTTCGACGAGAAGATCGCCGGCGTCCGCCGCGACAAGGAGTCCGCGATCGACTCGCAGGACTTCGAGAAGGCCGCCTCGCTCCGCGACAAGGAGAAGCAGCTCCTGGCCGCCAAGGCCAAGCGGGAGAAGGAGTGGAAGGCCGGCGACATGGACGTCGTCGCCGAGGTCGACGGCGAGCTGATCGCCGAGGTCCTCGCCACGGCCACCGGCATCCCGGTCTTCAAGCTGACCGAGGAGGAGTCCAGCCGTCTGCTCCGCATGGAGGACGAGCTGCACAAGCGGGTCATCGGCCAGGTCGACGCCGTCAAGGCGCTGTCGAAGGCGATCCGCCGTACCCGCGCCGGGCTCAAGGACCCGAAGCGTCCGGGTGGCTCGTTCATCTTCGCCGGCCCGTCCGGTGTCGGTAAGACCGAGCTGTCCAAGGCGCTCGCCGAGTTCCTCTTCGGTGACGAGGACGCGCTGATCTCCCTCGACATGTCCGAGTTCAGCGAGAAGCACACGGTCTCGCGCCTCTTCGGCTCGCCCCCCGGCTACGTGGGGTACGAGGAGGGCGGCCAGCTGACCGAGAAGGTGCGCCGCAAGCCGTTCTCCGTCGTCCTGTTCGACGAGGTGGAGAAGGCCCACCCGGACATCTTCAACTCGCTGCTGCAGATCCTGGAGGACGGTCGCCTGACCGACTCCCAGGGCCGGGTCGTGGACTTCAAGAACACGGTCATCATCATGACGACCAACCTCGGCACCCGGGACATCTCCAAGGGCTTCAACCTCGGCTTCGCCGCCGCGGGTGACACGAAGACCAACTACGAGCGCATGAAGAACAAGGTCTCGGACGAGCTCAAGCAGCACTTCCGCCCCGAGTTCCTCAACCGCGTCGACGACGTGGTGGTCTTCCCGCAGCTCACGCAGGCGGACATCCTCCGGATCGTCGACCTGATGGTCGGCAAGGTGGACGAGCGCCTGAAGGACCGGGACATGGGCATCGAGCTCTCCCAGTCCGCCAAGGAGCTGCTGGCCAAGAAGGGCTACGACCCGGTGCTGGGCGCGCGTCCGCTGCGCCGCACGATCCAGCGCGAGGTCGAGGACACGCTCTCGGAGAAGATCCTCTTCGGCGAGCTGCGTCCCGGTCACATCGTGGTCGTGGACACCGAGGGCGAGGGCGAGTCGCAGACCTTCACCTTCCGGGGTGAGGAGAAGTCGGCGCTGCCCGACGTCCCGCCGATCGAGCAGGCGGCCGGCGGTGCCGGACCGAACCTGAGCAAGGACGCCTAGGCGTCACGGCCGTAGCGGCCATGAGAGAGGGGCCGGTGCCTTCGGGCACCGGCCCCTCTCTCATGCCCCTGGGCGCGCCCTACGAGAGCTGTCCGTCGTAGTCCGGCAGCTTGTACGTCTTCTCGGCGTGGCCGCCCGAGAGGTCGGTGGCGCTGTTGCCGATGTTTGCGATGATCTCGTAGCCCTTGTTCTCGATGTCGGCGCGCTGCGCGGTCTTGTAGGCGGCGACATCCTTGAAGAGGTCGAGCAGGCCGCGGACGTACAGCCCGGAGACGTCGTAGCCGTCGTGTTCGAGGTTGTACTCGGTGGGCCAGGAGAGGATGCCCGGGCGGGCGGTCACGAAGAACAGCCGGACGCCGTGCTCCTGGGCGTAGCGGGCGACGTCCAGCACCGGCTGGTTGGCCGGCTGCGGGAAGCTGAAGCCGAAGTCGGTCTCCAGCGTGGTGTTGTCGATGTCGAAGACGATCGCCTGCTTCTCGCCGGGCCGGGCGGCGGCGATGCGGTCCTTCAGGTACGGCAGGGCCTGGTCCATCACGGCCTGGCAGTCCCGCTGCCAGGTGGCGCGGTCCACCTTCGCGGCGGCGGCCGCCGAGCTGCTCGTGGCGCTCGTGGCGGTGCTCGTCGTCGCGGCCTCGGCCGGTACGGCCAGGGCGGCCAGGGCGGCGACGGAGACCGTGGTGACGCAGACGCGGCGCGCCCAGGGGCGTGGGGTCATGGGGGTGGGGTCCTCTCACGTGCCTGAATGTCAGGTGCATGTTCTGCTGCGAGGGTGGCGCGAAAGGAACCGTAGGGTTACCGGGCGGTAGGCGCCTAGAGGTGCGGGTCACATTTCTGTGATCGTCGGACAGGGCCCCGGTGACATGGCTTACAGGCGAAATGTCCGGTACTACCCGGAATAGTGAAAAGGGTCTGCCGAATAAATGGGACTTTCACCCCGGAATCCGACGTGAAAGAACGACGTCGTCAGGGGTGGTGCCGGGTGAGCGGGGGACCTGTCAAGAGGTCGTTGGTTTTGCGGTCACCTACTACGGATCGCCGTAGATGGGGCGTTTTGGGATGGGCCGGGTGCTCGGTTACCAAGGATGAGCCGCTGCGGCGAACGATTGTGCGCCGGGTGGTCGAAACGTCCCCGAACTGACGAGGTATCGATGTTCCAGCGCGTCACGTCCCGTTCTTCCCGTACGTCCTCGCTCCGCAACCGCGTGGCCGTCCTGGCTGCCGGCATCGGCGCCACGGCCGTGCTGGGGACCGGGGTCGCGAGCGCCGCGGCGCCCTCCGCCAACGCCTGGGTCGACCCGGTGAAGAAGTACACCCTCTCGGCCAGCTTCATGCAGTCCGGCAGCCACTGGGTCGCCAAGCACAGCGGCCAGGACTTCGCCGTCCCGACCGGCACCGAGGTCCTCGCCGCCCACGGCGGCACCGTCGTCAAGGCCGGCCCCAACGGTGCCGGTGACGGCCCCGCGTACGGCAACGCCATCGTCATCAAGCACGGCGACGGCACCTACTCGCAGTACGCGCACCTGTCCCGGATCGACGTCAAGGTCGGCCAGATCGTGAAGACCGGCCAGCACATCGCCCTGTCCGGCTCCACCGGCAACTCGACCGGCCCGCACCTGCACTTCGAGATCCGCAAGACCGCGAACTACGGCTCGGCGATCAACCCGGTCACCTTCCTGCGCGCCCAGGGCGTGAAGGTCTGAGCTAACTCTTCCCGTGGGTGCTCTCGTGCGCCTGCGTGACGAGATCCATGGCGACCTCGAGAACGGCTGCCCGCCGCTTCTCGGGGTCGTCTTCCAGGTCCGCCATGACGAACATCCCGGCGTGCAGCGTGAACACCGCGCTGAAGCAGCGCACCTGCTCCACCAGGGGCGCCTCGGTGTCGATGAGGATGTCCCGCAGGCCGCGCACCCGGTCCTTGAAGGTGTCGCCGATCCGCAGTTCGCGGACCGTCGCCTGGTTCTCCTGCATGAAGCGGAAGAGCGGCTGCGCGTCCTTGAGCGCCTCGCTGTAGCGGCGCAGGATCTCCCGCTTGGTCTCCAGGGTGCCGGGCTGGCCGCGGCCCCACTCGATCAGGTTCTCCAGCGGTTTCGTCAGGTCCTCGAAGAGGCTGACGGTGATCTCTTCCTTCGTCTTGAAGTGGTAGTACAGGGCCGCCTTGGTGACGTCGAGGCGCTCGGCGATCTCCCGCAGAGACGTCTTCTCGTATCCCTGCTCCGCGAAGAGTTCGAGGGCCACGTCCTGGATGCGCTGGCGGGTGTTGCCGCGGCGCTGCTGCTTGGTGCCGTCCATGGTGCCGCCCATCCTCGTACTCCTCGTGCTCCCACGGAAACTTACTTGACGCCCGGCTAGTGACCCGGCTACCTTCCCCAGTGTAGTGAACTAGCCGGGCGGCAAGTAAGTAGGCCGCAGGGGGAGTGGAAGAACGATGGCGGACACAATCGAGAGCCAAGCACCGGGCAAACAGCCCAAGAGCGTGCGTGTGGTGCTGCTCGCGCTCATGATCGCGATGATGCTCGCGATGCTGGACAACATGATCGTCGGTACCGCGATGCCCACCATCGTGGGCGAGCTGGGCGGCCTGGAGCACCTGTCCTGGGTGGTCACCGGCTACACCCTGGCCACCGCGGCCTCCACCCCGGTCTGGGGCAAGATCGGTGACATGTTCGGGCGCAAGGGCGCCTTCCTCAGCTCGATCGTGATCTTCCTGATCGGTTCGGCGCTGAGCGGCATGGCCCAGGACATGGGCCAGCTGATCGGGTTCCGGGCCGTGCAGGGCCTCGGCGCCGGTGGTCTGATGGTCGGCGTCATGGCGATCATCGGTGACCTGGTGCCGCCGCGGGAGCGGGGCAAGTACCAGGGCATGATGGCCGGCGTCATGGCGCTGGCGATGATCGGCGGTCCGCTGGTCGGCGGCACGATCACCGACAACTGGGGCTGGCGCTGGGCCTTCTACATCAACCTGCCGCTCGGCGCGGTCGCGCTCGCGCTGGTCACCGCGGTGCTGCACCTGCCGAAGAAGCGGTCCAAGGCGGGCATCGACTACCTCGGTGTGCTGCTGCTGACGGTCGGCATCACCTCCATCGTGCTGGTCACCACATGGGGCGGCACGGAGTACGCCTGGACGTCCGCGCGGATCATGGAGCTGACCGGCATCGGCGTGGCCGCGCTGGTCGGGTTCGTGTTCTGGCAGACCAGGGCCGCCGAGCCGGTGCTGCCGCTGCACATCTTCAAGAGCCGCAACTTCACCCTGATGTCGGTGATCGGCTTCATCACCGGCTTCGTGATGTTCGGTGCGACGCTGTTCCTGCCGCTGTACCAGCAGGCGGTGCAGGGTGCCTCCGCGACCAACTCGGGTCTGCTGCTCCTGCCGATGCTCGGCGCGATGCTCGTCACCTCGATGGTCGCCGGGCGGGTCACCACGAACAGCGGGCGCTACAAGGTCTTCCCGGTCGCCGGCGGTGTGCTGATGATCGTCGGCCTGTACCTGCTGTCCCTGATGGACACGGAGACGACCCGGTTGACCTCCGGCCTCTACATGGCGGTGCTCGGCGCGGGCATGGGCTGCCTGATGCAGATCACCATGCTGGTCGCGCAGAACAGCGTCGAGATGAAGGACATGGGTGTCGCGTCCTCCTCCGCGACCCTGTTCCGGACGCTCGGCTCGTCCTTCGGCGTCGCCATCATGGGCGCGCTGTTCAACCACCGAGTCCAGGACGTCATGGCCGAGCGGGCCGGGTCGCTGGGCGCGAGCATCACGGAGAAGTCGGCACAGCTGGACGCGAAGAGCCTGCAGAAGCTGCCGGCGGTGGCGCGTGAGGCGTACCAGCACGCGGTGACCTCCGGTGTGCACGCGGCGTTCCTGCTCGGCGCGGCCATCGCGGTCGTGGTCCTGGTCGCCTCCGTGTTCGTCAAGGAGGTCCCCCTGCGCAGCGGCCCCGCCCAGCCGTCCAAGGCGGAGGGCGACGACAACCCGGCCCCGGCCGCACTGATCGACGCGCTCTGACCCCTGGTCCCCGAAGGCCCCCTGGTGTCCGCCGAGGGGGCCTTCGGCATAGGTGCGTGGGACGCGCGTACCGGTACGGCCCGGGACGACGCCACGACCGCGCTGCCGCCGCCTGCATGCCGCCCGCCGACCGTTCCGCCGGGTTCAGCTCCGCTTCCCTCCCGGCACGGCCCCCGCACCCCTCACACCCGCGCGAGCCTCACTCCGTACCCCCCGCCCCCGGCAGCATCTGATAGCTGCCCGTGTTGGTGGGGGCGTGCTCGGGGAGCCAGAGGACTGCCACCGCGCCCTCGGCGGGGACGGTGGACGGGGTGCTCGGGGGGCGGACGTTGCGGAAGGTGAGGCGGGCGCCGAGGACGCGGGCCTGGCCGGCCGCGATGGTCAGGCCGAGCCCGTGGCCCGTACCGGCACGGTCCATGCTGCCGGTGCGGAAGCGGCTCGGGCCCTCGGCGAGGAGTTCCTCGGGGAACCCGGGGCCGTGGTCGCGGACCCGGATGACGCGGCCCTCGACGGTCACCTCGACCGGCGGCCGGCCGTGCCGGGCCGCGTTGGCGAGCAGGTTGAACAGCACCCGCTCCAGGCGCCGGGGGTCGGTGGTGACCTCGGACTCGTGCACCACCCGTACGGTGACGTCCGGGTCCTTGACCGCCACCCGCCGGGTGACGAACTCGCCCAGCATGATGTCCTGCAGCTCGGCGCGCTCCGAGGCGCCGTCCAGCCGGGCCACCTCCAGCACGTCCTCGACCAGCGTGCGCATCGCCTTCGCCCGGTCCAGGACCAGCTCCGTGGGCCGGCCCGGCGGCAGCAGCTCGGCCGCCGTGAGCAGCCCGGTGACGGGGGTGCGCAGCTCGTGCGCGATGTCCGCGGTGACCCGCCGCTCGGCCTCCAGCCGCTGCCGCAGCGCGTCCGCCATGGCGTCCACCGCGTGCGCGAGGTCGTCCGTCTCGTCCCGCACCACCCCGCCGATGGCCTCCCGCACCCGTACCTCGGTCTCGCCGCCCGCGACCCGGTGCGCGGCGGCCGCCGCCTTGCGCAGCCGGCGGGAGAGCTGCGCGCCGATCAGCACGCCGAGCGCGCTGCCGCAGAACACGACCGCGACGGAGCCGATGACCAGCGCCTGGTCGAGGTCCTTCATCACGTCGGTGGAACGGTCCGGCAGCGGCCCGTGCAGGGACAGCACGTGCCCGTCCTTGGTCGGCACCGCCGCCCAGATGTCCGGCGCCCCGCCGTGCTCGCTGACATCGCTGACCTTGCGGCCCTCCTCGACCTTCGCGCGCAGCGCCGCCGGCAGATCGGGGTCGTCGATCTTGACGCTGGGGAAGTTCGGCCGCCGGTTCAGCTCGTAGTTGCGCTGCGCGATCTGCACGCGCTGGTTGGCCAGGTCGCGCGCGTTGTCGAGCATCGAGACCCGCGCCGCGTTGTGCACGACCAGGCTCAGCGCGATCGCCACCAGCCCGGCCACCAGCGCGATCGCCGCGCTGAGCTTCCATCTCAGTCCGGTGTGCAGGCCCGCGCGCTCCACGCGCCGGACCGGATGCCGAAGAATCCCCCGCATGTCCGCTCCGCTCAGGCCTTCAGCTTGTAGCCGAAGCCGCGGACCGTCTCGATCCGGTCCTGGCCGATCTTCTGCCGCAGCCGCTGCACGTGCACGTCGACGACCCGGGTGTCCCCGCCCCAGCCGTAGTCCCACACCCGCTCCAGCAGCTTGTCGCGGGAGAGCACGGTGCCCGGCGCGGAGGAGAACTCCAGCAGCAGCCGCATCTCGGTGGGCGTGAGCGCCACCGGCTGCCCGGCCCGGCGCACCTCCATGCCCTCGGTGTCGATCTCCAGGTCGCCGAAGCTGAGGACCCCCCCGCCCACCGGCTCCCCGGCGTCCTCGGTACGGTCGCTGCCGCCGGCGTGCCCGAAGCGGCGCAGCACGGCCCGGATCCGCGCGACCAGCACCGCGCCGTCGAACGGCTTGGTGACGTAGTCGTCGGCGCCCGCCTCCAGGCCCAGCACCACGTCGATGGAGTCGGCGCGCGCCGAGAGCATGATCACCGGCACGGTCGACTCGTCCCGGATACGGCGGCACAGGCTGACCCCGTCAAGACCCGGGACCATGACGTCGAGCAGCGCGATGTCGGGGCGGTCGGCACGGAACGCCTCCAGGCCCGACAGCCCGTCCGGCATGGCGGTGACCGCGAAGCCGTCCCGCTCCAGGGCGAGCTGGGTGGCCTCACGGATGACGTCGTCGTCCTCGACGAACAGGACGTGGGTCTGGTCTGCCATCCCGCTGCTCTCGATCCTCGTGTGTACGTGCGTGTGTACGCGTGGGTGGGGGGTCAGTTCTGCGCGGGCGCCGCGTCGCCGGCCTTGCTGTAGTCGGTCTCGTGCCGGTTGATCTCGGTGAACCGCCCCGCCTTCCACCGGTACGTGATCACGGTCTCCCGGGACGGGTTGGCCACCTGGTCGTCCGTCTCGTACACCTGCTTGGTCACGCTCAGGTCGGTGCCGTCGATCTCCGAGTAGACCGGTGACTCCTCCGCCTTGAACACATTCTTGTACGCGTCCCCGACCCGCTGGTACACGTAGCTGCCGATGCCCACCAGGTCACCGCAGGTCGAGACGTTGACGAGGACGTCGTTGACGGAGCCGCCGGTCAGATAGCCGTAGGAGACGTCGACGGGGTAGTCGTCGGAGCCGCACGGCTTCAGCTCGCGTTTCACGGCGGCGGAGACCGCCGGGTCCTTTTTGACCAGCGAGACCGCGTCCACCTGGCGGAAGCCGGCCGCGGGACTCGGCGAGGGGGACTCGGAGGCTCCCGCGACCGCCGACGCGTGCGCCGGTCCCTCGTCCCGGGTGCCGGTGCCGCCCGTGCCGCACGCGGCGACGAAAAGGGCGATGGCGGCGAGCGCGGCCGCCGCCGCGATCACCGCCTGTGACGTGGTGCGGACCCGGTCGGGTCCGGCCCCGGTCAGGCCGCGCAACGCTCCCGCTCCTCACGCTCCAGCGCGCGTGCGTCCAGATCGCGGGCTTCCAGCTCCTCGCGGAGCCGGGCGAGCGCCCGGTGCAGCGTGCTCTTGACCGTACCGGCCGACATGCCGAGGGCGGCGGCCGTCTCCTCCGTGGACATCTGCTCCCAGTGTCGCAGCACCACGACGCTGCGCTGCTTGGGTGCGAGCACCTTCATGATGTCCATCAGCAGGGCCCGGTCGGCGTGCTGCTCGGTGGAGTCCGCAACGGAGGCGTCCGGCAGCTGCTCGGTCGGGACCTCCTCCAGCTTGCGCGCCCGCCACCACTCGGTGCGGGTGTTGATCATGACGCGGCGCAGGTAGGCGTCGGCGAGCCGCTTGTCGGCTATGCCTTCCCAGCGGCCGTACGTCCGCACGAGCGCCGTCTGCAGCAGGTCCTGCGCGTCGACGGGGTCCGGCACCAGCCGACGGGCGCTGCGCAGCAGCGCGTCCTGCCGAGTGCGGACGTACTCCTCGAACTCAAGCACCTCGCCCTGCGCCATGATCAACCGCCTCCGTTCCCCGTTCACCCCGGCTTCGTCCGGGGTCCTTCAGTCCATGTGCCGGATGGTCGCCGGGCACGGAAGAGAAGTTACGGAGCGGTTGTCACGGCGCTGTCCGAACCAGCCTTCGGCTGGCAATCGGCTGTCCGTCGGTTGTGTAACGGAGGGGAGGGCGTGACGGATTGGATGGATGCTATGTCCGTTTAGATGGTGGTTTGTCGGGCCGGGAAGGCGTGGGAAGGCCGCAACAAACCACCGTCGGTGACGATGTGGCCGGGCGTCAGCCCAGCGGCAGCCGGTACAGACCGCCCGTCATCGGCTCCACCAGGCCGTCCGTGACCAGGCCGTCCAGCGCGCGGGCCCGCTGCACCGGCTCGTGCCACACCCGGTCCAGCAGCGCCTGCGGCACCGGCGCGTGCGCCTCCCGCAGGACGGCCAGCAGCTTGCCGCGCACCTGCCGGTCCGTACCGGCGTACGTCTGCCCGCGCCGCGGCGGTCCCGCGTGCTCCGGCTTGCCCGCCAGCCGCCAGGCGCACTGCGTGGCGATCGGGCACCGCTGGCAGCCTTCGTTGCGCGCCGTGCACACCAGCGCGCCCAGCTCCATGGAGGCCGCCGCCCAGCGCGCGGCGGTGCCCTCGTCCGCCGGCAGCAGCTCCCGGGCCAGGCGGCGCTCGGCGGCCGTCGTCGCGTTCGGCGGGTACTGCACCCCGCTCACCGCCCGCGCGAAGACCCGGCGCACATTGGTGTCCAGCACCGGATGCCGCTGCCCGTACGCGAAGGAGGCCACCGCCGCCGCCGTGTACTCGCCGATCCCGGGCAGCGCCAGCAGCTGCGCGTGGTCCGTCGGTACGTCCCCGCCGTGCCGTTCCGCTATGGCGACCGCGGCGCCGTGCAGCCGCAGCGCCCGGCGCGGATAGCCGAGCCGGCCCCAGGCGCGCACCGCCTCGCCGGGCGCCTCCTTGGCCAGGTCGGCGGGGCGCGGCCAGCGGGCCAGCCACTGCTCGTAGACCGGCAGCACCCGGTTGACGGGGGTCTGCTGGAGCATGAACTCGCTGACCATCACACCCCACGGGCCCGCCTCCGGGCGGCGCCAGGGGAGGTCGCGGGCATGGGTGTCGAACCAGGCGATCACGGGGGTGTGCAGCTTCTCAGTCATGGCCTTCCGATCCTGCCACGGGTTGGCGGACCGTGCGGGTGACGGCGCGGTCACCGAGCGTCGCGTTGACGAAGAAGCGTGCCCGTGGCGGCAGTTGCCGGGATGATGATCCGGAAAAGTTGCTGTCCGAGCGGCATGTGGCGCGAGCAAGCGCGGCGATCTCTCGTACAGTTTGGGCCGTGGGATCTCTGCGCAATCCGGTCGGGCCGCTTCCCTCCTCCATCTACTGGCGTCGGAGGGCCGTACTGCTGTCCGTCGTCGCCCTGTTGGCGCTGGTGATGACATGGATCGTCACCATGGGCGGCGGGGGTGGCAAGAAGGGCGCCGACGGGTCCGACGGCAAGGACCCCGCGCACACGATCACGCCGGGCCCCTCCTCGTCCGGGCCCGCGATCAGCCAACACCCCGGCGGGCGCGACGAGTCGGGCGGCGGCTCCGCCGGAAGCGGCGGGAGCGGCTCCGGCGACGACGGCGCGGACGGCGACGGCTCCGGCTCCGGGGGCTCGTCGGGCTCCGCCGGCTCGGGCCCCGGCGCGGGGAACGTCGGTACGGGCGACACGCTCCCGGCGTCCGCCTCCCTGGCCAACTGCACCAGCGGCGCGGTGTCGTTGAGCCTGCGCAGTGTGCACAACTCCTACTCGCCGGACCAGAAGCCGACCTTCGAACTCACCGCGAAGAACACCTCGTCCACCGACTGCAAGGTCGATCTCGGCCCGAAGAACGCGGTGTTGACGATCACCCCGGCGGACGGCGACGACGCGTACTGGTCCTCGGCCGACTGCCCCAAGGACGCGGCGCACCTGCCGTTCCGGGTGACCGCGGGCAAGAGCATCACCTACACCGTGACCTGGGACCGCAAGCCGAGCGCCCCCCAGTGCGCCACCCCGCCGGCGGGCTCGGCGAAGCCGGGCACCTACCTGCTGGAGGCCAGGACCCCCGGCTACGGCAAGCTCCAGGCGTCCTTCGTCCTCTCGGCGGACTAGGGCCCCTCTCCCGGATCCGGCCGGGGGCGCCCCGCAAGGGGCGCGGGGAACTGCGTGAGCGACCACGACGGACCCGCGGTCGCCGGCACACAGGACGCCCCGAGTCAGAAGGCGCCCGGCGTCGCACTCAGACGTACCGCTCCAGGATCGAGGACTCCGCCAGGCGCGACAGCCCCTCCCGCACGCTCCGCGCCCGGGCCTCGCCCACCCCGTCCACCGCCTGGAGGTCGTCGACGCTCGCGGCGAGCAGCTTCTGCAGGCCGCCGAAGTGCTCCACCAGGCGGTCGATGATGGCGCCCGGCAGCCGCGGCACCTTGGCCAGCAGCCGGAAGCCCCGCGGGGACACCGCGGAGTCGAGCGTCTCGGGAGACCCCGTGTAGCCGAGCGCCCGCGCCACCGTGCCCAGTTCCAGCAGCTCCGCGTGGGTCAGCGCGTCCAGCTCGGAGAGCGCCTCGTCGACCGTGCGGGACCGCTTCGCCGTCGGCTCCGGCACATAGTCCCGCACCACCAGCTCGCGGTCCGGCTCGACGCCCGCGATCAGCTCCTCCAGCTGGAGCGTGAGGAGCCGGCCGTCCGTGCCCAGCTCGACCACGTACTCGGCGATCTCGGTGGCGATGCGGCGCACCATCTCCAGCCGCTGCGCGACCGCCGAGACGTCCCGGACCGTCACCAGGTCCTCGATCTCCAGCGCCGACAGCGTGCCCGCCACCTCGTCGAGGCGGAGCTTGTACCGCTCCAGGGTGGCCAGCGCCTGGTTCGCCCGGGAGAGGATCGCCGCCGAGTCCTCCAGGACGCGGCGCTGACCGTCGACGTACAGCGCGATCAGCCGCATCGACTGGGAGACGGAGACCACCGGGAAGCCGACCTGCTTGCTCACCCGGTCCGCGGTCCGGTGCCGGGTGCCGGTCTCCTCCGTGGGGATCGTCGGGTCCGGCACCAGCTGGACGCCCGCGCGCAGGATCTTCGACAGGTCCGACGACAGCACGATGCCGCCGTCCAGCTTGCACAGCTCGCGCAGCCGGGTCGCGGTGAACTCGACGTCCAGCACGAAACCGCCCGTGCACATCGCCTCGACCGTCTTGTCCGAGCCGAGGAGGATCAGACCGCCGGTGTTGCCGCGCAGGACCCGCTCCAGGCCGTCACGCAGGGCCGTGCCCGGTGCCACGGCGCTCAGCGAGGCGCGCATCCGGCCATCGGAACCGGCACTCCCACCGGACTTTCCGGGAGCCGCTGCCCGGTCGTTGGCTGCCACTGCACTCCTCCGGTCACAGGTTCTGAGGCGCTCCCGCAGCCGCACGCGGTTCGTACGGACGGGCGAGACCTGCGCAAAGTCTACCGGCGCTGCTCCGCCTCCCGTGGGGCCTCTCGCCGACGCGAGCGCGGCAGCACCCGCAGCGCGTCTCCCATGTCGGCGACTTCCAGCACCTTCATCCCGTCCGGGACCTTGCCCGGATCGCTCGGCACCAGGGCGTGCGTGAAGCCCAGCCGGTGGGCCTCGGACAGCCGGCGCTGCACGCCCGTGACCCGTCTCACCTCGCCCGCGAGGCCCACCTCGCCGATGGCGACCAGGTTCTTCGGCAGCGGGGTGTCGCTGGCGGCGGAGGCCAGCGCGAGGGCGATGGCGAGGTCCGCGGCCGGCTCGGAGAGCTTCACACCGCCGACCGTCGCGGAGTAGATGTCCCGCTTGCCGAGCGCGCTGATCCGGCCGCGCTGCTCCAGCACCGCGAGCATCATCGACACCCGGGACGTCTCCAGGCCCGAGGTGGTCCGGCGCGGGGAGGGGATCTGGGAGTCCACGGTCAGCGCCTGCACCTCCGCCACCAGCGGCCGGCGGCCCTCCAGGGTGACGGTCAGGCAGGTGCCCGGCACCGGCTCGGCGCGCCGGGTCAGGAACAGGCCGCTGGGGTCGGCCAGGCCGGTGATGCCCTCGTCGTGCAGCTCGAAGCAGCCGACCTCGTCCGTCGCCCCGTACCGGTTCTTCACGCCGCGCACCAGGCGCAGGCGCGCGTGCCGGTCGCCCTCGAAGTGCAGGACGACGTCCACCAGGTGCTCCAGCAGACGGGGACCGGCGATCGCGCCGTCCTTGGTGACGTGGCCCACCAGGAGGGTGGACATGCCGCGTTCCTTGGAGGCGCGGATCAGGGCTCCGGCGACCTCGCGCACCTGGGCCATGCCGCCGGGGGCGCCCTCGATCTCCGGGGAGGCCACCGTCTGCACCGAGTCGAGGATCAGCAGGGACGGCTTGACCTCGTCCAAGTGGCCGAGGACGGCGGCCAGATCGGTCTCGGCGGCCAGATACAGGTCGTCGTCCAGCGCGCCGATGCGGTCGGCGCGCAGCCGGACCTGGCTCGCCGACTCCTCGCCGGTGACATAGAGGGTGCGGTGCTCGGCGCTCGCCGACTTGGCGGCCACGTCCAGCAGCAGGGTGGACTTGCCGACGCCGGGCTCGCCCGCGAGGAGCACCACGGCGCCGGGCACCAGGCCGCCGCCGAGCACGCGGTCCAGCTCCGGGACGCCGGTGGAGCGGGCGGTGGCCTGGCGGCCGTCGACCTGGCCGATGGGCACCGCGGAGCTGGTGACCCGGCCCGGCGCCGTCGTGCGGACCGCGGGCGCGCCGTACTCCTCGACCGTGCCCCAGGCCTGGCACTCGGGGCAGCGGCCGAGCCACTTGGCCGTCTGCCAGCCGCACTCGGTGCAGCGGTAGGACGGGCGGTCCTTGGTGGTCTTGGTACGGGCAGCCATGCGGAAACCGTAGCCCCCGGCACTGACAACGGGCCCCGGGACCGGCGCGGAGGACCGGCGAGGGGCCCGGGAGCCGCATGTGGGTGAACGGGTCTCGGCCACCGCCCCTCGGTTTCCGGTCGCGGGGCGAATCGTTCCTGTCCCCTAATGAGGGATCGTTTCACCCGTACGAGGTAAAAGTGCTCAAGGTTCCGGAAGGGACGCCGCACGGCCGCCTACGGTCGCACGGGTGATGAGCAGCAGTCCGGAGACCACGACCCGCGCCACCGGCGCACACCGGGCGCACCGGGAGGCACGGGACCGCGCTGCCGCGCGCACCCTCGCCCAGCGGACGCCGGCGCGCTACGAACCGTACCTGGACGGCCTGTTCACCTACTGTCTGTCCGTGCTGTGCGACCACGACACGGCCACCGCCGCCCTCGGCGACGTCCTCGCGCTCGCCGAGCGGCGCGCCCACCGGATGCCGGAGACCTCCGCCGACCGCAGGGCGTGGCTGTACGCGCTCGCGCGCTGGGCGTGTCTGCGCAAGCTGGCCGAGGCCAGGCAGAGACGTCAGGCCACCCACGCGGCGGGCCGCGCCGCCGGCGGGGCGACCGCCGAGGCGTCCGTACCGCCCGAGGTCCAGGAGCCGCGGCGCCGCCAACTCGCCCTGCTGGCCTGGCCGGAGGCGGCCGGCACGTCGCCCGAGCAGCGCGAGGCCCTGGAACTCGCCGTCCGCCACCACCTCGCCGCCCACGAGGTCGCCGCCGTCCTCGGCATGGAACCGGCCGCCGCGCGCGAGCTGCTCGCCGCGGCGGCCTGCGAGGTCGAGCGCACCCGGGCCGCCCTCGCCGTCGTGGAGACCGGCGGCTGCCCCAGCGTGGCCCACCTCACCGGCGACAGCCGCCTGGTGCTCAGCAGCGCGCTCCGCCGCGAGCTGGTACGGCACGTGGACGACTGCCCGCGCTGCCGCCGCACCGCCGAGCGGGCGGTGCCCGGCCGCTGGCCCGGCGCCTCGGTCACCCCGGCCGAGCTGCCGGTGCTGGAGGCACCCCGCGCGGCCCTGCACACCGTGCTCGCCCACCACCCGCGCGCGCGGGGCGCCGCGCTGCCGCGCTTCGACCGGCGCGGGTTCCCGATGGACCCCAAGGACCGCGCGGCCCGCCGCGACCGGCTCCGCGCGCGTGCGGTCACGACGACGGTCGTCGCCACGGTCGTGGCGGCGCCGGTGCTGGCCCTGTGGGCGGCGTACCGGGGCGCGCCCCTCGGCGACGACGGCGGCCGCTCCGCCACCGCGCGCGAGACCCAGGGCCCGGACGCGCTGGGCGGCGACACGGCGGGCGGGTACGAGAACGCGGGCAACGCCAGCGCCCGCCCCGGGACGCCGGGCGGCAAGGACGGCGAGTCCGACGTCTCCGTGGAGGTCGTCAGCGTCTCCGGGGCCGGCAAGAAGGGCGCCGGGCAGCTCGGGGTCAGCGCGGCCAACGACGGCGACACCACCCTGATCACCCTCACCGCGTCCGGGGACGCCCCGGTCGACTGGTCCGCGTCCACCTCGGCGCCGTGGCTGTACCTCAGCCGGTCCTCGGGAACCCTCGACCCGGGCGAGACGTTGACGATCAAAGTGCACGTGGACCACCTCCGCGAGCCCTCGGGCCACTGGCACGCGCGCGTGGCGATCTCCCCGGCGGCCGCGGTGGTCACGATCAACGGCTACGGCACGGCCCCGAGCCGCCCGACCTCCCGCCCCTCCGCCCCCTCCACTCCGCCCCCGACCAGCTCCACCACGCCCCCGACCACACCTCCACCGACCGACCCTCCCTCCACCCCACCCCCCAGCGACCCCCCGACCTCGGATCCCTCGTCCCCTACCTCGTCCCCGACCGACCCGGACACACCGGCCCCGTCGGACGGCTGACGCGGGGCGGGGGCGACGGGGTGGGGGGGCGACGGGGTGGCGGGTCGTCGGTGGCGGGGGCTCGACGCGGGCCGGCCGGACAGGCCGGCGCACGGGGTGGTCGCCGGTGCGGGGCGGGCAGAAGCGGGCGGTGATCACCGGGGCCGGGGGAGCGCGGCGAGCCGTGCTCGATCTGCTCTCCCGGGCAACCGGGGCTTTTTTCGCGGTGCCTTCTCGGCCGGCCGAGACGGGCAGGCGGGTGGGAAAGGCAGGTCGGCTAAGGTGCCGGGTCCGCCGGGTGGGGGGCCAGCAGCGGCAGCTCCGCCGAGAGCCGCTGTTCGCACAGGGCCGCGAGACGGTCGTAGCCCGCCTTGCCCATCAGTTCCGTCAGCTCGGCGCGGTAGGAGACGTACACCGGGTCCCCCGCCCCGTGCGCGGACGTCGCCGAGGTGCACCACCAGTGCAGGTCGTGGCCACCGGGACCCCAGCCCCGGCGGTCGTACTCCCCGATGGACACCTGGAGGATCCGGGTGTCGTCCGGCCGGTCGATCCAGTCGTACGTCCGCCGCACCGGCAGCTGCCAGCACACGTCCGGCTTGGTCTCCAGCGGCTCCCGCCCCTCCCGCAGCGCGAGGATGTGCAGCGAGCAGCCCGCGCCGCCCGCGAACCCGGGCCGGTTCTGGAAGATGCAGGACCCCTGGAACGGCCGCGTCTGCCGCGAGCCCTCCTCGTCCTCCGAGATCCAGCCGCCCCGCGTGCCCTCCTCGTGGTGCTGCCAGATGTCCGGCGTGAGCCGCGCCACGTGCTCGGCGACCCGCTTCTCGTCGTCCTCGTCGGAGAAGTGCGCGCCCAGCGTGCAGCACCCGTCCGCCGCCCGGCCCGCCTGGATGCCCTGGCAGCCGGAGCCGAAGATGCAGTTCCAGCGCGAGGTCAGCCAGGTCAGATCGCAGCGGAAGACCTGCTCGTCGTCCGCCGGGTCCGGAAACTCCACCCACGCGCGCGGGAAGTCGAGCCCCTTCTCGTCACTCACCGTCGACCCCTTGGAAGCTTTGGCCGCCTTGCGCACCTTGTCCGCGATTCCGGAGATTTCGGCTTTGGCGGGCTTCGCCTTTTTCGTCTTTGGCACCCGTCCAGGGTAAGTGGCCCGGCCCCGCTCCGGGGCACCGAGCAGCGGCGATCTGGCAGTAGCGTTCCGTACATGAGACTCGGTGTCCTGGACGTGGGTTCGAACACGGTGCATCTGCTGGTGGTGGACGCCCACCCCGGCGCCCGGCCGCTGCCCGCCCACTCGCACAAGGCCGACCTTCGGCTCGCCCAGCTCCTCGACGGCGACGGCGCCATCGGCGAGGACGGCATAGAGAAGCTGGTCGCCGTCGTCCGGGACGCGCTCCAGGCCGCCGAGGACAAGGGCGTCGAGGACCTGCTCCCGTTCGCCACCTCCGCCGTCCGCGAGGCCGGCAACGCCGACGACGTCCTCACCCGCGTCGAGGCCGAGACCGGCGTACGGCTCCAGGTGCTCAGCGGCGCCGAGGAGGCCCGCCTCACCTTCCTCGCCGTCCGCCGCTGGTTCGGCTGGTCCGCCGGAAAGCTGCTGGTCTTGGACATCGGCGGCGGCTCCCTGGAGATCGCCTACGGCCTGGACGAGGAACCGCACGCCGCCGTCTCACTGCCGCTCGGCGCCGGTCGCCTCACCGCCGGCTGGCTGCCCGGCGACCCGCCCGCCCCGGACGACGTCCGCGCCCTGCGCCGGCACGTGCGCACCGAGATCGCCCGCACGGTCGGCGAGTTCAGCCGCCTCGGCGCCCCGGACCACGTGGTCGCCACCTCCAAGACCTTCAAGCAGCTGGCCCGTATCGCCGGCGCCGCCCGCAGCGCCGAGGGCCTCTACGTCCAGCGCGAGCTGAAGCGCGAGTCCCTGGAGGCCTGGGTGCCGCGCCTCGCCGGCATGACGACCGAGCAGCGCGGCGAACTGCCTGGCGTCTCGGAGGGCAGGGCCGGCCAGTTGCTGGCCGGTGCCCTGGTGGCCGAGGGCGCGATGGACCTCTTCGGCGTGGAGAGCCTGGAGATCTGCCCCTGGGCGCTGCGCGAGGGCGTGATCCTGCGCCGCCTGGACCACATGGGAACGGCGTGAAGCCCGCGCGGCGCACCCCGGCGGCACCCCGCATGGCCAAGCTCACAACGGCCGAGCTCACAACGGCCAAGCAGCACCCGGCATCCGGTCCGTCCCACCCCGTAAGGTGACGGACGTGGCTGAACCAAGGGACGTGCGCGTCGCCCTGTCGACGGCCTCCGTGTACCCGGAGTCGACGGCGACGGCCTTCGAGATCGCCGCGCGCCTCGGATACGACGGCGTCGAGGTCATGGTGTGGACCGACCCGGTCAGCCAGGACATCGAGGCGCTGCGCCGCCTGTCGGACTACCACGGCGTCCCGATCCTGGCCGTCCACGCCCCCTGCCTGCTGATCACCCAGCGCGTGTGGTCCACCGACCCCTGGGCCAAGCTCCAGCGCGCCCGCGCGGCGGCGGAGAAGCTCGGCGCCTCCACCGTCGTCGTGCACCCGCCCTTCCGCTGGCAGCGGCAGTACGCGCGCGACTTCGTGACCGGGATCTGGCGGATGGCCGACGAGACGGACGTCCGGTTCGCCGTCGAGAACATGTACCCCTGGCGCTACCGCGACCGCGAGATGCTCGCCTACGCCCCGGACTGGGACGTCACCCGGCACGACTACCGGCACTTCACGATCGACCTCAGCCACACCGCGACGGCCCGCTCCGACGCCCTGGACATGATCGGCCGCATGGGCGACCGGCTCGGCCATGTCCACCTGGCCGACGGGCGCGGCTCCGCCAAGGACGAGCACCTGGTGCCCGGCCGCGGCACCCAGCCCTGCGCCGAGCTGCTGGAGCACCTGACCGTCTCCGGTTTCGACGGCCATGTCGTCATCGAGGTCAACACCCGCCGGGCGATGTCCAGCGCCGAACGCGAGGCCGACCTCGCCGAGGCCCTGGAGTTCACGCGCAAGCACCTGACGTCGTCGGCGGCACGGGTACCCCGGCCATGACCGAGCCCGAGCCCGAGAGCCCTGACGGCGGGTCCGAGAGGCCTGATGCCGGCCCCGAGAGCCCCGACACCGGCCCCGAAAGCCCCGACGGCACCCCTGAAATCCCCCTCGGCACCCCTGAAACCCCCACCGGCACCCCTGAAAGCCCCGCCGGCCGGCCGCGCGCCCGCCGCCGCGGCCGCCCTCCGCGCACCGAGTCCGTCGGCACCCGCGACCGCATCCTCGCCGCGGCCCGCGCCGAGTTCTCCGAGCGCGGCTACGCGAAGACGTCCGTGCGCGGCATCGCCAAGGCGGCCGGGGTGGACTCCGCGCTGGTCCACCACTACTTCGGCACCAAGGAACAGGTCTTCGAGGCGGCCGTCGCGGTCGCCTTCGCCCCCGCGCTGGAGGCCCCGAACGCGGTGGCCGACGGCGCGCTGGAGGGCGTGGGGGAGCGGCTGACCCGGTTCGTCTTCGGCGTCTGGGACAACCCCGTCACCCGGGCCCCGCTGCTGGCGATCCTGCGCTCCGCCGTCGACAACGAGACCGCCGCCGCCGTCTTCCGCCACCTGGTCGCGACCCAGCTGCTGCGCCGCGTCGCCGCCCAGCTCGACCTGCCGGACGCCGAACTCCGCGCCGAGCTGGCCGCCGCCCAGCTGGTCGGCGCGGCCATGATGCGGTACGTGATCAAGCTGGAGCCGCTGGCCTCGGCCGACCTGGAACAGCTCATCGCGCGCGTCGCACCCGTCGTCCAGGGACACCTGACGAACCCCTGAGCATGCCCCGTCCGTGGAACGCGCGTCCCGTATTCCGGACAACCGTGTCCAGTCCTTGGAGCACCGGCGTACGCTCGACCGTACAGTCAGAACTCTCTGGCAGAAGGTTTCGAAGGAGCGAGCGACGATGCCCGAGCTGAGGTCCCGCACAGTCACCCACGGCCGCAACATGGCGGGCGCCCGCGCCCTTATGCGCGCCTCCGGTGTACCCGGTGCGGACATCGGCCGGAAGCCGATCATCGCGGTCGCGAACTCGTTCACGGAGTTCGTGCCGGGCCACACCCACCTCCAGCCGGTCGGCCGGATCGTCAGCGAGGCGATCACCGAGGCGGGCGGCATCCCGCGCGAGTTCAACACCATCGCCGTAGACGACGGCATCGCCATGGGCCACGGCGGCATGCTGTACTCGCTGCCCTCCCGCGACCTGATCGCGGACTCCGTCGAGTACATGGTCGAGGCCCACTGCGCCGACGCCCTGGTCTGCATCTCCAACTGCGACAAGATCACCCCGGGCATGCTGATGGCCGCCCTGCGGCTGAACATCCCGACGGTCTTCGTCTCCGGCGGCCCCATGGAGTCCGGCCGGGCCACCCTGGTTGACGGCACGGTCCGCACCCTCGACCTGGTCGACGCGATCTCCGACGCCGTCAACGACAAGATCTCCGACGAGGACATCCTCCGGATCGAGGAGAACGCCTGCCCGACCTGCGGCAGCTGTTCCGGCATGTTCACCGCCAACTCCATGAACTGCCTGACCGAGGCCATCGGCCTGTCCCTGCCCGGCAACGGCTCGGTCCTCGCCACCCACACCGCGCGCAAGCAGCTCTACGTCGATGCCGCCCGCACGGCCGTGGACCTCACCCGCCGCCACTACGAGCAGGACGACGAGACGGTCCTGCCGCGCAATGTCGCGACCTTCCAGGCCTTCGAGAACGCCATGGCCCTGGACATCGCGATGGGCGGCTCCACCAACACGATCCTGCACCTGCTGGCCGCCGCCGAGGAGGCCGGCGTCCCCTTCGGCCTGGAGCAGATCGACGCCGTCTCGCGCCGGGTGCCGTGCCTGGCCAAGGTCGCCCCGAACGTGGGCAAGAACCGCACGTACTACATGGAGGACGTGCACCGCGCCGGCGGCATCCCGGCCCTGCTCGGCGAGCTGCACCGGGCCGGGCAGCTCAACGAGGACGTGCACGCCGTGCACAGCCCCTCCCTCGCCGACTGGCTGAAGACCTGGGACGTGCGCGGCGGCTCGCCCTCCCCGAAGGCCGTCGAGCTGTGGCACGCGGCCCCCGGCTGCGTCCGCTCCGCCGAGGCCTTCTCCCAGTCCGAGCGCTGGGACTCCCTGGACGAGGACGCCGAGAGCGGCTGCATCCGCTCCGCCGAGCACGCCTACTCCAAGGACGGCGGCCTCGCGGTGCTGAAGGGCAACCTCGCCGTCGACGGCTGCGTGGTGAAGACGGCCGGCGTGGACGAGTCGATCTGGACCTTCGAGGGCCCGGCGGTCGTCTGCGAGTCCCAGGAGGAGGCCGTCCAGCGCATCCTCACCCAGGAGGTCAAGGAAGGCGACGTCGTCGTCATCCGCTACGAGGGCCCCAAGGGCGGCCCCGGCATGCAGGAGATGCTGTACCCGACCTCGTACCTGAAGGGCCGGGGCCTGGGCAAGAGCTGCGCGCTGATCACCGACGGCCGCTTCTCCGGCGGCACCTCGGGCCTCTCCATCGGCCACGCCTCACCGGAGGCGGCCTCCGGCGGCACCATCGCCCTGGTCAGGGACGGCGACCGCATCCGCATCGACATCCCGGGCCGCTCGATCGAGCTGCTGGTCGACGACGCCGAACTCGCCCGCCGCGAGCAGGAGCTGAACGGCGTCTACGCCCCGCGCGACCGCGAACGCAAGGTCTCCGCCGCGCTGCGCGCCTACGCGGCGATGGCCACCAGCGCCGACCGGGGCGCGGTCCGCGACGTGAGCAAGCTGGGCTGAGCCACCGGAGCCTGTGAAGGGGGCCGCCCCGGCGAGGGCGGCCCCCTTCCCGGGTCACACGTCACACGTCACCACGTCGACGGGTCGCGGGCGTCCAGCGAGAACACGGTTCCGTCGGGGGCGGCGGCGTACAAGCGGCCCCCGGTCAGGACCGGCGCGGGCAGGCTCGCCACGACCCGGTCCGCATCGGCGCCGAGCCGGGCCCTGGTCTGCCCGACGAGCCGGCCGTCCGCGGCGTCGACGGCCAGCAGCCGCCCGTCGGCCGCGCTGAAGAACACCCTCCTGCCGTCCGTGACCGGAGCCGAGCCCCGGGTCACGGAGGTCTCCAGGCCCCACACCCGCTTGCCGGCCTTCATGTCGACGGCCGTCAGGATCCCGCCGGCGCCCAGCAGGTAGACGCGGTCACCGTGCACGGTCCCCTGCGCGCCGTCCAGCCCGACGGGCAGCGGCACCCGGCGCGCCTCCCGGGTCGCGGGCGTGTACCGGACGACCGCCT
The DNA here is from genome assembly GCF_024753135.1 of Streptomyces pyxinicus. Classification (GTDB taxonomy): domain Bacteria; phylum Actinomycetota; class Actinomycetes; order Streptomycetales; family Streptomycetaceae; genus Streptomyces; species Streptomyces pyxinicus. The sequence goes on along the minus strand of NZ_JANUGP010000004.1, from coordinate 2,359 downwards.
CGGTACGGCCGTACACGGTGTCCACGGCCGTGAGGTACACCGAGTCGTCGTCGGCGCCGACCGGCGACAGGGAGCCGCTGAGGTCGGCCTCCCAGCGCACTCGCCCGCTGACCGGGTCCACCGCCATGACATGCGTGCCCGAACCGTCGCGGGAGCGGCGCGCCACGTACGCCGACGAACTGCCCGGGAACGACTGGAACACCGGCACCTCGGGACCGCCGGGCAGCGCGTGCCGCCACTTCGTCCTCCCGGTCGCCGTGTCCAGCGCGCCCACCGTCCCGTCGGCGTACGTGAACAGGGCCGTGCCGCCCGTGTAGTGCACCCCGGTGCCCTGCGGCAGGCGACGCTCCCAGACCTGCTTGCCCGAATCGGGGTCGAGCGCGGCCAGTCGGGTGCCGCCGTCGGTGTACGGCTGCACGAGACCGCCGGACAGCACGGGCGGGTCACCGGCGATCCGGGTGGAGACCGAGTGCCGCCACAGCAGCCGGCCGTCGGCGGGCGACACGGCGAAGACCACTCCGGTCCGCGAGCACAGCAGCTTCCCCGCCCCGTACGAGCAGTGCGCCATCGTCCCGCCCGTGCGGGGCGGTACGGTCGCCCAGGCCTTGGCCGCCGCCGGCACCGTGCGCGGACTCCGGTCCGGCGCCGGATGCCCGCCGGGCGCACCGGACAGCCGCGCTGCCCCGAGGGCCGCCGCGACGGCCAGTCCGAGCCCGGCCATGCCCCAGGCGGCGGCCCGCTTCCCGCCGCCCCACCGGCGCCGCCGCGGAACGGCCCTGTCGACATCCGAGTCCCCGGACCCCGGGTCCCCGGACCCCGAAGGAGCCTCCTCCTCGCCCTTCTCCTCCCCACCGGACCCACCCGACCGCTGAGCCGGTATGAACGCCTGCGTGTCGTAGGAGGCGGCGACCGAGCGCAGCTCCCGCATCAGCTCGTCCGGGGTGGGCCGGTCCTCGGGTTCCTTCGCGAGGCAGCGCAGCACCAGCGGCGCGATGCTCTCCGGAAGCCCGGTCAGATCGGGCTCGTCGTGCACCACCTGGTAGGCGACGATGTAGGGGCTGTCCGAGTCGAACGGCCCCCGCCCGGTCGCCGCGTGCACCAGCACGGAGCCGAGCGCGAAGATGTCCGCCGCCGGCCCCACCTCCCGCGGCCGGCGGAACTGCTCGGGCGCCATGAACGGCGGTGTCCCGATCAACTTCCCGGTTTCGGTGCGCAGTTCGCTGTCCTTGGGCCGGGAGATACCGAAGTCGATCACCTTCGGACCGTCCTCGGCGAGCAGCACGTTGCCCGGCTTGAGATCCCGGTGCACGACACCGACGCGGTGGATGTCGCGCAGCGCCTCGGCGAGCCCGGCCATCAGCCGGCGTACCTGCGCGGGCGCCAGCGGCCCGTTCCGCTTCACCTCCTGGGCCAGCGTCGGGCCGGGAATGAACAGGGTGGCCATCCAGGGCCGTTCCGCATCCGGGTCGGCGTCCACGACGGAGGCCGTGAAGGCACCGCTGACCCGCCGGGCCGCGGCCACCTCCTGCCGGAACCGGCCCCTGAACTCGGGGTCCCTGGCGAACTGCGCGTGGACGACCTTCACCGCGAGCCGCATCCCCGAGGTGCTGCGGGCGAGGTGCACGACGCCCATGCCACCGGAGCCCAGGCACGACTCCAGTCGGTAGTGGCCGGCGTACTCCGGAAGTTCCGCTTCCGCGCCCGCTCCGATGCTGCGTCCTGACGCCATGGACCACCCCCGTGCCTCTTCGTCCGCGCGCGCGACGCAGGGAGCCTAATCGATGAGGTGTACGGACCGGAGACGGCGCCCCGCGAACCGCGCACCCGGTTTCGGCGTCCAAGGCAGTGACGGATCCCACGGCAGTCGTGGGGCCAACGGGGGGAGCGACTCGATGTCTGTCGAGCCTATGGAAGCGGTCGGCACCACCACGGCGGAGCCGGCCTCGGTCACCACGGCCGCGCTGCGCACCTACGCGGTCGCGCCGGGCGTGCGCCTGAACGTCCGCAGCGGTCCCGGCACCCAGTACAGCCTGGTCCGCATGCTGCCCGAGGGGGCCAGGGTCGCGATCTACTGCCAGACGCCGGGCACCAGCGTCGCGGGCCCCTATGGCACCTCGAACATCTGGGACAACATCGGCAACGGCGAGTACGTGGCCGACTCCTACGTCCAGACCGGCGCCGACGGCTACGTGACCGCCCGCTGCGCCTGACCCGGGAACCCGGAGCCGGAAACCCGGGGAACCGGGGAATCGGAAGCCCGGGAAACCGGGGAACCGGGAACGGAGGACACCCGCCCGCGGAGCCCGCCCCCGCCCGGCGCCATAATCGTCCCGTGAGCGACGAAACCGGCACCCCGGGC
>NZ_JANUGP010000039.1 GCF_024753135.1 Streptomyces pyxinicus | reverse complement strand
GTCATCCCGGGTGGGGCGGGCGCGGTGTCTTGACCGGGTCCGGCTCTGTGCCGGAGGCAGGGTTCGGGGTGTCGGCGTCATCCCGGGTGGGGCGGGCGCGGCGTCTTGACCGGCTCCGGTCCTGTGCCGGAGGCAGGGTTCGGGGTGTCGGCGTCATCCCGGGTGGGGTGAGCGCGGTGTCTTGACCGGGTCCGGCCCTGTGCCGGAGGCAGGGTCCGGGCGGGTTCCGGGCGTCGGCGTCATCCCGAGTGGCCCGGGCGCGGCGTCTTGACCGGGTCCGGGCGCCGGACGCGGTCGGTGCCGACCGGGCGCCGGGTGCGGTCAGGCCCGGGCTCGGGTCGGTGGCTGTGCCGGAGCTGCGGCGGGCGCCGGCGACTCTCGCCGTCGTCGCGCGAACCGGGCCGGCCACAGCGTCCGCCCAGAGGCCCGAACCCGTGTCGGCCGCCGGCCTTCGACGGACGCCGGGCGCCGGCGCCACACCGGACCGCCCACCCCCGGCACCTTGACCGGCCCCGGACGCCGATCCCACCGCGGACCTCGTCCCGGCCGCGAGAGCCACCTTGGCCACAGGCCCCGGGCCGGCTCCAGCGCTCGGCCAGGGAGGACCGGACGCTCGCCACGCTCGCCCGCCACCAGCCGCGCCGACCGCAGGCCTCGATCCGGCCCCAGCTCCCGCCCGGGCTCCGGTTCCCGCCCCGCCCCCGGAAGCCACCCCGGCCGCAGCCCCCGTACGGACGACCCCGGCCGCATCCCCCCGGCAACCCCCCCTCGCCGCCCCCACCGCAGCCGGCGGCCGAGCCACGTGCCCGAAGCCACCAGCAGGCCCAAGCCGACCAGGAGCCAGGCGGCTGTGCGCAGGGTGGCGGTGAGGGCGTCGTAGACCGCGCCGGCCGCCGCGTGCGGGACGTCGGACGGCAGGTCGGCCAGGGTCACACCGCGGCCGACGGCGAGGGCGGTGACGAGCAGGGCGCCGCCGAGGGCCGTGCCCAGCGCGGTCGCGACGACGGCGCGGCGGCGCCGGAGGGCCAGGCCGATGCCGCCCACCGCGAAGCCGACGGCCGCCACCGGCAGCCAGAGACCGGCGACCTCCAGCACCTGGAACCCCTTCCTGAGCGCCACCAGTTCCCCGGCGGGCAGCACGGACACCGCGGTGTGCTCCACCGGTATCCGCTGGGCGAGCGGGATGTGGTCCTCGGTGAGCCGGCGCTTGACCTGCGCGGTGACCGGGGCGAGGTCGACGGTGACCTCGCGGTCGTCCTCCTCGCGCAGCGCGCGCAGCACCGCGTCGTGCGTGACCCGGTTGCCGGTGTCCCAGGCCAGCCGGAACGCCTCGGTCTGGGTGAAGGAGCGCACCGCGTCGTGCACGAACGGCCGGACCGAGCCGCGTACCGGACGGACGTCCACGCGCTGGTCCACCGCCCGCAGGATGCCGTCGCCGACCGTGTCCGCGACGGCGTCCCGGACGTCCGGGTCGGTGGCGAGCGGCGCCATCGCGGTGACGTAGCGGCCCGTGTCGGCGAGACCGTACGCCGCCCAGGCCGCCAGCGTGCCGAACGGCACGAGGAGGCAGGACAGCGTGATCAGTGCGGCCGAGAGGGCGCTCCGGAGGCGTGGGGGCACGCTTCCAGGCAACGGCCGGGGGGTCGGGCGCGCGAGCGGGGTGACTGCGTTCGGGGGGTTTTCCGGGCCGGACGGGTGGCGCCCGGCGCCGCCCGCTTGCGCAGGACTCCGAAGCGTGGCCCGGGTGGAAGAGTCGTCCGGACGGGTGTTTCCTGGTGCTGGGGTGACTGGTGGGGCGGGGCCGGAGCCGGGGGTGCGGAGGGAACAGGGGAGCGCGTGGGGCCCCGGCCGTCCGGCCGGGGCCCCACGCGTGCTCGCCGCCGGAGCGGTCCGGGGTCAGCGGGCCCGGCGTCCGAAGGCGTCCCGGTGCGTGTAGTAGTGGTAGAAGAGCGCGGCGAACGTCGCCGCCGACACCACCAGCGACATCAGCACCGTCCGCAGCATCGTCTTGTCGGTCTGGCTGTAGGCGAAGCCGAACGCGCAGCCGACGAACGCCGTCCACAGCAGGGCGTGCAACTCCTTCGGCAGCCGGGGGGTCAGCGTCAGCAGGGTCATGGACAGCGCCGCGAAGACCAGCGCGCTGACGAACCCGAGGAGCAGGTTCCAGCCGGTGATGGGGCCGCCCGAGCGGCTGTTGGCCGAGACCCAGTAGCCGTAGATCAGCCCGAGACCGACCGGGACGATGATCCGGGAGAGCGCGTGGACGCGGGCGTCGAAGACGTCGGGGGTCCGGACGCGTTCCTCGGCGGCCCGGCGCTCGGGTGCACGGCCGGGACGGTGGACGCCGCCGCCCGTGGGTGCCGCTTGAGCCATGAGAGCACTCCTCTCTCTCCGCCCCCGGCTTCCAATGCACACCGGCGGGCACACCCTGGCAAGTCGGCCGGGAACGTGACGAGTGCCCGGATGCGGGGTGTTGTCCCCCATGTTTCTCTGAGGACATGGAGGGCTGCCGGCCGTGACGGAGACAGGGAACGGGCGGTGGCGCCGGCTGCTGCGGGTGCGTGGCCGGAGCATCGCCTGGGTGCTGCCCCTGGTGCTGCTCGTCGGCATCGTGGTCGCCGACCTCGACACCCCCGAGCAGTTCCGGATCATCTCCTGGATCGTGCTGGTCCCGGGCATCTCGGCCGCCATCTGCGCGGTGTGGACGACGGCCCTGTTCGGTCTGGCGGCGGTCGTGATGTACGTCGCCGCCGACAGCGTCTGGCCCGACCAGTACAAGGCCGGCCTCGCGGACTTCGTGCTGGTGGCCGTCGGCGGGCTGCTGGCCACCCTGGCTGCGGCGGCGCGGATCGACAAGGAGCGGCAGAGCCTGCGCATGCGGGACATCGCCGACACCATCCGCCGTACCGTGCTGCGCCCGCTGCCGCCCTGCTGGGCCGGCCTGGAGCACGCGGCGGTGTATCTGACCGCGGACGTCGACGCCCGGGTCGGCGGTGACTTCTACGACATCCAGCCGGGCCCGCACGGCACCCGCGTCCTCGTCGGCGACGTGCAGGGCAAGGGCCTGGGCGCGGTGGAGACCGCCGCCGCGCTGCTCGGCACCTTCCGCGAGGCCGGGTACCACGAGGCGGACCTCGCGACGGTCGCCGGGCGGCTGGAGACCCGGATGGCCCGGCACCGCCTGCACACCAGGGCGCTCGGCCGGGACGTCGGCGACCGCTTCGCCACCGCCGTCCTGATCGCGTTCCCCGCCGATGCCGATACCGGCGCGGGGGAGGGCATCGAGCTGGTGAACTTCGGGCACGAGCCCCCGCTCGCCGTCGGTCCGTGCGGCGTCCGCGAGCTGCCGAGCGGCGACGGGCTGCCGCTCGGCCTCGCCGACCTGACGGGCCGCCTGCCGCCGGTGCGCCGGGTGCGGCTGGCCGCCGACGAGACGCTGCTGCTGGTCACCGACGGGGTGACCGAGGCCCGCGACCGGCCCGGGGTGTTCTACCCGCTGGTCCGCGAGGTGACGCGAGCCGTCCGCGCCGACCCGGGCCGCGCCGAACCGGGCCGTCTGGTGCGCCGGATCCGGGACGGCGTGCTGCGGCACAGCGGCGGCCGGCTCCAGGACGACACCACGGTGTTCGCCGTGCGCCGGGTGCGCGGGGCGGGGAACGAAGCGCTCGAAGGGGGACGTTTGCGGTCCTGAGCCGCCGGTGGCCGCCGGCAGCGGTTACGGTGCTCGCTGGAGAGCCGTTCGACAGGGACCACCCGACCGCGGGCCCTGGGGGGAGGACCGATGCCCGGAACCGTGCTGCTGCTCGCGGCCTCGCCGCTGGGCCGGAGCCGCCTGGTGGACGCGGCCGGGGTGCTGCCGGTGCTGGCCGCCGTCGCCCCGGCCGTGCTGGCCGGCGCCGACACGGCCAACGTGGTGGAGCTCGCCGATCCGCTGGAGCCGCAGGCCGTCCTCACCCGGCTGCGCGCCGCCGCGGCCGCGCCCGGACCGCTCACCGTGTACCTCACCGGCCAGCTCCACCTGGACCGGCGGCAGCGGCTGCCGCACCTGGCGCTGGCCCGCACCACCGCGGCCACCGTCCGCTACACCGCGCTGCCCTGGCACTGGATCCGCGAGGAGCTACGGCTGCGCTCGGCCGCGGAGACCACGCTGTTCGTGGACCTGCACGCGGACCCCGAGGCCTGGGCGCACATCGCCGGGCACGGACTCGACTGCGGCCCCACCACCGCGCTGTACGGCCGGGTCGCCCCGGGCGGCTCCGGGCGGCGGGGGATCGCGGAGCCGTCGTACATGAAGGCCGTGGCGACGCTGCTGCGCAGCGGGCACCGGCCGCCGCCGGCCGAGCTGCACGAGCGGGCGCTGGCCCGGGTCATCGAGCCGGGCGCGGGCCGCGACCTGGTGCTGGCCGGCGCCGGCGGTCTCGCCCCCGTGCCGGGACAGCGCCCCGGGACTCCCGCGCCGGCGCCCGCCGATCCGCACGACGCCCTGAGCGCCGCCGTGCGGGACGGGCGGCACGACGAGGCCGACGCGCTGGCGGCGCGGCACGAGACGGCCGCCGTACGGGCGTTCGGGCCGGCCTCCGAGGAGGCCCTGCACTGGAGCGAGGTCCGCGCCGACCTGGCGATGTTCGCGGGCGACACGGTGCGCAGCTGCCGGGCCTGGCTGGCGGTCGCCGGGACCCGGCTGGCCGCCGGGCAGGCGCCGGACACGCCCGCCGTGGAGGCGGCCGTGGACCGGGCGCACCACCAGTGGACCCGGATCGACGACACGGCGCGGGCCCGGGAACTGGGGCCCGCGCTCGCGGAGTTGCGGCTCAGGGTGCCGGGGCGCCGCAGTGGCGCGCTGGAGAGCGTCCAGCGGCAGCTACGGCAACTCCAGGCGCAGTAGTCTCACTTGGTGAAGGTGAAGTACTTCCAGGCGCCGTGCGTCGTGGAGTTCACGGTGTCGCCGGAGGACGCGTTGATGTACGACGAGCGGACCCGGAAGCGCCAGCCGACGTCCTTGCCGTGGTCGCCGTTGATCCGCACCTTGGAGACGCCGTCGGAGCCGAGCGCGAAGTAGGCGGGGTCGCCCGGGTACCAGCGGCCCTGGTAGTACACCTCGAACTCGAACTTCTGCTTGCGGCCCGGGTAGTACGGCATCCTCGTCGTGATCAGCGGGTCCTTGCTCTTGTGGAAGAAGTAGTACGTGTGGCCCCACGTCGACTTCGCCTGGTAGTGGCCGCCCACCGAGCTGCTCACGCTGACCTGGGCGCCGACCGTGCTGGTGGCGGTGGCCGGCTGGTAGCGGGCGTCGCCGGCGAACTTGGCGGTGAGCCTGGCGTCGCGCTTCAGGTCCAGGGTGACCGACACGTTGCCGTGCGCGTCGGCCTTGCCGGACTTCACCAGCTTGTTGGGCTTGTCCGGGCCGTACGGGTCGGACCAGATCTCCACCGTGCGGTTCTTGTAGGTCGTCCCGAGGTGGGCCGTGAACTTCACGTCCTTGCCGTACGCGAAGACCTTGCCGTTGTTGTTCAGCGTGAGCGAGGCCTTGGCGCGGGAGACGGTCACCGCGTCCGAGCCGGAACCGGCCGCGTGCCCGGCGTCCCCGGCGAAGGCGGCCTTGTACGTCACCTTGCCGCCGGCCGGCGGGGTGTCGGTGAAGGAGAAGGTGCCGTCCGCCTTGGTGACCGCCGACGCCAGTGCCTTGCCCTGGGGCGACTCCAGGTCGGTCCGGGTGACGGTGAGCTTCGTCCCGGCCGGCAGCGCCGTCTTCGAGGTGGCCTTGCCCTTGACCGTGAGCTTCTTGCCGCGGGCGGCGGTGGCCGGCGCGTCCACGGTGACGGTGGTGACGGCCTTGGTGGGCGACGTCAGCACGCGCAGCGCGTACACGCCCTCGTTGTTGGAGGTCACCGCGAACAGCCGGGAGCCGTCCGGGCTCCAGGCGAGCCCGGAGTCGGCCAGCAGGTCCGAGCCGGAGCTGGTGCCGGTGTTGGGGAAGTCGTAGGTGCGCACCGGCTCGCCGCTGCCGGGCCGGAAGACGTAGACGTCCGGCTCGTAGGAGCCGTCGATGCCGGCCGCGAGGGTACCGTCGGGCGCGATGGCGACCGAGTTCGGGTAGGAGTCGGTGTCGTACGTGCCGTCCTCGTTCAGGTCGGAGGTGCGGAAGACCTGCTGGTAGTTCGGCGAACCGCTGGCCACCACGACGTCCTTGCCGTCGGGCGTGAGCTGGAGGTCGCCGAGGTTGCTGCCGGCCTCCGAGGTGCTCGCCAGCTTGGTGGCGGTGCCGGACGAGACGTCGTACGACGCCAGCGTCACCGGGCTCTGCCCGAGCGCGCCCGCGACCAGGATGTCCGAGCCGGGCGTGGCGTCCAGCAGCGGGGCCGCGTACCAGTCGCGACTCTGGTCGAGGGTGACCTCGTGCCCCTCGCTCGTCAGGTCGACGGAGCCGATGCCGCCCGCCGCCGCGGCGCCGTAGCCGAACCAGAGCTTGCCGCCCGCGAGGGCGACGCTCTCCGGCTTGTCACCGACGGCGTAGCGGGTGGTCTCGGTGCCGGTCGCAGTGTCGAAGACGGCGATGGCGTCGAGGTCGCGCACGGCCGCGTACAGCGTGCCGGAGTCGGCCGACAGCTCCAGGCCGCTGACGCCGGAGAGGTTGGCGGTGAGCTGCTTGACGACGGTGCCGGCGTAGTCCGTGACGACGATCTTGCCGTTCAGCGGGTCGCTGACGAACACCCGCTGGTGGACACCGTCGACGACGATGTCCCCGGTCGCGCGGACCGGAAGGGTCTTGCTGGAGTCGGCGAACGCCGGGCCGGCGGCCAGGGCCACCGAGCTGAAGAGGACCGCCAGAGTGGTGGCAGCCGTGAGAGTGCGCATACGCACGCTGATTCGAACCCCCCGGAACGAATGAAGAGGAACGCCACGAGACACGCCCACTTGTGTGAGTCCCCTGTGGGGCGCGTGTGACGGGTGGGTGAAGACTAGGCCGGAACACTAAGTCATGCCACTGACAAAAGTGTGAGCGCCCCCGACACCAGCGTGCGCACCCCCGGGGCGAGCGTGGCCAGGTCGGGCGCGAAGTGCGGGCTGTGGTTGCTCGGCACCGCCGCGAGCTTCTCCGGGAGGGTGTCGCCGGCCGCCCGCTCCCAGACCTCGGCCGGGGTGGTCGTCACGAACCAGTAGGCGTAGGGGACCGCTTCCGGCGCCAGCTCGGAGAAGTCCTCGCTGCCCATCGCCGGACCCGGGTCGAACACCGTGCCCGCGCCGAACACCTCGCCGTGCACGGCGGCCACGGCGGCGTCGGCGGTGGCGTCGTTGACGGTCGCCGGGAAGGTGTTGCCGACGCTCACCTCGGGCTCGCGCGGGCAGCCCGCCGCCAGGCACTCGCCGTCCGCGATGCGCCGGATCGCGGCCAGCATCCGGCGGCGCACCGCCTCGGACCGGGTGCGCAGGTTCAGCGCGATGCGCGCCTCGGACGGGATGATGTTGTGCCGGGTGCCCGCCTCGATCCGGCCGACCGTCAGGACGGCGGACTCCCCGGCGGCGACCTCCCGGGAGACCACCGTCTGCAACCGCGTGACCAGGTAGGCGGCCGTCACCACCGGGTCCACGGTCGCCTCCGGGCGCGAGCCGTGGCCGCCCCGGCCGTGCACCACGATGTCCACGTCCGTCGAGGCCGCCATGATCAGGCCCGGCACGTGCGGGTACAGGCCGGCCGGGCCCGGTGTCGCGTGCTGGCCGAGCAGCACGTCCGGCCGCCCGAACCGCTCGTACAGCCCGTCGGCCACCATCCGCCGCGCGCCCTGCCCGGTCTCCTCGGCGGGCTGCCCCACCACCAGCAGCGTGCCGTGCCAGGTCTCGCGCCCGGCGGCCAGCGCCGCGGCGGCCCCGGCCAGCCAGGTGACGTGCAGGTCGTGCCCGCAGGCGTGCATCACCCCGGCGGTCTCGGACGCGTACGGCAGCCCGGTCGCCTCCGGTACCGGCAGCGCGTCCATGTCGGCCCGCAGCAGCACGGTCGGGCCGTCGCCGTTGCGCAGCCGGCCCACCACGCCGGTGCCGCCGACGCCCCCGGTGGTCTCGAAGCCGGCCGCGGCGAGGCGTTCGGCCAGCTTCCCGGCGGTGCGGTGCTCGCGCAGGGACAGCTCGGGGTGGCGGTGCAGGTCCCGGTAGAGGTCCTCCAGCGCCCAGGCGGCCGGGTCGGCGGTGAGGGCCAGGGCGGTACGGGCGGCGGCGGCCGGGCCGGCGGCGGCAGAGGTCATGCGCGCAGGGTAGGCCGCTGCCTCCGGTCCCGGTACCCGTCGTAGCTGTCGTAGCTGTCGTGCTCGTCGTACCTGTCGTGCCTCGTCAGGGCTGGACCGTGCCGGCCGTCGTCGTGGTCCGGCCGGCCGCCTCCGGTGCCGGGCCCGCGTGCGCCGCCGTGAGCAGGACGGCCACGGCGAGGACCGCGGCGGCGAGGGCCCTGGCGTACCGTGCGGTGGTGCGGTCACGGGCGGCGGCGGATGTACGTCCGAGCACGGCGTCCTCGCAAGGGCAGCGGCGGGTTAAACCTGCTTAATCCGCCGTTTAACCTAGGGCTGCGTGTGACGAACAGCAAGAGGTGCCAAGGGAGTTGGGGGCGGCGCGGATGCGGGAACGGGACGAACCGCAGGTCATCGGGCGGCGCGTGCAGCAGTTGCGCACCCAACAGGGCCTGACGCAACGCCAGTTGGCGGAGCCTGCGTACACGCCCGCCTACATCTCCACGCTGGAGGCCGGCCGGGTGCGGGCCTCCGACGAGGCGCTGCACCACATCGCGGGCCGGCTCGGGGTGGCCTTCGAGGAGCTGGCGGTGGGGCGCCCCGCCCATCTCGCCACCGACCTGCGGCTGCGGCTCACCGAGGCGCAGCGCGTGCTCGCCGACGGCCGGGCCGAGGACGCCGCCGAGCAGTACACGGCGCTGCTGGCGGAGGCCGAGCTGCACGACCTGCCCGCCGAACAGGCCGCCGCGCTGCTGGGGCTCGGCGAGTGCGCCCTGGAGACCGGCGAACTGGACCTGGCACGGGGACACTTCGAGCGGGCGGAGGAACGGCAGGCCGGCGAGTCGTTGCCGGTGCGGGTGCCCGCCGTGCGCGGCCGGGCGGTCTCCCACTACCTCGCGGGCGAACTCCGGTACGCGGTCTACCTGCTGGAGTCCACGCTGGACGAGCTGAACCGGGGCGGCCTGCACGACCCGGACGCCCTCCTGCTGCTCTACGCCAGCGTCATAGGGCCCTACATGGACATGGGCGCCCATGCCCGCGCCGCGCAGGCCGCCGAGTTCGCCCTCGCGCTCGCCCCGCAGGCCGGCGACCCGGCGCTGATCGCCCGGATGCACCGGTCGGTCGCCCGCACCCTGCTCGCCGAGGGCCGGGTCGCCGAGGCCGACGCCTCCCTCGCCAAGGCGGCCGAGCTGTACCGCCGCCTGCGGCTGCGCACCGAACTGGCCAACTGCCACTGGATGCGCGGCTACGTCTGCGCGCAGGACGGCGAGCTGGACCGCGCCGAGGACGAGCTGCGCCAGGCCCTCGCCATGCTGTCCCAGACCCGCGCGGCCCTCTACCGCAGCCAGGCCGCGGTCGAACTCGCCGACGTGCTGCACCGCCGGGGCAAGTCCGCCGAGGCCGCCGAGCTGCTGCGGGGGGTGCTCGGCGGCCTCTCCTCCGAACGCGGCGCCGTGCACGCCGCCGCCGCCCACCGCCTCCTCGGCATCATCGCCGAGGACACCCGGGACACCGAGGCCGCCGAGGAGCACTACGTCCGCGCCCTCAGCCTCCTGGAACGCGCGGGCGCGGCGGGCGACCTGGCCGACCTCTGCCGCCTCCTGGGCGACCTCCTGCGCCGCACCGGCCGCACCGAGGCGGCCCTCGACGCCTACCGCACGGGCCTGGGCCACCGCACGGCCCCGGGCACGACGACACTGGGACCGGCACCGGCTCAGCCGCCGTTGTGAGGGAGCCCCTGCTGTGGCGGGGGGCAGGCGGAGCGGTGCTCGGCTCGGTCGCCGGTGTGGCGCGATGTCCGACTCCGGCGCCCTCGGGCCCGTCCCCTCGGGCCCGTCCCCTCGGCCCCGTCCCATCGGCCATCGGCCATCGGCCATCGGCCGTCGGCCCGACGAGTTCGGCTGTGACGGAAGCTGTCCGGTGCTGTTCGGCCGGCGCGGGGGCGCGGGCCGTGCGCGGCGGCGACCGGCCCGGCACCGGTTCACGCCGTCGCCGTACGGCCGACCGGGACGGCGAGCCCCCCGCCGCTCACCCCCGTCAGACCTGGACCCGCCCCTGCTTGCGGATGTCGGCCAGACGCAGCGCGCCGACCTGGACGGCGGCCTGGGTGGCGTCGTTCGGGACGTCGCCGAGGCCCGCGTTGGTGAGGGCGAAGGCGTCCTCGCCGACCCGGACCGCGGCCAGGTCGATGGTGAGCAGGTAGTCCTGGCCGTCCGGGGTGGTGGCGGCGAGGCTGACGCGCAGGCCCTGCCGGGCGTCGCCGACCTCCGGCAGCGGGGCGTCGACGACCTGGACGTCCTCCTGGAGCCCGGTCCCCGTGGTGGCCGTGAAGCGGGCGCACTGCTCGGGCATCGACCGCAGCCACTCCAGCGCCGCGTCCACGTCCGCCGGGCGGCGCGCGCCGATCTGGTAGCGCAGCTGGGCGTCGGTGTCGGCGTCGTCCAGGCCGACCGCGACCCGGGCGGGACCGCCGAGCAGCTCGTCGCTGTACAGGGCGTCCAGCAGCCGCTGGCACGGTCCGGCCGAGCTGGTCGCCTTCAGCAGCCCGTCCCGCCAGGTGGCCGCGCCGCGGGTGGCCTCCCAGGGGGCGCCGAGATCGTTCCGGGTGATGAGCGCGGCCTCGGCCTGCTGGTCGCTGAGCGTGGAGCCGTCGGCCCGCGTGGACGCCTTGGGCGTCGGGGCCGGGGCGTCGATGGTCGGGAACGGGTGCGGAGCGGCCGCCGGGTGCCGCAGCCCGAGCGCCGCGCAGCCGCCGACGGCCAGCAGACCGGCGGCCGCCAGCGACAGCCGGAGGCCGCGGGGTCGTATCTCGGGGATCATGGCGGGTGCCTCCTGAGCTGCGGTCCGGGCGGACGGGCGGTGCCCCCGCCTCTCACGGCACCACCGCCCCGCCCGCCCCACCAGCGGTCCGGGCCCGTCCGGGTGAGGAGCGGGCTCGCCGGCCGGACCCGTCCCCGTCGGCTCCGGCGCCCGGGTCCGCCGCACGGCCGGGGGCCGCACTGCGGGACCGACCGCTCGCCGCCGCCCGTCCTGATCTAAGGTCGGCTCGACGGAAGGAGGCCGCCGTGGCCGGTCAGCCCATCCCCGTGATCATCGACTGTGACACCGGGGTCGACGACGCCCTGGCCCTGCTGTTCGCCGTGCGGCACCCGGGGCTCGACCTGCGGGCGGTGACGTGTGTCGCCGGGAACACCGACGTCGACGGGGTGGTCCGCAACACCCTGACCGTGCTGGAGCGGGCGGGCGCCCCCGACGTCCCGGTGGGCCGGGGTGCCGAGCGGCCGCTGCTGGAACCGGCCCGCTCGGCCCGGCACGTGCACGGCTCCGACGGCATGGGCGACCTCGGGCTGCCCGCGCCGACCCGGGCCCCCGCCGACGTGGACGCCGTCACCCTGCTGCGCCGCGAGATCCTCGCCTCGCCGCGCCCGGTCACCCTGATCCCCACCGCGCCGCTGACCAACATCGCCCTGCTGCTGCGCACGCACCCCGAGGTGACCCGGAACATCGAGCGGATCGTGTTCATGGGCGGCGCGGTGACCACCGGCAACGCCACGCCGGTCGCCGAGTTCAACGTCTGGCACGACCCGGAGGCCGCGGCCATCGCGCTGACGGCCGGGGTGCCGATCACGATGTACGGGCTGGACGTGTTCATGCGGGTCGTGGTGCCGGGGCCGGAGGTGCACCGGCTGCGCGGTAGCACCGAGCCCGGGACGCGGCTGGCCGGCGACCTCCTCGCGCACCGGCCGACCCAGCAGGGCGGTGACCCGGAGGCGGAGGAGGCGGGCGGACTGGGCGACGCGGGCGCGGTGTGCGCGGTCGCCGACCCGGAGGGCATCGTCACCCGCCGCCTCCCGGTGGAGGTCTCCCTCGCCCCCGGCCCGGCCCGCGGCCAGACGATCGTGGACCGCCGCCCGCGCCCCGGCGAGTCGGAGATCCACGAGGGCCGCCGCGAACTGGCCCTGGTGGACGTGGCGTTGGACGTCGACGTGGACCGGTACGTCAAGCTGTACCTGGAGACCGTCGGGCGGCCGTAGGCCGACGGGGCGGTCCCGGCGGCGTGCGAATGTTCCCTTTCAGGGGGATGTGGACAGATTCCCCGGAGCGGTGCCGTCGACCTTCCCGAAGGGATCCCCATGGCAGACCTCTCCTCCAGGAACCCCGACTGGTGGCGGCAGGCCGTCGTCTACCAGGTCTACCCGCGCAGCTTCGCCGACGCCGACGGGGACGGTCTCGGCGACCTGCGGGGCGTCGCCCAGCGGCTGCACCACCTCGCCGCGCTCGGCGTGGACGCCCTGTGGCTGAGCCCGTTCTACCCCTCCGAACTCGCCGACGGCGGCTACGACGTCGCCGACCACCGGGACGTCGACCCGCGCCTCGGCACCCTGGACGACTTCGACGCGCTGGTGGCCGAGGCGCACCGGCTCGGTCTGAAGGTCGTCGTGGACCTCGTCCCGAACCACACCTCGCACCTGCACCCGTGGTTCCAGGAGGCGCTGCGCTCGGCGCCCGGATCGCCGGCCCGCGACCGGTACGTCTTCCGCCCCGGCCGCGGCGCGCACGGCGAACACCCGCCCACCGACTGGCAGTCGGTGTTCGGCGGCAGCGCCTGGCGGCGGACCCCGGACGGCGCGTGGTACCTCCACCTCTTCGCCGCCGAACAGCCCGACCTCAACTGGGACGACGACGAGGTCCGCGCCGACTTCCGCACCACCCTGCGCTTCTGGTCCGACCGGGGCGTGGACGGCTTCCGCGTCGACGTCGCCCACGCGCTGGCCAAGGACCTCACCGAACCGCTGCGGGACGTCGGCGACATCGGCGCCACCGGCGAGCAGGCGCTGCCGCGGGTCGCGCCCGGGGACCACCCCTACTGGGACCGGGACGAGGTGCACGAGATCTACCGCGACTGGCGCACGATCCTCGACACCTACAGCCCGCCCCGCACCGCCGTCGCCGAGGCCTGGGTCCCGGGCACCCGGCGCGCCCTGTACGCGCGCCCGGACGAACTCGACCAGGCCTTCAACTTCGAGTACCTGGAGACGCCCTGGGACGCGGCGGAACTCCGCCAGGTCATCACCGACTCCCTGGCCACCGCCCATGCCGTCGGCGCCTCCGCGACCTGGGTGCTCTCCAACCACGACGTGGTCCGGCACGCCTCCCGGCTGCTGCTGCCGCCCGGCACCGACCCGGCCGCCTGGCTGCTGTCCGGCGGCCGGGCACCCGCACTCGACCCGGCGGCCGGACTGCGCCGGGCCCGGGCGGCGACCCTGCTGATGCTGGCGCTGCCCGGGTCGTTGTACCTCTACCAGGGCGAGGAACTGGGCCTGCCCGAGGTGGCCGACCTGCCCACCGAGGTGCTCCAGGACCCGATCTGGGAGCAGACCGGGCACGTCCGCAAGGGCCGGGACGGGTGCCGGGTGCCGATCCCGTGGACGACGACGGGACCGTCGTACGGCTTCGGAACCGGCGGTGCCTGGCTGCCGCAGCCCTCGTCCTTCGCGGCGTACGCCGTCGAGGCGCAGACCGGTGCCGAGGGCTCGACGCTGGAGCTGTACCGCACGGCCCTGCGGCTGCGCCGCAAGCTGCTGGAGGGCGAGACCCTGACCTGGACCGAGGGCGGCCCTGCCGGGGTGCTGGACTTCACCCGCGGCGAGACCTGGCGCTGCGTCACCAACCTGACGGCCGACCCGGTCCCGCTGCCCCCGGGCGAGGTCCTGCTGGCCAGTGTCCCGCTCCCGGACGACGGCACCCTGCCGCCGGACACCACGGTCTGGCTCGCCTGAGCCCTAACGGACGGTCGGACTGGCGCCGGGGGCCGGGGTGCCGCCCCCGCTGCCGCCGCCCGCGATGCCGTCGATGTCCAGGGGGGTGGACGTGGCGGTCGGGGGCGGGGTGAGGACCACCTCGGGCTGACCGGCCGGCGGGGCCGGGGGAGTCAGGTCGGCGGACGGCAGCTTGGGCGGGGTGGTCTGCTGGAAGATGGTCTGGTCGAAGTCGACCAGACCGGTCTTCTCCATCACCGTGATGTGGTCGAGGACGGTGTCGTTGGCCTGGTCGGCGAGCGCCCGCACCAGGGAGTTCTTGGTGGTGGAGCGGATCTTCGCGATGGAGTTGAAGATCGAACCGTGCGTCATCCGCAGGATGTTGGCGAAGTCGGTGTCGAACTTCTTCCCGCTCTCGCCCTTCAACTGGGTGACGAAACCCTCCTGTTGCGGGCTCGCCACGTTGGGCAGGGTGATGTTGAGCATCGGGGCGATCTTGCGGCAGGAGGCGTCCAGCGCGGCGTGACCGTCGATCAGGTGCTCGCTCGCCGTCCGCACCCCCTTGCTGCTGCCCTTCTGGAGCCCGATCTGCCCGAGCGGGTACTCCCACAGCCCGGCCGCGCGCACCCGCACCACGAAGTCGCGGTCGCCCTCGGTGAGCGGCCCCCACTGGGTGCCGGCGATGATCCGCGTCTGCGAACTGGAGACGGTGCTCACGCCGAGCATGCTCGGATAGGCGAGCGCGGCGAGGGTCAGGACCATCGCACCGCCCACGAAGAGAGTTCCCGTCGCGTTCCGCGAAAAGCGCACCGTGCCTCCTGGTCGTGGCTCCGCCCGCGGGGTCGGCGCGGGCGGTTCGGACGCCCAGCAGTACGGACGCGGAGGCGGTTCTTCTCTGCCGGGCGGGTAAAAAGTGCGCCGGGCCGCCTGTGGGTCCGCTGGTCGCCTGCGGGTTCGCCGGCCCGCCCGTGGGATCGCTTGTCCGCCCCGGGGTCCGCTGATCCGCCCGTGGGTCCGCCGGCCCGCTTGCCAAAACTTGATGTACATGACAGACGGTTGGGGAAACGTTGACCGGCCGCCGGGAGAAGCGGCCGCGGCCCCGCGCCTAGATTCGCGAACATGCCCCCACAGCCCGCACCCCGGCCGCCCGCGGGCCGCCCGCCCGCGGCCCTCCCCGTGCTGCCCTACCGCAAGCCCGCCAAGGGCCGTGACTACTGGGTCCTGGACGACGTGCTGCCCGACGTGGACGCCGTACGGGAGCGGTGCCTGGCCAAGGACGACTGGGTGAAGGGGTACCCGTACACCGCCGAGACCTGGCCGGGACTGCGCGCCATGCCGGGCCTGGAACCCGCCGAACTCGGCCGCGTGGAGCGGCTGGTGCGCAAGGCGACCGGCGCGAAGGAACTCTGGGTCCAGCAGGCGCCCGGCGGCGGCACCCTCAACCACAACTGCGTCCAGGTGGTCGGCGAGGGCGAGAGCGAGCCGCGCCCGCACACCGACTCGCGCGCGCTGTGCCGGTACGCGGCGGTGCTGTACCTCAACCCGCGCCAGCCCAAGGACTGCGGCACCAGCTTCTACCGCCAGTCCCTGCCCGGCGGCCGGCTCGGCGGCAACGTCGTCCAGGCCCCGCACACCAACCTCGTGGAGGCCCTCGGCACCCGCTTCGTCGCGCCCGACGCCTTCGAGGAGGACGTCCGGGTCCCCCACAAGTACAACCGGCTGCTCCTCTACAACGCCAACCTGGTGCACAGCGCGACCGGCTACTCCGGCCGGACGCTGGAGGAGAAGCGCATGACGGCGGTCTTCTTCTGGATGGCCTGACCTGGCCCTCAGGCCACCGGGTGAACGAGGATGCCCCGGTGACCGAACAGATGATCAAGGGCGCCTGCCAGGCCCCCGGGCTCCGGCCCGTACGGGTGGCGGGACAGGCGGCCGTCGGGGGACTGCTGCTCGCCGGGCTCGGCTGGACGCTGCGGGCGGCGTGGGAGATACGGCTGGCGCTGGCCGGGGAACCGGCCTCGGGGCCGCCGGACCAGGGGAACGGGGTGCACCGGCCGCTCGACGGCCTGGAGAACGCGTACCACGTCGTCACCAGCGTCGCGAACCTCGCCGCCCTGGTGTGCGCGGTGAGCTTCCTGAGCTGGCTGGTGCGGGTACGGGACAACGCGCGGACGCTGTCGGGGCGCCCGCCCCGGTACGCCGGGGTCTGGGTGTACCTCGGCTGGATCGTTCCCGTCGTCAACTTCTGGTTCCCGCGCGGACTGGTCGCCGACGCCTTCCGGGCTTCCGCACCGGGCCGCAAGGTGCCCTTCACCGTCAACCTGTGGTGGGGACTGTGGCTGGCCGGGACGCTCAGCGGGGTCGGGCTCGTCTACAAGGACTCCACCGACGAGGTCATCGCCCGCGCCTATGACGAGGTGTGGCCGCTGCTGGCGAGTGACGCGGCGCTGGTCGGTGCCGCCGTGGCGGGCGCGTTCGTCGTACGGGCCGTCACCCGGGCGCAGACGGCGGCGCCGCGGCCGGCCTGAGTGCCGGGGGCCCGCCCGGGGGTGTGGGGGCGGGGCGGGCGCGGTACGCATCGGGCATGAGCTGTGTCGCCATCGTCGGAGCCGGGCCCGGTCTGGGCGCGGCCGTCGCCCGGCGGTTCGGGCGGGAGGGGTTCGCCGTCGGGCTCCTCGCCCGGGACCCCGGGCGCCTCCGGTCGCTCGTGGACGGACTCGCCGGGGAGGGCGTCACCGCTCGCGGCTTCCCGGCCGACGTGCGCGAACCGGAGGCCCTGGCCGCCGCCCTCGCGGACACCGCCGGGGCGCTCGGGCCCGTCGAGGTGCTCCAGTACAGCCCCGTCCCGCACCCGGACTTCATGCGGCCCGTGCTGGACACCGGGCACCGGGACCTGGTCGGACCGGTCGAGTTCTCCGTGTACGGGCCCGTCGCCGCCGTACGGCAGGTGCTGCCCGGCATGCGTGGGCTCGGCCGCGGCACCGTCCTGTTCGTGAACGGCGCCACCGCCGCCGTACCGCATCCCGAGCGGGCCGGTACGTCCATCGCGTTCGCGGCCGAGAGCGCCTACGGACACCTGCTGCACGACCGGCTCGCCCCCGAGGGCATCCATGTGGCGCAGCTCGTCATCCCCGGCGCCATCGTGCCCGGCCACGCCCGCAAGGACCCAGCGGTGCTCGCGGAGACCCTGTGGGGCATGCACCGGGACCGGCAGGGCTTCCGGCACTACGCCGACGACCTCGACAGCTGACGGGCCCTCTTTCCAGGGTTGCCTCTGCGCGAAGAGCGTTTATGCGCGAATATGGTGATATTGGGCCGCATTGCTCTCTTCAAGGGGGCCTTCATGGCTGTCGAAATACCGTCGCTCATCAAGCCGTCCAAGCTCAGAAGCCGGGGCGGGCTGCTGGGCGAGTGCCTGGCGGAGTTCCTCGGGACCTTCGTCCTCATCTCCTTCGGCTGCGGCGTCGTGGCCATGGCGGTGGCCGCGCTGCCCGGCTCGGGCCGGGCCGCCACCACGACGACGATCTTCCTGGCGGCCGGCGACTGGCTGCTGATCACCTGGGGCTGGGCCATGGCCGTCATGCTCGGCGTCTACGTCGCCGGCGGCATCAGCGGCGCCCACCTGAACCCGGCGGTGACCCTGGCCATGGCCGTGCGCCGCGGCTTCCCCTGGGCCAAGGTGGTGCCCTTCGTGTTCGCGCAGGTCGTGGGCGCGTTCACCGGCGCGGCGCTGGTCTACCTCGTCTACCACAACGCGATCGACGCCTTCGACGCCACCGTGCCGGGCCCGAAGGTGAACGGGCACACCAACGCCACGTTCTCCATCTTCGCCACCTTCCCGGCCCCGTACTTCCACGGCGGGATCTGGGGGCCGCTGATCGACCAGATCGCCGGCACGGCCTTCCTGCTGATGCTGATCGCCGCCGTCCTCGACGTCCGCAACCAGGCCGTGAAGGCCAACCTCGCACCGCTCATCGTGGGCTTCATCGTGGCCGCCATCGGCATGTCCTACGGCGCCAACGCGGGCTACGCCATCAACCCGGCCCGCGACTTCGGCCCCCGCCTGTTCACCTGGGCGGCGGGCTGGGACAGCCTGGCCTTCCCGGGCAGCGTGTCCGGCTCCTTCAGCGCCTACTGGTGGATCCCGATCGTCGGCCCCCTGATCGGCGGGGTCATCGGCATCCTCGTCTACGACCTCTTCATCGGCGACGCCCTCGTCGTCCGCGACGAACTGGCCCGACTACCCGAACCGGGCCGCTCGCGACCGGTCAAGTCGGTCGAGGAGGGCGAGGAGTTCTAGTCCGCTGCCGGTGCCGGGTTCCGCACGGTCACGGCCCCGGTCCGGGGAACCTGCGACGGGGCACTGAAAGCACGGGCACAACCGGTACACCGCCGCCGGTGTACCGGTGTGTGTCCACCCGGACCGGGTGGGGCTGCCCGCCGCTCCGTACGCCAGCAGCGGCCTCCCCCTGCCGTGGGAGACTCCGCCGCCTGCCGAGGCCGGCGAGGTCCCCGCGTGGGAGCGTGCGGCGCTGGACGCGGCGCCTCCGGAGGTCTGTGACGACATGATCCGGCAGGCGACCGCCATCCTGCTCGCCTCGGATCCCGACACGGACATCACGGCTGTGCTGCGCGCCGCTCTCCACCAGTCCACGGCAAAGGCGATGTCGTGCTCCCGGCCGGACCGCCCCATGCCGGTGCCGGCGACGACACCGCGACGAACCTGACGACCGGGCCTTGCGGGGCTGTCGCGGCGGTATGGCGGCGCCCGGTTCCGGCCGCGCCGTCTCACAACGGCCGGTTCGGCCAGTCCAGGAGGCGGGCTCCGATGACCGCGGTCTGGAGCATGTAGCGGTGGGCGGGGTCTGTCGGGTCCGCGCCGGTGAGGGTGTGGATGCGGGCCAGGCGGTAGGTCAGCGCGCGGACGCTGAGGGAGAGCCGGCGGGCCGCCTCGGCGGCCACGCAGCCCGCGTTGAAGTAGGCGGCCAGGGTGGCCAGTAGCGGCTCGGCGCCGCCCCGGGCCCCGGTGAGCGGGCCGAGCGCGTGGGCCACCAGGTCGGCCAGCGCCTGCCGGTCCCGCGCCAGCACCGGGTAGACCAGCAGGTCGGCGGCGCGCAGCACCGGTCCGGCCAGGCCAAGGCGGCCGGCCATCTCCAGCGCGGCGAGCGCCTCCTCGTACGACTGCACCACCCCGCCGGGGCCGGGCTGCGGGCGGCCGATCGCGACCCGCGCGCCCGGCATGGCCGCCACCGCCTGCTCGGCGAAGTGACCGAGCACCTCTTCCTCGTCGCCCGGCGCGACGCACAGCAGCCGGCCGCCCTTGGTCGTGAACAGGACGCTGCGGGCGTCGAACCGGGCCAGCACGGACGCCTCCACGCCACGGGCGAGCGCCCCGCCGTCGAGGTAGGCGGCCGACCCCTCAGCGACGGCCACCGCGTGCGCCCGGGACAGCCGCAGCCCGAAACGCTCGGCGCGCTCGGCCAGCCGGCCCAGGTCGCTGCGGCCGTACAGCAGGTCGTCGACGAACTCCCGCCGTGCCGCCTCCTCCCGGCGCACGGCCAGGCGCTGGGCGTCCTCGTAGCCCTCGGCGAACGCGTCGACCGCCTGCTGTACGGCCGCCAGCGCGCCGTCCACCGAACCGGCCCTGGCGGGCCAGGCGGTGCGGGCCATGGCGAGGTGGGCCACCACCAGCGTGCGCAGTCCGAGCCCCGCCTCGGCGGCCTGCTCGCCCAGCGCCCGGCGCAGCTTCAGCTCCTCCCGGTTCAACCGCCGGCCGCTGACCGCCACCTCGGCCAGGGTCCGGCCGAACCCCGCCACGTACTCCTCGGACCCGTCCTGCCGCTCGGTCACGCCGCCCCCGTCTTCCCGCGATCCTGACGCCGTACTGACGTGTCCTTGACGCCCGTCCGGCACGCAGACCCTAGTGAACGCTGCCGGAAACCGGCAATGCGCGCCCCCCGCTCCCCGGCCCATCATGAGGGTTCCGATGCCGGACACCGGCAGAAGAGGACGAGCAGAGAGAGGGAGCGTCCGCGGATGATGTACTTCTGCGCGCCGCCGGCCGTGGCGCTCGTGATCGTCGCGCTGATGACGGCCGTGTCCGTCCGACGGGACCGGCGGCCGACGGGCGATCTGTAGTCTGGGCCCCCGCGAACCAGAGCCTCGTGCTCGCGGGGGCAGGGGGAGCCATGGGCAGGCGGGCGGCCGTCGGCGGAGCGCTGACCGCCGCGTTCGGAGGCTTCGCGAGCTTCAACCTCACCCTCTCCGCGCTGCCCGCGTACGCGGTGCGCTCCGGTGCCGGTCCGGCCGGCGCGGGCGCCCTCACCGCCACGCTCATGGCGGCCACCCTGCTCGTCCAGCCCGTCACGCCCCGGCTCTTCGCCCGGCTCGGCCGCCGGTACGCCCTCGCGCTGAGCGGCGTCCTGCTCGCGCTGCCCTGCCCGTTGCTGTCCGCCGCCGGGTCGCTGCCCGCCCTCACCGCCCTCACCGCCGTACGCGGCCTGGGTTTCGGCGTCTTCGTCGTCGCCGGTGTCACCTTCACCGCCGAGCTGTTCCCGGCCGGCCGGCGCGGCCGGGCCATCGGCTGGTACGGCGCGGTGGTCGGGGTCGCCGGTGTCCTCGGGGCGCCCGCCGGCATCGCCCTGGCCCGCCGGGCGGAGTACGGGCTCGCCTTCGCGCTCGCGGCGGGCACGGCCGCGCTCGTGGTGGCCGGCGCCTTCGGCCTGCCCCGCGCCCCCGACCACCCCGCGACCGACCGGCCTGTCGGGACCGGGCGGCGCCGTCCGCGGGACATCCGGCGCTCGCTGCGCCCCCTGGCCGGCCCCCTCTCGGTGGAGGCCGCCTCCACCACGGCGTACGGCGTCGTCTTCACCTTCCTGCCGCTCACCACCCCGGCCGCGCCCGCCGCGCTGCTGGCCGCACAGCTCGCCACCGTGCTCTCCCGGCTCGGCGCCGGCCCCCTGATCGACCGGTACGGCGGCCGGCGGGTGCTGTGGCCCGCCGGGTTCGTCACCGTGCTCGGCACGGCGGCGGGCGCGGCACCCGGCCGGCCGGTCCTGCTGCTGGCCGGTGCCGCCCTGTTCGGGGCGGGCTTCGGCGCGGTGCAGAGCGCCACCCTGGTCCTGGCGATGCGGGCGGCCGGGGACCACGCGGCCGGGCTGGCGCTGGCCGGGGTCGCGTGGAACATCGCCTTCGACGGCGGTACCGGCGCCGGCTCCCTCGTCGGCGGCCCCCTGCTCGCCCTCGGCGGTCCCCGCGTCCTCTTCCCGGCGGCGGCCGCCCTGCCGGCCGTATTCCTGCTCCTGGAGCTTCGCCCGGGGCGCGCGAGGAATCACCGCCCGGCGCCGGAAAACCGGACCGCCACCCGCCGGGCCGGGTGAATTCGGCGGCCTGGAAACAGTCGTGGAACAACGGCCCGAATTCATCGCGCAGTTGCTACTGTGAGCCCATGCGGATAGGCGTGAACGTCCCCAACTTCGGGCCCGGAACGAACCCGGACAACCTGGCCCGCTGGGCCGGAACAGCGGAAGGGCTCGGCTTCGATCTGCTGATGCTCTCCGACCATGTGGCGATCACTTCGGATGTCGCCGGACAATATCCGGCCCCCTTTTACGAACCTGTCACCACTCTCGCCTGGCTGGCCGGGATCACGACCCGGATCCAGCTCGGCACGACCGTGCTCATCGTGCCCTACCGGCACCCCCTGCTGGTCGCCCGGATGGCCGCCAACCTGCACCAACTCAGCGGCGGGCGGCTGATCCTGGGCGTCGGCGTCGGCTGGGCCCGCGAGGAGTTCGCGGCGCTCGGCGTACCGTTCGAACGCCGTGGCGCGCTCACCGACGCGTACCTGGAAACCATGCGCACCGCGTGGGAGAACGAGGCCGACTACGGCCCCGGGAGGATTCCGGTCTGGATCGGCGGCAACAGCGACGCCGCGATTTCCCGCGCGGTACGGCTCGGTTATCCCTGGCATCCGCTGCGCTTCACCATGCCGTGGTTCCGGGACGCCCTGAACCGGGTGAAGGACATTGCCGGCCGGCTGGAGAAACCCGTCCCGGAACTGGCCCCGCGCATGATTCTCCGCATCACGGAAAAACCCCTGGACCATCCGGACCGGCGGGCCGGAGAAGGCACCCTGGAGCAGATTCTCGGCGACATCGAGGAACTCCGTTCCGCCGGTGCCGAAACCCTGCTCCTCGATCCCTATCTCGGCGATCCCGAGGAGACCCTGCGCCCCGAGACGGCCTGGCAGGCACTGGCCACCGTGGCCGCCCACCGCCCCCGGCCGTGACCGGCCCCCTGGAGAGAGACGGAGCATCCGTGACCACCGACGATCGCCCGCCCGCCCCCGGCACCACCGTCACCGAAGCCGACCTGCCGTATCTGCGCCGTTGTGTCGAACTGGCCGCCGAGGCCGTGGCCGCCGGTGACTGGCCGTTCGGCTCGGTGCTCGTCGGCGTGGACGGCACGGTCCTCGCCGAGGACCGCAACCGCGAGTCCAGCACCGGGGACCCGACCCGGCACCCGGAGTTCGAACTCGCCCGCTGGGCCGCCCTCCACCTCGCGCCCGAGGAGCGTGCCTCGGCGACCGTGTACACCTCGGGCGAGCACTGCCCGATGTGCGCCGCCGCCCACGGCTGGGTCGGCCTCGGCCGCATCGTGTACGCCAGTTCCGCCCGGCAGGCCCGGGACTGGAAGGCCGAGTGGGGCGTGACCGCCACCTCGCCGCTCAGCCCCCTCACCGTCCAGGAGGTCGTCCCCGGTCTGCCGGTGGCCGGTCCGGTTCCCGAACTGGCCGAGCGGGTGAAGGGGTTGCAGTGGCGGTTCCGCAACCCGGAGGTCTCGGAGGCGGATTGACCGCGCGGAGGGCCCGGCGGCGCGCGAGACCGCGCCACCGGGCCACCCCGACCCACGGCTCAGACCATGAACTGGTCGTACTTCGCCATGTGTTCCTGCAACTCCTCCAGGGTGGGGTTGCGACCGCCCGCCGTCAGCCGGCCCAGGCCGCGGAAGTAGTCCTCGCGGTTGTAGATCGGATAGAACATGATCAGCAGGGTGGCGTCCTCGGTGCCCCGGTTGGTGAAGCCGTGCGGCTCCCCCTTCGGGACGTAGGCGAACGCGCCCGGCTCACCCACCACCTTGCGGTCCCCGATGGTGAACTCGATCTCGCCCTTCACGACGTAGAACATCTCGGTGGACTGCTTGTGGATGTGCGGGGCGGCACCCTTGGCCTCCGGAGCCATGTGGTGCTCGAAGAAGCCGAACTCGCCGTCGGAGTCGGGCGTGGTCAGCTTGAGGTACGTCCTCTTCGTGTCACGGATGTTGACGTACTCGCCCTCACCTGCGGGGACGTACAGCGGAACGGACATGGCTCTCCTTGGCTCTCCTGAGGGGCGACCGGATCGGTACGCGGTGGTCGGAAAAAGGGGGATCGAGTGGATCGAGTGGCTAGGTGGTCTCGGCGAGGCTCGGGTCCGGGTCCGGTCGCGCACGGTCGTCGGCGCGGGCCTGTGCCCACCTGCCGATGGCCGGGGCGGCCAGACCGCACAGGGCGAACAGCGCGGCCAGGACCACCCAGCCCGCGCTGCCCGTGGTGACGACCAGGCTGACCAGGACCGGAGCCGCGATCTGCTGCACGGCGACGCCCAGCCAGAACACCGAGAGGTAGACGCCCTCCTCGCCGGGCGCGGCCAGCAGATAGGAGCCGCCCCAGCCGCCGGCCGACTGGAACAGCTCGCCCCCGGTCAGCGCGACCATGGCCAGCACCAGCACGGCCACGGCCAGGGCGACCGGCAGCTTCGGCGCGGCCACCAGCAGCAGGCAGCACAGGGCGAGGGAGACACCGGCCCGCACCAGGGCCCGGGAGGCCCCGGCGATGGTGTCGGTGCCCCGGCTGGCCCGCACCTGGAGGGCGACGGCGAGGACGGTGTTGACCGCGACCAGCGGCGAGATCAGCGCCGAGGAGACGTCGGTGTGGCCGACGATCCACAGCGGGATGCCGATGCTCAGCAGGGTCATGTGCATCGTCAGGACCGCGTTGACACCGGTGAAGGACAGGAAGGAGCCGTCCTTGAGCACACTGGCCGAGAACCGCCGGCGCAGGCTCTTCGCGGGCGCGCTCAGCACCGGCAGCCGGGCGGCCAGCGTGGCGAGGACGGCGAACGAGGCCGCGTTCAGCAGCAGGATCACGCTGTAGCCGGCGCGGGTGTCGGCGAGCAGGCCGATGCCGCCGAGCAGGGCGCCGACGGTGAAGCCGACGTTGCGCAGGGACCGCAGGACCGCGACCACCCGCACCCGGTCGTCGGCCTGCGTCGCCTGCCCCACCAAGGCCTGCTCCATCGGCGCCGCCGCCTTGTCGACCAGGCCGAGCAGGCACACCACCGTCAGGAACTGCCACAGGTTCTGGACCAGCGGGTAGAGCACGAAGCACGCGCAGCGCCACAGGCTCACCCCGACCAGGACCTTCTTCGGGCCGATCCGGTCGGCGAGGACGCCGATCGGGATGGCCGTGCCCAGGGCGATGGCCGCGGACAGGGTCAGGCCGAGTCCCAGCCTGCCTTCGGAGAGGCCGACCGAGTGGGTGATGAACGGCACCGAGACCGCCAGGAAGGCGCCCGTGCCGACCGCGTCGATCATCGCCATCACGGCCAGCCGCAGACCGACCGAGCCCCCGGGCACGCGCTGCCACAGATGAGACATATGTTTCCTCAACTCGTCCCGCCGCTCAGCGGGTTGCGATGTGGACGGTGTGGTCCGCGGCCAGCACGTGCCGCAGTGCCGCCGCCGCGTCGGGGCCGGTCGCGATGGCGTGCCCGGCGCGGTCCCAGGAGGACGTCCACGGCCGTACCTCCTGGCCGGGCCCGACGTCCAGGGCCACGTCCCGCACCCCGGGCAGCGCCCGCGCCGCCGCCAGCCCGGCGATGTCCGTGACCGTGCCGGGCGCGGCGGCCAGGAACCGGATCGCCGCGCCCTGTTCCGGTGCGCGGGGCAGCGAGACGGGACGGCCGGCCAGCAGGTCGATGAGGGTCAGCCGGATCCGGGTGCCGTAGGCCAGGTCGATCAGGTCGATCAGATGGTCGCCGGGGCAGCGTCCGGCGCACTCGACCAGCGCCGGACCGGACTCGGTCAGGATCCACTCGGCGTGCAGGATGCCGGTGCCGAAGCCGATGGCGGCCACCAGCGCCCGGATCGCCGTACCGAAGGCCTCCTGAGGCCCGGAGTCCAGCGGGGCGGGCAGCAGGTGGCCGAGTTCGACCGGGTACGGCCCCGGGACCACCGTCTTGGCCGTGACGTTCTCGAAGACGACCTCGCCCTCGCGCACCAGGGCCTCGACGCTGTACTCGGGGCCGCGCAGCCGCTCCTCGGCGAGGAAGCGCCAGGTCAGCTCACGGTCGGGCACCTGTTCGTACTCGGCGGCCTCCGAGGTGCGCCGCCAGGCCTCGGCCGCGCCGCCGGCGTCCACCGCGTCCAGCAGCTGCACGCCGACGCTGGCCTGCCGGTTCGCCGGCTTGACCACCACCGGGCCGCCGGCGGCGAAGTCCAGGATGTCGCCGGGTCCGTGGATCTCGCGCCAGCGCGGGTTGCGGATCCCGGCCGCCGAGGTGACCTCGCGCAGCCGCACCTTGTCCCGCAGGGTCCGTGCGGCCGGCTCGCCGGCACCGGGCAGGCCCAGCTTCTCGGCCAGCGCGGCCGTCGCCGGCACCGCGTACTCCAGACCCGGCACCACGGCGGCCACCGGGCGGGCGGCCGTCAGCTCCGCCGCCAGGTCCAGGGCGCCGTCCGCCTGCTGGTAGGGCGCCGGGACGATCCGGTCCAGGCACCCGAACCGGTCGGCGGCGCCGTGCAGTTCGCGCTTGCGGATGATGTCGGGCTCCTCGACGACCACCACGGATCCGGCCGGGACGCGTCCGTCGATGGCGCGCAGATAGGCCGCGTTGTAGCCGACGAACACCACCTGCGCGTCGGCGGCGGGGCTGGTCATGGCGACCTCCGGGGTGCGGATGCGGTCCACTGCATGGGTCGGTGCCTTTCTTCGGGGTGGGGGGAAGGGGTGCCGCCGGTTCTCATACGCCGCCGGTCCTCATACGGGGCTCCCGGTACGGCCGTCCGCCCGCGCCGGGGTCCCGTCGACTACGGCCTCGACGGTGCCGAGCACCTGCTCGCAGCGGGCCAGCGCCTCCTCGTACGAGGCGCCGGAGACGATGACGTGCCCGTGCCGGCTCTTGGAGTCGCGGACCTCCGGGGCGGTGTCCCCCGGAGCCAGGCGCAGGCTCAGCTCGTCCACGTAGGCGAGGCGGCCGGCGCGTTCCAGGCCCCGGATCTCCTCGACGCGGCCGGGCGGGAAGGTGAAGAACCGGACGATCGCCGTCCCGGCCGGGGTGACCGGTGCGGCCGGTGCGCCCGCCAGGGCGTCGAAGATCGCCCGCTCGATGTCCAGGCCGGTGGCGAGCCGGATCAGCCGGGGTATCCGGTCGCCGCCGAGGCGGGCCTGCGACTCCACGACGCGCGGGCCGCGCGGGGTCCAGATGACCTCGGTGTGCGCGGGCCCGAACCGGTAGCCGCACGCCGTGAGGAACTCCGTGGTCAGCTCCTCCACCGCCCGTCTGCGGGCCTCGGGCAGCGGCGCCGGGTGGACGTGTCCGACCTCCACGAACAGCGGTGGCGGGCCGAGCAGTTTCGCGGTGATGCCGACCACCTGGTGGCGGCCGTCCCGGCTCAGGGTCTCCACGCTGTACTCGGGCCCGCGCAGGTACTCCTCGACCAGGAAGGGGCCGTCGTAGCCGTACCGCTCGACCAGCGCGGTCCAGGCGGCCAGGTCGGCCGGCTCGCGCCACAGGAACACCGCGCGGCTGCCGGCCAGCGCGGTCGGCTTGACCACGGCCGGCAACCCGATGCGCGCGACCGCGTCCGGCACCTCGCGCCGGGTCGCCGCCGCCTCGAACGCCACCGGGGACAGGCCCCGGCGGGCGAGCAGCTCCCGCATGGCGTGCTTGTCCGTGAGACACCGCACCGCCTCGGCCGGGTTCAGCCCGGCACCCAGCTCCTCGGCCACCTCGTGGGCGGCGACCATCGTCTCCTCCCGGCCGATGTGGTAGACCCACCCGGCCCGGTGCTCCCGCGCGGTCTCCCGGATCGTTTGCCGCAGCCCCTCCGCGTCCTCGAAGTCGGCGAGCACGAACAGATCGGCCGAGGCCCGTACGTCGTCCAGGTACTCCGGCGTCTCCAGCCGGGGGTCCCACACCGCCCCGACCCAGAACCCGGCGGCGCGCGCCTTGGCGACGAACTGCCGGTAGGGCATGACCATGAGGAGGCGGGGGCGGTCGTCGGCACCGGTGGGCGCGGGTGCCGGACCCTGCCCGGTCACCGGTCGCCCCCGCCACCCGCGCCCGCCGGCACCGGCTCCGGCTCCGCGCCCAGCAGGCTCAGGTACCGCTCGCCGCTGTCCGGGAGGAGGGTGACGACGCGCCGGCCGCGCAGGGCGGGGCGGGCGGCGACGGCGGTGGCGGCGTGGACGACGGCGCCGGCCGAGATGCCGACCGTCAGGCCGGTGTGGCGGGCGAGGCGCCGGGTGGTGTCGAGGGCGTCGGCGTCGGAGACCGCGATGACCTCGTCGATGAGGTCCCGGTCGGTCGTGGGCGCGATGAAGCCGCCGTTGAAGCCGGGGATGGCGTGCGTGCCGGGTTCGCCGCCGGAGAGCAGGGGCGAGCCGGCCGGTTCGACCGCGACGACGCGCAGGCCGGGGTGCCGCTCGCGCAGGTACCGGCCGGCTCCGCTCAGCGTGCCGCCGGTGCCGACGCCGCAGACGAACACGTCGATGCGCCCCTCGGCGTCGGACCACAGCTCCGGGCCGGTGGTCTCGTAGTGCGCGCGCGGGTTGTCCGGGTTGTCGTGCTGGCGGCAGAACCAGGAACCGGGGGTGAGCCGGTGCAGTTCCTCGGCGTGGTCGACGGCCGCCTGGTAGCCGCCCGTGTGCGCGGTCCGTACCACCTCCGCGCCCAGCGACCGCAGCACCGCCACCCGCTCCGGCGTCGCGTTGTCCGGCAGCACGATCACGCACCGGTAGCCGCGTGCCGCCGCCAGCGCGGCCAGCGAGATCCCGGTGTTGCCCGAGGTCGCCTCGATCACCGTGCCCGTGCCCGGTGTCAGCAGCCCCCGCTCCTCGGCGCCGCGCAGCATCGCCAGCGCCGCCCGGTCCTTGCTGCTGGACCAGGGGTTGAACAGCTCCAGCTTGGCCAGCACCTCGGCGCCGGCCGGGACGCCGCCCGGGACGCCGTCCGCGAGCAGCCCGGCCGGGAGCCGCAGCAGGGGCGTGCCGCCGATCAGGTCGGCCAGGGAGTCCGCGACCGGGCGCCGGGGGACCGGCTCGGTGCGGATGACGATCTCCTGCGCCGCGGCCTCGGCGGTACGTGCCGCGAGCTGCGCGCTCGCGGCCACCACCAGCACGTGCCCGGCCCGGTCGCCGTTGCGGCGCGGTTCCCGCAGCACCGCGCCCGGCTCCGGCTTGACGACGACCTCCTCGACGCCGGGCAGCGCGGCGGCCCGCGCCTGTCCGGCGACCGACACCACCCGGCCGGGCGGGGCGGTGAGGTAGCGGATCGCGGCGCCGCCGGCCGGCCGCTCGGGCAGCACCCGGGCGGGCAGCGGCCGGCCGAGGTACTGCCGGGCCACCAGTTCGAGCGACTTGATGCCGAGCGCCCGGTCCACCAGGTAGGTGATCTTGCCGCCGGCGGGGCGCGGGTTGATCTCGACGAGCTTCGGTCCGGACGCGGTCACCTTGATCTCGACGTGGGCCATGCCCAGGTCGAACCCGACCGCGCGCAGCGCCCGCACCGCCAGGTCGCCGCAGGCCCGCACCACCGGCTCGGGCAGCCCGGAGGGGAAGCTGTGGGCCAGCTCCACGAAGTAACCCTGGCCGGCGACCGACTTGTCGGTGACCCCGAACACCTCGTACCGGTCGCCGTCGGCCAGCACCTCGACGCTGACCTCGGGCCCGCTCAGATACTCCTCCACCATCAGCTCGTGGTACCGGGCCTGGCCCCGGGTGTTCTCGACCCGGGAGCGGATCAGCGCGACGTGCTCACCGGCCTCGGCCGCCGTGTCCACCAGCCGCACGTCGGCGCTGCTGGTCTCGTCGGCCGGCTTCACCACACAGGGCAGCCCGATCTCGGCGGCGGCGACGGCGGCCTCCTCGGGGGTCCGCACGGTGCGGAACTCCGGTATGGGCACGCCGAGTTCGGCGCAGCGGCGGCGCATCAGCGCCTTGTTCCGGGCGGTGGCGACCCCGTCGACGCTGACGGTCGGCAGTCCGAGGCGCACCGCGACCTCGGCGGCCACGACGACGTCGTACTCGGCCAGCGTCAGGAACGCGTCGAACGGGTGCTTCGCCCCGATCGCGTGCACCCGCGGAAGCAGTTCCGCCAGGATGTTGGTCTCACAGTGGACGATCTCGTCCACATAGGCGTCGAAGTAGGCCGGACCGCCCGGCACTTCCAGGTACCGGTCCAGGTCGCGGGTGAAGAAGGTGACCCGGCAGTCGAGTTCCTTGATGATCTGCAGGCCCTCGAAGCCGGAACCGGAGAGATTGCTCTCCAGGACACCGACGTGAATCATCTGTGCCTCCGATGGCGTACCGGCACGGAGCCGGGCGGGAATGCGGCGTACAGCGGCGGACAGGGGCAGAAGGCGGTGGACACCGGACCGGGACGCGGGCCTCACCAGCAGCCGGAGGTGGCCAGCGCGCGCAGCAACCGGCCCGCCTCCGCCCGCTCGACCGCCTCCCCCCGCTCGGCCACCGGCGGCGGGAGGACGACGGCGGCGACGGGCGCCAGCACCCGGGCCCCCGCGGGCACGTCGCCGACGACCAGGGAGCCGGCGCCGACCAGCGCGTCCGCGCCGACGGTGACCGGGCCCAGCACGGTCGCGCCCGCGCCGAGCACCGCCCGGTCGCCGACGACCGGGTGCCGGCGGGCACCGGCCGGGCGCCGCCCGTCCCGCCACCAGCCGACCGCGCCGAGCGTGACCTGGTGGTAGAGCGTGACGTCGTCGCCGACCTCGGCCGTCTCCCCGATGACCACGGCGGCCCCGTGGTCGATGAACACCCGCCGGCCCAGCCGGGCCCCCGGATGGATCTCGATCCCGGTCACCGACCGCGCCCAGTAGGCGAGCAGCTTGGCCGCCCTGCGGCGGCCCCGCCGGTACAGGGCGTGGGCCGCCCGGTGCGCCCACAGGGCGGGCAGCGCCGGGTGCAGCAGCGCCTCCCCGCGGCCGCGCACCGACGGGTCCCGCGCGACGATCACGGCGAGGTCCTCCCCCGCCCGGACGAACACCCTGTGCATGAGGTCTCCGCCCGGCTCAGTAGGTGGGGGCCTTGACGAGGTTCCCGGTGCCTTCGACGATCTCCGGTATGTAGACCCGTTCGTTCCACACGTCCCGCGCCACCGGCTCCAGGGCGATCGACACGGCGCCCGCGTCGACGGAGAACGCGGTGCGCACGGCGCTGGTGATCGCGTCGACCAGGGTGGAGATCTGGTCGGCGGCGAGGTTGTCCGGGAAATGCTTGATGCTGACGTGGGGCACTCCGATGACCTTTCCGGTGGGTCGGCGGGACCGTAGGGCGCCGACGAGTTCGTCCATTCCGTGCGCGCGCAGCAGTTGGTAGTGATCGGCGTCCAGCCGGTGCACCGTGGGCGGGTCGACCGTCAGGGCGTGGCCGGCGTCGAGGAAGGAGTCCTGGTCGCCGCGGGCGCGCAGCACCGTGACCGGCGCCCGGAGCCCGCGCTCGGACAGGTCCCCGGGGTCGTACTCGAAGCGGAAGGTGCGCCGCACCACCCCGGTGATCCGCCGCACCAGGTCCGGGTCCAGGTGCGCGAACCGGCTCAGGACGAACGCCGTGAAGGACTCCTCGTCCCGGGCCGCGGCCAGGCAGGCGGCCACCGCCGACGGCTCCAGGTTCCCGGCGAACACCGAGTAGAGGATCGACACGAAGGCGGGGTCGCCGAAGTCGGCCGTGGCACGGCCGTCCGCCTCCACCGGGGGCTTGCCCGGCGCGAGCAGCACCACCTCGTCCACCCGCTCGCCGGCCCGCTCCAGTCGGTGGGCGGCCGCGAAGGCGAGCCGCGCCCCGAAGGAGTAGCCCCACAGCGTGTACGGCCCGGACGGCTGGAG
The DNA here is from genome assembly GCF_024753135.1 of Streptomyces pyxinicus. GTDB lineage: Bacteria > Actinomycetota > Actinomycetes > Streptomycetales > Streptomycetaceae > Streptomyces > Streptomyces pyxinicus. The sequence goes on along the minus strand of NZ_JANUGP010000039.1, from coordinate 24,340 downwards.
GCGCCGGATCAGTGCGAGGTCCGCCGCGACCATCTCCTCGAAGGCCGGGTACGGCACCTCGCCCGCGTTGACGCCGTACGCCTGCACCCCGACGAACGGCCGGCCCGGTTCGTCGAGCCGTCCGGCCAGCAGCCGCAGGCTCATCGGGTAGCCGCCGAGGCCGGGCCAGCAGAACACCGGCCGGCCGCCGTCCCCGGCGCGCAGCCGCACCAGCCGGGACAGCGCGGTCGTGGGCTCCCGGTCGACCCGGCGGGCCAGTTCGGCGATGGTCGGCGCGTCGAACAGCACCTGGAGCGGCAGGGCGGCGCCCAGTTCCCGGTTGATCCGGCCGACCAGGCTGACCGCCGTCAGCGAGTGCCCGCCGGCCGCGAAGAAGTCGTCGCGGATGGAGACCCGCTCCTGCCGCAGCACCTGCGCCCACAGCGCGGCGATCGCCTCCTCGGTGGGGGTGCGGGGCGCTACGACCGGTGTCTCGGCGTCGTCCACGGCGGCCCGGTCCAGCTCGCGCAGCGCCCGCTGGTCGACCTTGCCGTTCGGGGTCAGCGGGAACGCGTCCAGCACGGTGACCCGGTTGGGCACCATGTACGGCGGCAGCGTCTCGGCGAGGTTGTCCCGGACGATCTCCGCCGGGCCGCGCAGGTGCACGGAGTCCTCCCGCATGCCCTCGCTCCGCCACTGCTCGGCGCTGATCCGCCCGCCGACGGCGAAGTACGAGGCGGCGTCCGGTCCGTGGCCGGTGATCTCGGCGAGTCGCAGGGCGGCCGGCAGCGGGTTCCCGGTCTCGGAGCTGTACCCGGCCGACATCAGCCCGAGGTGCAGCCCGTTGAGCTGGAGGCGTTGCAGCTCCCGGCCGAGGTCGGCGTACCGCTGCCACGGCTCGGCGGCCCGCCCGACCAGGCCGACCCCGAACGCGGCGCGCTCGTACACCTCCTGGTTGATGGCGATGACGTCCCGCCGCCGCACCAACTCCTCCGACACGGGCACGAGGTCGCCGTCCCGGTACCGGTACTGTCCGCCGGGCAGCCCGGCGACCCGCCCGGGGTGGGCCTGCACGTACACCTCGACCGCGCTGCCCGCGTCCGGCGCGGCGGCGGCGCTCGCCACCTCGTAGGACCCCAGGTAGTAGTCCTCGTCGGGGCAGCGCAGCAGCTCCTTCACCCCGGGTACGGCGGCCAGCGCGCCGATCCGCAGCCCGAACCGGGGCAGCACGTGGTCGAAGAGGCCGACCAGGTGGCCCGCCTCGAAGCGCAGGACCTCCTCGATGTTGTTCCGGTAGACGGGCTCGATGGCGGAGCGCCGCCCGACGAGGTGCGCGCGCAGCCGGGGCGGCCCGGCCGGGGCCGGGGCGATGCGCTCCAGCCGGTGCAGCACCGGGTGGTAGTAGTGGAAGCCCGCGTCGAGCCCGGCGATCCCGGACAGCTCCAGGTACAGCTGCGTGGCGTACAGCGATCCCGGTGAGGCGTAGCCGTACTTCGGCAGCAGCCGCTCGGTGCTGTGGAACTGCCCGAAGTAACGCAGCAGGAAGCCCAGTTCGGCGAGGTCGAGGTCGCCGGGCTCGCGGGCCGGGTCCGTCGGGTCGGCGGTCCGGGGGGCGAGCAGGGCGAGGAGGTCGGCGCGGTCGACGCCGCCGCCGTCGTAGAACCGGTAGGTCTTGCGGCCGAACACCGTGCGCCGCTGCTCGGCGGTGGCGTCCCGGCCCGGCAGCCCGACCGCCGGGGGCCCCTCCTCCCGCCGCACCCCGAGATCGGCGAGCTGCGCCTTGAGCTGGAGTCTGCTCCGCTTGGACTGGTGGTGGGCGCCGTGGTTGCCCTGGTCCATCAACGCGGCCCGGCGCGGGTCGAGTTCGACGAAGGCGACCAGGTTGGCGCCGACCCGGGTGTCCTCCCGGACCAGGACGGCCGCCCGTTTCACCCAGTCGTGCCGCTCGATGGACACCTTGACCTCGTCCAGCTCGACCCGGAAGCCGCGCAGCTTGACCTGGCTGTCGGTGCGGCCGAGGAACTGCACGGTGCCGTCGTCGTTCCAGCGGGCCAGGTCACCGGTGCGGTAGAGGCGGGCGGAGTGCGGGTCGGCGGGGTCGGCGAACGGGTTGGGCGGGAACCGGCGGCCGGTCAGCTCCGGGTTGTTCCAGTAGCCGCGCGCCAACTGGGCTCCGCTGATGTGCAGTTCGCCCGCCTCACCGGGGGCGAGCGGCCGGCCGGCGGGGTCGAGGACGTGGAAGGCCAGCCCGGGTACCGGCCGCCCGATGGGCAGGTGGTCCGGGCCGTCCCGCACGGTGTTCCGGTCCACGGTGTGGGCGGAGGCGTTGATCGTGCACTCGCTCGGCCCGTACAGGTTGACCAGCGCGCAGTCCGGCAGCGCGTCCAGCAGCTCGATGGCCAGGGTCCGGGTGAGTGCCTCGCCGCCGCTGAAGACATGGGTGAGCGAGGTGCAGCCGGACAGCCGCCCGGTGTCCACGAGCGCCTGGAGCAGGGTCGGCACCCCCTGGAGGGTGGTGACGCCGTGCGCCTGGACGAGGCCGATGAGCCCCTCGGGGTCGGCGTATCCGCCCGGTTCGCTCATCACGACGGCGCTGCCGCAGGCCGGCGCCAGGATCTCCCACTGGGCCGCGTCGAAACTGAGCGGCGTCTTCTGGAGCACGGTCCGGCGGTGGTCCAGCCCCTGTTCCTCGGCGAGCCAGCGCAGCTGCCGGACGATGCTGTGCTGCTCGATGCCGATGCCCTTGGGGCTGCCGGTGCTGCCGGAGGTGTAGATGAGATAGGCCAGCGCGTCGGGGCGGGCCGGGACCGGGGACTGGGCAGGGGCCGGAGCCTGGGCCGGTGGCGCCGGGACGGACCGGTCGAAGGCCCCGGCCCCCTCCTCCCCGCCGTCCGGCGTGACGATGCGCGTCCCCGGGGGAGTGAGCGCGCGCAGCCGGGGGACCAGGGACGCGTGGGTGAGGACGATCCCGGTGCCGGAGTCCGCGATCATGTAGCGCACCCGCTCGTCCGGGTACTCCGGGGACAGCGGCAGATAGGCGGCGCCCGCGTGCAGGACGCCCCACACACTCGCCATGAGGTCGACGGACGGCTCCATGAAGATGCCGACGGCGACGTCCGCCGCCGCCCCCAGGCGCCGTAGCCGGCCGGCGAGGTGCTCGCTGCGGTCACCGAGCTGCTGGAACGTCAGCCGCTGGGTACCGCAGGAGACGGCGGTGCGGTCGGGCTGGGCGAGTATGGCCGCGCGCAGCATGTCGGACAGGGACAATTCCTCGGACCCCGAGAGTTTCGCCATCATCCTTCGAACCTTGAAGTCGTCATTTCTCGCGAACACCACCGGCGCCGCGCGCCACCCGGAAAAGGGCGTGCGTCATCGCGGCCGGTGAGGTGCTTCGGTACGGGTGAAGGCAGCGGGATTCACGCGGCGCCGGAAAACCGGAAAGACGGACCCTTTCCGGAGGAGACTTCTCGCGCGGTACCCGGTGTGACCGGCGTCAGGCCGTCTCGGTACATCGCCGACAGGGGAAGTGCGCTCGGCGAAGGAGTCGTACGGACATACCTTTCGAGCCCCCAATCATGCGGCGTTTCGTGCCGCCCCCGCTCCGTGACGGCGGGGCGGCACAGGCGAGAACAGGACAGCGGTCTGTGCGAGCACTCGGAAAGTACACGAGGGACATGGCCGAAGCGAGGCGGGTGAATAGGCTTTCCTGTCCCCTTCGTCCCGTTTACCGCCGGGAGACTCTCGGCCAGTCCCCGGTGGCCGAACCCTTGTGCGCTGCAAACCGGGAGAAATGATTCCGGGGGACCGGTACGGACGCGGCCGACCGACCGCGAAACCGCCCCCCGATCCGGCTGACCTGGTGCGTGTCCGGCGGTGCGCGGAAAAGGGACACCGCATTCCCCGGGGCGGCGCGAACCGGCCGCCGTCTGCTGTCGTGAATACCCGCACCGGCCGATCACACGGCCCGCCCGCCGATCACCTCCGGGTACGTCAAGAACTGTTCACGGAGCTGAAACGGAGAGCGCCCGCGGAGGAATTGCCACCGCTTGGGAGAACACCGTCCGAGGCGCGCGAGGAGGGGACGGAGCACCGTACGCCCCGGGCGCGCGGCCCGTGCGACTCCGGCGCGGATGCGACGGGACCGCGCCCCCGGCCAATCCGCCGCCCGCCCCCGCTCCGGATTACGCGCGCAGACCTGATCACGCGGCGCGCGAGGAGAGACGATGGAGCGGACGGCACGGGACGTCCCGTACGGGGCGGGGCACCCGGCCCCGTACAGGCGGCGGACGGCCGTGGTGGGGTCGGGGGTGGCGGGGCTGACCGCCGCGTACGTCCTGAGCCGGGGCGGGCACGTGACCCTGTACGAGGCCGACGGCCGGCTCGGCGGCCACGCCCACACCCACGAGCTGACCTCCCCCTCCGACGGCCGGGTGCACCGCGTCGACTCCGGGTTCATCGTGCACAACCGGCGCACCTACCCGCACCTGCTGCGGCTCTTCGACGAACTCGGTGTCACCACACAGGAGTCGGAGATGAGCATGTCGGTACGGTGCGAGGGCTGCGGCCTCGAATACGCGGGCGCCCGCGGCCCCGCCGGACTCCTCGCCCAGCCCCGCAACGCCCTGCGCGGCCCCTTCCTGCGGTTGCTCGCCGAGGTGCCCCGCTTCCACCGGGCGGCCCGGCGCCTGCTCGCCCGGGGCGGTCAAGGCGGCCTGACCCTGGGCGCGTTCCTGGACCGGGAGCGCTTCTCCCCCTACTTCCGCGCCCACTTCATGACCCCGCTGGTGTCGGCGGTGTGGTCCTGCGACGCCGGCACCGCACAGCGCTACCCGGCCGCCTACCTGTTCCGGTTCCTGGAGCACCACGGGATGCTGTCGGTCGGCGGCTCGCCGGTCTGGCGCACGGTGACCGGCGGGTCGCGCGCCTACGTCGACCGGATCGCCAAGCACATCGGCGAGGTGCGCACCGCCACCCCCGTGCGGGCGGTGCGCCGGCACGCCGGCGGAGCCGACGTCACGGCCGAGGACGGCACCACCGAGTCGTACGACGCCGTGGTGATCGCCGTCCACCCGGACCAGGCCCTGGCGCTGCTGGCCGACGCGAGCGAGCGGGAACGCGAGGTGCTGGGCGCGTTCCGCTACTCCCGCAACACCACCCTGCTGCACACCGACACCCGGCTGCTGCCGAGGTCCCGGGGCGCCCGCGCCTCCTGGAACTACCTCATGCCGGCGTGTGCGGCCGGCGCCGACCGGGTGCGGGTCAGCTACGACATGAACCGGCTCCAACGCCTGGACGCGGCCGAGTCGTTCGTGGTCACGCTCGGCGGGGAGGACCGGGTCGACCCCGGCCGGGTGCTGGCCCGCATGGTCTACGAACACCCCGTCTACACACCGGAGTCGGTGGCGGCTCAGCGCGCTCTGCCCCAACTGAACAGTGAGGTCTGCGCGTTCGCGGGTGCCTACCACGGCTGGGGTTTCCACGAGGACGGCTGCCGTTCCGGTGTCGAGGCCGCCGCCGCGCTGGGGGTGCGCTGGTGACCGCCGTACCCGCCCTCTACCCGTGCACGGTCGGGCACGTGCGCACCGCCCCCCGGCGCTACACCCTGCGGCACCGCACCTACCTGTGGCTCATCGATCCGGACCGGCCGCCCCGCCTGCCACGGCCGCTGCGGCCCCTCGCCCGCTTCGAGGCCCGCGACCACTTCACCGGGGAGCACCCCTCGATCCGGGCCGGCCTGGACGCCCTGCTCGCCGCGCACGGGATCTCCCTGGACGGCGGCCGGGTGCTGATGCTCGCCGCCGCCCGGGTCCTCGGGTACGTCTTCAACCCGCTCACCCTGTACTGGTGCCACGGCCCCGACGGCACCCTGCGCTGCGTGGTCGCCGAGGTGCACAACACCTACGGCGGCCGGCACTCCTACGTGCTGCGCCCGGACGCGGCCGGCACCGCCCGTACCGACAAGCGGTTCTACGTCTCGCCCTTCTTCCCGGTCGACGGCGCCTACCGCATGCGGCTGCCGCTCCCGGACCGGCGCCTCGACCTCACCATCCACCTGGACCGCCCCGGCGGCCGGGCCCTCACCGCGACGGTACGCGGCACCCGGCGCGCGGCGACCCCGGCGGCCCTGCTGCGGCTGGCCCTGCGCCACCCCTGGTCCACCCTCACCGTCTCGGCCGCCATCAGAGCCCACGGCATACGCCTCTACCTGCGGGGCCTGCCCGTCCAGCCGCGGCCCGCGCACCACCGCACCCCGGAGACCACCCCATGACGACGACCCGGCCCGCCACCACCCCCGACGCGCCCGCCACGCGCCCCGCCGTACCCGCTCCCCGCCCGGCCCCGGACGCCCCCGCCCCCACGCCCTGGCCCGACATCACCACCGTCCCCCGCTCCTCCCGGGCCCGCGGCGCCGTCACCGCCGCCCTGCTCCGACGCGCCCTGCGGGAGCTGCCGTTGCGGGTGCGGTTCGGCGACGGGGACGGGGACGGGGAGCCGGTCGGGCGGGGCGGCCCGGTACTGGAGGTGCGGGACCCGGACGCCTTCCACGCCCGGATCGGCACCGGCGGCCTGGTCGGGTTCGGCGAGTCGTACATGGCCGGCGAGTGGGACGCCCCCGACCTGGTCGGCGCGCTCACCGTGCTCGCCGCGCACGCCGCCGAGCTGGTGCCGGCCCCGCTGCAACGGCTGCGCGGCCTGTGGGCGCCGCGCCACCCGGGCGCCGAGCGCAACACCCCCGACGGCTCCCGCTCCAACATCAGCCGCCACTACGACCTGTCCAACGACCTGTTCGCCCTCTTCCTCGACGACACCCTCAGCTACTCCGCCGCCGTCTTCCGGGGCTTCCCGGCGACCTGGGACCTGCTCGCCGCCGCCCAGCGCCGCAAGGTCGACCGGCTGCTCGACCTGGCCGGGGTCGGCGCGGGCACCCGGCTGCTGGAGATCGGCACCGGCTGGGGCGAACTCGCCCTGCGGGCCGCCGACCGAGGCGCCCGGGTCACCTCGCTCACCCTCTCCCGGGAACAGCGCGCCCTGGCCTTGGAGCGGGTGCGCGCGGCGGGGCTGGCGGACCGGGTCTCGATCGAGCTGTGCGACTACCGCGAGGCACGCGGCACGTACGACGCCGTGGTGAGCGTGGAGATGATCGAGGCGGTCGGCGCGGAGTTCTGGCCGGTGTACTTCCGCACCCTGGACGACCGGCTGGCCCCCGGCGGCCGGGCCGCGCTCCAGGCCATCACCATGCCGCACGAGCGGATGCTCGCCACCCGGGACACCTTCACCTGGATCCACAAGTACGTGTTCCCCGGCGGCCTCATCCCCTCCACCCGGGCGATCGAGGAGACCGCCCGCGACCACACCCGGCTCCGCCCGGTCCGCCGGGACGGCTTCGGCGCCCACTACGCCGAGACCCTGCGCCTGTGGCGGGAGCGGTTCACCGCACGCGCCGACGACGTCGAGGCGCTCGGCTTCGACGCGACCTTCCGCCGCCTGTGGACCTTCTACCTCGCCTACTCCGAGGCCGGGTTCCGCTCCGGCTACCTCGACGTGCACCAGTACCTGTTCACCAAGGAGGACCCCGCCCGATGACCAGTGTCCAGCCCGCCCCCCGGACCGGCGCGGCCCACCGGCTCGCCGCCCTCGCCGCGGACGCGCTCGGCGGCCCGCTGCCCGTGCGGCTGCGCGCCTGGGACGGCAGCGAGACCGGCCCGGCCGGCGCCCCCGTGGTCGTGGTGCGGTCCCGGCGCGCCCTGCGCCGCCTGCTGTGGCAGCCCGGCGAACTGGGCCTGGCCCAGGCGTACGTGACCGGCGAACTCGACATCGAGGGCGACCTCGGCGACGGTCTGCGCACGATGTGGCGGGCCGCGCGGGAACGCGGCCGGCGCCCGCCCCGGCTCACGCCCGCCGACCGGGCCCGGGCGCTCGGCACCGCCGTACGCCTCGGTGTCGTGGGCCCGCCGCTCCCCGCCCCCGCCTCCCAGGCCCGGCTGCGCGGCGGCCTGCACAGCAGGGTCCGGGACCGGGCCGCGATCAGCCACCACTACGACCTGTCCAACGACTTCTACGCCCTGCTCCTCGACGACACGATGGCCTACTCGTGCGGCTACTGGGCGAGCGAGGAGCCCGACTTCACGTCGGCCGCCGCGCAGCGGGCCAAGCTGGAGCTGGTCTGCCGCAAGCTCGCCCTGCGGCCCGGCGCCCGGCTGCTGGACATCGGCTGCGGCTGGGGCTCGCTCACCCTGCACGCGGCCGAACGGCACGGCACGCTGGTCACCGCCGTCACGCTGGCCCGGGAGCAGGCGGCGTACGTCCGCGAGCAGGTCGCCGCCCGCGGCCTGACCGGGCGCGTGGACGTGGTCTGCCAGGACTACCGGGACATCGCGGGCGGCGGCTTCGACGCCGTCACGTCGATCGAGATGGGCGAGCACGTCGGCGACGCCGAGTACCCGGCGTTCGCCGCCGCCCTGCACCGGCTGGTCCGGCCGGGCGGCCGGGTGCTGGTGCAGCAGATGTCCCGGGGGCGCACCGCTCCCGGCGGGGGCCCCTTCATCGAGGCGTACATCGCCCCCGACATGCACATGCGCCCGCTCGGCGAGACGACGGGCCTGCTGGAGGCGGCCGGTCTGGAGGTCCGGCACACCGAGTCGCTGCGCGAGCACTACGTCCGTACGGTGGCCGCCTGGCACCGCACACTGGAGGCGCGCTGGGCGGAGTTCGTCCGGCTGGTCGGGGCGGAGACGGCCCGGGTGTGGCGGCTCTACCTGGTCGGCGGGGCCCTGGCCTTCGAGGAGGGACGCATGGGCGTCGACCAGATCCTGAGCGTCCGGCCCGGCCCGGAGGGCGCCAGCGGCATGCCGGCGACCACGCGCTCCTGGTACGACGGCCTGGAGAACGCGTGAACGGCTTCCAGTGGGGCGGCTTCCGGTGGGGCGGCTCTCCGTGGAGTGCGTTCCCGTGGGGTGCCTTCGCCGTGAACCTCGCCTGGGCCGCCGCCGCGGCGCTCGCGGTGCTGCTGGTGACCTTCGCCGTCGCGGTGCGCGCGGGCGTGCACCGGATCGTGGACGTCGCCTGGGGGATCGGCTTCACCGCCGTGGCCGCCGTGACCCTCGCGGCCTCCGCCGGGCACGGGGACCTCATCCGGCGGGTGCTGGTCACCGCGCTGACCGCGCTGTGGGGGCTGCGGCTCGCCGTCCACATCGCCCGCCGCGGCCGGGGCCACGGCGAGGACCCGCGCTACGAGGCGCTGCTCGCCAAGGCACCTGGCAACCGGAACGCGTACGCCCTGCGCGTGGTCTACCTGCTCCAGGGCGCCCTGGTCTGGCTGGTGTCCCTGCCGGTGCAGGCGGCGCAGTACGTGCCGGGGCCGCCGTCCCCGCTGCTCTGGTGCGGTACGGCACTGTGGGCGGCCGGCCTCGCCTTCGAGGCGGTCGGGGACGCCCAGCTCGCCCGGTTCAAGGCCGACCCGGCCAACCAGGGGCGGATCATGGACCGGGGCCTGTGGTCCTGGACCCGGCACCCGAACTACTTCGGCGACTTCTGCGTCTGGTGGGGCCTGTTCCTGCTCGCCTGCGACTCGCCCGCCGCGGCGGCCGTCTCCGTCGTGTCGCCGCTGGTGATGAGCCTGCTGCTGACCCGCGGCAGCGGGGCACGGCTGCTGGAACGCCACCTGGCCGACCGCCCCGGCTACGCCGACTACCAGGCCCGCACCAGCGGCTTCCTCCCCCGCCCGCCGAGGCGCCGATGACCGGCCCCGCGCCCTCGCCGCCCGGCGCCCTCGTGCCGCTGCTGGTCCCGCCGCGCCCGCGTGCCGCCGTACTGGTGCTGCACGGGGGCGCGGCGGACAGCACCGTCGCCGCCCGCCCCTGGCACCCGGCGGCCCTGCGCATGCGCCCCTTCCCGCGGGCGATCAGGTCCGCGCTGCCCGACGGGGACGTGCTGCTCGCCCGGGTGCGCTACCGCCTGCGCGGCTGGAACGGCACCCGCGCCGACCCGGTCCGGGACACCCTGGAGGCGCTGCGCCGCCTCACCGACCTGGCCGGACCCGTGCCCGTGGTGCTGGTCGGCCACTCCATGGGCGGCCGGGCCGCGCTGCACGCCGCGAGCCACCCGCGGGTGCGGGCCGTGGTGGCCCTGGCCCCCTGGTGGCCACCGGGCGAACCGGTACGTCAGCTGACGGGCCGTCAGGTGATCGCCCTGCACGGCGAACGGGACCGGATCACCGCGCCCGCCGACACGGCCGCCTGTGTGCGCCGGGCACGGCAGGCCGGGGCCCGCACGGCGATGGCGCTCGTCGGCACCGGCGACCACGCGATGCTGCGCCGCTCCGGCTTCTGGCACGACACCACCGCCGCCGTCGTCGCCCACCTCCTCGACCCCGGGCACCACCCGGACCCGCTGCCCGCGCGGTGCTACGGCGACGGCGCCTTCCCGGTGCTCTGACGCGCGGCCGTACCCCGCCTGCCGAGTTCCGCGGCGAACTGCGCGCCGGTGAGCAGCGCCAGGTTGGACAGCCACAGCCAGACGAGGAAGACGACGACGCCGGCGAGGGAGCCGTAGAGCCTGCTGTACGTGCTCAGGGTGGACGCGTAGAACGCGAACCCGGCGGAGACCGCGAGCCACAGCACGGCGGCCAGCACCCCGCCGGGCAGGCTGTGCCCGCGCCGGCGCGCCAGGTCGGGGCCGGTGTGGAAGACCACCACGACGAGCAGCGCCACCAGGCCCAGCAGCAGCGGCCAGCGCAGCACGTTCCACGCCCAGGCCGCGGTGGCGCCCAGACCGAGCAGTCGCCCGACGGCCTCGGCGAGCGGCCCGGTGAGCAGCAGCGCCAGGGACCCGGTCAGCAGCAGGGCGAGCAGCGCGAGGGCGGTCAGGACGATGCGGTGCGCCTTGCGCCAGGTCGAGCGCTGGTCCTCGACCCGGTGCATCCGGTGCAGGGCACGGCGGAAGACGGCCAGGTAGCTGGAGGCCGACCAGAGCGCGCTCGCCGTGCCGGCCACCAGCAGCGGCCACGCGCCGGTGTCGGCGCCCAGCGCCCGGGACAGCGCCGCGTGCAGGGCGGCGGCGGACTCGGCGGGCGCGTACGCGGTGACGTGGGTGACGAACTCCCGTGCCGTACCCGGGCTGATCAGGCCGAAGGACAGCACGGTGACCAGCATGGCGGGCAGCACGGCCAGGATCGCGTAGTACGTCAGGGCCGCCGCGTAGTCCGAGATGTCGTCGTCCCACAGGGACACCGGGGTGCGGCGCAGCGCCGGCCACCAGGCGGCGGGCGGCGCGGAGCGGGCGGCCGGACGGGCGCCGTCGGCGTAGGGGTCAGCGGACATGCGGCATCCGGTGCGGGACGGCGCCGATCGGCGGGCGGGTGTGCGTGGCGTGCGGTGCGGCCGACTCCGCCGGCCCCCACTGGTCCGGCGGTGGGCCGCCCGCCTGACTCGGCCGACTCGGCCGACTCGGCCACCAGGACGGCAGCCGGCGCCCGAGGGCCGTACCCCCGACGGTGAGCCCCGCGCCCACCGCGGGGTGTGCCGCCCCGAGGACGCCGAGGGCGACCCGGTTGACGACGGTACGGACGCTCCGAGGGTCCCGCATCACGTCTTCCCTTCCGTGCCGCCGCCGAGGGCGGGGGTGGTGACCGGCGCCGGCGGCTGCCGGACGGTCTCCGCGACGATTCTCACCCGCGGGCCGCGGGGCGGGGCGCGGTCCGCCGGCCGCCGGCGCGTCGCCGGCCGCGCCGCGACCTCGGCCCGCGCCCTTACGGCTTCCCCGAAAAGAAGCCCGGCCCGCACCCCGACCCGCCGCCTGCGCACCCGGCTGTCGCTGTGCCGCTCCGGTCACCGGCGGCTCCGCTCGAACAGGTCCCGCGCGTCGCGGACCCGGCCGCCGCCCCCGGCCCAGTGGCCCACCGCCCAGCCGACCGCGCCCAGCGCGGCCACCAGCACGAACGCGCCGAACCCGCCGAAATACCCGGCGAAGGCCAGCGCCATACCCGCGATCATCCCTACGAACGGTGCGTTCATCGCCGTCCACCTCCCACCTGGATCCGCCGCCTGCCCACGCCCGGCGGCTCTTACTCCACCCGGGCCTCGCCGCCGGCCGAGGGTTCGTCCTCCTCGGGTAGCCGGACGTCGTTGACGGCGATGTTCACCTCGACGACCTCCAGGCCGGTGATGCGCTCCACCGCCGCGATCACGTTCTCCCGCACGTCCCGGGACACGTCGGTGAGGGGGACGCCGTACTCGACGACGAGGTCCAGGTCCACGGCCGCCTGCCGCTCGCCGACCTCGACCTTCACCCCGCGCCCGACGTTGGACCGCCCGCCCGGCACCCGGTCGCGCACCGCGCCGATGGTGCGGGACAGGCCGCCGCCCATGTCGTACACCCCGGGGATCTCGCGGGCCGCGATGCCCGCCACCTTCACGACGACGAGGTCGGCGATGGACGTCCGGCCCCGGTTCCCGGCCGGCTGGTCCGCGCCGGTGGCGCCGCCGGCGACGGCCGCCGTGCCCTCGGAGCCGTACGTGGTCTGCGTGGTCATGATGGTGTCCTTCCCGCCTCGGTCCGCGAGGCCTCTGCCGATGCCCCTACGGCTCCCTTACTGACTCCCTTGCTGGCTCCCTTACTGGTTAGGACCCGCTCCGGCCGCCGCTGTGACGCGGAGTCCCGCGCGGCCTCCGCCGGAAGGCCGGATCTCCGCCGGAACGCCGAAGGGGGCCGGGACCGCCGCGGTCCCGACCCCCGACGACAGTCACCGTCAGGAGGACGGCATCAGCACCGAGTCGACGATGTACACGGTGGCGTTGGCGGTCTTGACGTTGCCGCAGACGACCTTCGCGGAGTCGTTGACGGTGTACGACTCGCCGGAGCCGGACGTGCGCAGCTTGGACTTCTCCAGGGTGGGGAAGGAGCCGTTCTCCAGGTTCTTCGGCGCGAGCTTCTGGCCGACGACGTGGTAGGTCAGGATCTTCGTGAGCTGGGCCTTGTCGTTCAGCACCTTGTCCAGGGTGGCCTTCGGGATCTTCTTGAAGGCGTCGTTGGTCGGCGCGAACACCGTGATGTTCTGCGCGTTGTTGAGGGTGTCGACCAGGCCGGCCTTCTGCACGGCGGAGACCAGCGTGGACAGCGCCGGGTTGTGGGAGGCGGCGGTGGCCACCGGGTCCTTGGCCATGCCGTCGAAGGAACCGGCACCGTTCTTCGGCACCGCCGAACAGGCGGACCCGAAGGGCTCGTCCATCGCGGAGGCGGAGCTTCCGGAGCCGCTCATGCCGTCGTCCGATGCGGTGGCCGACGCCGACGCCTTTCCGGAGTCGGACTTCGAGTCGCCATTGTCGGAGCAGGCGCTGAGCGCGAGCGGCAGCACGCTCGCGGCGGCCAGGGTCACGGCGGCACGGCGGATACGGGTGTTCATGAGATCTCTCCTGTGGGTTGTCGCAGCCGGAGCTGCCTGTCTCGGGGGGAAAGGGGTTCGGGGGGTCACTCGACGGTGACCACGACGGAGTGCCGGCCACTGGCACCGTCGGGGACGGTCCGGGCGCGCCGGTCGGTCTGCACCTGCCCGGAGCGGTCGGTGGCGCGGACGGTGAGGGTGTGGCCGCCCTTGCCGGCCTGCCAGGGGAAGGACCACTGGCGCCAGGTGTCCCGGCTGTCCTCGGGGGCCAGCCGGGCCTCCTGCCAGGGCCCGTCGTCGACCCGCACCTCGACCTTGTCGATGCCGCGGTGCTGCGCCCAGGCGACCCCGGCGACCATGACGGTGCCCGTACGGGGCCGCGCGAAGGGCTTGGGGGTGTCGATGCGGGACTGGGTCTTGATGGGGGCCTTGCGGGCCCAGCCGCGCTTGACCCAGTAGGGGTCGTAGGAGTCGAAGGTGGTCAGCTCGATGTCCGTGATCCACTTGCAGGCGGAGACGAACCCGTAGAGCCCGGGCACCACCATCCGTACCGGGAAGCCATGGTCGAAGGGCAGCGGCTGCCCGTTCATGCCGACGGCGAGCAGCGCGTCCCGGCCGTCCATCACGTCCTCGACCGGGCTGCCGATGGTCATGCCGTCCACCGAGCGGGCCACCAGCTGGTCGGCCGGACCACCCCGCGAGGGCGGCTTCACCCCGCACTCGGCGAGCAGGTCGGCCAGCCGCGTGCCGATCCAGCGCGCGGTGCCCACGTAGGGGCCGCCGACCTCGTTGGAGACACAGGTCAGGGTGATGTCCCGTTCGATCAGCTCGCGGCGCAGCAGGTCGTCGAAGGAGAGCACGACCGGCCGGGACACGCCCTTGCCGTGGACGCGCAGCCGCCAGGCGGTGGCGTCCACCTTCGGCACCACCAGCGCGGTGTCGACGCGGTAGAAGGAGTCGTTGGGCGTGATGAAGGGGCTGATGCCGGGGATGCGGAGTCCGGCACCCCGGGGAACGGCGTGGGCGGGGGAGCCGGGCGCCGGCAGCACCAGCCGCTCGCGGGAGGCGACCGCGTCCTTGCCGCTCGCGCCGTTCAGATACCGGCCCAGCGTCCCGGCCCCGGCGGAGGCCACGGCCGCCACACCGGCCGCGACCACGAACCCGCGCCGGTCCCAGTCCCGGCTGCTGTCCCGCCCGCCTTCCCGGTCACTGTCCGGGCCGCCTTCCCGGTCACTGTCCGGACCGTCTTCCCGCCTGTCCTCCGGGCCGCTTTCCTGACCCGGGGCAGGCCGCTCCCGCCGCGCCGGCCGCCACTCCAGCCGACCGGCGAGGACGTACAGGAGTACGGCGCCGACGCCCGCGCCCCCGAGTGACGGCAGCGCGTCGGAGAAACCACGCGAGTCCGGCCGGGTGGTCGCCGCGAGGGCGCCGACGACACCGAACAGCAGGACCCCCGCCGCACCGGCCCGCCGGAATCGCAGCACGGCCATTCCGAGGGCGAAGGCGAAAAGCGTCAGGACCGCGAGAATGCCGAGTTCCAGCACGAGTTTGTCGTTCGTGCCGAAATTCCGGACGGCCCAGTCCTTCACGGCGAGTGGGGTCCGGTCGATCGCCGCACCGCCGACCGCGACGACGGGCCCCGCCTGCGGACGGACCCCGGCCGACACCAGCTCGGCCACGGCGAGCGCGGCGAACCCGGCGACGGCACCGGCGAACGCACCGGCCGCGAGGCGCGGCGGTCCGTAGCGTCCGGGTGGATTCTTCTCGTCGTCGGTCACGGGGGGAATCCGGCCCCGGCCGCCTTCCGGATTGGTCGTCGGCCCGATCGAGTGAATCTTTTTTCCCCACCAATCCGCGCACCGCACGGCTCCGGATAAATGGGAAATTCGAGGGGCTTCCGCGTCACAGGCTCGGCGCACGGGTGTCCAACGGTCGCAGCAACCGGACGAGAGGAGCCGCCCAGTGGCGGGGCCCCGCACACCGACCGCACCACCGGACGCCGGGGGCGTCACCGACGACGCCCTGCTGGCGGTCCGGGCCGCCGAGGGCGACGAGGACGCCTTCGCGGTCCTCGTGCACCGCCACGCACCGGCCCTGCTCCGGTTGGCCACCCGGCTGCTGGGCAGCCCCGCGGAGGCGGAGGACGCGGTGCAGGACGCCTTCCTCAGCGCCTGGCGCCGGCTCCCGGAGTTCCAGGGCCGGGCGGCCTTCGGCACCTGGATGTACCGCATCGTCACCAACCGCTGCCTGAACGTGCTCCGTTCCCGCAGACCCGTGGCACCCCTGGAGGCGGCGGGCGAGGTGCCGGCGGCCGAGTACGCCACCTCGCCCGAGCGCCTCACCGAGGCCCGCGACGCCGTCCGCGAGCTGCGTACGGCCCTCGACCTGCTGACGGCCGAACAGCGGGCATGCTGGGTGCTGCGGGAACTGGACGGCCATTCCTACGAGTTCATCGCGGACGCGGTCGGCCTCAGCCAACAGGCCGTGCGTGCCCGCGTCTTCCGCGCACGTCGCTGCCTGACACGAGCACTGGGGGCCTGGCGATGACCACCCACACCGACCCGCCCGACACCGCCCGCGACCACGGCGACGACGAACACCTGCCGTGCGGACGGCTGTTGTCCCAGGTCTGGGACGACTGGGAGCGCGGCACCGCCGACCCGCACCGGGCCGGCTGCCCCCACTGCCGCGGCGCGGTGAGCGACCTCGACGCCCTGGAGACCGCCGTACGCGGCCTGCGCGAGGAGACACCGGGCCCCCGCGGCCACGACGCCGAGCCGCTGGCCCGCCGGGTGATGGACCTGGTCCGCCTCGAACTGCGCCCCGGCCGCCCGCTGCCCCTGGGCGAACCCGCCGAGGACCTGTGGATCACGGAGACGGTGGCCGCCCGCGCGCTGCGCGCCGCCGCCGAGACGGTCGACGGCGTCCGCGCCGGCTCCTGCCGCCTCACACCCGCCGAGGCCCCGGAGAACGCCCCGAAGGACAGCGGGGTGGGGATCCGTCTCGACATCCACGCCCCGCCCGGCGCCGTACTGCCCCTGCTGGCGGAGCGGGTACGGCAGCGGGTGCGGGAGACGGCCGACCGCGAGCTGGGCATGCCCACGGCGGCCGTGGACATCCGGGTCACCGACCTCGTCGACGACACCCCGGCCGACGACCAGGAGGGACGCATCCCATGACCGCGCACGGCACACAGACCACGCACACCGCGCCCGCCGGACTCGCCGAGGAGGTCGCCAGGGTCGTGTCGGCCGTGCCGGGCGTCGCCTTCCTCAAGCCGGGCCTGGCCGCCCGGCTCCGCTCCCCGTGGTCCTGCCCCGCCCCCGGCAGGCCGTCGACCGCCGGAGTCCGCCTGACACCCTTCCCCGGCCCCGGCCCGGAGGGCGAGGGCGGCGGCTGGCAGGTGGACGTCCAGGTGGTGGCGCTGCGCCGGGCGAGGACGGTGGAGGTGGCCCGGGCCGCCCGTGCCGCCGTACAGGGACACCTGGCCGAAGTCCTCCCCGGCCGCCCGCCCGCCCGGGTGACCGTGACGGTCACGGGCCTGGTCTGACCCGCGCCGCCGGGCACCCGGTGCCGTACCCGCCGGTCCGGCTCAGGCGGGGAAGCCCACCAGGGCGAGCGGCGCGGAGGTCGGCTTCGTGGAGCCGCCCGCCGGCTCCACGGTGACGCCCATGCCGGAGGCCCCGTCGACGGCGCCGCCGAGCAGCACCGCCTGGTCGGTGCGGCCGGGGTCCATGAGGCCGGCCGACCGCATGGTGCCGCCGTCGTCGAACCAGAGCTGGTAGACCTTCCCGGCACCGGGCCGGGCCATCCCGGCGACGACGAACACGGCGCGGTCCCGCTTCCGGGAGACGACGACCGTGCCGGTGGCGTCGTCGCCCAGCGCGGCCGTCCGGGTCCGGGCGTCCGGCGCGGCCAGGACGGCGGCGATGCCGTCCGTGGCCCGCTCCGCGCTCCGTGACCGGCTGAGGGCGTCCTCGGCCCGCTGGTGCTGCCACACCGTCGTACCGCCCAGCGCGGCGGCCGCCGCCAGACAGGCGGCCAGCGCCCACCGGGACAGCGAGCGGCCCCGCGTCCCGGACCTGCCCGCCCGTACGGCCGTCGACACGCCCGGCGGCTCCTGCCGGACGGACGAGACCCGGCGCAGCACCCGCTCGCGCATCGCCGACGCGGGCGTCACGGTCGCGGCGAGCCCGAGCCGGGCGGCGGTGGCGGACAGCTCGGCGGTCTCCTGGGCGCAGGGCTCGCAGCCCGCCAGGTGCCGCTCGAAGGCGGCGCGTTCGTCGTCCGCCAGGGCGTGCAGGGCGTAGGCCCCGGTCATCCGGTGCAGATCGGCGGTGGTGGTCACGCGGTCACCCCCAGGCAGTCGCGCAGCCGGATGAGCCCGTCCCGCAGCCGGGTCTTGGCCGTGCCCAGCGGAAGCGTGAGCGCCTCCGCGACCTGGCGGTAGGTCAGCCCCCGGTAGTAGGCGAGCGTGACGGCCTGCCGCTGGATGTCGGTGAGGGTGCGCAGACAGCGCCGTACCTGCTCCCGCTCCAGTCTGGCCTCGACCTGCTCGGTCACCTCGTCGAACTCGGGGGTCCGCTCCAGCAGCGCGGCCTTGTGGTCCCGGACGACGGCGGCCTCCACCGACCGCACCCGGTCCACGGCGCGGCGGTGCGCGAGCGTGAGGATCCAGTTGACGGCCGTCCCGAGATCGGGCCGGTAACGGGGGGCGGTGCGCCACACCTCCACCAGCACCTCCTGCGCCACCTCCTCCGACTGCGCGTGGTCCCGCAGGACGGCGCGCACGACCCCGAGGACGGGCCCCGCCACGGCGTCGTAGACGGACGCGAACGCCTCCTCGTCCCCCAGGGCGACGCGCCCCACCAGCTCCTGCAGATCGGGTTCCGACGAGGGATTTCGGCCGATGTACACGGCTTCTCTCACAGGGGGGCCTCCGCGGTCGGGTCGTCTCCGTGCGTAATCCGGTCCCGCCGGGCCGACGGATTGGTGCCGGCGCAAAGAAAACGGCGTCCGCCTCAAACGGCCCCCCGGCTCACCAGCCGAGCGGGTCCTGGTCGGCTCGCACGTCGTGGACCGGCGCGACCGGCCGCGCGTCGTGGCAGGTGAAGCCCAGCCGGGTCAGCGCCCGCCGCATCTCACCCGAGGTGAAGTCGCGGCGGTCCTGCCGGGTGATCACTTCCCCGACCTGCATCACGGGGTAGACGCTCCGGCCGATGGTCACGGACACCCCGGTCACGGGCTCGGGCGTGACGCCGTTCATGGACTGCTCGACCTCGCTCTTGACCAGGTCGAACGGGAAACGGGCGATGACACAGCGCATGAAGACCTCCACGAGGACGAGGACGGGAACGGGACGGGGACGGAAGGGAACGCGACGGACGACCACACGACGGCGGCCGGTCAGGGTATGGAGGCGAGGATCCCCGCTGCGAGGCCCCCCGGGACGTCACCGTGCCCGGAACCGACGCGCGCGGCGACGGGCATGCGGCCTCTCCTCCTCACAGGTCCTCGGGTTCCTGCTCACGCGCTACGCGCTGTCCCCCCGAGCGGACCGACGGCCCTGACCGCCACTCCGGCCGCGCTCCTGGGACACGCCACCCCGGCTACCGCGCTCCGCCCGCCCGGCACCCTGGCCACCGGCACTCTGGCTCCCGGCTCCGCGGCCACCGGCGCTTCGGCCGCCACCCCCGGCCCGCCCCCTGCGACGGCGCCCGGAGCTCCCCCCGCTCTTGCCCTGCCCCTCGCTCGGGGCGTCGGCCGGCACGGGAAGGACGACCGGCACGCCGGAAGGCGTCCGGGCCCCGGTG
This sequence comes from Streptomyces pyxinicus, assembly GCF_024753135.1. Taxonomy (GTDB): domain Bacteria; phylum Actinomycetota; class Actinomycetes; order Streptomycetales; family Streptomycetaceae; genus Streptomyces; species Streptomyces pyxinicus. The sequence goes on along the minus strand of NZ_JANUGP010000039.1, from coordinate 5,170 downwards.
ATGCGCTGCAGCTCCTCCTCGCCCGGCCGGACCCGGGCGGTGCTCGGAGCGATGCCCGCGTCGGCCATCAGCCGGTCCACGGCCCGCCGCTGGTGCGGCAGCACCAGGGTGACGACGGTGCCGGACTCGCCGGCCCGCGCGGTACGGCCGCCCCGGTGCAGGTAGTCCTTGTGGTCGCCGGGCGGGTCGACGTTGACGACGAGGTCGAGACCGTCGACGTGGATGCCACGGGCCGCCACGTTGGTGGTCACCAACGCCGTGACCTGGCCGTTCTTGAACTGGGCGAGCGTCCGGTTGCGCTGCGGCTGGGACTTGCCGCCGTGCAGGGCCGCGGCGGCCACCCCGACGGACAGCAGGTGCTTGGCCAGCCGGTCGACGGCGTGCTTGGTGTCCAGGAACATGATCACCCGGCCGTCGCGGGCGGCGATCTCGGTGGTGGCCGTGTGCTTGTCGGCGTCGTGCACGTGCAGCAGGTGGTGCTCCATCGTGGTGACCGCGCCCGCGGACGGGTCGACCGAGTGCACGACGGGGTCGTGCAGATACCGGCGCACCAGGAGGTCGATGTTGCGGTCCAGGGTGGCCGAGAACAGCAGCCGCTGACCGCGCGCGGGCACCAGGTCGAGCAGGGCCGTCACCTGGGGCATGAACCCCATGTCGGCCATCTGGTCGGCCTCGTCCAGGACGGTGACCGCGACGTGGTCCAGCTTGCAGGCGCCGCGCTCTATGAGGTCCTTGAGCCGGCCGGGCGTCGCGACGACGACCTCGACACCGCCGCGCAGCACTCCCGCCTGGCGGCCGATCGAGACGCCGCCCACGACGGTGGCGAGCCGCAGGTGCAGGGCCCGGGCGTACGGGGTGAGCGCGTCGGTGACCTGCTGGGCCAGTTCCCGGGTGGGGACGAGGACCAGCGCGAGCGGCTGCCGGGGCTGGGCGCGCTGTCCGTCCAGCCGGGCCAGTACCGGCAGGCCGAAGGCGAGCGTCTTGCCCGAGCCGGTACGGCCCCGGCCCAGCACGTCGCGGCCGGCCAGCGCGTTGGGCAGGGTGGCCGCCTGGATCGGGAAGGGCGCGGTCACGCCCTGGGAGACGAGCGCGGCGGACAGCCGCTCGGGCATGTCCAGCTCGGCGAAGGTCTCGACGGCGGGCAGCGGCTCGGTGAGCGTGACCGGCAGGGCGAACTCCTGCCGCCCGGCGCTCGGCCGGCCGCCCTGGCCGCCCGGCTTGCCCTTGCGGCCGGCGCCGGGGCGGGAACCCTGACGGCCCGGCTCCTGGGTACGGAAGCGGCCGCCACCGCGGGCGGTGCCCCCGGCGGCGGAACGGGTGGACCTGGCGTCGGTGCGGGAGCCGCCGGCGCGACGGGTGCGGTTCATACGGGAACCCTTCCTCGATGCGGCGTATCGAGGAATTCCGGCAGCGGTGACGACCGCGCGAGGATTCGCAAGAATGAGCCGTGGAAATAAACGTGAATACCCGGCCACGCGGTGCTGAAGACCGAAGGGCGCCCGGGAGACGAAGACTCCGGACGGCGGGGGCCAAGGCAATGGGCTGGGGCCCGCACCCCTAGAGTGCGGGCCCCAGCCACATGATGCGAAGCGCGAACCACCGGCTCGCGACGTACTCGCGTCAGCGTCAGGCGGGAACGATGTTCTCGGCCTGCGGGCCCTTCTGGCCCTGCGTGACGTCGAAGGTAACCTTCTGGCCTTCCTGAAGCTCGCGGAAGCCGGAGGTGGCGATGTTCGAGTAGTGGGCGAACACGTCAGCGCCGCCGCCGTCCTGCTCGATGAAGCCGAAGCCCTTTTCCGCGTTGAACCACTTCACGGTGCCAGATGCCATATTGAATCTCCCTAAGGGGCAGTGCCGGACTCCGCACTTTACGAAGCCGAGTCGCCGCGATGATCACCCCTCCGGAAAGATCCGGAAAGCTCAGCAAAGAAAAATTCTCTGGCAACCAAAACTGCAACTGGTATCACGCTAACACAGGTCGGTCGCAAGCGGCCATGCGTTATGGCCCGCGTCGGGTCGCTCCCAGGCCGCCGCGGACCCCCGAGGAAGGACTCCCCGGCACGTCGAACCGTCCTCGGGTCTCCCGCGTCTACGGAGGTGTAGGCGCGCGCTGACCTCGCGCGCCGGTCCGCATCGAGGGGAACCCGAACATCATGAACAGCAAGCTGACCGCCATGGCCCTGACGGCCGTCGTCGCCGCCGGCACCGCCGCTGCCACCGTCCCGGCCTCGGCCGCGCCCGCCACGGCCGCGCCGACCCGCTGCCACACCGCCGACCTGAAGGCCGGCTTCGCCACGGGGGAGGACGCGCAGCCGGAGATGGGGCAGACGGACAAGCAGACCCAGGCGTACATCTGGTTCACCAACAAGAGCGCCCGCACCTGCACCCTGTCCGGCTTCGCCGGTGTCGACATGGTGGGTGCCCAGAAGATCGACGGCACCTGGTCGCTGGCGCGCTCCGCCAAGAAGCCCCCGAAGCTGACCCTCGCGCCGGGCGACACGGTGGACTTCAGCGTCACCCTGCTCCCGGTGGCCAAGTCCACCCCGCAGAAGGAGAAGTTCGTCCCGTCGAAGTTCCTCGTCACCCCGCCGAACGAGATGACGCACTTCACCCTGACCTGGCCCTTCGGCGGCCAGCTCCTCAGGCAGGACGCCGCCACCCACCCGGGCACCTACCTCAACCCGATCGGCCTGTAACCACCGCAACGACCACCCGCCCGAACCACCCGACCGACCACCCACGATGGCCACCGCCCCCACGCCCCTGGCCGAGCCAACACCCCCGGGCCGGCAGCCCGGGGGTGTTGGCCACAGAGCGGATGCCACGACTCACCACGAACTACCCGGCGTTCACCGGCGGCGGTGGTGGTCAGGCGACTTCGAACCCAACCTGAAGGAGGGAGCGGCCGAACTGCGGGCGGCCATCGACCGCATTGAGCGGGCGACCGACCGGCGAGGCGACTGAAGGCCTACAACGGGGAGTACTTCGTGCGCACCGCTTTCCTGGTTCCTGTCACCCTGTCGTCTGGTGATCGAGGACTGATGACGGCCGACACATGCTGACGAAGGCATGCAAAAACCCCAGGCCGATGACCTGGGGCTTCTCTCTGGAGTGGGTGACGAGAAGCGAACTCGCGCCCTCAGCTTGGGAAGCGACGGCGCTCGACTGGTCCCTATGTCTGTGAACTGAGCAGATGGCATTTGCCCGGGCGGTCGCACGGGGCGCGAGGCTGTGGGCAAGGTGCGCTCGAGGAACGCCTTCGCGCGTGCACAGAGACTGCTACCGCGTGGTTGTCAGTGGCTGCCCCTAGTGTGCCCACGTGACGACATTTCGATCCGGCTTCACGCTCTGGCAACTAGTCAAGAAAGCACGGGAACTGACTGAGGATGCGCGCGTCCGGGAGCGCGTCGACGCGGTGCTGCACATCATGGGCGGCCTCGGTGGGACGTACGGCAAGGGCAGGTCGCTGGTGAACGCCTTGGAGGACGTGGCCCAAGAGGCCATCATGCGAGGCGACTTCGCATTCGCCCGGCGCTTTCAGCGCTTTGCCGCCTATGCCGGAGGCGAACTGTTCCGACATCCTTGAGAACTACTACGACGACGAAGCCCGACAGCGCAGCGAGGAACACATGCGCAGGATGGCCGCGCTGGGTGCGGACAGGGCGGTCGCCGCCCTGAACGTCCTGTGCCGCGACAAGCCCGACGCAAGCGCCGCCGACGCCCGTGACCTCTTTCGTGGCATAGCCCAGTCCGTCGACTACCTGGGTCTCGGAGCCGGGGAGGGCGGGATCCGGCTCTCCACCAAGGAGGCGAGGCGACTCCAGCAATACGGGCACATGGAGATGGTCCTCCGTAACCTGCCCCGGCCCGCCTCCGCCGAGGCCGCCCGGATGATGAGCGACGTCCTGGCCGATGTCGACGCCGGCATGCTGGCCCAGTTGCTCGAACTGCGGGCCAGACAGGTCGGCCTGGCGGCCCTGCGTACCGCGGTGGAGGACCCGGACAGTTCCGAGAGTGCCCTCCACGGCTGTCTGAAGAACCAGGAATGGATCTTCGGCGGGGCCTTCGTGGCCGAGTTGGCACGCCGGCAGTACACCCCGGACGCCATCCTCGACATCCCGCTCCTGCGCGGCGACGGCTCCCTGCACGTGGTGGAGCTCAAGCGCGCCAAGATCAAGGACCTGGTCATACGACGCTCCGGCCACCTCATGCTGGGTGCCCCGGCGCACCATGCGGTCTCCCAGGCGCAGAACTACCTCCGGGCCATGGACGAGAACCGCCCGAGCATCCTGGCCGAGCACGGACTCGACACCCGCCGGGCGTCGGCGACGGTCGTGATCGGACACCCGCGGTATGTGACGGGGGACGTCACCTCCCAGGAGATCGCGGAGACGCTGCGGACCTACAACACGCACCAGGCGCGCATAGAAGTGATCACATACGAGACCCTGCTGGACTCAGCCTCCCGCATGCTGGCTCTGTCATCGGCACGGCAGGACGCAGATCCCGACCCGGACGAGGGACCCGCCGCATGACCGACACACCCCCCGCGATCGAACCGCTCCTGGCCCGCTTGTGCGGCGGTGAGATCACCGACAAGGACTATGTCGGATACTTCATGAACGAGTACGGAGAGGAACTCGTGTTCGCCCAACGTCGGGGCGAGAAGACCGCTCGACTCTGGCACAGCGACGCGGACTGGGAGATGTTCCCCGTCGGTGACCACTCGATTCGGCTCGACGGCCCGATGGACGGGATGATCACCGTTGCGGACCTGATCATCAACCGCGAGGAGGCGACATGGCTGTCCTCCTGCCTCGCCGCTTCCCGCCACCTACGGCAGGGACGGACCTGACCGCGCACGTGTTCAGGCCTCGACAGACGGACCTGGCTCAGGGGAGGCGGCCAGGCCCCTGCACATGAGCCCCGCTTTGCCAAGGATGTCCTCCACCCCGCCGCCCGCGACTTGGTCGCCCGCGGCCAGGGTGGCCGTGGTCCGCGCGTACGGTATCGCTGCAGTCGCCATGAGGCCGGCGAACGAAGCGGGTGGGAGCCGCTCGGGTACTCCCTGGCGACCTTCCGCTCTGACGCAGGCTCCTTGGCGCTCAAATTCCCGCCCCCGCAGGAGAGTCGTATCCACCCACGACGAGGTGCGGTGTGGGGCGGCCCA
>NZ_JANUGP010000038.1 GCF_024753135.1 Streptomyces pyxinicus | reverse complement strand
ACGGCCTCAGGGGGCTGAACCGGGCGGCTTTCGCCGGGGCTGGGGCCTGCGGCAGCGGCCGTGCGGTGCGGTCGCTGCCGTCCCGCGTGCCTACGCCACGCCCGCCGCGTCGAGCAGGGCGGTGGCGGTCGCGGTGGCGAGGCCGTCGGACAGGTGCTCGACGCCCGAGCCGGCGCGGGCGGCGGCGCCGTCGAAGACGAGCAGGAGCTGGCGGGCGAGGAGCCCGGGGTCGTGGGCGCCGCCGCGCTCCGCCTCGGCGCGCAGCGTCTCGACCAGGCCGTCCTTCACCTCCCGCGCGACCTTGCTCGCCGGGTGCGCGGGGTCCTTCAGCTCGACCAGCGTCGCGAGGAAGGGGCAGCCGTGGTAGCCGGGCTCGGTGGAACCCTTCTCCAGCTGGGCGAAGACGTACAGGATCCGCTCGCGGGGGGTGGCGGCCTCCGGGTCGGGGTGGCGGAGACGGGCTCCGTACTCCGGGATCCGCCGGCGCAGGCTCGCGGCCAGCATCTCGTCCTTGCTCTCGAAGAGCTGGTACATCGACCGCTTGGAGACGCCCGCCTCCCGGCACAGCGCCTCGATGCCGATCGACACGCCGTCGCGGTAGGAGAGCCGGGCGGCGGCGTCGAGCAGCCGCTCGCGCGAGGACGGCTTGGATGGGGTGGCCATGCGTCGAGGCTACCGCGCCGGGGCCGCACCGGAAACCGATCGGTGTCCCCCGCTGGGCGTTCCCCTCGGCACCGCGATACCCCCGTGACAGTGGCGCTGAACAAGCGCTTAGATAGGCGCCGAGAGTACGGACCACTCCCCCGACCCGCCGGAGGCCCCGTTGTTCACGTCCGTCGACGACGTCTCCGCCCGCCTCGCCGAGACCGGCTACCTCGCCTCGCCCGCCGTCGCCACGACCGTCTTCCTCGCCGCGAGGCTGGGCAAGCCGCTGCTGGTGGAGGGCCCCGCCGGGGTCGGCAAGACCGAGCTGGCCAAGGCCGTCGCCCAGGTGGCCGGCGCCCGGCTGGTGCGGCTCCAGTGCTACGAGGGCGTGGACGAGTCCCGGGCCCTGTACGAGTGGAACCACGCCAAGCAACTGCTGCGGATCAGCGCGGGCCGCGACGAGAGCTGGGACGAGACCCGCACCGACATCTTCGGCGAGGAGTTCCTGCTGCCCCGCCCGCTGCTCACCGCCATCCGCGGCGACGAGCCGACGGTGCTGCTGATCGACGAGACCGACAAGGCCGACGTCGAGATGGAGGGGCTGCTCCTGGAGGTGCTCAGCGATTTCCAGATCACCGTGCCCGAGTTGGGCACGGTCACCGCGACCCGCCGGCCCTTCGTGGTCCTCACCTCCAACGCCGGCCGGGAGCTGTCCGAGGCACTGCGCCGCCGCTGCCTTTTCCTGCACATCGGTTTCCCCGAGGCGGAGCTGGAGCGGCGGATCGTACGGCTGCACGTGCCGGGCCTCGGCGCGGCGCTGACCGCGTCGGTGGTCCGGGTCGTGGGGGCGCTACGTGCCATGGACCTGCGCAAGGTGCCGTCCGTCGCCGAGACCGTCGACTGGGCGCACACCCTGCTGGCGCTGGGCGCCGACACCCTGGACGAGGCCGTCGTCCAGGACACCCTCGGGGTCCTCCTCAAGCACCAGGACGACATCCGGAAGGCGACCGCGAAGCTGGACCTGGAGACGCTGTGAGCGACGTCGCCGAGCGGATCACCTCGCTGGTCGGGGCGCTGCGCGCGCACGGGGTGCGGATCGGCACCGGCGAGAGCGTGGACGCGGCCCGCGCGGTGGAGACGCTGGGGCTCGCGGACCGGGAACTGCTGCGCGAGGGCCTGGCCGCGACCCTGCTGCACGGCGTCGGCCAACGGGCCGTGTTCGACCCGGTCTTCGACCTCTACTTCCCGCGCGGTGTGGGCGGCCCGGACGGTGGACCGGCCGACCGCGCGGCCCTGCGGGACCGGCTGGCCGCCGCGCTGGCGGCCGACGACCCGGCGGCGCTGGCCCGGTTGGCGGCGGAGGCGGTCGACGGCCTCGGCGGGTACGGGAGTTCACCCGAGTCGGACGGCTGGTCGGCGTACCAGACCCTGGAACGGCTGCGCCCGCAGACCCTGTTGGCCCGGGTGCGGGCCGACGTCCGGGGCCGGGGGGTGAGCGGTGCCGGCTTCACGGACCGGTTGCTGGACGACGAGCTCCGGCGCCGTATCGAGGAGTTCCGGCGGCTGGTCGGGGCCGAGGCACGGCGCCGGGTGGCCGAGCGGCGCGGCCGGGACGAGATCGCGCGGCGGGCCGTCCGGCCGACCGCCGACCGGGTCGACTTCCTGTTCGCGAACCGGGACCAACTCGCCGAGCTGCGCCGGGCGGTACGGCCGCTCGCGCGCAAGCTGGCCACCCGGCTCGCCGCCCGCCGCCGCCGGGCCGCGCGCGGCACGATCGACCTGCGCCGCACCCTGCGCTCCTCCCTGTCCACCGGCGGCGTCCCGATGCGGCCGGTGCTGCGCAGGCGCCGCCCGGCGCGCCCCGAACTGGTGCTGCTGTGCGACGTGTCGGGCTCGGTGTCCGGGTTCTCGGACTTCACGATGCTGCTGGTCCAGGCGTTGCACGACCAGTTCGGCAAGGTCCGCGTGTTCGCGTTCGTCAACCGGCTCGACGAGGTGACCGGCCTGCTCGATCACGGCCGCGCCGACCCGGAGGGGCTCGGCGCCCGCATCCGCGCGGAAGCCACGCTCACCGGCTGGCACGGCAGCAGCGACTACGGCGCGGCGCTGGGCGAGTTCGCCGAGCGGTACGGCTCCGCGGTCGGCCCGCGCACGACGGTGTTCGTGCTCGGTGACGCCCGCACCAACCTGAGCGACCCGAACCTGCCCGCCGTACGCGAGATCGCCGGCCGGGCCCGCCGCGCGTACTGGCTGAACCCGGAGCCGCGTGCGCAATGGGGCACCGGCGATTCGGCCGCGCCGGCGTACGCGGAGCTGGTCGAGATGCACGAGTGCCGGACGGCACGGCAGCTCAGCGGGCTGGTGGCGCGGCTGTTGCCGGTGTGAGGGCGCGCCAGGGGTGGTGTGATGGTCACCGGTGCGACGGCGTGACCGACCGCCGCCCCACCGGTCCACCGGTCACCCGCCGCCGCACTCCCCCAGGATGTCCGTCATGAGCCACCCGCCCGTCGCCCTCGCCACCTACCCCACCCCCGTCGAGCCGGCGCCCCGGCTCGCCACCGCCCTCGGGCTCGGGCCGGAGGACCTGTGGGTCAAGCGGGACGACCTGACCGGGCTCGGCGGCGGCGGCAACAAGGTCCGCAAGCTGGAGTGGACGGTGGGCGCGGCGCTCGCCGAGGGGGCGGACACGCTCGTGACCACCGGCGCCCCGCAGAGCAATCACGCCCGGCTGACCGCCGCGGCCGGTGCCCGTCTCGGCCTGGACGTCGTCCTGGTGCTGCGCGGCTCGGCGGGGGCCTCGGGTTCCGGGAACCTCGCCCTTGACGGCCTGCTGGGCGCCCGGCTGTCCTGGGCCGGCGAGGTGGACCAGGCCGGCCTGGACGCGGCGGCGGACGCGGTCCGCGTGCGGCTGCGGGCAGCCGGGTCCCGGCCGGCGCTCATCCCCTTCGGCGGCTCCAGCGTGCTGGGCGCGCGGGGGTACGTGCGCTGCGGTGCCGAGTTGCGCGAGCAGGTGCCGGACCTGCGCACCGCGGTGGTCGCGCTCGGCTCGGGCGGCACCATGGCCGGGCTGGTGGCGGCCCTGGGACCCGGTTCGGTCCTCGGCGTGGACGTGGGCGCGCTGACCGACCCGGCGCGGGCGGTGGTCCGGTTCGCCGCCCCGCACACCGCCGAGCCGCTGAGGGCAGAGGGGCTCCGGGTCCGCCGGGACCAGGTGGGCGCGGGCTACGCGACGCTCACCGGCCCGGTGTCCGAGGCGCTCCGTCTCGCCGCCCGTACCGAGGGCCTCGTCCTCGACCCGACCTACACCGGCCGCGCCCTGGCCGGACTCCGGGCGGCCGTGGCCGACGGCACGGTCCGCCCCGGCGGGAAGACGGTCTTCGTCCACACCGGCGGCTTGCCGGGGCTGTTCGGGCACCGGGACGCCGTGGCGTTCGCGGAGGAGGGGGCGGGGACGTTCCCGGAGTGACGGGCGGCGCGGGGAGGACAGCGGTCGGGGCGGAAGCGACCGGGGTCGGGGCGGGGGCCGTGGCGGTCGGGGCGGGGGCCATGCGGTCGGGGCGGGGCGACGGTGGTCGCCGCGGGGGGCGACGGCGGCCGGCTGCCGGCTCCGGCCGTCGTCTGCCACGGGCCGGCCGCCCTGCGGAGGGGGCGTGGGCGGTGGGTGAGAATTCCTCGGCCGGTACCCGCAACCTCCGCCGGGGCCGGACGTCTCTCGGGGTGGAGGCCTCCACTTCGACAAGTAGTCCGACCCCGAGCACCAGAAGGAACCCATGTCCGCACACCGTGTCCCCCGTCCGATCCGTGCCCGCAGGCTGCGCGCCGCCGTGGGGGTCTCCGTCGTGGGTGCCGCGCTGGCGGTGGCCGGCGCGATGACCGCCCAGGCGGCCCAGAGCGACGGCAGCGCCCCCGCCCACTCGGCCACACCGTCCCCGGTGCCGGCCACGCCGGGCACCAAGGCGACGCCCTCGCCGGTCCCCTCCACGCCGGGCCGCACCGCGACCCCCAAGTCGGTCCCCTCCACGCCGGGCCGCACCGCGACCCCGAAGCCGGCGCCGTCCGCGGCCACCCCCACGCCCGTCCCGTCGGTCCCGGCGCCCGCGTCCGCGTCGCCCACGGCCGCCCCCGCGCCACGGCGCCCGGCACCCGTCCCGTCCTCGGCTTCACCCGTCCCGCACCACCGTCACGCCGTACCGGCGCCGGTTCCGCAGCAGCACTGAGGCAGGACCGGAGCGGGGGAGCCGTCGCGCGGCGGCTCCCCCGCTCCCGGCTCCGGGAGACCCATGACGACAGCCACACCACCGGCGGCCGGCCTGCGCTGGAGCCTGCCCTGGCGACGGTTCGGACAGGCGCCGCTGCCTCGCCTCCTCGCCCGGACCCGCACGGGCGGCACGGCACCGACAGCCTCCGGCACCGCCGTGGGCGGTCCCGCGCTGGACGCCGAACGCCCCTCTGGTATCGAGGAGTTGTACCACCACCGCCGACTGTCCCTGGTGCGGCTCGCGGTGCTGCTGGTGGACGACGTGCCCACCGCCGAGGACGTCGTACAGGACGCCTTCACTGCCCTGTTCCGCCGGCACGGCCACCGGCTCGGTTCTCTGGACGACCCGGAGGCGTATCTGCGGACCAGCGTGGTCAACGGCGCCCGCTCGGTGCTGCGTCGGCGCAGGACCGTACGGGCACACCCGCCGGCCCCCGAGGGGCATGCCCCCGCCCCGGAGGAGGACGTGCTGCTCCACGAGGACCACCGCGAAGTCCTGGCGGCGCTAAGGACCCTGACGTCCCGTCAGCGCGAGGTGCTGGTGCTGCGCTACTGGTCCCATCTGACCGAGGCCGAGATCGCGGCGACACTGGGGCTGTCCCGGGGCACCGTCAAGTCCACGGCCAGCCGCGCCCTGGACGCGCTCGGCCGACGCCTGGAGGGGCTGCGATGAACGACTACGGCGACTCCGGTACGACGACCGCGCCGGCCGGCGTCGAGGACCGGCTGCGTGCCGCCCTCGCCGCGCGGGCCCGTTCGGTCGGCCCGTCCGACCTGCGCCCCCGGCGTCCGCCGACCGGACCGCCGGGCCCCCGGCTGCGCCTGCGGCACGCGGTGGCGGGTGTCCTGGCCCTGGCCGCCGTAGTGGCGCTGGTCCTGCTCACGGCGCACAAGGACACGCCCCGCCCGACCGAACCGGCCCACTCCCCACACCCGGCCGTCAGCACCCCGCCGCCGGCCCGGCCCTCGGCCGCGAGCCCCACCCCGAACCCGTCCCCGACCCCGACCCCCCAGTTTCCCTGAGACGGCGGCACCACCGGCAGTGGGCGCCGCGTCACGCGGTGACCTTGGCGACGAAGGCCCTGAGGTTCGCGACGGTCCGCTCGATCTTCTGCTCCAGGGTGAGCGACTCCGGGAGGCGTGCGCCGACGCCCGCGTCCTTCTTGCCCCGGACGTACAGCGGGCAGGCGAGATCGCTGCATATGTAGGCGCCCACGGAGTTGCCCTGCTGCCCGGCCCTGCCCGCCCTGGCGGCGACCATGAGCGAGACGCCGCCGGTGTGGGTGGTCAGGCAGAGCGAGCACATGCTGCGCCGCGTCTGCCAGGAACCGGCCCCGGTGCCGCGCAGGGCGACCGCCACCGGACGGCCGTCGACGTCGGCCACGAGGTAGGCGCGGTCCGGGGCCTGGGGGTCGCGCCAGCCGAAGAAGTCCAGGTCCTCCCAGGGGCGCTCCCCCAGATCGCGCGGTACGGACAGCCGCTTGGCCTCGCCCTTGGTGCAGTTCACGAAGGCAGCGCGGATCTCCCGCTCGGTCAGTGGTCTCATGAGCGGAAGGCTAATTTGCCTAAAGGTTTTAGGCAAACGGCTTATTTGTTTAGTGTGCCTGTCGCATCAGGCGGTGAGCAGGGAGTCGTCCTCGGGGCGGGCGCCGGGCAGTCGGTGCCGGGCGGCGATGAGCGCCGCGTCGATGTCCCGGGTGCCGGTCGACACACAGAGCGTGTACGCGAGGTCGTCCATGCGCTGGCGTACGTCGGCACCGCCGTTCTCGGCGTGCAGGATGCGGAGCGCGTCGTACTGTTCGACGAGGTTGCGCAGGACTGCGGGATGCGCCATGAGCATCTGGTGTCGCCCCTCTGTTCATTTCATGGGTGGTACATCGACATCGATCCGGTTACCCCGGGGCCCGGCCGCCACACCTGTGTCTTCGGACGCGTGTTTCCCGGGCGGCGGGGGACCCAGAGTCCATGTCTCCGGTTCGGGAAACGTCGTCGGACGCGGTATCCGGCACCCCGCTCAAGAGGGCCCTCACCACGCCGCTGCTGTACTTCTTCATCCTGGGGGACGTCCTGGGCGCCGGCGTCTACGTCCTGGTGGGGCAGGTGGCCGCGGACGCCGGCGGAGCGGTGTGGGTGCCGCTGCTCATCGCCCTCCTGCTCGCCCTGCTGACCGCGGCGTCCTACGCGGAACTGGCGACGAAGTACCCGAAGGCGGGCGGTGCCTCCCACTACGCGACCAAGGCGTTCGGCCCGTTCGCGGGCTTCGTGGCCGGGTTCTGCATGCTCGCGGCCGGTGTCGTCTCCGTCGCCGCGCTGGCCCGGGGCTTCGGCGGCGACTATCTGTCGGCCTTCGTCAGCCTGCCCGTGGGTGCCGTCGCCGCGGTGTTCCTCGTCCTGCTGGCCGCGCTGAACGCCCGGGGCATCCAGGAGTCGACGCGGGCGAACGCGGTCGCCACCGTGATCGAGGTCGGCGGTCTGCTGATCGTCGTCGTGCTCGGCGCGTGGCTGCTGCTGCGCGGTGACGGCGACCTCGGCCGCCTCGGCCGGCTCGGTACGCCCGGCGAGAGCGCCGCCGGCGCGGTGCTCAGCGGTTCCGTCCTCGCGTACTACTCCTTCGTCGGCTTCGAGACGTCGGTGAACGTCGCCGAGGAGACCCGTGATCCCCGGCGCTCCTACCCGCGCGCGCTGTTCGGCGCGCTGGCCACCGCCGGCGCCGTGTACGTGCTGGTGGGCATCGCCGCGTCCGCCGCCGTGCCGACCGGGCGGCTGGCCGCGTCCAGCGGGCCGCTGCTGGAGGTGGTGCGGGCGGCGGGCGGGGTGCCTCCCCGCCTGTTCAGCGTCATCGCGCTCGTCGCCGTCGCCAACGGGGCGCTGCTCACCGGCATCATGTCCTCGCGGCTCGCTTACGGCATGGCCCGCGACGGGCTGCTGCCCGCCGTGCTGCCCGGCCGCCGTACGCCCTGGGTCGCGATCGCCGCCACCACGGCGCTCTCGGTGGTCCTGGCCCTCACCGGGAGCGTGGCCACCCTGGCCTCGACGCTGGTCCTGCTGCTGCTCGTGGTCTTCTTCCTCGTCAACGTCGCGGTCCTGCGGCTGCGCCGGGACCCCGGTACCGCCGGCCACTTCCGGGCCCCGACCGTCGTCCCCGTACTGGGCGCGGTGTCCTGCGTCGTGCTGGCCACCCGGATCGAGGCCCAGGTGTGGTGGCGCGGGCTCGTGGTGCTCGGGGTGGGCGCCGTACTGGGCGCGCTCGGTCACCGTGCCGCGCGGCGCAGGCGCGCCCGCGGCGGATGATCCGGCTCAGGGCGGTCCGTGGGACGCGGTGCCCGGACGGCGATTCGCGCGTCCGCCGGTCGCCTCCGCTGCCTAGGCTCGGCGCGTGGGGCAGCCGGAGCAGCGCGCCGAGGGCGCGGGACCGTTCACCACCAGGCTGACGTGGCGTCTTCCCGACGGCGGCACGGCGGTCTGGGAGTCGAGGACCGCGCGGCGGCGGGGTGCGCTCGCCGTCCGTCCGCCCGGTGCGGCGGAGAGCCGCCGGGTCCGGGCGGACGCCGTCGCCATCGGCCGGCTGCGCAGGCTGGGCGGCATCGCCGCGATCGCCTTCGTCGTCGGCGGAGCCCTCTTCGCGACCGGCGCCGCCGTCGCCCTGTTCGGCTCCGGCGACGCCACCGAGTGCGCGTCGATCTACTTCGCGGGCGGTCTGTTCTTCAACACCGGCGGCTACGCGGCCCTGCTCCAGGTCGTCAACGCGCCCCGCCGACACTCGGCCGGCGAAGCCCGGCTGACCTCCCGCCGCTGGCGGTGGTGGAGTTACGAGCCGATGCGGGTGGACTGGCTGAGCGGGTTCGTCCTCCTGGTCGGCACACTAGTCTTCGGCGTCAACCTGCTGGACTCCTTCCTGCGGGGCCTGAGCGTCCAGCAGGTCGACCGGCTGATCTGGGTGCCGGACGTGGTCGGCTGCGTGCTGTTCCTCGTCTCGGGACACCTGGGCTTCGTGGAACTCCGCCACGGCCTGCCCCGCGTCCGCGCACGCGGCCTGGGCTGGTGGATCGTCGCCGTGAACCAGTTCGGCTCCGTCCTGTTCATGGTGTCGGCCCTCGCCGCCTACACCCGCCCGGCCACCGGCACCCTGGTGAGCGCCGACATCGCCAACTGGGGCACCTTCACCGGCGCCCTGTGCTTCTCCCTGGCCGGCGCCCTCCAGCTCCGCGAACACCCTTAGGGCGACGGCCTCGGCTGTTCACCCGCCGCGTGGTGCCGAACGCGATGTGCCGGGCAAGGGTGGCTCTCGCGGTACCTGTATCACCAGGATCTCCCGGACGCCCAGGACGCCTGCCAACCTGCCTGAGTCGTTTCCGTTCAGCCGCACCACGCTTCCACGGCAGAAAGGCCGAAGACCCATGGCGGACAACCGGTTCACCCCTCACGCAGACCTTTTCGACCTGAGTGGGAAGTACGCACTCGTCACCGGCGGCACCAGGGGCATCGGGATGATGATCGCGCGCGGCCTTCTCCAGGCGGGCGCCCGCGTCGTCATCAGCTCACGCGATGCGGACACGTGCGCGGAGGCGCGGCATCTCCTGTCCGCGTTCGGCGACGTTCGAGCGATCCCCGCCGACCTGTCCCGGCACGACGAGTGTCAGCGCCTCGCTGATCTCGTCAAGGCCGACTCGGAGCGCCTGGACATCCTCGTCAACAACGCGGGAGCCATGTGGCGCGAGCCGCTGGAGACCTTCCCGGACGAGGCCTGGGACGCGGTGATCGACATCAACCTCAAGTCGCCGTTCTGGCTGGTCCAGGCGCTGCTCCCCGCACTTCGCGGGGCGGGCACCGCCGATGATCCCGCGCGGATCATCAACATCGGCAGTATCGCCGCCATCCACGTCGCCGAGTCGCCCAACTACTCCTACGCCGGCAGCAAAGCGGCACTCCATCAACTCACCAGAGTGCTGGCCCGGGAACTGGGTCCCCAGCACATCACGGTGAACGCGGTGGCCCCAGGACCGTTCCCGTCGCAGATGATGGCCGCCACGCTCGACGCCGTCGGCGACACGATCGCGGCGAAGGCCCCGCTGCGTCGGCTCGGCCGCGACGACGACATGGCGGGTATCGCCGTGTTCCTCGCCGGCCGGGCCGGTTCCTACCTCACGGGCACCATCATCCCGGTCGACGGCGGCATCGCCACGACCGCATCAGGTACGTAGGCGTCGGCGCGAGACCTCGCCGGCGGACAGCGCCTAGGGTGAGGGGGTGGCCACGATCGATCTACGTACTGAGATCAAGGAGTTCCTGACCTCGCGTCGCGCGCGGATCGCGCCCGAGCGGGCCGGACTGGCCGCCTACGGCGGCAACCGCCGGGTCAAGGGTCTGCGTCGCGAAGAGGTGGCTCTCCTGGCCGGGGTGTCGGTCGACTACTACGTGCGGATGGAGCGCGGCAGCCTCGCCGGTGCCTCCGACGGGGTGCTCGACGCGTTGGCCTCCGCCCTGCAACTTGACGAGGCCGAGCGCGATCACCTGTTCCACCTCGCGCGGCAGCCCGGGGCGCCCAGCGGTCCACGCCGCCGGCGATCCGCCGTGACGGTGCGTCCGGCGCTTCAGCGGGTACTCGACGCCATCACCGACGCGCCGGCCTGGATGTGCAACGGCCGTTATGACGTGCTGGCCACGAATCGACTTGCCCGCGCGCTGTATTCACCGGTGCTGGCCGACACGCGACGGCCGGCGAACACCGCGCGGTTCGTGTATCTGGATCCCGAAGCGGCGAGAACGTTCTTCGTCGACTACGACCGGATCGCCCGCGATGTGGCCGCGAAACTGCGCATGGAGGCCGGCCGCGATCCGCACGACGAGGAGTTGATCGCCCTGGCCGGTGAATTGTCCACACACAGTGAACTGTTCCGGCAGCGGTGGGCGTCTCAGGACGTTCGGCTCCACCGATCCGGAGTCAAGCGGGTGCACCATCCGGTGGCGGGCCGGCTCGACCTGGACGTCGAGTCGATGGAGATGTCCGCCGAACCCGGCCTGCTCCTGAACGTCTACACCGCGCCCGCCGGCACGGCGACCGCGGACGGTCTGGCCCTGTTGGCGTCGTGGGCAGCCGGCCAGGAGACGCCGGCTACCGAGATTCGAGCACACGGCTGACATTCCGGCCTCAGTGTGGGATCGCCCAGTCCGGCGTCCAGGTCCCGGTGCGGTCCTGGCCGGTGGCGGTGGCGGCGAGGTGGGCGCGGAGGGTGGTCAGTGCAGGGTGGGGGTTGTCGCGGTGCCAGAGGAGTGAGTGCGGGTAGACGGGCGTCGGGTCGGTCACCGGGATGAGCCGCAGACCGTGGCCGGCGGGCCAGACCAGGCGGGTGTCCCGGCCCATGAGGGTGGCCAGGGCGGGGGTGTCGGCGATGGTGTCGAGGAGCGCGTCGGAGCCGAAGTTCGGGCCGGTCGCCTCGATGGTGAGACCGAACTCGGCGGCGAGGTCGTCGTAGTAGGCGGCCCACTCGGTGCCGGGGACGATGCCGGGCATCCAGATCCGGTGTCCGACGAGCTGAGCGAGGGTCACGGACCGGGCGCCGGACAGCGTGTGCGCGGGTCCGGTGAGGAGCTGGAGCGGCTCGTCGAACACCCGGGCGGAGGCGATGCCTTCGGGCAGCGGCCGGCCGGGCATGGCGACGGCGCGGAAGGACGCGTCGATCTCGCCGGACCCGACGGCGGTGACGGCCGTCTCCACGTCGAACAGCCACACCACGTCCAGCTCGATCCCCGGATGCGCGCGGTGGAAGCCGCGCATCAGGCCCGACGGCGCGACACGGGAGGCGATGACATCGACGCGCAGCGGTCGGCGGGCGAAGTCCACGGAGGCCACGGCGCGTTCGGCGACGCGCAGCAGCTCGCGCGCGTGCGGCAGGAAGGCCTGCCCGTCGATGGTCAGCCCGGCGCCCCGCGCGGTCCGGGTGAACAGCCGCACGCCGAGCCTGCGCTCCAGCGCGGCGACGCGCTTGGAAACGGCCTGCTGGGTGACGGCCAGCTCGACGGCGGCTTCCTGGAACTGCCCCGCGTCGGCGACGGCGACGAAGGTCCGGACGGCTTCGAGGTCCATGCCCACACCTTACGGACCGCGCGCGCCCGGCCCGGCCAGGCCGGAGTGACCCGTCGCGCCCCGGGCATGTGGTTGTTCGGGCTCGGTCAGGGGCCCGCTTCGTTCTGATGGTCTCTGGGAGATTCGGCGTGATACTCGACGGCATACCGGCGGTCCCCGCCCGCGACACCGCGTCCGACGTGGAAGCGCGCAAGCAGCGGCTGCGCCGTCGGCTGGAGCGGCTGATCGGGGTGGCCGCCACCGAGGGGAACGAACTGGTCCGGCTGCGCAACGGTGACGAGATCTTCCCCGCGATGCTGGGCGCGATCCGGTCGGCACGGCACACCATCGACATGATGACGTTCGTGTACTGGCGGGGCCAGATCGCCCACGACTTCGCCGAGGCCCTCGCCGACCGGGCCCGGGCGGGGGTACGGGTACGGCTGCTGCTCGACGGCTTCGGCGCCCAGCGGATCGAGGGCCGGCTGCTGGACCTCATGGACAGCGCCGGGGTGCAGGTGTCCTGGTTCCGGCGGCCGGTGTGGCTGTCGCCGTTCAAGCAGAACCACCGCTGTCACCGCAAGGCGCTCATCGTCGACGAGCACACCGCCTTCACCGGCGGCGTCGGTATCGCGGAGGAGTGGTGCGGCGACGCCGGCGGCCCCGGCGAGTGGCGCGACACCCATGTCCAGGTGCGGGGTCCGGCCGTGGACGGCATCGCCGCCGCGTTCGCGCAGAACTGGGCCGAGTGCCATGAGGAACTCTTCGACGACCGTGACCGCTTCACGGAACACCCGCAGCCCGGCTCGTCGGTGGTGCAGGTCGTCCGCGGCTCGGCGAGCATCGGCTGGCAGGACATGCAGACCCTGATCCGGGTCATGCTCACCTCCGCCGAGGAACGCTTCCGGCTGGCGACCGCCTACTTCGCCCCGGACCCCTACTTCGTCGGCCTGCTCTGCGAGACCGCCCGGCGCGGTGTGCGCACCGAGATCCTGCTGCCCGGCCCGCACACCGACCAGCGTGCCTGTCAGCTCGCCGGCCAGCATCACTACACCCGGCTGCTGCGGGCCGGGGTGCGCATCCGGCAGTACCAGCCGACCATGATGCACGCCAAGATCATCACGGTCGACTCGGTCGCGTCGCTGATCGGATCGACCAACTTCAACCGGCGGTCCATGGACCACGACGAAGAGGTCATGCTGGCCGTCCTGGACGAGAAGTTCACCGCGTCGCTCGACCGGGACTACGACGCGGACCTGGAGCGCAGTGTGGACATCGATCTCACCCGGTGGCGGCGGCGGGCGGTGCTGCAACGCGCCAAGGAGACGATGGTCATGCCGGTCCGGCGCTTTCTCTGAGCCCGGCGCTTTCTCTGAGCCCGGCGCTTTCTCTGAGCCCGGCGGCTCCGTCGAGGCCGCCGGCACCCGAAAGGGGTCCGGCCGACGATGCGGACCGGACCCCGGAGGACGGAGAAGGGCGGATCACGGCGAGCCGCGATCCGCCGCCGGCTCAGCTCGTGCTCAGCATGCCCTCGCGCAGCCGGGCCACCAGGCGGGAGATCAGCCGGGAGACATGCATCTGGGAGACGCCGAGGTGTTCGCCGATCTGCGCCTGCGTCAGTTCCTCCACGAACCGCCAGTGGATGATCTTCCGGTCGCGTTCGTCGAGTTCGGCGATCATCGGGGCGAGGGCGTGGAAGTCCTCCACCAGACCGAGGGCCGCGTCCTCGTCGCCGATGAAGTCGGCCAGCGCCGCCTCGCCGTCCTCGCTGCCGCTGATGGCCGCGTCCAGGGAGGCGGACTTGTAGCCGTTGGAGGCCAGCTGGGCCTCGACGACCTCGCTCTCGGGAAGGCTCATCAGCTCCGACAGCTCCCGCACCGTCGGTGTCCGGCCCAGGCGGCTGCGCAGTTCCTCGTTGGCGCGGGCGAGCTGGACGCGGGCCTCCTGAAGGCGGCGCGGGACGTGCACGGCCCAGGAGGTGTCGCGGAAGAACCGCTTGATCTCACCGACGATGTACGGCACGGCGAAGGAGGTGAACTCGACCTCCCGCGTCAGCTCGAAACGGTCGATCGCCTTGATCAGACCGATCATGCCGACCTGGACGATGTCCTCCATCTCCTCCGGGCCCCGGCTGCGGAACCGGGAGGCCGCGAACCGGACCAGGGACATGTTCATCTCGATCAGCGTGTTCCGCGCGTACTGGAACTCGGCCGTGCCCTCCTCCAGCACCGCGAGCTGGTCGAAGAACACCTTCGACAGCTCACGCGCGTCCCTGGGCGCGACCTTGGAGGGTTCCGCGATCTCCGGGACCTCCGCAACGTGCACCCTGTGCCCCGCGGTCTGCACGGTCGTCGTCATCCTGCGCCCCTACCCAGTCGATCGGTTTCGTCCTCGCCGGTCCACCGCCCCGGCAGAGGGGCGTCTACCCGGGTCGGCGGCCGGCATGCACAGGAATTTCCGTCAGTCCTCGTCGCCGTGACTGCGGACGGCCTCCTTCACCTTGGCCACCGCGAACCCCCAGCCCTGTGCGACGGTCGGCTTGGCCGGTACGGCGATCTCGTCGGGGTTGGTCAGGACGTCGAGCAGCACCGGGCCCGGCGCGGCGAACGCGCGGCGCACCGCGCTGTCCAGGTCGCCCGGGTCGGTCACCCGGATACCGGTGATGCCCATGGCCTCGGCGACGGCGGCGAAGTCGGGGTTGTCGAGGACGGTGCCGAACTCGGGCAGGCCGACCTGCTCCTGTTCGAGCTTCACCATGCCGAGGCGGCGGTTGTCGAAGACGACCAGTTTGACCGGGAGCCGGTACGTCTTGAGCGTCATGAGGTCACCGAGCAGCATGCTCAGTCCGCCGTCGCCGCAGAAGGCCACGACCTGCCGCTCACGGTCCAGCACCTGCACGCCCAGCGCCTGCGGCATGGCGTTGGCCATGGAGCCGAGGTTGTAGGAGCCGATGAGGCGGCGCTCGCCGCGCATCTCCACGAAGCGGGAGAGCCACACCGTGGCCATGCCGGTGTCGGAGGTGAAGACGGCGTCGTCGGCCGCGACCCGGTCGACGACGGCGGCCAGCGCCTCCGGGCGGATGTCGTGGTCGCGGTTGTCCAGCGCGGACCGGATCCGGCCCACCACGCCCTTGTCGTGCGCGGGGTCGGCGAGCCGGGCCTGCCGCTCGCGCCACTGGTCGAAACGCTCGCGCGACTTCTCAAGATGCGAGCGGTCACGGGCGCCGTCGGAGCCGGCCGGCGGGGCGTCGAGGCGCCCCAGCAGGTCGCGTACGGTGGCGCCGGTGTCGCCGACGAGCCCGATGTCGACCGGCACCCGGCGCCCGATGTGGGTGGCCTCGGTGTCCACCTGGATCACGTTGCGGCCCTCGGGATACCAGTCCCGGTAGGGGAAGTCGGTGCCGAGCAGGAGCAGGGTGTCCGCGTCCTCAAGAGCCGACGCCGCGGCGGGGTTGCCGATCAGCCCGGTCTGGCCGACCTGGAAGGGGTTGGTGTCGCCCTCGAAGCCAGCCTTGGCCTTCAGGGTGAGGACCATCGGCGCGGCCAGCCGGTCGGCGAGGGCGAGGACGTCGGCGCGGGCGGCGCGGGCGCCCTGCCCGACGAGCATCGTGATCCGCTCGGAGCGATCGAGGAGTTCCGCGGCGCGGCGGACGGCCTCGTCGTCGGGCCGGCTCAGCGGAGGGTTCAGGGAGAACCGGGCCGGGCGGTCGGTGGTCAGCTCCCGCTCACCGAGGTCGCCGGGCACGGTGAGGACGGCGACGCCCTTGCGGCCCAGCGCGGTGCGCACCGCCGTCTCCAGCAGCTGCGGCAGCTGGTCCGGCGAGGTGATGGTGGCGCGGAAGACGGCCACGTCGCTGAAGAGGGCGTCGTTGTCGACTTCCTGGAAGTAGTCGCTGCCGACTTCGGCGAGCGGCACCTGCCCGGCGATCGCGAGTACCGGGGCGTGGCTCTTGGCCGCGTCGTACAGGCCGTTGAGGAGGTGCACGGAGCCGGGTCCGACCGTGCCCATGCACACGCCGAGGGTGTCGGTGAGCTGGGCCTGGGCGCTCGCGGCGAAGGCGGCGGCCTCCTCGTGCCGGCAGCCCACCCACTCGATGTCCTCGGTGGTGCGGATGGCGTCGGTCAGGGGGTTGAGCGCGTCTCCGACGACGCCGAACACCTGGCGTACGCCGAGTTCGCCCAGGGCGTCCACGATCACGCCGGCGACGGTACGGGTCACTTGGTTCCTCCAGCTCAAACGGTGAATCGGTCGGGGTCGGCGGCGTCCCAGTCGGCCGCCCAGGTGGCCGGCGGCTCGGCGAGCAGCTGCCCGGGCGCGAGCCACTCGTACAGGTCCGCATAGGAGCGGTCGGTCGAGGGGTCGACGCGCCGGCGGAGCATGTGCGGGCGCAGGTCGGCGGGGTCGCTGACGCCCATGGACGCCATGATCTGCAGGGCGCTGGCGACGGTCGCCTCCTGGAAGCGCCGGACGCGGGCCGTCTTGTCGGGCACGTCGAGGGCGCGGGCGCGGCGCGGGTCCTGGGTGGTGACGCCGGTGGGGCAGGTGTTGGTGTGGCAGCGCTGGGCCTGGATGCAGCCGACGGCGAACATCATGGCCCGCGCGGCGTTGCCGTAGTCGGCGCCCTGCGCCAGGCGTTTGACGAGGTCGGTGCCGGTGGCGATCTTGCCGCTGGCACCGATCCTGATCCGGTCGCGCAGGCCGGTGCCGACGAGGGCGTTGTGCACGACGTGCAGTCCCTCGGTGAGCGGGGCGCCCACGTGGTCGGCGAATTCGAGGGGCGCCGCGCCGGTGCCGCCCTCGGAGCCGTCCACCACGATGAAGTCGGGTGCCGTGCCCTCCTCCAGCATCGCCTTGCAGACGGCCAGGAACTGCCGGCGCGAGCCCACGCACAGTTTGAACCCGGTGGGCTTGCCGTCGGACAGCTCGCGCATCCGGGCGAGGAAGCGGACGAGTTCGCGCGGGGTGGAGAACACCCGGTGGTACGGCGGGGAGATGACCGTCCGCCCCTGGGGGACGTCCCGGACCCGGGCGATCTCGGCGTTGACCTTGGCTCCGGGCAGTACGCCGCCGATGCCGGGCTTGGCGCCCTGCGACAGCTTCAGCGACACGCACTTGACGTGGTCGTGGGCGGCCTTGTCGGCGAACTCGTGCGGGTCGAACTCGCCCTTGTCGGTGCGGCAGCCGAAGTACCCGGTGCCGATCTCCCAGACCAGGTCGCCGCCGGGGCGCAGGTGGTACTCGGAGAGGCCGCCCTCCCCGGTGTCCTGGGCGAAGCCGCCGGCCGCCGCGCCTCCGTTGAGGGCGAGCACCGCGTTGGCCGACAGGGAGCCGAAGCTCATGGCCGAGACGTTGAGCAGGGCCATGTCGTAGGGGCGCGTGCAGTCCGGGCCGCCGATCCGCACCCGCGGCGCCTCCTCGGGCACCGGGCAGGGCGCCATCGAGGGGACGAGGTACTCGTGGCCGGGCTGGTAGACGTCCCGTTCGGTGCCGTACGGCTCCTCGGCGTCGGTGCCCTTGGCGCGCTCGTAGACGATGCTGCGCACGTCCCGGTCGAAGGGGCGGCCGTCGTAGTTCCGCTCGATGAAGTACTGCTGGAGCTCAGGGCGGATGCGCTCCAGCAGGAAGCGGGCGTGGCCGAGGACCGGGTAGTTGCGCAGCACCGAGTGCCGGGGCTGCAGCAGGTCCCGGATGCCCAGCGCGGCCACGAGGGCGAGCGGTACGGCGGCGAACCACCAGGCGGGCGAGACGCCGACCGCGGCCGCCACCGCCCCGAGGGCGGCCAGCAGGATCAGGAGGACGATTCCGACGCGTGTCACACCTGGCGCTTTGCCCGGTTACCGATCACCATGCACGTTCCGGCGCCGTGATCAAGCCCGACGGTCGAACGACGGCCACCACGCGGCAGCGGAATCCGGTGGAAGACGGCCGGATCGGGTGATTGGCGGACGCCCGGAGGGAAACGCTGTCCCGGAACGTGTGCGGCGGACGGTCGACGATACGGAGGACGAGATGGCCACCACGGCGGGCCCGGCCCGAGCGGCGACGACCGCGCCGGACAGTCTGCGGCTGCCCGGGATCGTGCTCGGCGTGGGTCTCGGCGGGTTCGTCGACGGCATCCTGCTGCACCAGCTCCTCCAGTGGCACCACATGCTGACCAGCACCGACCACGACCACATCGGGGTGAAGTACTACGACCCCCACACCGTCTCGGGGCTGGAGATGAACACGGTGTGGGACGGCGTCTTCCACGCCGTGTGCTGGATCGCCGTCCTGGTGGGACTGGGCGTCCTGTACGCGCGGGTCACCCACCGTCGCCGGGCGGTGTGGACGTCACGGGTGCTGTGGGGCTGGATCCTGGCCGGCTGGGGCCTGTTCAACCTGGTCGAGGGTCTCCTGGACCACCAGATCCTGGGCATCCACCATGTGCGCGGCGGCCCTCACCAGGCGTGGTGGGACGCCGGGTTCCTCGTCCTCGGTGCCGTGTTCGTCGTCGCCGGGTATCTGATCCAGCGCGGTGGCCGGCCGTTCGACCCCGAGGCGCCCCGCGGTGACGGCCGGCCGGCGGAGCGCGCCTGATGGGCGGCATGCCCGATCACGGTGGCGGCATGCACCACGGCGGGGGCGGCACCGGCCCGCTGGAGCCCGTGCTGACCGCGCTGGTGCTGCTCGCCGTGGCCGGCCTGTACCTGCTGGCGGTGCGGCGGGCCCGGCGCCGCAACCCGGACCGGGGTGGGAACCCCTGGCGCTCGGCGTCGTTCCTCACCGGGCTGGCGCTGCTCGCCCTGGCCCTGCTGCCGCCGCTGGCCCCGGCCGCGCACACCGACTTCCGGGGGCACATGGCCCAGCACATGCTCATCGGCATGTACGCGCCACTGGCCCTGGTGCTGGCCGCGCCGGTGACCCTCCTGCTGCG
The DNA here is from genome assembly GCF_024753135.1 of Streptomyces pyxinicus. Lineage (GTDB taxonomy): Bacteria > Actinomycetota > Actinomycetes > Streptomycetales > Streptomycetaceae > Streptomyces > Streptomyces pyxinicus. The sequence goes on along the minus strand of NZ_JANUGP010000038.1, from coordinate 41,623 downwards.
CGTCCTGCCCGCTCCCCGGGCCCGCCGGCTGACCCGCGTCCTGCACAGTCCGCCGGCCAGGGTGCTGACGCACCCGGCGGTGGCGCTCCTGCTCAGCACCGGCACCCTGGCCGTCCTGTACTTCACACCGGTCTACGACACCGCCATGGCGCACCCGGCGGGGCACCGGCTCCTGCACGCCCACTTCCTGGTCTCGGGCTGCCTGTTCGCCCACGCCGTCGCCGGTCCGGACCCGGCGCCCGCCCGGCCCGGTGTGCGGGCCCGGCTGGTGTACCTGGGCGTGGCGATCGCCGTACACGCCCTGGTCGCGCAGGCCATGTACGGCGGGTTCCTCATCGACATCCACGCGCCCATCGGCCAGGTCCGCCAGGGCGCGGAGATCATGTACTACGGCGGGGACATCGCCGAACTGCTGCTGGCGGGCGCCCTGGTGGCCACCTGGCGGCCGGAGCGCCGCCCCCGGCCCGCCGCCGCGCCGCCCGGCCGGCCGGCGGGCGTGGGCGCGGCGGCACCGCGCTGAGCCGGCCGGACGCTCACGGAGCGGGACGGGCTCTCACGGAGCGGACCTGGCCACCGGCGCCCAGCCGCCCCTTCCGGCCGCGGGTACCGTGGCGAAGACCCAGCGGTTGGCGGCCAGGGCGTCGTCGGGCTCGGGCCGCGGGCCGCGGCCGTGCAGGGCCGTGAAGTCGAACGGGGTGCGGACCCGCACCGTCCAGCCGCGGTCGGCGAGTTCACCGGCCGAGTCGGGACGGGGCCGGGTGTCGAAGAGGGACAGCAGGTCGATGCCGAGGCGCTGCCGGGCGGCGACGTACACCGGGTTGGCGCGGACCCGTGGTGACTCGCTGACCTCCTTGATCTCGTACGCCAGGCCGCTGCCGGACGCGCTGAGCCGGTCGACGGTGGCGATCAGCCGGCGCTCGGCGGAGGCCGGGAGATAGAGCAGCAGCCCCTCGGCGAGCCAGGCGGTCGGCTCGGCCGGGTCGAAGCCGGTGTCCAGCAGCGCCTCGGCCCAGTCGTGGCGCAGGTCGGCCGCGAGTGTCCGGCGCTCGGCCGCCGGCACCGCGTCCGCGCGGTCGAGCACCGCCTGTTTGAAGGTCAGCACCTCCTCGGTGTCGATCTCGTGCACCGTGCAGCCCGGCGGCCAGTCCAGGCGGTACGCCCGGGAGTCCAACCCGGCGCCCAGCAGCACCACTTGGCGCACCCCGGCGCGTGCCGCGCGGAGCAGCCGGTCGTCCAGGGCGCGGGTGCGCAGGGCGAAGTAGCGGCCGAGCCGGCCCCAGAGGGGGTCGGCGTCGCCGCCGGGCACCTGGTCGGGGTGGACCGGCCAGTCGGCCGAGACCGGTGCCGCGCGGACGAAGTGCTCCGCGAAGGGGTCCCGGGCCAGGGCGTCGGGGCGGTGGGTCTCGATCGCGCGGGCGGCGGCCACCAGCAGGGCGGTACGGCCGACACCCGCCGCCACGCCCTGCGCGCTCACACCGGTGGGGGTACGCACGCCTCCTCCTTCGGTTCGGGGACGAGTGCCGGGACGGTCCATGCCGTGGGGTCGTCCGCGGTGACGGTCCGGGCGCCGTACACGGCGCGCATGAAGCGCAGGACCGCGTCGTCCGGCAGGTGCAGGGCGGTCGTGCAGTCGCTCAGGACGGTCACGTGGAAGCCCTTCTGGAAGGCCGTGCGGGCGGTGGAGTCCACGCACACGTCGGCGTACAGTCCGGCGAACACCAGGTGCCGGGCGCCCCGCGCGCGCAGGTGCTCCTCGAAGCCCGCGCCGAGGAACGCGTCGAAGCAGGCCCGCTTGGTGAAGACCGCCTCGCCGGGCTCCGGGAGCGGACCGTGGAACTCGGCGCCCCACGATCCCTCCAGGCACTTCGGCCGTTTGCCGAGCCGCTGGTCGCGCAGCCGCCATCCGGCGCCCTGGTGCTCGGGGTCCCCGAGGAACCGCACGAACACCACCTCCACGCCCCGTGCGCGGGCGGTCTCGGCGGCGCGGACACTGGCGGCGACGACCGCGTCGAGGACGGCGGGGTCGCCGCCGAAGCGGGCCCTGGCCACGGGACCGGCGCAGAAGTCGTTCTGCAGGTCCACGAGGACCAGGGCCGTGTCCGTCGGTCCGGTCATGAGCCGCCGGCCAGGGCGGCGTCGGCGTCGCCGACCCGGGGCGCGCCGACCGGTGCCAGCGCGTCGAGCAGCGCGTCCACCACCCCGGTGGTGGTGTGCCGCCCGCCGACGTCGGGGGTTCCGACGCCGTCCACGGCCAGGGCGGTCAGCGCCGCCTCGGTCGCGGGTACGGCGCCGTCGCACCCGGCGTGCCGCTCGGCGACGAGGGCCGCCGCGCGGATCGTGGCCACCGGATTGACCAGGTCCCGCCCCGCCAGGTCGTCGGCGGAGCCGTGCACGGTCTGGTACTCGACCAGGCCGGCCACCCCGGGTTCGAGGCAGACGTTCTCCGTGCAGCGGTTCTCCTGCCGGTCGGAGCCGAACCGGTCCAGCAGCATGACGTGCATGATGTCGGCCCATTCGTTCCCGGCGATCAGCAGGGTGCGGTCCGGCAGGCCGTGGGCGAGCAGGTTGCGGTTGACCGTGTCCGGCTGGAACACGTCGATCCGCACGCCGTGCCGGTCGGCGAGCCCGGCCACCCAGGCGTCGAACGCGCCGTCCAGCAGATGGAACTTGTACGCCATCACGATCCGGCCGAGCCGGCCGTCCGGCCAGGTGTGCCGGGCCCGGGCCAGCGCGTAGCCGACGACGGCCTCGGTGATCTCCCGGCTGAAGGTGAGGGTGCGGGTGACCTCGCCCTCGGTGTGCCGGTTCTCGCCGGTGTAGAAGCCCTGCGCCTGGTCGCGCACCAGGAGCAGGGACTTCTCCCCCGCCGTGAGGTGGTCGACCTTCACGGCCCGCAGGCGCCGGCGGACCAGGTACAGGGACTGGGCGTTGATGGCGGTGCGGAAGACGGCGGTCGTGCCGCCCTCGGCGCGGGCGCGGCAGAACCGTTCGTAGTGCTCGGCGTCCTCGGCCGTCAGCTCCCGGATCCGGGCGATGTCCCGCTCGGCGCGGAGCGAGACGTAGGAGTGGTACAGCCGCGGGGACCGCACGATCTCCACGCCCGCCGGGTGGGCGGCGGTGAGCGTGCCGAGCACCCGCTCGAAGACCTCGGCGAGTTCGGGGCCGGTGCCCCGGCCGACCGCGAGCCCGACGACCGGCCCGGCTCCGGCCGACGGCACGCCGGCGCCGCCCTGGTGGACGATCCGGGTCACCGGGACGTGCCGGTGGTCAGGTGGTCGCCGGGGATGCCGGACTTCTCCGGGCGGTAGTAGTCGCGGATGCCGTCCGCCCATGCGGAGACGGCCACCCGGTCGCCCCCGTCGGGGCCGAAGGCGTCGAACAGCGCCTCGATGTTGGGCCGTTCGAAGCCGATGGCGGTCATCAGGGCGACGAAGTCGGGGCGGGTGACGTGACCGTCGCCGTCCGGGTCGCCCAGGGTGGCGAGCGCGTCGGCGAACTCGTCCACGGTGGCGTCGAAGCGCTGCGGGTTGAGGACGATCGCGGTGAACTCCTCGGGGCTGATCCGGCCGTCGCCGTTGGCGTCCAGCTCGGTCACGAGCGTGTCCCAGTAGCGGCGGAAGGCACCGAGCAGCCGGTCCTTCGCGGCCTCGTCGGCCGCCGGTACGGCGGCGGCGACCCGGTCGCCCATCAACTCGAAGTCGGCGGGCTCGATATAGCCGTTCCCGTCGGCGTCGAAGAGGGAGAAGACCAGTCGGACGCGGTCGGTCGCCTCGGTGGTGGCCATGGTGAAACACCTCTGCTTTCCGGTGGGTTCCCCGGGGCCCTCACCCCGGCGGCTGATCCACTATCCAGCCGTGCCGGGTGCCCGGACCGGCACAAGCGAGGGCTTGCACACGAACGGGCGGAATCCAGCGGGGCGAGGCATGAAACACCGCACCACCGCAAAGACGGTGCCGTCAGTGGTAGGCGTGCACGACGGCGTGTCCCTTGCCGCGGCCGATCATCCAGCGGTTCACGGGGACGGTCAGCACGAAGGCCAGGGCGAGGGAGGCGACGAGCGAGCCCCAGAACAGGGCGTCCGCCAGGCCGGCGTCCATGGCGCCGGGCACGCTCACGACGACGGTGTTGTCGATCAGCTCCATCACGGCGATCGACACGGTGTCCGCGGCCAGGGCGACCTTCAGCGCCCGGCGGACCGGGAGACCGGCGCGCAGGACGCCCCGCATGGTCAGCGCGTAGCCGAAGACGAAGGCCAGGACGATGGAGATGACGACGGTGGCCGCGTTGCGCAGCCCCGCCGCGGTGCCGATGACCATGCCGAGCACCTCGCCGATCGCACAGCCGGTCAGGCAGTGCAGCGTCGCCTGCGCGGCCGTACGCCACGACGCGTGGTGCCCTTGTCCATGCTGCCGGGCGCTGTGGTCCATCGTCGGCCTCCCCTGCTTGAACCGGGTCAGTAACCGGGTCAGTAAACGGAACCTTATACCCCCCTAGGGTATTCCCCGATGTGCTGGAATATTCAACAACCCGCTTCCGTTGTGGCCGCCGTCGAAGGAGGTCACCCATGGAGACGCAGGAGACGAAGGTCCCCTACTACCACCGGGGTACCCTGGCCGAGCGTTGGGAGCGCGCGCGGCGGTATTTCGAGGCGAAGAACTACGCGGGCGCCGCCCGGGTGCTGGCCCGGCTGGTCGAGGAGGTCCCGGAGCAGACCGGGCCCCGGCTGCTGCTGGCCCGCGCCTACTACCACTCGGCCCAACTGCGGCGGGCCGAGACCGAGTTGCGGACCATCGTGGAGCGCGACCCGGTGGAGCACTACGCCCGGCTGATGCTGGGCCGCACGCTGGAGCGGCAGGCCCGGCACGAGGAGGCGGCGCGGCACCTGCGGGTCGCCTCGGCGCTCGCGGGCGACTTCCCGCAGGAGTGAGGCGCACGCCCCGGGTCAGAGGGGCGTCGCCGCCTGGAGGGTCAGGAAGAGGGTGACGGCGGAGTTCGCCGAGGACATCGCCGACATCAGCGCACCGGCCGTCGCGCCCCAGACGGCCAGGCCGGCGGCGGTGCAGGCGGACGGCCAGTCGCGGGCCGCGGGCGCCGGGGCCAGGAGGGCGGCCACCCGGCGCGGCACCGGGCCGGCCGCCGCCAGCGCCGCGAGGGTCGGCGCCGGGGTGCCGGCGGAGAGCAGGGCCGCCTTGCCGATGGCGCGGGCCACCGTCCGCCGGTCGCCGACCGCGCGGGCCGCCTCCTCGTCCGCCCAGCGCTCGGCGGTGTAGAGGACGGCGGTGCGCAGCGGACGCAGGAACGGGTTGGCCCGGGCCGCCAAGTGGACGGCGAGCAGGTGGCGGTGGTGACAGGCCGTCAGATGGGCGCGCTCGTGGGCGAACAGGGCGCGGCGCTCGGCGGGCGCGAGTCCGGCGAGCAGCGCGGTGGTGACGACGACCCGGCCCCGGCCGCCGGGCAGCGCGTAGGCGTACGGCGCGCTGTCGGGCAGCACCGCGACCGTCGGCCCGGGCAGCGCGGCCAGGGCGCGGCGGGCCCGCCGGGTGACCCGGCGGTGCCGCAGCAGGGTGCGGGCGCAGGCGGCGGCGACCACGGTGAGGGCCGGGATCGCGGCCCGGCCGGCCACCTCGTCGTACGGCAGCGCGGCCCGCACCTCCGGGTCGGACCAGCCGTCCGGCAGCGGGTTTCCGGGCAGCTGGGCGGTGCCGACCACCATGAGCAGGGCCAGGCACAGGGTGCTGCACAGCGCCATGACGACGGCGACGGCGGTCAGCAGCCGGGTGGCGGTGCGCGGATGCAGCCGGGTCTCGGCGAGCCGGGCCACCGGCCAGGCGGACAGCGGCAGGACGAGTGGCAGGAAGACGAAGACGCCCATGCGCGGTCAGGCTCCCGTGCCGCCGTCGTCCGCGCCCGGGATGTCGAGCAGGGCCCGCAGCACCTGTTCGTCGCCGGGCGGCAGGGCGGTGACGAAGCTGGCGAGGACGGCCTCGCGGTCGTGTTCGCCGTCCAGCAGGCGGCGCATGCGCAGGGCGGCGAGCCGGGCCACGTCGGCGGTCGGCGTCCACAGGAAGGAGCGGCCCCGGCGCTCGCGGGCGACGACGTCCTTGGCGAGCAGCCGGGTGAGGATCGTGACCACGGTGGTGTGGGCGAGGTCGCCGCCGAGGTGCTGCCGCACCCAGGCGGCGCTGACCGGCCCCTCGGCCTCGCCCAGCGCGCCGAGGACCTGGCCCTCCAGCTCGCCCTGGCCGCGCCGCCCGGCCCGGCCGTCTTCCCGCGCCATCTCCCCGGCTCCCTCTGCTCGTGGCCCGCGCGTCCCGCCCCGCCGCCGCGCCGGTTCCGGCGTCGGAAGCGGCGTCGGCTCCGGCGTGTCGGACAACGCTACTTCACGAGGTCGGGAGCGTGGCATCCTGACCCGATGACATCTGTTCATGATCACATGCCGCTCGCCGAGCGGGTCGAGGAACTCCTCGCCGCCGGCGGTCCCTTGCCCATCGTCGCCGCCGGACAGCCGGTGCTGCGCCGCGCCACCGAGCCGTACGACGGCCAGCTCGGACCCGCGCTGCTGGCCCGTTTCGTCGAGGCCCTGCGCCTGACCATGCGTGCCGCGCCGGGCGTGGGCCTCGCCGCCCCGCAGGTCGGGATTCCGCTGCGGATAGCGGTCGTCGAGGACCCGGCACCGGTGGCCGGGGAGATCGTGACGGTCCGGGGCCGGGTGCCGCTGCCGTTCCGGGTCCTGGTCAACCCGGTGTACGAGCCGGTCGGCGGCGCGCGGGCCGCGTTCTTCGAGGGCTGCCTGAGCGTGCCGGGCTGGCAGGCGGTCGTCGCCCGGCACGCCGAGGTGCGGCTGCGCGGCTCGGACGAGGCGGGCCGCCCGCTGGACGAGGTGTTCACCGGCTGGCCGGCGCGCATCGTCCAGCACGAGACGGACCACCTCGACGGCACCCTCTACCTGGACCGCGCCGAACTGCGCTCGCTGTCCACGAACGAGGCCGTCGCCGCCCTGTGGTCCCAGCCGGCCCCGGCGGCCGCCGCCGAGGCCCTGGGCTTCGAACTGCCGTAAGCGGACCGGCAGTCGGCTCACTTGTCCCGGTAGGCCTCCAGCAGCCGCAGCCACACCTCGCTCAGGGTCGGGTAGGACGGGACCGCGTGCCACAGCCTGCTGACGGGGACCCGGCCGGCGACGGCGACGGTCGCGGAGTGGATCAGCTCACCGACGCCGGGGCCGACGAAGGTGACACCGCGCAGGATCTCGTCCTCCAGGTCCACGACCATGCGGGCGCGGCCCTGGTACCCGTCGCCGTACAGGCTCGCCCCCGAGACCGAGGAGAACTCGACGTCCACGGCGCGCACGCGGTGGCCGGCCTGTTCCGCCTCGGCGAGGGAGAGGCCGACCGCCGCGGCCTCGGGGTCGGTGAAGACTACCTGCGGTACGGCGTCGTGGTCGGCGGTGGCCGCGTGCGCGCCCCAGGGCTCGTCCAGCACCGGGCCGCCGGCCGCGCGGGCGGCGATGGCGGCGCCGGCGATCCGGGCCTGGTACTTGCCCTGATGGGTGAGCAGGGCGCGGTGGTTGACGTCACCGACCGCGTACAGCCAGTCGGTGCCGGTGACGCGCAGGGTGTCGTCCACGTCCAACCAGGAGCCCGGTTCCAGGCCGACGGTGTCGAGGCCGATGTCGTCGGTGCCCGGGACGCGTCCGGTGGCGAAGAGGATCTCGTCGGCCTCGATGCGCTCGCCGGTGCCGGTGACGGCGACGACGGTGCCGTCCTCGCGGGTCACGGACGCGACCGAGGTGCCGGTGCGGACGTCGACGCCCGCCTCGGTGAGCGCCTCGGCGACGAGTTCCCCGGCGAAGGGCTCCATCCGGTTCAGCAGGCCCTTGCCGCGCACCAGCAGGGTGACCCGGGAGCCGAGGGCGTGCCAGGCGGTGGCCATCTCGGTGGCGACGACACCGCCGCCGACGACGATCAGCCGGCCCGGCGCCGCCTTGGCGCTGGTCGCCTCGCGGCTGGTCCAGGGCTTGACCTCGGCGAGGCCCGGCAGGTCGGGCAGTTGGGCGCGGGTGCCGGTGCACACGGCGACGGCCTGCCGGGCGGTGAGCGTGGTGACCGTGCCGTCGGGGGCGGTCACGGTGACTGTGCGAGGTCCGGCGACGCGGCCCTGACCGCGGTACAGGCTGGTGCCGGTGCCCTCCAGCCAGGAGACCTGGCCGTCGTCCTTCCAGTGCGAGGTGAACTGGTCGCGCCGGGCGAGGACCTCCGGGGCCGTCAGGGGGCCCCGCACCGACTCGGCGAGGCCGGGCAGCCGGCGGGCGTCGGCCTGCGCGATGACCGGCCTGAGCAGGGCCTTGCTGGGCATGCAGGCCCAGTAGGAGCATTCGCCGCCGAGCAGTTCGCTCTCCACGAGGGCCGTGCTGAGACCGGCCGCCCGGGTGCGGTCGGCGACGTTCTCCCCCACGGGACCGCCCCCGATCACCACGACGTCGTACGCGATGGATTCCGTTTCCGTCATGGGGTCAGTCTGGTGGGTGGTGTGTGTCCTGGCCACAGGGGTACGCGCGCGGGACAGGAGCGTGCGCGCGTGGAATAGGCGGCCCGGCGGCCGTGTTTGCGCCGTCGGCACACCCCACACCAGGAAGAGGGACACACGCCATGAGCAGCACCGTGGAGCTGACCAAGGAGAACTTCGACCAGACGGTCGCCGAGAACGACTTCGTCCTCATCGACTTCTGGGCCTCCTGGTGCGGTCCGTGCCGGCAGTTCGCGCCGGTGTACGAGCAGGCCGCCGAGGCCAACCCGGACCTGGTGTTCGCCAAGGTGGACACGGAGGCGCAGCCGGAGCTGGCCGCCGCCTTCGAGATCCAGTCGATCCCGACGCTGATGATCGTCCGGGACCGGGTCGCCGTGTACGCGCAGCCGGGCGCCCTGCCGGAGGCCGCGCTCGCGGACATCATCGGGCAGGCACGGAACCTGGACATGGACGAGGTCCGCAAGAGCATCGCCGCGCAGGAGGGAAACGCGGCCCAGTAATCCCGCGCGGGGTGATCCGGCTTACGGTGTGAGGGCCCGGCGTACGCCGGGTCAGCTGGACTCGCGCCGGACGACCGTGGCCCCCAGCACCTGGTGCACCTCGGGCTCGGCGGCCGGGTCGCGTACCGCCCGGTCGACCAGTTCGGCCAGGCAGCGGCCCGAGGGCAGCTCGATGTGCACGGTGCTGAGACGGGGGCGCAGCAGCCGGCCGAGCATCAGGTCGTCGGCGCCGATCACGGCGACGTCCCCGGGCACGTCGAGGCCCTCGTCCTGGAGGGCGCGCAGCAGCAGCATGGCGTACTCGTCGTTGTAGGCGAACACCGCGTCCAGGCCCGACTCCCGCCAGCGCCCGGCCAGTCGGCCCGCGTCCTCCTCCGTGTAGCGCAGCGGCAGTTCCGTGGCGGTGGCGTCGGTGCCGCGCAGGGCCTGGCGGACGCCGGCGAGCCGGGGCCGGGAGAAGGCGTCGAGTCCCGCTTCCGCGGGCATGACGACACCGATCCGGCGCCGGCCGCGCTCGTACAGGTGTCTGCCCGCGCGGTGGCCGACGGCGTCGTGGTCCATCAGCAGGGCGTGCGCGCCGTCGACGCGTCCGGGGCCGAGGGTGACGACGGCACGGACGCCGGAGCGTTTCAGCACCTGGACGCCGGCCGGGCCGAGTCCGGCGCCCGGCACGAGCACCGCGACCGGCCGTAGTTCGGCCCAGGCACGGGCGGCCTCGTCGCCCTCCAGACCCCCGCTGCCGTACTGCACCACGGTGTAGTCGAGCCGGCCGAGCGCCCACTGGAGTTCGTTGATGAAGGCGCCGTAGAGCGGTCCGACGGGGATCGACGGGGCGGGCATCAGGACCATGCGGCTGTGCCCGGCGCGCAGGCTGCGGGCGGCGGCGTGGGGCACGTACCCCAGTTCGCGCGCGGCCTCCCGGACGCGCCGCCGCGTCGGTTCGCTGATCCGGACGGTGCCGGCGTTGTTGAGGACGTACGACACGGTCGCGCGCGAGACGCCGGCCAGGCGGGCCACGTCGGCGCTCGTGGGCGTGTTCGGTAGCTGCGTCATGACAGTGCGCATCTTGGCAGAGCGGCCGGGGACGGGTGCGGGCGGGGGAACGCGCGGGTGAACGAACATGTTCGCTACGAACTTGTTCGCAGCGAACATGTTCGTTACCGTGGTGCCATGACCGCCGCACCCCGCTCCCGTCGTGAGCGTCCCGCCAAGCCCGCCCTCACCCGGGAGGGCATCGTCGCCGCCGCCGTCGCGATCCTGCGCGCCGAGGGGCTGCGCAAGGTGACCATGCGCCGGCTGGCCCAGGAGCTGGACACCGGCCCGGCCTCGCTGTACGTGTACGTGCGCAACACCGACGAGCTGCACGCGGCGGTCCTGGACGAGCTGCTCGGCACGGTCGGCCCGGCCCCGGCCGAGGGCGACTGGCGCGAGCGCCTGGAGAAGGTGCTCACCGCCTACACCGAGATGCTGTTCGCCCACCCGAGCCTCGCCCGCTCGGCGCTCACCGCCCGCCCCAGCGGCCCGAACTACCTGCGGCTCGTCGAGACACTTCTCGGACTGCTGGACGCGGGCGGGGTGCCGCGCGAGCAGGCGGCCTGGGGGGTCGACCTGCTGCTCCAGCACGCCACCGCGACCGCCGCCGAGCACGCGGGCGAGGAGTCGCCGGACGAGTGGCAGGCCGTCACCCGCGCACTGCGCGAGGCGTCCGCCGAGACCCATCCGCACATCGCCGCCGGCGCGGGCGCGCTGCTGTCCGGCACCCCCGAGGCCCGGCTGTCGTGGGCCTTCCGGGCCCTGCTGGGCGGCATCGAGCGGACCGCTGTACCCGGGGCGGGCGCGGACCCGGCCGCCGGCTCCCACTGAACTCCCCCGCACCCTTCCGACCGGCCAGGAGGCCACCATGACCGCTTCCCCTTCCGCCCTCCCCCACCACCCCATAGCCGTCGTCGGCGCGGGACTCGGCGGGTTGATGCTCGCCCGCGTGCTGCACGTGCACGGCATCGAGGCCGCCCTCTTCGACCTGGACGCCTCACCGGCCGCCCGGACGCAGGGCGGCATGCTCGACATCCACGACGACTCCGGGCAGCGGGCGCTGCGCGCGGCGGGGCTGCACGCGGAGTTCCTGACGCACGTCCACACCGGGGGCCAGGCCACCCGGGTGCTGGACCGGCACGGCACCGTCCGGCTCGACCTGCCCGACGACGGCACCGGCGGCCGGCCCGAGATCGACCGCGGCGACCTGCGCGACCTGCTGCTCGGCTCGTTGCCGGAGGGCACGATCCGCTGGGGCGCCAAGGTGACCGGGGCCCGCCCGCTCGGCGCCGGCCGGCACGAGGTGACCCTCGCGAACGGCACCGCCTTCACCACGGACCTGCTGGTCGGCGCGGACGGCGCCTGGTCCCGGGTGCGCTCCCTGCTGTCCGGCGCCCGGCCCGCCTACGCCGGTGTCTCCTTCGTCGAGGTGGACCTGCTGGACGCGGACCGGCGCCATCCGGAGAGCGCGCGGGTGATCGGCGGCGGCATGTTCTTCGCCCTCGGCGACGGCCGCGGCTTCCTCGCGCACCGCGAGAGCGACGGCAGCCTGCACGTGTACACGGCCGTCGTGACACCCGAGGACTGGCTGGACGGCATCGACTTCGACGACACCGAGGCGGCCAAGGCGGCCGTGCTGAAGGAGTTCGCGGGCTGGGACGACAGCCTGCGGGCGCTGGTCGCGGACGCGGACGGCGCCGTGACGCCCCGCCGGATCCACGTCCTGCCGGTCGGGCACCGCTGGGACCGGGTCCCCGGCGTCACCCTGCTGGGCGACGCCGCCCACCTGATGTCGCCCTTCGCCGGCGAGGGCGCCAACCTGGCCCTCGCCGACGCCGCCGACCTCGCCCTCGCCCTGGCCGCGCACCCCGGCGACCCGGAGGCCGCGCTGGCCGCCTACGAGGCCGTCATGTTCCCGCGCGCCGAGCGGTCGGCGGCGGACTCGGCGGAGAGCGGCGCGATGCTGTTCCGCGGCGACGCGCCCGACGGCCTGGTGGCCATGTTCACGAGCCACGGCATCGGCTGACACCGGAGAGCCGCGTCGGCCCCGGACACCGAGGCCGTGCGGCGACCGAGCCGCAGGCCCGGCATCGACCGGCCGGCACCGTGCGGCACGTGGGGTCTGAGGGCCGCTCGGCCGGTGCGGAATGGGGGCCCCGGCACCGTGCGGCACGCGGGGTCCGGGGGCCGCTCGGCCGGTGCGGAATGGGGGCCGGGGCCATCCGGCTCAGCGGTCCCGGGCGTCGCCTCGGCCGGTGCGACCGGTGCGAGGGCGGGACGCGGGGGCCATACGACCCGTAGACGCCGGGACGCGTGCCCGGCCGGCGCAGGGCCGTTCCGGGGCGCTGCTTCAGCCGGTCCGGAGCCGTGCGGCGCGTGGAGCCCGGGCACGGAAGCAGTCGGCCGGCACCGAGCCCTGCAGCCCCCTCAGCCCCGGTGTGTGGAGTCCGCGGCCGGAGCGTCCGTGCCGGTCACGCGGGCGACCAGGTCGGTCCAGCCGGCCTCCAGGCGTTCCAGGGGCATGCCGCACTGGCGGGTCAGGTGGTGGATGAGGGCCGGGTCGAGGGAGGCCAGCAGGGTGCGGGCCAGCAGTTCGCAGTCGCCGTCCGGCACGATCTGCCGGAGCAGCATCACGACGTGCGTGCGCAGCGCCGCCACGGCCGGGTGGGAGAAGCGGCGGTCCGGATCGGGCTGGGCGGCCAGCAGCAGGTCCAGCCGCTCCGCCGAGCGGTACAGCACCGCCACCCCGAACGCGCGCAGCCGGTCGAGTGGGGGCGCACCCGGGCCGAGCGGCGGGGGGCCGCCCATGAAGTCGGCCTGCAACTGCTTGTCCGAGTGGTCCAGCAGCGCCATCAGCAGCCCCGTACGGTCGCCGAAGCGGCGGAAGACCGTGCCCTTGCCCACCCGCGCCGCGGCGGCCACCGCCTCCATGGTGACCCCGGCCACCCCGTGCTCGGCGATCAGCCGGGCCGCCGCCTCCAGCAGCCGGGCCCGGTTGCGGGCCGCGTCGGCGCGCAGGCAGGGCTCGGACAGCGCCGGGCCGACCTCGATCAACTCGGGCGGCTCAAGGGGCTCCTGGGGCTTCGGGAAGGGCGGCGGGGCGCTGGACATGAAGACAGCGTAAAGCATCGGGAAGAAAACTGGACCACGGTCCGCTTAGGGTGATAGAAAGCTAAACGGACCCCGGTCCGGATCGTTCCAGCGATGTAAGCGACGCATCAGCCCCCTTGACGCCCCAGTGACGTACCAGCCTCTTGGAGTTCCCATGTCCGTCCGTATCCTCGCGCTCGTCGGCAGCCTCCGCGCCGGTTCGACCAACCGCCAGCTCGCCGAGGCGGCTGTGAAGCTCGCGCCCGAGGGCGCCGAGGTCGAGCTGTTCGAGGGCCTGGCCGAGATCCCGTTCTACAACGAGGACATCGACGTCGAGGGCGGCGTCCCGGCCGCCGCCACGAGGCTGCGCGAGGCCGCGCGGGCCGCCGACGCCTTCCTGCTCTTCTCTCCCGAGTACAACGGCACCATCCCGGCCGTCCTGAAGAACGCCATCGACTGGCTGTCCCGCCCGTACGGCGCCGGCGCCTTCGGTCGAAAGCCCGTCGCCGTGGTCGGCACCGCCTTCGGCCAGTACGGCGGCGTCTGGGCCCAGGACGAGGCCCGCAAGGCGGTCGGCCTCGCCGGCGGCCGGGTGATCGAGGACATCAAGCTCTCGATCCCCGGCTCCCTGACCCGCTTCGCCGAGACCCATCCGTCCGACGACGCCGAGGTCGCCGCCCAGCTGACCGAAGTCGTCGCGCGTCTGTACGGCACCGTGGAAGCGGTCACCGCCGCCTGAGCCCTACTCCGCTCCGCGCGGGGCCGGCACCGCACCAGGTGCCGGCCCCGCGCGCGTCACCCGGCCGGCGCGCCCGCGACACGCTCCCCGCCACACGGGGTAGGCGACTCCCCGTCGGGCACACACGTCCCGGCATGCCGCCGCAGCACCCTGCGGTCCGCCCGAGGAGACGCCGTGCCCCTGGCCCCGCCCCCGTTCGACCCGGAACTCGCCGCCGCGCTGGAGCGGATGGGGGAGGCCGCCACGCCCGGTTTCGCGCTGGACGACCTCGACAGCGCCCGGAAGACCGCGGCCGAGGTGCTCGCGCTGATCGACCTCACCCTGGACGGCGCCTTCGAGGTGACGGAGCGCACGGCGCCCGGTCCCGAGGGCGCCCCCGACATCTCCCTGCTGGTGTGCACGCCCACCGCGACGTCGTCGCACACCACGGCGCTGCCGGTGCTCTACCACGTGCACGGCGGCGGCATGATGACCGGTACCCGCCGGGCCGGCGTGACCGAACCCCTGGCCTGGGCACGGGAGTTGGGTGCGGTCGTGGTGTCGGTGGAGTACCGGCTCGCCCCCGAGCACCCGCACCCCGCGCCCGTCGAGGACGTGTACGCCGGCCTGCTGTGGACCGCCCGGCACGCCGGGGAACTCGGCGGCGACCCGGACCGTATCGTCGTCACGGGCGCCAGCTCCGGCGGCGGTCTCACCGCGGCCCTCGCCCTGCTGGCCCGGGACCGGCGCGGCCCCCGTCCGCTCGGCCAGCTCCTGATGTACCCGATGCTCGACGACCGCGACGACACCTTCTCCGGCCGCCAGCTGGCGGGCCTGGGCGTCTGGGACCGCACCGCCAACGCGACCGGCTGGACCGCCCTGCTGGGCGAGCGCCGCGGCACCCCCGACGTCTCCCCGTACGCCGCCCCCGCCCGCGCCACCGACCTGTCCGGCCTGCCCCCGGCCTTCCTCGACGTCGGCTCGGCCGAGACCTTCCGGGACGAGGTGGTCGACTACGCGAACCGCCTGTGGCAGGCCGGCGGCGAGGCCGAACTGCACGTCTGGCCGGGCGGGTTCCACGGTTTCGACGCCCTGGTACCGGAGGCGGCCCTGTCCGGCGCGGCCCGCACGGCCCGCGTCACCTGGCTGCGCCGGCTGCTGTCCCGCTGACCACGCCTCGCGCGGACGCCGGGAAGCGCGCTCCCGTGCAACCGAGGCGGTGAAAGCCCTGCCCCGGCGGCCTACTTGACGTTACCGTTCGGTAGTCCTCGTGTCCGGAGCCCCGGAGGTTGCCCCCATGACGCCCGACCGTGCCGCGGGCCTCGCCGAGAGCCGCCGCGCCCTCGCCGCCGGGGAGGTGACCTCCCGCGCGCTGGTGGAGCGGGCCCTGGCCCGGATCGAGGCGACCCAGCCGACGCTGAACGCGTTCCGCGTCGTACGCGCCGAGGCCGCCCTCGCCGAAGCCGACGCCGCCGACCGGGAGTTGGCCGGTGGAGCGCGCCGCCCGCTGCTCGGGGTGCCGGTCGCGGTCAAGGACGACATGGACGTGGCGGGCGAGCCCACCGCGTTCGGCTGCCGGGGCGACTTCCCGCCGGCGGCCGCGGACGGCGAGGCGGTACGGCGGCTGCGCGCGGCCGGTGCGGTGATCGTCGGCAAGACGAACACCTGCGAGCTGGGCCAGTGGCCGTTCACCGAGGGGCCGGCGTTCGGCGACACCCGCAACCCCTGGTCCCCCGCGCACACGCCGGGCGGCTCCTCGGGAGGTTCGGCCGCCGCCGTGGCCGCCGGCCTGGTGCCGGCCGCGCTCGGTTCGGACGGCGCCGGCTCGGTACGGATACCGGCGTCCTGGACCCATCTCGTCGGCATCAAACCGCAGCGCGGGCGGATCTCGACCTGGCCACGCGGCGAGTCGTTCCAGGGCATCACGGTGAACGGCACCCTGGCCCGCACGGTCGCCGACGCGGCCCTGCTGCTGGACGCGGCCGGCGGCAACCACGACCGGGACCCGCACCGGCCGCCCGCGCTCACGGTGGCGGACGCGGTCGGCCGGGACCCGGGCCGGCTGCGGATCGCGCTCTCCCTGAAGCCGCCGTTCACCGCCGTACCCGCCCGGCCGCACCCCGAAGTCCGCGCCCGCGTGACCGAACTCGCTGAGAAGCTGGCCGCGTTGGGGCACGAGGTGACGGAGGCCGACCCGCCCTACGGACAGATCGGCCTGACCTTCGTGCCGCGCGCCACCGCCGGGATCGCCGAGTGGGCCGAGACGGCCCCCGACCCGGCGCTGCTGGACCCGCGCACCCGGAACGCGGCCCGGCTCGGCTGGCTGCTGGGCGGGGCACCGCTGCGGGCGGCCCGGCGCGCGGAGGCGGTGCTGCACCGTCGTATCGGCGGGTTCTTCCGGTCGTACGACGTGGTCCTCGCGCCCACCACCGCCGCTCCCCCACTCCGGATCGGTGCCCTGCACCGGCTGGGCGGCTGGGCCACGGACCGGGCGATGATCGCCGCCTGCCCCTACGCCTGGCCCTGGAACGTGCTGGGCTGGCCGGGAGTGAACGTGCCCGCCGGGTTCGTGTCCGACGGGCTGCCGGTCGGCGCGCAGTTGCTCGGCCCGGCGCACACCGAGCCCCTGCTGGTGTCCCTGGCCGCCCAGTTGGAGGCCGAGTTGCGCTGGCACGAGCGGTGGCCCCCGCACCTGCCGGAGGCGAACGCGTCGGCCGCGTGAGCGGATTCAGCCCGTACCCTGGGGGGATGGGCGACGCGTCGATGGTCGGGCTGATGGGGCGGGTGACCGGGACGGTCGGGCCCGGACTGGTCGGCGAGGTGATCGTGCGGGTGCGCGGGGGCGCGGAGCATTTCCTCGCCCACCCGGCCGACGGCCGCCGGATCGAGCCGGGCACGGTGGTGATGGTGGTGGAGCACCTGCCGCCGCGCACCGTCTACGTCACGGCCGCCTACGGCAGCTGACGGCGGCTCGGAACGTCGCCAGGTGAGCACGCTCCGCCCCAGGTGAGAGCGGTATGCGTCAAGATTGCGACAAGGATCCGTCAGTGCCTTTCCGACGGCTCCCGACAGGCGCACACTCCCTTCGTTCGGTGCCGAGAGGGCACCATGCAAAGGGGGCGTATGCCGATGGTTGTCGGCGTCGTTGCGGGGGCGGTCGTCGTTGCCGTGCTCGCGTTGATCGGTCTGTTCAAGGCGATGTGGCGGGTGGCCGAGCCCAACGAGGCACTCGTCATCTCCGGATCCAAGCACCGCACCGAGGGCCTGGAGGAGGGGATGGGTTTCCGCATCGTCACCGGGCGCGGCACCCTGGTGCTGCCCGGTGTGCAGGCGGTGCGCAAGCTGTCGCTCGATCTGAACGAGACCGAGTTGCACGTGGACTGTGTCACGCACCAGGGCATTCCGCTGAAGGTGCGGGGCGTGGTCATCTTCAAGGTGGGCGACGACTTCGTGTCGATCGCCAACGCGGCCCGGCGCTTCCTCGACCAGCAGCGGCTGATGTCGGAGCGGGTGCACAACGTCTTCGCCGGTCATCTGCGCTCGATCGTGGGCGGGTTGACGGTGGAGGACATGATCCGCGACCGGGAGAAGCTGACCGGGCAGACCCGGGCGGCCTGCGGGACGGAGATGGAGAAGCTGGGCCTGATCGTGGACTCGCTCCAGATCCACGAGATCGAGGACCCGACCGGGTACATCCAGAACCTGGCGATGCCGCACGCGGCGGCCGTGCAGCGGGACGCGCGGATCGCGCAGGCGGAGGCGAACCGGCTGGCCACCGAGGCCGAGCAGCAGTCCTTCGCGCGGATGGCGGAGGCCACCCGGGACAGCGAGATCCTCCAGGCCGGCTACCAGGCCGAGCGGGACAAGGCGGCGGCCAAGTCGGAGCAGGCGGGACCGCTCGCCGCGGCGGCGGCCCGGCAGGAGGTCGTGGTCCAGGAGACCCGGGTCGCGGAGCTGGAGGCGCACCGGCGCGAGCAGCAGTTGCAGGCGGACGTCCGCAAGCCGGCGGACGCCGCGGCCTACGAGAAGCGGACGCTGGCCGAGGCCGAGCGCGACGCCCGGATCTCGGCGGCCCAGGCCAAGGCGAAGGAGACCGAGCTGGCGGCCGCGGCCGAGGCGACCCGGGTGAAGGCCGCCGCGACGGCTGAGGCCGAGGCGACCCGGACCCGTGGTGCGGCGGGCGCCGACGCCACCCGGGCCACCGGTGAGGCCGAGGCCGCCGCCGCGCAGGCACGGGGTCTGGCGGAGGCGGAGGCGACCAGGGCTCAGGGTCTGGCGGAGGCGGAGGCCATCAAGGCCCGCGCCGCCGCGCTCGCCGAGAATCAGGAGGCGGTCGTCGCCCAGCAACTCGCCGAGAAGTGGCCGGAGATCGTCCAGGCGGGCGCGTCCGCGTTCGGCAACGTGGACAACATGGTGCTGCTCAACGGCGCCGACGGCATGGGCGAGTTGTTCGCCAAGGCGCTCACCATGGGCGGCACGGGACTCGGACTCGCCCGCAAGCTGCTGGCCACGGTGGGCGACAACGGGCAGCCGGTGAACGGCGTTTCCCCCTCCCTCAACGGCGCGGTGACACCGCCGCCGTCCCAGAAGGTGCCGGTGGAGCGGGACAGCTGAGCGGAGCCCTGGCCGCACCCACCGTGCGGCCGGGGCGCCCGTGCGCCCGTCGGAAGGCGGCCGCTAGGGTGCACCCGTGACCAGCTCCACCGATGAGAACGCGCCAGGCCGTCACGGCCCGCACGCCACCACCGAGGCCGACCCGCGCCGGGTCGGCCGGGTGCGCACGGAGTACTCCCCGGCCCACGACGGCGACCCGGACCCCGGGGAGATCGTGTGGACCTGGGTGCCGTTCGAGGAGAACGACGGCCGGGGCAAGGACCGCCCGGTGCTGGTGGTGGCCCGGGAGCCGGCCGGTACGGTCCTCGCGGTACAGCTGTCCAGCAAGCGCCACGACGGCGACCGGGAGTGGGTGCCCATCGGCAGCGGCCCCTGGGACCGGTCGGGCCGCGACTCGTGGGTGGCCGTGGACCGGATACTGCGCCTGCACGAGACCGGCATGCGCCGCGAGGCCTGCGCCCTGGACCGGATGCGCTTCAACCTGGTCCGGCAGCGGCTGCACGAGCGGTACGGCTGGACCTGACGGCGCTGTCCCGTCCCGGGGGGCGAACATCCTGTCGAAGGACACGGGCGTGGATCACCCGGTCGGAGTAGAAGGAGGAGAAGGGGTCCCGAGCCTCGCGGTGGCGCACGCAGCGGTCCGGGACCTCCAGCAGGCAGGCGTACGGGGCGCCGGCCGTCCAGCGGGCCGCCGCCAGGCGGCGCTCACCGGTCGCCTCGACGACGGCCCCGGTGACCGGCGCCCCGACGGGAGCAGCCACGGGTTCGGTCCGGTTGTCCCGGCGCTCGCCAGGGCCACCGCGGTCCGGCCGGCCGGGACCACCTCCCGGCCGCCACGGTCCGCCGCGTCCGTGCGGCGATCCCGCGCGGGCGTACGCTCACGGCGCCACCCCCGTGGACGCCCTGATCATGGCCTGCGCGGTCTCCCCCGTCGTGCTCACGCACCGATCCTGGGCGATGCTGGTGGGGCGGTGCAACGGAGTTTCCCGTCCGCCGAACGGTCCGAGAACACGGAACGGTCCGGGGAACACGTACGGAAACGGAGATGACCGATCCGGAACGTCCAGCGGGGCACTCTTGTGCGATTCGCCGCGAGGGTCTTGGGTGGGACGAGTGCCTGCCCGGCCCCGGTCGAACCGGGCCGGTGGCATGGTGGAATCTCAGGAGGATCCCGACATGTCCGAATCACAGTGCGACGGTGGTGACTGTACCCAGGACCACGTCGTCGTCACCGAGCCGGAGGTAGAGGCCCTGGTCAAGGGCATCTGCTTCAAGACCGGCCCGCCCCGCACGGTGGGCGTGGAGACGGAATGGCTCGTCCACGAGCCGCGGCAGCCGCGGCTCCCCGTGACACCCGAACGACTCGAAGCGGCCTACGCCGCCCTGCGGACCGTGTCCCTGGGCTCGCCGCTCACGACAGAACCCGGCGGCCAGCTGGAGCTGAGTTCGCCGCCCGCCGCCTCCCTCATGGAATGCGTCGGCATCGTCTCCGCCGACCTGGCCGCCGTGCGTGCCGTCCTCGCCGCCGAGGGCCTGGCCCTGGCCGGTTTCGGCCACGATCCCTGGCAGACCCCGCGCCGGTTCCTGCGCCGGCCGCGCTACGACGCCATGGAGGCGTGCCTGGACCGCACCGGTCCGGCCGGGCGGCACATGATGTGCGTCTCGGCCTCCGTGCAGGTGTGCCTGGACGCGGGCCACGAGGAGCCCGGCCCGCTGGGACACATCCGGCGCTGGTGGCTGGCGCACCAGCTCGGCCCGGTGCTGGTGGCGGCGTTCGCCAACTCGCCGCTGGCGGGCGGGCGGCCCACGGGCTGGATGTCCACCCGGCAGCTGCTGTGGATGGAGATCGGCGCCGGCCGGGCGGGCGGTCCCGCGCTGGACGCCGAGCCCCGGGAGGCATGGGCCCGGCACGTCCTGGACGCGCCGGTGATGTGCGTGCGCCGGGACAGCGGTCCCTGGGAGGTGCCCGAAGGGCTCACCTTCCGGGAGTGGACCCGCTCCCGGTCACCGCGGCCGCCCACCCGGGCGGACCTCGACTACCACATCACGACCCTGTTCCCGCCGGTCCGTCCGCGCGGGCACCTGGAACTGCGCATGATCGACGCGCAGCCCGGTGACGACGGCTGGATCGTGCCGCTCGCGGTGACCACGGCGCTCTTCGACGACCCGGAGGCCGCCGAGACCGCGTACCGGATCGTCAAGCCGCTCGCCGAGCGGGCGCTCAACCTGCGCGCGCCGCACAATCCGCTGTGGTCCGACGCCGCCCGGCTGGGTCTCGCCGACCCGGAACTGCGCGACGCGGCCACCGCCTGTTTCGCGACCGCGCTGGAGGCCCTGCCCCGGCTCGGTGCCGACACCCGGGTCATGGACCTGGTGGCCGGATTCGTGGACCGCTATGTCGCCCGCGGCCGCTGCCCGGCCGACGACCTGCTGGACCGGCTGCCCGACCGGGAGCCGTCCCCGCTCCGCCCCGGCCCCATCGGGGGCACATCCCCGCACGGGAGGAAGGACATCCGCACATGACCGCCCCCGAGACCGACACGACGACGACCGGGCCCGCCGGGACCGGGACCTTCGAGTCCGCCGGCGCGGACCGCGAGGCGCTGCGCGAGCGCGTGCTGTCCTCGCTCACCACCGCCCGCGACCGCACCACACTCCTGACCTCCTGCGTGGAAGGTCCCGACCTCACCGCGCAGCATTCGCCGCTGATGTCCCCCCTGGTGTGGGACCTCGCCCACATCGGCAACCAGGAGGAGCAGTGGCTGCTGCGGGCGGTCGGCGGCCGGGAGGCGATGCGGCCCGAGATAGACAGCCTCTACGACGCCTTCGAGCACCCGCGCGCCGCGCGGCCCTCGCTGCCGCTGCTGCCGCCCGACGAGGCCCGCCGGTACGCGGCCGAGGTGCGCGGCCGGGTCATGGACCTGCTGGCGGGCGCCGACTTCCGGGGCTCCCGGCTGACCGAGGCCGGGTTCGCGTTCGGGATGATCGCCCAGCACGAACAGCAGCACGACGAGACGATGCTGATCACCCATCAGCTCAGGAAGGGGCCGCAGGCGCTGATCGCCCCGGACCCGGAGCCGGTACCGCCGTTCACCGGTCCGGCCGAAGTCCTGGTCCCCGGCGGCCCGTTCACCATGGGCACCTCCGCCGAGCCGTGGTCGCTGGACAACGAACGCCCGGCGCACGCCCGGGAGGTGGCGCCCTACTGGATCGACACCGTGCCGGTGACGAACGGGGCGTACCAGGCGTTCATGGCCGAGGGCGGCTACGACGACGAGCGCTGGTGGACGCCGGAGGGCTGGGCGCACGTCCGGCAGCACGGGATCACCGCGCCGCTGTACTGGAGCCGCGACGGCGGCCAGTGGCTGCGGCGCCGGTTCGGGGTCACCGAGGTGGTCCCGGCCGACGAGCCGGTGCTGCACGTGTGCTGGTACGAGGCCGACGCCTACGCCCGCTGGGCCGGGCGGCGGCTGCCCACCGAGGCGGAGTGGGAGAAGGCGGCCCGCTTCGACCCGGCCACCGGCCGCTCCCGGCGCTACCCCTGGGGCGACGCCGACCCGGCGCCCGAGCACGCCAACCTCGGCCAGCGGCACCTCAGGCCCGCCCCCGCCGGCAGCTGTCCGGCCGGCGAGTCGCCGCTCGGGGTACGGCAGTTGATCGGGGACGTGTGGGAGTGGACGGCGAGCGACTTCCTGCCGTACCCGGGCTTCGAGGCGTTCCCGTACAAGGAGTACTCGGAGGTGTTCTTCGGCCCGGACCACAAGGTGCTGCGCGGCGGTTCGTTCGCCGTGGACGCGGTGGCCTGCCGGGGCACGTTCCGCAACTGGGACTACCCGGTGCGCCGGCAGATCTTCGCCGGTTTCCGCACGGCCCGCTCGGAGTCCGTCTGATGTGCCGTCACCTGGCGTACCTGGGGCCCGAGGAGCCGCTGGGACGCGTGCTCGTGGAGCCCCCGCACAGCCTGTACCGGCAGTCGTGGGCGCCCAGGCGGCAGCGGTACGGGACGGTCAACGCGGACGGCTTCGGGGTCGGCTGGTACGCGCCCGGGGACCCGGTCCCGGCGCGGTACCGGCGGGCCGGGCCGGTCTGGGCCGACCTGTCCTTCGCCGACCTCG
This sequence comes from Streptomyces pyxinicus, assembly GCF_024753135.1. Classification (GTDB taxonomy): domain Bacteria; phylum Actinomycetota; class Actinomycetes; order Streptomycetales; family Streptomycetaceae; genus Streptomyces; species Streptomyces pyxinicus. The sequence continues at coordinate 19,031 of NZ_JANUGP010000038.1, read as the reverse complement.
CCCGGGTGGTGCGCTCGGGCGCCGTGCTCGCGGCCGTACGCGACGCGACGCTCGCCGGCGCGGACGCCGAGGCAGCGGCGGCTCCGTTCGCGGCCGGGCGGTGGCTGTTCAGCCACAACGGCGCGGTCGCGGGCTGGCCGGACTCGGCGGCGTCCCTGGTGTCGCTGCTGCCTCCGGTCGATCTGCTGTCGCTCCAGGCGCGCACCGACTCGGCGTTCGCCTGGGCGCTGGTCCTGCATCGGCTGCGCGGCGGTGAGGAGGCCGCCCAGGCCCTCGGCGAAACGGTTCGCCTGCTGGCCGAGGCGGCCCCCGCCTCCCGGCTGAACCTGCTGCTGACCGACGGCGCCACGATCACCGCCACCACCTGGGGCGACAGCCTCTGGTACCGCACGGAGCCCGGCCGCGCGACGGTCGTGGCCTCCGAGCCGTACGACGACGACCCCGGCTGGCAGGAGGTCCCCGACCGCACCGTGCTCACCGCGAGCCGCGCCGGCGTGCTGCTCGACCCGCTGGAGGACCCGGCGGCCGTCTCACCTAAGGAGCCCTGTACGTGAGTCCCCTCCGTGTCACCCGCACCCTCCCCGAGGACGCCACGGACGCGGCGCTGCGAGCCGACGTCCTGGGCGGTCTGACCGTCACGCCCAAGTGGCTGCCGCCGAAGTGGTTCTACGACGCGCGCGGCAGCGAACTGTTCGAGCGCATCACCGAGTTGCCCGAGTACTACCCCACGCGGGCCGAGCGGGAGATCCTCACCGCCCGGTCCGCTGAGATCGCCGCCGCGAGCGGTGCCCGGACGCTGGTGGAGCTGGGCTCGGGGTCCTCGGAGAAGACGCGCTATCTGATCGACGCGCTGCCGCTCGCCGCCTATGTCCCGGTCGACGTCAGCGAGAGCGCCCTCACCCAGGCCGGCGAGGCCCTCATCGCCGAGCGCCCGGCGCTCGACGTCCACGCGCTGATCGCCGACTTCACCGCCCCACTGGCCCTGCCGGACACGCCCGGCCCCCGGCTGGTGGCCTTCCTCGGCGGCACCGTCGGCAATCTGCTGCCCGCCGAGCGCGCCGCGTTCCTGGCCTCGGTACGGTCCCTGCTGTCCCCCGGCGACGGGCTGCTGCTGGGCACCGACCTGGTCAAGGACGAGCGGGTGCTGGTGCGGGCGTACGACGACGCGTCCGGGGTGACGGCCGCGTTCAACAAGAACGTGCTGTCGGTCGTCGACCGGGAACTCGGCGCCGACTTCGACCCGGACGCCTTCGACCACGTGGCGCTGTGGGACGCCGAGCGCGAGTGGATCGAGATGCGGCTGCGCTCGCGGACCGCGCAGACCGTGAAGGTGCCCGCGCTGAACCTCGCCGTGGACTTCGCGGCGGGCGAGGAGATGCGCACCGAGGTGTCGGCGAAGTTCCGCAGGGAGGGAGTGACCGCCGAACTCGCCGCCGCCGGGCTCGACCTGACCCACTGGTGGACGGACGCGGAGGACCGCTTCGCGCTGTCGCTGAGCGTGGTCCGGTGAGTCAGCCCACGTTCGGGGTGAGCGCCTCGGTGATCTTCCGGGAGGCCCGGCGGGCCTCGGTCGCCGGGTCCGCTCCGCCCAGCACCCGGGTCATGTAGCCCTTGATCGGGTTGTCGGCCTCGACATCGGCCCACTGCGGGCTGTTGGGGGTCGCCCGGCCGTGCGCCGCGCCGGCGGCCATGGCGGCGACCCCCTCCTCGCTGTCGACCGCGCTCGCCAGCGTGGTCTTGTTGGGCACGTAGTTCATGGTGCGGGCGAGGTCGGTGTCCCACTTGGCGCCGGTCAGCGCGGCCACGACGGAGGTCGCCGCGAACTGGTCGTCGGTGTTCTGCGGGACGACCAGGTCGGAGCCGCCGGTGAAGACGGTGCCGGGCCGGCCGGCGCTCTTGCCGGGCACCGGGAAGAAGCCGAGCTTGCCCTTCAGTTCGGGGTTCTGCCGCACGATGGTCTGGGCGAGGCCGGGTACGGCGACGATCTGGGCGATCTTGCCGCCGGCGAACACCCCGGCCTGCGGCGGGTGTTCCTCGTCCGCGTCCACGGGCCCCCGGCCCAGCGCCTGGAGGCTCTTGTAGAACTCCATGCCGCGCAGCGCCTCGGGGCTGTCCAGGGTGCCCCGCCACTCCAGGTCCTTCTGCCGGGCGAGGTCGCCGCCCTCGTCCCAGATGAACCCGGAGAGCGTGTACCAGTCCTGACCGGCGAGGTAGATACCCTGGGTGTCACCGGAGTTCAGCTTCTCGGTGTCGGCGAGCCACTGCGCGCGGGTCTTCGGCGTACCGGTGATGCCGGCCTGCTCGAAGAGGTCCTTGCGGTAGATCACCACCCGGTTGGCCGCGTACCAGGGCACGCCGTACTGCTTGTTGCCGTCCTTGCCGGGCTGGGCGAGGCCGGGCAGCCACTTCTCCTTGCCCCAGTCGCGCATCGACTCCAGCGTCAGGTCGGCCAGCCGGCCGCCGTCCGCGTACAGCGGCACCTGGGTGTTGCCGACCTCGATGACGTCCGGGCCGTTCTCGGCGCCGCCCTTGAGCGCGCCCCGGACCTTGTCCACGATGCCGGTCCATTCCTGGATGCGGATGTCCAGGCGCAGGTCCTCGTGGGTGCGTTCGAAGTCCTCGGTGAAGCGCTTCAGGAAATCCTTGGAGGCGCTGTCCTTCATCAGCCAGACGGTGACGGTCTTGCGCTCGTGCCCGCCGGGAAGCATCCCGCAGGCGCTGACGAGGGAGCCGGTGACACAGATGAGGGCAAGGAGGCGACGTCTCACGAGGGGGTCCTGTTCTGACTGGCCGGGGGGAGATGCGGACAGGCGTGGGGGCCCGATCGTGGGGGGACGAGCGAGGGGACTCGTACGGGTGCCCCGAGTCTGGTATGGACCAATGCCAGGGGTCAAGGACACCGAGAGTGAGCGGGCGATCGCCGTGCGGCCCGGGCGGGGATGGGGCACGGTGGAGTACGGCCCCGTACGTCATTTCGTCCGCAAGGAGAACCCGCATGTCGAACCACACCTACCGGGTCACCGAGATCGTCGGCACCTCCCACGAAGGGCTCGACCAGGCCCTCCGCAACGGCATCGCCCGCGCCTCCCGGACCCTGCGCAACCTGGACTGGTTCGAGGTGACCCAGATCCGCGGGCAGATCGAGAACGGAGAGGTCGAGCACTTCCAGGTCGGCCTGAAGGTCGGCTTCCGCATCGACGACGAGGACTGAGCCGCCCTCTCCTTCCCGGCGGTCAGGTGCGGCCCTCGCCCTCCTGCGCCTCCGCCAGTGCGGCGGACTTCGCGGCCCAGCGGGCCCGCACCACCGTGAACCCGGCGCGCTCGGCGTCGTCGCACACCAGTTCGTCGTCGTCCACCAGGACCCGCACCTCCCGGTCCCGGGCGAGCCGGCGCAGGATCTCCAGCTTGGTGAACCGCGCCGGCCTGCGGTCGGCGTTCCCGCGCATGTGCACGCGCCCCTCCGGCAGCCCCTGGGCCGCGAGCCACGCCAGGGTGTCCCGGCGGCAGCGCTCGGGCCGGCCGGTGAGATAGACGATCTCGCACTCCCCGGCGCTGCGGGCGGCCAGCGCCACCCCCTCGGCGAGCGGCGGGTCCTTGGGCGCGGCGCCGAAGAACCCCGACCAGTCCTTGGGCCGCCCCTCCAGGAAGTGCTGGCGGTGGGCGGTGTCGGCCAGGGTGTTGTCGAGGTCGAACACGGCGAGCGGGCGCTGCCGGCTGTCGGTCACGTGGCTGTCGGTCACGCCGCAAGCCTAGCCAGCGCGGCCGGCGGCCGGCTCGGGCGAGGAAGGGGGCCGGGCGGCGCGGGAATCCCGGGCGCGGCCACGCGTTGAACCCCGCGTGAGCAGTTCAGTGATCGCCCGGACCAGGTTCTCCGTCCTCGACCGCTCCCGCACCCGCGAGGGCCGGCCGCCGGCCGAGGCGCTGCGGGAGACCGTGGCGCTGGCGCGGGAGGTGGAGGCACTCGGCTACCACCGGTTCTGGGTGTCCGAGCACCACGGCGTCCCGGGGGTCGCCGGGTCCGCGCCGACCGTGCTGGCCGCCGCCGTGGCCGGGGCCACCCGGACCCTCCGGGTCGGCACCGGCGGGGTGATGCTGCCCAACCACCAACCCCTGGTCGTCGCCGAGCAGTTCGGGGTGCTGGAGGCGCTCTTCCCCGGGCGGATCGACATGGGGCTCGGCCGCTCGGTGGGCTTCACCGACGGGGTGCGCCGGGCGCTCGGCCGGGGCAAGGGGGACGCCGAGGAGTTCGCGGATCGGCTGGCCGAGCTGCTGGAGTGGTTCACGGGCGGCTCGACGACCGGGGTGCGTGCCCGCCCCGCCGAGGGCCTGCGGGTGCCGCCCTTCGTGCTGGCGACGGGCGAGGGCGCCGAGATCGCGGCCCGTGCCGGTCTGCCCCTGGTCATCGGCGACCTGCGCGGCCGGGAGAAGCTGCTGCGTGGCATCGAGCGGTACCGCGCCCTGTTCCGGCCCTCGCCCTGGGCGGCCGAGCCGTACGTGGTGGTCTCCGGGACGGTCGCGGTCGCCGGCACCGAGGCCGAGGCGCGGCGGCTGCTGCTCCCGGAGGCCTGGGCGATGGCGCACGCCCGCACCCGCGGCACCTTCCGGCCGCTCGCCCCGGCCGAGCGGATCGAGGCCCTGGCGATGACCGCGCGGGAACGGGAGCTGTACGAGTCCGGCCTGACCGGGCACCTCGCCGGCACCGCCGACCAGGTCGCCGCCGAACTGGAGACGGTACTGAAGGAGACCGGCGCCGCCGAGGTCCTGGTCACCACCAGCACCCACGACCGGGCGGCCCTGCTGGACTCGCACCGGCGGCTCGCCGCGCTCTTCGCGTCCGGGAGCCGGCCGGCCCGAGATGCGAACCGGGCGGGCCCCGGTGACCCTGGGAGGGAAGCCTCAAGCGACTAGGAGGGCCGCCATGTCCTTCATGGACAAGATCAAGGGCATGCTCAAGGGCCACGAGGGCATGGCCGACAAGGGCATCGACAAGGGCGGGGACTACGTCGACCAGCGCACCGGCAACAAGTACCAGTCGCAGGTCGACACCGGCCAGGACAAGCTGCGGGACGAGTTCGGCACCCGGCAGAACCGGGACAACCCGCCGGGGGCGTAGCGGGCGTGGGCGGATAGAGTCTCCCCTCTATGCACAGCCCACCCGCCATGCGCAGCCCGCATGATCCCTTCGTCCGCGTCCGCGATGCCCGTGAGCACAATCTCCGGGGCGTGGACGTGGACGTGCCACGGGATGTGCTGGCCGTGTTCACCGGCGTGTCCGGCTCGGGCAAGTCGTCGCTGGCCTTCGGCACCGTCTACGCCGAGGCGCAGCGACGCTACTTCGAGTCGGTCGCGCCGTACGCGCGCCGGCTGATCCACCAGGTCGGGGCGCCCAAGGTCGGCGAGATCACCGGGCTGCCGCCCGCCGTCTCGCTCCAGCAGCGCCGCTCGGCCCCCACCTCGCGTTCCTCGGTGGGCACGGTCACCAATCTCTCGAACTCCCTGCGCATGCTGTTCTCGCGGGCCGGGGAGTATCCGCCGGGCGCCGAGCGGCTCGATTCGGACGCGTTCTCCCCGAACACGGCCGCCGGCGCCTGCCCGGAGTGCCACGGCCTCGGCCGCGTGCACACCACCAGCGAGGAACTGCTCGTCCCCGACCCCTCACTGTCCATCCGGGAGGGCGCCGTCGCGGCCTGGCCGGGCGCCTGGCAGGGCAAGAACCTGCGGGACGTGCTCGACGCGCTCGGGTACGACGTGGACCGGCCCTGGCGCGAGCTGCCCGCCGCCGCGCGTGAGTGGATCCTGTTCACGGACGAGCAGCCGGTCGTCACCGTGCACCCGGTCCGGGACGCCGACCGCATCCAACGGCCGTACCAGGGCACGTACATGAGCGCCCGCCGGTATGTGCTGAAGACCTTCTCGGACACGAAATCCGCCACGCTGCGGGCGAAGGCCGAGCGCTTCCTGACCAGTGCGCCCTGCCCGGTCTGCGGGGGCGGCAGGCTGCGGCCGGAGGCGCTGGCGGTGACCTTCGCCGGCCGGACTGTCGCCGAACTGGCCGCGCTGCCGCTGACCGACCTCGCCGGGATGCCGCACGGCGACTCGGAGACGGCACGCGTCCTCATCGAGGACCTCAGGTCCCGGATCGCGCCGGTGGTCGAACTCGGCCTCGGCTACCTCAGCCTGGACCGGGCGGCGCCCACCCTCTCGGCGGGCGAGCTGCAACGCCTCAGGCTGGCCACGCAGTTGCGCTCGGGGCTGTTCGGCGTGGTGTACGTGCTCGACGAGCCGTCAGCCGGACTGCACCCGGCGGACACCGAGGCCCTGCTGACCGTGCTGGACCGGCTCAAGCGGGCCGGGAACTCGGTGTTCGTCGTGGAGCACCACCTGGACGTGGTGCGCGGCGCCGACTGGCTGGTGGACGTGGGCCCCGGCGCGGGCGAGCACGGCGGACGCGTGCTCTACAGCGGGCCGGTGCCCGAGCTGGCGTCGGTCACGGAGTCGGCGACCGCCGCCTATCTCTTCGACGAGTCCCCCGGCCCGGAGCGCGAAGTGCGCGCGCCACGCGGCTGGTTGAAGGTCGGGCCGGTGACCCGGCACAACCTGCGCGAGGTGACGGCCGAGTTCCCGCTCGGCGCGTTCACCGCCGTCACCGGGGTGTCCGGGTCCGGGAAGTCCACGCTCATCGAGGCGTTGACGCAGGACGTGGCGGGCGTGGACCGGCTGGTCCGGGTGGACCAGAAGCCCATCGGCCGCACCCCGCGCTCCAACCTGGCCACCTACACGGGCCTGTTCGACGTGGTGCGCAAGGTGTTCGCCGGCACCGAGGAGGCGCGACGGCGCGGGTACGGCGTGGGGCGGTTCTCCTTCAACGTGTCCGGCGGGCGCTGCGAGACCTGCCAGGGCGAGGGGTTCGTCAGCGTCGAGCTGCTGTTCCTGCCGAGCACCTACGCGCCCTGCCCGGACTGTGCCGGTGCCCGCTACAACCCCGAGACGCTCCAGGTGGCGTACCGGGGCCGGAGCATCGCCGAGGTGCTGGACCTGACGGTGGAGGCGGCGGCGGAGTTCTTCGCGGACGTGCCGGCGGTGGCCCGGAGCCTGGGCACGCTGCTCGACGTGGGCCTCGGCTATCTGCGGCTCGGCCAGCCGGCGACCGAGCTGTCCGGCGGGGAGGCGCAGCGGATCAAGCTGGCGAGCGAACTCCAGCGCGGGCGGCGCGGCCACACCCTGTACCTGCTGGACGAGCCGACCACGGGACTGCACCCGGCCGACGTCGAGGTGTTGATGGACCGCCTGGACGGGCTGGTGGAGGCCGGGAACACGGTCGTCGTGGTGGAGCACGACATGACGGTGGTCGCGGGCGCAGACTGGGTGATCGACCTGGGTCCGGGCGGCGGCGACCGGGGCGGCCGGATCGTGGCCGCCGGGCCGCCGCGCCGGGTGGCCGAGGCGCCGGACAGCGCGACGGCGCCCTATCTGGCCCGGGTCATGTCCTGAACCGTGGGCGCGGTACCCGCCCCGGTCACCGGATGCTCCGCGACCAGGGCCGCGTGCGTCCAGGCGGGCTCAGGCGCGACCGGCCGGGCGGCACGGGCGAGGGCGCGCCGGTCGGGATGGCGCCGCGTGGCCGAGGCGCCGGACAGCGCGACGGCGCCCTATCTGGCCCGGGTCATCTCCTGAACCGTGGGCGCGGCGCCCGCCCCGGTCACCGGATGCTCCGCGACCAGGGCGGCGTGCGTCCAGGCGGGCTCGGGCGTGACCGGCTGGGCGGCGCGGGCGAGGGCGCGCCGGTCGGGGTGGGCGCCGGGCGTGATCAGCGGCCGTACCGTCACCTCGGCGACCAGGCCCCGGGTGCGGGCCACCCGCCACAGCGAGGCGAGCAGGGTGTCGTCGCCGACGAAGGCCGCGGCGGTGCCGGGGCCGCCGTCCCGCTGCCGGTAGCGCAGGCCGACCGGCTGGACGGGCACGCCCGCGTCCAGCGCGGCCTGGAACACCGCCCGGCGGAAGCGTCCGTGGGCCCGCCCGCACCAGGTGCTGCCCTCCGGGAAGACGGCCACGGCCGCGCCCGCGCGCAGCGCGCCGGCGACGCGGGCGACGGTGCCGGGCAGGGCGCGCAGCCGGTCCCGCTCGATGAACAGGGCACCGCCGCGCGCGGCCAGCGGGCCCGCCACCGGCCACCGCCCGATCTCGGACTTGGCGAGCATCCGGGCGGGGCGTACGGCGGCCAGCAGCGGGATGTCCAGCCAGGAGACGTGGTTGGCGACCAGCAGCAGCCCGCCGTCCGCCGGCGCGGCGCCGGTGATCCGCACCCGGACCCCGGCGGCCCGTACGATCGCCCGGCACCACCAGCGGACCCGCTCGGCGGGGATCCGCCCGCCGAACGGGGACAGCGCGATCCCGGCCAGCACCAGCGCCGCGACCGCGGCCAGCCGGAGCGCGGCGCGCGGTGCGGCCACCGTGGCCCGGGCCGGGCCCGCGCAGGCGCCCGGGGTGCAGGGCGCGGTGGGCAGCCAGCCGCTCATCAGGCCGGTACGAGGGAGAGGAAGTGCCGCAGGTAGCGCGGGTTGACCCGGCGCATCGACAGCAGCACGTACAGGTCCGCGACCCCGAAGTCCGGGTCGTGGGCGGGCTCCCCGCACACCCAGGCCCCGAGGCGGAGGTAGCCGCGCAGCAGAGCGGGCAGTTCCCGGCGCCCTGCGGGGGCCTCGGCGTCCGGGGTCCAGGGCAGCAGCGGCCGTACCCGGAACTCCGCGGGCGCGAGGTGCCGGTCGCGTACCCGGTCCCAGGTGGCGGTGGCGAGGGCGCCGCCGTCGGTGAGCGGGACCGAGCAGCAGCCCGCCAGCCACTCGTGGCCCCGGTCGGTCATGTAGCGGGCGATGCCGGCCCAGATCAGGCCGATGACGGCGCCGTCGCGGTGGCCGGGGTGCACGCAGGAGCGGCCGACCTCGACCAGGCCGGGCCGGATCGCGGCCAGCGCGGTCAGGTCGAACTCGCCCTCGGAGTACAGCCGTCCGGCGAGCGCCGCGCGGTCGGGCGGCAGCAGCCGGTAGGTGCCGACGACCTCTCCGGTCACGGTGTCGCGGACCAGCAGGTGGTCGCAGTGGGCGTCGAACGGGTCGACGTCGAGGCCGGAGTGCCCGGTGGTGAGCCGGGCGCCCAGCTCCCCGGCGAAGACGTCGTGCCGCAGCCGCTGGGCGGCGCGGACGTCGGCCTCGTCGCGGGCGAGGGCGACGGTGTAGCGGGCGGGTGCCTGGGGCTGTGCGGGACGGTCGAGCGTGGTGACACCGGTCATGGCTCTCTCCATGGTCACGGGCCGGGTCGGCGGGCGGGCAGTCCGGTGGTCCGGTCTGCCCGTCCTGTTCTTCCGATCCCGGTTGGCCCCCGCGTGACCGCCGGCGGGAGAGCGGGTGTGGGGTTGTTGAACGGCGTGGGCGGGGGCCCGGCGGGAAAAACCAGACGGGGCCGGGACGAGCACCTGTCCCGGCCCCGCCCGCCCGCCGGTCGGCGAACGATCAGGATTCCCGCTCCGAAAGGGGTGCTACCGCTTCCCCGCCTTCCGGTTGGCGCGCAGCCACTCGCGGTTCATGCCGGTGATGGAGACGAGCGGGATGCCCTTGGGGCAGGCGGTGGCGCACTCGCCGGCCAGGGTGCAGCCGCCGAAGCCCTCGGCGTCCATCTGCGCGACCATGTCCAGCACCCGGGTCTCCCGCTCCGGCGCCCCTTGCGGCAGCACGTTCAGGTGGTTGACCTTGGCGGAGGTGAACAGCATTGCCGCCCCGTTGGGGCAGGCGGCCACGCACGCCCCGCAGCCGATGCACTCCGCGTGCTCGAAGGCGAAGTCGGCGTCGGCCTTCGGCACCGGCGTGGCGTGCGCCTCGGGCGCGGAGCCGGTCGGCGCGGTGACGTAGCCGCCGGCCTGGATGATGCGGTCGAACGCGGACCGGTCGACCACCAGGTCCTTGATCACCGGGAAGGCGGCGGCCCGCCACGGCTCGACGTCGATCGTGTCGCCGTCCCGGAAGGACCGCATGTGCAGCTGGCAGGTGGTGGTGCGCTCGGGGCCGTGCGCGTCGCCGTTGATCACCAGTGAGCAGGCGCCGCAGATGCCCTCGCGGCAGTCGTGGTCGAAGGCGACCGGTTCCTCGCCGGCGAGGATGAGCTGTTCGTTGAGGACGTCCAGCATCTCCAGGAAGGACATGTCGGGCGAGATGTCGTCCACCTCGTAGGTGGACATGGTGCCTTCCGTGTCGGCGTTCTTCTGCCGCCAGACGCGCAGGGTGAGCTTCATGCGTAGCTCCGCTGGGTGGGATGAACGTGCTCGAAGACCAGGTCTTCCTTGTGCAGGACGGGCGCCTCGCCGGTGCCGGTGAACTCCCAGGCGGCCGCGTAGGAGAACTCCTCGTCGCGGCGGGCGGCCTCGCCGTCGGGTGTCTGGGACTCCTCGCGGAAGTGGCCGCCGCAGGACTCGGTGCGGTGCAGCGCGTCCAGGCACATCAGCTCGGCGAGTTCGAGGTAGTCGACGACGCGGTTCGCCTTCTCCAGCGACTGGTTGAACTCCTGACCGGTGCCGGGGACCTTGATCCGGCGCCAGAACTCCTCGCGGATCCGCGGGATCCGCTCCAGTGCCTTGCGCAGTCCGGCCGCGCTGCGCGCCATGCCACACAACTCCCACATCAGCTCGCCGAGTTCGCGGTGGAAGGAGTCGGGGGTGCGGTCGCCGTCCACCGCGAGCAGCAGGTTCAGCCGGTCCTCGGTCTCGGCCAGCACCTCCTGGACGGCGGGGTGTTCGCCGGTGACGGCCTCCTGGTGCGGGTTGCGGGCCAGGTAGTCGTTGACGGTGGCCGGCAGCACGAAGTAGCCGTCGGCGAGACCCTGCATCAGCGCGGACGCGCCGAGCCGGTTGGCGCCGTGGTCGGAGAAGTTGGCCTCGCCGATCGCGAACAGGCCGGGGACGGTGGTCTGGAGGTCGTAGTCGACCCACAGGCCGCCCATCGTGTAGTGCACGGCGGGGTAGATCCGCATCGGCACCTCGTACGGATCCTCGTCGGTGATCCGCTGGTACATGTCGAAGAGGTTGCCGTACTTGGCCTCGACGGCCTTACGGCCCAGGCGCGTGATCGCGTCGGCGAAGTCCAGGTAGACGCCCTGGCCGCCGGGCCCCACTCCCCTGCCCTCGTCGCAGACGTTCTTCGCGGCGCGGGAGGCGATGTCGCGCGGGACCAGGTTGCCGAAGGACGGGTAGATCCGCTCCAGGTAGTAGTCCCGCTCGTCCTCGGGAATCCGCTCCGGCGAGCGGTCGTCGCCCTTGGCCTTCGGCACCCAGATCCGGCCGTCGTTGCGCAGCGACTCGCTCATCAGGGTCAGCTTGGACTGGTGGTCGCCGGTGCGCGGGATGCAGGTGGGGTGGATCTGGGTGAAGCAGGGGTTGCCGAAGTAGGCGCCGCGCCGGTGCGCCCGCCAGATCGCGGTCGCGTTGGAGTTCATGGCGTTGGTCGACAGGTAGAAGACGTTGCCGTAGCCGCCGCTGGCGAGGACGACGGCGTCCGCGACGTACGTGTCGATCTTCCCGGTGACCAGGTCGCGGGCGACGATGCCGCGGGCCCGGCCGTCGATCACGATCAGGTCGAGCATCTCGGTGCGCGCGTGCATCTCGACGTTGCCCGCCGCGATCTGCCTGCTGAGCGCCTGGTAGGCGCCGAGGAGGAGCTGCTGGCCCGTCTGGCCGCGGGCGTAGAAGGTGCGGGAGACCTGGACACCGCCGAAGGAACGGGTGTCGAGCAGGCCGCCGTACTCCCGGGCGAACGGCACGCCCTGGGCCACGCACTGGTCGATGATCTCGACGGAGATCTGCGCGAGCCGGTGCACGTTGGACTCCCGGGCCCGGAAGTCGCCGCCCTTGACGGTGTCGTAGAACAGGCGGTGCACGGAGTCGCCGTCGTTGCGGTAGTTCTTCGCCGCGTTGATGCCGCCCTGAGCGGCGATGGAGTGGGCGCGGCGCGGGGAGTCCTGGTAGCAGAACTGCACGACGTGGTAGCCCTGTTCGGCCAAGGTGGCACCGGCGGAGCCGCCCGCGAGGCCGGTGCCGACGACGATGACCGTGTGCTTGCGCCGGTTGGCGGGGTTGACCAGCCTGGCCTCGAAGCGGCGGGTGTCCCAGCGCTCGTGGACGGGGCCGGCCGGGGCCTTGGTGTCGGCGACCGGGTCCCCGGTCGGGTAGTCGGCGTAGTCGGTCATGTCAGCTCACCACTCCGGTCATGACGCCCACGGGTACGGCGATGAAGCCGGCCGTGAGCAGCAGCGCGAGGACGTCGGCGACGGTCTTCAGGGCGCGGTCGCGGCTGCGGCTGCCGACGCCGAGGGTCTGGGCGGCGCTCCAGAAGCCGTGCCGGATGTGCAGGCCGAGCGCGAGCATCGCGACGATGTAGATCACGTTCCCGTACCAGGTGGAGAAGGTGTCCACGACGTTCTGGTACGGGTGCCCCTCCTGGAAGCCGCCGGCGTGCACGGTGCCGGTGGTCAGGTCCAGGATGTGCCAGACGACGAACAGCCCGAGGATGATCCCGCCCCAGCGCATGGTGCGGGTCGCGTAACTGGCCCGCGCCTTCTTGTGCGCGTACTTGCTGGGCCGGGCCCGGATGTCGCGGCGGCTGAGCTGGTAGGCGGACGTGGCGTGGGCGGCCACGGCGACGACGAGGACGATCCGGACGAGCCAGAGCGTCCACTCGTAGTGCATGAAGGGTTCGCCGACGGTGCGCAGCCAGTGGGCGTAGTGGTTGAACTCGCCGGCACCGAAGTAGATCTTCAGGTTGCCGATCATGTGCACCACCAGGTAGAGCAGCATGATCAGGCCACTGACGGCCATCACCGTCTTCTTGCCGATGGTGGAGTCCCACATCGTGCGCGCCATGGACGGCCGTCGGTCCGTCCGCGTTGCCAGAGCCATGGGACACAACGCTAGGCCCGGGGACCCCGATCGGTCCAAGACATGAAAAGCCTCGTTCCCATAGCCTACGACTATCATCGTCTCGTGCAGTTCCAGCAGCTCCAGTACTTCGTGGCCGTCGCCGAGACCCGGCACTTCACCCGGGCCGCGGAACGGGTGCATGTCGCCCAGCCGTCGCTGTCCCAGCAGATCAAGGCGCTGGAGCGGGAGCTGGGCGCGGATCTGTTCCAGCGCGCCCGGGGCAACATCACGCTGACCGACGCGGGTGAGGCGCTGCTGCCGCTGGCCCGGCGGATCCTCGCGGACACGGACACGGCCCGGCACGAGGTACAGGAACTGGTCCAGCTGCGCCGGGGGCGGGTACGGCTCGGCGCCACCCCGAGCCTGTGCACGGGCCTGCTCCCCGACGTCCTGCGCGCCTTCCACGACCGCTACCCCGGCATCCGGCTCCTGATCGAGGAGAGCGGCTCCCACGACCTGGTACGGGAGCTGGCCCGGGGCGCCCTCGACCTCGCCCTGATCGTCCTCCCGCTCCCCTCCCCCGCGCCCGCGCTCACCACGGTGGAGCTACTGCGCGAGGACCTGGTCGTGGTCTCCGCCCCGGACGCCCCCGCGCCGGGCCGAGGCGAACGGGCGGTCCGCGTCGCCGACCTGGAAGGCGAACGCCTGGTCATGTTCCGGCACGGCTACGACCTGCGGGAACTCACCGTGGCCGCCTGCCGCGCCGAGGGCTTCGAACCGGACTTCGCGGTGGAGGGCGGCGAGATGGACGCGGTCCTCGGCTTCGTCCGGGCGGGCCTCGGCCTGGCCGTCGTCCCCCGCATGGTCGCGACCCGCTCCGGCCGAGGCCTCCGCGTCACCCCCCTCACCCGCCCAGGCCTGCACCGCACCATCGCCCTGGCCCACCGCAGCGACGTGGCCCCGCCACGGGCGGCACGGGAGTTGCAGCGGATGCTGCTGGAGCGGTAGCCGCGGACTGCGTACGTCCGCCGGCCGACGACAGAGATCACGTGGATACCGGCCGGGGAGCCGGGACTTCGACGGGGGGCGCGGAACAGCCCACACCGGGCCGAGGGCGGGGGCGGGGGCGGGGGCGTTCGGAGCCTGGCCCGGTGTTCGACGGCACACGCCGGGCGGACGGTGAGGGGTTGCCCACGTCCACAGCGGGAGGCGTCCCTGCTCGGCCCACCCGTGTGTGTCCCCTCGCCGGGGAGGCCCCGAGGGCGCGTCTCGATGCCGGCGCACACCGCCGGGTGGACGGCCGTCAGCCCGTCGCGTCCACCAGGGCCAGGTCGTGCAGGCGTTCCGGTGGGCCCGGGCGGGCGTAGTACCAGCCCTGGGCCGTGTCGCAGCCGAGGATGCGGAGTTGTTCGGCCTGGGCGCCGGTCTCGACACCCTCCACGGTGACGGCGAGGTCGAGGCTGTGGGCGAGGGAGACGATGCCCTCCACGATCTTCAGGTCGACCGGGTCGGCGGGGAACTGCTGCATGCCCTGGGTGAAGGAACGGTCCAGCTTGAGGACGTTCACCGGCAGCCGGCGCAGGTTCGCCAGGTTCGAGTACCCCGTGCCGAAGTCGTCCAGGGCGATGTCCACGCCCATCTCGGAGAGCCGGCGCAACGGTTTGAGCAGGTCGTCGTCGGCGCCGATCAGCGCGGACTCGGTGACCTCCAGGCAGAGCGCGTCCGGGGTGACGCCCGCGCGCTCCAGGATCTCCACCGTGTCCTGCACCAGACGCGGATGGCCGAGCTGGCAGGGCGAGAGGTTGACGTTGATGCGCAGCGGGCCCGCGCCCGGCTCCGTGCCGTGCCGCTCGCGCCAGGCGCGGGCCTGCCGGATGGACTCCTCCAGGACCCAGCGGCCGAGCGGCACGATCAGCCCGGTGTGCTCGGCCAGCGGGATGAACCGGTCCGGCCCGAGCACCCCGTGCTGCGGGTGCAGCCAGCGCACCAGCGCCTCGGCGCCGCGCACACTGCCGTCGCCGAGGTGGACGAGCGGCTGGTACTCGATGAAGAACTCCCCGCGCTCCAGCGCGGTCGGCAACGCCGTGGTCAGCCCGTGCCGGGTGATCGCGCGGGCGTCGGCCTCCGGGTCGGCCAGCTCGAAGCGGTTGCCGCCCGCCGACTTGGCCCGGTACATGGTGATGTCCGCGCTGCGCAGCACCTCGGCCGCCGTACGCTCGCCCGCCGGGCCCTCCACGATGCCGAGGCTGCCGCGCACCATCAGGTCCCGGCCGTCGACGCTGATCGGGGTGACCAGCGCGTTCATGATCCGCTCGGCCAGTTCGTCCACCGTGCGCTCGGTGCCGGGCCCGGTGGTCAGCGCCACGAACTCGTCGCCGCCGAGCCGGGCGACCATCTCCCCGGGCGCGGTGGCGCAGGACTGCAAACGGTCGGCGACCTCCACGAGCAGCCGGTCGCCGGCGGCGTGACCGAGGCTGTCGTTGACGGTCTTGAAGCCGTCCAGGTCGAGGTAGCACAGCCCGAAGCGCTGGCCCTCCCCGGCTCCCAGGGCCTTCTCCAGCCGCTCGAAGAACAGGGTGCGGTTCGGGAGTCCGGTGAGCGCGTCGTGCGTGGCCTCGTAGCGCAGCCGCAGGTTGAGCAGCCGGCGCTCGGTGGTGTCCTCCATCAGGGCCAGCTGGTACTGGGGTTCGCCGTCGGCGTCGCGCAGCAGGGAGACGGTCAGATTGGTCCACAGCACCGTGCCGTCGGGGCGGTTGAACGCCTTCTCCAGGTGGTAGTGCTCGCGGTCGCCGCTGACCAGTTCGTCGTAGAGCCGCCAGGTCTGCGGCGCGTCCTCGGGGTGCGTCCAGTCCTGCACCCGGCGCCCGCGCAGCGCCTGGTCGGTCAGGCCGAACATGCGCAGCAGGGCGCCGTTGACCTGGAGGATGGTGCCGTCCAGGTCGGCGATGCCGATCCCGATGGCCGCGCCCTCGAAGACCGCGCGGAACCGGGCTTCGCTGGCGTGCAGCGCCTGCGCCACCACACCCTGCGCCCGCAGCGCGGCCTGCGCGATGGCCTCCTGTTCGGCGAGGGTCCGCTCGCGCAGCGCCTGCGCGTACCCGGCGGCCATCGCGTGCTGCAACCGGGAGGACCGCAGCCGCAGTTCGTCCTGCGGGTCGTCCGCACCGCAGTACAGCACCAGATAGGCGTCCACGCAGTCCAGGGTGCGGGTGAGCGCCTCCGGGTCGGTGCAGTGCGCCTCGACCAGCGCCGCCCCGACCGCCCGTGCGCCGGCCGCGTCGAAGCCGCGCGCCCGCAGCAGTCCGCTCAGTCGCCCGGCGAGCGGCAGGAGCCGGTCCTCGAACTCCGCGCGGGTCGCCGACGTCGACGTCACCGGGTACAGTGCCCGGCTCCAGATCGTCGTCAGCCTGCGGAGTCTGTCCTCCGGCCCGTCCGGCTCCGCGCTCACGCCGTACGCCCCACGCCGGCGAAACCGGAGAACGCGTACGGGTCCTCGTCCTCCGGCGCCGACTCCGGGCGCCAGAGCGGCATCGGCACCAGTCCGGGTTCCACCATCTCGTACCCTTCGAAGAACCGCGCGATCTCGTCGCGCGAGCGCATGATCAGCGGGTTGCGGATGTCCTTGTACACGTCCACCGCGCCCTCGGCCCGCTCGGCGGGAACCGGGATTCCCTCGTACGAGGCATGGGTGAGGATGAGCAGGCTGCCGGGCGCGAGCGCGTCCCGCAGCTCGGCCACCGCCCGGTACGGGTCGTCCGCGTCTTCCACGAAGTGCAGTATGGCAACGAGGAGCAGGGCCACTGGCCGATTCAGGTCGATCAGCCGCTCCAGCCGGGAACTCGCCAGGATCTCCTGGGGCTTGCGCAGGTCCGCCGCGACCACGTCGGCGGTGTCGACATCCGCCAGCACCGCCTCGCTGTGCGCGACGGCGACCGGGTCGTGGTCGACGTAGACGATCCGTGCCTCAGGGGCGACCGCCCGCGCCACCTCGTGCACGTTGCCGAACGTGGGGATACCGGAGCCGATGTCCAGGAACTGGGTGATGCCCGCACCGGCCGCGAACCGGACGGCGCGCCGCATGAACGCCCGGTTGGCCTGCATGATCTTGGGCATGCCCGGCATGAACTCCATGGCCTTGCGGGCCGCTTCCCGGTCGACCTCGAAGTTGTGCGAACCGCCCAGGTAGTAGTCGTAGATCCGCGAGACGCTGGGCACCGAGATGTCGATGCTGCGGGGGGCCCAGGCGGGACGCTCCATTATCTCTCCAAGGCGTGGACGACGGGCGACGGCGATCCGGTGTTCGAGCAGAGGCTACTGATCGCCTGCCAACAGGGCGAGCCGAACCGGAAATTGACCATCCGTTCCCGGTCACTGCCTGCGGCAAGTGCCCGGACGACCCCGCTGGGTGACCAACCCGCCGATATCGAACGGCACCCGTCGCCGGGCATACGACGGTCCGCCCCCTCCGTGCGGTGCGGAGGGGGCGGACCTGCGGTGGGCGCGCCGGGCGGGCGGGGCGGTCGGCCCTGGGGAGACGACCTACTTGCCCGGTGCGCCGACCGGCTTGCCGTCGGGCGACACGGCGTACCAAGTGCCGCCCACGCCCTGACCGTTGGTGTCCCCGGGAGCCTTGTCACCGGAGAAGGTGTAGATCGGCCAGCAGTTGACCGTCATCTGCTTCGCCCCGTCGGAACGGGTGAAGGGCATCAGCCCCTTCTTCTTGACGCCCTCGGTGTCGTCGGCGCCGACCGGGCCGACGGCCGGCCACTTCTCCAGGCAGGCGCCGGTGCAGTTCGAGACTGACTTCGGCCAGGCCTGGTCCTTGAGGAAGCGGTAGACGGTCATGCCCTTCTTGTCCACGACGATGTCGCCGAGCTCGGGGTCCTTGCGGACCGACAGTCCGGGCAGCGCGGCCACCGAGGCCTTCTTGCCGTCGGGGGCGAGCGCGAACCACTTGCCGCCCACGCCCTGGCCGTTGACGTCCCCGGAGTTGACGTCCTTGGCGTAGCGGTAGGCGGGCCAGCCGCCGACGGTGAGCTGCTTGCTGCCGTCGGTCCTGGTCACCTCGCCGAGCAGCGCCTTGTCGATGCCGGCGCCGGCGCTCGCGTCGTCGGCGGGCACCGGCGGCCAGGTGGTGGCGCAGTCGCCGTCGCAGTTCGACTTGGGCGGCTTGGCGGTGTCCTTGTCGAAGCGGTAGAGGGTGAGCCCGGAGCCGTCGGTGAGCACACTGCCCAGGTCCGGGTTGGTGGCCACACTGAGCTTGCCGGCGGGGGCGGCCTGGGTCGGGGAACCGGAGCTCTGGTTGCCGTCGGCGCCGTAGCCGTTGCCCGCGGCGGTCCCGCTGCCCGCGGCGCCGTAGTCGTTCGCGGGTGCCGTGGCGCCGACGTTCTGGGCGGAGGCCGCGGGTGCCGCGGCGTTGTCCTGACCGCACGCGGTGGTCAGTGCCAGCACCGAAGCGGCCGTGGCCATCAGTGAGGCGGTCCGCCAGGAGGTCCTCATCGTCAACTTCCCCTCATCACCCGGTTGTTGCAGCGCCCTGCTGTGCCGCCGCACGGCCATGGGTACGCGGCGCGGGGGCCGGAGCGTTCAACGGGGACGGGAAGTTCTTCGGCCTTTTCCCGCCGGAGGCCGGCGCCGGTGTCCGTACGGGCATCCGCGCGGGCGCTCGTACGAGCGTCCGTATCCGGCCAGTCGCCGCGGTTCCACCGGTCAAACGATTGATCGGACCATGTCCCTCCTTCGGTGCAATCCTGTCGTACTACCGCGTGCGACCGGCTCCGGTGCTCCATGATCTTCGTCGTGCATGGTTCCCACGTGACCCGACGCGCGCCCGCGAAGCGCGCGTTGGCCCTGGTGACGCTGGCCTGGACGCTGGTGGGCTGCCCGGTCGGCGACGCCTCGGCCGACGCCTGTGCGTACGCCTCGACGGGCCCGGCGGGCACGGTGGCCGTGGCATACGCCGGCGGCCACCACTGGCCCGTTCCGCCGCCCTGTCCCAAGCCGCCCCCGCCCCCGTGCCCGCCCACCCCGACGCCGACCCCCACCCCCACTCCGACCCCGACCCCGACCCCGACACCCACCCCTACGCCGACCCCGACACCCACGCCCACACCACCCCCCACGCCCAAGCCGA
>NZ_JANUGP010000037.1 GCF_024753135.1 Streptomyces pyxinicus | reverse complement strand
AATCTTTCAAAGGTCGGATCCCGAACTTCGGTTCGGGATCTGACCTTTTTCTGTTGCGCGTAACGTGTCGTTCACGTTGCGCACCCAGCATCCCAGGCATGGGAACTGCAGCAATGCTCAGGGCCGCCGGCGTCGGCGTCGGTGACGAGGTCGTCGTACCGGCCTTCGGGAACGTCGAGGTCGCCGAGGCCGTGACCCAGGCCGGCGCGCTTGCGGTGTTCGCCGACATAGACCCGCTGACCTACTGCCTCGACCCCGGCGCGGTCGAGGCGGTCCTGACTCCCCGTACGGCAGGGGTCGTCGCCGTACACCGCTTCGGGCGGCGGCCCGACCTCCGGCGCCTGCACGCGCTCGGACAGCGGCACGGGCTGCTGGTCCTGGAGCAGGCCGAGGCCGAGGCGTCGTACGACGAGGCGGCCCAGCGCAGGGAGCGGGCGGCTTATCTCGACGGCAGGCTGAAGGGCGTGCGGACGCCGGACGGCGGCGACGGGCACACCTATCAGCAGTACGTCGTGCGGGTGCCGGGGAACGGCCGGCCCGACCGGGACGCGTTCGCACGGGCCGTACAGGCCAGGGGAGTCGACTGCCGGGTACCGGTGAAGACGCCCGTGCACCGGCTGCCGGAGTTCCGGCGCTGTGTGTCCCTGCCGCAGACGGAGCTGGCCGCCGACGAGACGCTCGCGCTGCCCGTGGACGCGGCGCTCACCCGGCGGGAGATGCAGCGCGTCGTGTCCGCCTGCAACGCCCTCGGCGGACTGCTCCAGGCGGCCTTCTGAGGCGCCTTCCGAACAGGCCCGAACTAATTTGGGAAGTCGGCGCTGTTCGGGGTACAGTTTCTTCGTCGCCGCCGGGGGAAACCCCGAAACGACAGGCCCCTATAGCTCAGTCGGTAGAGCGTCTCCATGGTAAGGAGAAGGTCAACGGTTCGATTCCGTTTGGGGGCTCCGCCACAAAAAGGCCCCACCCTTTCCGGGTGGGGCCTTTTTCGTGCTCCGCTTCTCAGGTTTCGGGGTGGATTCCCGGGATGCGCATCGCCAGGATCGCCATGTCGTCCGAAGGGGCGTCCGAGGCGAAGCGTTCCACCGCCCGCATGATGCGCGCGGCCACCGCGCCGGCGGTGAGGCCCGTGCACGTGGTGAGGACGTCGGCGAGACCGTCGTCGCCCAGCATGCGTGTGCCCTCGCGCCGCTCGGTGACGCCGTCCGTGACGCACAGCAGCACGTCGCCGGGGTCGAGGACGAAGGTCTCCTCGTACAGCTCCAGGTCCTCGATGACGCCCAGCAGGGGCTGGGGTTCGGCGGCTGGCCGCACCGTGCCGTCCTGGCGCAGCCGCAGTGGCAGCGGGTGGCCGGCGCAGACCACCTTGAGTTCGGCGCTGCCGTCGTCCTGCGGGCGCAACTCGCCGTACAGCAGGGTCAGGAAGCGGCTGCGGTCGCCCTCGTCGAGGATCGCGGAGTTCAGCCGCTCCAGGACGGCCGGGCCGCTGAGGCCCTCGCGGGCGAGCAGGCGCAGCGCGTGCCGGGCGAGGCCGGTGACGGCGGCGGCGTTGGGGCCCGTACCGCAGACGTCGCCGATGGCGAAGCCGTAGGCGCCCTCGCCGATGGGGAAGACGTCGTAGAAGTCGCCGCCGACCTCGTTGCCCTCGCCGGCCGCGCGGTAGATGACCTCGACCTCGACGCCGTCGATGTGCGGGGTGCCCGGCGGGAGCAGGCTGCGCTGGAGGGCCTGGCTGATGGCCGTGCGCTCCGAGTAGAGGCGGGCGTTGTCCAGGGCGAGGGCGGCCCGGCGGCTCAGGTCCTCGGCGAGTTCCAGGATCTCCTGGCGGAAGTGCTCGTCGGTGGGTTTGCCGAGGGTCAGCATGCCGATGACGCGGTTGCGGGCCACGAGCGGCAGGACGACCGTCTCGCCGCCGACCGCGGCGGCCGTGGCCAGGGTCGGGCCGATGCCCGAGGCGAACTGGTGGGTGGGGCCGCCGGACAGGCCGAGGCTGCGCATGGAGGTGCGCAGGGCGGCCCGGTGGGCGACCTCGCCGGGGGCGCTCCAGACGCGGGCGCCGGGGGTCGGCACCGGGTCCGGCGGGGAGATCTTCGACAGCAACGACTTGATGCCGTCGATGAGTTCCTCGTCCTCGTGCAGGACGTAGGAGAGGTACGGCTCGGAGGCCTGGTCGGCGATCGTGTACACCGCGCACCAGGTGGCCAGCGTCGGGACCGTCATCTGCGCCATCAGGGCCAGCGTCTGGTCCCGGTCCAGGGTGCCCGCCAGCAGGTCGGAGGCCTCGACGAGGAAGCTCAGGGAGCCGCGGCGCAGCCGCTCCAGCTCGCCGAGGCGGGCCGACTCGACGGCCAGGGCGATCCGGTCGGCGGCGAACTGGAGGCGCAGCGCCTCCTCGTTGGAGTAGCGGCCGGGTGCCTCGGCGGCGACGCCGAGCGAGCCGGTGAGGCGGCCCTCGACCTTCAGCGGGACGGTGACGACCGACCGCATGCCGGTGCCGCCGAGCAGGGGTACGGCGCCGGGTACGGCCGCCAGGTCGTCGTGTACGGCGGGCATGCGCGCGGAGCTGTAGCGGCCGGGGCCCGCTTCGACGGGGACGCGGGCGAAGCGCTGGCGGGCCGAGGGCAGGCCGGTGGAGGCGCGGACCTCCAGCTCGGTCTCGTCGTCGGTGGCGAGGAGCAGGAACGCCGAGTCGCCGTCGAGCATGTCGCGGGCGCGTTCCACGGTGCGCTGGAGCAGGCCGTCGAGGTCGTCCGGGGCGGGGGAGCCGATGAACACCTCGAACGGGTCGGCGCCCAGCCCGTCGGAGGAGGGGGACTGGTCGGAGGCCGGGGCGCGCGAGGGTGTCTGGAGGACGGCGCGCTCGTGGTCGCGGACCAGGAGGCAGACGGTGGAGGGCTCGCCGCCGGTGTCGCGGACCCTGAGGTGCGAGGCGTACACCGGGACGACGCGGCCGTCGGCGCCGCGGATGCCGTAGCTGCCCTCCCAGCGGGAGAGCTGGAGGGCCTCGGCGATGCCGGTGCCGGTTCCGGGGGTGTGCGGCCAGGCCGCCAGCTCGGTGAGGGGTCTGCCCACGGCCTCGGCCGCCGGGTGGCCGAAGAGATCCTCGGCGTCCTCGTTCCAGGCGCTGACGGAGCCCTTGCGGTCGACCTGGAGTACCGCGACGCGGACCCGGCCGTCGGCCAGCGGGAGCAGGGCGGCGGGCAGGGCGGGGCCGGCGGTGCGGGTGCCCACCGGGCGCTCCGGCAGGTTGAGCTGGAACCAGACGTTCTTGTGGGTGGGCGTGTAGTCCACGCCCCAGCGGGTGGCCAGGGCCGCGCACAGCTGCAGACCGCGGCCGCCCTCGCGGTCCGGGTTGCCCATGCCGGCGGAGACCGCGCCCTGGAGGGGGACCTCGCGCTCGGGGTAGCGGTCGGAGACCTCGACGCGCACGCCGTCCTCGGTGCGCAGGCAGAGGACCTCCGCCTGGGTGCCCGCGTGGACGACCGCGTTGGTCACCAGCTCGCTGGTGAGGACGACGGCGTCGTCGACGACGTCGGCGAAGCCCCAGCCCTGGAGGGTGTCGCGGACGAAGGACCGGGCGGTCGCTACCGATCGCCCGACGGGCTCGAAGCTGGCGGCCGCGCGCGCGGTGATCACAGAACTCCTCGGCCGGTTGTCGACGTGCGGGTCTCCGGGGCCGACGGGCTCGCGCCGCTGCTGCGGCAGCCGCTCGCCCGTCGGCTGTTGATCCGGGGGCTGTCCCCCGGGGACCAGTCCGGTGGTCATGGTCTGCGGCCGCCCCTCCGATGCCCGCTCGTTCTCGTGCCACCGCCCAGGCCGGTCGGACCGGTGCGGCTGGACAGCCGCATGCAAGGTTACTTACCTTCGCGGTCCGACCGGATGCCGGTCGCCGGTGTTTACCCCCCAGGTGTGCGGACCGTGTGCGAAGCTGCCGAACTGTTATGGCCTGGTTCGGCCGGGGTGAAACACTGGGCAGGCTTGTCTTGTGACGAAGGTCCGGTTGATGAAGGCCCGGTCGCGCCGCGTGGGCGGCCGGGGTGGTGGGCAGCAGCCCCTGCGGGGGCTGTGGATCTCGTCCGGCGGAGATACGCAGCAGGAACGGGTACGCGGGAGCAGTCGGCACGCCGGTCGTCGGCGGGCCGGGGCCGAGGCGCCCGAGCACGGCAGTGACGGTCTACCCCTCCGGGAGGGACACAGTGGAGTCTGGCGCGGCGACGCGGGGTTCGAGGACGCGCGCGAAGGGCGGTCCGTCCCTGGGCGGGAGCGGCGGCACCACCACCGTGGACACAGCCGCCCTGAACCGGCTGCTGGCCGCTCTGGTGTCGATGCGCGACGGGAACTTCCGCAAGCGGCTCACGGTGTCCGGGGACGGCGTGATGTCCGAGATCGCCGCCGTCTTCAACGAGGTGGCCGACCGGAACCTGCATCTGACGGGTGAGCTGTCGCGGGTGCGGCGCATGGTGGGGCGCGAGGGGAAGCTCACGGAACGCCTGGAGACGGGTGCCTGTGAAGGCTCCTGGGCCGCCGCCGTGGAGAACTCCAACGCGCTGGTGGACGATCTCGTCCGGCCCGTGTCGGAGGTCGGCCGGGTGCTCACGGCGGTCGCGGAGGGCGACCTGTCGCCGCGCATGGAGCTGCGCACCCAGGCGCCGGACGGCGGCACCGGGCATCCGCTGCGCGGTGAGTTCCTGAAGGTCGGCCGTACGGTGAACAACCTGGTCGACCAGTTGTCGACGTTCACGGACGAGGTCACGCGGGTGGCCAGCGAGGTGGGCACCGAGGGCAAGCTCGGGGGTCAGGCCCGGGTGCGCGGGATGTCGGGTTCCTGGAAGGACCTGACCGAGTCGGTCAACACGATGGCGGACCGGCTGACCGCGCAGGTGCGGGACATCGCGCTGGTGACGACGGCGGTCGCCCGGGGCGACCTGTCCCGCAAGGTGACCGTGTCCGTCGCCGGCGAGATGCTGGAGCTGAAGAACACCGTCAACACGATGGTGGACCAGCTGTCGGCCTTCTCCTCCGAGGTCACGCGGGTGGCCCGGGAGGTGGGCACCGAAGGCATCCTGGGTGGCCGGGCGCAGGTGCCCGAGGTGGCCGGCGTGTGGAAGGAGTTGACCGACTCCGTCAACACCATGGCGGGCAACCTGACCGCCCAGGTGCGCGGGATCTCGCAGGTCACGACGGCGGTGGCCAATGGTGACCTGTCGCAGAAGGTGACCGTCCCGGCGCGGGGAGAGGTGGCGCAGCTCGCCGAGACGATCAACCAGATGACGGAGACGCTGCGGATCTTCGCCGACGAGGTGACGCGGGTCGCGAACGAGGTCGGCGCGGAGGGCCGGCTCGGCGGGCAGGCGAACGTGCCCGGTGCGGCCGGTACCTGGAAGGACCTGACGGACTCCGTCAACACGGTGTTCCGGAACCTGACGACGCAGGTGCGGGACATCGCCGCCGTGACGACCGCCGTGGCCAGCGGGGATCTGTCGCAGAAGGTCACCGTGGACGTGGCCGGCGAGATGCTGGAGCTGAAGAACACCGTCAACGGCATGGTGGACCAGCTGTCGGCGTTCGGTGCCGAGGTGACGCGGGTCGCGCGGGAGATCGGTGTCGAGGGTGAGCTGGGCGGCCAGGCGCAGGTGCCGGGCGCGGCCGGTACCTGGAAGGACCTGACGGACTCGGTCAACACCGCGTTCCGCAACCTGACCGGGCAGGTGCGCAACATCGCCCAGGTGACGACGGCGGTGGCGAACGGCGACCTGTCGCAGAAGGTCACCGTGGATGTCTCCGGTGAGATGCTCCAGCTGAAGAACACCGTGAACCGGATGGTGGACCAGCTCTCCAGCTTCGCCGACCAGGTGACGCGGATGGCGCGGGACGTGGGCACGGAGGGCCGGCTCGGCGGTCAGGCCCGGGTGGACGGGGTCTCGGGCACCTGGAAGGAGTTGACGGACTCTGTCAACTTCATGGCCGGGAACCTGACGTCCCAGGTGCGGCAGATCGCGCAGGTGACGACGGCGGTGGCGCGTGGCGACCTGTCGCAGAAGATCGACGTGGACGCGCGCGGTGAGATCCTCGAACTGAAGAACACGATCAACACGATGGTGGACCAGCTGTCCGCCTTCGCGGACCAGGTCACCCGGGTCGCCCGGGACGTGGGCACGGAGGGCCGCCTCGGCGGGCAGGCGCAGGTGCCGGGTGTGGCCGGTGTGTGGCGGGACCTCACCGACTCCGTGAACGGCATGGCGGGCAACCTGACCGCCCAGGTGCGCAACATCGCCCAGGTGGCGACGGCCGTGGCCCGTGGTGACCTGTCGCAGAAGATCACCGTGGACGCGCGCGGGGAGATCCAGGAACTCAAGAACACCCTGAACACGATGGTCGACCAGCTGTCGTCCTTCGCCCAGGAGGTCACCCGGGTGGCCCGTGAGGTGGGCACGGAGGGCATGCTGGGCGGCCAGGCGGAGGTGCAGGGTGTCTCGGGCACCTGGAAGGACCTCACGCAGTCGGTGAACTTCATGGCGAACAACCTGACGATCCAGGTGCGCAACATCGCCGAGGTGACGACGGCGGTGGCCAAGGGCGACCTGTCCAAGAAGATCACCGTGGACGCCAAGGGCGAGATCCTTGAGCTGGTCACTACGGTCAACACGATGGTCGACCAGCTGTCCAGCTTCGCCGAGCAGGTGACCCGGGTGGCCCGCGAGGTGGGCACCGAGGGCATCCTGGGCGGTCAGGCCCATGTGCCGGGTGTCACCGGCATCTGGAAGGACCTGAGCAACAACGTCAACCTGATGGCCAACAACCTGACCATGCAGGTGCGCAACATCTCGCAGGTGGCGGCGGCGGTCGCCAACGGTGACCTGACGCGCCAGGTGACGATCGAGGCGAGCGGCGAGGTCGCCCAGCTCGCCGACACGATCAACACGATGGTCAAGACGCTGAGTTCGTTCGCCGACCAGGTCACCAAGGTGGCCCGCGAGGTGGGCACGGACGGCATCCTGGGCGGTCAGGCGCACGTACCGGGCGTGGCCGGCACCTGGAAGGACCTCACCGAGTCGGTGAACCAGATGGCGTCCAACCTGACCGGTCAGGTGCGCAACATCGCCATGGTCACCACGGCCATCGCCAAGGGTGACCTGACCAAGAAGATCGACATCGACGCGCGGGGCGAGATCCTCGAACTGAAGACGACGATCAACACGATGGTGGACCAGCTGTCCAGCTTCGCCGAGGAGGTCACGCGGGTGGCCCGCGAGGTGGGCACCGAGGGCCAGCTCGGCGGTCAGGCGCGGGTGCGGGACGTCGACGGCACCTGGCGGGACCTGACCGAGTCGGTGAACGAGATGGCCGGGAACCTGACCCGGCAGGTGCGTGCCATCGCGCGCGTGGCGACCGCGGTGACCCGCGGCGACCTGAACCTGAAGATCGACGTGGACGCGTCCGGCGAGATCCAGGAACTCCAGGACTACATCAACAAGATGATCGCCAACCTGCGCGACACCACGATCGCCAACAAGGAGCAGGACTGGCTCAAGGGCAACCTCGCCCGGATCTCCGCGCTGATGCAGGGCCGCCGGGACCTGGAGGACGTGGCCTCGCTGATCATGAGCGAGCTGACGCCGGTGGTCTCCGCGCAGCACGGCGCGTTCTTCGTGGCGATGCCACTGATGGAGGGCAAGGACGCGGCCGGCGGCGAGGACGACTACGAGCTGCGCATGCTGGGTTCGTACGGCTACTCGATGGGCTCCATGCCGACGTCGTTCCGGCCCGGTGAGGCGCTGGTCGGCGCGGCCGCCGAGGAGAAGCGCACGATCCTGGTGGAGAACGCGCCCAGCGGCTATCTGAAGATCTCCTCCGGGCTCGGGGAGGCCCCGCCGGCGCAGGTGATCGTGCTGCCGGTGCTGTTCGAGGGCAAGGTGCTCGGGATCATCGAGCTGGCCTCGTTCACCCCGTTCACGCACATCCAGAAGGACTTCCTCAACCAGATCGCCGAGATGATCGCGACCAGCGTGAACACCATCTCGGTCAACACCAAGACCGAGCAGCTGCTGAAGCAGTCGCAGGAGCTGACCGAGCAACTGCGTGAGCGGTCCGCCGAGTTGGAGAACCGGCAGAAGGCGCTCCAGGTGTCCAACGCCGAACTGGAGGAGAAGGCCGAGCTGCTGGCCCGGCAGAACCGGGACATCGAGGTGAAGAACACCGAGATCGAGGAGGCCCGGCAGGTCCTGGAGGAGCGCGCCGAGCAGCTCGCGGTGTCGATGCGCTACAAGAGCGAGTTCCTGGCCAACATGTCGCACGAGCTGCGCACGCCGCTCAACTCGCTGCTGATCCTGGCCAAGCTGCTCGCCGACAACGCCGAGGGCAACCTGTCGCCGAAGCAGGTGGAGTTCGCCGAGACCATTCACGGCGCCGGTTCCGATCTGCTTCAGCTGATCAATGACATCCTGGACCTGTCGAAGGTCGAGGCGGGCAAGATGGACGTCTCCCCGACGCGGATCGCGCTGGTCCAGCTCGTGGACTATGTGGAGGCAACCTTCCGGCCGTTGACGGCGGAGAAGGGCCTGGACCTGTCGGTGCGGGTCTCCCCGGAGCTGCCCGCGACCCTGCACACCGACGAACAGCGGCTGCTGCAGGTGCTGCGCAACCTGCTGTCCAACGCGGTGAAGTTCACCGATTCCGGCTCTGTGGAGCTGGTGATCCGGCCGGCCGGCTCGAACGTGCCGCCGTCGAT
Source organism: Streptomyces pyxinicus (assembly GCF_024753135.1). Classification (GTDB taxonomy): domain Bacteria; phylum Actinomycetota; class Actinomycetes; order Streptomycetales; family Streptomycetaceae; genus Streptomyces; species Streptomyces pyxinicus. The sequence goes on along the minus strand of NZ_JANUGP010000037.1, from coordinate 52,739 downwards.
CCGGGAGCAGTTGCTGGAGGCCGGATCGCTGGCCGATCCGGAGGGGGAGCTGATCGCGTTCTCGGTGACCGACACGGGCATCGGCATCGCGGCCAGCAAGATGCGGGTGATCTTCGAGGCGTTCAAGCAGGCGGACGGTACGACCAGCCGCAAGTACGGCGGTACCGGCCTCGGGCTGTCGATCTCGCGGGAGATCGCGCAGTTGCTCGGCGGTGAGATCCACGCGCAGAGCGAGCCGGGCCGCGGCTCGACGTTCACGCTGTACCTGCCGCTGCACCCGAGCGAGCTGCCGCCGCAGGGCTACCAGCAGTCCGTGCCCCCGCTGGAGGCCGGTGAGCTGGTCGCCTCGCGGTCCGAGCCGTCCTCGGAGCTGTCCGCGGCGGAGGTCGAGACGCCGGCCGAGGTGAAGTCGTACCAGGAGACGCAGAACGGTCCCGCGGCGCTGTTCCGGCGCCGCCGGCGGAGCCTGCCCCGGGCCGAGCAGCCCACCGAGCAGTGGTCGGCGGCGCCCGAGCCGGAGAGCGCCCCGCAGCCGCTGCGCGCGGTGCGGTTCGGCGGGCAGAAGGTGCTGATCGTGGACGACGACATCCGCAACGTGTTCGCGCTCACCAGCGTCCTGGAGCAGCACGGGCTGTCGGTGCTGTACGCGGAGAACGGCCGCGAGGGCATCGAGGTGCTGGAGCAGCACGACGACGTGGCGGTCGTCCTGATGGACATCATGATGCCGGAGATGGACGGTTACGCGACGACCACGGCGATCCGCAGGATGCCGCAGTTCGCCGGGCTGCCGATCGTCGCGCTGACCGCCAAGGCGATGAAGGGCGACCGGGAGAAGGCGATCGAGTCCGGTGCGTCCGACTATGTGACGAAACCGGTGGACCCGGATCACCTGTTGGCCACGATGCGGCAGTGGATGGGTGAGAAGTGACCTGATCCGGGGCAGGTGTGTGGCCTCGGGGGGAACCCCGGGGACGTACGAGGAGCCGCCGGTCTAGGGTGGCGGTCGGACGTATGGGAATGTGGGGTTCCGGGAACCATCGTGGTTCCCGCCGCGTTTCCGGTGTGTGCACGGTGACATCCCAGTGACAGGGTGTGGCGACGGGCGGGGTGCGGCTACGATGACCGGCACAAGGACGGGCGGCGAAAGGGAGTCGCCCCCTGGGGCGGCACCCGGTGTACCGCCGGGGCGAGGAGGGCGGGCCATGGTGCAGAAGGCCAAGATCCTCCTGGTCGATGACCGGCCGGAGAATCTGCTGGCGCTGGAGGCCATCCTCTCTGCGCTCGATCAGACGCTGGTGCGGGCATCGAGCGGGGAGGAAGCGCTCAAAGCGCTGCTCACGGACGATTTCGCGGTCATTCTGCTGGATGTCCAGATGCCGGGCATGGACGGATTCGAGACCGCTGCCCACATCAAGCGGCGCGAGCGGACGCGGGACATCCCGATCATCTTCCTGACGGCGATCAACCACGGCCCGCACCACACCTTCCGGGGGTACGCGGCGGGCGCGGTGGACTACATCTCCAAGCCGTTCGATCCGTGGGTGCTGCGCGCGAAGGTCTCCGTCTTCGTCGAGCTGTACATGAAGAACTGCCAGCTGCGCGAGCAGGCGGCGCTGCTGCGGCTCCAGTTGGAGGGCGGCGGCAGGGGCGCGGTCGGCGGCAAGGAGTCGGCGGGGCTGCTCGCCGAGCTGTCCGCGCGGCTCGCGGCCGTCGAGGAGCAGGCCGAGGCGCTGTCCAAGCAACTGGACGACGACTCGGCGGACGCGGCGGCGGTGGCGACCGCCGCCCATCTGGAGCGCAAACTCACCGGCCTGCGCCGCGCGCTCGACGCCCTGGAGCCCGGCACCGCGGCCGGCGGCGCCCCGCTGCCCCCGGGGAACTGACGAGACGGCGGGGGCGGTTGCCCGTGAGCGCGCGTCAGTTCCGCGCCCACGCAAGGGCGACACGAACGGGTGAAGCAGTGGGCACGCGTGTCCCCTCGCGTCTCCCCCGGTAACCTCACCTCCATGGCCTCACGTCCCTCCGCCGCCAAGAAGCCGCCCGCCAAGAAGGCCGCGGCTCCCGCGAAGGCCCAGGCGAAAAAGGCGGTGGCGAGGAAGGCACCGGCCAAGAGGGCGCCGGCCAGGAGGCCGGTGAAGAAGGCCGCGCCGCCGCGGCCGGTGGCCAGCCCCACCGGGGGCGTGTACCGGCTCGTGCGCGCCGTCTGGCTCGGCCTCGCGCACGCCGTCGGCGCCGTCTTCCGCGGCATAGGGCAGGGCGCGAGGAACCTCGACCCCGCTCACCGCAAGGACGGCGTGGCCCTGCTGCTGTTCGCTATCGCGCTGATCGTCGCCGCCGGGACCTGGGCCGACCTGAAGGGCCCGGTCGGTGACCTGGTGGAGATCCTGGTCACCGGCGCCTTCGGCCGGCTCGACCTCTTGGTGCCGATACTGCTCGCGGTGATCGCCGTACGGTTCGTCCGGCACCCGGAGCAGCCGGAGGCCAACGGCCGGATCGTGATCGGTCTGTCGGCGCTCGTGATCGGCGTGCTCGGACAGGTCCACATCGCCTGCGGCTCGCCCGCCCGCAGCGGCGGCATGCAGGCCATAAGGGACGCCGGCGGCCTGATCGGCTGGGCGGCGGCGACCCCGCTCACGTACACGATGACCGAGGTGCTCGCCGTACCCCTGCTGGTGCTGCTGACCGTCTTCGGCCTGCTCGTGGTGACCGCCACCCCGGTCAACGCCATCCCGCAGCGGCTGCGCGCGCTCGGCGTCAGCCTCGGGGTGCTGCGTGACCACGAGGCGGAGTTCGCCGAGGACGACGAGCGCTACGACGAGCAGTGGCGCGAGGCGCTGCCCGCGCGCCCCCGCAAGCGCTCGGGCGCACCCCAGGCCTATGACCCGGACATCGCCGAGGAGACCGCCCTCTCGCAGCGCCGGGGCCGCCCCCGGCGCTCTGCGGTGCCCCAGCCGGACCCGCGGCACCCGGATGCCGTGGACGTCGCCGCCGCTGCCGCCGCCGCGCTCGACGGCGCGGTGCAGCACGGCATGCCGCCGTCCCCGGTGGTCGCCGACCTCACCCAGGGCGTCAGCGTCGGCGACCGCGAGGACACCACCCCGGTACCGACCCCCGCGCCCGCCTCCGAGCCGGCATCCGCACCCGCCCCGGCACCGGTCCCGGCCGCCCGCCCCAAGCAGGAGCGGCTCAGGACGGGGGACACCGGGGGAGTCGTCCCCGACCTCACCAAGAAGGCGCCCGAGCAGCCCCGCGAGCTGCCCGCGCGCGCGGAGCAGCTCCAGCTCTCCGGGGACATCACCTACTCGCTGCCCGCGCTCGACCTGCTCACCCGCGGCGGCCCCGGCAAGGCGCGCAGCGCGGCCAACGACGCGGTCGTCGCCTCGCTCACCCAGGTCTTCACCGAGTTCAAGGTCGACGCGGCCGTCACCGGCTTCACCCGCGGACCGACGGTCACCCGTTACGAGGTCGAGCTGGGCCCCGCCGTGAAGGTCGAGCGGATCACCGCGCTGACCAAGAACATCGCGTACGCCGTCGCCAGCCCCGACGTGCGGATCATCAGCCCGATCCCCGGCAAGTCCGCGGTCGGCATCGAGATCCCGAACACCGACCGGGAGATGGTCAACCTCGGCGACGTGCTGCGGCTCGCGGAGTCCGCCGAGGACGACGACCCGATGCTGGTCGCCTTCGGCAAGGACGTCGAGGGCGGCTATGTCATGCACTCGCTGGCGAAGATGCCGCACATGCTGGTCGCCGGCGCCACCGGTTCCGGCAAGTCGTCCTGCATCAACTGCCTGATCACCTCGATCATGATGCGGGCGACCCCGGAGGACGTCCGGATGATCCTGGTCGACCCCAAGCGCGTCGAGCTGACCGCCTACGAGGGCATCCCGCACCTGATCACGCCGATCATCACCAACCCCAAGCGGGCCGCCGAGGCGCTCCAGTGGGTCGTCCGCGAGATGGACCTGCGCTACGACGACCTCGCCGCCTACGGCTACCGGCACATCGACGACTTCAACCGGGCCGTGCGCGAGGGCAAGGTCAAGCCGCCCGAGGGCAGCGAGCGCGAGCTGCAGCCGTACCCCTACCTGCTGGTGATCGTGGACGAGCTGGCCGACCTGATGATGGTGGCCCCGCGTGACGTCGAGGACGCCATCGTGCGCATCACGCAGCTCGCGCGCGCGGCCGGCATCCACCTGGTGCTCGCCACCCAGCGCCCCTCGGTCGACGTGGTCACCGGTCTGATCAAGGCCAACGTGCCCTCCCGGCTGGCCTTCGCCACCTCCTCGCTGGCCGACTCCCGGGTCATCCTCGACCAGCCCGGCGCCGAGAAGCTGATCGGCAAGGGCGACGGCCTGTTCCTGCCGATGGGCGCCAACAAGCCCACCCGTATGCAGGGCGCCTTCGTGACCGAGGAAGAGGTCGCCGTCGTCGTCCAGCACTGCAAGGACCAGATGGCGCCGGTCTTCCGGGACGACGTCACCGTGGGCACCAAGCAGAAGAAGGAGATCGACGAGGACATCGGCGACGACCTGGACCTGCTGTGCCAGGCGGCCGAGCTGGTCGTCTCCACGCAGTTCGGTTCGACGTCCATGCTCCAGCGCAAGCTGCGTGTGGGCTTCGCCAAGGCGGGCAGACTGATGGATCTCATGGAGTCCCGCAACATCGTGGGGCCGAGTGAGGGATCCAAGGCGCGTGACGTTCTCGTGAAACCCGACGAGCTGGACGGCGTGCTCGCGGTGATTCGCGGGGAGTCTTGAGGGTGACCTGAGAGGGCCCGTCCGGCGCAAGCCCGTACGCCGGACGGCCGTATCCCCGTGACCCACCCGTTAGCCGGCCATGAGCAACCCTTTCCCTTTGTCGTACGTCCAGTTGAGCGAGAGGACAGGTGAGGGTCCCGTCATGGGGTACCTGCTTGTCCGACCATCGGAATGTCCGGTCGTTCCGATGGTGTGGTCAGTCGTATCGTCCGGTTGCCCCACCCTTTCGTCACCCCCCTAGACTGAGCTTCCAGCACAGGTGGCTATACGCTCGAAAGGCGCCCCCGTGTCCCTCGGCAACTCCCCTGAAGACGAGCGTCCGTTCCGAGACGAGTCCCAGGAAGCCCGCGTCTCCGTGGGCCGCGCGCTGCGGCAGGCGCGGATCGCGGCCGGGCTCACCGTGGACGATGTCAGCAGCGCCACTCGTGTCCGTATCGCCATCGTGCACGCCATCGAGGCGGACGACTTCGCCCCCTGCGGCGGCGACGTGTACGCCCGCGGACACCTGCGCACGCTGGCCAAGGCCGTCCATCTCGACCCCGAGCCGCTGATCGCCCAGTTCGACGCCGAGCACGGCGGCCGGCCCGCCCCCACCCCCGCCGCACCCCTGTTCGAGGCGGAGCGGATCCGTCCCGAGCGGCGCGGCCCCAACTGGACCGCGGCCATGGTCGCCGCGATCGTCGTCGTGATCGGCTTCGTCGGCTTCACCGCGGTCAAGGGCGGCGGGTCCGACAACGACGCGAAGTCGCAGGTCACCGAGGGAGCCACCCCGGCGGCCAGCAAGTCGGCCGCACCCGCGCCCGCCAAGGACAAGCCCGCCGAGCCGGCCGGGGAGCCCACCGACAGCGCCATCGCCGCCGCGCCCCAGGACAAGGTCACCGTCCGGGTCAGCGCGCCCGAGGGACGCAGCTGGATCTCGGCCAAGGACCACAACGGCCGGATGCTCTTCGACGGACTGCTGAACAAGGGCGAGTCCAAGACCTTCCAGGACAGCACCAAGATCAACCTGATCCTCGGCGACGCGGGCGCGATCCAGCTCTACGTCAACGGCAAGAAGATCGAGGACACCTTCCAGCAGGGCTCGGTGCAGCGCCTCACGTACACGAAGGGCGACCCCGAGGCCGGCTGAGCCGCCCCTCGGGTGGCGCACCTGACGGGGTCGGCCGGGCTCGGCCAACCCCGTCGACGCGGGGTGTCGGTGGGACAAAGTAGTCTTGAGCCCATGCCTGAACGCCGTACCGTCGCACTCGTCACTCTCGGCTGCGCTCGTAACGAGGTGGATTCCGAGGAGCTCGCAGGCCGTTTGGAGGCGGACGGCTGGCAGCTCGTCGAGGACGCCACGGACGCCGACGTCGCCGTGGTCAACACCTGCGGTTTCGTCGAAGCCGCCAAGAAGGACTCCGTCGACGCTCTGCTGGAGGCCAACGACCTCAAGGGGCATGGCAGAACCCAGGCCGTCGTGGCGGTGGGCTGCATGGCCGAGCGGTACGGCAAGGACCTGGCCGAGGCGCTGCCCGAGGCCGACGGCGTGCTCGGCTTCGACGACTACGCGGACATCTCCGACCGCCTCCAGACCATCCTGTCCGGCGGCATCCACGCCGCCCACACCCCCCGCGACCGCCGCAAGCTGCTGCCGATCAGCCCCGCCGAGCGGCAGGAGTCGGCCGCCGCGGTCGCGCTGCCCGGACACGGCCCGGCCGACCTCCCCGACGGCCTGGCGCCCGCCTCCGGCCCCCGCGCGCCCCTGCGCCGGCGTCTGGACGGCGCGCCGGTCGCCTCGGTCAAGCTGGCCTCCGGCTGCGACCGGCGCTGCTCCTTCTGCGCCATCCCGTCCTTCCGCGGCTCCTTCATCTCCCGCCGCCCCGGCGACGTCCTGAACGAGACGCGCTGGCTGGCCGAGCAGGGCGTGAAGGAGATCATGCTGGTCTCCGAGAACAACACCTCCTACGGCAAGGACCTGGGCGACATCCGCCTGCTGGAGTCCCTGCTGCCGGACCTCGCGGCGGTCGACGGCATCGAGCGGGTGCGCGTCAGCTACCTCCAGCCGGCCGAGATGCGCCCCGGCCTGATCGACGTCCTGACCTCGACGCCGAAGATCGCCCCGTACTTCGACCTGTCCTTCCAGCACTCCGCGCCGAACGTGCTGCGCGCCATGCGCCGCTTCGGCGACACCGACCGCTTCCTGGAACTGCTCGACACCATCCGCGGCAAGGCCCCCCAGGCCGGTGTGCGCTCCAACTTCATCGTCGGCTTCCCCGGCGAGAGCGAGGCCGACCTGGCCGAGCTGGAACGCTTCCTGAACGGCGCGCGCCTGGACGCCATCGGTGTCTTCGGCTACTCCGACGAGGAGGGCACCGAGGCCGCGACCTACGACGGCAAGCTCGATCCGGACCTGGTCGCCGAGCGCCTGGCGCACATCTCCCGGCTGGCCGAGGAACTGGTCTCGCAGCGCGCCGAGGAGCGCCTCGGCGAGAGCGTGCACGTCCTGGTGGAGTCGGTGGACGACGAGGAGGGCGTGTACGGCCGCGCGGAGCACCAGGCCCCCGAGACGGACGGCCAGGTGCTGCTCACGAGCGGCGCGGGCCTGAGCGTCGGACGTATGGTCGAGGCGAAGGTGGTCGGTACGGAGGGTGTCGACCTGGTTGCCGAGCCGCTGACCGGCTCGCTCGCGTGTAGTGAGGAGGCGGGCAGATGACCGGAGTCCCGGCATCCGCCGCGGGCGGCTCCTCCGGCGCGCACGGCGCCCGTGGGACCGCCGCCGCCGACGACGGCGTTGCCCCCGAGGTCTCCGCTTCTGCCCCCGTCCCCGGCGCCGGACCTGCCGTCGACGGCCGGCCCGCGCGCGGTGCGAAGATCGCCGCCGCGGCCGTCAACCAGGCCAGCGTCTGGAACGTCGCCAACCTGCTGACCATGCTCCGGCTCGTGCTGGTGCCCGGCTTCGTGGCGCTGATGCTGGCCGACGGCGGCTACGACCCGGCCTGGCGCTCGCTGGCCTGGGCGGCCTTCGCCATCGCCATGATCACCGACCTGTTCGACGGTCACCTGGCGCGCACCTACGACCTGGTCACCGACTTCGGGAAGATCGCCGACCCCATCGCCGACAAGGCGATCATGGGGGCGGCGCTGATCTGTCTGTCCGCGCTCGGCGATCTGCCGTGGTGGGTGACGGTGGTGATCCTCGGCCGGGAACTCGGCATCACGCTGCTGCGTTTTCTGGTCATTCGCTACGGCGTGATCCCCGCCAGCCGCGGCGGCAAGCTCAAGACGCTCACCCAGGGCGTGGCCGTCGGGATGTACGTGCTGGCACTGACGGGATGGCTGGCCACCCTGAGGTTCTGGGTGATGGCCGCGGCGGTCGTGCTGACCGTCGTCACCGGCCTCGACTATGTAAGACAAGCCATTGTGCTGCGCAGGCAGGGAATCGCCGAGCGCGCGGCGGCGTTGGAGGAGACGGAAGCGTGAGTTCCCCGGCCACCGAACTGGTGCGACTACTGACCGTGAGGGAAGACACCCTCGCCGTCGCCGAGTCGCTGACCGGTGGCCTGGTGGCGGCGGAGATCACGGCGGTGCCGGGGGCGTCCAGGGTGTTCCGGGGCTCCATCACCGCGTACGCCACCGGACTCAAGCACGAGCTGCTGGGGGTCGACGACGATCTGCTGGCGCGGCACGGAGCGGTGGATCCGCAGGTGGCGGCCCAGATGGCGGCCGGGGTGCGCAAAGTCCTCGGTGCCGACTGGGGCATCGCGACCACCGGAGTGGCGGGCCCCGAGCCGCAGGACGGCAAGCCCGTCGGCACGGTTTTCGTCGCCGTCGACGGCCCTGTGACGGATCGCGCTGGTTCTGCCGGTGGCGGAAAAGTGGCGGCCCTGCGGTTGAACGGCGGCCGTGCGGAAATTCGTATGGAGAGTGTACGGAGCGTACTCGCAGTGCTTTTGGAGCAGCTGGCGGGCGAACAGACCGGGAATGAGCGGGCACAGGATACGGAACGGAACGGGGGGTTTTGATGTTTGCAGCCCTGAGTGAACACGACATCGCTCCCCGCACGGCCGCGGCGCAAGGCGGTACGGTGGGGCGAGAAGGATGCGGCTACGCGGTCCGAGGAGGGAGCCACCGATGATTCTGCTCCGTCGCCTGCTGGGTGACGTGCTGCGTCGGCAGCGCCAACGCCAGGGCCGTACTCTGCGCGAAGTCTCCTCGTCCGCCCGAGTCTCACTCGGCTATCTCTCCGAGGTGGAGCGGGGGCAGAAGGAGGCGTCCTCCGAGCTGCTCTCCGCCATCTGCGACGCGCTGGACGTACGGATGTCGGAACTCATGCGCGAAGTGAGCGACGAGCTGGCGCTCGCCGAGCTGGCCAGGTCCGCCGCGGCCACCGAGCCCGTGACCACGTCGGTCCGTCCGATGCTGGGTTCCGTCTCGGTGACCGGTGTGCCACCGGAACGGGTGACCATCAAGGCGCCCGCCGAGGCCGTGGACGTGGTCGCCGCGTGACACCCGCGCACGCGGCATAGCCACCCCGATACGAGTGAGGCCCCGGCCGATCCCCCAGGAACTGGGCGGACCGGCCGGGGCCTTCGCGTTGCCGGTCAAGGGCGCTGCGGTCATGGTGGGAGGGATGTGACGGGGCCCGAACACCGGAGGAAGCGGATGTACGTCGTGAAGAGCCCGCTGGACGACGCGGACCTCAAGGTCGTCGCCGAGGCGCTGCAAGGCGCGCTGGTCGATCTGGTGGACCTCGCCCTGACCGCCAAGCAGATCCACTGGAACGTCGTCGGGCCCCGGTTCCGCTCCATCCACCTTCAGCTGGACGAGGTCGTGGACTCCGCGCGCGCCCACTCCGACACCGTCGCCGAGCGGGCCTCCGCGCTGGGCGTCCCGCCCGACGGCCGCGCCGCCACGGTGGCCGCCGGCAGTGGTATCGAGACGACCCCGGGCGGCTGGATCGAGGACGCGGACGCGGTCGGCGCGATGGTGCACGCGCTGGGCTCCGTCATCACCCGAATGCGGGAACGGGTGGCGGCCACCGCTGAGGCGGACCCGGTGTCGCAGGACCTGTTCATCCAGATCACGGCGGATCTGGAGAAACATCACTGGATGTTCCAGGCGGAGCACGTCTGAGGCCGCCCACGCCCGGATGACCCGGTCCGTCCCCCCGGGGGCGGCGCCGTCTGCGTCCGTGTGCCCTCGATGCGCCCTCTCGATCTCCGAGGGCACCGGTTAGCGTCCGGCAGGAGGTGGTGCGGACATGGTGGGGCGAATAGTGCGCGGGGGGCGGTCGGGGGTGCGCTGGGGGCTCGCGCTGGGGTGCGGGGCGGTGTGGTGGTGGGCCGTGCTGAGGCTCGCCCTGGGGGAGGGGGCGGGCGTGCTGGAGGGGGCCGTGGCGGCCGGCGGCTGGGGGCTGGGTCTGCTGCCGGTGCACTGTGTACCGAAGGGGGACGCGGCCGGAGCCGTCCCGGCGGGGCGCTGGGGCGGCGCGTGGCGGCTGGACGGTGTCACCGGGGCGGCGCCCCGGGCTCGGCGGCCTCGTCCGGGCGAGGAGTCCGCTCCGCTCTGAGTGCGCCGGGGTGTTCTGCCGGTCAGGCGGTGCGGCGGGGGTAACGGTCGCGCCAGCGCTGGGGGGAGCCGGGGGCGGGTGCCGGGCCGGTCTGGCAGGTGGGGCACCAGTAGGTCGGACGGTCCTGCGAGCCGTCGCCCTGGTCGGCCACCCGGATCGAGGTGCCGCAGCGCAGGCAGGGGCGCGGGGCGCGGCTGTAGACGAACAGGTCCTGGCCGGGCAGACCGGTGGTCCTGCGGACCGGGCGGTCGCGGTTGGCCTCCAGCAGCTTCTTGGCGAGGACGGGGAGCTTGTCCGCGCGGTCGGCGGGGAGCGCGCCGGCGGGCAGCCAGGGCGTGACACCGAGCAGGAAGCACAGCTCGCTCTTGTAGACGTTGCCGATCCCGGCCAGATTCCGCTGGTCGAGGAGGGCCTCGCCGAGCTGGCGGGCGGGGTCGGCGAGCACGTTGGCCAGGGCGTGTGCGGGGTCCCAGTCCGGCCCGAGCAGGTCGGGGCCCAGATGACCGACGACGTTCTCCTCCTCGGTCGTGCGCAGCAGTTCCAGCACCGGGAGGCGGTAGCCGACAGCCGCGCGGTCGGCGGTGCCGAGGATCACCCGGATCTGGTACGCCGCTCCGCCCCGCCAGCGCTCACCGGTCCCGAACACCTTCCAGGCGCCCTCCATCCGCAGATGGGAGTGCAGACTCAGGCCGCCCTCGAACCGGGTGAACAGGTGCTTGCCGCGCGCGAGGGTGGCGAGCACCCCTCGGCCGGTGAGGTCGACCGTCGCGTACTTCGGCACCCGGAAGTCGCTGCGCGTCAGCGTCCGGCCCGCGAGTGCCTCGTGCAGCCGCCGCGCCGCCTGCCAGACCGTGTCACCTTCGGGCATGCGTCAAGGGTGCCACGATGGGCGGACGGAGGCGCGGAGCACCGGTGCCACCGGGGTCACGCTCTCAGGCGCAGGCCGCGCGGGGTCGCGACGAAGCCCGCCGCCTCCAGGAGGGTGCCCATGGGGGCGGTCAACGCCTGGGCACCGTTGATCCGTTCGACCGTGACCGTGCCGAGGGAGCCGGCGCGGGCCGCCGTGGCGAGCGCCTCGGCGGCGGTGCGCAGCCGCGCGTCCTCCCCGGCGTCGGTGTCCGGCGCGGTGGGCCAGGCCAGCAGGGTCTTGCCGCCGCGTTCCATGTACAGCGCCAGCTCCCCGGCGACCAGGACCACCAGCGAGCCCGCCTTGCGGCCGGGTTTGTGTCCGGCGCCGGTCGGCGGCTCCGGCCAGGGCAGGGCCGCGCCGAAGGCGTTCGCCGGGTCGGCGGCGGCCAGGACCACGGCACGCGGGTCGGGTGACGGGGTACGGCCGCCGCCGAAACCCCGGCTTCCCGCGCGGCCGTAGGCCGAGGGGCCGCTGCCTCGGGGGCCGCCGTAGCCGGGGGCGGCGAAGGGGTCGGCCAGGTCACGCGGGGGAACGTACGCGTCGGGGCCGGCGGGTTGGTCCGGCGGCGGCCAGGTGAAGTCGCCGTCCAGACCGGGGTGCGCGAAGCCGCTGTCGGTGCCGTCGAAGCCGTCGGAGGGGGTGTGGCCGTGAGCGGAACCGGCGGTACCGGTGCCCTGCGGGAAGCCCGGCTCGGGGAAGCCGTTCGGGCGGTCCGGGGCGGGCAGCGCCTCGCCCCGCTCGCGCGCGTTGGACACGGCCCGCAGCCGGTCCACCGCGCCGTCCATCGCGAACTGGGCCGCGCCGAGGCCCTCGACGACGTAGCCGCGCCGCGCCTGGCCGCTGTCCTCGAACGCGGACAGCACCCGGTACACCGCCGAGAAACCGCCCTCGACGCCCTCCGCCGCCACCGCTCCCCGGGTGACCACACCGTGCCGGTCGAGCAGGGTCCGGGCCAGCGCGTGCGCGCGCACGGTGGCGTCCGGTTCGGCGGTGGGCAGCAGCGACCAGCGTCCGGCGACGGTCGGCGGGCCGGTGCGCGAGGCCGTGGCACGGGCGGCGGCCGTCAGTGAGCCGTACCGGCCGCGCGGGACGCCGCGCTTGGCGCGATGCGCCGTCGAACCCGCCGTACGGCCCGAGCCGAGCAGGGAGCGCAGGGGGGTGAGGGTGTCGTTGGTGAGCCGGCCCGACCAGGCCAGGTCCCAGAGGGAGTCGGCGAGTTGGGGGTCGGTGGCCTCCGGGTGGGTGGTGGCCCGGACCTGGTCGGCGATCTGACGGAAGAACAGGCCGTAGCCGCCGGAGAGGGCGTCGAGGACCGACTGGTGCAGCGCCGTCAGCTCCAGCGGGTGCGGGGGCGGCAGCAATAGTGGTGCCGCGTCGGCGAGGTAGAGGGAGATCCAGCCGTCCTTGCCGGGCAGGGCACCCGCGCCGGCCCACACGACCTCGCCCGCGGCGGTCAGTTCGTCCAGCATCGCGGGCGTGTAGTTCGCCACCCGCGACGGCAGCACCAGCTTCTCCAGCGCGGAGGCGGGCACGGAGGCACCCTGCAACTGCTCGACGGCGCGCGCCAGTCCGTCGATGCCCCGCAGCCCGTGGCCCTTGCCGATGTGCTGCCACTGCGGCAGGAACTGCGCGAGCGCCGGCGGTGGCACGGGTTCCAGCTCGTGGCGCAGCGCCGCGAGGGACCGGCGGCGCAGCCGGCGCAGTACGGTGGCGTCGCACCACTCCTGGCCGATGCCCGCCGGGTGGAACTCGCCCTGCACCACCCGGCCGTTCGCCGCGAGCCGCTGCAACGCGCCCTCGGTGACCGCGACGCCCAGACCGAAGCGGGCCGCGGCGCCGGCGGACGTGAACGGGCCGTGGGTGCGGGCGTGGCGCGCGAGGAGGTCGCCGAGCGGGTCCTTGACCGGCTCGGTGAAGGCCTCGGGCACGCCGACGGGCAGGGCGGTGCCGAGCGCGTCGCGCAGCCGGCCCGCGTCCTCGACGGCCGCCCAGTGGTCGGCGCCGGCGATCCGCACCTTGATGGCCCGGCGGGCGCCGGCCAGCTCCCGCGCCCAGTGCGGATCCGCGCCGCGCGCGAGCAGTTCGGCGTCGGTGAGCGGACCGAGGACGCGCAGGACATCGGCGGTTCCCTCCACGTCCTTGACCCGGCGGTCGTCGGCGAGCCACTGCAGCTCGCGCTCCAGGTCGGTCAGCACGTCGGCGTCGAGCAGCTCGCGCAGCTCCGCCTGGCCCAGCAGCTCGGCCAGCAGCCGGGAGTCCAGGGAGAGCGCGGCGGCCCGGCGCTCGGCGAGCGGGGAGTCGCCCTCGTACAGGAACTGGGCGACGTACCCGAACAGCAGGGAGCGGGCGAAGGGGGACGGCTCGGGGGTGGTGACCTCGACCAGCCGCACCTTGCGGGACTCGACGTCACCCATCAGCTCGACCAGGCCGGGCACGTCGAAGACGTCCTGGAGGCACTCGCGGACCGCTTCCAGCACGATCGGGAAGGAGCCGAACTCGCTCGCCACCTGGAGCAGTTGGGCCGCCCGCTGGCGCTGCTGCCACAGCGGGGTGCGCTTGCCGGGGCTGCGGCGGGGCAGCAGCAGGGCCCGGGCGGCGCACTCGCGGAACCGGGAGGCGAACAGGGCGGAGCCGCCGACCTGGTCGGTGACGACCTGGTCGACCTCGCCCTTGTCGAAGACGACGTCCGCCGCGCCCACCGGGGCCTGTTCGCCGTCGTATTCGGTGCCGGTCCGCGCGGGCTGCTGGTCGAGGAGGTCGAGGCCCATGAGATCGGCGTCGGGCAGGCGCAGCACGATGCCGTCGTCGGCGTGCATGACCTGCGCGTCCATGCCGTACCGCTCGGACAGTCGGGCGCCCAGGGCGAGCGCCCACGGGGCGTGGACCTGGGCGCCGAAGGGGGAGTGGACGACGACCCGCCAGTCGCCCAGCTCGTCCCGGAAGCGCTCCACCACGATCGTGCGGTCGTCCGGAATGTGGCCGCAGGCCTCGCGCTGTTCGTCCAGGTACGCCAGCACGTTGTCCGCGGCCCACGCGTCCAGGCCCGCGGCGAGCAGCCGGAGCCGGGCGTCGTCCTGGGGCAGCGAACCGACCTCGCGCAGGAAGGCGCCCACCGCGCGGCCCAGTTCGAGGGGGCGGCCGAGTTGGTCACCCTTCCAGAACGGCAGCCGGCCCGGCACGCCCGGCGCGGGGGAGACCAGCACCCGGTCCCGGGTGATGTCCTCGATGCGCCAGGAACTCGTGCCCAGCGTGAACACGTCGCCCACGCGGGACTCGTAGACCATCTCCTCGTCCAGCTCGCCGACCCGGCCACCGCCCTTCTTCGGGTCGCTGCCGGCGAGGAAGACCCCGAACAGGCCCCGGTCGGGGATCGTGCCGCCGGAGGTGACGGCGAGCCGCTGGGCGCCCGGGCGGCCGGTGACGGTGCCGGTCACGCGGTCCCACACCACGCGCGGGCGCAGCTCGGCGAACGCGTCGGACGGGTAGCGGCCCGCGAGCATGTCGAGGACCGCCGTGAACGCCGACTCGGGCAGCGAGGCGAAGGGGGCCGCCCGGCGGACCACGGTGAGCAGGTCGTCGTACTGCCAGGTGTCGAGCGCGGTCATGGCGACCACCTGCTGCGCGAGCACGTCCAGCGGGTTCGCGGGCACCCGCAGGGACTCGATCGAGCCCGTGCGCATCCGCTCGGTGACCACGGCCGCCTGCACCAGGTCGCCCCGGTACTTCGGGAAGACCACCCCGGTGGAGACGGCGCCCACCTGGTGTCCCGCGCGGCCCACCCGCTGGAGTCCAGAGGCCACCGACGGCGGGGACTCGACCTGGACCACCAGGTCCACGGCGCCCATGTCGATGCCCAGCTCCAGGCTGGAGGTGGCGACCACGGCGGGCAGCCGCCCCGCCTTCAGGTCCTCCTCCACCAGGGCGCGCTGCTCCTTGGAGACCGAGCCGTGGTGCGCGCGGGCGATCACCGGGGGCGCGCCCGCGGCGGCGCCGGAACCGCCCATCAGCTCGGCCGGGGCGTGGTGCTCGTCCAGGGACTCGCCGGTCGCGCGCTCGTAGGCGATCTCGTTGAGACGGTTGCACAGCCGCTCCGCCAGGCGGCGGGAGTTGGCGAACACGATCGTGGAGCGGTGGGACTGGACCAGGTCGGTGATCCGCTCCTCCACGTGCGGCCAGATCGAGGGCCGCTCCCCACCCTCGGCGGCCTCCGTCGCCGGGGAGCCGCCCAGCTCGCCCATGTCCTGCACCGGGACGACCACCGACAGGTCGAACTCCTTGCCGGACTCCGGCTGGACGATCTCCACCTTGCGGCGCGGCGACAGGTACCGGCCGATCTCGTCCACCGGGCGCACGGTCGCGGACAGACCGATCCGGCGGGCCGGCTTCGGCAGCAGTTCGTCCAGCCGCTCCAGGGTCAGCGCGAGATGCGCGCCGCGCTTGGTGCCCGCCACCGCGTGCACCTCGTCCAGGATCACCGTCTCCACGCCCGTGAGCGCGTCGCGGGTGGCCGAGGTCAGCATCAGGAACAGCGACTCGGGGGTGGTGATGAGGATGTCCGGCGGCCGGGTGGACAGGGCGCGCCGCTCGGCGGGCGGGGTGTCGCCCGAGCGGATGCCGACCCGAATCTCCGGCTCGGGCAGGCCGCGGCGCACGGACTCCTGGCGGATGCCGGTCAGCGGGCTGCGGAGGTTGCGCTCGACATCGACGGCGAGCGCCTTCAGCGGCGACACGTACAGCACCCGGCAGCGCTTCTTCGGGTCCGCCGGGGGCGGGGCCGCGGCCAGCTGGTCGAGGGCGGCGAGGAACGCGGCCAGCGTCTTGCCGGAGCCGGTCGGGGCCACCACCAGCACGTCCGAGCCCTGCTGGATGGCCTGCCACGCGCCCGCCTGGGCCGCGGTGGGCGCGGAGAACGCCCCCGTGAACCAGCCGCGGGTCGCGGGCGAGAAGCCGTCGAGGGCTCGATGTGCGGAGCTGACCATGCGTCCATCCTGCACCCGGCCACTGACAATCGCGCTGACCTGGGCGAACGCCGTGCGGCGGGCTGCCGGGCAGGTGCCGGGCGGCTGCTCGGCGGCTGCTTGCCGCCTGCTTGGCGGAGAATGGGCGTGTGGCGGGCGCAGCGGGACGGGGCGAGGACCGGCCGGACGCGAACCGCCAGGGCGCGGACCGGACGGTGGAGCGGGCACGGCACTGGCGGTACGCGGAACTGCCCGGTGTCGACCTGCTGCGGGCCCGGTACGTGCGCAAGGCGTTCGTCCGGCACACCCACGAGCACTTCGTCATCGCGGCCCTCACCGACGGCGTGGAGGTCTTCCACCACCGCGGGTCGGACGTCTCCGTCGGCGCGGGCGCCCTGGCCCTGATCAACCCGGACACCCCGCACACCGGGCGGGCGGGCGTGCCGGAGGGCTGGCTGTACGGCGCGCTCTACCCCTCGCCCGAGGTGGTCGCCGCCATAGCCGCCGAGACCACTGCCGTCCGCGGCACCCCCGGCTTCGCAAGCCCGGTCCTCGACGACCCCTACACCGTCCGCCTGGTCCACCAGGTGCTCCGGGCCGCCGACGAGGGCAACGCGCTGGCCGCCGACACCCTGCTCAGGGTCGCCGTGACCAGGCTGCTGCGGCTGAACGGCGGACCGCTGCCGCAGCGGCGGCCCCGGACGGCCGGAGCCCGGATCGCCGCCCGCGCGCGTGCGGTGCTGGAAGAGCGGATCGCCGCGCCGCCGACCCTGGAAGCCCTCGCCACCGACCTCGGGACCAGCCCCTTCGCGCTGCTGCGCGCGTTCCGCGACGCCTACGGCATGCCGCCGCACACCTGGCTGACCGACGTCCGGGTGCGCCGCGCGCGGCACCTGCTGGACGCGGGCACCGCCCCCGCCGAAGCGGCCGTCGCCGTCGGCTTCACCGACCAGCCCCACCTCAACCGGCACTTCACGCGGATCGTCGGTGTGCCCCCGGGCGCCTACCAGCGGGAGCGCAAGAACGTACAAGACCCGCGCTGACATCGGCCCGTACCGTCCTTCGCGTGGCACAGCAGACAGCACTCACGGACACGACCCCCGACAGCACGGACAAACCGGACGCGGCCGTCGTACGGGACGCCCTGGGGGTCGGCGTCGCCGTCGGCCTCTCGGGCTTCGCCTTCGGCGTGACCTCGGCCGGCAGCGGACTGGGCCTGCTCCAGACCTGCGCGCTCAGCCTCCTGGTGTTCACCGGCGCCTCACAGTTCGCCCTGGTCGGCGCCCTCGCCGCCGGCGGCAACCCGTACACGGCCGCCGCCGGTGCCTTCTTCCTGGGCGTGCGCAACGCGTTCTACGGACTGCGGCTGTCGCAGGTGCTCGCCCTCCCGCGCGCGGTGCGGCCCTTCGCCGCCCAGTGGGTGATCGACGAGACCACCGCGGTCACTCTCGCCCAGCCCACCCGGCGCACCGCCCGCATCGGCTTCACCGTCACCGGGCTCAGCCTGTACCTGCTGTGGAACCTCACCACACTGCTCGGCGCGCTGGGCGCCAAGGCCATCGGCGACACGCGCGCGTGGGGCCTGGACGCCGCCGGGCCCGCCGTGTTCCTGGCCCTGCTCGCGCCGATGCTCACGACGGCCACCGAACGCGCGGTCGCCGGCCTCGCGGTCCTGCTCGGTCTCGCCGCGCTGCCCGTCCTGCCGGCCGGCGTGCCCGTCCTGGTGGCGGCGCTCGCGGCACCGCTCGCGCTGCTCGCCGAGGGCCGGCGCGGCCGTCGTACCGGGCCGACGGCCACGGACGCGCCGGAGCACTCGAAGGGATCGGGGGAGGACCGGTGAACACGTGGATCGCGGTCGGTCTGACCGTCCTCGGCTGTTACGCCGTCAAGCTCGCCGGGCTGCTCGTGCCCGCGGGAGCCATGGAGCGGCCGTTCGTACGGCGGCTCGCCGCTCTGCTCCCGGTCGCCCTCCTGGCCGCGCTCACGGCCCAGCAGACGTTCGCCGACGGCCACGCGCTCGTGCTGGACGCGCGGGCCGCCGGGCTCGGCGCCGCCGCCGTGGCGCTGATCCTGCGCGCGCCGTTCCTGCTGGTCGTCGCGGCGGCCGTGCTGGTGACGGCCGGGGTGCGGGCCCTCGGGGGGTGAGAGGGGCCGGCTCAGCCCACGTAGCGGCCGTACGCCCGCAGGGTGCGCAGTGCCGCGATGGTCACCGCGGGGCGTGCCTCCAGAGCGGCGGCCGGCGCCCACCGCCGCCAGCGGATCGGCCACCCGCCGTCCTCGCGCTGCTCGGCGGCCAGGTGGTCCAGTGAGCGGGTCATCTCCGCGTCCGTGAACCACGCGCGCGCGAGCGAGTGCGGGTGCCGGGCGAAGTCGTGCGGGAAGTGGTGCTCACCGGGGGCGTAGCCGGGCGCGACGGGCCAGGCGTCGAGCCGGGCCGGGTCCAGTGCCGCGAGCCGCTGCTCGCGCACCAGGCGGCCGAGCCGGTCGGCGGCGGCCTCCGCGCGCGGGCGGTCCGGCACCGAGTCCAGGAAGGCCACGGCGGCCTCCACCTCGTAGGGGTGGGACTTCTCCAGCGACTCCACGGCCTGCCAGCAGAAGTCGGTCGCCCGGAACAGCCAGGCGTGCCAGACCTCGTTGCGGTGCAAGAGCCCCACGATAGGTCCGGTGGCCAGCAGATCGCTGGGCGGGTCGTCCACCACCGGCACGAAGGGCGCCGTCGGATACCCGCCCTGACCGGGGACGACCGAGGGCAGCGCGCCGTCCGCCGTGGAGACGGTGGTCAGATACCGGCACACGCGCTCCACCCGCTGCCCGCCGCAGCGCCCGACGGCGTCGAGGACGCCCAGCGCGCGGGCGGTGTGCAGGGGCTGGCTGACGGGGCCGCGCAGATCGGGCTCCAGCGCGTGCCCGTAGCCGCCGTCCTCGTTGCGGTAGGCGTCCAGCGCCGTCTCCACCGGGTCCGGGGCGCCGTGCAGGAAGTGGTACGCGAAGAGGCGCTGCTCCAGTACCCGCGCGGTCAGCCACACGAACTGTTCGGCGCGGTAGAGCGGGGAGCGCGCCGGGCGCGCAGGGGGGAGTGCGGAAGCTCCTGATTCGGCCATGCGTCAGACCGTAGGGCGCAAAGCGGTCTCGGCGAGCGGTCCCGGCCGGGGCCCACCCGTAGGGGCGGGATACTGGTTTCATGCGGTTGACGGTCTTCTGGCAGCGGATGGCGGAACACTTCGGTCCGGGGTACGCCGACACGTTCGCGCGCGATCACGTCATGACGGAGCTGGGCGGGCGCACGGTGAACGAGGCGCTGGACGCGGGCTGGGACGCCAAGGACGTGTGGCGCGCGGTCTGCGCGGTCATGGACGTGCCAGGGGAGAGGCGCTGATCAGGCAACGTTGACGCGGCGGTATGGCACCGATCTGTCACGAAGATCGGCGGTGGGTGCTCGTTACCCGCGCGGTCGGCGACACTGGGCCCGTGGCACCCACTGACGAGGACATCCAGCCGCCCATCGGGCACACGGCACCGACCGGGACGACGCCGCCCGACGACCCCCCGGCCCCCGGCGCCGTCCTTCCGGCCCGGATGCCGCGCTGGCTGCCGCGCGCCATGGTGCTCGCGCTCGCGCTGGTCGCCGCGTTCCAGCTCGGCAGCTGGGCCTTCCACCAGCTCACCGCACTGTTGATCAACGTGTTGATCGCGTTCTTCCTGGCGCTCGCGATAGAGCCCGCGGTCAGCCGGATGGCCGCCCGTGGCATGCGCCGGGGGCTCGCCACCTTCCTGGTCTTCCTCGGGCTGACGGTCGTCGTCGCCGGCTTCGTCGCCCTGCTCGGCTCCATGCTCGCCGGCCAGATCATCAAGATGATCGAGGGTTTCCCGCAGTATCTTGACTCGCTGATCAACTGGATCAACGAGACCTTCCACACCGAACTCAGACGGGTGGACGTCCAGGAGGGCCTGCTGCACTCCGACTGGCTGCGCAAGTACGCGCAGAACAGCGCGGCCGGTGTCCTCGACGTCTCCGCCCAGGTGCTCGGCGGCCTGTTCCAGCTGCTGACGGTCGGGCTGTTCTCGTTCTACTTCGCCGCCGACGGCCCCCGGCTGCGCCGTGCGCTGTGCTCCGTCCTGCCGCCCGCACGCCAGGCCGAGGTGCTGCGCGCCTGGGAGATCGCCGTCGACAAGACGGGCGGCTACCTCTACTCGCGCGGTCTCATGGCGCTCATCTCCGGCATCGCGCACTACATCCTGCTGGAGGCCCTCGGGGTGCCGTACGCGCCCGTGCTCGGTGTCTGGGTGGGGCTGGTCTCGCAGTTCATCCCCACCATCGGGACCTACCTCGCGGGCGCGCTGCCGATGCTGATCGCGTTCACGGTGAACCCCTGGTACGCGGTGTGGGTGCTGGGCTTCGTCGTGGTCTACCAGCAGTTCGAGAACTACATGCTCCAGCCCAAGCTGACCGCCAGGACGGTGGACATCCACCCGGCGGTCGCCTTCGGCTCGGTCATCGCGGGCACCGCCCTGCTGGGCGCCGTCGGCGCGCTGATCGCCATCCCCGCGGTGGCCACGCTCCAGGCCTTCCTCGGGGCGTACGTGAAGCGGTACGCCGTCACCGACGACCCCCGCGTGCACGGCCACCGCAGCAGGGCCCCGAGCCCCGGCCTGCTCACCCGGCTGCGGCGGCTGCGCACGGAGCGGGCCGGCGCGGAGGAGTCCTCGTAGCCGGCGACGTGACCCAGGTGATCGCGATCAGGGTCACGCCGAAGGAGAGCCCGGAGCGCCCCGGCGGGGTGTCGTCCGGCCGACGGCACCTGTCGTGCGCCCCCGGGAGTACCGCGTGGTGCGCTTGACACAAAAATCGAACATCCATTCAGATGGAGGCTCAGGCGCGGCACTCGGCGGGGAGTTTTCGCCCGATTCGTACGACTAAGCCCCCCGGTTGTCCACAGGCCGAGCCTGCGTCGGGGCGCATTGTCAGTGGCAGGCGTTAGCGTCTTTGACGTGAAGCGATCGACTCAAGCAAACCGGGTGGAACCCATGGCAGGAACCGACCGCGAGAAGGCGCTCGACGCCGCGCTCGCACAGATTGAACGGCAGTTCGGCAAGGGCGCGGTCATGCGCATGGGCGAGCGGTCGAGGGAGCCCATCGAGATCATCCCGACCGGGTCGACCGCGCTCGACGTCGCCCTCGGCGTCGGCGGCCTGCCGCGCGGCCGTGTCGTGGAGATCTACGGACCGGAGTCCTCCGGTAAGACGACCCTGACCCTGCACGCCGTGGCGAACGCGCAGAAGGCCGGCGGCCAGGTCGCCTTCGTCGACGCCGAGCACGCCCTCGACCCCGAGTACGCGCGCAAGCTCGGTGTCGACATCGACAACCTGATCCTCTCCCAGCCGGACAACGGCGAGCAGGCCCTGGAGATCGTGGACATGCTGGTCCGCTCCGGCGCCCTCGACCTCATCGTCATCGACTCCGTCGCAGCCCTCGTCCCGCGTGCGGAGATCGAGGGCGAGATGGGCGACAGCCACGTCGGCCTCCAGGCCCGTCTGATGAGCCAGGCGCTGCGCAAGATCACCAGCGCGCTCAACCAGTCCAAGACCACCGCCATCTTCATCAACCAGCTCCGCGAGAAGATCGGCGTGATGTTCGGCTCCCCGGAGACCACGACCGGTGGCCGCGCCCTGAAGTTCTACGCCTCGGTGCGTATCGACATCCGCCGCATCGAGACCCTGAAGGACGGCACGGAGGCGGTCGGCAACCGCACCCGCTGCAAGGTCGTCAAGAACAAGGTCGCGCCGCCCTTCAAGCAGGCCGAGTTCGACATCCTCTACGGCCAGGGCATCAGCCGCGAGGGCGGTCTGATCGACATGGGCGTGGAGCACGGCTTCGTCCGCAAGGCCGGCGCCTGGTACACGTACGAGGGCGACCAGCTCGGCCAGGGCAAGGAGAACGCGCGCAACTTCCTCAAGGACAACCCCGACCTGGCCAACGAGATCGAGAAGAAGATCAAGGAGAAGCTGGGCGTGGGCGTCCGGCCGGAGGAGCCCGCCGCCGAACCCGGCACGGACGCCGCGGTGACTCCGGCCGACGACGCCAAGACGGTGCCCGCGCCGGCTGCCAAGGCCACCAAGCCCAAGGCCGCCGCCGCCAAGAGCTGACCCGTGACACGACGAACCGACTGGGCCGAGTACGAGTACGCCGCCCCCGGTGCCCCACGGGGGAGGGGCACCGGGAGCCACCCGGACCCCGACCCGGCCGGAGGCGACGCGGAGTACGGCGGCCCGTATCGCAGCGGCGCGGACGGCGAAGGGTACGAGGGCTACGACGGCCACACGGACGGTGAGCCGTTCGGGGGCGGCTCGGCCGGCCGAGGCTTCGCGAGCACGGACGGGCGGGGCGGACGGGGCGGCCGAAAGGGCCGTCGTCGGCGCGGTTTCGGGGACGCGCCCGGTGAGAGCGAAGGCGCCCCTTCCTCGTCGAGGGCCGAGCGGGGGGAGTCTTCAGGGGACCCGGCCGAGCGGGCACGGGCGATCTGCCTGCGCCTGCTCACCGGGACCCCGCGCACCCGCAAGCAGCTCGCGGACGCCCTGCGCAAGCGGGAGATCCCCGACGAGGTGGCCGAGGAGGTGCTGTCGCGGTTCGAGGAGGTCGGACTGATCGACGACGGCGCGTTCGCGGACGCCTGGGTGGAGTCGCGGCACCACGGCCGGGGTCTCGCCCGGCGCGCGCTCGCCCGGGAGTTGCGTACCAAGGGCGTCGACTCCGCGCTGATCGACGAGGCCGTGGGGCAGCTCGACTCCGAGCAGGAGGAGGAGACGGCGCGCGACCTGGTGGCCCGCAAACTCCGCGCCACCCGGGGCCTCGACCGCGACAAACGGCTCCGCCGCCTCGCCGGCATGCTCGCCCGCAAGGGCTACCCCGAGGGGCTGGCCCTGCGCGTCGTCCGCCAGGCCCTTGAGGAGGAGGGGGAGGACACGGAATTCCTCGGGGAGCCGGACGTCTGAGGACATCCGGACATCTGAGGGCATCCGATGTCCCGGGTGCGGGGCACCCGGCGGCCCGGGCACAGGGCATCCGGCGGTCCGGCCGCAGGGCATCCGGCGGCCCTGGCACAGGGCACCCGGTGACTCAGGAGCAGCGCGTCGGAGTACTCAGGGAGCGGCCCGCTCCACCGGCAGTCCCGCCGCGCGCCATGCCTGGAAGCCGCCCACCAGGTCGGTCGCCCGGTGGAGGCCCAGTTGGTGCAGGGAGGCGGCGGCGAGGCTGGAGGCGTAGCCCTCGTTGCAGATCACCACGACGCGCAGATCGTGCCCGGTGGCCTCGGGGACGCGGTGGCTGCCCAGCGGGTCGAGGCGCCACTCCAGCTCGTTGCGCTCGATGACGAGGGCGCCGGGGATGAGACCGTCGCGCTCGCGCAGGGCCGCGTACCTGATGTCGACCAGCAGCGCTTCACCGGCGCGCGCCGCCTCGTGCGCCTCCCGGGACTCGACGCGTTGATAGCGGGCGCGCACCCGCTCCAGCAACTCGTCGATGCCGACGGGCACTTCGGGCGCCGTACCGGCCGTCGGCGCGGCGGGGTCCGCGCCCCGCGCGGTCGGGTCGTCGCTCACTGCCAGTCCTCCGGACGCTCGACCTGCTCCAGGCGCAGCACCGGGCCCGTGCGGCTGTAGCGGCGGATCCGCGGCAGCGGCGGGTAGTAGGCGTGCACGGAGACCGCGTGCCGGTCGGGGGACTCGTTGAGCACTTCGTGCACATGGTGGTGGCCGAAGGACCGGCCCTTCCCGGCGGGCAGCCGGCGTTCGCGGTCGACGCCCTCGGTGAGTTCCAGGGTCTTCCAGCCGTCGGTGGGCAGCCGCGCGGCCAGGGAGTACTCCTTCAGCTCGCCGGCGGCGGTGAGGAAAGCGCCCACCGAGTCGGCGTGGTCGTGCCAGCCGGTGCCGGTGCCGGGCGGCCAGCCGATCAGCCAGGCCTCGCTGCCGCCGGGCCCCTCCAGCCGCACCCAGGTGCGGCCCTCCGGGTCCAGGGGGAGGGAGGCGATCAGCTCGGCGTCGGCCGCCGTGCGCCGTACGAAGTCGAGGAGGTCGGCCTGGGTGGGGCCCGGGCCGACGGCCGGGGCGGGGACAGACGCGGGGGAGGAGACAGACACGTGCACCGTCCTGGAGAACGTTCGCGGAACGGGCGCGCGATGGCGCCCGGAAAGAGAAGGGGGTGCGAGTTCAGCAGGACGGGCGACACACGCAGCCCGCATAGCGGACGAGGTCCATATGGACCCTCCGCCACAGGCGCACACAGGTGTCGGTCACGATCCGGAGTACAGCACGCTGCCCCACTCCGGTCAACTCACTGTCACCATGTGGACAGAGGGTCACGGCGCTCACGCTCCGGCGTGCGCGGGAGCGGCCTCCGGCGTGTGCGCGAGTCGCTTCCGCCGACGCTCACCGGGCGCCGGAGCGCGCCTCGGCCTTTTCTTCCTCTGCCTCTTCCCGCGCGGTGCCTCCCCCCGTCGCCTCGGCCGCCGCGTACAGGTCGGCCGGGCGGACGCCGCCGAACGCGGTGACCAGGTGACCGTCGGGCCGTACGAGCAGCACGCTGTGCGCCGGTGCGCCCGGGTAGCTCTCGGCGACCAGCAGCTCGGCGGGGTGCGGCAGTGCCGTGACGGCGGCGGCGAGCCGGGGCATCACGCCGGCGGACACCCAGTGCTTGCGGTCCCACACCCCCGTGCCCGGCGCGATCAGGACGACGAGCAGCGCCCCCCGGCCGAGCCGGTCGCGCAGCCGGACGAAGGAACCGTCCTCCGCCGTGACCCGTACGTCCGCGACCGGTGCGCCGGGCGCCGTCTCCACCGGGATCTCCGCCTCCGAAGGACCGGGCGCCAGCGGCGAGTCGTCGTACCCTCCGGAGGCACCGAGCGGACCGCGTCCCAGATGGCCGTCCGCGAGCAGCGCGTCGTGTCCCCGGCCGGCGCCCGGCATGAGCGTGCGCAGGCCACCCCCGCCGCGCAGCACCGGCAGTGCCTGGTCGGCGGCGCGCAGCCGGGCGGCGATCACGGCGCGCCGCTCGGCCTGGTAGCTGTCCAGCAGCGGCTCGTGCGGGCCCCGGTGCCAGGCGACCCCCAGCTTCCAGGCGAGGTTGTCCGCGTCCCGCAGCCCCTCGTCGAGCCCCTGGGTGCCGAACGCGCCGAGCTGGTGCGCCGCGTCCCCGGCGATGAAGACCCGGCCGACGCGCCACCGGCGGGCCAGCCGGTGGTGCACGGTGTGGACGCCGGTGTCGAGCAGCTCGTACGCCGGGGTGGCGCCGTCCGTCCAGCCCGCGAGGGTCTCGCGGATCCGGGCGACCAGGGTCTCGGGCGTGACCAGGTCCTTGCCCGGCGGCAGCAGCCAGTCCAGCCGCCACACCCCGTCGGGGAGGGGACGGGCGGTGATCTCCGCGGCCGAGGGTCCGGACTGCCGCCACGGCGGCATCCGGTGGAGCAACGCGTGCCCCTCGAACGGAAGTTCCACCCGCAGCGCGGCGACGGCGTGCCGTTCCACCGCCGTACGGCCCGGGAAGCGGATGTCCTGGAGCTTGCGGACCGTGGAGCGGGTGCCGTCGCAGCCGACCAGGTGACTGCCGCGCCACCAGGTGCCGCCGGGGCCCCGGGTGTGCGCGGTGACGCCGGAACGCTCCTGCTCGATCGCGTCCACGCGGCTGTCCACCGCCATCTTCACCAGCGGCTGGGCCGCGACGGCCGTGCGCAGGGCGTCCGTGAGGACGTGCTGGGCGAGATGCAGCGGGGCATCCGGACCGTCCTCGCCGAAGACGACCTCGCTGATCACCTGCTTGCGCCGCAGCGACCGCCATCCGGCCCAGCGCGCCCCCAGCTCGCCGAGGTCCGCTCCGGTCAGCCGCTCCAGCAGGGCGGTCGTGTCCTCGCGCAGGACGACGGTGCGCGCGGGGCGGGGCTCGTCCTTGCCGGGGCCCTCGTCCAGGACGACGGTCGGCACATCCTGCCGGGCCAGCGCCAGGGCGAGCGTGAGCCCGACGGGTCCCGCTCCGACGATGATCACCGGATCCACGATGTGGCGCTCCCCGCTCGCAGCGATGCCCTGACGGGGACAAGTGAACAGGAAGGTGGAGCGGGGTGCACGATCACGAAACGTATGCAACCCATTGGCAGAGTTTGCGTCAAGCGAACGGAGGCAGTGGCGATCACGCCACTGCCTCCGGCCCATTCATATGACTTGAGGGGGAGTCACCTCCCCGCTCCCGTGGCGGCCGTACCCGCGATGTCCGCCACGTCCTGCGCCCCCAGCACCGCGCCGGTCGACTTCTTGCCGCGGCGCAGCCGGCCCTCCAGCCAGCTCGCGAACGAGGTCAGCGAGAAGTTGATGACCACGTAGATGACGGCGACGACCGTGAAGGAGGCGATGGTGTTGGCGCCGTAGTAGCCGCTCATCGTGTTCGCGGCGGCGAGCAGTTCGGGGAAAGTCAGGACGGCGCCGCCGAGCGCGGTGTCCTTCACGATCACCACGAGCTGGCTGACGATCGCCGGGAGCATCGCGGTGACCGCCTGCGGCAGCAGGATGAGCCGCATCCCCTGGCTCTTGCGCAGCCCGATCGCCATGGCCGCCTCGGACTGGCCCTTCGGCAGGGCGAGGATGCCGGCGCGGACGATCTCGGCGAGCACGGAGGCGTTGTAGAGGACCAGGCCGGTGACGACGGCGTAGAGCGGCCGGTCGTCGGAGCTGACGTCGGTGTACTGGGAGTAGAGCGCCAGTCCGAAGATCATCAGTACCAGCACCGGGATCGCGCGGAAGAACTCCACGACGACCCCCGCCGGAACCCGCACCCACGCGTGGTCCGAGAGACGGGCGATGCCGAGGACGGCACCGAGCGGCAGTGCGATGATCATCGCGAGCGCCGCCGCCTTGAGCGTGTTCTGCAGGCCGGGCCAGATGTAGGCCGAGTAGGCCTCGGTGCTGCCGAGGTACGGCTTCCACAGCACCCAGTCGAGCTGGTGCTTCTCGTCCAGGGCCGTGTAGAGCCACCAGAGGACGGCCGCGAGCGCGGCTATGAAGAGGACCGTGTAGAGGACGTTGCGCTGTTTGGCGCGCGGTCCCTGGGAGTCGTACAGGAGCGAGCTCATCGCTTCACCGCCACCTTCTTGCCCACCCAGCCGAGGATCAGACCGGTCGGCAGGGTGAGGCAGCAGAAGCCGAACGCGATGATCGCGGAGATCAGGAGGAGCTGTGCTTCCTTCTCGACCATGTCCTTCATCAGCAGTGCCGCTTCGCCGACACCGATCGCCGCCGCCACCGTCGTGTTCTTGGTCAGGGCGATCAGTACGTTGGTCAGCGGGCCGACGGCCGCGCGGAAGGCCTGCGGCAGGACGACCACGAACAGCACCTGGGTGAAGCTCAGTCCGAGGGCCCGCGCGGCCTCCGCCTGGCCCACCGGCACCGTGTTGATGCCGGACCGGATCGCCTCGCACACGAAAGCCGAGGTGTAGACGATCAGACCGAGCACCGCCAGCCGGAAGTTGGCCGTCTTCACGATGTCACCGGCGCCGAGGCTGATGCCCAGCGTCGAGTACAGGCCGAGCGACGAGAACAGGATGATCACCGTGAGCGGGATGTTCCGCACGATGTTCACGTAGGCGGTGCCGAAGCCGCGCATCAGCGGCACCGGGCCCACGCGCATGGCGGCCAGCAGCGTGCCCCAGATCAGGGAGCCCGCGGCGGCCAGCAGGGTGAGCTGTACCGTCGTCCAGAAGGCGCCCAGTACGTCGTAACCGTCAAGAAAGTCGAACACGATCTCCCGTGCTTCCGCGTGTAGGGATGCCCGGGTGCGCCGCCCTCACGGACGGCGCACCCGCCGGGCGTTGCCTCAGCTCTTGATGTCGCCGATCTTCGGGGCGGGCTCGTTCTTGTAGCCGGCCGGGCCGAAGTTCTTGTCCACGGCCTGCTGCCAGGACTTGTCGGCCACCATGTCCTCAAGGGCCTTGTTGATCTTGGCCTTGAGGTCGCTGCCCTTCTTGACGCCGATGCCGTAGTTCTCGTTGGTCATCTTCAGGCCGCCGAGCTTGAACTTGCCCTTGAACTGGGCCTGGGCGGCGTAACCCGCGAGGATCGAGTCGTCGGTGGTCAGGGCGTCGATCGCCTTGTTCTGGAGACCCGTCAGGCACGCCGAGTAGGTGGGGTACTCCTGGAGCTGCGCCTTCGGAGCCAGCTTGTCCTTGACGTTCTGCGCGGAGGTGGAGCCGGTGACCGAACAGAGCTTCTTGTTGTTCAGGTCGGACGCGGTCTTGATCGAGTCGTCGTCGGCGCGCACGAGCACGTCCTGGTGGGCCAGCAGGTAGGGACCGGCGAAGTCCACCAGCTTCTGGCGCTCCGGGGTGATCGAGTAGGAGGCGGCGATGAAGTCGACGTCGCCACGCTTGAGCATCGTCTCGCGGTCCGCGCTCTTCGACTCCTTCCACTCGATCTGGTCGGCGCTGTAACCGAGCTTCTTGGCGACATAGGTGGCGACGTCCACGTCGAAGCCCGAGTAGCCCTGCGGGGTCTTCTGGCCGATGCCCGGCTGGTCGAACTTGATGCCGATGGTGATCTTCTTGCCGTCACCGGAGGACGTGTCGTCCTTGTCGCCGCCGCACGCGGTGGCGGTCACGGAGAGGGCGAGGAGGACGGCCGAGGCGGCGGTGACCTTGCGGAGCTTCATGGTGAAATCCTTTGGCGGTGAGGAACAAGGGCCCCTGAGGGGCGGGAGACGCGGCCGGAGCGCCGGCGTCAGTGGTGCAGGATCTTGGACAGGAAGTCCTTCGCGCGGTCGCTGCGCGGGTTGCTGAAGAACTGGTCGGGGGCGGCCTGTTCGACGATGCGGCCGTCCGCCATGAAGACCACGCGGTTGGCGGCCGAGCGCGCGAAGCCCATCTCGTGGGTGACGACGATCATCGTCATGCCCTCGCGGGCCAGCTGCTGCATGACCTCCAGGACCTCGTTGATCATCTCGGGGTCGAGGGCGGAGGTCGGCTCGTCGAAGAGCATGACCTTCGGTCCCATCGCCAGCGCCCGCGCGATGGCGACACGCTGCTGCTGGCCACCGGAGAGCTGGGCCGGGTACTTGTCGGCCTGGGTGCCCACGCCGACCCGGTCGAGCAGGGCCCGCGCCTTCTCCTCGGCCTGCTTCTTGTCCGCTTTGCGGACCTTGAGCTGGCCCAGCATCACGTTTTCGAGCACGGTCTTGTGCGCGAAGAGGTTGAAGGACTGGAAGACCATGCCGACGTCCGCCCGCAGCCGGGCCAGTTCGCGGCCCTCGTGCGGCAGGGCCTTGCCGTCGATCGTGATCGCGCCCGAATCGATCGTCTCCAGGCGGTTGATGGTGCGGCACAGGGTCGACTTCCCGGACCCGGAGGGCCCGATGACCACGACGACCTCGCCGCGTGCGATCGTCAGGTCGATGTCCTGGAGTACGTGCAACGCGCCGAAGTGCTTGTTGACGCTCTTCAGGACGACCAGGTCGTCGGACGCGGCCACGTCTTCCTTGGCCACCGATACATTGGTCATCGCTCTGGGGCTCCGTCCTCCTCGGGTTTCCGTGGACAGTAGTGAGCGACTGTGACCTGCGTCATCACATCTGAGGGAATTCTGAGCATCACGATCCGGTAGCAGCCGGACACGTGTCGTAGTGAGTACGACCCGCCCGCGTATCGGGCGGATAACGGAAGCGCCGGGCAACCGGAAGCCTCTTGACGCCGTCCTTATCCATCGGCGTGACTGCATGATGCACGCGTGCGTGCAGATGATCAGCAGATGATCACAGGCACGCGAACCACGACCGTACGACCGCTGAACCGGAGGGGGCCGGGATGAGACTGCTGCTCGTCGAGGACGACAACCACGTCGCCGCGGCCCTGTCCGCCGTCCTCGCGCGGCACGGCTTCGACGTCACCCACGCGCGCAGCGGCGAGGAGGCCCTGCAGGCGCTCGTGCCGGAGGGCGCCGGGTTCGGCGTGGTCCTGCTCGACCTCGGCCTGCCCGACCAGGACGGCTACGAGGTCTGCGGCAAGATCCGCAAGCGCACCAGCACCCCGGTCATCATGGTCACCGCGCGCTCCGACGTCCGCTCCCGCATCCACGGGCTCAACCTGGGCGCCGACGACTACGTGGTGAAGCCGTACGACACCGGCGAACTGCTCGCCCGGATCCACGCCGTCAGCCGCCGAACCGTGCCCGAGGACCAGCCGGACGGCGGCGACAGCGCCCTGCGGCTGGGGACGGTGCGCATCGAACTGCCCACCCGGCAGGTCAGCGTGGACGGCTCGGTCGTCCAGCTGACCCGCAAGGAGTTCGACCTGCTCGCGCTGCTGGCCCAGCGGCCGGGCGTGGTCTTCCGCCGGGAGCAGATCATCAGCGAGGTCTGGCGGACCAGTTGGGAGGGCACCGGCCGCACCCTGGAGGTGCACGTCGCCTCGCTGCGGGCCAAACTGCGCATGCCCGCGCTGATCGAGACCGTACGCGGCGTCGGCTACCGCCTCGTCGCCCCGGCCGCCTAGCGGGGACGGGTGCGCGCACGCCTTCTCCCGCTGCTCATCGTCCTGCTGGCGGCCGTCCTGCTCGCGCTCGGCGTCCCGCTCGCCGTCAGCGTGGCCGGCGCCCAGCAGCAGCGGGTCGTCGTCGACCGGATCGACGACACGGCGCGCTTCGCCGCGCTCGCCCAGTTCGTCACCGACGGTCCCGACGGCTCGCGCCGCACCACCACCGACGGGCGCCGGGAGACGCTGCGCGACGAACTGGACAGCTACTACGGCGTCTACGGCATCCGCGCGGGCGTCTTCTACCGCAACGGCTCGGCCATGGCCAACGCCCCCGGGGACTGGTTCGTACCGCCCCGGGGTGAGGTGCGCGAGGCCTTCGACGAGGCGCTGCTCAGCCGGCGCAGCCACGACCCCCGGCAGGTGTGGCCGTGGCAGCGCGGCAGACTGGTCGTCGCCTCGCCGGTGATCCGGGACGGGGACGTGGTGGCGGTCGTGGTCACCGACTCGCCGACCGGACAGCTGCGGTCGGGCACCCTGCGCGGCTGGCTGCTCATCGGGGCCGGGGAGAGCGCCGCCATGCTGCTCGCCGTCGGCGCGGCGCTGCGCCTGACCGGATGGGTGCTCAGGCCCGTGCGGGTCCTGGACGCCACCACCCACGACATCGCCACCGGACGACTGAAGTCCCGGGTGGCGGCTGCCGGCGGCCCGCCGGAACTCAGACGGCTGGCCCGCTCGTTCAACGAGATGGCGGACAACGTCGAGGACGTGCTGGAGCAGCAGCGCGCCTTCGTCGCCGACGCCTCGCACCAGCTGCGCAACCCGCTCTCGGCGCTGCTGCTGCGCATCGAACTGCTCGCGCTCGAACTGCCGGAGGACAATGAGGAGATCGCCTCGGTGCGCACCGAGGGCAAGCGCCTGGCGCAGGTCCTGGACGACCTGCTGGACCTGGCGCTGGCCGAACACGTCGAGGCCGACCTCCGGCTCACCGACGTCGGGGCGCTGGCCGGGGAGCGGGTGGCCGCCTGGGCGCCGGCCGCCGCCGCGAAGGGCGTCCGGCTGACCGGTGACTGCCCGCCCACCACTGCCTGGGCGGACCCGATCGCCCTGTCCAGCGCCCTGGACGCGGTGATCGACAACGCCGTGAAGTTCACCCCCGAGGACGGCACCGTGGAGGTCACCGTCACCGTCGACGGCGCCACCTCCACGGTCGTCGTCACCGACACCGGACCGGGCCTGACCGACGAGGAACTCGCGCGCGTGGGCGACCGTTTCTGGCGCAGCGGCCGACACCAGAACGTCAAGGGCTCGGGCCTGGGCCTCTCCATCACCCGAGCCCTCCTCACCGCGGGCGGCGGCACCCTCCACTACGCCCACCACGAGCCGCGCGGCCTGCGGGTGTCGGTGTCGGTGCCGCGGTATGCCGAGGCGGGGGCCCAGGAACCTGTGCTTCCCGGGGCACCGGCGCGCCGCTACGGCTTCACCGAGCGGTAATACCGCCGGGCGCCCTCCTGGAGGGGCAGGGGGTCGGTGTAGATCGCGGTGCGGACGTCCACGAGTTGGGCGGAGTGGACGTGGGCGCCGATGCCGTCGCGGCTCTTGATGACCGTGCGGGTCACCCACTCGGTCAGCCGGGGATCGACGTCGGTGCGGGTCATCAGCAGGTTGGACACGGCGATCGTCGGCACCTGGGTGCCCCGCTGCACGGCCGGATAGGCGGACTCGGGGATGTTGGTGGCCCGGTAGTAGCGCGCGCCAGGGCCCTCGCCGTGCAGCTTGGTGACGAGGTCGCCGTCGATCGGCACGAACGTGAAGGCACCCTTGTCGGCGAGCGCGACCAGGCCCTTGGTGGGCAGCCCGCCCGACCAGAAGAAGGCGTCGATCTTCCCCTGCTGGAGCCGGGCGGGACCGGTGTCTATGCCGTCGGAGACCGGGGTGATGCCGTGGTGCGGGTCGATGCCGGCCGCCTTCAGGACCCGGTCGGCTATCAGCCGGACACCGGAGTCGGGCAGCCCGGTCGCCACCCGCTTGTGCCGCAGGTCCGCCACGCTCTTGATGTCCGAGCCGCGGCGCACGATGAGGTGGACGTAGTCGTCGTAGAGCCGGGCCACACCGCGCAGCCGGCCGGCGCCGCTGCCGTGGTTGAGCGTGTACGTGTCCACCGCGTCGGCCGCCGCGATGGTGAAGTCGGCCTTGCCGGTCGCCACCCGCTCGACGTTCTCCTGGGAACCGGCGCTGCTGAGCAGCTTCACCTCAAGCCCGGGCATGTCCTTGGCCAGCTCGGTGCGCAGCCGCTCGCCGTACTCCTCGTAGACGCCCCGGGTGGTGCCGGTGCTGAACACGATCGTCCCGCTCGGCGGGGTCTCGCCCAGCGGCAGCAGCCACCACAGCAGCAGGCCGAGGGCCACGACACCGACGGCCGCGCTCTGCAGCACCCGGCGTCTGCCGGGCGGGGGGAAGACCTTGGACATGCGGGCGATCCTGCCAGCCGACCCGCACCCCTGACCAGGGCCGGGGTGACGTCGGGAGGAGGGTGGAGGGCGGAGGGCGGTGTCAGTGGTGGCCGCTAGGGTCGTCGCATGAGCACTTCGCCCGCCGACCTCGTCCGTGCCTTCCACCTCGCCTTCGGTCTCGACGCCCGCAGCGCGCCGGAAGAGGTGTCCCCCGAGCTGGCGGCGCACCGCGGGGAGTTGCTCGCCGAGGAGGCCGCGGAGGTCGCCGAGGTGGCGGTCGAGGGCCCCCTGGACCGGCTCGCGCACGAACTGGCCGACGTGGTCTACGTGGCGTACGGCACGGCACTGGTCCACGGCATCGACCTGGACGAGGTGATCGCCGAGATCCACCGCGCCAACATGAGCAAGCTCGGCCCGGACGGGCAGGTGGCCCGCCGGGCCGACGGCAAGGTCCTCAAGGGCGAGCACTACCGGGCGCCGGACGTCTCGGCCGTGCTGCGCCGCCAGGGCTGGAGACCCGGCGGCGCCGCCTGACACCGGGCGCTACGACGCCGACGTGCCGTTCGCCAGCTTCCACTCGTGGTGCAGCGCGCCCAGCGGGACGCTCCGGCGGAGGACCGGCGTGCCGAAGACGGAGAGCTGGAGCCGCAGGGTGCCGGACAGGTCGACACCGCCGTAGACACCCCAGGTGATCCGCGCCGCGGGCTTCTTCGCGGCGGAGGCGGTGGTGACCGAGCCGGCGGCCTCGCCGCGCAGATAGGGGGCGAGGTCGGCGGTGACACCGACCGCGCCGTAGAGGCCGACGGAGGCCTCGGCGCCGAGTGCGGTCTTCAGGCTGCCCGCGGTGGTGAGGGAGGCGCGCACCGGGGTGCTCCTGATGTCCGAGGAGCTGACCGGCGTCCATCCCCGGCCCGCGCCGAAGGTGCCGCCCGCCGTGAAGTCGCCCTTCAGGCTCTGCTCGACGTCGACGGTGACGTGCCCGTCGCCGCTCACCTGGAGGTAGCAGGTCAGGTCCAGGTTGACGACGACGGGGACGGGGCCGACCTGGAGCACGGGGTCGGCGTGCAGCTTGGCGAAGGGCACGCGCAGGGGTGTCCCGGTCGCGGCGGCGGCCCGGCCCCTGACCGCCCAGCCGGAGCGCCAGTTCCCGGACACGCCGAGGTAGGCCGAACCGGGGGCCGCGGTGCTGCCGTTGCCGCCGTAGGCGAAGTCGACCTGCGGGGCGACCTGCACGAAGCCCTTCAGCGAGGCGCCGGCGGAGACCGGGGCGTCCTCGGCCGTCGGCACCTCGGCGCGCACGTCCAGCCGCAGGCTGCCCAGCGGCACCGTCGAACCCTTGGGCCCCACGTGCACGTCACCGGCCTTCGACCAGGAAACCGTCACATCGGGCAGCAGCTTGTCGACGGTGAAGGACGCCGGGTCGACCGGTACGTCGCCCTTCGCGGTGCCGTCGCCCAGCAGGGCGTTGAGCGTGGCCGGTTCCGTCTGCACCTCGGTGCCGCGGTCCGTGTCGCCGACCACCTTCGTGACCTTGGCGAGCAGCCCGCGCGGCGCTCCCGGCGCGGGCGCGCTGGCGATGACGTCGCCCACGGCGGCCCGGTGCCGGGCGGCCGGGGGACTGGTGGGCGTCGGCGCGCTCGGTGAATTCCCGCCGCTCTTCGGCCCCTCGGTGATGACGGCGCGCCGGGTGCGGCTGTCGTACGAGCCGACGGTGAGCGTCGTCCGGTGCGCCCGCGCCCGGGACCCGCCCGGGGACGACGTGGCGGTGGCGGTCGCGGCCGGGGTGGGCGCGGCGGCGACGGTGAGCGCGTGCTCGGTGCCGTCGGCGGGACTGTCGTCGGCGCCGCTCTGCCGTCCGGGTCCGGCGGCGGCCGCCGGCTCGGAGTGGGGGGCCGGGGCGGAGGAGCAGGCGGCCGTGAGGAAGAGGGTGGTCACGGCGAAGGCGGGCAGCAGGGCACGGCTGTGCCTCATGCGTCTGCGCAAGGTGGGTCCTGAGTGCGAGTGGGGGGTGGCGGAGAGGTACCGGCACGCTCGGTTACTGGGAAGTAGAACCGGCCGGTAACTCCATGACGGTTCATGAGCATGCCATGGCCGCACGCACCTGACCCGCACGAACCGGCCAAGGTGACCCGAGGGGCGGGGAGTTCGGAGACCGGGGCGGGGCGGAGCCTCACGGGGGAGCGGAGGGTGCGGGCCGGCCGGGCAGGGGGTGTCCGGGGGAGCGCCTACCCTTGGAGACATGAGCAGCAGTGACCGGAGCCCCGCAGTGGACGCTCAAGCACCCAAGAGCTACGAGATCCGCACCTACGGGTGCCAGATGAACGTCCACGACTCCGAGCGGTTGTCCGGGCTGCTCGAAGAGGCCGGCTATGTGCGGGCGCCCGAGGGGGCCGATGGGGACGCCGACGTGGTGGTCTTCAACACCTGCGCGGTCCGTGAGAACGCCGACAACCGGCTGTACGGCAACCTCGGCCGCCTCGCGCCCCGGAAGGCCACCCGCCCCGGGATGCAGATCGCGGTCGGCGGCTGCCTCGCGCAGAAGGACCGCGACACCATCGTGCGGCGGGCGCCCTGGGTCGACGTCGTCTTCGGCACCCACAACATCGGCAAGCTGCCGGTGCTGCTGGAACGCGCGCGCGTGCAGGAAGAGGCGCAGGTCGAGATCGCCGAGTCACTGGAGGCCTTCCCCTCCACCCTGCCGACCCGCCGCGAGAGCGCCTACGCGGCCTGGGTGTCGATCTCCGTCGGCTGCAACAACACCTGCACCTTCTGTATCGTCCCGGCCCTGCGCGGCAAGGAGAAGGACCGCCGCCCCGGTGACATCCTCGCCGAGGTGGAGGCGCTGGTCGCCGAGGGCGTCTCCGAGATCACCCTGCTCGGCCAGAACGTCAACGCCTACGGCTCCGACATCGGCGACCGCGAGGCCTTCAGCAAGCTGCTGCGTGCCTGCGGCGCTGTCGAGGGCCTGGAGCGGGTCCGCTTCACCTCGCCGCACCCGCGCGACTTCACGGACGACGTCATCGCCGCCATGGCCGAGACGCCGAACGTGATGCCGCAGCTGCACATGCCGCTCCAGTCCGGCTCCGACACCGTCCTGAAGGCGATGCGCCGCTCCTACCGGCAGGAGCGCTTCCTCGGCATCATCGAGAAGGTCCGCGCGGCCATCCCGCACGCGGCCATCACCACCGACATCATCGTGGGCTTCCCCGGCGAGACGGAGGAGGACTTCGAGCAGACCCTGCACACGGTCCGCGAGGCGCGGTTCGCGCAGGCGTTCACCTTCCAGTACTCCAAGCGGCCCGGCACCCCGGCCGCGACCATGGACGGCCAGATCCCCAAGGAGGTCGTCCAGGCGCGCTACGAGCGGCTCGTCGCCCTCCAGGAGGAGATCTCCTGGGAGGAGAACAAGAAGCAGGTCGGCCGCACCCTGGAGCTGATGGTCGCCGAGGGCGAGGGCCGCAAGGACGGCGCCACCCACCGCCTGTCCGGCCGCGCCCCCGACAACCGCCTCGTGCACTTCACCAAGCCGGAGCAGGACGTGCGCCCCGGCGACGTGGTCACCGTCGAGATCACCTACGCCGCCCCGCACCACCTCCTCGCGGAGGGGCCCGCCCTCGGGGTGCGCCGCACGCGCGCCGGCGACGCCTGGGAGAAGCGGAACGCCGCCGAGGCCGCCAAGCCGGCGGGCGTCATGCTCGGCCTGCCCAAGATCGGTGTCCCGGCGCCGCTGCCGGTCGCGACGGGCAGCGGCTGCGGCTGCGACTGACCACCGGTACGACAGACAGCCGCTGCGACTGAGCACCGGTACACGGCACTGCGGCTGAGCACCGGTACACGGCACTGCGGCTGAGCACCGGTACACGGCACCCGCCCGACGAACCGCAGGACAGAGCGGTGACGGCGTAACCTGCCGATCATGCTTGTCGCCGCCGCCCTCTGCCCCTGTCCGCCGCTGCTCGTGCCCGAGGTCGCCGCGGGTGCCGCGCCCGAGCTGGACGCGGCCCGCGCGGCATGCGCGGATGCCCTCGGCGTCCTGGCCGCCGCCCGGCCCGACCTGCTGGTGGTGCTGGGCCCCGCCGGGCCGAGCGCACGCGGCCCGTTCCCGCAGGGCACCCCGGGCTCCTTCCGGGGATTCGGCGTCGACGTCGCCGTACGCCTGGGCCCCGCCACGGACGGGGCGCCCGAGCGAGAACTGCCGCCCTCGCTGGCCGTCGGCGCCTGGCTGCTGGAGCGGAGTGGCGGGCCCGATGCCCCGGTCGAAGGACTGGGCGTCGGGGAAACCCTCGAACCGGAGCGGTGCGCCGAGACCGGACGGGCGATCGGAGGGCGGGCCGCGCGGGTGGCGCTGCTGGTCATGGGGGACGCCAGCGCGTGCCGCACGGTCAAGGCGCCGGGCTATCTGGACGAGCGCGCGGCGCCCTTCGACGCCGAGGTGGCACGAGCGCTCGGCGCGGCGGACCTGACGGCGGTCCGGGCGCTCGACCCCCTACTGGCATCCGAGCTGAAGGCCTCGGGCCGCGCGCCCTGGCAGGTGCTGGCGGGAGCGGCCGAGGGCGCGGGACTCGGCGGCACCCTGCTGCACGAGGACGCGCCGTACGGCGTCGGCTACCTCGTGGCCACCTGGTCCTGATCCGCCCCGCTCAGGACGCCGGCGGGGGACCCTCCGGACGGGTCGGGGGCCTGGGCTCGGCGGACGCCGTCCCGGTGCCTTCCGGGTGGAGGGGGACGGTCGGATCGGCAGAGGTTCTGTCGGGACCGCTGCCAGGGCCCTCCTTGTGGGCGAGGCGGTCCATCGCGTCCTTCGCCTTGTCCGTGCCGGCGTGGATCTTGTCGGTGTACTTGCCCTTGGTCCGCTCGTCGACGGCCCGCGCGGCCTTGTCGATGCCGTGCTGGACCTTGTCCCCGTGCTGCCGCGCCAGGTCCGACACCTTGTCCTTGGCCGGGGCGAGCTTGTGCTTCATGTTGTCCAACAGACCCATGGTCCACCTTCCCTCGCGGGCGCCCGAACCCGCCCATATCCACTTCATACGGTACTCGTGAGGGCCGATTCGCGCGTCACCCGTGGTGATGAACCTCCCGCGAACCTCCCGCGACGGAGCTCGTTCCGGACCCGGCCCGCGGGTTTGCGAGACTGGTGCGGTGAGCAGTGCAGCCCCCGCCCCCCGTGTCATCGCCGTCGTCGGACCCACCGCGGCCGGAAAGTCGGACCTCGGAGTCTTCCTGGCCCGGCGACTAGGCGGCGAGGTCGTCAACGCCGACTCCATGCAGCTGTACCAGGGGATGGACATCGGCACCGCCAAACTGACACCCGAGGAACGCGGCGGCGTCCCGCACCACCTCCTCGACATCTGGGACGTGACGGTCACCGCCTCCGTCGCCGAGTACCAGAAGCTCGCCCGCGCGCGGATCGACGCGCTGCTCGCCGAGGGCCGCTGGCCGGTCCTGGTCGGCGGTTCCGGGCTGTACGTCCGCGGCGCCGTCGACAACCTGGAGTTCCCCGGCACCGACCCCGAGGTGCGCGCCCGTCTGGAGGAGGAGCTGGCGCTGCGCGGCTCCGGCGCGCTGCACGCCCGGCTGGCCGCCGCCGACCCGGAGGCCGCCCGCGCGATCCTGCCCGGCAACGGCCGCCGCATCGTGCGCGCCCTGGAGGTGATCGAGATCACCGGCCAGCCCTTCACGGCGAACCTGCCCGGTCACGACTCCGTCTACGACACCGTCCAGATCGGGGTCGACGTGGCGCGTCCGGAGCTGGACGAGCGCATCGCGCGCCGGGTCGACCGGATGTGGGACGCGGGTCTGGTCGACGAGGTGCGCGCCCTGGAGGCGCGCGGCCTGCGCGAGGGGCGCACGGCGGCGCGCGCGCTGGGTTACCAGCAGATCCTGGCGGTACTCGCCGGCGACTGCACGGAAGCGGAGGCGCGCGCCGAGACGGTCCGTGCCACCAAGCGCTTCGCGCGCCGCCAGGATTCCTGGTTCCGGCGCGATCCCCGGGTGCACTGGCTGAGCGGGGCCGCGGCGGACCGCGGGGAACTTCCGGAGCAGGCCCTGGCGTTGGTCGAACGACCGGTCACAGCCTGATCACGTGATGGCATCGGGATGCGCCGCCGGTCATCGGGGCCTTCGGCGCCGTGCCATCATCGAGCTTCGATCGACCAAGTGGAGCCTAGTTGGGAGGGCGCGTGGCGATGGAGGCCGGCCCTCGCGACACCGCACGGAGCACCGAGCACCTCACCACCGAGAGTGATGAGCCGGCCCAGGCCGACGACCGCCTGCCCGACGGCTCCCTGGCCGAGGACGGCCCCGACGAGACGCCGGACGTGGTGACCGCCGACGGACCCACCCCGGAGGAGATGTATCCGGGCGGCCCCGAGGTCGAGGTCGAGCTGCGCCCGCAGCGCCGGCTGCGGATCTGGCAGCTCGCGCCCATCGTGGCCCTCTCCGCGGTCGGCTCCCTGATGTTCGCGTTCCCGCT
The DNA here is from genome assembly GCF_024753135.1 of Streptomyces pyxinicus. Classification (GTDB taxonomy): domain Bacteria; phylum Actinomycetota; class Actinomycetes; order Streptomycetales; family Streptomycetaceae; genus Streptomyces; species Streptomyces pyxinicus. The sequence goes on along the minus strand of NZ_JANUGP010000037.1, from coordinate 13,140 downwards.
CGCCTTCGACTTCGGCGACAGCGGAGCCGTCATCGCCATGCTCGGCCTGCTGATCTGCTCCTGCGCCGCCGGCTGGGGCATGATGGCCGCCCGCCGGGTGGGCTATACCTGGCCCGGCCTGCCGGCGCGGGGCTCGGGCCGCCGCCCGGACTGGCGGGTCGCCCTCGGGTACGTGCTGCTGGTGGCGGTGGTCGTGGTGCTCGCCGTCTGGCGCGTGGCCAGACTCCGCTGAGCCGGACACCCCGCTGGGCCCGATGCCCCGCCGCTCCCCGATCCGGGGGCCACTCGCGCTCCCGTACGATCGAGGAATGAGCACGCGGATCGCCTTCCTCAAGGGTCACGGCACCGAGAACGACTTCGTGATCGTCCCGGACCCCGAGAACGCCCTCGACCTGTCGCCGGCCGCCGTCGCCGCCCTCTGCGACCGCCGGGCCGGCATCGGTGGCGACGGCGTGCTGCACGTCGTACGGACCGCCGCGCACCCGGAGGCCGCGCACCTGGCCGGCGAGGCCGAGTGGTTCATGGACTACCGCAACGGCGACGGCTCGGTCGCCGAGATGTGCGGCAACGGCGTCCGGGTCTTCGCGCGCTACCTCCAGCACGCCGGGCACGTGACCGAAGGAGACCTCGCGATCGCCACGCGCGCGGGTGTGAAGTCCGTACACCTCGCGAAGGACGGCGACGTCACCGTCGGCATGGGCAGCGCGCGCCTCCCCGAGGGCGAGGTCACGGTGAGCGTCGGCGAGCACGGCTGGCCCGCGCGCAACGTGAACATGGGCAACCCTCACGCGGTCGCCTTCGTGGCCGACCTGGCCGACGCGGGCCGCCTGCTCGACGCGCCGCCGGTCGGCCCGGCGGACGCCTATCCGGACGGGGTGAACGTCGAGTTCGTCGTCGACCGCGGCCCCCGGCACGTCGCCATGCGCGTGCACGAGCGCGGCTCCGGCGAGACCCGCTCCTGCGGCACCGGCGCGTGCGCCGTCGCCGTGGCCGCCGCCCGCCGCGACGGCGCCGACCCGGCCGTCACCGGCACCCCGGCCACGTACACCGTCGACCTCCCCGGCGGACGCCTGGTCATCACCGAACGGCCGGACGGCGAGATCGAGATGACCGGGCCCGCGGTGATCGTCGCCGAGGGCGAGATCGACGCCGAATGGCTGGAAAACGCGCTCCGTTGACCCGGCGAAACGGTCTCCGCCCCGTGGATCAGCGGTTCCGTCCGGCCGGGGCCGTTCGAAACCGCGGGCGAGTTCAGGGCAGGTGGCGCAAATCCTAAACCTCGTCACCATCGCTCGAATGGGTGATCCGTTTCACGCTCGGCCGGAGGCGGTCTGTCGCGGGTGGTGGGCTCGATAGCATCAAGCACCGGCACGGACGGGGGAACGTCGCCATCCCTGAGCCGCGTACGCCCTGGGGCCCCGTCCGCCGGTCACGAGCCGGAGGTGCCCATGAGTGCGGAGGCCACGAACCCTGCGACCCCTGGAGCGGTAGCGCCCGCGGTGCCACCGGCACTCACCGCGTCCGTCGCGCCCGCGGCGGCCCGCCGCAAGGCCCGGCCGCGGATCGACCTGCGCCGGCTCGGCCGGGTCGCGCTGCTCGGCACCGCCGTGCGCGGCAAACTGCCCGACGCCATCGGCCATGTGGTGGAGGCGCACCGCGCCCACCACCCCGACGCGGACCTCGAACCCCTGCGCCGCGCCTACGTCCTGGCGGAGTCCTCGCACCGCGGCCAGACGCGCAAGAGCGGCGAGCCGTACATCACCCACCCCCTCGCGGTGACCCTGATCCTCGCCGAACTCGGCGCCGAGACCACCACCTTGACGGCCTCCCTGCTGCACGACACCGTTGAGGACACCGATGTGACGCTGGCACAGGTGCGGGAACAGTTCGGCGAGGAGGTCCGTTACCTCGTCGACGGCGTGACCAAACTGGAGAAGGTCGACTACGGTGCCGCCGCCGAGCCCGAGACCTTCCGCAAGATGCTCGTCGCCACCGGCAGCGACGTACGCGTGATGTCGATCAAACTCGCCGACCGCCTGCACAACATGCGCACGCTCGGCGTGATGCGCCCCGAGAAACAGGCGCGGATCGCCAAGGTCACCCGTGACGTCCTCATCCCGCTCGCCGAACGCCTCGGTGTGCAGGCCCTCAAGACCGAGCTGGAGGACCTGGTCTTCGCCATCCTCCACCCCGAGGAGTACGAGCACACCAGGGAACTCATCGCCGAGAACGCCGCCCGGCCCGGCGACCCCCTGGCCGAGGTCGCCGACGAGGTCCGCGCGGTGCTGCGCGACGCCGGCCTGCCCGCCGAAGTCCTCATCCGCCCCCGGCACTTCGTCTCCGCGCACCGCGTGTCCCGGAAACGCGGGCAACTGCGCGGCACCGACTTCGGCCGGCTGCTCGTGCTGGTCGGGGAGGACGCCGACTGCTACGGCGTCCTCGGCGAACTGCACACCTGTATGACGCCGGTGGTCTCGGAGTTCAAGGACTTCATCGCCGTACCGAAGTTCAACCTGTACCAGTCGCTGCACACCGCCGTGGCGCGGCCGGACGGGCAGGTCGTCGAAGTCCTCATCCGCACCCACCAGATGCACAAGGTCGCCGAGGCGGGCGTCGTCGCGCTCGGCAATCCGTACGCCCCGGGGGCCGACGACCCGGCCGACGGCGAGCGGGCCGACCCCACCCGCCCCGGCTGGCTCTCCCGGCTGCTCGACTGGCAGCGGGGCGCGCCCGACCCCGACACCTTCTGGTCCACCCTGCGCGAGGACCTCGCCCAGGACCGGGAGATCACCGTCTACCGTCCCGACGGCGGCACCCTGGGCCTGCCCGAGGGCGCCACCTGCGTGGACGCCGCCTACGCGCAGTACGGCGAGGACGCGCACGCGTGTATCGGCGCCCGGGTCAACGAGCGCCTCGCCACGCTCAGCACCGTCCTGAGGGACGGCGACAGCGTGCAACTGCTGATGGGCCAGGACCCCGCCTCCGAGCCCTCCCGCGAATGGCTGGAGCACGCCCACACGCCGGCCGCCCGCATCGCCATCCAGCGCTGGCTGGCGACGCATCCCGGCGGCGGAGAGGCACCGGCCGAGGAGAGCCGCCCGGACCCCGCCGAGCAGGCCGCCCCCGACCGCGCCGGGCCCCGTGACGCGGCCGGTCCGGCCGACGGCGTCCCGGCCGACCGCTTCCGCGGCGCCGACGTCCTGGCGGACCGGCCCGACGCGCCCGTACGGCTCGCCGGGTGCTGCACGCCCGTGCCGCCGGACGGGATCACCGGGTTCACGGTGCGCGGGGGAGTGGTCACCGTGCACCGCGTGGAGTGCGCGGCGGTGGCGGACATGAAGAACCGGGGGCGCGCGGAGATCGGCGTGCGCTGGGGGGACGGCGCCGAGTGCCGCGTCACCCTGGTCGCCGAATCGTTCGGCCGCCCCCATCTGCTCGCCGACCTCACCGAGGCGATCGCCCTGGCGGGTGTCGAGATCGTCTCCGCCACCGTCGAACCGCCCAGCCAGCAGCGGGTGCGCCACACCTACACCCTCCAGCTCCCCGACGCGGCGGGCCTGCCGACCCTGATGCGCGCCATGCGGGACGTCCCGGGGGTGTACGACGTGAGCCGGGCCCAGGCACCCACCCCCTGAAGACCCCCTGAAGGCCTGACGGGCCCCGAAGGCTCCGCACGCCGACCCGATCGGGTGGATCGGGTGCGCGTCGGCACCGGGCGCCGGGCGTGCCCTGGTAGCGGTGGTCCATGCTGCTCACCCCTCGCCTCCGGACCCGGCTCCGGATCATCCGGCACCGGAAGGCGGCCCTGCTCGCCTCCGCCGTCTCCGTCTGCCTCCTCGCCGCCGCGGCCCCGGCCGAGCCCCTGGGCGTCGGCGACCGGCTCTACCCCTACCTCGGCAACCCCGGCTACGACGTGGCGTCGTACGACCTGTCGTTCGACTTCCCCGGCCGCAACGACAAGCCGTTGCGGGCCGTGACCACCATCGACGCCTGGACCACCGCCGACCTGGAGCGGATCAACCTCGACTTCGCGCACGGCACCGTCGGCTCCGTCGAGGTCGACGGCCGCCCCGCCGACTTCACCCGTGCCGGCGACGACCTGGTCGTCACCCCCGCGCACCCCCTGCACCGGGGCATGTGGACCCGGATCACCGTGCGCCACACGAGCGACCCGGTGTCCGAAGCGGACCAGGAGGGCGGCTGGGTGCGCACCACCGACGGCCTCGCCATGGCCAACCAGGCCGACGCCGCCCACCTGGTCTTCCCGTGCAACGACCACCCCTCCGACAAGGCCATGTACACGTTCCGGATCACCGTGCCGAACGCCTACACGGCCGTCGCCAACGGTCTGCCGACCGGAGCCGAGCGCACCGGGGACACCACCACCTGGATCTACCGCACCCGGCACCCCATGGCCACCGAGCTGGCCCAGGTCTCCATCGGCCGCTCCGCCGTCGTCCGCCGCGAGGGCCCGCACGGCCTGCCGCTCCGCGACGTCGTGCCCAGCGCCGACCGCAAGACCCTCGAACCCTGGCTCGCCAAGACGCCCGACCAGATCGCCTGGCTGGAGGGCAAGGTCGGCCGCTACCCCTTCGAGACCTACGGCGTGCTGATGGCGCAGGCCGCCACCGGCTTCGAACTGGAGACACAGACCCTCTCGCTGTTCGAGAAGGACCTGTTCACCGAGCCCGCCTACCCCAAGTGGTACATCGAGTCCGTCATGGTGCACGAACTGTCCCACCAGTGGTTCGGCGACAGCGTCAGCCCCCGCACCTGGTCCGACGTGTGGCTGAACGAGGGACACGCCACCTGGTACGAGGAGCTGTACGCCGAGGAGACCGCCGACCGGCCCATGGCGGACCGGATGAAGGCGGCCTACGGCGCCTCCGACCGCTGGCGCGAGGCCGGCGGACCGCCCGCCCGCCCCAAGCCGCCCGCCCCCGGTCAGAAGATCGGCATCTTCCGCGCGAACGTCTACGACGGCGCCGCGCTCGTCCTGTACGCCCTGCGCCAGGAGATCGGCCGCCCGGCCTTCGAGCGGCTGGAGCGGCTGTGGGTCCAGGAGCACCGGGACTCCACCGCCGGCACCGCCGACTTCATCCGGCTCGCCTCCGCGGTCGCCGGACGCGATCTCGACGGCTTCTTCCAGGCCTGGCTCTACGGCGCGAAGACCCCGCCGATGCCGGGCCACCCCGACTGGAAGCCCCAGGCCGCCGCCAAGGCCACGCCCCGGACCCCCCGGGCGCAGGGCCACCGCTAGGGCATCCCGCGCGCCGCCCCGCGCGCCGATAACACGGTGACGAGACGTGCCGTCCCGTGCGACCATCTTCAGGTCGGCATCGGGGCGGCGCGGCGGGGGAGGCGGGAATCTCCCGGGGTACTCGCGCGTTGTACAGGATGAGCGGTCCGCCCGGCCGCCCACGGAGACCGGCACGGTAATCCCATCGACGTAAGGATCCAATGACCTCCTCTTCTTCCCCTTCCCAGGACACCAAGCGCCTCGCGCACGACTACCCCGAGGGCCTGCGGGCCGATGCCCTGATGGAAGAGGACGTCGCCTGGAGCCACGAGATCGACGGCGAGCGGGACGGCGACCAGTTCGACCGCTCCGAGCGCGCGGCCCTGCGCCGCGTGGCCGGCCTGTCCACCGAGCTGGAGGATGTCACCGAGGTCGAGTACCGGCAGCTCCGTCTGGAGCGGGTCGTGCTCGTCGGGGTGTGGACCACCGGCACCGCACAGGACGCCGACAACTCCCTCGCGGAGCTGGCCGCCCTCGCGGAGACGGCGGGCGCCCTCGTGCTCGACGGCGTCATCCAGCGCCGCGACAAGCCCGACGCGGCCACCTACATCGGCTCCGGCAAGGCCCTGGAGCTGCGGGACATCGTCCTCGACACCGGCGCGGACACGGTGATCTGCGACGGTGAGCTGAGCCCCGGCCAGCTGATCCAGCTGGAGGACGTGGTCAAGGTCAAGGTCATCGACCGTACGGCCCTGATCCTGGACATCTTCGCCCAGCACGCCAAGTCCCGGGAGGGCAAGGCGCAGGTCGCGCTCGCGCAGATGCAGTACATGCTGCCGAGGCTGCGCGGCTGGGGCCAGTCGCTGTCCCGGCAGATGGGTGGCGGTCGCGGCGGGCTCGCCACGCGTGGCCCCGGTGAGACCAAGATCGAGACGGACCGGCGCCGGATCCGCGAGAAGATGGCGAAGATGCGCCGGGAGATCGCGGACATGAAGACCGGCCGCGAGGTCAAGCGCCAGGAGCGCCGCCGCAACAAGGTGCCGTCCGTGGCCATCGCGGGCTACACCAACGCGGGCAAGTCCTCCCTCCTCAACCGGCTCACCGGGGCCGGCGTCCTGGTCGAGAACGCGCTGTTCGCGACCCTGGACCCGACCGTGCGCCGCGCGGAGACCCCGAGCGGCCGGCTGTACACGCTGGCGGACACCGTCGGCTTCGTCCGGCACCTGCCGCACCACCTGGTCGAGGCGTTCCGCTCCACCATGGAGGAGGTCGGCGACTCCGACCTGATCCTGCACGTGGTGGACGGCTCGCACCCGGACCCGGAGGAGCAGCTTGCCGCCGTGCGCGAGGTGATCCGGGACGTCGGCGCCACCGGGGTGCCCGAGATCGTCGTCATCAACAAGGCGGACGCCGCCGACCCGCTGGTCCTCCAGCGGCTCCAGCGCACGGAGAAGCGCTCGATCACCGTCTCGGCCCGCACCGGCCAGGGCATCGAGGAACTGCTCACCCTGATCGACGACGAGCTGCCCCGCCCCTCGGTCGAGGTCGAGGCGCTCGTGCCGTACACGCACGGCAAGCTCGTCGCCCGCGCCCACACCGAGGGCGAGGTGATCTCCGAGGAGCACCTCGCGGAGGGCACCCTGCTCAAGGCCCGGGTGCACGAGGAACTGGCGGCGGACCTGGCGCCGTACGCACCGGTCTCCGCGAGCTGAGCCACCCGCCGGTGCACCGCCGAAGGCCCGCCACCCCGCAAGGGGCGGCGGGCCGTCGCCGTATCCGGTGCCTGTACGGACGTCAGCGCCCGGCGAACTTCCGGCTCACCGAGTCGTACACGCCCTTGGCCACGTCACCCAGCCGGGGACCGGCCAGCCAGCCCGACTTCACCGGGCCGATGGAGGTGTTGGAGACCAGGGCCGGCTTGCCGTCCGCCCCCGTCTCCACCCAGCCGCCGCCCGAGGCGCCGCCGGTCATCGTGCAGCCGATCCGGTACATCGTCGGCGCCGACGCCTGCAGGGACAGCCGGCCCGGCCTGTCCTGGCACCGGTACAGCAGCCGGCCGTCGTAGGGGGCCGCCGCCGGATACCCGGACGCGGTGATGCTGTTCACCTTCGGCACAGCGGGCGCGTCGAAGTTCACCGGCAGCGCCCCGCCGACGGTCTCCTCCAGCGACTTGCCGTCACCGCCCTGCTCCGGCGTGACATGGATGACCGCGAAGTCGTACGAGGCGCCGTCACCGCCGCTCTCGCCGCCCTGGTCGATCCACTGCTGCGAGGTCTGCGCCTCGTCGGCCCACCAGACGCCGTACGGAGCCACCTCGGACCGGCTCGCGCTCTTCAATTGGGCGGCCGACATACCGGCGTTGTTGTACGACGGCACGAAGGCGATATTCCGGTACCAGCCGCCGCCCTTGCCGGCGTGCACACAGTGGCCCGCCGTCCAGATCATGTTGGACTTGCCCGGGTGCGCCGGATCGGTCACGACCGTCGCCGAGCAGACCATGGTGCCCTCGGGGGAGTCGAAGAACACCTTGCCCGAGGTGGCGGCGTTGGAGTGGTACGGCGGCGCGACGGTCTGGGCCCGCACCGGCTGCGGCGTCGGGTCGGTGACGCCCTGGTCACCGGAGAGGTCGTTCTCGTCGACACCCTTGTCGGGATCGTTCGCGTCCCGCATCCGGTCCGGGTTCCACAGCCCCTTGATGATCGGGTTGATGAAGTCGTCGGCCTCGCGCAGCCAGTCGTCCCGGTTCCAGTTCTTCCAGGCGCCGTCCTGCCACTTGTCGACGTCGATGCCGTGTTCCTTCAGCCTCTTCTTGAGGTTGTCCGGAATCCGGATCTTGCCGTCGCCGGAACCCACGGTCGCGGTGGCGGACGGCCGGCCGTCGGCGTTGTCGTCGCCGTTGCAGGCGGTGGCGGTCAGCGCCAGCGCCGGGACGAGGGCGAGCGCCGCCAGCGCGGACGGAGTACGGCGCCTGCCCCCTCCTCGCCGGACGGTGGACGACGGCCGTATGGATCGCATGGTGGTGACTCCCCCTGCTGTGAAGGAACTCGTGCTCGGCCCGGGACACCGGCCGCGCACCCGTGGGGAGTTCACGCCGGTCCCCGGCCCTTCGGGAACGGCCTCACACACTATGCGCTCGCTGTGGGGGACTTCCCACGGGGCGGCAACGGTTCGGCTACAAGCCGTCCGACCCGGCCGACCGGGCGCGCGGGACACCGATGCGAGCCCCCTCACGCCCTGCCTCGCGCAACGAATCCGTCCTGACCCGTAACCCGGCGGGCCGTCGGCGGTTGTAGCGGTGGGGGGCCCGCTGCCTGCGCCCGGTCCCCGGCATCAGCTCGCCTGTGAACCGCGGGGAGGACGACGCGCCGTGGCCGTTACGGATTCGGTGGCCCAAGGGCCGCAGGAACAGGCACGTGCCGTGCCCGAGGGGATCCTCGGCCGCCAGTCGGCGCGGGAGTCCTCGGCCCGCACCTACGCCCGCGCCCTGCCCATCGTGCCGGTCCGGGCCCGCGGGCTCACCATCGAGGGCGCCGACGGCCGCCGTTACCTGGACTGCCTCTCCGGCGCCGGCACCCTCGCGCTCGGCCACAACCACCCGGTCGTGCTGGAGGCCGTCCGGGGGGTCCTCGACTCCGGCGCCCCGCTCACCGTGCTCGACCTCGCGACCCCCGTCAAGGACGCCTTCGTCACCGAGCTGTTCCGCACCCTGCCGCCCGGCCTCGCCGAGCGCGCCCGGGTCCAGTTCTGCGGGCCGGCCGGCACCGACGCCGTCGAGGCCGCCCTGAAACTGGCCCGGGCCGCGACCGGCCGCACCGGCGTCCTCGCCTTCACCGGCGCCTACCACGGCATGACCGCCGGCGCGCTCGCCGCCTCCGGAGGCGCCCCCGAGGTCCAGGTGACCCGCCTGCCCTACCCGCAGGACTACCGCTGCCCCTTCGGCGTCGGCGGCCCGCGCGGCGCCGAACTCGGGGCCCGCTGGACCGAGTCCCTGCTCGACGACCCCAAGTCGGGCGTGCCGCTGCCCGCCGGGATGATCCTCGAACCCGTGCAGGGCGAGGGCGGCGTGATCCCCGCGCCGGACGCGTGGCTGCGCCGGATGCGCCGGATCACCGCGGACCGGAACGTTCCGCTGATCGCCGACGAGATCCAGACCGGCGTCGGCCGCACCGGGGCCTTCTGGGCCGTAGACCACAGCGGCGTCACCCCCGACATCATGGTCATGTCCAAGGCCATCGGCGGCAGTCTGCCCCTGGCCGTGATCGTCTACCGCGAGGAGCTGGACGTCTGGGAGCCCGGCGCCCACGCGGGCACCTTCCGCGGCAACCAGCTCGCCATGGCCGCCGGCACCGCGACCCTCGCCTACGTCCGCGAGCACGGCCTCGCCGCCCGGGCCGCCGACCTCGGCGCTCGCATGCTGTCCCAACTCGACCGATTCCTGCGTGATTTCGCGTGCGTCGGCGAGGTGCGGGGGCGGGGGCTGATGATCGGGGTGGAGGTGGTGGAGCCGGAGGCGGAAGCCCCGGACGGTGGCTCGGTGGTTCCGGGCGGCTCGCACATTCCGGCTGCCTCGGCCGGCTCCATGGCTCTGGATGCCTCGGGTGGTTCTGAAGCCCCGGCTGCCCCGGCTGCCTCGGCTGCCTCGGTCGCGTTGGACGCCGTGACGCCGGACGGCCCGGAATCCGCCGGCGCACCCCGCCCGGCCGCGCCCCACCTCGCCGCGGCCGTGCGGCGGGAGTGCCTCGCACGCGGGCTGATCGTCGAGCTCGGCGGCCGGCACGCGTCCGTGGTCCGGCTGCTGCCACCCCTGACCATCAGCGACGAACAGGCCGAGGCCGTCCTCGACCGGCTCACCGACGCGGTGACGGCGGTGGCCCGCGACCACCCCCGGCACCCGCGCCCCGGCGCCCCGGGCCGGCCCGCGGACTGAACACCGCCGGCCGGTGACCGGCACCCGAGACCGCCCCGACCACCCGCCCGAAGGAGACCGGGCCGCCCTCCCCGAGGCAGGCGCCCCTTCTGCGGCCCCCGTGGTCGAGCGGCGCCGGACCCGGCCCGCGAGCCACTCCTTCCCCAGCCCCTGGAGCCCGCCATGAACGACACCCCCGCTTCCGACGGCCGCTCCGGCGCTCCCGACGAACAGGGGGACGCCGGCGCCTCCAACTCACCCGTCCCGCTCGCCGAGGCGGTTCCCCAGCAGAAGCGGCGCAGCGTCTCCTTGGTCCGGCAGCCGGAGCCGGGCGCCGACCCGCTGGAGCACCCCGACCCCGACGCCGCCGCGGGGGCAGCCGCGGTGGAGAACCTGCTGCGGTGCTGGGTGCGCGAGACCGGCCTCCCCGCCCCCGCCGGCGGTGTCCTGCACGTGCCCCTGCCGGCCAGCGGCACCGCCCTGACCGTGCCGGTCCGCTACTGGTCCCCGACGGGCTGGCACCGCTTCGGACCGCCCCGCCTCACCGGCACCCCCGTCGACGCCCCGCCCGCCGACGCCGTGACGCTCGCCGCCCTGCTCACCCGGGAGAGCGCGCCGGACCCGCGCCCCGGCGAGAGCGCCACCGTGCCCCTCGCCCGGGAGACCGAGGACGGCCCCCGCCGCACCGCACCCGGCACCGGGACCGGTGGCCACGGTGACGACGGCGACCTCGCGGCCCGGGTCGCCGACTCCCTGCGCCGTACCGCCGTCTTCGTCCGCGACCGGCGCGCCCACCCCGCCGACGGCCCCGACCGCTTCCTCTCCGCCGAACAGGCCCTCCTGCTCGGCCACCCCCTGCACCCCACCCCCAAGAGCCGCGAGGGCCTGACGGAGTCCGAGGGCCGCCGGTACTCACCCGAACTGCGCGGGGCCTTCCCGCTGCACTGGCTGGCCGTCGCCCCCGCCCTGCTCGCGGCCGACTCCGCCTGGACCGAACGCGGCCGTGCCGTGCCCGCCGGGGACCTCACCCGACGCCTCGCCGCCACCGCGCTGCCCCTGCCCGACGGCTACGCCGCCCTGCCGCTGCACCCGTGGCAGGCCCGCGAGACACGGCACCGCGAGCCCGTCGCCGCACTCCTGGACTCCGGGCTGCTGCGCGACCTCGGCCCCGCCGGACCGCCCTGGCACCCCACGTCCTCCGTCCGCACCGTCCACCGGTCCGGGGCGCCCGCGATGCTCAAGCTGTCCCTGGGGCTGCGCATCACCAACTCCCGCCGGGAGAACCTGCGCAAGGAGCTGCACCGCGGGGTGGAGGTGCACCGGCTGCTGCGCGCCGGGCTGGCGGAGCGGTGGGGGGCCGCGCACCCCGGCTTCGACATCGTCCGCGACCCGGCCTGGCTCGCCGTCGACGGCCCGGACGGGCTGCCGGTGCCCGGCCTTGACGTGGTGATCCGGCACAACCCGTTCGCCCCGGCGGACGACGTCGGCTGCGTCGCCGGACTCCTCTCGCCCCGGCCGCTCCCGGACCCCGACTCCGGTGAGGATCGTGGCACGTGGCCGATGCGGTCCCGGCTGGCCCGGCTGCTGGCCCGGCTCGCCGCCCGCACCGGCAGACCGGTCGGGGCCGTCGCCGCCGAGTGGTTCCTGCGGTATCTGGAGCACGTCGTACGGCCCGTGCTCTGGCTGGACGGCGCGGCGGGCATCGCCCTCGAAGCGCACCAGCAGAACACGCTGCTGCTGCTGGACGGCGACGGCTGGCCCGCCGGCGGCCGGTACCGCGACAACCAGGGGTACTACTTCCGCGAATCCCGGCGCGCCGAACTGGAGGCCCGGCTGCCCGGCGTCGGCGAGCGCAGCGACACGTTCGTCTCCGACGAGGTCACCGACGAACGCTTCGCCTACTACCTCGCCGTCAACAACGTGTTCGGCCTGATCGGCGCCCTCGGCTCCCAGCACCTCGCCGACGAGCGGCTGCTGCTGGCCGCCTTCCGGCGCTTCCTCACCGGCCTCGCCACCGGCCCCGGCGCCCCGCGCAGCCCGCTGCCCGCCCGGCTGCTCGACTCGCCCGTCCTGCGTTGCAAGGCCAACCTCCTGACCCGGCTGCGCGGCCTCGACGAACTCGTCGGCCCGGTCGACACCCAGTCCGTCTACGTCACCATCGCCAACCCCCTGCACGCCTGATCCCGCCGTCGAGGACCGGACCCGCCGCCGAGTCTCCGCCCCCGTCGCCTCCTGAGAGGAGCGCGTCATGCCGCCCGCCGACGCGAACGCAGCCCACGGTCCCGCCCGCACCGGCCCCCTGTTCGGCGTGTTCTCCGTCGAGGACGACGACGGGGACTGCGAGGACACGCTCGACCTGCATCTGCCCGCCGAGTACCTCGCCCTGTTCGCGTCGGGCACCACGGACAGCCCGGACCTCCTGGACCGGGTCGCCGCCTGGGGCCCGGCCGCCACCCCCGTCGGCTCCTTCCACCTGGTGCCGGTCCGCCTCCCGCACGACCTGCCGCTGCTCCACGGCTGGATGAACGACCCCGCCGTCGCTGAGTTCTGGGAGCTGGCCGGCCCCGAGGAGCGGACGGCGGACCACGTGCGGGCCCAACTGGACGGCGACGGACGCAGCGTGCCGTGCCTCGGGCTGCTGGACGGCGTACCGATGAGCTACTGGGAGATCTACCGGGCCGACCTGGACCCGCTCGCCCGCCGCTACCCGGCCCGCCCCCACGACACCGGCGTCCACCTGCTCCTGGGCGACGCCGGGGACCGGGGGCGCGGCCTGGGCCCGGCCCTGCTCCGGGCCGTGGCCGGCCTCGTGCTCGACCGGCGCCCCGCCTGCGCGCGCGTGGTGGCGGAACCGGACCTGCGCAACACCCGGTCCGTCGCCGCGTTCCAGAGCGCCGGCTTCCGCCGCGCGGCCGAGGTCGACGTGCCCGGCAAGCGGGCCGCCCTCATGATCCGCGACCGGAACCCGCGACCGTAGTACCCCGCTCCGACGTGC
>NZ_JANUGP010000036.1 GCF_024753135.1 Streptomyces pyxinicus | reverse complement strand
GGACCCCCCGGGCGCCCCCCCCCCCCCCCCCCCGCCCCGCCCCTGGCCGTATGGACCGACTTCGGCGGTGTGCTCACCCCGCCGGTCGACGTCACCTTCACCCAGTTCGCGGACCGCGTCGGCGTCCCGCTGTGGGCGCTGAAGGAGTCGATGCGCCTGGTCGGGGAGAAGTACGGCACCGACTCGATGGGCGCGATCGACATCCCGCTGATCGACGAGGCCACCTGGTCCGGCGAACTGGAGGACGTCCTCGGCGGCACCTTCGGGGTCGTCGCCGACCTCCAGCACTTCGGCGACCGCTGGTTCGCCGGGCGCTCCGCCAACCAGGCGTGGACCGCGCACCTGGACGGCTTCCGCGCCCGGGGCGCCTTCGTCGGACTGCTCTCCAACCTGCCGCCGTCCTGGGAACGCCACCGCCGCTTCATGATCGACGACTCGCACTTCGACGGCATCGTCCTCTCCCACGCCGTGGGCAGCCGCAAGCCCGACCCCGAGATCTTCGAACTCGCCGCCAAACGGGCCGGCCTCGAACCGCACCAGTGCGTGCTCGTGGACGACATGGAGAAGAACGTGACCGGCGCGGTCGCCGCCGGCTGGCAGGCGGTGCACTTCCACGACGCCGACCAGGCCGCCCGCCAGGTCTCCCGCCTCCTCGCCGCGGCCGTCCCGCTCGCCGGCTGAACCCCGCCCCACCCCACGCACCCGCCCCGACGCACCCCACAGGAGCCCGTCATGTCCGTACTGAGCCCGGCCAGGTCGGCCCAGGCCACCGAAGCGGCCCAGACCCTGTCCACCCAGCGCACCCTGTCCCGCCGGCTGGTGCACCGCTCGGCGGTCTCCGAGGTGTTCCTCACCGACTTCCAGTCCGTCGACGAGAACACCTTCCGGGCCGCGGCCCAACTCCCCGCGCGCCACTTCTACTACGGCGACCACACCGGCCGCCCCGCGATGCACGACCCGCTCGCGGTGTTCGAGAGCGTGCGCCAGATGCTGCTGTGCGCGATGCACCTCCAGCACGACGCCGGCCACGACACCAAGTCGATCACCGCGACCGCCTCCCTGGAGATCACCGACCCCGAGCCGCTGCGGGTCGCCGGCGCGCTGGACCTGCTGCTGCTCGGCAGCGTGGAACTCGCCAAGAAGTACCAGGACACCATCGCCCGCGTCGTGCACCAGGTGCGGGTCATGGCCGGCGGCCGGCAGGCGGGCGTCATCACTGTCGACACCGCGCAGCGCCCCGACGCCGTCTACGAGAAACTGCGGATGAGCCACCGCGCCACCCCGCCACCCCTGTCCGACACCCTGCCCGCCGACACCGGCGGCGTCGCCCCGGCACCCTGGCGGGTGGGCCGCGAGCAGGCGGAGAACGTGATCCTGGAGGACACGGACGTCACGGACGGCGCCGTACACGCGCGCCTGCGCGTACCGACCGCGCACCCCAGCATGTTCGAACACGCCCAGGACCACGTGCCGGGCCCGGTGATGATGGAGGCCGCCCGGCAGGCCGCGCTGCTGCTCGCCACCGACGCACCGGACACGACCCCGGCCGGATTCCACCTCCGCTACGTCGACGCCGAATACCTGCGCTTCGCGGAGCTGGACAGCGCCATCACCGTCGTCACCCGCCGGCTGCCCGACCCGGTGGACGGCGGCCGGTGGACCGAGACCGCCTTCGTCCAGCAGGACGAGACCGTCGCGCGGATGCGCGTCCGCCTCGCCGAGGCCCGCACCGCCGGAGCCGGCGATGCGGTTTGACACCCCCGTCCACCTCAACGCCCCCGTCCACGCGCTCGGCGAGCACGCCCAGCCCGTGGCGGACGCGGTCACCGGCCTGCTGATCGACGAGGAGAACGCCGAGCGGTACGCCTACACGGCCCTGCGCACCAGCACCCACGCACCGGTCGAACTCGCCGCCCGCGCCGCCGCCGAGTCCTGCACCGCCGCCGGCACCCCGCCGCACCGGATCGCCCAGCTGCTGCACGCGTGGACGTACCACCAGGGCCACGAGTTCTGGTCCCCGGCCCACTACCTGGCCCAGCGGATCGGCGCGGTGGCCGCGGAGCCCGTCGGCATCCAGCAGATGTGCAACGGGGGACTGGCCGCGCTCGTGCAGGCCGCCTGCCGGCTGCTCGCCACCGGGTCCGGCCCCGCCCTGGTGACCACCGCCGACTGCTTCCCGCAGCCCGGCTTCGACCGCTGGGGCGGCGACTACGGGGTCTGCTACGGCGACGGCGCCACCTCCGTGCTGGTCGACCGCGCCCCGCACGGCCGTTCCGTGCGCCTGCTGTCGGCGGCGACCGTGGCCGCGCCGGTGCTGGAAGGCATGCACCGCGGCGACGCGCCGTTCAGCCCGGCCCCCACCAGCGGCGTCAAGACACTGCTGCCGAAGCTCGCCAAGAAGGAGTTCCTCACCGCCCATCCGGCCCTGCCCTTCGGCCCGATCGCGCACGACGCGGTCACCTCCGTGGTGACCCGGGCCCTGCGCGACGCCGGGGTCGGCCCCGACGACGGGCGGCTGCGCGCGGCGGCGCTGCCCCGGCTCGCCCGGCACGTCATGGCCGACGCCTACGAGCCCGCCTTCCGCGCGGTGTGCGCGGCCCCGGTCGTCCGGCTCGGCGCCGACACCGGCCACCTGGGCGCGGGGGACGCCGTCGCCAACCTGTCCGACCTGCTCGACCGGGACGACGTACGCCCCGGGGACCTGCTCGTCCTGCTCAGCGCCGGCGCCGGGTTCACCTGGTCCGCCGCGATCGTGGAGGTGAACCAGCCGTGACGGACCCGACCGCCACCGCCGAGGAGGCGACCGCCCCCGTACCGGACCCGACCGCCCGGTTCCGTGTGGACGGCCAGGTGGCCGTGGTCACCGGCGCCTCCAGCGGCATCGGCGCGCACCTGGCCCGGCTGCTCGCGGCGGCCGGCGCCCGGGTGGCCCTGGCCGCGCGCCGCGAGGGCCCCCTGAAGGAACTCGCCGCCGAGCTGCCCGGCTCGCTCGCCGTACCCTGCGACGTGACCTCGGCCGAGGACCGCGCCCGCCTGGTGCGCACGGTCACCGAGGAAGTCGGCCCGATCGACATCCTGGTCAACAACGCGGGCCTGTCCGAGACGGTGCCCGCGGAGACGCAGACGGTGGAGAGCTTCGGCGCCATCGTGGCGCTGAACCTGACGGCGGTGTTCGCGCTGAGCCAGGCGGCCGGCGTGGGCATGCTGGAGCGCGGCCGGGGCTCCATCGTCAACATCGCCTCCATCTACGGGCTGGTGGCCAGCGGCAGTCTTCCGCAGGCCGCCTACACCGCCTCCAAGGGCGGGGTGGTGAACCTGACCCGGGAGCTGGCCGCCGAGTGGAGCGGGCGGGGGGTGCGCGTCAACGCGCTGTGCCCGGGCTGGTTCTGGTCCGAGATGACCGAGCCGATGCTCGGCAGCGAGAAGGGCCGGACCTGGGTGGAACGGCGCACCCCGATGCGCCGCGCCGGCCGGCTCGCCGAACTCGACGGCGCCCTCCTGCTGCTCGCCTCGGACGCCGGCTCCTACATCACGGGGGCGGCCCTGCCCGTGGACGGCGGCTACCTGGCCCTGTGACCGCGACGGGCCCGCAGAAACCCGCCCCGTGCCGCTTCGGAGGCACGGGGCAGTCCTCCAAGAGGGGATGTACTGGTCAGCGCCCCTCTTCGTAGCATCGGCAGGGCGCGGGACGGCAGTTCGCCAGGGCCCGGCACGTCACCGGTTCTGCTTCCGGGCACGCGCCGCCCTCCCGTCCGCCCCCCGCCCGGGCGGCCACCGCCGGGCCCGCTTCCCCTTTCCGCACCTGTTTTCCGCACCTGTTTTCCGTAGCTGTTTTCCGTAGCTGATTTCCGTACCTGACGACGACCGCCGGCCACCGCCGCGCGGTCGTCACCTGTCTGTTCACCATCCTGGAGGGCACCATCGTGAGCACATCCGTCTCCCCCGCCCGGTTCCGAGGCCGGGTCGCCCTGGTCACCGGGGCCAGCCGGGGCATCGGGTACGCCGTCGCCGAACGCCTGGTCGCCGAGGGCGCCCGGGTCTGCCTCACCGCCCGCTCGCCCGAGCCCCTGGCGGAGGCCGTCGCGCGGCTGGGCGGCCCCGAGCACGCCGTGGCCGTCGCCGGAAGGTCGGATGACGACGCGCACCGGGCCGAGGCCGTCTCCCGGACGCTGGCCGCCTTCGGACGGCTGGACGTCCTGGTCAACAACACCGGCATCAACCCGGTGTTCGGCCCCGTTCTCGGCCTGGAGGAGTCCGCCTGGCGCAAGGTCTTCGACGTCAACGTCCTGGCGGCACTGGGCTGGCTGCGGCGCGCCCACGAGGCGTGGCTGGGGGAGCACGGCGGCAGCGTGGTGAACATGACCGCCGTGGCGGGGCTGAAGCCGGCCACCGGGATCGGCGTCTACGGCGCGAGCAAGGCCGCGCTGATCCACCTCACCGAACAGCTGGGCCAGGAACTCGGCCCGCGCGTGCGGGTCAACTCGGTGGCCCCCGCCGTGGTCAAGACCCGCTTCGCGGCCAAACTCTACGAGGACCGTGAGGAGAAGCTCGCCGGGGACTACGCGCTGCGGCGCCTGGGCACCCCCGAGGACATCGCCGCCGCGGTCGCCTACCTGGCCTCCGACGACGCCTCCTGGGTGACCGGCCAGACCCTGGTCGTCGACGGCGGCCTGACCACGGTGGGCGGCGGCATCTGAAGGACGGCCGCACAGCACTTCGGGCCCTCCCCACGCGGGGGAGGGCCCGAAGTGCTGTGCGTACCCGTCCGGTTCACACCCCGCGGCGCGACCCGTCCGGGTTCAGCGGGGACCACCACAGGGCCGAGGTCGAGCAGCCGTCGCCGAGGATGACACCCCGGCCCTCCACGATGCGGCCGTCGCGCCAGCGCAGGAAGTGCAGCGCCGTCACGTCGAGCAGGTCGTACGGCGAGGTGCTGTCCTGCGGTGCGCCGGCCCGCAGCGCGCGGTTGGTGTTGACGTCGACCGAGTAGCCGTCCTCGGCGTTGACCATGATGGTCACGTTCTCGGCCGTGTAGGTCCCGCCGGACAGCTCGCCCACGGTCTTGAGGAACCCGAGGAAGCTGTCCAGGCCCTCGTGCCGGCCGGCATGCGCGTGGTTGCCGGGTATCTCGAACGTGACGTCCTCGTCCCAGTACTTGAGCATGGTCCGGCGGTCCCCGGACGCCAGGGCCGCGAAGGCCTCCCGGACTCGCTCGACGGTCAGCCCGCTCATGGTGTTCTCCCTCGTTCGTGCTGCCAGGGGTGGGTGGGACACGTGCCTCCACGGGTGTGGGGACACGCGCTGCCACGGGTGTGGGGGACACGTGGCTGCCGGGGCGGCCGGCTGTTCGCGGCAGCCGCCCCGGCGGTCGGTGGGCGGGTCAGGCCGGGACCTTCTCCGGCTCGGCCTGCGGGGCGGCCTCGGCCGGGGCCTTGACGGTCTTGGCACCGACGACGGCGACCAGCACGGTCGCCGCGGCGCAGAAGCCGGCCATGATCCACAGCGCGGTGTGCAGACCGCCGGTGTAGGCGGAGGTGGCGACCTGGTGGAAGGCGTCGCGGGTGTTCGCCGGCACGGTGGACTGCGGGCCGGACAACTGGCCCTGGTTCAGGGCGTTGGCCAGCGCGGCCGGCTTGCCGCCGTAGGGGCCGGTGAAGGTGTCGAGCTTGTCGCCGAGTTCCACGCGGGTGAAGTTGACGAGCAGCGAGCCGACCACCGCGATACCGGTGGCCTCGCCCGCCAGCCGCATCGTGTTGAACATGCCCGCGGCCATGCCGGCCCGCTCCGGCTCGACGCTGGAGACCGCGGCGCCGTCCATCACGCCGAAGGAGACGCCGATGCCGACGCCGATCACCGCGTAGGGGCCCAGGGCGGCCCAGTTGCCGATGCCGGGGTGCAGGACCGTCAGCCAGGCGGTGCCGATGGCGGTCAGGCCCACCGAGGCGGTGACCATGTGACGCACCGGCACCCAGCGCAGCAGGTACCCGGCGATCAGCGGGAAGAAGATGGTCGGCACGGTGAGCATCAGCATGTCGACGCCGGCGTGCATGGTGGTCTGCCCGTTGACGGCGGTGAGATAGCTGGGCAGGTAGACCAGCAGCGGGGTGAAGGCGAGGACCAGGGCGACCACGCCGACGCACAGCGAGACGAACTGCGGCTGCCGGAACAGGCCCAGGTCGAACATCGGCCGTTCCTGGCGCTTCTCCACACCGATGAACAGGGCGAACAGCACGGCGCAGGCGACGTACATGGTCAGGTTGAAGGCGGAGGCCCAGCCGAGCGCGGAGCCCTCGATCAGGGCGGCGATCAGCGCGGTCAGGGCACCGCTGAAGGTGAGGGTGCCGGCCCAGTCGACGCGGTTGGCCGCCGGGTCGCGGGACTCGGGCAGCCGGGTGGCGAGGACGAGCACCAGGGCTCCCGCGATCGCGGGGACCAGGAAGACGGACCGCCAGCCGAACGTGGTGGACAGGGTGCCGGCGATGAACGGTCCGAAGGCCATGCCGACGCCCACGGTGGTACCGAAGACGGCGAACGCCTTGGCCCGCGCGGGCCCCTCGAAGACCTGGGCGAGGGTGGCGCTGCCGGAGGTCAGCATGGCGGCGGCGCCGACGCCCGCGACGACCCGCGAGGCGTCCAGCAGCGCGATGTCCCCGGCCAGCGCCGAGACCAGAGAGCACAGCGTGAAGACGACGGTGCCCAGCACGAAGACCTTGCGGCGGCCGAACCGGTCGGCGAAGGCGCCGGAGGCCAGCATGAAGCCGGCGAAGGTCAGGTCGTAGCCGTTGACGATCCACTCGTCGGCGGCGAGGCTGCTGTGGAAGTCGGCGGCGACGCCCGGGATGGCCACGGACGCGCCGGTCAGCGAGATCGGCAGCAGCAGCGATGCGAGCACCACCGTGACGAGGCTGACGACGGGATTGCGGGACGGATGATCCCTCATGATTCTCTTCCTCCAGAAAACTGCCGGTGTTCCATGGCGTTTTTCACGCTAGGAGCGGCAACCGGCCCCGTACATTCCCCTTCTGGTCCGGCACGTGTTTCCTTGGAGGCACGCCGAGGCATACGCCCGGCTCGGAGTGTTACTTTCGGCTCGTCACGGCGGCACGTCCGTGCACTGTCCGCGCCTTTTCCCTCCTGCCGGAACTAGCGTCCGGAATTGCCCGTGCCCATCGGCCGGTGCGAGTATCCGAATTGCTGGGAGAGCGCACATGTCCAAGGTCAACCCCGTTCTGGTGGTGGGCGCCGGGCCGATAGGCCTGGTGATCGCCTGTGAGCTGCTCGGTCAGGGCGTGCCCGTCCGGATCATCGACGCCGAACGCGACCACTCGGCCCACTCCCGGGCCACCACCATCTGGCCGCGCCCGCTCGAACTCCTGCGCAGGATCGGCGTCGCCGACCGTCTGGTGGAGAACGGGCACCGCATCCAGGGCGTGGCGTACTACTCGGACCGCCGTCATCTCGCGACGGCCTGGCTGAACCGCCTGGACGACACCCCCTACCCCTTCGCCGTCGGACTGCCCCAGGACCGCACCGAGGAACTGCTGGAGCAGCGGCTGGCGGAGCTGGGCGGCAAGGTCGAGCGCGGCGTACGGCTGCGGACGCTGGACGCCGGCGGGCCGCGCGCCCGGGCGGTCCTCGACCTGCCGGACGGCGTCACCGAGGAGGCCGAGGCGGACTGGGTGGTCGGTGCCGACGGCGCGCACAGCACGGTCCGCAAGGAGCTGGGCCTCACGTTCGAGGGTGCCAGGCTGCCGGTCAACTTCGCGATCACCGACGCGGAGCTGTCCGGGGGCATACCGGCGGACCTGGTGAGCTACTGCTACACCGCCGCCGGGGGACTCGGCCTCGCCCCGGTCGCGCCCGGCGTCCACCGCATCGCCGTCGCGGTGCCGCCCGAGGCGGCCGGGACGACGCCCACGCGCGGCTTCTTCCAGCAGGTGGTGGCCGAACGCGCCCCCGGCGGGGTCGAGGTGGGCGAACTGCGCTTCAGCACGGTCTTCCAGGTCCACGTCCGCAGCGCGCCGAGTTTCCGGCGCGGCCGGGCCTTCCTCGCGGGCGACGCCGCCCACCTGATGAGCCCGGCGGGCGGCCAGGGCATGAACACCGGTCTGCTGGACGCCGCGAACCTGGGCTGGAAGCTGGCGGGTGTCTGGCGCGGCGCCCTCGACGAGGCGGTCCTGGACAGCTACGACGCCGAGCGGCGCCCCGCGGTGCACGCGGTGACCCGGTCCACCTCGCTGCAGACCCGCTGGGGGGCGCTGAGCGGGCCGGCCCAGCTCGCCGTGCGGGATGCGGCGGTACGGGCGGCGGGCCGCACCGGTGTGCTCCAGCGTGCCCTCGCCCCCGCCATCGGCCAGCTCACCTCGGGCTACCGCGCCCCCACCGCTCGCCGGGCCTCGCTCACCGGCCCGAAGGCCGCCCCGGGAGACCGTCTGCCCCTCCTCCTCGGCGAGGAGCCGGTGCTGAGCGGGGCTCCCTGGGCCCGCGTCACCGGCCGTTCCCATGCCGTGCTTCTGCACGCCGGCTGCAGCAGGCCGGCCGGGTGGAGCGGCACGTGCGCGGCGATCCGCGCGGCCGTGGGCGACGCGGCCGAGGTGGTCGAGGCCCCCAGCCGCCCGGAGGGTCCCCTCGCCGCGGCCCTCGGCCGCCGTTCCGTGGCGGCGATCGTCCGCCCTGACGGTCACCTGTACGCGCTGGTCACCGATCCCGGTGCCGTCAGTGTCCGCACGGCCCTCGACCATGCCCGCCGCTCGGCCCTGCCCCACGACGGACAGGCCTGACCTCCACGCCGCTCGGGCCTTGCCCCTCGACGGGGGGCACGCCTTCGCGGGCGCATGGCGGCGGCCCCCGCCGTGTCACCGGCGGGGGCCGCGGCTGGTGACGGCTGGCGGGTTCAGCCGGCCATCGGCAGGGCGTGCTTGCTGTGCGGCCGGATGATCTGGAGTGCGGCCGCCTTGTTCACCGCGTCGAGCCGGGAGACCGCGTCGAGCTTGTCGAAGATCTTCCGCAGGTGGCGTTTGACGGTGCCCTCGGTGATGCCGAGGCGGGCGCCGATCTGCCGGTTGCTCAGGGCCTGCGCCACGAGGGCCAGTACCTCCGTCTCGCGCTCGGAGATCGCCGCGGCCCGCTGGACGGCGGCCCCCTGTCCGGGCCCGGCGAGCGGCGGCATCGACACCGTGACCACGGCCCGTCCGCTGCCGGGCCGCTCCCGGATCGCCGCGAGCAGCGACTGCCGGCTGGCGCTCTTGTGCAGATACCCGCGCACTCCGCAGGCGAGCAACTGCCTTACCAGCACCGGGTGGTCGTCCATGCTCAGGACGATGACGCGCAGCCCCGGCCGCCCCTCGAGCAGCAGCCGTACGGTGGCTCCCGGGTCCTCGTTGTAGGGCATCTGCACGTCGATCAGCGCGACGTCGGGCCGTAGCTGGGCCGTGGCCCGCACGGCCGCGCGGGCGTCGCCGACCTCCGCCACCACCTCGATGTCGGGCTCGCTGCGCAGGAGTTCGACCATCGCCTCGCGCAGCAGGGTGTGGTCGTCGGCGACGAGTATGCGGGTGGGGGCGTCAGACATGGCGGGAGTTCCTCTCCTTGACCGGGACCCACAGCGTGATCCGGGTGCCGCGCCTGGGGGCGCTGGTGACCGTGGTGACGCCGCCGACCGCCTGGATCCGCTCCCGCATGCCGAGCAGGCCGTTGGTGGAGCCGCGCCGGGCGACGGTGGCGGGGTCGAAGCCGTCCCCGTCGTCGGCCACCGAGGCGTGCAGTTCCCCGGCGTCCCAGGTGAGGTGGACGGCGACGTGTCCGGCGTTCGCGTGGGCCACGGCGTTGCGCAGGGCCTCGCGGACCGCGAGGAACACGGCGTCCGCGACGGTGGCCGGCAGCAGACCGTCCATGCCGTCGACCCGCAGGTCCACGTGCGGCTCGCTGATCTCCATCGCCCGGACGAAGGAGCGCAACGCGTCCTCGACCGAGAACCCGGCGGCTGCCGGCGGCGAGTCCCGCAGCGCCGAGGTCACCTGACGGGTCGCGCACAGCACGTCCACCACGGCGGCCCGTACCTGCCGCAGACGCTCGGCCGCGTCCGGGTCGGACCCCGCCGCCGTGGTCTCCAGCATGTCCAGCCGGCGCAGTGCCAGAGCCAGTCCGCTGCCGATCCGGTCGTGCACCTCCCGTGCGAGCACCTTGCAAACGTCTGCCTGTGCCGTCTCTGTATCCCTCACCGGGTCCTCACCCTCCCCCGTACGGATCCTGGCCGTGTAGGCCCTGCACACAAGAAGAATATAGAGAACTCTCTTTTTTTCCAGCCGGATTCGGCCGGATCACCCCCATAGATGGCAAAGAAAAAAGAGCCTTCTCTTTGCTTCAGGCGGGTGCCGCGGCGATGCCGTGGCAGACCAGGGGCCACAGCCGCGACACGGCACCCGCCGCCCCCCGGAACACCTCGTGGTCCGCTCCGGTGCGCGGATCCATCTCGACGGCCGCGAGCAGGTGCATCGCCAGTCCCGCCACCACGGGCGGCCGAACGCCGTGCCGCAGCTCGCCCGCCGCCGCGGCCTCCGTCAGCAGCTGCCACAGCGTCGGCGTCCAGGAGGAGTGCCAGGCCGGAACGATGTCCGGCCGCTCCCGCGCCAGCAGTGAGCCGGCCCGTACGACGGTGTCCTCGTCCAGCAGCCGGGCGAGTGCCTGCAGCAGCCCCCCGACGGCACGCAGCGGGGACCCGTGTGCCACCGCGGCGTCCGCGGCCCGCTCGCCGGCGGTGTCCGCGGCCCGCCCGACCACGGCTTCGGCCAGCTCGCTCTTGCTGGCGAAGTGGAAGGTCAGCGCGCCCATGGAGACCTGGGCGGACCGGCAGATCTCGACCAGGGTGGCACCCTTGTAGCCCTTGTCGCCCATGACGTCGGCCGCGGCCCTGATGAGGGCTTCGCGCGTGCGCTCCGCCCTGGCCTGCATTGCCATGCATCCTCCGAAGTCCGAGGCCGATCAACAAATCAAAGAGATCGCTCTATATTATTCTGCCAGCTCGGACGGCTCCGCAACCGACCGGAACGAGCCATGCGACGCGGGCCCGGAAACAGAAAGAGGCCCCCTGTCCCGTAGGGGACAGGGGGCCGGGAGGAGACCGACGGCCGGGCAGCGCCCCAGGGGCGTGGCCGGCCGGCCGAGGACGACGGAGGACTACGGCCGCCCCGCGAGCCGCGCGAGCGGACCGGGGCCGGCGTCGACGGACAGCACCTGCCAGATCAGGTCGCTGCGGTAGTGGTGATCCCTGCCGAGCAGCTCCAACTGGCGCCGGCCCCAGCGGCCCTCGGTGCGCGCCAGCAGCGCGAGGCACTGCTCCCAGTCGGCGTCCCCGCGCGCGGGGGCGGCGAGGCCGTGTTCGGCCAGCACCCGTCTGAGCTGCCCGCTGGCCACCGGCACGGGATGAGCGGCGTGGTGCACCCCCCGCACCGGGGTGCTCGCGGTGACGGCCGCCGCCGCCAGCCGTGCCAGATCGTCCACGTCCACGAGGGAGAGCAGTCCGGTGCCGCCGTCCCACTCCGGCGGAACCCGCGCGGTCAGCTCCGCGAACGCCGGCCCGACCCACCGGTCGCCCGCGCCGACCACCAGGTTCGGCCGCAGCACGAGCGCACCGGCCGCCAGGGCGGGCCCTTCCGCGGCGAGACGGCTGCGGCTGGCCTCGGACACCGGCTCCGCGCCGACCTCGTCGACGTCGATGCCGCGATGCGGGCCGGCGCCGTAGACGGCGGCCGTGGAGAAGTGCACGATCCGCTCGATCCCGGCCCGGCGGGCGGCCGTCATGACGGCGGTGGTCCCGTCCAGGTTGACGGCCCAGGACCGCTCGGCGTCGCCGCCCACGCGGGAGACGGCGTGCACGAGGGCGTCGGCGCCCTCGAAGGCGCGGTCGAGCGACGCCACGTCGGTGACGTCCGCCCGGACCCGCTCCACCACACCGGCATGGCCACCGGCACCGTCACGGCCACCGGCGCGGTTACGGTCCCGGTCACCGGCACGGCCACCAGCGCGGTCACGGTCACAGTCACCGGCACCGTCGCCCGGAGCGCCGGCGGCCTCGCCGCGCGCCAGGGCCCGCACCCGCAGGGGCTCTCCGCCGGGCCCCGCGCACCCGGCCAGCCGCCGCACCACCGCGGAACCGATGAACCCCGTGGAGCCGGTCACCGCGACGGTCCACGGCCTCACGTGCCCGTCTCCGGCCCCCGCGTCCCGAACTCGAGCTTCCCGATCACTTCGGGACGGGCGACCGCGGGCAGGAAGTACTGCCACAGCTCGGTGATCCGCTCCGTGAGGTCGGCGTGGCCGGTACTGATCCGGGACAGCAGCTGGGTCCCGCTGTAGGCGCCCACCAGCACCCGGGCGAACGCGCCGGGGTCCACGCCCTCGCGCAGCTCGCCGAGGGCGTCGGCGACGATGAGTTCCTCCTTGAAGCGGGTGATCCACAGCTGGTAGGCGGTGTCGTCCTGGACGCCGAAGGCGCCCTGCTCCACGGCCAGCCGCACACCGGCCCGCAGCAGCACGTTGCTCCGCAGCTCCTGGGCCAGTTCGAGGGTGAGGTCGACCAGACGCTGGAGCCCGCTGCGGCCACTGAGCTCCGGCAGGTCCGCGGCCTGTTCGGCCATCACCGCCTTGGCCACGCCTTCCTTGGACCCGAAGTGGAAGTAGAGGGCTCCCATGGTCGACCCGGCCCGCTTGATGATCTTCGTGGTGCTCGTGCCGGCGAAGCCCGCGAGATCGAACTCCTCGGCTGCCGCTTTGACGAGAGCCGCCCTTGTCCGCACGGCACGCTCCTGCTGAGGCTGCGCCACTGGATCCCCTTGCTAAATAAACAGAGCACTCTCTTGGCTAGGTCGAACCCCAGGTTACGCACGGTCTTCAGGGGTGTCCAGCGCGCCGACCGACGGCACACCAGGCGAAAAAGGCTCGATCCGGAGGGCGTTGCCCCACAACCCTTGGCTGCTCCGTGAGTGACCCTTTACCCTCCCTTAATCCAAAAAAACAGAGCACTCTCTATGTTCGTGGTGCTGCGACTGCCAGTCGCAGCGCTCACATACGCTGCAGGGGGATTCCGTATGTCCAGCACCATCGAACACGTCCACACCACCGCCCCGGCCTGGATGCCGGTGGCCCAGGAACGGGTGCACAAACTCAGCGCCGCGGACGTCCTGCTGACGAAGTGGCGCCGGCAGGCGGACGACACCTTCACCGTCCACGCCGACTGGCCCCAGGAGCACGGTTTCTACAAGCCCCGGCACGGCCTGCACGACCCCATGCTGCTGGCCGAGTCGATCCGCCAGTGCATCCCGCTCCTCAGCCACGCCGCCTACGACGCCCCGGCGGGCCACCGCCAGTCCTGGAGCCACTTCAGCTTCTCGCTGACCCCCGCGGCACTGGCCACCACCGCCGGCGCCACCTCCGTCGAACTCCGCGTCACCTGCGAGGACGTCATACGGCGCATGGGCCGCCTGGCCTCCATGCTCATGAAGATCGACGTCCTGCGCGACGGCATCCAGGTCGGCACCGCCCAGACCCGCTTCGCCAACCACGCCCCCGCCGTCTACCAGCGCCTCCGCGGCACCTACGCCGACCTCGCCGACGCGACCACCCGGGCCCTGCCGCTCCCCCCACCGGCAGCGCCCGCCCAGGTCGCCCGCGAGGACTTCGCCGACGTCGTCCTCTCACCGACCGACTCACCCCGGCGCCACCAGATGCGCGTCGACCTCAACCACCCCATCCTCTTCGACCACCCGGTCGACCACGCACCCGGCATGCTCCTCCTCGAAGCGGCCCGCCAGGCCAGCTACACGGCGGCACAACAGCCCACCGCGATGCTCGCCATGGACGTGGTCTTCGCCCGCTACGCCGAACTCGACACCCCCTGCTGGATCCACACCGACCCGTTCCTCACGGACCAGCCCGGCCGGCACCGCGTCCTGATCACCGCCGTACAGAACGACGTCTGCGTCTTCTCCAGCGTCATCACTCTCCTGAACCACGCCCGCCACTGACCCCACCCGGCGTGGCGTCGCGGCGGTGGTGTTCCTATGATTCGGCGGTGATCTTCGGCGTGGCGGGCCTGCCGCACGCCTCAAGGGGGAGGGGTTTCGGATGGCCTTGTCCAGACGGCGGAGGGCTGCCGCATGGGTGGTGGCATCGATCGCCGGTGCGCTGTTCGTACCGGGACAGGCGGCCGCCTCGCCGATCGGCACTCCCGCGGACTTCAACGGTGACGGCTACCGCGACGTGGTCCTGCCCGCACCGGCCGCGACGGTGTCCGGCAAGGAGGGCGCGGGCGCGGTGGTCGTGCTCTACGGCTCCGCGAACCGGGTGTCCGCGCAGAGGCGTGTCGTCATCACCCAGGACACGGCAGGCGTCCCGGGAACGGCCGAGACGGACGACTTCTTCGGCGCCGCGACCGCGTTCGCGGACCTGAACACGGACGGCTACGCCGACCTGGTCGTGGGGACGCCGTTCGAGGACGACGGCACCACGGCGCAGGCCGGCGCGGTCACCGTGCTGTGGGGCGGCCGCACAGGACTCTCCAAGGCGACCACCCTGCCCACCCCCGTCACCGAAGGCGCACGTTACGGTCTGGACGTGGCCGCGTTCCCCCGCGGCAAGGCGTTCGCACACGTCCTGGTCGGCGGCTGGGGCGGGTCGGTGCTCTACCGCGGGCCGTTCGGCACCTCCACCGCTCCCGGCGGAGCGCCTGGCTCGGTGCTGACCGACCGCGCCACACCGAGCCTGGCACACGTGACGCTGGGTGACCTCGACGGGGACGGGAGGCCGGAGCGCGTGCTGAGCACGGTCCGGCTCGGTGGCCGCAGCGGCGGCGACGTACTGGTCGACCACAACCCGGACGGCCTGTACGAACCGCAGCGGGGCGGGGACGGGCTCGTCGCGGCGGTCGGCGACATCAACGGCGACGGCTACGGCGATCTCGTCGCCGGTGACCCGGACGACGCGCACGCCACCGCGCCCGACGGCTCGCTGGGCGGCCGCATCTCGATCTGGTACGGCTCCAAGAGCGGTGTATCGGCCACGGCAAGCCCTGTCCGGATCGACCAGAACACGCCCGGTGTGCCGGGAGCGGCCGAACGCGGCGACAAGTTCGGCTCCTCCCTGACCATGAGCGACCTCAACCGCGACGGTCTCGCCGACATCGTGGTGGGAGCACGCGGTGAAGCGATCGGCACCAAGACCGACGCGGGAGCCGTCACCGTCATTCCCGGCCGCAGGAGCGGCACCCCGGGCAGCGGCTCCTACACGATCACTCAGGACAGCCCGGACGTACCCGGCGGCTCCGAAAGAGGCGACGAGTTCGGATCGTCGCTGGCCGCCGCCGACCTGAACAAGGACGGCCGCCCGGAGCTGATCATCGGCGCCGGCGGCGAGGACGGCTACCGCGGAGCCGTGTGGGTACTCCCCGGCGGCGCCTCCCGCCCGGCCACCGACCACACCGCCATGATCACCGCCAAAGCACTCGGCCTGAAGGGCGACTCCGTATACCTCGGCGCCGACACCGGAACCTGACCGACCCGCCGACACGTCGTACGGGAACTAAGGGCTCGGGCCGCCGTATGCGCCGGGTACAGGACCCTGGCGACGTCGCAGGGTGAGACGCGTGAAGCGAGTGGAAACCTTCACGCGTCCGCCAGGTGGCTCACGACCCGGTGCCTGACCGGGCAGGGGAGTTCCTCAACCACGATCACCACGAACATCAGAATCCGCAGCCCCCGTAACGCCGTCACCGGCGGACACGCCCTCGTCCACAGCGGCGCGCCCGGCCCCGATCGCCTTCTCGCCGTTGGGGAACACACGGGTCACCATGCCGTGCGGATGGCTCGCGCGGGCGCTCTACTGGCTCATCCTCACGGCCTGCCCGAGGACCGTGGCGTAGACGGCTCCGGTGCAGCCGTCGCGTGGTGGCAGTGGAAATGCGCACCGATGTCCTGCTGGGGCGCCTGGAGCAGGACGTCCTCGCTATGCGTCGGCTTTCGGCCGTTCGTCTCAGGGTTCGCGGAGTGCGCTTGCCCCTTGGGTGGGTTGTGCGGCGCGAATGTGCTCCCGTTTTCCGCGTATTCGCCCATCTGAAGAGGAGGGGCGGATTCCGGCCCGTATGTGAACGGATTCGGTGGGAACAGCACGGAAATTTGTGCGAATCCTGTGACAACGTGTGCGGGCCCGGTGACCGCTGGGGTTGCCGGGGTCCAACTTCCTGCGGGGGGAAGCATGCATACGCGTGCCTTCGGCACGTCTCTTCGACGTGCCCGGAAACGATCCGGATCGGCCGCGACGATCGCGGCGGTGGTGACGACCGCACTGGCTGCGGCCGTCCTGCCGGCCGCGAGCGCGACCGCGGCCGACGGCAAACCCATCTCCGCGTGGGGCAAGAACAGCCCCGACTACGCGATGCCGGCGGTGAAGGTGGGCCCGAACCGGCCGGTGACGTCCAAGCCGTCGAAGAACCCGACTGACGAGGCGTGCGTGCCATGGCTGCGCGAGCAGCGGGCGCACGCCAAGAACGCCGCGTCCGGCAGGGCGGCGAAGCCGGCCGGTGTCGCGGCGGGCGCCTCGGTGCTGAACCTCGTGCCGGAGGGGCAGGGCAATGTGCCCTGGCACCGTTACACCAGCTTCGCCATCACGGACGCGCTGACCGCGAAGATCGACTACTCGACCGGCAACCTGATGCTGACGGCGACGGACTTCGATATCGCCGGCGTCGGCCAGCGCCTCCAGCTGGCCCGCACCTACAACTCGCTGGACGCTCCCTTCGGACGCGTCTCGCAGCGCTGGTGGCAGCAGTACGAGCGCTACCTGTCCGTCTCCAGCAGCGAGGTCGTCTTCTACGACGCCTCCGGCGCGACGGTCCGCTTCAAGAAGAACAGCGACGGCTCCTTCACCACGCCGAAGGGCTACTCGCAGGACCTGAAGAAGAACTCCGACGGCACCTACACCCTCACGAAATGGACGTCGGGCGCGAAGGAGACCTACGACGCGGGCGGAACGCTGACGAAGATCACCGACCGCAACCACGGCGCCGTCACCGTCACCCAGAACACCGGCGGCGGCTTCAAACTCACCGAGACCCGCTCCGGCCGCTGGATCGACCTCAACAAGGTCAACGCCACCGTGTGGCAGGCCAAGGACAACTCCGGCCGCACCGCCGCCTACGGCCTCGACGCCGGCGGCAACCTGACCACCACCACCGACACCGAAGGCAAGACGACCACCTTCGGCTACGACACCTCCGGCCGCATCAGCAAGATCACCACCGCCGAGGGCCGGGTCACCGTCTTCTCCTACGACGACGTCAACCGGATCACCTCGATGCTGCGCGCCACCGGCTTCAACGCCTCCGGCAGCACCGGTCCGACCTGGACGTACGCCTACACCAGCGACTCGGCCAGCGCGGCGGGCAAGACCACCGCCACCGACCCCGAGCTGCACGCCACGCAGTACGAGCACGACGGGGACGGCCAGGTCACCGACGTGACGGACGCGCTCACTCACAAGCGGTCCACGAAGTTCGACGCCAACCACAACATCGACACTGCCACCGACGCCATGGGCGTCGGCACCACCCCGGGCAACGTGGTCGACTACGGCTTCAACTCCCGCAACAACCTGGAGACCGTCGCCCTGCCGACCGGCGGCAAGACGGTCAACAGCTGGCAGACCATTGCCGGCGGTGACGTGCCCAAGGACTCCACCAACGCCGACGGCGAGAAGACGTCCTTCACCTACGACACGGTCGGCAACACCAAGACGGTCGCCCAGACCGGCACCGGCGGCGGCAACGTCACCTACGACTACAACCCCGCCACCCCCACCTGCGGCGGCTTCGAAGGCCAGCGCTGCGACCAGAAGACGAAGATGACGTCGTCGAAGACGGTGCAGACCGACTTCCACTACGACGCCAAGGGCAACCTCGACTGGGCCAAGGCCCCGGCGCCCCTGGGCAAGACGACGTACACCTACGACGACCTCGGCCGGACCAGGACCAACACCGACGCCCGCGGTGTGACCGTCACCTACACCTACGACAACCGCGACCGTATCCGCATCGTCGACACGACCAACAAGGCCCGCGTGCAGTACTGGTACGACGGCGACGGCAACCTCTCCCAGCGCACCGACGGCACCGGGACGGTGAAGTACCAGTTCGACCCGCTCCAGCGGGAGACGGTCCGCACCCTCCAGGACACCTCCCAGACCCTGCTGGCCTACACCCCGGCCGGCAACGTCGACTACTACCAGGACCCGGCCGGAAAGGTCGACTACACCTGGAACGAGGTCAACAAGCTCACGGAACTGAAGGACCCGCGGGGCGCGACGACGACGTACAAGTACAACAACAACGACGTCCGCACCACGACTACCTACCCCGGCGGCACCGTGCAGAAGGTCGACCCGGACAACTCCAACCGGCCCAAGAACATCAAGGTGACCTCCGCCCAGGGCACCCTGGTGAACCTGGACTACACCTACGGCTACGGCACCAACAACGCCACCGACGGCAGCAAGATACGCACCATGACGGACAACGTCACCGGCCGCAAACGCACCTACACCTACGACGGCGCAGGCCACTTCTCCTACGCTACCGAGATACAGGACGGCAGCACCGTCGACTCCTGGCAGTACTGCTACGACCTGGCCGGCAACCTCACCTCCCAGGGCACCGACCCCGGCTGCCCCCGCACCACCACCTACACCTACAACGACGCCCAGCAGCTCACGTCGAAGTCCGGCACCACCGGCCCCTGGTCCTACGACCCGATCGGCAACGAGACCGCAGGCTCCTCGGCCGACGACTACCTGCGCACCGGCGAGATCTGGACCGACCACTCCCAGATGTCGTCGATCACGGTCAACGCCAAGACGTACGCGGGGCAGTACGGCTCCACCGACCAGAGTGAACGTATCCGCCTCGGTGACACGCTCTTCCACAACGGGCCGCTCGGCCTGTCGGCGAAGTCAACCGCCGGTGCGGACATGGGCTTCAACCGCGAGCCCGGGGGCACGCTGAACTCCATGACGACCGGGGGCAAGAGCTACTACTACCTCACCGACGCGATCGGCTCGGTCATCGGCCTGGTCGACGTGGACGGCAACAAGGTCGACACCTACACCTACAGCCCCCGAGGCGTCCGCCTCCTCGCCCAGTCCAACGAGCCGGTCGACCAGCCCTACCGCTTCGCCGGCAACTACCAGGACCCCACCGGCCTGTACCACCTGCAGGCCCGCTACTACGACGCCAACATCGGCCGCTTCACCCAGCCCGACCCCTCCGGCCAGGAACAAAACCCCTACCTCTACGCCGAAGGCGACCCCGTCAACCGCATCGACCCGAGCGGTCTGATCACCGGCTCCTTCAGCGGAGAGGTCTGCTTCGGCGTCTGTGTCGGCCTCGGCGGCAAGACCGACGGCGACACGGCCAAGCCGACCGTCTCCTTCGGGTTCGGAAGCCCTGGTGCCAGCGCTGAGATCTCCGCGGACACCGGTGACATGGACAGTGGCTTGTCGGGCGAGGTGTCCTGCGGTTACGGGCCCGGAAACGTCAAGGTCTCGGGTGATGCGAGTGGCGCCGACGTCGGATACGGAACTGGGGCCAGTACGGGGAAGTGCTCGGTGCGCGGGCAGTACACCTTCTAGACGCGAGGAGCATCAGTGAACGTCGCTGTCGGGATCTTCATGGTCGTGTTCGGTCTGTCATTCGCCGTCTTCGCTCCTCGCTTCTCACGGGCGAGCGCCGCCAGCTCCAAGGAGATGTTCGGGACGACCGGCGGAAAGCCGATGCGGGTCTGGAACCGGACAGTCTTCACGGTGATCGGAATCGCCCTGGCCCTGTTCGGCATTCTCTACGCCATCGGCGCGGTCGGCTGAGCGGAACATCACGCACTCACGGAAGGAACCAATCACATGATGCTCTACGCGATGACACTGGCCGAGCGGTGGGACGGCCCGCCATGGTTCAAATGGGCCTGGCTGGCGCTGGCAGCGGTGGGCGCGGTGTTCGTCTTCACGATGCTGGCGCGCCGGGGCGGGCGCAAGTAAATCCTGTCGGGGTCGAGTTTCGGTGGCCCCGGCGCATGCCCGGGCCACCGAAACCGCAGGGCCCGGAGCAGTGCGGTGAGCGCGCGGGCCAGGCATTCATCCTCGAGCAGCCCACCGTGTCCCTCGGCCAGCTGCTGGGCCCCATCGATCAGGGTGCCCACGAACGTTCCCAGCTCCAGACCGGCCGCGCCCCGGATCAGATCGAGTGTGGCGTAGCTGGTGAGCCTGCTTATTGATCTTGTTTGTGGTCTGCTGTTGCTCAGTTGTACTGAGCGGTATGCCTGTTCGCCGGGGGAGGCTTACGCGGGGCCATGGCGCTGACTAGGCCGTTTCTGATGGCTCTTGGACGGTATCGCGGAGCCAGATGACGATCGCGGTGACGGTGAGGGTGCCGTTGAAGATGTAGGCGCGCTTGTCATGCCGCGTGGCCACGGCTCGGAACTGCTTCCACTTGTTCACGCACCGCTCGACCGCGTTGCGGCGGCGGTACTGGGTCTTGTCGAAGGCCGGGGGGCGGCCGCCAGAGCGTCCGCGGTGCCTGCGGTGGGCCCGTTGGTCGTCGGGCTGCGCGATGGTGGCTTTGATGCCGCGCCGTCGCAGGTAGGCGCGGTTGTCGCGGCTTGAGTACGCCTTGTCGCCACGCACCCGGTCCGGCCGGCTGCGTGGGCGGCCTGGACCGCGGCGCCGGATGCGTAAGCCGTCCAGCACCGGGGCGAACATCGGGCTGTCACCCCGCTGGCCGGGCGAGGTCAGCCAGTGCAGCGGGCGGGCGCGGTCGTCGGAGAGCAGATGGACCTTGCTGGTCAGCCCGCCCCGCGAGCGCCCCAACGCCTCGCGCCCATCTGCCTCCTCACACGCCCCGCCCCTTTTTGCGGGTAGTCGGCCGGGGGCTTGCGGGGCGCCCCGGCCGCGTGCTGGTGAGCCCGGCAGGACGTCGAGTCGATGTTCACGGCCCACTCCTGCCCGGACGCCCGGCGGGCGAGCGCCCCGTCGGGGTCACCGGCATCCGCCTCGATCTGCAACTCCTCAAGGACGGCCTTCCAAGTGCCGTCGGCCGACCAGCGGCGATGACGCTCGTAGACGGTCTGCCAGGGACCGTACCGTTCCGGCAGATCAGGCCAGGGCACCCCGGTCCGGGCCCGGAACAACACCCCGTTGATCACCCTGCGGTGATCCGCCCACTGCCCGCCCGGCCTTCCGTTGCCGGGCAGCAGGGGCTCGATCTTCCGCCACTGCGCGTCCGTAAGCTCATGTCGCCGCACCATACGGGCGTCCTGCCCGGCAAGCCACGAGATCCACCCAGCCCACCAAGAGCCATCAGAAACGGCCTAGCCGTCCCATCCAGGGTGAGGTTTCTCCGAGATGCGGAGTGTGGTGACAGAGGGTCAGATAGGACTCATGAGAGGAACATCGACCATGGCTGCCCCCAGAAAAGTACTCGCTGGAGTTGCGTGAGCGTGCGGTACGGATGTACCGGACCTCCGACCCGAAGCCGCAGATCAAGAAGCTGGCTGTCGATCTCGGTGTGCATCCCGAGGCCCTGCGCGGCTGGATCCGGCAGGCCGAGGCCGAGGCCGAGGCCGGCGAGCGCGACGACCGGCTGACCACCGACGAGCGGGCCGAGCTCGCGGCGCTGCGCAAGGAGAACGCCCAGCTCAAGCGGGCCAACGACGTGCTGCGGACGGCCTCGGCTTTTTTCGCGGCGCAACTTGACCCGACCCGGCCCAGGTGACGGCGCTCCTCGACGAGCATCCCCGCCTGGGAGTCGAGTGCGTCCTGCGGGAACTGCACATCGCCTCCTCCACCTACTACCGCTGGCGCCGCGCGGAGAAGGAGCCGTGCGAACGGCGGCGCCGCGACATCGAACTGACCGAGCGGATCAAGGAGATCCACGCGGACTCCGGCGGCAATTACGGCTCGCCGCGCGTGCACGCCGTCCTCAGACGCGAGGGCACGCGCGTGGGCCGCAAGCGGGTCGAGCGCCTGATGCGCGAGGCCGACATCGCGGGCATCAGCCCGCGCCGGAAGGGCTTCACACGCCGCGACCCCAAGGCCACGCTCGCCCCGGACCTGGTCGAACGGGACTTCACCGCACCGGCGCCGAACCGGCTGTGGGTCACCGACCTCACGATGATCTTCACTAGCGAGGGGCCGCTGTGGCTCTCGGCGCCGCCCATGGGACCACACGTACCCAGACCGGCTGTCCAGGGCCGCAGTTGCGCCCCGGCATGCGGGCAAACCCGACAGGAGCCAATAGGTGTTTTCTCTCGTCCGGGTGCGTCGCGGCTGTAGCGGCACGGCATCCGGGCCGGCCGCGCAGCCACGGCGTCAGGCGCGGCCGCCCAGGCGCCAGCCCCCAGGCGCGGGAAGCACCTCGGTAGTGATCATCTCGCCCAGCTGCCACCCCAGGCAGGACCGTGTGCCGAGCGGCGCCTGCAGCAACTCGGCGGTGTGCGGGGCGGCCATCGGCAGGCGCCGGTGGCGGCCGCGCGCCGGCCGGTCTGCCGGGGGCGGTTCCGCGCGGCGCGGCCGAGGCAGGAGGGGGTGCTGCACGGCCCAGATCCTGACCAGGTCCAGTACCTCGGCCACCGGCATCCGCCATTCGTCCACAAGCAGCGCGACCTGCTCCAGCCAGCCGTTGCCGTCCTTGTCGGTCAGGGTGCGCCGCAGGCGCCGCCGCTCCCGCGCGGCCAGCGCCTGCGCCAGCCGGACAGCCTCGGGGTAGAACAGCAGCGGTGCGACACGCAGTTCGTCCCGCCCGGTCCGGCCCAGCACACGTCTGCGGGCCTGCCACACGGGCGGGTTGAGGGAGGGGATGTTCCACCAGCACGACGCGAGGGCGTAGGCGTCCGCGAACATCGCGCGGCCGCCCGCGCCCAGCCGCCGCTCCAGCTGCAGCCGGAGCCGGTGCGCCTGAACGACCTCGGGCAGCGCGGCGAGATCGATCGCGCCGACTTCTTGCTCGCGCCGGTTGTCCAGCCAGCGTTCGTGCCGGGCGCACACGTTCCAGGTCGCATCACTGGCCAGATACGCCTGCGGGCTGGTGCCCTTGGTCTGGGCGCACAGCGCGCACACCCGTACCAGGAAGCAGCCGCGCCCGTCCCACGGCCAGTCCCACACCGGCGGCCCGTCCCCCTCCACCAGCCGGTGGCTGCGCAGGTTCGGCAGCGCGAACTGCAGCTGCGCCACCAGCCTGTTGGACATGACGGCCAGCCGCTCCAGCGCGGCCCGGTTCAGGTAGCCGTCGCTGCACAGCGGATCACCCACCACACCGCCCTTGCGCAGCGGCGCACCGAGCATGTGCCAGAACTCGTCGTACGGGATGGTGTTGAGGTCCGCCAGGCGCTGTGTGTACGAGCCGGTCGACTCACCGCCGATGAACGCCAGCTTCGACAGCCCCAACCGCCTGGCCGGCCGCCAGGTCTTCGTACAGCGGGACCTGGCCGCGCCGCTGCCGGATTCCCGGGCTGCCGCCATGCGCCGCCGCCTTCCCTCACCGCCGTGCCCCGGGCACGCCCACCTGCCCGCGGCCGCCTGCCGGATCGCCGCACCGGCGCGTCCGGCCCGGCAGGCTGTCCTGCCCGCTCCTTCTCTACGGCTTCCTGCGGGCGCCTGCGTCCCGTTTCACCGATCACGCCCCGCACGGCCCGCGCATTGGCCGAAAAACGCCGGACACGCCGCGGCCCGGGCGTGGCAAGCCGGTACATTCTCGCGATCTCAAGGACCCGAGGCGGGGTTGGGGGCGGTATTGAGGCTACGCAGTCACCAGACCGAGGCGCTCACCGCGATCGCGGCCGCCGCAGCCGCGGGGCATCCGCGCATGACGGTGGTGTCCGCCTGCGGCTCCGGCAAGACCCTGATCGCGCAGCAGGCCGCGCGGCGCCTGGCCCCGCAGGGCACGGTACTGGTGCTGATGCCGACCAAGGCCCTGGTGACGCAGACCGTCCGCCGCTGGCGCGAGGCCGGCCAGCCGGGACTGGTGCTCGCCGTGTGCTCCCTGAGCCAGAGACAGAGCGGACTCGCCCCCCGCGAGGGGCTCATGATCCGCCATCAGCGAGCGATTGCCCGCGCGATGCGGGTAGGCGGCCCCGTCACCGTGTTCGCCACCTACGACTCGCTGCACCGCATCCGCGCCGCCCACGACCAGCACGGCCTCGCTCCCTGGGACCTGGTCATCGCCGACGAGGCCCACCGCACCTGCTCGGCCTTCGGGGACGGCTGGGGCACCGTCCACGACGACGCCGCGATCCCCGCCAAGATCCGCATCTACATGACCGCCACACCCCGCGTCTGGGACACGCCCGCCCCCGACGAGCTGATGCCGTTCATGGAACGCCCCCCGCTGGCCACCATGGACCACCACGAGATCTTCGGCCCGACCGTGTTCGAACTGGGCATGTCCGAGGCCATCGAACGCGGGATCCTGGCCGACTACCAGGTCGTCATGCCGATCGTCGAGGCCGACGACGACGATCTGCACGCCATCCTCGCCGCGCGCACCCCGCACGCCAGTGCCCACCACAACGGACTGCGCAACGCAGCCCAGCAGGTCGCCGTCCTGCGCGCGATCGCCGAGAACCGGCTGCGCCGCGTCCTGGTCTTCCACAACCGTGTCCTGCTGGCGGAGGCCTTCGCCGCCCACCTGCCGGCCACCGCGCGGGAGGTCGGCCAGGACCTGCGCATCGAGGACCTGTGGTCGCGGGCGATCCACGCCGAACTATCCGCCGACTGCCGCCGTGACCTGCTGGAGGATTTCGCCGACCCCGACCGCTCCTGCGCGGTCCTGTCCAACGTGCGGGTGCTCAACGAGGGCGTCGACATGCCCGCCGTCGACGCCGTGGTCTTCGCCGCCCCCCGCTACAGCGTCATCGACGCCGTGCAGGCCATCGGCCGGGGCCTGCGCCAGCAGCCCGGAGAAGGGAAGAAGACCACCCTGGTCATCCCCGTCTACCTCCGCCGCGGAGCCGATGTTGCCGATCTGCTCAAGGACTCCGCCTTCGCGAGCCTGGTCAACCTCCTGCAGGCGCTGCGCGCCCACGACGAGTCCTTCATGGACCGCATCGCCCTGCCCACCGCGCCCCCTCCTCCGCCACCGCCGCGGCACGCGCCGTCTACTACGCCCAGCCCGAGCGCGCCGCCCAACTGGCCCGCGTGCTCGGCCTCGAACTCACCCTCCCGGCCATCGGCAGCTGGGAACAGGCCCACGCCGCCGCCACCGCCTACCGCACCGCCTTCGGACACCTGGACGTCCCCGCCCACTACACCGGCCCGGACGGTTTCGCCCTCGGCGAGTGCCTGGCCAACCTCCGCCTGCGGCACCTGCTGGACCGGCTTCCCGAAGAACAGCAGCAGGCCCTGGACGCGCTCGGAATGCTGTGGACCGTCCCCGTCCAGACGTTCGAGGGCATGCTCGAACACGCCCGGAGGCGGGCGGCCGGGCACGGCCACCTCAGCGCCCCCGTCAAGGAGACCATCGGCGGCCACAGGATCGGCGCCTGGCTGGCCGCCCAGCGCCGCCATGCCACCACCGGCCGGCTGCCCGAAGCCCACCACCGGGCCATCGACGCCATCGACCCGTACTGGAACGCGCCCTGGCCCCGCAACTGGCGGCGCAGCTACCTCCGTGCCCAGAACCTGATCCGCCTCATCCCCTGGCGGCCGGACACGCCCTTCGACACCGAGACGGCCGACGAGCACCGCTCGACGGTCGACTGGATCCAACGGCAGCGGCGCGCCTTCTTCAGCCTGGACGAACAGCAGCAGAACCTCCTGCTGCGGCTGGGTATCCCGCCCCTGCCTGACGGCGTGTTCCGCGACAGCGCCCACGACCCCGAACGCCACGCCTTCTACGAAGGACTCGGCTACCTCGCCGTGTTCCTCGCCCGCGAAGGTCATGCGAACGTACCCCGGCACCACCGCGAACCGCGGCGGCCCGCCGGCGCCGCAACGCAGCCGGCGCCCTACGCGCTGGGGGAGTGGATCCACCGGTGCCGCAAGCACCCCGAGCAGCTCACCGAGGAGCAGCGTCAGGCTCTCCAAGCCCTGCGCATGGTCTGGGATCCTGCTCTGGGACGCCGCAAGCGCCCCAGGCCGCCCCAGCCCGGGACACCCGGCTGCCCCGGCTGACTCCCGCCCCTTCGGCTGCTCACCGCCTGCTCCTCGCCCGCCCCCTGACCGCCGGCGCGGAGGTCCTGGCTGTCGCCACGAGGCGGGCAGGAGCAGGCGAACGGGTCACAGACGCACGACACCACCGAGCGGGATGGATTTCAGCAGCTGAAGGGTGATGCGCTCCTGCCCGGACCGGATCGCCGCCTGCGCCGCCTGGCAGATCAGATGGGACAGCGCCCGCATGTTGCCGCGGCTGAGGGTATGCAGTTCTGGGGACAGCTCCAGCAAGTCACCACGCTGGTGCCGGTACAGGCGCAACGCCTCGTCGAACTTGTCGACGACGAGCGCACACGTGAGTATCCCCTCATCGCTGAAGCCGATCCGGCCGGTACGCAGCACCGGATGATCCCCCCACGCCTCCTCGCCCTTCTCCAAGGGAGTGTCGGTGTCCCGGGTGAGCGGGTCGACGATCGAACGCGCCCCGCGCCCGCAGTAGATGAACGTCGCCCCCGTCTCCTCACTGATCTCATCCAGGTACTGGAACGCCAGTTCCGCCTCCACGGCGGTACGCAGCCGCTCGATGCCGTCGATGAGGACGAGCAGCGTACGGGCGTTGCGCATCGCGCCGATGACCGACGCCATCGGATTCCCGCTGTCGCGCTCCTGACCCAGGAAACGGGCGAACGCACCAGCCCAGTTGCGCATGTTGCCCCGGGCCGACGGCGGCACGCTCAGCATGATCACCGGGATGCGGTTCTCGTCGGGCCCGTACAGCTCCGAGATCCGCCGTTCCCAGTGCACACCGATCCACTTCAGCAGCGCGCTCTTGCCGGTGCCGCGCGGGCCCTCCACGATGATCCCGATCTTGCCGCCGTCGCGCTGCCGGTTGGACAAGACCTGCTTGGCCACCACCCGCA
Source organism: Streptomyces pyxinicus (assembly GCF_024753135.1). Classification (GTDB taxonomy): domain Bacteria; phylum Actinomycetota; class Actinomycetes; order Streptomycetales; family Streptomycetaceae; genus Streptomyces; species Streptomyces pyxinicus. The sequence goes on along the minus strand of NZ_JANUGP010000036.1, from coordinate 38,918 downwards.
ATGCCCGGGTGATCGCCGGGGTGACCACGATGCCCATGTGCCCGTGATACAGCAGCCGCGGGTCGTTGTCGGTGACCGTCGTGCCCCTCGGGGCGCAGTCCGCCAGATCCGGCGGGTTCAACAGCCTGGCGGCCGCGGTCCGCCAGGCATGGACGTTCTCGGGCCACAGGGGCGCCGGAGGGGCCAGCAGCAGCTGCTCCGGCTCGCTCAGGCTGCGCAGCAGCCGCTCCCCGTCACCCGCCAGACCAAGCTCCATCGCCGCTCCTCTCCGTTCGTCGTCGCTCCGGCGGCCGCCCGGCCCACCGGACCAGGAACCACCTGTCAGACGGGCTCACGCGCTGCCGGGGCCGTTGCCGCCGCCGTCGGCGGAAGACCGGCGGACCTTCGCGATGGCCCGGCGATACCGGGCGACCAAGTCGTCACCTTCCGCTTCCGCACTTTCCGCGCGGTCCGTCCCATCGGTCCGCTCACCCTCCCACTCCACGAGGGACATGTCCGGGGCCACCGGCCCGTTCTCCCAGTCGAGGTCCCCTGCCGCGCCCGTCGCATACAGGCCGGCATCGTCCAGGGCCAGCGGATCGGCGTCCAGCTCGGCGGAGCGGGCCAGCAGCTCGGAGGCATCGAGCGGGGCGCGCCCCGCATACGGGTCGAACTTCGCCGGGGGCGCCGGCGGCGGCAGCGGGGTGTAGCCGTCGGGCACCTGCACCCGTCCGCTCTGCTGCGGGCCGTCGGCCGCGCGGTCTAGCAGTTCGGCAAGCGCCTGCGCGATCGCCTCCTCGTCCTCCCAGCGGCCGCCCCGCTCCAGATGCTGGGCGGTGGCGATGTCCCACAGGAACTGCGTGAACGGCCGCCCGACCAGGTCCTGGTGCACCCAGACGGCCTCCACCCACTCGTTGCGGTGGTGATCGCGCAGCCACACCCGGGAGGGGTCGTTCGGCGTGTACCGCAGCTCCCACTGACCCTTGCGCTTGCCCTGCAGCCCCGACGGGGTGTTCCGGCAGGGGTTCAGGCCCTTGCCGGGAGCGCGCTCCGGGTGGTCGTAGGTGCGGTTCTTGAACCGGATGCCCTGAACACCCACGCCCACCCACGCGGTCGGCAGCAGCCGCAGGTAGTCGTCCCGGGTCAGCGGGATCGGCAGGTAGCCCTCGACGGCCACGCACGCGGCGTACATCTCGTTCGGCGTCAGCTCGGGCAGATACGCATCGTAGGGATCGGCGAGCTCGGGGTGCGGCTTGTTCTGCCACTCCAGCGCGATCCACTGCTGCAGCATGTCGTCGACCTCGGCCAGCGTCCACAGCCGCTCGCCGTCCACCGTCCGCCGTACCCGCACCGGATCGTTGCCGGTGTAGGTGTTCACGTGCTGGCTGAACATCGATTTGACGGACCCGAAGGTGCGCTCCACGATCGCCTTGTCCTGGCCCGTGCGCTTGCGGGCCGGCCGCACCGAGATGCCCAGATATTCGCAGGCGTCGAAGAAGGTCCGCCCCGCGAACACCGTGCCGTGGTCGATGACGATCAGATCCGGGATGATCACCGGCCGCGCTGCGGCGTGCGCGAACCGGGCATCGGCCTCGACGAGCTCCTCGAACGGCAACGTGGAGACGCTCGCATGGACGGCCGGATCGAACCCGGGCCGCATCGGCACCGGCACAAGAGCCTGCGCCAGCAGCTCGCAGGCGTCCACCGCCTTCGTCGCCCGCCCCTTGCGGCGCACGGCACCCACCACACCGCCCTGGCCGTCCTGGTCGCGTTTCTTCCCGCGTCGGCGCGGCTGCTTGGGGCGCACCACCGCGGCGATGATGCTGCGGGTCGCCACGCACACGGCACAGGTCAGCTCGACCCGGGCCGGCTGGCCGTCATCCCCCAGCACCCAGATGTCCAGGTCAGTGGAGTCGATCTGCACCAGCTCGCCCGGCATCGTCGCCGACGTCACCGAGTACGGCGGCACCGGCCCCGGACCCGGCCGGCCGCGAGCACCCCGGCTGCCCTGCAGATCCCGGGCCTCGATACCCAGCCGCTGCACCAGCTTGTACAGTGTCGGCTCGGCCGGCACCTTCACCGACTCCCCGTGCGCCGCACGCACCGCCCGCCGCAGCCCCTTGAACAGCTTGCGCGCGTCACTGGGCGCATCCAGACGCTGCCGCTGGCGGTCCACCAGCATCAGCAGCTGGTCCACCACCCGCGCATCGGTCTCCCCGTACAGGCGCCGCTTCTTGGTACTGCGCCCGTCCACCAACGAGGCCACGCTGCGCTTCTTGCAGTACGCCAGCCGTTTGGCCTGCACGGTCTGCCAGGACACCGACCAGCCCAGCACCGCATGCAGCTCGGCCGCCTTGGCCTGGTACCGGTCGATGAACGTGGTGGTGTCCGGGTCGTACATGGGCCGCGGCCGCGTCCCCGACGCCGCGCCGGGCGGCAGCCCGGAGTCGACCTCGACGACCGCCCGCCACCAGTGCTGCGCCGCTTCCGCCGCAGCGACGGGGACACCTTCCAGGGCGGCGAAGTCAGGCAATTCGGCCTGTACGACGGGCTGTCCCGCCTCGTCGAGGACAGCGAAGTCGGCGGCCGCGGCCAGCATGGCCAGCAGGACCGAGACCGGTGCCCGATCACCACCGTCGGGCACCAGGCACACCGTTGTCCCGTCCAGGGCGGCCACCGTGTGCAGGCCGCCGTCCCAGCTCACCCGGTCCCCCCGCACCAGCACCCCGCGCGGGGCGCGCCGCACCACCAGCGACGCCCGCTCCACCACGGCCGTGGTCATGACCGCTCCAGCGCCAGCGGCCGGCGCACCGCGTCCGGTTCCCCCGCAGCCAGCGGTCCCACCAGCGTCTGCGGCGACAGCGGCACGCTCCAGTCCATCCCCAGCCGCCGGTGCCACAGCATGTGGTAGAGCCGCGGCAGGGCCAGCATCCGCGCCACCCCGCACGTCTCGACGCCCTCCAGCAGCGGCCGGGGCCGGGCGAAGGCATGGGCCAGCGCCGCCTCCACCTCCTCATCGCCGTAGCGGGGATGGCGACGGCGCGACACCCACCGCAGATTCATCAGCGCCGCCGTTCCCGGCAGCCGCGGCGTGGCGAGCTGCCAGCCCGTGTGCTGGCACGCCTCGCGCACCACCTCCAGCTGCCGTTCGAACCTCGTGCTCGGCCCCGTCTGCGGCGGGCACATCACCACCAGCGTCTGCCCGGTCCCGGTGCGCGCGAAGAAGTCCGGCACCAGCTGGCGCTCGCGGCCCTTCTCCCGCCACAGCAACTGCGCCGACCAGGCGCTGAAGTCGGCCACCGCCGGATGGAAGTCCAGCAGCATCGCCGTCGACAGCAGGCCCAGCGACCGGCAGCCCACATGCCGCCGGTTCGTCGCCGCCCACCACCAGGTGACGATGCTGCGCTGGGAGGGATGCCGCGACGGCTTCCACACTTCGCCCCGTTCGGCGAGTGCAACACCGGTCATCTGCTCGACCGGCCGTGTCCGCTGTATCCCGCGCTGGTCCTGGTGGACCACCCGTAACTCCTGTGCCATGAACACTCCCTCAAGGCCGGCCGCCGGCGACAGGCTGCCAGACCTCATAGCACACCGCCCGCCTCGCCTCCCCGGCCGCACGGCACGTTCCGGACAGCATCCCCGCCCCGCACAAACCGGCCCGCACCGCACTGCACCGCCAGGCTCCCGCCAGCGTCAACTCCCCTCTGTTGACAAGTGATTCGCGATTCGCGATAAATGAAACATGCAGCGAGCGGAGGAGTTGCGGCGCCTGTCGGCAGGCGTCTTTGGCAACCGCTACCGGGCCGAACTCATCGCTGCCCTGGCCGCCGCCGGCGACGACGGCGTCTGCCTGGGGGACCTGGCCCTGTCCCAGCAGGTGACGTCGAGCGTCTACCTGCCCTCGGCGCACGCCCTGATTGCCCTCGGCCTGGCCGAACGGCTCCCCCCACGGGCGGGGGAGCGGCGGCGCTGGTACAGGCGCCGCGGCAGCGCCCAGGCCTGGCAGTCCCTGGCCGCCACCGTGGCCCGGCTCAAGGAACACCACACACCCGCCGGCGCGGTCTGACCCGCACCGGTCACACGGCACGCCGACCGAAGGAGGCCGGTCATGGCACCCGCAGCACCCATCAGGACCGTCGTCGAGGACGCCTCGGCCGGTCTGGTCGGCGAAGACGCGCAGACCGCGGAGATCAACCTCGAAGGCAGCCGGAACGTGCTCGTCTTCTACCGGCGTGACCCTGTGGAATGCGGGCGCCGCCGCCACCAGGACGCCGCCCCGCTGGGCATCGGCGACATCGCCGCCCTGCTTGAGCTGCCCTCCGGCATTCCCGTCCCGCAGGCCTCACTGCCCCAGACGCTGCAGGCCAAGCTGTCCCGCCTGCCGCGCGGCGCCGTGACCCTCACCGGCGACCAGGTCTGCCGCCAGGCCGTACGTCCGCTGACCGTGGATCTGGTCGTGATCCGCGCCCGCAGCACTCACTGGGAAGGCGGCCTGGCCCGCGCCAGCTGCTTCCGTCCGTTCGCCCGGCGCGCCCTGCTCGTCAGCCCGCCCGCCGCCGCGCGTGACGACCTCCTCATGCGCGCCGCCTACCTGGGTGTCGGCATCCTTGAGCCCACCGCCCAGGGCCTTGCCTGGGCGCTGCTGCCCGAGCCCTACCGGCCCCGCCGTCACACCGCCGTCGCCTGGCACTTCACCGAGCAGCTCCACGCCCGCCTGCCCTGACGGCGCTCAGCGCACCTGCTGCGCGCCCGTCTTCGGCACAGGCAGTTCGGCCCAGGCGGCCAGCTCGGCCGGAGCAGCGAACCTCTTCTCCTTGATCCGTTCATTCCACACCGCATAGCTGCTCAGCGCCTGCCTGCAGCGCCGACGCCACCACGCACCGCGGTCTGCCGCGTCTAGGGCGCACATCTGCCGCACCCAATCCGTCAACGTGCACGCGTTGTGCCCGGCTGCGGCGGTCTGCTCCGCCATGGTGTGGAACCGGCCCAGACTCGCGCCCTGGCACTGATCGCACCAGCAGTCCGGCACCTCGTCGGCGAGCCGCTTGGCCAGGGTGAAGCCGAGGAAGAACTCCATCAGGTCCGGGAACAGGACTGCGGGGCTGCCCGGACCGCCCCGCGAACCCTCGTCCTTCGGCGCCGGCGGCGCGGTACGGCGCATGCTGCCATCGGCGCCGAACGCGGCGAACCCGCCGCCCCGCGCCACGCACCCGAACGCGCTCAGGCCCGCACGCAGCACCCCGGCACCCGGCACCCGCTCCACCAGCCGTACCAGTCCCGACACGGCACGCGGCACATCCGCCGCCCCGCCGCCCACGATGAGCGCCTTGGGGCCCGGGTACCGGCCCAGCGCATCGGCCAGCCGCTCCAGCGAGCCCGCCTGAAGCCAGTGCACGTCGAACGGCACGGTCAGCACCACCCGCGGATCGCCCAGACGCCTCACGCGGTCAACAGCCGCCTCCAGCGCCCCGACCTGCCCGGCATGCAGATACCCGGTCGGCGTCAGCGCGGCGTCCGCGAAGGCCAGATGCGCCAGCATCTGGTGCTCCAGCGGATCCCCGAACAGCGGCGCGGGCCCGTCGTCCACGGCCGGGAACGGCGCTTCCTCGGTGGCGGCGGCATCCCGGTATCCGGCCTCGTCCACCAGCAGCGCGGCTTCGAACCCTTCCTCCCGCGGCTGCCCCGCCCGGGCCAGCGCGCCCGGGCCGGCCAGCACCAGCCCGCCCACGGCCGCATCGACCCGGTCCCGGTAACGTGCCGCGCGCCGGTATCCGGCGTGCAGGAGAACCCGGCCGGCCACGGCCGCAGGAACCTCACCGCCGAGCAGGCCCGCCACACTCGCCGTCATACCGCCTCCAGACATGCCGCAAGAAAAGAACTCAAAGCGCCTGAAAACGTCGCCACCGTCGCGTGCAGGCCGCCCTCGCCGCTCGGCTTACACACAAGCCGGACACGTCAACTCCCGGCACGGTAACACCACTTGCACCAGGCAAACCGCTCATCACGCATTCCCGTGACAGCACCCCCAATATGCTGCCCCGGGCCAGCCGGACCGCAGTAACGGGCGACATCTAATCTGTGCCTCGGAACATTTCGCGAGCACAACGGGGCAGGGAACGGCGTGGCTGACGCAGAGCAGACCAACTACCTCTACGAGCGGCTGACGGAGAAGAATTTCCAGCGGCTGTGCGGAGCACTGCTCGCCCACGTGTACCCGGACACCCGCTGCTATCCGGTAGGCCATTCCGACGGCGGCCGGGACATGACCCGCACCGAAAAAGACGCAATGGTCGTCTATCAGGTGAAATGGACAAGTAAGCCCCAGCAGAGCCCGGTGGCATGGCTCAACAGCGCCATCACCGAGGAAGCCGACAACATCCGCCGGCTCGTCGCCCAGGGCGCCACCACCTACATCCTGATGACGTCGGTGGCGGGTACCGCCGTACCCGCCAGGGGCTCCATGGACCGCCTCGACACCGAGCTGGCCCGGCACGCCAAGACCTTCGGCGTCCCCATCCAGGTGTGGTGGCGCTCCGACATCGACGCACGCCTGGACGCCGCGCCCACCGAACTGAAGTGGGCCTACTCCGACATGCTGGCCGGACACGATCTGGTCCGCTACCTCATCCACGGCGCCGACACCGCAGCCCACGACCACGCGCTGCGAGCCCTGGTCATGAAAGTCATCGCAGCCCAGTGGGAGGAGGATGCGAAGGTCAAGTTCAATCAGGTCGAACTGACCACACACCGCCTCGACGACCTGTTCATCGACGTCGAAGCCACCCGCCTGTCCGACACCGGCGCCCTGCACGGACTTGCCGAGCAACTGCAACTCGGCCAGGACCCCCACGAACTGGACGGAGCCGCCCAGTACCTGCTACACGCCCGTCGTCCCTTCACGCTCGTGCGCGGCGCACCCGGGCAGGGCAAGTCCACCCTGGGCCAGTACGTATGCCAGCGCCACCGAGCCGTCTACCTGAACGAAGCCGACGACAGCCCTGCTGCACCCGCACACGAACCCCTGAACGTCCCCCGCTTCCCGCTGCGGGTCGACCTGCGGGACTATGCGGCCTGGCTCGCCGGGCAGGACCCTTTCCACGACGAGGAGCGCCCTGCCAAAGAGCGCCTGCGCGCCGACGGCCAGCTGGAGAACTTCCTCGCCGCCTTCCTCGCCGCCCGCAGCGGCGGACGGCACGCCGACGCTGCGCTCGTGCACGACATCGTAGAAAGACTCCCCGTCCTGATCGTCCTGGACGGCCTCGATGAGGTGGCCCGCAGCAGGACACGCCAACGCGTCGTCGACGAGATCGACGACTTCACCGCCCGGCTCCGCACCGCGCTGAGCCCGCAAGTGATCGTCACCACCCGCCCCAACGCAGCCGGCCTGGCCGAGCCGTCAGCCAAACTGTTCGAGACCATCGCCCTGACACGGCTCAGCCCCGCACTGCGCAGCACCTACCTCCTCAAGTGGGCACGCGCCCGGTCCATGCCCGACCGAGACCGCATCGCCCTGGAGCGGACCTTCCGGCACCGGTCCGCGGAACCGCACATCGCCCAGCTCGCCGACAACCCCATGCAGCTGACCATCCTGCTCTACCTGATGCAACGGCGCGCAAATTCCGTGCCCGGCAACCGCACCGCGCTCTACACGTCCTACATGGAGACGTTCCTGGACCGGGAAGCGGAGAAAACCCCGACGGTGCAAGAACACCGCGCCGATCTGGAAGAGGTCACCGCTTTTCTGGGATGGCACCTGCAGGCACGCGCTGAAGCAGAAAGCGGAAACGGCCAACTGCCCACCCGGGAACTGCAGAAGGCCATCATGAACTACCTCTTCGACGTGGAAAAAGACGAGTCGATGTTCCGCGACCTGTTCACCGCCGTCACCGACCGGGTATGGGCCCTGACCAGCAAGGTCCAGGGGACCTTCGAGTTCGACGTACAGCCGGTCCGCGAATACTTCGCCGCCCGCTACCTCTACGAGTTCGCTGGCGCCGACCAGAGCGGCTTCGATGCCGGAGACGTCCTGCGCAGCCTGGTCAGGCGCGGATACTGGCTCAACACTCTGCGCTTCTACGCTGGGTTCGCCAGCCCCAACGAACTTGCCGGCATGGTCGAGGTACTGGAGGACGAACGCGACGCCCGGACCCACCCCAGCCAGATCCGTACCGCAGCATGGAGTCTCCTCGCCGACGGCGTGTTCACCGCCAGGGTGCGTTCCCAGAACCGGGCCGCCACTTTCTTCCTCGACGATTTGAGCGTGCGGCTCGTCTATGACGAGCTGACACGCACCCACGAACTGTCTGCCCTCAGCGGCGACCGCGGCGGCCGCCACCTCGCCGCCGAACTGCGACGCCTGGTCGCACGGGAACCTGCCTCGCGCGCGACCACCGAGCGCATCCAGCTGGCGTGGCGCCTTGACGAGCCCGCAGCCTTTGACGCGTGGTGGCATCCCTGTCTGCGCGCCGCGGTCGGCACTGAGAACGAGTACACCTGGCTGACCATCGGCGCAGGTACCCAGAGTCTGAGCCGTGCCGACGACGCGACGATGAACCGCCTCGCCTTGACGGACTCGCACGCGGCAACGGCTGCCCTGGCAGCAGGCGCCAACCCTCCGGCCGGCTCCCCGGCGGAGGACAAACTGGTCCAGGCCGTACTCGACGGCCACGCCAGCGACATCGACCATCCCGTCCCCGGCTACGCAGGCGATCTCCTGCGCGTTCTCGGCCCCCGATACTTCATCACCAAGGGCTCACCCGACAAAGCGGCCTCGGCGCGTGAGAGAGGCTACGTGCCAATCCCTCGTCGCGTGACTGACCCACAGCGCACAGCAGTGTTCAGGCGGCTGTGCAGCCGGGACGAACGCTTCACGCTCGTACAGAAGGCCATGCGAGCCGGCAAGGGACAGAGCGCCACCACCTCGGTATGGGGCAACACCGCCCGCGCCGTCAGCGACCTGTTCGGGCCGTGCTGGCTGGCTGCCGAGATCGCGGTCGTCGGTGCAGCCACGGACCGCCGCGCTTTCCTCACCAGCGGTGACATCACGCGGGACTCCGACTGTTTCGGCACGACGCCCGACTACGGGCGCCTTCTGCAGGAACTGCGCCGCAATCGCTCAGAAACCCGCTGGTGGACCGACACCTTCACCGACAACCCCGACCCGCTGTCCCGCGCCACCTGGGTGCTGGCACTGCTGAGCATCGCCGACCACGACATCGTCCTTGAACATCTCGGCCACGTGGACGAGGCGGTCAGCAAACTGCCCGACGAGACACTGTCCGCCCTGCGAGCGAGCTCCAGCCGACTGGGCGCCTCGGCCCTCGGCCGAAACCTGCCCAAGGAGGTACTGGCCACGGCACGGGAGCACAGCCTGGCCACCGTCAACCTTCTCACCCACCACGTCATGCCACTCCAACGACAGCGGCAACTGCTGACCGTGGACGAGCCGACGCTGACGGCCATGGCACAGTACGGCAGCGCAGCCTGGCCCGCCCTGCAAGCACTGTCCGAACGGATGAACAACACCCCCTCCCCGAGCCTGCTGGAAGCACTCAAAGCCTACGGACCCGCAGGAAACGCGCACGCCACCCTCGGGATGGACCAGACAGAGGCCGTAGCAGCCGTACTCGACGCCCCCTTCGACTACCCCATGGCCTGGGTCAGGGCCGCAGTCAGGACAGCTGAACGAGCAGCACTGCAAGACAGCACGTCCTACCTGCGTGACGTAGCCAGCCGTCAGCAGTGGTTCACCCCGCACGACGCATGACCGACCGCCTCGGCGGCGCAGCCCGTCTGCACCCCGAGGACCAAGCCCGCACAAAACGGAGGAACCCACCGGACACGTAAGGCCACAGCGACGGGCTGGGAGCTGCGGCGTGCACCGTTCCCGGCTCCGGAACACCCTGCCGCCCCGGTGAGGCCAGCGGCGGACGAGAACTGCGCACCAGGCCGGTCCGTCCGCCGCGGAGCACGGGTGTGGCCGCTCCGCGGCCCCGGGAAGGACACCCGTCTTCATCCCCGCGGGTGACGGCAGTTGGACACCAGACCTGAGGGCACGGTTGGCTGAACTGCCATGGAACCAGCCGTACCCCGGCGAGCCAGCCGGTGGCAGAACGCTGTCCGGTTGCTCCTGCTGATCGCGACCGCCGCCGAACCCGTGACCGGCGACGCCTGCGCGCCCCCCGACGCGGTCGGGGTGGTCCGAACCCAAGTACTCCTGCAAAAACTCGACTTCTGGGTGCGCTCCCCTGACTACCTCGCCTGGGAACTGCTGGTGGAGTACGAAGCCCACCCCGACGATCCGGCCCTGTGGCAGCTCGCCCGCACCATCCTGTCCTCCGACGAACCCGATGTGCGCCGCTATCCCATGCTCCGCCACCGTTTCGGAGCCTTCGAGCAGATGGACGAGGCACTGAGCATGCTGATCGAAAGGAGCATGGTGACCAAGCGACACACCCCGCGCGGCGGTCAAGTGGGCCAGCACGACTACTACCTCCGCGCCCGGGGCCGACAGGTCGCCGACACCATCGTGCGCCACGAACCCGACCTGTCCTGGTACGTCGAGCGCACCCAGACGGTGGTCAGCCTGTTCAAAGGCCTGAGCCCCAGCGGCGTCAAGAACCGCCAGTACCTCCAAGGCGACTACGCCGACACCCCTGTCGGCTCCTACATCGTCTCCATCACCGAGCAGGCCCGCGGTCGCCTGGAAGAACTGCGGCCGTCGGCACCAGGCAGGAGCCGGTGATGGAGCAGCAGCAGCTCTTCCCGGTGCACCAGCAGCCGGGCCCGACCGCTATCGTGCCCGCACCCCGCCAGCAGCAGTGGGCAGCAGCCCTGGCCGCCGGTGTGCCCGCACCCGGCGAGATCGTTGCCGCGGCCGCTGAACACACCGGCCACGACAGCGATGTGGTGGAGAGCGTGCTGCGCGACAACGGCGTACGGCTGTCCAGCCCGCTCGCCGCCAGCCGCCACCTGCACCTGGCACGGGTACGCGTCGACGGTGTCAAACCCGGCGGTGAAATTCTCTCCTGGCAGCAGCACTTCACCCCCGGGCGTGTGGGCGATCACCTATCCCGGCAACAACGTCGGCAAGACCAGCTGCCTAGAATTCGCCGTCTGGCCGCTGCGCGGCGCGCCCCGCCAACTCCCCGACGACGTCCGCACCTGGATTCACCGCATCGAAGCCGACATCCGCACCGGCCACCGTGCCCTGCGTATCGTGCTGGACACCGTCGATCCCCGCCGGCCCCGCTGCACCATCCGCGCCTGCCCCACCCTCGAACAACTCGACGACCTGCCCGACAACGACCAGCGACTGGTCGGCAGTGTGCAGGGCCAGAGCAACGTCAGCGCACTGATCGACGACGTGATGCGCGGTGACCTCGGGCTGGAACCCACCATGATGTGGGGCGAGAAAGCCGGACAGGACGGCGAAGGCGCCGCCCAGACCTACGGCTGGGCCTCCTACTTCGGTGCCCTCTACCTCAACCTCGGCGGAGCCAACCTGCTGTTCGGCGACGTCGCCACGGCCGGGCTCCCCGGCCAACTGCTCGAACTGTTCATCGACGTGCCCTACACCGCCACCCTCTCCCGCATCGAAGTCGCCATCGAACAGCGGCTCAAGCAGGACCGTCTCACACGACGCCGGGCGGAGGAGGCAGCCCGGGCCCGCAGCAGCGAGCGCGCGCAGTGGGACAAAGAGGCGCGGGCGCTGCGCCGGAAAGCCGCCACAATGCGCCGCCAGGACCCGGTCGCCGAACTCGCTGCCCGCCGGACACAGCAGCAGGAAGCCACCCAGCAGTGGAAGGCGGCCATCCGCCAGGTCGAGCGGGCCACCGAAGCCGCAGAACTCGCCAAAGAAGCACGCATCGAGGCGAAACGGCTCCACCTGGATGCCGTGGAGACCCACCGGGCCAGGAAAGTCATGGGCCTGGCAGAAATCGACTGCTGCGGCCGCTGCCAGCGCGACCTGGGCCCCGAACGCAAGAAGAACGAACTGACCGACGGCATCTGCCGCTCCTGCACCCGGCCACTGCCCGAGACCGATACAGCTGATCCGCACGCAGCCGAAGCCGAACTCGCAGACCTCGCAGGCCTGCTGGCCCGGGCCGAGGAGGACGAAAAACAGGTCGCCAAGGCACTCAGACTGGCCCGGGACCGGGAATACCGTGCCCGCAAATCCTGCACCAAAGCCGGCCAGCTGGTGGAGCAGACCGCCGATGCCTCCCAGATCCACGCCCAGCTCACCGAGACGGAACAGGCCCTCGCCCGCCTGGAAGGCAAACTGGAAGCCACCAGTCCCCAGCCCGCCTCCAGCCTTCAGCACGGCCCGGACACCGCCGTCCTGCAGGCCGTCGCCGCACAGCTGACGCGCTGCGTCGAACAGTCCGGCAGCGCCTTGTTCGCCGCACTCGACCAGGAAATCCGCGACCTCTCCGCACGCTTCGGCGTGGCCAACCTCGACTCCGTCCATCTGCACCGCACCGGGGTCATCACCGCCGTCAAGGCCGGCGTGAGGATGCGGTTCGTCAAACTGACACCAGGGGACCGGCTGCGCATGCGCATCGCCACCGTGATCGCACTCCTGCGCATCGGCGGCCGACGCGGCACCATCGGGCACCCCGGACTGCTCTTGGTCGACTCCATCGGCACGGCGGAGACCACCGTTGAGGACGGACGCCGCCTGGTACGCGAACTCGCGGCCGTCGCCCAGGAAATGCCCGGCCTGCAGGTGATCCTGACCACCGCCCAGCCCGACATGGTCAGCGGCATCCTCCCGACCAACCAGGTCATCACCTCATCGCAGGCGAACCTCTTCTAGACAGCCGCACCTGCCGGCGCTTGCCCTGCACGAACCAGCAAGGAACTGCCATGCTCGCCGTGGAGACCACCCTGGCCGCCTGGAGCCGCACCGCCACTGGCGAACAGTTGGACAACGGGCCCAGCCTCGACGACCTCGGAGGCCCCGCCGCAGTCGCCGCCGAGGCCACCGAACTTGCGGCAGGGCCCCTGCTGGGGATCCTGGCCAACGCCACCGCCCGATCCCTCACCACCCACCTCGCCAGCACCCTCACCCCGATCACCCAGGCCCTCCAGCACGGACTGACCCACCCCCACAGCCCCTGGACTCTGGCCGAGGCACTCGACACTCTGTGCAACCACCCCGGGCTGCTCGCCGCCATGGACCCCAAACTCCTCAGCCGCCTACTGGCCCACCACGCCGGCTCCGCACTGACCCACCAGTCCGGCACCCCCCACCTCGCCCGCCCCGCACTAGCCGGTCTGCTCCACCTGGCCGTCACCGGCCACTGCAACCGCCACCGACTCCTGCTGATCCTGACGGACCTGGACGCCACCGAACCCCCCGACGCCCTGGAGATGCTCCCCGTCCTCCTCGGAACCGCCCACAGCCACTTCGGTGACCCAGCCCTGCTGACCGTCCTGCACCGACTCGAACAACACCCCCACCTCCCCGAACCGGTACGCACCGACGCCTGCTTCGAACTCGCCTTGGCCCAGATCAAACACGCCGCCGAAGCCGACAACGGCCCCCAGGCCCAGGCCTTGCTCGACCACGCAGCCCTCCGGCTCAACCATGTGATCGACCACTCAGAAGCACGCCCCGACGCCCTCGCCTGGCTCACCGCCATCCACACCGTCCTGGCCTTCACCCCCGACCGCCACCACAGCCTCGACGACCTCATCGACCGCCTCCACCGCGCCACCTGCCACCACCAGGCCTGGAATGCCCGCCTCGGCGAGATCCCCTGGCTCACCGCCCGCGGCAGCAGCCAAGCCGCCTGGCACCGCCTGGCCGCCCGCATCCACACCACGGCAGCCCATCTCACCCAGCCCAGCTGGTACGACGCAGCCCGCACCCTCGCCGACGTCCTCGACATCTACCGTGCCATCCACGCGGTCCGCGCCGCCGGCCCGGCGCCCGGCCTGCACACCCTCATCCATCCCGTCATCGTCGATGCCTTCGCCCACAACGCCGGCCTGCTCCACCACCTACGACAAGCCCTCGAACACGACTTCGCCCACCACCCGGACGCCGCCGCCCTCCACCTGTCCGTCAACGACAGCATCAGCAGTTTCGGACACCCTGAGACCCAAGCCGTGCCAGCCCACCGAGAACAGGAAGCCGACTGGGCGGCCTACCCTCAGCTGCACGGCCTGATCACCCGCACCCACACCCACGCCCCTACCCCCACCGACCCGCTCATACTGGACAGCCTCGAACGCAGCCTCGTCCAGCGCCTCCAAGCAGCCCGCCCTCATCCCGCCGACCAGTTCGACCGACACCTGCGCAGTCTGTATGACCAGCTCAGGCGGCATCGCGACTTCGTCCCGCCCATCGACGGCTACCTTGCCGGACTGGTCGAGCACTTCCTGAAATTCCTCTACCTGCGCTTTGACGCCCAGCCCAACCTCTACGCCGACCGGACCGCCTACCTCGGACCCTGCCCACCCAGCCAAACGACGCGCTACTGGCCCGAGGCGGCGCTCCAGAACGACTACCACTGCGACCTGATCGGCGCCTTCCCCCACGGAACCATCCACCGCGAACGCCCCGACCGGGGCGGCGGCCGCAGCGATCTCGAATACGAACCCCGGCCCGGCATCCGCTTCCCCATCGAAACCAAACGCCGCATCGCCCCCTTCACCCGTGCCGAACTGCACGCGTCCTACCTCGCTCAAACCGCCAACTACACCGCCACCAGCTTGCCCTTCGCCCTGCTCCTGGTCGGCGACCACAGCGGGCACAACCGCGGCTACTCAGACATCGACGACCGAGTCTGGACGACGCTGCACGCCCGCAGCCCCACCGAGATTCCCCGCCTCATTGTCATCGGCGTGCTGCCCATCGGCCGGGCCGTACCTTCCCGCACCCGGTGACACGCCGCCGCACCACCCACAGCCGATGGGGGCTCCGCCCGTTTTCCCCTACTGGCTGCCGCCGAGTTCACGACGTCACCACGATGGACCCCCCTGAACCCATCCTTATGGACCCGCCGGGACCTCACAGACGCTGCCTGCCTCCGCTATCTCGGATGGGTGCGGTTCCTCTGAAGGGATGATCGGTTCGATCTCGCGGGTTGTCGGGCCGATTGGCTGTTACGAGGCGTCGGCGTAGGTGAGGTGGGTGCCGCAGGTGGTGCAGCGGAAGAGCATGGCGGTGGCTCCCTCGCCGAGGTGGGTGAGGAACTGTTCGAGTTGGGCTGGGTCGCGCCAGCCGTCCATGCGGAGGTCTTGCCTGAGCTGGTCGAGGGCCTCGGGGTGGGCTGCCAGTTCGCTGTATCCGACCTCGCCGATGAAGGCGGCCGCGTCGTGGCAGTGGACGAGCCAGTGCGGATCCTGCCAGGCGTGGAAGCCGGGAGTGCGTCGGGTGACTTCGTGGAGGATCTCCTCGCTGACGCCGTCGAGTCCGTAGGAGTCCATGAACTCGCCGGCGAACTGTTCAGCTGCGCTGCCGTCGGCGATGCACCAGGGGCAGAAGCGTCCGCTGACCTCTTGGGCGGTGTAGAAAGTCGCGGTGCAGATCCACTCCATGGCGCGGTTGCAGCACACACATGTCTCGGCGCTCTCGCGGATGGCCCCGCTGGCGAGCGGATCGGGGTGATAGCGGAAGGCAGGAAGGTCGGAGCTCACCGGTGCAGTCTGGCCACAGGGTGGCCCCGCGATCAAGCGGTAAGGGCGAAGCTCTGCTGGTCGGGGGCTGGGTAGAGGCGCTGGTGTTCGCGGGCGGCGTGGAAGGTCCAGTAGTCCTCGAAGTCGCCGTTGGAGATCAGCGCCCGGAGTTGGAGGACGGCTTCGGCGCTGTCGAGTCCCCAGCGGGCGCCGGTGATGTCGAGGCGGTCGGCGATGAGGTGGCGGCATGCGCCTTCGACGGCGCCGGTGGCGATCGGCCAGCCGGCTGCGAGGGCGGTGTCGTAGTGGAGCTGGTCGAGGTGGCCGGTGAGGTAGCGGTGGCAGGTGGTGACGGCCTCGCGGCGGGTGGCGGGAAGTCGTTCGGCTGCGGCCTGGAGGGTCATCTCGTGGCGGCGCGGTCGGCGTGTCCGGCGAGGATCGCGGTGAGTTTGTCCGCGGCCCAGGTCTCGGCCTCGCGGCTGCCGGGAGGGTGGAAGGCGTGGGTTGCCGTCAGGCAGTACTCGGCGACGTGAACGAAGTCGAGCAGGACGTGCAGGCGGATGCCGCGGCGGGCGGCTTCGTCCTGGATCAGGTCGAGTTGGTGGCGGGCGCCGTCGACGAGCACGATCCAGTCCCGCAGATGCTGCGGGTCGCGGGCCTGGGCCTGGGCCTGGTTGAAGGCGTCTGAGACGACGCGTTGCGGGGAACGGATCACCGAGGCGGTGCACCATTTGCGCTCTGCTTTCGGGCCCTGCCTGACCGGCCGGCTGTCGCTGCGGCCGCCGGGCGGATGCACGATGTCGTGCGGCCGGCGCGGGGCGGGCGTGGTGTCGAAGACGCAGGCCACCGTCGCCATGCGCTTGCGGTTGGGTTTCTCTCCCGGAGCCAGCCGCCCGGCCGCCGCGCTCTTGGCCGCGGCCCGGTGGGTGGCCTCGCGCAGGGCTTCGGGGCGCATCACCACGCCCTTGCCGTCGACCTGGAGGACCAGCGGCATCTCGCGGGTGCAGGGGGTGGGGATCTTCGCCGTGTAGTAGGCGGCGATGTCGACGGCCGCTGCGACCACCAGTTCTTCGAGACGGCGCTTGCCCAGTACTCTTCCGCATCGTCGCTCGATCGCGGCTTGGGCCTGGTCGAACGAGCCTCTCACGGCTTCCAGGACCGCGAGCCGGGCCAGGCCGCGGGAGTGCCGGCCGGCGGGCAGCGACAACGCTTCGTCCGCCGGGTGGACGTTGGACACGCCCCGGCCACGACAGGCGATCCGGGTCACCCGCACCGACCCGAACACACAGGTCAGCCAGCGGGAATGGTTGGTCTCCCGCCAGGTCCGCGGCTGTCCTTCCGGCCCGCGCACCACCGGCCGTCCCGCGCTGACGCGGGCCGCGGCTTCTTCCGCCCTCGCCCGCAGGTCGAGGTGATCCTGCATCAACTGCCGCAGCAGCTCGCGCCCTTGCTGTTCGAGCAGGCCCTTCAGTTCGTCATGGGCCATGTCCCGCGCCGGGGCGTCGGCCAGCGTCGAGACAAGGCGTTCGAAGGCACCACGGGAGGCTGCATACCCATCAGGCTCGGACAAGGCGTCGTAGGGTTCCATCTGGGGCTCTTCTTCGGTCTTCCTGCGATTCGTTCGGTTGGCGCCTTCGAATCTATGGAGAAGAGCCCCTTGGTCACCGGGAGTTGACGTGGTCGGCGTTGCCGTCGTGGCGGGCCAGGGTGAACCGTCCCGGCGCGTCCTCGTCCAGCCAGCCCCGTTCCACCAGCCGTTTCGGCTTCCCCCGCGTCCCCTCGATCTTCGCCGTGGTGGCCTCCAGCCCGATCCGCGGCACGATCTGCTTGGCCTGCAACGGACCCTGAGCATCAGCGACGATCTCCACGATGTCCCGGTACACATCCGGCAGCACCTCGGCGGCCAGGCCCTCCCGCCACGGCGGAACCGCCATCACGCCGATACCGTGAGGCACCGGCGCTTCCCTGGGCTCCGGCGCATCGTGTGCGTCCGGCGCTTCCTCGGCGGCCGACAACTCCGCCAGCACCTGCATGACGGTCTCCCGTGTAATTTCCCACCGCGACAGATCCGCCCGGGCCTTCTCCAGCCGCACGGCCAACTCCGCAGCCTCGGCCTGGAGTTCTTCCACCCGCTGACGAGCCCCGGCCTCCCGCGCCTGGAGCTCTTCCGGCAACGACACCATCGCGCCCCACCTCCACCTCGCCACAGTAGAAGTACGACGACACCGCCCACACGTCAATCAGCGTCTTCCCAGCTCAGCTATCCCTCGAAAGGATCCGCACCCAAGTGGGTTACCGGATGACACTCAGGGCTGCACCGGGGCACACAGCACGGCGACCGGACCGAGCGTACTGCCCACCGTCCATTGCCCAAGGTGCCCCAACCGGCCCTGCCCAGCCGGGCCGAAGGCGGCCTTGGCCGGCAACCGCGAGGCGCAGGAAGCAGTGCGCGTACCGTGTTCGCTTCCCGGAGCGGTTCAACTCGACATGTACTACAGCGTCTGGTTGGTGTGCCGTGTGGTGCACGACCTACGTCACCCTGCTGCCACAGCTTCCCCCCGTGCCCGTGTCCGTCTATAGCTCGAACTGGAGGTCGACGAGGTCGGTGAGTTCGACTTCGAGGCCGTGGGCGCGGCGGCCGTTGTCGCGGAAGTAGACCTCGCCCAGGGCTTCGGCGGCGATCTGGCGGAGATCGTCTTCGTCCATGCCGGCTTCTTGGGCTTCAAGGAGGCGGGCGGCGTGATAGGGCGGCAGGGCGAGGGTGAGGTGACGTACGCGGGCCTGGTCGGTGGTGCCGGGGGCAGCGGTGTACCCGAACCGAGCCTGAACATCGATCATGATGCCGTTGGTGGTGACGGCGGCCTGCTTCGCCCGGGCCCGGACCTGCGGCTGCCAGCGTGCGCGGACCTCGCGTTCCAGGCGGTCGGCGAGCTGCGGCCGGGGTGATTTGATCTGGTTGTTCACATAGCGCTCGACGGTGCGCTGGCTGATGCCGGAATGTTTGATTCCGCATTGTCGGAGGGGTGTGCGAGGCTGAGTTCACTGAGTCGGACATAGGAAGGCGGAAGGCGATGCGGACCCCCATCGTGCGCGTTCGGCATGCCACCTCACCCCCGCCCAGCGGCTGCCGCTGGTGCGGCGACCCGCAGGACAGCCACGGCTCGCAGTGGATCGCATCGGTCGGCATGCACACCTGGGCCGAACCCACACGGGAGCAGCGTCTGCAAAGGATGCGGGCCCGGCGTTCGGCGGCGCGGGCCTGACCTTTCAGTCGTCCTCGTCCCACGGGTGCGGGCCGGCGTCTTCGGCGATGGAGATCGCCTTTTTGAACACGCTGTGCAGGGCTTCGGGGACATCGGAAGGCTTCTCGATGTACTCCATCAGGAAGCCGACAAGCTGCTCCTTCTTCGGCGGGGCATCCTCGGACCCGTTCCTGAACAGGGCGTGCAGGCTGTGACTGAACTTGGGCTCCCTGCGCAGAGCGTCGATCTCCTGCGCCGTCCACACCCGGCCTTGCGTGGCCTCCTTGTGGGGCCACTTGTCGTTGGCGACGCGTGCCCACAGTTCTCCGCTGAAGATGTCCTCGAACTCGTTCGGGTTCCCCAGGTAGATGCACTCGGCGGGCTGGAAGCCGTTGATGCTGAGACGGTCGTCGTTGAAGAACTTCTGCTTGTCGCGCTTGGAGTCCCGGTCGACGATGAAGGCAACGGTCCGCTTGTGTTCCTTGAGGAACTTGGCGAACTTGAGGGAACCGTCGTTGCCGCCGCACGACCACAAGGCGATGCCGGCGGACTGGATCGGATAGCCCATCGCGATGCGGAAGAGACGAGGGAAGGCCGCGTACTCGGTGGGCCCCTCCACGCCGATGAAGCACTTCTCGTGCAGCAGCACGCTGTTGCGGAACCCGAGCGAGGCGGCCATGTTGGACATGAAACGGCGCACCTCCTTGTCCGTGCCCTGCGCCGTCAAGGACTGGATCTCTGCCTGCCCGTCGCTGCTGCCGAGGTGAACCACATCCTGGATGTCCACCCCGTCGATCAGGTTCAGCGAGTGCGTCGCCACGATCACCGAGGAGTGGGAGGCCCGGGACGACGTCTCGATCATCTTCATGATGCGCCGCTGGTGCTCGTAGTCCAGATGGGTGTCCGGCTCGTCGTAGGCGATCACGATGTCGCGCCGGGGCGGAGCCTCCTCGTTCGGGATGGCTTCCGCGGTCTCCAGCAGATCTCGCGTGCTCTCTCACAGTGCCAGGGCGATGCGCCGGGAGCGGCCCGCTCCCGCTGACTTGAGCGGTACCTCCCGCTGCCCGTTGATGGACGCCGTCATCTCGATGGCGCCCACCGAGGGCTTGAACTGGATGCGCGGTTGCAGGCTCAGGCTGTCCAGGCCGCAGCGCTTCTCGACCTGCCGGCGCAGTCTGTCCGCATCCGCCTTGAGGAGATCACCGAACTCGTCCTCCAGCTCGGTGATCTTCTTGAGCGTGGACTCGTTCTAGTCGCGCAGCTTGGCGGTGAGGATGCTGCGCACGACCGTCTCGGGGGACTCTGCCGCGTCACCGCGGAAGTAGACCATGCCGGGCATGATGTCCTGGATCTCGGCCGGCGCGGAGACCCACTCCATCACCGTATCCAGGCCCGCCGCGTACTGCTGCAAGGGCTCAAGCCAGCTTGCCTTCGCGGTGGTTCGGCCCGTGGCCTCCACTCCCACGCTCAAGGCGAGCTCCTTGAGGTCGGCCAGGTTCATGCAGTCCAGTGCCCGCAGACGGGCATCCCCGCATACCGGCAGTTTGGCCTCCAGGCCGGTCTTGCCGTCCGGCGTGAAGCGGCGCCGGATCAGCAGGGGCGAGGCGAGAGCGTGCTGTTGCGCCTCCTGGTCGGACAGCTCGAAGGCTCCTTCGACGCAGATCTCCTGGGCTTCTGGACGGGGCTGCACCTCGTCCGCTTCGCAGTCCCCGAAATGCGACAGGTCGCCGAAGTGGATCTCGACCGCAGGCTCGTCGAGAAGGAAGGCGATGGCATCCAGCACAGCGGTCTTACCGCAGTCGTTGTGCCCGGTGAGAACCGTCTGCTTGCGGATGGGGATTCCCTGGATGTCGACAAGGGAACGGAAGCCCTTCACGCCGAGCTCAACTAGTTTCAACCGGTGCCGTCCTTGCCGTTCTCACTCCCACCCGGGCGTGTCCATCGCCGTTCAACACCCGTGTGAGGTCCCGTACATGCTGCTCCTTGCGTCACTCTAGTCGTCAGATTTCCCAGAGCACATCGATAGCTGTGCGCAGCGCGCCACCTGGACGCGAACAGGCCGCATATCCCGCTCCACCGTGCTACGGACCACGCGGTCATCCTTGTCCGAGGTGAGCATCGCGGCACGCCGCTGCCTCTTTGCGGCTCGAGTCCGTGCGGCTGCCGCCTGCGTCGGTCATCGCCGGGATGGCCCGGACCGGAGGGCGGCGCCCGGTGCGCCACGTCCGTGAGGCGAGAGCGGACCGGGCGCACCGGGGTTGGCCGGCCGTCCGACGATTCTCTCGCCCGCCAACTGCGCTCTTTCCGCCACCGATCAACGACCCTTGCGCCGCGCCATGACGCAGGAAACGAACGGTTCGCCACGCTCGGCATCCGGTCATTGACCAGCGGTACCGCCTCGGGAGTACACCAGTACTCTGGGCGCGTGGCGCCCCGCCAATGGAGCGTGCAGTTGGGGGATGTGTGAGCTTCGAGGAAGAAGTCGTTCAGGCTCTCGGCAGGGACCGGGCTGACCGTGTTCAGGCGGCAGCCCGGCAGTTGATGACGTTGGCCGACGACGATGCCCAAAGCACGCAGGCCGTGGTCCACATCAATGTGCCGCTGCACGCCCACAATGCCCATGACGCGACAGCCGAGCTCACCGACCTGCTCAACGCGGCCGCACCGGAGGAGACCTGGACGTTCGTCACCGTCTCCCATCCCGACGGCACGTGGTCGGGCAAGGCGAGCCCGTTCATGCAGGACACCACCGCGCTCGGCTCACGGGAGTGGATTGCCCATTTCGCCCTGACCGACCTGCACATGAGGATGGCGGCCTGGCGGCTGACCCAGCTGTGGCGTGCCGCCGAACTCGCCGAGCAGACTGTGGAAGCCCTGGGCCGCTGGCGGCTGCTCGTCGCGGCCGCATGCTCCCGCTCCCTGCTGGAGGGCGCGGCCGCCCTCACTCACGAAACGACCCTCCTCCACGAGGCATGGGACACGTTCAAGAAAGCCGGCCCGCCCACCACCGACTCCCTCACGCGGTTCAGCGCCGACCTCAACAACCGCCTGGCCAAACTCCAGTACGCCTCACGCGTCGGACAAAGCGCCGGCCGGCCGCCCGTGCTCCAGAGCACCAACGTGATGACCTACATCAACAAACTGGCCAAGAACACCACCACCGTCGACGTGCTCGACCTGTACGAATGGCTGTGCGACGCAGTCCACCCCAGCTTCGGCTCCGCCACCACCCACACCGTGCTACGGGCCTCGGACCGGCCCAAAACCCACGCAATCGAGCACTACGCACGCCGCCCCTTGAAGCCGCTCGCCGCTTCCGGCTACGTCATGCAGCCGACCGTCGCCCACGCCGCCGCCGACGCCCTTGTCCTGGCCGCCGAAGTGGTCGACAGCAGTCTTTCGCTCGTGAAGTGGACCATGGACGACATCGGCCTGACGGCAGAGATCCACGGCCTTAACCGCCTCTCCTACGCCGGCGGCAGCGACCGGTCACCCCAGCGCAGTGACACCTGCCCGTGCGGCAGCGGCCGCAAGTACAAGCGGTGCGTGCATCGGTGGGGTCAACCGAGCACCCCGCCCTCACCGACCGCTGAGCAACAGGAAGCCAGGCCACAGAGCTAGCCTCGGTCCAGGTCCGTGGAATGGACACGAAAGGGCCTGTGATCATGACGCCTGCCAGGCTTCGGGTGATGTCCTCCTGGTGGCGCCGCCTTCAGGGCATCTCTTAGCGCCACCGCGCGCAGGAAGCAAGCACCGCTCACCCGAAGGTGTGACGCCGTGAGGTAGATGCTGGAATGGTTGCCTCAACAACGTAGTGTCATATGCCTTTTGACCTGTGCAGTGGGCAACTCACAGGGCAGAACAGGCGAGAGGACGGCATCACGGGATGGCGGAGACGGACCGGAGTGAGCAAGGGCTGTGCAGGACGGCTGACCCCGACGCCCTGTTCGTCGAAGGCGCCGCACAAAACCGCGCCAAAGCGCTGTGCAGCGGCTGCAACGTCCGGACCGAGTGCCTCTCCTGCGCCCTGGACCAGCGCATTGAATTCGGTGTGTGGGGAGGCATGACCGAGCGAGAGCGCCGGGCTCTGCTGCGTCGCCGGCCGACGGTCACTTCCTGGCGGCGCCTGCTGGAAACGGCCCGTGTGGAGCACGGGCGCCAGCCGTCGTGGAGCCGGACGGCACGGCGTCCGGGGTGCAGCGGCTCACGGCCAAGACCACAACCGGATGGCGACAGTTGGCGGCGGCGACCACCGCGGCTGGGCCATTTGTTCACAACCCTTACAGGTGTGTGGGCCCTCTCTCGGCGTACCGCTGGAGAAAGACGTGAGCGGCCTCGTTGATATCTTGGACGGGGTCGGGGCGGCCCTGGAAGTCGAACCACTCCCCGTGAGTGCGCCTGGCATCGAATTGCTCATGCAGGTAGCGCTCGAGAGGGAACCCGCCGCGAGCGCTCCAGCGAAGTTCCAGTGTGGTAGCGGAGCCTGACTGCAACGACTTGATCCGCTGCGCTATGTCCTTCGCAACGCCGATCTTGATTGAGTCGGGGATGGCGTCGGTCGACACGGCATACACCCACCGGTCATCGAAGCGAACCTCTTGGCGCACTGAACGAGGCAGGGGCTGCTCCATCAGCTCGATCATTTCCTCATACTCGCGATCCATCCGCTCCTTGATCGCGACCGCCAGATGGTTCAGCTTGTCTCGGGCCTGCTCGGCAGTGATCGCTCCAGCAGCAATCCGATCGAGGAGCTCAACCACGGCCGGGACCTCGATGTCAGTGCCCGAGCTGGGAGCGTCTCTTCGCGTATCCCTGCCCGGTCCAAGTCCCCAGTGCAAGGCGACGTTTTCGATGTGGTGGCTGCCGAAGTCCAGGTGCACGGTGAAGGATTGAGCCACGGGATTCCTCTCAGACCAGGGGCGGTGTGGTGCCGGGTGGGGCCATAGTCGTCGATGCCACTGACACCGATGGTCGTGGCGCCGTTGAACGGCCATCGTGACGGCCTGAGGCGGCCCCGCCAGCGCCCGGCCTGGAATCCGCTACCTGGCTTTCAACGCCAACGCCGTGCCTGTACGAACCAGGGCCGTCCGCCAGGCGATGTCCCAGTTCATCGACCGCGGCGCACTCGTTCCAAGTGTCTGCGTTGGATGCCTGTGCGGCATGGCGGTGTCTGATGGGCTATGGCGCGAGGCTCCGGTGATCGTTGGGGGCGTCAATCGAATTGTGCGTTGGGCGACCATGTCAGGGCAGCCAGTCCTGCGGGACCGCCGATGTGCAGTCGGTGGCCGGCCGTGGTGGTGTGCACCACGCTGGTGACCGGTGCTGCTGTGATGAGGGAGCGGGCAAGTCGTCCCGTATCGGGTTCCCACAGGCGCAAGCCAGTTGCGGTCGCGGTGACCAGCAGACTCGCACCGTTGTCCCGTGAGAGGGGAATCATGGCGTACGTCGATGGAACCTCGAACTCATGCAGACACTCCCAGCTGCCCGAGTCCCACACAGACACTCGTCCGGAGGTGGCGATGGCCACCGCTGTCGGAGTGGATGGCAGGGGAAGCAGGCAGACGGCACGCACGACGGCAGTCGGCGCCATCAGAGGAACTTCCTGCATGATCTTCCCGGTGACAACGTCCCACACGGTGACTTTCCCTCGCCCCAGACCTGCCACGAGGCATTGACCTGGGGGAGAGGGCAGCATCAGCAGGTGTATGACGGGAGTGCTCGTCGACAGCGCGGTGATCTGCTTCGACTGCAGGGCGAGCGTGTTGATCCCCCGGGAGTGGGCCAGGACCAGACAGGTTTGTCCAGTGGGAAGTCGCACGGTGACACTGGCGTGGTAGCGGGAGTTGTCCGCGATGTGCTGGACGGTGTCGAACTGCGGTTCCCACCGGCAGATACGGCCACGCTGGCTGAAGACGAGGGCGGGGATGTCGCCCTGGCCGGGGACAACCTCCAAGACGCCAAGAGGGCCTTGTGTTCCCAGACGGTACAGCGGCTGATGACTGACCGGATCCAGGAGCGTGAGGTCCATGAGCGTGGAAACGGCCACCAGCTGACGGCCGTCAGCCGTCTGCGCGATCGCCATGCCGGGCGTGGTCACCGTAACTCCGAAAACGTCCGGGCGCGTGGAGGTGGGCTCAACCTGGTGCAGGAGGATGCCTTCGTCGCTACTGGCGACCAACGCCACGGAATCGCCCTGCACGCGCACGCCCGCCGCCCGAGATCCGGCGCGGGAGAGAAATTGCGATACCTGCCGAGGCCGTGGGCCCGAGGCATCCCACACGGTGATCATTGCGCCGTCCCAGACTCCGAGGAGGCTCCGGCCACCGGGAACCGGGACCTGCAGCACCTTGCCTCCTGGGGAAAACCCGCTGGAGATCAGCCTGCCGCCGAAGGGATCGAGTAGATCGACTTCCTGGGTTTTGCGGACCACGGCAAGAACGTCACCACCCCCCTCTGGGCCGGCAACGGCTGCCAGCGAACGCACGGTTGTGGGCTTGAGAGCGACGGGCCGGGCCTGCCGGGTGCGTGGGTTGAATAGGAGCGGGGCGCCCTTGAACCGCCTGAACAGTCTCCAGCTTTCCCCAGCCGCGTCCCGCACCCAGGCACCTCCCGTGAAGACGAGCCGGTCTTCGGGCAGGCGAATACGCTCGTGTGTCTGCTCCGACGGGGCCCAGGCCAGCATCTCGCGCGAGGTGGCAATGGCCAGCAGCCAGCGGTCGAACCCCTCTCGCAGCACGTGTACTTCGCGGGCCTGCGCCAGGGGCAGCCAGGCCAGCCGCTGTCCTGAGACAGGGTCGAAGATGCCTGCACCTTGCGAGGTGGCAGCAGCGAGGAAGGCCCGGCCGCTATTCCCGGCCAGAACGGTCAAATCCCAGACGCTGGGGCAGCTGATCTGCACCAGTCGCTGCCCGCTGCTGTCCCAAATGTCGATGCCGTGCCGGGTGCCGGCCGCGATCAGCCCGCGCTCGCCCCGGGTGTTCCACGTGCACAGTGTGTGCACGTGTCCTGCGGGGAATCCCACGACATTGCCGCCTGGCCTCCAGAGGACGGCCGTCGCAGTCAGCGCCGGGGCTTCCTCCCACGTCTCGGGTGGCTGGGGCACGCGAGCACCGTCGGAGAGGCCATGGCGGGTGAGCGCGGCGAGCTGGAAGCGGATGCTGGCCGCGCGCGAGGCCACGTCCGTAGAGTCGTCCACGTACGGCTCGATGAGCACCGCTGCGGTCAGAACACGACGGGACGGATCGTCCACGGGGAGTGGGAGTCCCAGCCGGGTGCGCAGTGTTCCGGAGGTCTCCCGGGCGGCGAGGGACAGCGGCATGATCGCGTCGTCGAGCGCGTGACCGGCTTGGGCGTGGGCTGCGGTGTGACGCCGGACATAGGGGTGCGGCGTCAGGGGATCGGCCGCGCGGGCGAGTTGGGCGCATGCCCCGGCGATCGCTCGATGGACCTCCTCCGGTGACCGCAAGGCACCTCCTGCAGGCGCATCCAAGATAGCTGCGCCTCCATGGGGTTCAATCGTGAGAAGTGATTCGGGTTCGGAGAGGAGCACCTCCACCACCCGCTGGTGGGCGGGCCGGTAGGTGACCCGGCCGTCCTCCTCGCCAACGGCGAGGTAACCGACGAGGCGGCTGTGGCGCACCATGCGGATCACCGCATCGATTTCCCCGGCGGACGGTGCATCCGGGCCGATGACCGCAGCCGCCGCCGCTGGCCATACCTCCGCCCACGGCAGCCCCGCGCCCTGGGCGAACGCGGTGGCACGCAGTACCGCCAGCAGCAGCCCAAGGCTGATGTCCTGGTCCTTGGCCACTTGCCGCAGGTCGTTGCTGAGCAGTGCCGTCGTTCCGGCCTGCAACCGGCCGCGCCAGAAGGGATCGTGTACGTCCTGCCGACCGATTGCGGACCTCAGCTGAGCGGCGGCCAACCGAGCATCGAGGAACGACGGCTTCACGGCCTGCGCGATCACCGCCGCCACCTCGGCTGCCGCCGCGCCGTGGCCGGCATACGGGCTGTCCTCAGCCGCCTGCAGCACCATCTCCACATAGGCGGTGATGTCGGCGGCGGTCTGCCGCCCGTCCGTGCGCAGCAGGTCCAGCGGCACGCGGCTCTCGCCCAGCCCCGCTTGCAACACGGTGTGCAGGAACCCCAGCAACTGGTCGGCGGCCGCATCCTGCAGCGTGCCGTCCCCATCGTCCTGGGCCGAACTACGCATCCCCAGCACCAACCGCACCGCCGGCTCCCCGTTCGCGGCACGCAGCCGGGCCAGCGGGGCGATCACGTCGGACAGGCACGCGGTGGGCTCCTGCGCCTCATCCAGTCCGTCGACCACGAGGGTTACCGGCTCCGGCGCATCGGCGCAGGCAGCGGCAACCTGGTCCAGCAGTGCCTGCAGAGGGAGTTCGTCACCAGCGCCTTCGGTGCCGAGGGCAGCCAGAAGATCCTCGATCAACGCCAGGGACGACTTTCCCCGCGCTAGCACGGCCGCGTCCACCGCACGCGGCCGCGGCCGCAGGGGTGCGGGGACCGTCTCGACCATGTCCGCGAACCGGGAGATGAACAGCGGATCGCTCAGCGTGACCAGCCGGGCCAGCAGTGCCGACTTGCCCGAGCCGGCCGCCCCGGTCACCGCCAGCACCCCAGCCCCTGTGTGGACGAACTCCACCAGGGCCTGCATCAGCGTCTGGCGACCGCTGAAATACCAGCCCGGATCATCGTCATCGGTACGGCCCGAGGCACGGGCCAGCCAGTACTGCTCCAGAGTGGATGCCGACAGCGACACCGGCTGCCGGGACGCCTCCACGACCTGTTCCCGCGGCTGATAGTGCGGGTTGGGCAGGCACAGGCTCGGCTCATGGCGGCGCGAGTCCGGCCACACCCACAGCGCCCGCAGCAGGCCGGGGTTTTCATCCCCGACCGTGTTGAGGAGCTTCTCCCATTCCTCGAACGACAGATGGGGCGCAGTGAAGCCGGCCGACTCATCCCTGGCCTTGTCCAGCGCAAGATTCAGCAGCTGCGTGAACTCGCCCTGGCGGGGCTCCTGCTCGAAATTACCGCTGGTGATCACAGCGAGGGTCTTCAGGTCGCGCCGCTGCGTGCACAACTCCTCAAACAGCACGCCCAGCTCGCTTTTGAGGCTGCCGGCGAAGCACGAGTCGACGAGCACCAGCACGTGCTCCGCCTCGCTGTCCATGACCTGCGTGATCAGTTCGCTGGTGGGAAACGCGGTGCCCAGCAGCCGGTCGGGGGAGGTGTGGCCGAAGGTCAGGTAATGGCGCCGGGTCTGGCCGCGCAGGCCGTGCCCGGTGATGTAGACGACCAGCGCCTGGTCCCACTGCGCCTGCGCGAGTTCCTGCTCGGTCAAAAACAGCCGCAAGTCCTCCGGCTGCGTCAGCTCCTTGGGCTGTGCGACCTCGAACCGCCGCTCTGCCTCCATCGCGGGGTCGGCCAGCCAGCCGGTGATTGTCTCCACCTGCTGCTGGATCCCCGCGGTGAAGGCCTCATCCTCGGTGAAGTACTCGTCGACCGCCACGACCACCAGCCGCCGAGGCCACGGCGTCACCCCGTTCAACTACGCCCCCTCACGCACGCGTTGCCAGAACTCTAACCACCCCAGCCGGACCGCGGCCGCGACACGGCCGGATAGGATCCCGGCAGCCACCAGCCCCGCATCCTGCGGGGCGCAGGCCCAGGGGGAAGGATCAGCGTGCACATCGTTGGTATCCACGGCATCTGGCAGGGCAACACCAACGCCGTGAAACTCTCGGCTGAGTGGGCTGGCGCCCTGACCAAGGGCCTGCGCACCCACCACGGGCCCGCCTGCCCCGTCCCCCCCGCTGACGGTGGCCTACTACGGCAACCTCTTCCGCACCCCGAGCAAACGCCTGGGCGCACAGGACGCCACCCCGCTCGTCGATGACACCGACCCCTTCACCGACCAGGAAGAGGCGTTCGTCCTCGACACTCTCGCCCTGTACGCCCCACCCGGCCTCGATCCCGAGCAGCTCCAGACCGAAACCCTCGGCCCGGGCATCCCCTATATCCCCCGACCCGTCGCCCAGGCCCTGGTCGCCGTCGACCACAAGATCGGCCGTGACATGGGGCGGCGCCTGCTGGTCTTCGTCCGTCAGGTCTACCGCTACCTGCACCACGACATCGGTGAGGGCATCCGCGCCGAGGTCCGCACCGAACTGCACCGCCCCGGGCCCCGCTTGGTCATTGCACACTCCCTGGGCAGCGTCGTCGCCTTCGACATGCTCACCCGCGAGGACACCGGCCCCGGCCCTGACGGCCTGACCGCACTCGTCACCTGCGGATCCCCCCTGGCCTGGCCCACCATCCGTCATTCGCTGGGCCAGGACGGCGCCCTTGCACTGCCCGACGGCATCGACTGGCTGAACCTCCACGCCGCCGGTGACCTGGTCGCCCAGAGCGGACTGGGGGCCGTCGCTCCGGTCGTCCGTGACGAACTCGTCCGCAACGGCATCACCGATCCGCATACTGCCGTGCGCTACCTCGAGAAGCAGCCGCTCGCCGACCTCATCGTCGAAAGCAGCGCCTCGTAAGCCAGTCGCCGCCCGCAGCCCTCCACAGGGCATCGCGGCGAGACCATCGCGCGACCGTCTGCCAGGGTTCCGTGGATGCTGCACTCTCATGCTGAGCCTCTGTTCTGCTCAAGGTATTCGGACCCCTGGCTAGCCAAGCAACAGGGATGTTGCATCGGGTCGTCATGAGGCCCGTCGCTTTGAAGGGTGTCGCCTCGTCGGCGGAGGGGCGGGTTCTCTGGTCCGAGCTGCGGGGGTCAGGGAGGCCACGATGTGGAGCCGAGCGCGATGCATCAGCACTCTGACCGTGCTCTGTGAAATGCCGAGGAGCTCAGCGATCTCCTGGTTCGTAAAGCCGGCGAGACTCAGGCGCAAGACCTCTCCCGCTCGCCCTGACATTGCCGTCACTAGGGCCAGCAGTTCCATGCGGGCATCGGCGTCGTCGTTCGCTGCTGCGTCTGACTGTTGCTCAAGGAGCGGCGCGAGCAGTTCGCTGTCGACAGGGAACTCTCGCCGTTGCTTTCGCCATAGGTCGATTGACCGGTGCTTCGCGACTGTCATGGCGTAGCCCATGGGGTTGTCCATCGTCAGCACCCGGTCCCATTTTCGGAGGACCACCTCCAGAGCGGCCTGCGCGACGTCTTCAGCGGTGTGATCAGGGACGTATTGCCGCGCCACCCGTATGAGTGCGGGAATGGCGCTTCGCGCGAACGCCTCGAAACACGCCGGCGAGGCCGGGGAGGTGTCCTCACCGCCGCCGACCTCGCCCCGCTGTCCGTCCTTAAAACGAGCCGCTGTCATCCGTAGTGCCGTTGGTCCCCCGCAGGGTCTCGGGCCGCTCATGCTGGGGGTCGCGTGCTCGGGCGGCCAGTTGCCGGAGGTCCGACCAGAACTGCTGCAGGGACACCCAGCGCAGCCGCAGGGCCGTCCAGCACCGCTGGATGATCAGCCAGAGGACGTGGATCAGTGCGGAGCTGATGATCGCCAGCTGGGTCTTCACCGCGGCCGAGCTCCACTCCGGAGCAGCCTGCTGGACCAGAACGCACCCGCCCAGCGAGAGGGCCAGCAGCGCATATCGCGTCTGCGGCCCCAGCCCCCACCAAGGAGGCTTGATGATCTGCATGTGCTTTCCCGTGTCTGTCGTTGATCTTGTTCTTGTTCCCCCCGGGCCGCGACGACGGTTGACCGGGGACGGGAAGAGAGTGGAAGTAGGACGCGCCGGATTTCCAGCCAGAACGGGCATAGCCACCCTTTCGGGTGGAGGGCAGCGGAAAGAGCAGACGGGATGGGATCTCGTCTGCTATGCGGCAACGATCTCCAGTTAAGGGTCTGGCCGCCGATCACCCCTCGTCGTGAGCCATCGGCAGCCAGACCTGACGACAGACACGGGAAGTGCAAGTTCGTCGCTCTTCATAACGTGCTTGCGAGCTGCTCCGTTTACTCGGAACCGTGGAAACTTCGAAGAAGCTGCACTACTGGCCAAGCAGAGTCTCTCTGACCAGCGAAGCTGCCCGCAGGCCGAACAGGATTATCGAGGTTTCTGAGCAGAGCCCAACCTCATCCGAGGATGTGGTCAGTGAGAGCCCGCTGCAGCTAAGAAGCAGGCCTCTGACCTGCTATTTTCCTGGTTCACCGTTACTCTGGGGCTGCTGTGATTCGGTGGAATTGATGCAGGCTTGGCAGAGGCTGGCGAGCCACAGCATCAGGATAGGGGCTGGCGCCGCCGGGGCAGCGTCCTGATCTTGGCTGCGTCTGCATCGCACTCTGAGGGCGGCGTGCTCCAGTGTCAGCTGATTGAGCGCTGTCGTGTAGATCTCCGTGCGGCGCTCCAGGGGGCGGCGTACTGGCGGGAGCTCAGCGTGCTCGCGCTTAAGTGCGTACGTAGGCGTCAGCGCTCTGGGCTGCCTTGGTCCGCTGGCCTCTGCCTGTGCGACCTCGGCTTGGAGCGGTCCTTTAGATCGGTGTGCTGGTGGGTTTGGTGCCAGCGCTTAACGTCTGCCTCGATGGCCAGCTGGGAGACGTTCAGTCGCCCATTGGGCCGGCGTGGGGTGCCGGCGAGGAGACGGTTGATGGCGGTGGCGATGTCGGCTGCGTAGGCGGCTCAGTCCCCGGCGATGCCTACTGTCGCATCCAGCGGGGTGTCAGTGCTGTACGCCATCATCGGCGCATGACCGCTGCCTCCTCGCCGAAAGCCAGGGCTACTTCAGCTGTTGAGCCGCCACGCACGGGGGCGCTTGTTCTTCCGGAGCCGCTCGTCGGTCTGTGCCGCGCAGTTCAGTACGAGCGTCAGAAGAAGTTCTGGCAGGAGCTCACGCAGCAGTGGCGTGCTGAGGTTGCCGCTTCGCTGGAACAGGTACGCGCGAAGATCGAGAAGCAGAACGCTGCCAACCGGGAGCTCCGGGCCAACATCCTCAGTGCCGTGCAGGCTGCCCCTGATCCGCGCGAGCTGTCGGTGGCCGACGTCATGGTGCTGAAGAGCCAGTGGGCGGACACGGTGGATGCCGCGAGCGTGGGCGTGCGGGATGCAACCGACAGAAGATGGCGCTGCACTGTAGAACCAGGACACGGCTCGTGGATGGCTCCGCCGAAGGACCGCAGCCGCACCGACCGGCCCAGCATGTGCCCGAAGTGCTCCGGCGCGGCGCCGCGGCCAGGAGAGCGACCTGCCCTCGAGCGGTCCGTGGCGGCCATTTCCGCGCTGGCTGCCGAGCTCCACCCCGACTCTGGCGCGCCAGCGGAGATCAGCTACGGCAACAACAAGCCGGTGACCTGGTGGCATCAGGTTCCTGCCGTCCGGCCTGGGACCGGAGAATGGTATTGGGCGACCCATATCTGGAAGCAGCCCACCAAGAGCCGCACCGGCCGGCGGAGCAGGAACGGGAAAGCGGCTGGGATCAACGGCTGCCCGGTCTGCAATTCCGACCAAGCCGACGCCTCCAACAGCCTGGCTGCGTGGTATCCGGAGCTCGCGGAGCAATGGGTGCGTGGCCCGGCGGGCCGGAACGCGCACAACACCCCTGTCGGGTCCAAGATCGAGGTGACGTGGCGCTGTACGTCCTCACAGGGGGAGCATGAGGACTGGCTGGCACCGCCCAACCGCCGCACGGCGAAGGCGCTGCGGTCCGGTTGTCTGAAGTGCACCAAGAACGTCTCCGCCAAGGCGCTTGCGCTCTACCACGAGCTGCGTACCCACCTGCCAGCCTTGGAGCTCGAGGCGCCGATTCCACTCGACCCGGTGCCCGGCAAGCGGTACCGCGGCGTGCGGGTCGACATGTGGGAGGAGGCGTTGCAACTCGTTGTGGAGTTCGACGGCTGGAAGACCCATGGACCTGAGTCCTGGCGCGACCGCGCAGCCGACGATTGCCTGAAGACCGAGCGTCTTGCCGCCGCCGGCCAGACGGTGATCCGGGTCCGCGAAGACCTTGACCCGGTCGGACCTCACGATGTCGTTGTCGGCTCAGGCTGGAGCGCGTGGAAGGTAGCCGCCGCAGTCCTGCTGCGCGTTCACCAGCTCGGCTTGCACCCGCTGCCCGACCTCGCCAGCTACATGGAGCACGGCACGGATACAGCGGCGGCCGATGTGGAGAAGGCTCTGCTAGGTATGCCGTACCGGCCCCGCCGGTTTCCCAAAGCTCCGAAAGCGGCCGCCGTACCACGGCAACTCAAGGCCACCGAGCCACATGCGGACAGCTGGCTGACACCGGTGGGCCCTCCGTACCCCAATCCGAAGAAGCGAGCTGGATCGCTGCGGGACTACCAATGCAGGTGTATGACGGTCGTTACCGGGCTCCCACAGGCCGACGTTACTCGCGGGAACACCAAGAGCTGCGGATGCCGACAGGATGCATCCCGTGCCTTCCCGCGAGGCCGGGCGGATCGGGAGCTGACCCAAGCGGCTCGCCAATGGGCGCGGAAGACGGGGATCGAAGTCAGGGAAAATGGCCCGTTGGACGCTCGAGTCTTGGCCTCCTACCAGCTCCACGCTGTCGGCATGGCGAGTTTCCTCGGCGACGACAATCTCATTCCCGAGGGCGCCGTACGTGGATGGGTCGATGATGAGGAGATCGCACTCGGTGCACGCGGACGTCCGCCCCGGCACACCTGGCTCGGCTACGCGGCTTCTGTACTGGCCCAGCTTGCGAAGGCTCCGGACGAGGACGCGTAGGACATGGTGGACGACCCGAACCAACCGTTGCTTCAGTTGCGATAGCCACGCTTGAAGTCTGCCTCGTGCCGACAATCTCCTTCTTCGAAGATGTCGATGCGGCATAGGGTCCGTCACCAACAGCACATGGGATCGGGTACCCGCCCGCCTCCTCAGGGTGCCGGACGCGTAAGCCAGTCGGTGAGGCGCGTGCGGACATTCGGAACGGGCAATGGCGTGTGCAGTCGCCCCGCTCGGGCTGCTCTTCGATGTCAGGCGTGTCCGGGAGGCAAGGGCGAGCTCAGGGCGGTGGGGTGAGTGTTGATCCAGGAGAGGCCGCCGAGGTCGAGGTGGTGGCGGGCGCGGGTGACGGCGACGTAGGCGAGGCGGGCGTCGGTGTCGCTGACGGGTTCGGGGATGGGGCGTCCTTGGCTGTCGTGCTGGTTGGTGTCCCTGGGCGGGGGAAAGTCGTCGGCAATTCGGATGGTGGGCCATTCGCGGCCTTTGGCGGTGTGGGCGGTGGAGACGGTGACGTCGGCGTGGGTCTCGTCAGTGAGTTGATCGACTGCGGTGAGGATGGCGTCGGGGCCGTGAGTGTCGACGAGGTCGACGAAGGGTTGGAGGTCGCGTCCGGCGGGGTCGTGCGCGGCGTAGTCCTGCAACTCTCCCCAGGAGGCGAAGAGTACGAGTTCGGGGTGGGAGGTGCGGCGGCCGTCCTTCAGGTCGCGGGCCGCGAGGGCGAGTGCGGCGAGTTGCCGGCCGCCGCGGGTGAGGGCGACGCGGTGGCCAGCAGTGAGCAGGCGCATGACTTCGGCCATGGCGCCGATGTTGGTGCGGCACAGCACTGCGTCCGGCCGTTTGAGGCTGCCGGCGTCGGTGGGGATGGTGTCGGTGCCGGTCAGGCGGATGGGGGCGTCGGCCAGCGTGAGCCACCGGTTGGCCTCCTCGGCGATCGCGGGGCCGAAGCGGAAGGAGCGGGTCAGGGTCAGGGGAGTGGCGTCGAAGCCGGTCATCACGTCCCGGGCACCGCGCCAGCCGTAGATGGCCTGGGCGGAGTCGCCGACCATGACGAGCTGGGCATGGCGGCGCTGGGCGGTGAAGACCTCCTCGAGGACGGGATTGGTGTCCTGGGCTTCGTCGAGGAGGAGGAAGTCGGCGTCGATGGTCGGCTCAGTCAGAGCCCACATCTTCAGGTAGTGGTCGTGTTCGAAGCGGACCACACCTGTCTCGGGGTTGTGCAGGTCGGCCCAGGCCTTGAGGGCGAACGGCAGGACCTCGTGGGCGAGCTGGGCGTGTTCGCCGGAGGAGTTCAGGCCGCGCAGGTGCGGTACGTGGTGGCGGGCCAGGGTGCGGTCGGCGGAGTGGCAGTAGCGGGTGACGGTGCGCAGCACGGTGTGGGAGAGCGTCCGGGGGCTGATCTCGTGATCGCCGATGCGCAGCGGGCGGGTGATGCCGAGTGCTTGGCCGGTCTTCCAGGCCGGCTGGCGGGGGCTGTTGAGCCGGCTTGTGTAGCGGTGGCCGAGGGCGGCGTAGGCCGTGGCGTGGGCGGTCTTGCACACCACCGTGCGCGGGAAGCGAGCGGCGGCGTCGCGTGCGATGTCCTTGTTGAAGGCGAGATAGCGGCCGCGGCTGAGGGCGCTGGCGGCGAGCAGGGTGAGCGTGCTGGTCTTTCCCGTCCCGGCGCCGGCCTGCAGGACGAGATGGTGACCGGCCCGGAAGGCGTCGACGGCGTGGGCCTGTTCGTCGGTGGGCGTGTGCAACAAGGGCTCCGCGGAAGATGAAGAGGATCAGGGGCGCCTGCAGCCGCCGCGTCGGGAGCGACACGGCAGACGGGGTTACGGCGCTGTGCGGGCGGGATGGTGCCGGCGGCTGTGCAGGAGGCCGGCCACGCAGGCCAGGACTTCTTCGGGCTGTTGGTCGGCGAGCAGACTCTCGAGTCGGACCTCCAGGCGCCGGGGCGCGTTCCTGCTCGTCCCGGGCCAGGGCCGCGGCCACCCGCCGCCGCAGCAGCTCCTGGGGACGCTGCCCCAGGACGGCCGCAGTTTGGCGCAGGGCCCCCACGGCGGCGTGGTCCAGGGCGACGTTGAGAGGACCTGGCCGTGTCGGTCGGGGTAGTGCGTGGTCAGGACGTGGATCGGCAGGCGTGCGCCCAGCTGGCGCCGCAGCGCGTACAAGGCGCCACTGGGACTGCGGGCGCTGCAGACCGCCATCAGCCGGGTGTGGTCCGCATCCATGGCCAGCCAGCTGTTGTGGATATACCGGCGTTCGCTGGGGTCGGCTGGCCTGGTCAGCAGGATCTCGACGGCGTGGTGCGACGTCACGGCCGGGCCGCCTGCCGAGCGCGGTCCGCAGGCCGGGGGCGTCGGGTAGTGGTGGGCAGGCGGGTGTGGATGTGCTCGTGGTGGCGCAGCGGGTCGAAGGGCTCCCAGTCGGCCACCGCCACGTCGGCGGCCGTAGGTGCGGCGGCGTGCTGCGGGCAGCGCTGCGCGCGCCAGCGCAGCTGCTCGGCGTAGGGGACACGGTTGAGGTCGTAGACCGCCATGACCTGAGCGGGCAGGGCCAGTTGACCGCTTGATGCGGTGGCCGGGACCAGCGCCCAGGCGCCGGCCGGAGCGCCGGGGGTGAGCAGCGGGCTGGTGCAGCGATCGCGGCGCCGGGTCTGCGCGACGCACTGGATCTCCTCCACCGGTCGGGAAACGAGGTAGCGGAGATACAGCAGCTGCACGATGGGCCGGGCCGGTCGGCAGACGGCCTGCTGGGACGCAGGGCCGTCCGGCGAAGCCGGGGGAGGGGTGAAGACGCCGGCGTCGATCAGACGGCGGGTATTCACGGCCAGAGACCGGCGCAGTCCGGCGAGTTCAGGGGGAGTGGGGGGAGTATCCCGGGCGGGGCAGACGACGGCGTGCGGCAGACGACACCAGCTGCTGCCGTCTCCGGCCGGGTGGGCCACGCCGGAGCTTACGTGCCAGCGGCACACGGCGGGCACTCGGGCGGCTGGCAGTTCCTGGGGATGGAGACGGACGGCCCGCTCAGTACTGCGGTGATACCACTCGATCCGGTTGCCGCAGTCGCGGCACCGGCCGCTTTGGCCGCAGCGCAGCAGTCGGCTGGCGCCGTCGGGGCAGATTTGCAGGGAACGGCGCACGCGGTGGGCGAGGATCGGGCTGCCGTCCCAGCGGCGGGGGGCGGGAGGTGTGGAGCGCATGCGCGCGAACCTGCCAGCCAACACGCCGCATTTACGGCAGCGCTGCCGCCGGGTCACCTACCTGGCCGCACGCAGTGCAACGGGAGTGCGAAAGCCCGATTGTGTGTTCGAGGTCGCCTCGCTGGTTTGAGTGACCCGCGGCGGCCGCTCGGACCGGGTATCAGCCTTCGCTCGGCCCAGGCAGGTCGTGCCCGCGGCACAGCGTGCTGAAGAGCTCGTCGAGCGGGGTGCCCAGCGCGTGGGCGAGGGCGTGCCAGGTCTTCAGGGTGCCGATGGTGCGGCCCTGCTCGATCTCGATCAGTGTGCGTCTGGCCAGGCCGCTGCGGGCGGCGAGCTCGTCATAGGTCCATCCGCGCACGGCCCGCAGGCGCGCGAGCTCCAGGCGCAGCGCGGTGAGGTCCGGATCGGGCGGCAAGATCGTCACCCGTCCATCCGACGGGGCAGACCCCTGCCCTGTCAGTGCAGACCTCTGCCCTAATTCTGCAGGTCGCGGCGCCAGCGATAGGGCAGAGATCTGCCCTATGGTGAGTGGCCGCCCACAGCCCCCTGATGGGCCCGGCGCGCAAGCACAGGGAGGAACACGCGCCCATGAGGCAGCGCACAACATGCCCGGCGACGCCACGCGCCTGGACCGTGGAACTGCGCTCGCACCCCGGCGGGCTCGTCCTGGTCTGCCCGCAATGCCCGGACGCCAGCGGACAGGTCGCCGCGGCCTCCGCCCGCTCGGCCGCCCTCACCCACCTCGCACGCCACGCACGCAGCGACATCCTCCCGCCCCACCTGAGGATCTGCCAGTGCCATGAGCGCGGCTGCCGCTGGCACCCCCGTCACCGCAGTTGCGACGGCCCCATCCGCCTTCTTCTCACCTGTGAACGCGGCGGACGAGTATGGCGACTCGCCGACGCCTGCAGTACCTGCGCCGCCGCGACCGCCCAGGCCGCCGTCGTGCCCGACACCACCCCCGCCCGCACGTCGCCGCAACCGTCCACCGCTCGGCGGCGCAAGCGGCGCGCCAGAGGCCCGGGTGAACAGACCCGCGTACGCGAAATGCTCAACTACCTGGCCGCCGCACTTCCGCCAGGTGTCTCGCCCGCCGCACGCCTGCTCGCTCTGCAGTGCGCCCTGCGCATGAACGCCACCATGCACGTCCGGCTGCCCCAGGGCATCCCGCGCAGCCTCCGTCTCAACGGCCCCGGCCCGTGGCACGAGTTGGAACACGCGCGATGGCTGCGTATCGCCCCCGCATGCTCCGCCGGCGAGGTCGTCGCCGAACTGCTCGACATCACAGTGCTCGGCCAGGCCCCAGCCCGCCCAGACCGTGTGCAGGCCGCGGACTGGGCGCTGCGCGCTGGCTCCCCGGCCGGGGCAGAGGCCACTGGGTCACTGCTGCAACTAGCCGTTGTCTACCTCGCGGCACATACCGATCCCGAAACTGGCTCCGGCCTGACCGAACTCGACCAGATGACGCGCGCCTGCGGAACGCACCCCACGGAGCTGCCCGACATGCTCGACCGGCTGGTCCGGACCGGACTGGTCAGGTCATGGCAGGCCTGCCCGGACTCCGGGGACCTGCACTGGACCTGCCGGTGGGCCGATCCTCAGGCCGCGCGCCTGGCCGTCGCGAGGTAGGCGAACAGTTGCTCCTTGGTCACCGGGATAGCGGGCTACGCGGGACGGGGGCAAGCGGCCATTCGCTGCGCGGACTCGCGTCGACCGCGTCGAAGCCGAGCTCTTCGTAGAGACCGGCGACGAACTCGGCAGCTTCGAGAGGGGCGCTGGCGCAGGTGAGCGCGCGGCGGTTCGGCGAGCCGGCGGGCGCTCCGTCCGTGCTTCCGACCAGGTAGAGCTCGACGGAGGTGCCGCCGCGGCGTGCGCGCCCGGCCAGTTGCATGAGCCCGACGAGGATGGCCGCCAGGACCTCAGCCTTGAGGACCCGCAGGTCGGTGCGCAGCGGCAACTCCCGCTGGCGGACCGAGGCGGTTGCGCTGAGGGGCGGGCATGCCGGCGGGTTCGGCGCTGACGGTGCCAGCGGCGATGCCGCAGGCGTTGATACTCGCGTACATGGCGGCCGGCTCGACGCGAGGCCCCGCTCCAGCGAGACGGACGATAGAGACCTCGGCGAGCCCGATGCGCCTGACACACGCTCACTGCTGCGGCTGGGGCTGGGGATGGATAAA
>NZ_JANUGP010000035.1 GCF_024753135.1 Streptomyces pyxinicus | reverse complement strand
GGGGGACGGCTTCGGGTCGGGAACGGCAGGCGGGTCGGGACGAGGCGCGGTCGGCCGGTGGCGGGGGCAGGGCGCCGCACACCTCGGCGGGGCGGCGGGAAGACGGCCGGAGTCAACCGGCAACTACGGCAGACCCGTTGATCAGCCCGGACGTGCTCCCGGCCGGTGGTATCCGCAGCGGCGGCAGTGGCGGTGGCGCCGAGCAGCGGG
The DNA here is from genome assembly GCF_024753135.1 of Streptomyces pyxinicus. Taxonomy (GTDB): domain Bacteria; phylum Actinomycetota; class Actinomycetes; order Streptomycetales; family Streptomycetaceae; genus Streptomyces; species Streptomyces pyxinicus. The sequence continues at coordinate 68,861 of NZ_JANUGP010000035.1, read as the reverse complement.
AGGTCCCGCTGGTGCAACGGCGTCTCTCTGAACGCCCGTCATCGGATATGTCGTCGTCGGGTACGTCGTCGTCGCCGCCCGGCTCTGGTGAAGCGGGAGCGGGATCGCGGGGCGTGGCTTCTGCGCCTGCGGATGCGGACGCCGGATCGAGCGGCGAGGTCTCTTCTCACAGCGCCGGGAGCGACAAGCCGACGCCGGAGCCTAAGGACGCGGGCGCAGGCGGTACGGCAAGCAGTCGCGGTACCTCGCGGGCCAGCGACGCGGCGGTGGTGCCGGGTAAGGCGCGGCCAGGTCTCGGCTCCGAGTCGTTCCCCACGGTCCTGGATACGGCCGCGCCTGCCGTGCAGCGGGCGGGTGGCGCGACCGGCGAGGTTCCCAAGGCGACAGTCCCCCAACTACCGTTGGTGCGGCGCGTGACGGTGGTGCCTCCACACGAAGGCGCCGCCACCTCACCGACCGTCACCTCCGGCAGCCGTGGCCCGGCGACGCCGCTCGGATCGGCTGCGTCGCCCGCCGCCACCGCGAGCACTCCTGGAGCCCGGACGGAACCGTCCGCGCCGCGAGCCGCTGCCGCCCCCGGAGCCGCACGCGCTGCCAAGGCATCTCGCTCGGCGGCGAGTTCACCCCCCGCCCCCGCCGCTTCAGCGGGACCCGAGACCGACCGGGGCACCGATCGTCCGGCCGTCCGCCCGAGTGCCGTGAGCCACTCCCTGATCGTCGCCCGGCGCCCGGGCCCGACGGTGCGCCGTCTGTCCGCCGTACGTCCCGAGGCACCCGCGACCAGCACGCCGGACAGGTCACCGGCGCCTGGGACGGGGGCCGGTCCTGCCGTACCGCGTCCGGGCAGCCGTCCGCCCCTGGGCGCTCCGCTGGCCCAACTCCCGCCGACGGCCGTGCCGGTGAGCCCGCACGCCGCCGGAGCCACAGCCACCGCCCCGACGCACGACCCCGAGCTGCCCGTCGTACAGAGCCGGACGGACGGAGCCCGGGACAGCCGGTCGGCCGAGGCGGCCGAGGCACGTCCCGGTGAACCGTCCCCGCGCCGGACCCGCACCGGTCTGGGAGCCCCGATCGCCTCGCTGCCGCCCACCGCCGACGTACCGGCGGCGCGCACCCGCCCCCGGCCCCCCGTGCAGCGCTCGGCGGACGCGCCCCGCGCTCAGGTGCCCCTGCTGGGCAGTGCCGTCGGGCCGGACACACCCGCGTCGGAGCCGCCCCCGGTGTCCGCGAGCACGCCGGTCACCGGTACGCCCGGGGCCCTCGTGCAGCGGCGCCCGGCAACGGATCCCACCCCGGCACCCGACGGGCCCGACACCGCGTCGGCCAGCGGCACTTCCGGCATACGAGCACCCGGTCACCCGGGCGGCGCCTCACCCGCCCCCCGGCACCCGGGTCCCCTCCCCGTGGTCGTCGCCCGTGCGGTGGCCGTCGGCGGGCCGGCCGTCGGCGGCGGTACGGCACCGGTCGCCGCTCCCGCCGCCCGGCTCCTGGCCGCACGCCCCCTCCGCCTCAGCACACACACGGCGGACGGCGCCGACGCGCCGGCACGCCGTACCGGCGGGCACCCCGTCGTGGCGGCGCGCTGGGCCCGTGAGACGCCGGCCGAGGGACGGCCCGGCGTGGCCCCTGCCCCCGGCTCCGCCCCCGGGGGCCGGACCGTTCAGCGCGCTTCCCGCACCGCTCCCGGGCCCGGCCCCACGAGTGACGCCGCGTCCGCCCCCGGGCCCGGCCCCACGAGCGGAGCCGCTTCCCCCGCCTCCGGGCCCGCCCGCACGAGTGACGCCGCCTTCCCCGGCCCCGGCCGCACGGCCCCCTCCCCCGCGCCCCCCGTCCGCGTCGTACGCCCGGTCACCCCGCCGTACGGCACACCCGGCCCCGGCTCCCGCGCCCCACTGCCCGTGGCCGGCCCACAGCCGCAGCCACCGCCGCCACCACCGTCGAGGCCGCATCCCCAACCGGCTGTCGTACAACCCGCCTTGGCCGCCACCCCCGCACCACCGAAGCCCGTCCGGGCCGTGCCCGGTGTCGTCCAGCGTGCCCCGGAGCCGCCCGCGAGCGGCGCGCCCCCGGCGCAGGAGGCCGCCGCCGCCACGAGCGGCAGGGGCAAGCCGGCCCGCACTCCGGCGCAGGCCCCGGATGCCGGACCGGACCTCGACGAGCTGGCCCGTCGGCTGCTCGACCCGGTGTCCCGGCTGCTGCGCACCGAGTTACGGCGTGGCCGGGAACGTACGGGCAGGCCCTTCGACGGCCGCCGCTGAGGGACACCACGGGACGGACACCACTGACCCACGCCAGGCACGACGCACCAGGCACGACGCAGCAGGGACGGACGCATGACGGACAACATCTTCGCGACGAGCGTGTTCTTCCGGCTCGCCATCGGCGGCAACGACCTGGGCGCCTTCCACACCTGTTCCGGCATGGGCGCCCAAGTGGAGATGGAGAGCTACGCCGAGGGCGGCAACAACGCCTTCACCTGGCAGCTGCCGGGCCGGGTGACGTGGACGAACATCACGCTCACCCGGCCCGTGACGGCCGACACGGCCAAGATCGGCCGCTGGCTGGACGAGACGCTGCGGCGGGTCGAGCCGAAGGACGGCGAGATCGTCGCGCTGCGGCCCGACCTGAGCCGGATCATCAGCTGGCAGGTGTACGGGATCGTGCCGGTGCGCTGGCAGGGGCCGTCGTTCGATCCGGCCAGCTCGCAGCCGGCGGTGGAGACCCTGGAGATCGCCCACGAGGGTCTGGTGCCCTCCTGAGCGACCCCACCGCCCCGTACCGCCCCCGCCGCCTCGGAGAGGAACGACCACCATGTCCCCAGCGGTCCGCGCCAGCCGGGCCAGGGCCCAGCTGACCCTGAAGGAACCGCCCGCCTCGGTCGGCGCCCGGCCCGGCGGCACGCTCGCACGGCTCGACCTCCAGTTCAACCCGTCGACCCTGGAGCTGCGCAAGTCCACCGAGTGGCGCCGGTCCCCGGCCCGGATGGCCGGCGAGTCCGCGCTGCCGGAGTTCGTCGGCAGCGGCCCGCGCACGCTGAGCCTCGACGTGTTCCTGGACGCCACCGCCAAGCACGACAACTCCGTGGAGCAGGCGGTGGAGAAGCTGATGAAGGCGTGCGTGCCCACCACGGCGAGCCTCGGGCGCAAGAAGCCCGCGAGTCCCTGGGTGCGGTTCGAGTGGGGCACCGCGCGGACCACGTCCTTCGACGGGGTGCTGTCCAGCCTGTCGGTGTCGTACACGCTCTTCGACGTGGACGGGAAGCCGCTGCGGGCCACCTGTTCGCTGACCATCGAGGAGGCGAGCGTCGACCCGCCGGGGCAGAACCCCACCTCCGGCGCGCGGACGGCGCGCAGTACGCACACGGTGGTGGCGGGCGACAGCCTGGCGATGCTGGCCTGGCGGGAGTACGGGGACGCGACGGCCTGGCGGACCATCGCCGAGGCGAACGGCATCGACGACCCGATGGCGCTGGTGCCCGGCACCGAGCTGGAGGTGCCGGGCCTGCGGGACGCCGGCGGCGAGGAGGAGCGGTGACCGGTTCCGGAGCGGGTGACGTCCGGTCGTTCGCGGCCGACCCGGTGGTGGAGGCGCCCGGCGAACTGCCGCCGGTCTGGGCGACGCAGTTGGTGAGCTGCGTGGTGGACGAGAACGTGGGGCTGCCGGACACGGCGGTGCTCACCTACCGGGACCCGCAGCACGAGTTCCTGGCCGCGACCGGCGTCACCATCGGCTCGCCGCTGCGCGTGTCGGTGGTCACGGTCAAGGGGCAGGCGCGGGAGCGGCTGTTCAACGGTGAGGTGACGGCCCTCGAACTGGACCGGGACAGCACCGGCACCTTCACGGTCGTGCGGGCGTACTCCAAGGCGCACCGGCTCCAGCGGGGCCGCAAGGTGGTGGCATACCGGAACATGACGACCGCGGCGATCGTCCGCAAGGTGGCCACGGCGGCCGGTCTGGCCTGCGGCAAGGTGGAGGCGCCCGCCGTGACGCACAAGCAGCTGTCCCAGGCCAACGTCTCCGACTGGGACTTCCTCCAGTACCTGGCGGCCGAGAGCGGCGCGCAGGTCCGCGTCGACGACAAGGGCGTGCTCCAGTTCACCCGCCCGCTGAAGGCGTCCGGGGCGCCCGCGCCGTCGACGCCCGCGACCCGCAGCCCGCTGGTGCTGGAGTACGGGCGGAACCTGCTGGCGCTGCGGGCCTCGCTGTCGACGGCCGACGCGGCGCAGAAGGTGCAGGTGCGCGGCTGGGACGTCACCACCAAGCGGCCCCTGGTCGCTGAGCAGGCGTCCGTGGTCAGCGGCACGGTGGTGCCGGGTCTGAGCCCCGCCTCGGTCAAGCGGTTCGGCAAGGCGACGCAGCTCACCGTCACCGACACGCCGTACCGCACCCAGGCCGAGACGACCGCGGCGGCCCGCGCCATGGCCGAGCAGGTCAGTTCGGGTTTCGCCGAGTTGGAGGCGCTCACCACCGGCAATCCGACGTTGCGGGCGGGCAAGCCGGTCGCGCTCGGCAACGTGGGTACGGCGTTCTCCGGGCGGTACACGGCGACGGCCGTGCAGCACGTGCTGGAGCCGCACGGCGGCTACCGGACGACCCTGTGGGTGAGCGCGAGCCCGGACCGCTCGCTGACCGGCCTGGTGACCGGCGCCAACGCGCCCGGCCGGGGTCCGCGCGTCCCCGGTCTGGCCATCGGCGTGGTGACGGACGTGCGCGAGCCGAACCGCTCCGAACGCGGCGCCGTGCGGCTGAAGTTCCCCTGGCTGGACGACACCTACGTCACCGACTGGGTGCGCACGGTGCAGTGGGGCGGCAAGGGGGGTGGCGGCGTGGTCAGTCCCGAGGTCAACGACGAGGTGCTGGTCGGGTTCGAACAGGGCCTGTTGGACAGCCCGTACGTCATCGGCGGCCTCTACAACGGGGTGGACGTCCCGTCGCCGCACGACGTGCCGCTCGTCGACAAGACCAGCGGCAAGGTCAACCGCCGTTCGGTGGTGTCGCGTTCGGGGCACCGGGTGGAGCTGCTGGACGCGCCGGCGCCCGGCCCGTCCGGGCTGCGGCTGGCGACCGCCGACAAACGGCTCGAAGTGCGGATGGACGACCGCAAGGACCGGATCGAGGTGACCGTGTACCGGAGCCCGGGGCAGGTCGCCACCTCCCTGGTCATGGACCGCAACGACATCACGCTCAGCGCGCCGCGGGGCGCCGTGACCCTCAAGGGGCGCCGGGTGGTCGTCGAGGGCCAGTCCCGGGTGGACGTCTCCGGCCGCGCGGTGCGGGTGGCCGGCCGCTCTGAGGTCACCGTCGACGGCGGGCTGCTCGGCATCCTCAAGGCGAAGCTCATCCGGATCAACTGACGCCGCCCACCGACCTGTTCGACCGAGCTTGAGGAGCCCTTCATGCCAGCCGCAGCCCGCACCGGCGACCCCACCACCCACGGCGGCCGGATCACCACGCCGCCGCCCGCGAGCGCGGTGGCGGTGGAGAGCGTGTGGATCGGTGGCCGCCCGGCCGCCGTCGTGGGCAGCCTGCACGTCTGCCCGATCGTGCCGCACGCGGCCCTCGGCCCGGGCAACGTGATCATCCCGGACCCGGCCGGCCTCGCGTCCGGCACGGTCCTGATCGGCGGGCTGCCCGCCGCGCGGATGCGCGACAAGACGGCGTGCGGGGCGCAGATCGTGATGGGCGATCTGACCGTGGAGATCGGAGGCGCGCTGTGAGCGAGCGGTTCATCGGACGCGGCTGGGCGTTCCCGATGCGGGTGGGCCCCACCGGGGGCATCGCCATGGTCGAGCGGAGCCGGGAGATCGAGGAGGCCATCCGGCTCGTCCTCGGCACCGCGCCCGGAGAGCGGCCGATGCGGCCCGAGTTCGGCTGCGGCATCCACGACTACGTGTTCGCGCCCGGTGACGGCGACACCGCCGGGCGGGTCGCCCAGCAGGTGCGCGAGGCGCTGGAGCGCTGGGAGCCGCGGATCACGGTGGACGACGTGGTCGTCGCCTTCGACTCGGTGGACGCCGGCACCCTCTACATCGACGTGCACTACACGGTGCGTACCACCAACGACCGGCGCAACCTGGTCTTTCCCTTCTACACGATCCCCTCCGAGGAGGGGGCCGAGGAAGCGGTCGGCGACTGATGGTCCTGCCCTCCCCCAACCTGGACGACCGGCGCTTCCAGCAGCTCGTCGACGAGGCGAAGCGCTATGTGCAGCAGCGCGCGCCCGAGTGGACCGACCACAACGTCTCCGATCCCGGGGTGACCCTGATCGAGACGTTCGCCTACCTGGTGGACCAGTTGCTGTACCGGCTGAACCGGGTGCCGGACAAGAACTACCTGGCGTTCCTCGACCTGTTGGGCATCAGCCTGTTCCCGCCGTCGGCTGCCGGTGCCGAGGTGGACTTCTGGCTGTCGGCGCCGCAGCCCGAGACCGTGACGCTGACCGCGGGCACCGAGGTGACGACCGCGGCCGGGGAGACCGGGGAGAACGAGGACGCCGTGGTGTTCGCCACCACGGACGAACTGCGCATCCTGCCGAGTGAGTTGATCCGGCTGGTGAGCGCGCCGCGCGGCGGCGAGCAGAGCGACCGGACCGGCGCGCTCGCCGAGGGCCTGGACGTGCCCTGCTTCCAGGCGCGCCCCGAACCGGGTGACGCGCTGCTGTTCGGGCTGCCGACGGCGGTGCCGCGCTGTGTGGTGGCGGTGCGCCTGGACAGCCGGGTCGAGGGGGTCGGCGTCGACCCGCGCCAGCCGCCGCTGGTGTGGGAGGCGTGGGACGGCGGGCGCTGGCAGCGCTGCGAGACCGGCGAGGACACCACCGGCGGCCTGAACCGCCCCGGCGAGGTCGTCGTGTACGTCCCGGCCGGGCACACGGCGTCCGTGATCGGCGGCACCAGCGCGGGCTGGCTGCGCTGCCGGGTCGTCGAGGCGGAGCCCGGCCAGCCGTTCTACTCCGAGTCCCCGACGGTGCGCGAGGCCGCCGTGTTCACGATCGGGGGCACGATGACGGTGGAGCACGCCGAGACGGTGAGCGATGTGCCGCTGGGCACCTCGGAGGGGGTGGCGGGGCAGACGTTCCGCCTGGACCGGGCGCCGGTGCTGCTCGACGGCGAGCCGCCGGTGGTGGAGGTGTCCTCGGCCGACGGCTGGCAGCGCTGGCGGGTCGTGGACCACTTCGGGCGCTCCGGCCCCGAGGACCGGCACGTCCGGGTCGACGCCACCACGGGCGAGTTCACGTTCCCGCCGGTGCTGCGCGAGGCCGACGGCACCCTGCGCGCGTGCGGCGCCGTGCCGGCCAAGGGGGCTCAGGTGCGGGTGGCCCGCTACCGCACCGGCGGGGGTCCCGCGGGCAACGTGGCCCGGGGCGCCATCAACGTGCTGCGCAGCTCGGTGCCGTACGTGGCCCGGGTCGGCAACCGGGAGGCGGCGCGCGGCGGGGTCGCGGGCGAGACCGTCGACAACGCCAAGCTGCGCGCCCCGCAGGCGCTGCGCATCCAGGAGCGGGCGGTGACCGCCGAGGACCACGAGATCATCGCGCGGCAGGCGGCGCCTTCGGTGCGCCGGGTGCGCTGCCTGCCCGCCGCCGACGAGCCGGGCGCGGTACGGGTGCTGGTGGTGCCGGACGCGGTGGCGGACGACGGGGACCGGCTCCGCTTCGAGCAGTTGATCCCCTCGGACCAGGTGCTCGCCACGATCACCGAGGCCCTGGACGAGCGGCGGCTGATCGGTACGCGGCTCGTGGTGGAGCCGCCGGTCTACCAGGGCGTCACGGTGGTGGCCCGGCTGACCGCGCCGGCCGCCGACACGGACCGGGTGCGCGGCGCGGCCCTCGCTGCGCTGTTCCGGCACCTCAACCCGCTGCACGGCGGCCCCGACGGGACCGGCTGGCCGTTCGGGCGGCCGGTGCAGTACGGGGAGGTCTTCGGCGTGCTGCAACGCGCCGTCGGTGACGTGCTGGTGGAGGACATCCGGCTGTTCGCCGCCGATCCGGTCACCGGCCGACGCGGCGCCCCCGCCGACCGCATCGACATCGGCACCGGCACGCTCGTCTTCTCGTACCAGCACCAAGTGGTCGTCGTCGCCACGGAGTCGGAGGGACACGGATGAGCCGCGCCGCGGTCCCCGGGCTGCCCAGCCGGTACCCCATCGGGGAGCAACTGCCCGCCCTGTACGCCGAGGACGACTTCGCCCAGCGGTTCACCGCCGGCCTGGACACGGTCCTCGCGCCGGTGTTCGCCACGCTCGACAGCCTGCCCGCGTATCTGGACCCCCGGGTGGCGCCGGCCGACTTCCTGGGCTGGCTCGCCTCGTGGGTCGGCGGGGTCCACGACCGGCGCTGGCCGGAGGAGTTGCGCCGCGAGGCCGCGGTCCGGGCCATGGAACTGCACCGCCGGCGGGGCACGAAGCGCGGTCTGGTGGAGGCGCTGCGGCTGGTCCTCGGGGTGGGCGCGGACATCGGCGGGGACGGTGGCGCGGTCTGGTCGCGGGAGTCCGGCGCGGAGCTGCCGCCCGCGCCGGCCGCCGAGTTCGTCGTCCGGGTCTGGCCGGACCGGGCGGCGACGGTCGACGCGGACCGGGTGCGCGAACTCGTCCGGGACCTGTGCCCCGTACACATCGGGTACCGGGTGGAGGTCCTGCCCGGACCGCCCGCCGGTGAAGGAGGATGACGTCATGCGCGAGTGTCCCGCCTGCGGGGCGTCCAACGAGGCCACGGACGACTTCTGCGGCAACTGCGGGAGCTACCTTGGCTGGTCCGACGAGACGTCCGACCGGGCGTCCCGCTTCGGCCGTCCGTTCCCCGATGTGCCTACGGCGGCCCCGGAGCCGACCGCCCCTGGCACCGGCGCCGCGTCCGGGGGCCCCGGCGCCCCCACGTCCCCCTCGGCCTCGGTTCCCGACAGCGGCGCGCCCGTTACGGCACCGGCCCCGGCCGCCCCGGACCCGGCCGAGGACGGTGGCCCGGACGCGCCCGTACCGGACCCCGGCGACCCGGCACTCCGCACGACCGTCCAGGGCGCGCACACAGCACCCGGCACCGGTGTGGGCACGGCCGCCGGAGACCCGGTCCCGGCACGCCCCCCGTGGCGCCACCGCGTCAGGCGCCCGGCAACCGGACCGGCCACCGCCGACTCCGGTGCGGGCCCGGCAGTCCCGTCAGCTCCCGCCGACCAGTCCGGTCCCTCCGTACCGGACCCCGGCGACCCGGCACACCGCACGACCGTCCAGGGCGCGCACACAGCACCCGGCACCGGTGTGGGCACGGCCGCCGGAGACCCGGCCCCGGCACGTCCCCCGTGGCGCCACCGCATCAGGCGCCCGGCAACCGGACCGGCCGCCACCGACACCGGTGCGGGCCCGGCAGTCCCATCAACGCCCGCCGACCACTCCGGCCACTCCAGCCCCTCCGTGGCGGACGCGCCGTCCGGCACCGGAGCCGCGGCTTCGCAGGACGCCCCGGCCGCCGACCCACCACCCCCGACCCACCCGAGCCCGGTCGCTCCCCCGACGGCCCCCCTCCCCGTCAAACCCGCCAAGGCGGTCGCCGCCCGGCCGGTGGTCCGGCCCGTCGCGGCCGACGAGGACACCGCCGGGGTGCCGTGCCCGGTGTGCCGGACGCTCAACCCGCCGCACCGCCGGTTCTGCCGGCGCTGTGCGGCGCCCCTGGCCGTGGTGGCGGCGCCGGCTCCGCTGCCGTGGTGGCGTACCGTCTGGCCGTTCCGCCGGCGGCGTACCCGGTCGAACTCGGGCCGGCTGGCGCGGCTGCTGGTCGTGCTCGCCGTGCTGCTGGCCCTGTGCGCGGCCGGGTTCCTGCTGCTCCCGGCCGGCCGGGCCCTGATCGAGGACACCCGGGACAAGCTGGGCAAGGCCACGGCGGTGACCCCGGCCCGGGTGACGGCCACCGCCCAGTTGCCGGGGCACGCGGCGGACCGGACGACGGACGGGCTCGCCAACCGCTACTGGGCGGTGCCGGGATCCGGCGCCTCCGTGACCTACACCTTCGGCAAGCCGTTCCGGCTGGTCGACCTGATCCTGACCAACGGCGCCTCGAAGTCGGCCGAGGAGTACTTCCGGCAGGGCCGCGCCCTCAAGGTGGAGATGGCGGCCGTCGCGGACGACGGGCAGGTGACCCGGCGGGAGCTGGACCTGAGCGACAAGCCCGGATCCCAGACCTTCCCCCTCGGCATCAGCCACGTCACGAGCGTCCGGCTGACGCTCGGCGCCCCCGTCGGGGTGTCCGGCGGCCGGCACATCGCCCTCGCGGAGGTGGAGTTCTTCCAGCGGGCCTGAGCCGGGCCGGCCACAGCGGCGGTCACAGCAGCGGGTTCGGCAGCGGGAGGTAGCGGGCGTCCGCCCCGTCCGCGCCGGTCCAGCGCAGCAGCAAATTGGTCTTGCCGGGCAGGGTGGGGGCGCGCAGCAGGGCGGCGATCTCGGGCAGGTCGTGCCGGGCCAGCTCGCGGCGGGCGGCGGGCCAGGGATCGAGGCCGGGGTGGTGCTCGGCGAGGGCGCCGGCGATCTCGGTCAGGTGGTTGACGACCAGGCAGTACACCAGCCGCTCCCAGCCGGCCGCGCGGGAGACGTCCGGAAGCAGTCTGGCGCCCTCGGCGTCGCGGAACAGCGCCTGGACGGGCGTACCGGAGGCGTCGACGGCGACGAGGGTGTTCTGGAGGTGCGCCTCCAGCACGACCCCGTGGGCGTCGAAGGCGGCCAGCGCGGGCGGCACGACCTGCCGCAGATAGGCCTCCCACCAGCCGGCCGGGTCCGCGGTGGCGGCCAGCGGGCTGCCCGCGAAGCCCTCGGCGAGGCCGGCGGCGAGCAGCGGGGTGGCGCCGGGCAGCAGGTGGCCCCGCAGTCCGTCGCGGACGAGGACGGCGAGTTCCTCGAAGGCGAAGGCGGCGGTGCGGTAGCCGCGGTCGCCGAGCCAGGCGGCGGACGTGCCGAGCGCGGCGAAGGCGTGGGCGGCGGCCCGGTCGGTGCGGCGCAGCCGGCGCAGGTCGTGGGCCCACAGGCGGCGGATGTCGTTGGTGATGCGGACGTCCAGGCTGAACTTGAGGAACAGGTCGCGCCGGGGTTCGTACACCGTGCGCACCGCCGCCGTCGGCCAGGTGTCGCGGGCGGTGCTGCCGAGCCGCAGCAGGCGGCCGTCGGCGAAGGCGGGGGCGAGGTCGCGGCCGACGAGGGCGAGCTGCCAGGGGTGGGCCGGCAGCAGCCGGTAGCCGGGCGGCGCGTCCCCGAGGGCGTCCAGGGCCCGGGTGTCACCCTCCTCGACGGCCTGGTCCTCGCGGACGCCGAGCAGGACGAGCGGGAAGCGGGCGTGCGCCTCGGGGGCGTACGGCAGCCAGGACGCGACCGGGCCGCCGCCGCGCGCCTTGGGCGCCGGGTGGTGGGGGTGGCCGGTGAGCAGGGACTGCTCGGAGCGCAGGTAGGGGTCGGCGGGCGGGGTCGCCCGCTCGCGGGCGGTGAGCAGGGCGGCGATCGTGTCCCGGCTGTCGATCATCTCGGCGGGCAGGTCGCCACCGGACAGTCCGGTGTGCCGGCGCAGCTCCTCGGTGACGAGTTTGACCAGCTCGGTGTGGCCGACCGGGTGCCAGACGCCGTTCCGGCGCACCTCGGGGTCGGCGGGGCGCCGTCCGCCGCGCACCCGCAGCAGCCGTCCGCTGGGCAGCCGGTGAACCGGGCGCCGGGCGTCCGCGCCAGGCTCCGGGACGGGTTCGGCCACCTCGCGCAGCAGGCAGTTGAGCAGGGGCGCGGTCGCGTACGCGTCGGCGCGGCGGCCGGCGGCGCCGGTGTCGGGTGTGAGGTCCACGCGTTCCATTCGTTCTCGGTCCTGGGGCCCGGTGGGTCGCCGTCATCCGTCGCGCGGGCCGTCCGGATGCCGGACGACCAGTATGTCTGTCGTCGCGGGGCCTGTCGTCCGTGACAATCGTGCCTCGTGGCCGATCCGCCGATCCGCCGATCTGCCCATCCGTCGATCCGCCGCGCCGCCCGCGCCGACTACCCGAGGAGCCGTCCGTGCACCGACCCCCCACCACCGAGGCCGAGGTCGCCGAGGAGTTGGCCGGTGTCCGGCCCGCGCTGTCGCCCCGGTACACGGCGGAGCTGCCGGGCGCCCGGGCCGCCGTACTGACCCGGCTGTGGCGGGCCCTCGGGCACGAACCGCTGCCGTGGGTGAGCGCCCGGACCCGGGGCGCGCACAGCCTGGCGGTACGGCTGGCCGACGGCCGGACGCTGTACGGGCCGCCGGCCGACCCGTACGCCACGAGCGCGTACGTCACCGGAGTCCGCCTCGGCCGGGAGCGGTACGACGATCCCGCTCGCCTGATGACGGCGCTCGGGGTGCCGAACGGGCCGGCCTTCGCGGCGGAACTCGCGCACAGCGTGGCCTCGTTGGCACTGTCCCGGGCCGGTGCGGATCACCCGAAGGAGTGGCCGGAGGAGGCCTGGGAGTGGGAGCAGCGAGTGGTGGACGGACACCCGTTCCACCCCAACTGCCGCGCCCGCCAGGGCCTCTCGGTGGCCGAGCAGCTCGCGTACGGTCCCGAGCACGGACCGGTGGTGGAGCTGGGCACGGTCGCGGTGCCGGCGGACGAGTGCCTGGTCACCGGCGAGTGGCCGGACGAACTCCGGTACGGGGCGACGGTGTTGGTGCCGGCGCATCCCTGGCAGACGGCACACGCGCTACGGCGGCCGGGCAGGCCGTGGCGCCCGGCGCACCCCCTGATGGCCCTGCGGACCCTCGCGCTGCCCGGCGGCCCACACGTGAAGACCGCGCTGAGCACCCGGCTGACGTCCTCGGTGCGGGACATCTCCGAGTACTCGGTGCGGGCCGCCGCTCCGCTGTCGGCACTCGCCGAGGAGCTGGCGGAGCGCACCGACGGCCTGCTGCACGTCACCCGCACCCTGGGCGCCGTCACGGCCGGCACCCCCGACCTGGCGGCACTGCTGCGGGAAGCCCCCGAGCGGTACGCGGCGCCCGGCGAACGCGTCCTCCCGGTGGCGGCCCTCGCGACCACGACCCTGCCCGACACCCCCGACTGGCTGGCCGCGTTCACCCGGCTGGCGCTCACGGTCGGACTGCGGCTGCTGGACCTCGGCGTGGCCCTGGAGGCGCACGGCCAGAACCTGCTGGTCGTCCTGTCCGAGGACGGCGCCCCCCGGCGCCTGGTCTACCGCGACCTGGCCGACGTCCGGATCAGCCCCGCCCGGCTGGCCCGGCACGGCATCGCCGCGCCCCCGCTCGCCGGCCGGCTGATCACCGACGACGAGACCGCCCTGCGCCGCAAGCTGTTCGGCTCCCTGGTCGCGGGCGCCCTGGCCGGTACGGCGGGTTCGGGCCCGGCGCTCGGCGCGGTTCTCGACGCCGCCGTACCCGGCCTGCCGGACACCCCCGACCTCACCGCCCTCCGTCAGTCCCCGCTGCCTGCGAAGGCCCTGACGCTGATGCGGCTCTCGCCGGACACCCCGGGCGACCAGTGGTGCGCGCTGCCGAACCCGTCGTACTGAACTGGACGGCGGCCGAAGCCGTTGTCCTGAACCGAACGGCGGCCGAAGTCGTTTTGGAGCCCGGCCGGTCTGATCAATAGGATCCGGCGATGATCAGAAGACAACGGCTGGCGGCGGGAGTCTGCGCTCTCCTCGCCGCCCTGCCGGCCGGGATCGCGTTCCCCGCCGGAGCGGTCGCCGACGAGACGGAGCAGGACGCTCCCAAGGTCGAACTCGTGCTGGACGTCAGCGGTTCCATGCGGGCCAAGGACATCGACGGCGGTTCCCGGATGGCCGCGGCGAAGCAGGCGTTCAACGAGGTGCTGGACGCGACCCCCGAGGAGGTCCGGCTCGGCATCCGCACGCTGGGCGCCAACTACCGCGGCAACGACAGCAAGGAGGGCTGCAAGGACACCGAACAGCTCTATCCGGTCGGCCCGTTGGACCGGACCGAGGCGAAGACGGCGGTGGCCACCCTGTCACCGACCGGCTGGACGCCGATCGGTCCCGCGCTGCTGAAGGCGGCCGACGACCTGAACGGCGGTACCGGCACCCGCCGTATCGTCCTGATCAGCGACGGCGAGGACACCTGCCAGCCGCTCGACCCGTGCGAGGTGGCCCGCGAGATAGCCGCCAAGGGCATCGGCCTGACCATCGACACCCTCGGCCTGGTGCCCGACGCCAAGACCCGCGACCAGCTCAGCTGCATCGCGGACGCGACCGGCGGCACGTACACCTCCGTGCGGCACAAGGAGGAACTGAGCGACCGGGTGGGCCAGTTGGTCGACCGGGCCGCCGATCCGGTGGTCACGCCGGTGGCGACCCAGGGCACGGACCGGTGCGAGAACGCGCCGGCGCTCAAGTCGGGCCTGTACACCGACCGGGTCGGGTTCGGGCAGCAGCGCTGGTACAAGGTGGACGTCGAGCCGGGCCAGGAGCTGCGCGCCTCGGCGAGCGTGGCCGACGACCGGGCCACCGCGCCCGGTTACGGCCTGCTGCTGCGGGCGGTGACGGCACATGGACGCGAGATCGTGCGTGGTGAGGCCGCGGGCACGGGCCGTACGGACGCGGTGTCCACCGGTCTGCGCTACCCGAAGGCCGACAGCGACGACGACAACGCGCCGGCCGAGACGGTGTGCCTCCAGGTCACCCACGCGTTCGCGGCGGCGGCCGGGGTGAAGACCACTCCCGGGCTGCCGCTGGAGCTGACCGTGGACGTGGTGGACGGCCCCTCGGGCCACCACGACGTCGCCGCCTTCGGCCTCGGACGCGGCTGGTGGCTGCTCGGCACGCTGGTGCTGGCCGGCTTCCTGGCCGGGCTGGTGTGGGGCTGGCTGTCGCGCTGGCGGGTCGCGGTCTGGAGGACGAACTGATGCGGATCACACGAGTGCTGGGCGGCGCGCTGCTGGCGCTGGGACTGGCCGCCGGACCGGCGGTCGCCGACTCGCCGTCCCCGAGCGCGTCCGGTGACGGCTCCGACGGCAAGGCGCCCACCCAGGCGGGCACGTCCTTCCGTACGGCCACCGAGATCGAGCAGGGCGAGCAGGCCACCGCGTCGGGCTCCACCGGCGACTACCTGTACTGGTCGTTCCCCGCCGACACCGGCCAACGGCCCACCGTCCGGGCGACGGTGAAGCTGCCCGACACGCACGGCGCGCAGACCTGGCGCCTGGACGTGTACGACGGGCTGCGGCGCCGGCAGTCCTGCCAGTACGGCGCCGACTCCCGCACCACCGCGCGGGGCGCCTCCTCGGTCGAGCTGGCGTGTGTGCTGCGCACGGTGCGCGGCTGGTCGGAGCCGTGGGCCAACGACCCGCTGCCGGGCACCTATTACGTCCGGCTGACCGTGGCGGACCTGGGCTCGGCCGACCTCGGCCTGCCGGTGAGCGCCGAGGTCCGGGTCGACTCCAAGGACATCGGCGGGGCCGCGGCGGTGGACGGCTCGCTGGGGAAGCCGCTCGTCCCCGGGATCGCGGTCAAGTCGGCCGCCGAGAAGGACGGTTCGAAGACGGCCGTGCTGTCCAGCTTCGGCTCGGACGACGGCTGGTCCTCCGGCTGGTGGTCCGACCGCTGGGTCTGGACGGCCATCGGCGCGGCCCTCGCCGCACTCGCCGGCATCGGCGGCTACACCCTGACCCGCGGCTCCGGCCGCCCGTCCCGGGTACCGCCGAACGCCTGACACCGGCGCGCCGCGTGCGGGAGGGCCGGCCTGTCCGGTGGCCCTCCCGCACGCGTGTCACGCCCCGCCCCGCGTCTCCCGCCACCGCGGAGCCTGGTCGTCGGGTGCGTCCGGGGACGCGAAATGGAACGGCACCCCGAGACGTTCGGCCAGGGCTCGTCCCGCTTCGGTGGCGGCGGTGCTCGGCTCGGGGCCGCCCCGGAGCCAGAGGACGGTCGCCAGGTGGCCGTCCCCGGCCGGCCCATCCAGCACCGCGAGGAGGACCACGAACCAGTCGCGGAAGGTGTCGCCGTCCCAGACGGCCTCGATCGCGGCCACCCGGCCCGGATGCCCGGCGGCGCGCGCGGCGAGCGAGTCGACGTCGAGCGGATCGGGGGGCGTGTTTCGCACCCGGTCACCAAGGGCCTGGTAGCGGTCGTGGACGAGCCGTACCGCATCGTGAATTCCGAGGTCCAGCGGTCGCAGTGCCTCGAACGCGGCCCTGACCGCCGCCATCCGCCGGTCACGCAGCACGTGCGCGTCGACCGCCCCGCGCGTCTCCTCCGGCAGGAGGTCCCACCAGTCGTTCACCGGGCCACCGGGGCCGTCTCCCGCAGGGACTTGGCCAGCGGGCTCTCCCCAGTCACCGTCACCCGCCCACCGCGCACCGCCTCCGGCAGGCTCAACTCCCCGCGCGCCACGGCCTCGCAGGTCGCCGCGTCCAGCACGAGACGGGCGTCGGCCTCGCCGGGCGCGGGGCCGTCCCCGTACACCGGACCCTCCTCGGCGCCGACGCGTAGGTGGAAGTCTCCTTCGTCCACCCGGACTTCGACCAGGCCCTCGCCGGCCAAGCCCCGCAGCAGGGGCAGGGCGAACCAGTGGGCGCGGACCGCGTCGGTCGGGCGCCGCTCCCCCAGTTCCGCCTCGCCCCAGCGGCCCAGCGCCTGCAACACGGGCAGCAACCGCTCGCCTCGGGCGGTCAGTTCGTAGACGTACGCGGCACCCGGCGGGGGCAGCCGGCGGCGGGTGGTGAGGCCGTCGCGCTCCATGTCCTTGAGCCGGGAGGCGAGTACGTCCGTGCTGACACCGGGCAGGTCCGCGTGCAGGTCCGTGTAGCGGCGGGGGCCGGCGAGCAGCTCCCGGACGATCAGCAGGGTCCAGCGGTCGCCGACGAGGTCGAGGGCGCGGGCGGCGGAGCAGTACTGGTCGTAGCTTCGGCGAGGTGACATACGGCGCAGTGTAGACGCGTCGTTGGACTTTCCAAGCTCACACTTGGTAAAACCAAGCAACACACTCGGCGGAGGGGAAGCGGCGCATGGAGTTCCGGCAGTCGAACAAGCTCAGTGAGGTCTGCTACGAGATCCGCGGCCCGGTGATCGAGCACGCCAACGCGCTGGAGGAGGCGGGGCACAGCGTGCTGCGCCTGAACACCGGCAACCCCGCGGCCTTCGGCTTCGAGGCGCCGGAGGAGATCATCCAGGACATGATCCGGATGCTGCCGCGGGCCCACGGCTACACCGACTCGCGCGGCGTCCTCTCCGCCCGGCGCGCGGTCGCCCAGCGCTACCAGACCCTCGGCCTCGAAGTCGACGTGGACGACGTCTACTTGGGCAACGGCGTCTCCGAGCTGGTCTCCATGGCCGTACAGGCCCTCGTCGAGGACGGCGACGAGATCCTGATCCCCGCCCCGGACTTCCCCCTCTGGACGGCCGTGACGACCCTCGCGGGCGGCAAGGCGGTCCATTACCGGTGCGACGAACAGGCCGACTGGAACCCGGACCTGGCCGACCTGGCGTCGAAGATCACGGACCGCACGAAGGCCGTGGTCATCATCAACCCGAACAACCCGACAGGGGCGGTGTATCCCAAGGAGGTCCTGGAGGGCATCCTCGACCTCGCCCGCCGCCACGGCCTGATGGTCTTCGCCGACGAGATCTACGACCAGATCCTGTACGACGACGCCGTCCACCACTCGGTCGCGGCCCTCGCCCCCGACCTGGTCGTCCTCACCTTCTGCGGCCTGTCGAAGACCTACCGGGTGGCGGGCTTCCGCTCCGGCTGGCTGGTCGTGACCGGCCCCCGGCAGCACGCCAGGAACTACCTGGAGGGCCTGACCATGCTGGCCTCGATGCGGCTGTGCTCCAACGCGCCCGCCCAGTACGCCATCCAGGCCGCGCTCGGCGGCCGCCAGTCCATCCGCGAACTCACCACACCCGGCGGCCGGTTGTACGAGCAGCGGACCGTGGCCTGGGAGCGGCTCAACGAGATCCCCGGCGTCTCCTGCGTCAAGCCCAAGGGCGCGCTGTACGCCTTCCCGCACATCGACCCGAAGGTGCACCGCATCCACGACGACGAGAAGTTCGTCCTCGATCTCCTGCTGCGCGAGAAGATCCAGGTCGTCCAGGGCACCGGCTTCAACTGGCCGACCCCGGACCACTTCCGCATTCTCACCCTCCCCCACGCGGACGACCTGGAGGCGGCGATCGGCCGCATCGGCCGCTTCCTGCACGGGTACCGGCAGTAGTCTCGGGAGTGATCAAGGAATCGAGGAAGGGGCGGTGCCGGATGGCCCGGTGGCACTGTCCCGAGGAACGAGTGGGAGGGCGCTGACGTGGGTGACCTGTTTCTGGTCCGGCACGGGGAGACCGAGTGGTCGCGGTCCGGACGGCACACCGGCTCGACCGATGTGCCGCTGACCGAGTCCGGGCGGGAGGAGGCCCGCCGGCTGGTGCCGCTGATCCGCTCGCACCGGATCGGCGCGGCCTTCGTCAGTCCCCTTCAGCGGGCCCGGGAGACCGCCGAGCTGATCGGGCTCCAGCAGTTCCGGGTCGATTCCGACCTGCGCGAATGGGACTACGGCGGCTACGAGGGCGTGAGCACCCCGGAGATCCAGCGCGGCCGGCCTGGCTGGTTCCTGTTCACGGACGGGGTCGCGCCGGGACCGCCGGACCACCCGGGCGAGACCCCGGAGCAGGTCGGCGAGCGCGCGGACCGGATGCTGGGAAAGGTGGACGCGGCCCTCGCCAACACCGAGGGGGTCGTGGTGCTGGTCGCCCACGGGCACTTCCTGCGTGTCCTCACCGCACGCCGCCTCGGGCTGCCGCCGCAGCAGGGGGCGCTCTTCCAGCTGGGCACGGGCACGCTGAGCCGGCTCGGCACGGAGCACGGGCGGCCGGTCATCGCGGGCTGGAACATCCGGGCCCCGCGGTAGCCGTACCGGCCGGGGCCCGTTGTCGGATCGGGGCCGTACGCTGCGAAGAGGCCGTCATCCGGACGGCCCGACGCGGTACGGCGACCGGAGGGAGCGCGTCGTGACAGGACAGCCGACCGCCGCCCAGCGGCGGGTGATCGACGCCGCCGACCCGGTCACCGGCCGGCTGCGGGGCGGCACCGAGGCACAGCGCGCGGCGCTGGTGCAGCGGGGGCTGGCGTTCCGGCACCCGAGACCGCCGCACGACCACTTCCTGACCCCGGCCGGCCACCGGATACGCGAGGCGCCACCGGAAGCGGAGCCGCCGCGGGTGCCGGTGCCCGAGCGGGCCGCCCCGCCGTCCGCCACCGGTGTGTTCGCGGCCCGAGTCGGCGGCGAGGAGGATCCCCCGCCCTCCGGGCCCGGGCGGCTGCGCGAGGTGCACAGCGCCTGGCAGGGCTTGCTGGAGCTGCGCCGGATGACCAACCCCGACGGCGCCGCGGGACGGCCGTGCGGCTGGGAGCGCACGCATCTCGTGCGGGCCGCCGCGCTGGCCCTGGAGGCGGCCGGGCACCACCCGGCGACCGGCGGCGCGGACGGCTACCGGGTCCGGGCGACCCCGCAGCCGGAGGCGGTCGCGGTGTACGCGCCGGACGCGGCGGCGCTCGCGGCCTGCGCGGCGACGCTGGAGGCGGCCGGCTGGCAGACCGGCGAGTACACCGAGCCGCGCACCCGGAGGCGCTATCTGCTGGCCTCGCCGCGCCGCGCCTGAGCGCCGTGCCAGGATCGACCGACCGGAGACCCGCATACGCGAGAGGCAAGCAGTGACCGACCCGTTTTCCGTCCGTGTGACCGTCCGCGGCTACGAGACCGACACCCAGGGGCACCTCAACCAGGCGGTGTACCTCAACTACGCGGAGCACGCCCGCTGGTCGCTCCTCCAGGCGGCCGGCATCAGCCAGGCCCGGCTGGTGGGCCGGGGCGTGGGACCGGTCGCCCTGGAGACGACGATCCGCTACCGGCGCGAACTGCTCGCCGGTGACGAGGTCGACGTGACCTGCGCGTTCGAGTGGGGCGGCGGCAAGACCTTCCGCATCGTCCAGGAGATCCGCAAGACGGACGGCACCCTCGCCGCCGAGATCACCGCGGTCGGCGGCCTGATGGACCTCAAGGAGCGCAGACTCCTCACCGACCCCCGTGAGACGTTCAAGGACCTCACGACGGACCTCGCGCTGTTCGGCCTCTGAACCGGCCGGCGGGGCGGACGCGGCCGGACTTCCGCCGCGCCGCCCCGGGCCGTCGTGATGCCCGGTGCTCAGCGCACCGCGGCGATCTCCTCCCCCGCCTCCATGGGATGCGTGACGTCCTGCGCCTCGCGGCCCTTGCCGATGTGGTTGAAGAGGAGGTTCAGGACGACGGCCGCCACGCAGCCGGTCGAGATGCCGGAGTCCAGGACGATCTTCGCGGTCTCCGGGAAGGCGTGGTAGAACTCCGGCGCGGTGATCGGGATGATGCCGACCGCCAGCGAGACGGCGACGATCAGGACGTTGTTGTCCTTGTCCAGCCCCGCGCGCACCAGTGTCTGGATGCCGCTCGCGGCGACCGAGCCGAACAGGACGACACCGGCGCCGCCCAGCACCGGCCGGGGTACGACCGCGATCAGCGAGGCCGCCATCGGGCACAGGCCCATCAGCACCAGGAAGCCGCCGCCGGTCGCGACGACGTACCGGCTGCGGATCCTGGTCATCGCCACCAGCCCGATGTTCTGGGCGAAGGCGCTGCACATGAACCCGTTGAAGAGCGGGCTGACCGCCGAGCCGAGGGTGTCGGCGCGCAGGCCCGCCGCGATGGTCTTCTCGTCCGCCGGGCGCTCCACGATCTCGCCGAGGGCCAGCATGTCGGCCGTGGACTCGGTCATCGAGACCACCATCACCACGCACAGCGAGAGGATCGCGGCGAGCTGGAACTGGGGCGCGCCGAAGTGGAACGGCGTCGGGAAGCCGACGATGTCGGCGTGCGCGACGGGGCTGAAGTCCGTGACGCCGAACGGTATCGCCACGAGCGTGCCGATCACGAGGCCGAGCAGGACCGCGATCTGTTTGACGAAGCCGCGGGTGAACCGGCGCAGCAGCAGCACGATCAGCAGGGTGGCGCCGGCGAGGGTGAGGTTGGTCGTCGAGCCGTAGTCGGCGGCCCTGGAGTCGGGGCCCTGCGCCCAGCCGAAGGCGACCGGCAGCAGGGAGACGCCGATCAGGGTGATGACCGAGCCGGTGACCACCGGTGGGAAGAAGCGGACGGCCTTGCAGAAGACCGGGGCGGCGAGGAAGCCGAGCAGGCCGGCGACGATGACCGCGCCGTAGATGATCGGCAGGGCGTCCGACTTGTCGTGGGTGGAGGCGACCACCGCGGTCATGGGGGCGACCCCGGCGAAGGTGACGCCGTTGACGAAGGGCAGCCGGGCACCGATCTTCCAGATGCCGAGGGTCTGCAGGAAGGTGGCGAGGCCCGCGGTGAACAGGCAGGCGCCGGTGAGGAAGGTCAGTTCGGTCGCGGACAGGCCCACGGCCGCGCCGACGATCAGGGGCGGGGCGACGACCCCGGCGTACATGGCGGCCACGTGTTGCAGGCCGCTGGTCGCCATTTTCAGGGCGGGGAGTTTCTCGTCCACGGGATGGGCGGCCACGGGATGGGCGTCCGCGGGTTGGGCGTCTGCGTCTACGGGATGGGCGGCCACGGCGGCTCCTCCGGTCGGTTAGCACGTCACCGTCGGACGTGGGTGTCAGGGAGGTGGTGCGGGTGGTCGTGCGGGACCGTGACGGGGGTGGAGAGCTGAGCGGAGTGCGGGGGTGTGTCGTGGGGTGGACCGTTCCGGGGCGCGCGCGTCGGCACGCGCCCCGGAGACGGCTTGCCGCGAATCCCGCTCGGATCCACGGCTCCGGTCGTGAGCCGTCCCTCCCGACCGGAGTCATCCGCCCGCCCGGCCACACGGGGCGACCGACCGGATTCCTACCGCCCGACGGCCACCATGACGACCACGGCGACCAACGGGACTCCTGCGACCGGACGGCCGCCTTGGCGACCTGCCGGACTCCTCCGACCGGCGGGCCACCACGGTGACCCTCCGGACTCCTCCAACCGGACGGCCACCACCGCGACCCGCCGGACTCCTACACGCCGGCGGCCGACCGTGTTGGCAGCCGGACGCCGGACCTCTTCGACCCGGCAGCCGCGCGGGGCGACCGGCCGGGACGCGAACCCCGCAGTCGTACTCGGCGGTTGCGCGGGCGCTCGTCCAGCGGTCGGCCGGCTTCTTCGCGGATCAGCCCGGGTTCGCCGGGCCGCCGCCGGGGAGGTGATGCTGCCCGGGATCAGCCCTGTGCGGCGATCCGGGCGAGGCGCTGGGCCTGCTCGCGGGTGGAGCGGGCGACGGTGTCCTCGTCGACGGTGAGCAGATTGCCGTTGGCGACGATCTGCCGGCCGTTGACGAAGGACGCCGTGACGGGGGCCGCCGCGCCGAAGACCAGCGCGGTCACCGGGTCGGCGATGGAGGCGTGCGCGAGGGTGTCCATCCGCCACAGCACCAGGTCGGCGAGCTTGCCGGCCTCAAGGGAGCCGATCTGCTCCGCGCGGCCGAGTACCCGGGCACCGCCGTGGGTGCCGAGCCGCAGCGCCTGGCGGGCGTTGAGGGCGGCCTCGCGGTGGGCGCCGAGGCGGTTGATGAGCAGGGCGTTGCGCAGTTCGGTGTGGAGTTCGCCGGACTCGTTGGAGGCGGTGCCGTCGACGCCGAGGCCGACCGGGACGCCCGCCTTCAGCATGTCCGGGACGCGGGCGATGCCGGCCGCGAGCCGGGCGTTGGAGGACGGGCAGTGCGCGACGCCGGTCTTCGTGCGGGCGAACGCCTCGATGTCGGAGTCGTTCATGTGGACGCAGTGCGCCATCCACACGTCCTCGCCGAGCCAGCCGGTGGACTCGAAGTAGTCGGTCGGGCCCATGCCGAACAGCTCGTGGCAGAACTTCTCCTCCTCCACGGTCTCCGAGCCGTGGGTGTGCAGCCGTACGCCGAGCCGCCGGGCCAGTTCGGCGCCCTGGCGCAGGAGTTCGGTGGAGACGGAGAACGGGGAGCAGGGCGCCACGGCCACCTGGGTCATGGCGTCGAAGGAGGCGTCGTGGTGCTCCTTGACGGTCTCCTCGGTGGCCGCGAGCGCACCCTCCAGCGTCTCGACGGCGAAGTCCGGGGGCAGGCCGCCGTCCTTCTCGCTGCGGTCCATCGAGCCCCGGGCCAGCGTGAAGCGGACGCCCGTCTCGGCGGCGGCCCGGATGATCGAGCCGGACAGGTCGCCGGAGCCCTGCGGGAACACGTAGTGGTGGTCCATGGCGGTGGTGACGCCGCCGCGCGCCATCATGGCGAGCGAACCCTGGGCCGCCGCGTACGTCATCTGCTCGTCGATGCGCGCCCAGGTGGGGTAGAGGGCGACGAGCCAGTCGAACAGGTTGTGGTCGGTGGCCAGGCCCCGGGTGATCCACTGGTAGAAGTGGTGGTGGGTGTTGACCAGTCCGGGCGTGGCGAGATGGCCGCTCGCGTCGATCCGGCGCGCCACGTTCTCCAGGTTCTCGGGGGCCTTGCCCGCGCCGACCGACTCGATCCGGGCGCCGGCGAGGACGAGGTGTCCGGCGGCGTACTCGGTGTCGTCCGCGTCCACGGTCGCGATGGCGCAGTTCTCGATGACGACGCGCTGGGCTGCCGAAGGTGCCATGGTGCTTCCTTGTCTTTCGGTGGCGGCCCGCGGACGGG
The DNA here is from genome assembly GCF_024753135.1 of Streptomyces pyxinicus. Taxonomy (GTDB): domain Bacteria; phylum Actinomycetota; class Actinomycetes; order Streptomycetales; family Streptomycetaceae; genus Streptomyces; species Streptomyces pyxinicus. The sequence continues at coordinate 45,245 of NZ_JANUGP010000035.1, read as the reverse complement.
GGTTCGCCCGCGGGGAGGGCACGGCAGGACCCTAGGAGGATTTGAGTGCCGGAGCCGCCTGGCCGCTCCGGGTGCCGAGATGGTGGAAGAACAGGTTGAGCAGGACCGCGACGAGCGCGCCCGCGCTGATGCCGGAGCCGAGGACGGTCTGCGCCCAGGCCGGGAAGCCGGCGTAGAAGGTCGGCGCGGCCAGCGGGATGATGCCGGCGCCGAGGGCGACGGCCACCAGGATGATGTTGGAGCTGTCGTCGAGGCCGGCCTCGGACAGCGTGCGGATGCCGCTGACGGCGATGGAGCCGAACAGCACGATGCCCGCGCCGCCGAGGACCGGCATCGGGACGAGGGAGACGACCGCGCCGAGGACCGGGAAGGCGCCGAGGACCAGCAGGGCGCCGCCGGCGACGGCGACGACGTAGCGGCTGCGCACCCGGGTGAGGGAGACGACGCCGACGTTCTGGGCGAAGGCGGAGGTGGGGAAGCCGCCGAAGACCGGGCCGAGCAGGGTGGCGAGGCCGTCGGTGCGCAGGCCCCGGGTGATGGTGCGGGAGTCCGAGCGGCGGTCGCAGATCTCGCCGAGGGCGAGCATGCCGGCGCTGGACTCGGTCATCAGCACCAGCATCACGATGCACAGCGAGAGGACGGCCGCGGGCTGGAACTCGGGGGCGCCGAAGGCGAACGGGGTGGGCAGTGCGGCGAGCGGCGCCGACCTGAGGCCGCTGAAGTCGGCCATGCCGAAGGGCATCGCGGCCAGCGTGCCGACCAACAGCCCGAGGAGCAGGGCGACTTGCCTGACGAAGCCCTTGCCGAAGCGCTGGATGAGCAGGATGACGGCGAGGGTGAACCCGGCGAGCGCGAGGTGGCGCATGGCGCCGAAGTCGGCGGCGGTCTTGTCACCGCCCTGCGCCCAGGTGACCGGGACGGGCATCAGCGTGACGCCGATCAGGGTGATGACGACACCGGTGACCAGCGGCGGGAAGAACCGCAGCAGCCGTCCGAAGAACGGGCCGACCGCCAGGCAGAAGGCGTCGGCGACGATCACCGCGCCGTAGATGGCGGGGAGTTGGTGCCCTCGGGTGGTGGTCTCGGCGATGGCGAGGATCGGGGCGATGCCGGCGGAGGAGGCGGCGTTGACGAAGGGCAGCCGGTTGCCGACCAGGCCCTTGACGCCGATGGTCTGGAGGATGGTCGCGACGCCCGCGATGAGCAGGCTCGCGGCGATCAGCCGGGTGCGGGCCGCGATGTCGAGTCCGCAGGCCTGGCCGATGATGAGCGGAGGAGTGACGACGCCCGCGTACATGGCGGCGATGTGCTGGAGCGCGGCGGGGACGAGCCGCGACGGGTGGAGCTTCTCGTCGACCGGGTGCACGGACGTGACGGCGTCCTCGGTGTGCACCGGCGGGGTGGAACAGGGGGCTGTGGCGGGCCCCTTCGCAGGCTGTGCCATTTCGTTCCCTCCGGTGTTGCGGGCCCCCGGCCGGACGGACCGGCCCGGGGGCCCGCGTCCCGCGTCAGAGGTTGGTCATGTCGACCGGGATGAGCTGCTCGGCGCCGTCCCGCAGGATGGTGGCCTCGATCAGGCCGTAGGGGCGGTCGGCGGCGTAGTAGACGGCTCCGTCCTTGGCCTCGTTGTCGATCCCGAAGGGCGACAGGTCCGATCGGAAGTGGTGCTTGTTGGGCATGGAGAAGCGGATCTCGTCCACCTCGTCACGGGAGTTGAGCACCCGTACGCCCATCTCGAAGAGCGTCTGCTGGAGCGAGTACGAGTAGGTCTCGGCGAACGCCTGGAGCGCGTGCTTGCGCACCCCGTTGTAGGAGCGGTCCCAGTCGGGGGCGTGCGAGTCGACGCCGTCCCAGTTGTGCCGCCACCAGGTGGCGACGGTGGTGGCGAGGATGCGGTCGTGGTCCTCCGGGAGGGTGGTGTACTTGTCCTTCAGAAAGCCGAAGAACTCGGAGTTGGTCGAGTTCAGGACGGTGAGGTCCTTGAAGCCGGAGAGCACCTGGATGCCGTGGCCGTCGTAGGTGATCTGCGCGACGCGGGTCTCCTGGCCCTTGCGGACGAAGGAGTGGGCGATGTCCTCCGCGCCGACGAAGCGGGCGCCGGACTGCGAGGTCTCGATCCGCTCCCAGGAGTACTCCTCGACGCGGATCCGGGCCCGGTGGATGGGCTCGTTGTCGTCCACGAAGTGGCGGGCGAGCTTGACGCCGAAGTCCTCGGCGCTGGCGATGCCGTACTCCTTGGCGAAGGCGTAGACGGTGTTCTTGGTGGTGTCGGTCGGCAGGACGTTCGCGTTGGAACCGCTGCGGTGGACCTCCTCCATGTCGCCGGAGAGGGCGACGGAGACGTTGAGGTCCTTGATGTGGTGCGTGTCGCCGTCACGCGTGATCTTGACAACGCGGTTCTCGGACTTGCCGTACTGGTTCTGTCCCAGGACGAAGCGGGTCATGGTGTCGGTCAGCTCCCTCGATAAACGGAGTAGCCGAACGGGTTGAGCAGCAGCGGAACGTGGTAGTGCTCACCGGGCACCACCGCGAAGGCGATGGTGACCTCGGGGAAGAACACCGGCCGGCCGTTCTCGCTGTCCCGAAGCGCGGGGGCGTCCTGCTGGGCCGCGGCTTGTTTCTTGGCGAAGTACGTCTCGGTGTCGAAGCCGAGCCGTACATGGGTGGTCCCCTCCGGCAGGGCCGGGAGGTCCTTGCACCGGCCGTCCGCGTCGGTGGCCGAGCCGCCGAGTGGCCGCCATGGCGCGTCGCGCCCGGAGCGGGCGGAGAGCTGCACGGCGACGGCCCCGGCGGGCCGGCCGACGGAGGTGTCCAGGATGTGCGTGGACACCGAGGCGGTGGTGCTGGTGCTCATGGCTGCTGTCAGTCCTCTTCGACGAGTCGTGCCAGTCGGATGCGGTTGATCTTCCCCAGTTCGGCGCGGACGATCTCCCGCTCCCGCTCCGGCGCGTTCGCGATCCGCTCCTTGACGGCGTCCCGCATCTGCTCACCGGTCCGGCCGGTGGCGCAGATCAGGAAGACATGGCCGAACTTCTCCTGGTAGGCCAGGTTGAGTTCGAGCAGCTCCGCGCGGAGTTCGTCGGAGGCGCCGGCCATGCCCCGCTGCTCCCGGGCCGAGGTGGGGTCCCCCGGCTTGGGGCGGCCGATCGGCGGGTGCCCGGCCATCGCCTCCGCCAGGTCCCGCGCGGTCAGTTCCGCCATGGCGGCGTCACCGGCCGTGTAGAGGTCCTCGGGGGTGGCGTAGGGGCGGGCGGCCAGCAGCCGCCGTGCCCAGGCCGTGGAGCCGCACACCTCGTGCAGCGCGGCAAGCGCGGCGTCCTCCTCCGAGGCGTTGAAGCGGGCCAGGCCCGGCGGCGTGGAAGTCGACGTCACGGGTGCCTCCGTGGCCTTGTGCTGAACGGGCTGCGGATAGCTAACGCCCTCGGAAACACTGCGTCAACAGTTTGTTGAAAATTCCGCGTAACCAATACGGGCACTTGACCAACAGCGCCCGAGCGGCTGTTTCGGGAACGCCGAGAGCCGCCGCCGGGGTCTACCCGGACGGCGGCTCCCGCGAACTCGGTCAGCTGTCTTTCTGCCGGTTGAGGTAGTTGTAGACCGTGAAGCGGCTGACGCCGAGGGCGCCGGCGACGGTCTCCACGCCATGCCGGACCGAGAAGGCCCCGCGGGCCTCCAGGGCCCGGACGATCTCCTGCTTGGCCCTGCGGTCCAGGTCGGCGAGCGGCACGCCCTTGCGGCGCTCCATCGCGGCCAGGATGTGGTCGAGCGAGTCGGCGAGCTGGGGCAGGCGCACGGCGACGACGTCGGCACCCTCCCAGGCGAGCACGACGTCCTCGGGGCCGGCCTCGTCGGGCGGCAGGATCTCTCCGCCCATCGCGTCGACCAGCGGTTTCACCGCCGCGATGAAGGGCTCGTCCCCGGTCACCTATCACCCTCCCCGGCCTCGTCCGCGATCACGCTGACCTGGAGCGAGATCCGGGTCGCCCCGGCGTCCAGGGTCCTGCGCAGCAGCGCGTCGACGGCTTCGAGCACACCGTCCGAGCCCCCCTCGGCGGTGTTGCCGAAGGGACCCACGTCCACGGCGTCCAGCTCGGCCGTCTCGATGACCTCGCGCGCGACCAGGGCGTGCGCCGGCGCCACGTCCAGGTCGAAGGGCTCGGTCGTGAACTCCACTCTCAATCGCACGCGCACAACCTAACGCCCGTACGGGTTTTCGGGCAGGCCGGCCAGGAAGAACCCCCGACCCCCCTTGACAAGCGGCGACACACGGCGGCAATCTTCCGTTAAGCAGAAACGAACTTCCGCAATACGGAATACAGAACGCAACCGGAAGGGAGCGCGGCCCCCGATGGGATTCGCAGACCAGCGCTTCAACGTCAACCTGTCGATCCTCTTCACGGAACTCCCGCTCCTGGAGCGCCCCGCGGCCGCCGCCGCGGCCGGCTTCACCGCGGTCGAGCTGTGGTGGCCCTGGATCGAGACCCCCGCCCCCGAGCAGTCCGAACTCGACGCCCTGAGGCGGGCGATCGAGGACGCGGGCGTCCGGCTCACGGGCCTCAACTTCTACGCCGGACAGCTGCCGGGCCCCGACCGCGGCGCCCTGTCGGTGCCCGGCGAGGAGTCGGACAGGTTCCGCGCCAACATCGACGTGGCCATCGCCTTCGCCGGCTCCCTGGGCTGCACGACGTTCAACGCCCTGTACGGCAACCGCGTCGACGGCGTGGACCCGGCCGAGCAGGACGCGCTCGCCCTGGAGAACCTGGTCCTCGCGGCCCGCGCGGTCGGCCGGGTCGGCGGGACGGTCCTGATCGAGGCCCTCAACCGGCCCGAGTCGCCCACGTGCCCGATCGTGAGCGCGCCGAAGGCGATCGAGATCGTGGACAAGGTCAACGCGGCGACGGGCCTCGACAACGCCAGGTTCCTCATGGACCTCTACCACCTGTCCATGAACGGCGAGGACCTGCCCGCGGTGATCGAGCGGTACGCGGCGCGGACCGGGCACGTGCAGATCGCCGACAACCCCGGCCGCGGCGCCCCCGGCACGGGCTCGCTCCCGCTGGAGGAGCTGCTCGACCAGCTGCGGAAGAGCGGTTACGACGGCTGGGTCGGCCTGGAGTACAAGCCGGGCGACCGTCCCAGCGCCGAGTCCTTCGACTGGCTCCCGCGCGAGGCGCGCGCCGCCCGCTGAACCCCGACGTCGCAGAGCAGCTAGAGAGGCACCCCCGAATGAGCACTCTTCCCAAGATCGCCTGGATCGGCCTCGGCATCATGGGCTCCCCCATGTCCGAGAACCTGATCAAGGCGGGTTACCAGGTCACCGGCTTCACGCTGGAGCGGGAGAAGCTGGACCGCCTGGCCGCCGCGGGCGGCACGGCCGCCGCCTCCCTCGCCGAGGCCGTGCGGGACGCCGACGTGGTGATCACCATGGTGCCCGCCTCCCCGCAGGTCGAGGCCATCGCCTACGGCCCGGACGGCATCCTGGAGAACGCACGGTCCGGCGCCCTGCTGATCGACATGTCCTCGATCACCCCGCAGACCTCGGTGGACCTGGCCGCCGCCGCGAAGGACAAGGGCATCCGCGTCCTGGACGCCCCGGTGTCCGGCGGTGAGGCCGGCGCGGTCGAGGCCGTCCTGTCGATCATGGTCGGCGGCGAGCAGGCCGACTTCGACGAGGCGAAGCCGGTCTTCGACGCGCTGGGCAAGACCATCGTGCTGTGCGGCCCGCACGGCTCCGGGCAGACCGTGAAGGCCGCCAACCAGCTGATCGTCGCCGTGAACATCCAGGCGTGCGCCGAGGCCGTGGTCTTCCTGGAGAAGTCCGGCGTGGACCTGACGGCCGCGCTCGACGTCCTGAACGGCGGCCTCGCGGGCTCCACGGTGCTGACGCGGAAGAAGGACAACTTCCTGAACCGCGACTTCACGCCCGGCTTCCGGATCGACCTGCACCACAAGGACATGGGCATCGTCACCGACGCCGCGCGCAACGTCGGCGCGGCCCTGCCGGTCGGCGCCGTGGTCGCCCAGCTCGTGGCCGCGCTGCGCGCCCAGGGTGACGGCGGCCTGGACCACTCGGCGCTGCTGCGGGCCGTGGAGCGCCTGTCCGGCGCCCGGGTCTGACCGCCCTCCCGAGACTTCCGGGCCGTGGCGCCGCCGACACCTGTCCTGTCGCGCCCAGGCGTCGCCGCGGCCCGGAAACCACCCCTGCCTCATCGTTCAACAAAACGTTGAACATGACTTCAACAAACTGTTGACTCCCCTGGTCGGGCGTTCCTACGCTCGGTCCACCGTCCCAGGCCTCAGCAGTCCCGTCCGGAAGGTCCCCATGTCGAAGCCCGTGCTCACGACCGAGTCCGGCGCCCCCGTCGCCGACAACCAGAACTCCGCCTCCGCCGGCGTCGGCGGGCCGCTCCTGATCCAGGACCAGCACCTCCTGGAGAAGCTCGCGCGCTTCAACCGGGAGCGGATCCCGGAGCGCGTGGTGCACGCCCGCGGCTCCGGCGCCTACGGGTACTTCGAGGTGACCGACGACGTCACCGATCACACGCACGCCGACTTCCTCGGCGAGATCGGCAAGCGCACCGAGGTGTTCCTGCGCTTCTCGACGGTCGCCGACTCGCTCGGCGGTGCGGACGCGGTCCGGGACCCGCGCGGCTTCGCGGTCAAGTTCTACACCGAGGACGGCAATTACGACCTCGTCGGCAACAACACGCCGGTGTTCTTCATCAAGGACCCCGTCAAGTTCCCCGACTTCATCCACTCGCAGAAGCGCGACCCGTTCACCGGCAGGCAGGAGCCGGACAACGTCTGGGACTTCTGGGGCCACTCCCCCGAGGCCACGCACCAGGTGACCTGGCTGATGGGCGACCGCGGCATCCCGGCGTCGTACCGGCACATGGACGGTTTCGGCTCGCACACCTACCAGTGGACGAACGAGGCGGGCGAGGCCTTCTTCGTCAAGTACCACTTCAAGACCGACCAGGGCATCCGCTGCCTGACCGGCGAGCAGGCCGCCGAGCTGGCGGGGCGGGACCCCAACTCGCACCAGACGGACCTGCTCCAGGCCATCGAGCGCGGTGTGCACCCGTCGTGGACGCTGTACGTCCAGATCATGCCGGCGGCCGAAGCGGACGGCTACCGCTTCAACCCGTTCGACCTCACCAAGGTGTGGCCGCACCGGGACTACCCGCGCCGGCGGGTGGGCCGCCTGGTGCTGAACCGCAACCCGGACAACGTCTTCGCCGAGGTCGAGCAGGCCGCGTTCTCGCCGAACAACTTCGTCCCCGGCATTGGCCCGTCGCCCGACAAGATGCTCCAGGGCCGGCTGTTCGCCTACGCGGACGCGCACCGCTACCGGCTGGGCGTCAACCACACCCTGCTCGCCGTGAACGCCCCGAAGGCGGTCCCGGGCGGTGCCCGCAACTACGGCCGCGACGGCCTCATGGCGGTCAACGGCCAGGGCCGCGACGCCAAGAACTACGAGCCGAACTCCTACGACGGCCCGGTGGAGACCGGCCGCCCGCTGTCGGCCCCGCTGCCGGTCGCCGGCCACACCGGCAACCACGTGGCGCCGCCGCACACCAAGGACGACGACTTCTACCAGGCGGGCGAGCTGTACCGGCTGCTGCCCGAGGAGTCCAGGGCCCGTCTGATCGCGACCATCGCCGGCGGCCTGTCGCAGGTCTCCCGCAACGACGTGGTCGAACGGAACCTGGCCCACTTCCACGCCGCCGACCCCGAGTACGGCAGGCGCGTGGCGGAGGCGGTCCACGCCCTGCGCGAGGACTGATCGCCGAGAAAACCCAAGCTGCGTACGGAGTCTGACGGGAGGTCATGACTTCGCACGCGGTCCGCGCGGGGCACCGGACGACCCGGATGAGGGGTGGTCGCCGGTGGACGCGCGGGCAGGGCGAGGACCGTGGTGGCGTGCGAGCCAGTGCGGTGGTGAAGGACCCGGGTCCCCTTCTCGACCAGAGGGAAGGGCCCCGCCGTCCATCGCACCCACCACGGTCCCACCCAGCCCCCCTTCCGGGGGGCCACCCCCTCCGTCCGGCGGCGCGAACGACCTGTCGCGCCCAGCCTCGCGCCGTCGGACGGCCACCACACGGTGCCCGAAGCGCCCCCTGCCCCAGGGGGCGCTTCGCGCGTCGTGGGCCCGGGGTGCGCGGGCCCGGCTTCCGCAGGAGGCTGAACCCATGGGCAATCCGACGCGGTATCCGCACATCGTGGTCCACTCGCCCGCGCTGGACGGCTCCCGGCGGGTCACCGAGGGGGAGGTGACGCTGGGGATCGCCTCCCACCTGGACGACGTCGTGGAGATCCTGCGGCTGGCGGACCTGGACCGGATCGAGGTCGAGGAGAGCGACCTCATCGAATGGCAGGGCGGCGGCCCGGACGACTGGCCCGGCCTCTCGGACCAGGAACTGTGACAGCCTCGCGTACGGCACGGGCCGTAGCCGGGCTACGCAAGCCTCAAATCAACCTCTGAACATCGACACCCGACGCTTCGGCCACCGCCCGGCACGGGCACATATCCGTCACGCGGGGCCCGCCGGCACGGGGGTGGCGGGCCCCGTCCGGGGGGTGCCGCATGGTCGTACGACGCCGATCCGGCGGCATATCGACCATAGAGACCCTCGGCGAGCTGCGCGCCGAGCCGGGCACGGCGGGACCGCTGCGGACGGTCCTGCCGGCGCCCACCCCGCGCGGCCAGGGCACGCCGCGAGAACTCCACGACGGCCCTCTCCACCCCCACCGCCCGCCGGGGCACGCGACGGCTGCCGACCCGCTACAGCGCGCGAGAGACGCCCGACGAACCGGGCACGGCGGGCCACGGATGGCCCCGCCGGGGCTCACCTTGCACGGCCGGAGTGCGCCGCGAGATCTGTGCGACGGCTCTTTACTCCCCCCAACCGGCAGCGAGGACATACGGCGAGCGCCGGCACGGTGCGGCGGGCGGAAGGCGCTCGGCGAGGCAGGCGCGGCGGGACCGCTGCGAACGGTCCTGCCGGGGCCCGGCCTCACCCGGAGGGTGCTGCGGAAGCTGTGGCGGCAAGTCGGTGCTGCCCCCCACTGACCGTGCGAGCCCGCCGGTTGCCGGCCGGGGCGCCGCCACGGAGCACGCCCTGGCCGGGGGCGGCGGTCCGGACGGTGTGTGCGGGCAGTGCGGAGGGCGGCCCGTCTCGATGGCGGGCCGCCCTGGTGTGCGTGGCCGGGAGGCGTCAGGTCTGCTACGGCGGGACGGCTGGGGACGAGCCTTCCTGGGCCCACGCCGCACGGCGGACTTCCGGTGCCGGTCTCCTGCATGCACGCGGGCCGGTCGGTCGGGGGGCTGGTCCTCCTGGGCAGGGTGTGCGGGCAGCGCGGAGGGGCGGCCCGTCGCACTGGGCGGGCCGCCCCTCGGCCGGAGCGGGAGGTGTCAGACCTTCAGCGGCTTGATCGATGTCGGCGCGTGGGCCGGCTCGGTGGCCAGGTCCTCGAACTCGGTGATCTCGCTGATGTCCATGGTGCGGCTCATCGAGATGTTGGTGATGCGTTCCAGGACGGCCTCGACGACCACCGGCACCCGGTACTCCGCGGCCAGCTTCTTCGCCTGTTCGAAGGCCGCGCCCAGTTGGCCGGGTTCGGTGACCCGGATGGCCTTGCAGCCCAAGCCCTCGGCGACCTTGACGTGGTCCACGCCGTAGACACCCAGCTCCGGCGCGTTGATGTTCTCAAACTCCAGGTTGACCTGGAAGTTGATGTCCAGGCCGAGCTGCGCCTGCCGGATCAGGCCCAGGTAGGCGTTGTTCACCAGCACGTGGACGTAGGGGATCCGGTGCTGCGCGGCGACCGCCAGTTCCTCGATCATGAACTGGAAGTCGTAGTCGCCGGAGAGCGCGACGACCGGCGCGTCCGGGTCGGCCTTGGCGACGCCGATCGCGGCCGGGATGGTCCAGCCGAGCGGGCCCGCCTGGCCGCAGTTGATCCAGTGCCGCGGCTTGTAGACGTGCAGCATCTGGGCGCCGGCGATCTGCGAGAGGCCGATCGTGGTGACGTACCGGGTGTCCGGGCCGAAGGCCTTGTTCATCTCCTCGTACACGCGCTGCGGTTTCATCGGCACGTTGTCGAAGTGGGTGCGGCGCAGCAGCGTGGCCTTGCGTTCCTGGGTGGAGGCGACCCAGTCGGCGCGGTCGGGGAGCCGGCCCGCCGCCTTCAGTTCCCTCGCCACCTCGACGAACAGCTCCAGCGCGGCCTTCGCGTCGGAGACCACCCCGTAGTCCGGCGGGAAGATCTTGCCGATCTGGGTGGGCTCGATGTCGACGTGGACGAACGTGCGGCCCTGCCGGTAGACGTCCAGCTTGTAGCCGGTGTGCCGGTTGGCCCAGCGGTTGCCGATGCCGAGGACGAAGTCGGACTCCAGGAAGGTGGCGTTGCCGTACCGGTGCGAGGTCTGCACGCCGACCATGCCCGCGTTCAGCTCGTGGTCGTCGGGCAGCGTGCCCCAGCCCATCAGGGTGGGGATGACCGGGGTCTGCGTCAGCTCGGCGAACTCCACCAGCAGGTCGGCGGCGTCGGCGCCGATGACACCGCCGCCGGCGACGAGCACCGGGCGTTCGGCGGCGAGCAGGAAGGAGAGCGCCTTCTCGATCTGGGCGCGGGTCGCGGCCGGCTTGTAGACCGGCAGCGGCGCGTACGTCTCCGGGTCGAACTCGATCTCGGTGAGCTGGACGTCGATCGGCAGGTCGATCAGGACCGGTCCCGGGCGGCCGGAGCGCATCAGGTGGAAGGCCTGCTGGAAGACGCCGGGGACCTGCGCGGCCTCCAGGACGGTGACGGCCATCTTGGTGACCGGCTTGGCGATGGAGGCGATGTCGACGGCCTGGAAGTCCTCCTTGTGGATCACGTGGGTGGGCGCCTGGCCCGTGATGCACAGGATCGGCACGGAATCCCCGATGGCCGAGTACAGCCCGGTGATCATGTCCGTGCCGGCCGGTCCGGAGGTGCCGACGCAGACGCCGATGTTGCCCGGCCGGGTGCGGGTGTAGCCCTCGGCCATGTGCGAGGCGCCCTCGACGTGGCGGGCGAGGGTGTGGCTGATGCCGCCGCCCTCCTCAAGGGCCTTGTAGAACGGGTTGATCGCCGCGCCCGGCACCCCGAAGGCGTCGGTGACGCCCTCGCGCTTGAGGATCTCAACTGCCGCGCGGGCAGCGGTCATACGGGCCATCGAGTACTCCTGCTTCGGCTGTCGGATGCGTACTCCCGTCGCGCCCCGCGGTGAGCACAGTCTCCAGAGGTTCAGATCCGCAGCATTCCGTATTGCGGAATCTATTTTCTACTATCTGGAAGCAATGTAGGGGGGTGGGCGAACCTCGTCAAGAGACACCAAGAGACGTCAAGAGACGGCAAGGGGAGGACAGGCGGGGTGCCCGAGGGGGACGATGGGGCCTGCCCCGAGACGGGTCCGTCCCGGGACCACCGCCCCGACGCGGCGCCCGGGAGGGCGTCATCTGGAGGGACCATGCAGGGGTACACGCCCGAGCGCGTGCCGGTGCGCTGCCCGGCCTGCCTGCGCGAGCACGTCTACACCGCGCGGCCGTACCCGTGCGTGTGCGGCGCGCCGGCCGCGCCCCGGCTGGACCCGGCCGGGACGCCGGAGGTCGCCGCGCACCGCGCCTGGGACGACGAGTGGCTCACCGTGCCGTGCGCGGTCTGCGAGCGGCGCAACCAGTGGCCGCGTCCGGAGCTGGGCTGCCCGTGCGGCACGGTGCTGCGGGTGCCGGTGCGCGCGACGCAGACGGCACCGGCGCTCCCGGAGGCCGTCTCCGCTCCCCCGGCCCCCGCCGCGCCCCGGCCGCCCTTCCAGCCCCGGGCCATCCGCACCGCGCGGGACGCCGTCACCGCCGCCGCGCTCTATCTGCGCTGGCTCGGCTACGGCGACCTGCGCCGGGCCGGCCAGCGGCCGGTCAACGGCATCGGGCTGGCCGCGCCGGGACTGGTCGCCCAGGTGGACCCGACGGTGCGGCCGGCCGCGCCGCGGGACGTGGAGTGCCTATGGCTGACGGCGATGACGGAGTCCGCCGACTGCGTGTACTTCTCCCTCGCCGGCTACGGCGACGACGCCCGCGGCCGCGCGACGGCGCTCGGCGTCCCGCTGTTCGTCCTCGACCTCGCGGGCGTTCCGGGGCCGGTGAACGACGCGGCCGAGACCCTGCACACCGCGGGCGCGCCCGTCACCCCTGGTACTTCTCCCTGAGTTCGATCTTGCGCACCTTCCCGGACACCGTCATCGGGAAGGCGTCGAGGAGGGTGAGCCGGCTGGGGACCTTGTAGTGGGCGAGCCGGCCCGCGCAGTAGGCGCGCAGCTCCTCCAGGGTGAGCGGGTCGGCCACGTCCAGCGGGATGACGCAGGCGAGCACCTCCTCGCCGTACCGCTCGTGCGGCACCCCGACGACCTGGACGTCCCGGATCTTCGGGTGGCCGTACAGGAACTCCTCGATCTCGCGCGGGTAGATGTTCTCGCCGCCCCGGATGATCATGTCCTTGATGCGGCCGACGATCTCGACGTAGCCGTCCGGGCGCAGCACCGCGAGGTCCCCGGTGTGCATCCAGCGGCCCGCGTCGACGGCCTCGGCGGTCTTCTCCGGCTCGTCCCAGTAGCCGAGCATCACGCTGTAGCCACGGGTGCACAACTCCCCCGCCGCGCCTCGGGGTCGGGTGACGCCGGTGGCCGGGTCGACGACCTTCACCTCCAGGTGCGGCAGGACCCGGCCGACGGTGGCGGTGCGGTGTTCCAGGTCGTCCTCGATCCGGGTCTGCAAGGACACCGGCGACGTCTCGGTCATGCCGTAGCAGATGGAGACCTCCGCCATGTGCATCTCGGCGACGACCCGTTTCATCACCTCCACCGGGCAGGGCGAGCCCGCCATGATGCCGGTGCGCAGGGTGGACAGGTCGTAGGCGGCGAAGTCGGGGAGGTTCAGTTCGGCGATGAACATGGTCGGGACGCCGTACAGGGAGGTGCAGCGCTCGCGCTGGACGGCCTCCAGGGTGGCCGCCGGCTCGAAGGACGGGGCCGGGATCACGACGCAGGCGCCGTGCGAGGTGGCCGCCAGGTTGCCCATGACCATGCCGAAGCAGTGGTAGAAGGGGACCGGGACGCAGATCCGGTCCCGCTCCGTGTAGGCGATCGACTCCCCCACGAAATAGCCGTTGTTGAGGATGTTGTGGTGGGAGAGGGTGGCGCCCTTCGGGAAGCCGGTCGTGCCCGAGGTGTACTGGATGTTGATGGGGTCGTCGCAGGACAACGACGCCTCGCGGGCGGTCAGTTCGTCCCGGGTGACCCGCGTGGCCCGCGCCGTGAACTCCGCCCAGCCGGGGTCTCCGATATAGACGGTCTCCGTCAACCGCGGGCAGCGGAGCCGGACTTCCTCGATCATCGCCCGGTAGTCGCTGCTCTTGTGGCGCACCGAGGCGAACAGCAGGGAGATCCCGGCCTGCTTGAGGACGAACTCCACCTCGTGCGTGCGGTACGCCGGGTTGATGTTGACCATGATCGCGCCGACCCGGGCGGTGGCGTACTGCACCAGCACCCATTCGGCGCAGTTCACGGCCCAGATGCCCACCCGGTCGCCCTTGGCGATGCCGCTCGCGAGCAGGGCACACGCCAACTCGTCCACATCGGCGACGAATCGGGCGTAGGTCCAGCGGCGGCCGGAGGGCACGTCGACCAGGGCCTCGCGGTCCGGCCAGGCGGCCACGGCCCGGTCCAGGTTGCCGCCGATGGTGTCGCCGAGCAGGGCGGTGGTGCCCGTCCCGTGGCTGTACGACGGCTGGGTGGACGACGGCTCCGCGCTCACCGGAAGTCCTCCTCGCGGTACTCGTCGGCCGAGCCCTCGGCCGTGGCCTCGCGCAGCTCGACACGGCGGATCTTGCCGGAGACGGTCTTGGGCAGCGGGCCGAACTCCAGGCGGCGGATGCGCTTGTAGGGGGCGAGCACCCGGCGGGAGTGCTCGAAGAGGGTCTTCGCGGTGTCGGGTCCGGGCTCGTGGCCCTCGGCGAGGACCACGTACGCCTTGGGCACCGCGAGCCGCAGCTCGTCCGGCGCGGGCACCACGGCCGCCTCCGCGACCGCCTCGTGCTCCAGCAGCGCGCTCTCCAGCTCGAACGGGCTGATCTTGTAGTCCGAGGCCTTGAAGACGTCGTCGGCGCGGCCGACGTAGGTCAGATAGCCGTCCTCGTCGCGGGCGGCGATGTCGCCGGTGCGGTAGTAGCCGCCGGCCATCGCCTCGGCCGTGCGGTCCGGGTCGCCGTGGTAGCCGGTCATCAGGCCGACCGGGCGTTCGGAGAGGTCGAGGGCGATCTCGCCCTCGGTGGCGCCGGGCGCGCCGGAGACCGGGTCGAGGAGTTCGACGCGGTAGCCGGGGCTGGGCCGGCCCATCGAGCCGGTCTTCAGCACCTGGCCAGGGCTGTTGGCGACCTGCACGGCCGTCTCGGTCTGTCCGAAGCCGTCCCGGACGGTGCGGCCCCAGGCCTGCCGCACCCGCTCGATGACCTCGGGGTTGAGCGGCTCGCCCGCGGCCACCACCTCGCGCGGCGGGGTGGCGAGGCGGCCCAGGTCGGCCTGGATGAGCATCCGCCAGACGGTCGGCGGGGCGCAGAAGGCGGTGACGCCGGCCCGGTCCATCTCGGCCATCAGCCGGGTCGCGTCGAAGCGCGTGTAGTTGAAGACAAAGACGGTGGCCTCGGCGTTCCACGGCGCGAACAGGTTGGACCAGGCGTGCTTGGCCCAGCCGGGCGAGGAGATGTTCAGGTGGACGTCGCCGGGCTTGAGGCCGATCCAGTACATGGTGGCCAGATGGCCGATCGGGTACGAGGTGTGGGTGTGCTCGACCAGCTTGGGGCGGGCGGTCGTCCCGGAGGTGAAGTAGAGCATCAGCGGGTCGTCGGCCAGGGTGGGGCCGTCGGGCAGGAACTCGGCGGGGGCGGCGTAGACGTCCTCGTACGGCTCCCAGCCCTCCTCGGGGAGTCCGCCGACCGCGATCCTGGTGTAGGTGCCGGGCACCTCGGCGAACTTGGCGGTGTCCTCGGCCCGCGCGATGACGTGTTTGACCCGGCCGCGCTCGACGCGGTCGCGGAGGTCGGCCGGGCCGAGCAGCGGGGTGGCCGGGATGACGACCGCGCGCAGCTTCATCGCGGCCAGCGCGGTCTCCCACAGCTCGGCCTGGTTGCCGAGCATGACCAGGATCCGGTCCTCGGCGCCGACCCCGCGCTCGCGCAGCCAGTGGGCGGCCCGGTTGGAGCGTTCGGCCAGCTCCGCGAAGGACAGCCGGGTCTCGGTGCCGTCCTCCTCGACGATGTGCAGGGCGGTCCGGTCGTTGCCGTAGGCGATCACGTCGAACCAGTCCAGGGCCCAGTTGAAGTGCTCGGGCCGGGGCCACCGGAACCCCGCACAGGCGCCGGCATGGTCCTCGCGGTGCGCCAGCAGGAAGTCCCGTGCGGTCCTGAAGGCGTCGGTCGCCGTCGTCATCCGTCCTCCAAACGTTCCCGGCCATTGCCGGGCGGCTCTCTGGCATCGTCTAATCCGTGATGCAGGTCTCACTACCCCCGAACGGGGGTGTGGGTGACCGAAGGGGCGGACTCGTGACGGCACAGGCGGTGGGAACGGTCGAGATCGGCGGCGCGCTGGCCCGGCTGCGGCGCGCGACCGGGCTGCCGGTCGCCTTCGGCGGGCTGCTGGAACCGGGCCGGCCGCGGATCCGGATCAGCGAGCTGAGCGGGACGACGACGCCCGCCCTGCGCGCGCTCGCGGTGACCTCGGGCAATGGCCTCGGCGGCAAGGCGGTGGCGCTGGCCCGGCCGTGCGCGGTGACCGACTACTCCGTCTCCCGGCAGATCAGCCATGAGTACGACGTACCGGTGGCCGCCGAGGGCATCCGCGCGGTGCTGGCGGTGCCGGTGGTGGTGCGGCGGCGGGTGCGCGGGGTGCTGTACGGCGCGCTGCGCTCGGCCCAGCCGCTCGGTGACCGGACGCTGGGCGCGGCGGTGGCGGCGGCGCGGGACGTGGAACAGGCTCTGGTGGTGCGGGACGAGGCCGGGGGGCTGCTCGCGGCGGCGCGGGCGGAGCCGGCCGGAGGGCAGCGGGGTGCCGGGTGGGAGCAGGTGCGGGAGGCGCACGCCGCGCTGCGGGCGCTGGCGCCGCGGATCGCCGATCCCGGGCTGCGGGCCGAACTGCTGGCCGCCTGCGGGTTGCTGGCCCCTGCCCGGCCCGCGGACGGCGCGAGCCTGGCGCCGCGCGAGCTGGACGTGCTCTCCTGGGTGGCGGCGGGTGCCACCAACGCGGCCGTCGCCGAGCGGCTGGGGCTGCGCCCGGAGACGGTCAAGAGCTATCTGCGTTCGGCGATGCGGAAGCTGGGCGCGCACACCCGAGGGGAGGCGGTGACGGCGGCGCGCAGGGCGGGGCTGCTGCCTTAGCTCGGTACGGCGGGAACCGCTGCCGGGCGGGTGAGAGGCCGGTAAGGAAACCTGCCTATTCATGCGCCGGCGCTTTGAATTTGCCCATGCTTGCCCGTTTGTTATTTCCCTCACCACGGCTTCCGTCCGAATTTCAAGGATCGTTGCCTAGAATTTGGCCCGGACACGACACGAGGGGAGCGGTGACCGTGCGACGGGACCTCCAGGAGCCTGCCAGCTGCCGCCCCGACCTGGTCATCGGCCGCGAGGAGTTGTTCACCGGCGCCCGCGACCAACTGGCCTCCGGAGGCAGCGTCCTGCTGCACGGCCCGGCCGGAATAGGAAAGTCCACCGTCCTGCGGGCATTGACCGAGGAATACGCCGCCACCGCGCGCACCGTCCTGCGCTGCTCGGCGACCGAGTCCGAATCCCATCTCCCCTTCCTCGCCCTCGCCGATCTCCTCGGCCTGGTCCTGGACGAGGTCTCCCCGCGCCTGCCCGCCGCCCAGCGCACCGCCCTGGAGTCGGCGCTCACCGGCCGCGGCGAGTCCAGCCTGCAGCGCGACGGCCTCGCCCTGCGCCTCGCCGTCCTCTCCGCGCTGCGCGCCCTCGCCGTTCGGGGCCCGGTGCTGCTCGTCGCCGACGACCTCCAGTGGCTGGACCCGGCCAGCGCCGAACTCCTCGGCTTCGCCGCCCGCCGCCTGGAGGGCACCCCGGTCCAACTGCTGTGCGCGGTCCGCACGGAGGGTCAGGAGAGCCAGGAGTACGACCGCCATCTGCACGCCACCCCGCCCGGCACCCTCGCCGTCCGGCTCGGCCCGCTCTCCCGCGCCCAGGTCGCCCAGCTCCTCGACCACCGCGGCCACGGCGGCCTGCCCCGCTCCACGGTCCGCGAGATCCACCGCACCAGCGGCGGCAACCCGCTCTTCGCCCTGGAACTCGGCCGGGCCCTCGCCGAGAGCCCCACCCGGCCCCGCCCGGGCGAGCCGCTGCCCGTGCCCACCTCGCTGCGCGCGCTGGTGCTCAGCCGGCTCGACATGCTGTCCGTCGAGGCCCGCCGCACCCTGCTGGTGGCCAGCGCCGGCGCCCGCCCCACCCCGGCCCTGCTGCACGCGGCCGGCCGGGACAACGCCGAGGCGGAGTGCGCCCAGGCCGCCGAACTGGGGCTGCTGGCCACCGAGGCGGACGCCCCCGCCGTACGGTTCGCGCATCCCCTGATCTCCGCCGCGCTGTACGCCGAGGCGCCCGCGCACGAGCGGCGGGCCGCGCACGCGGCGCTGTCCACCGCCGCCTCCGACCCCATCGAACGCGCCCGCCACCTGGCCCTGGCCAGCACCGGCGCCGACCCGGAGGTCGCCGCCCGGCTCGCCGAGGCCGCCGCCCTCGCCCGCGACCGGGGCGCGCCCTCCGTCGCCGCCCAGCTCGGGCTGCTGGCCGCCCGGCACACCCCCGCCGACGGCGTGCCCGGCCCGGAGGAACGCCGGCTGGGGGCCGCCGAGGACGCCATCACCGCAGGCGAGGTGGACCTGGCCCGGGACATCGCCCGGGAGGTGCTCACCCGGGCGAGCGTGCCCGCCGAACGGGTGCGCGCCTGGATCGTCGTCATCGACACCGCCGGCCACACCATGGCCGAGGTCGACGCCGTCTTCCCGCAGGCCCTCGCCGACGCCGGCGACGACCCCCGGCTGCTCGCGCTGGTCCACTACCAGCTGGCCTGGCGGGCGCTGATCGTGGAGGGTGACTTCACCGAGGCCCGGGAGGCGGCCGCGCACGCCGCCGTGCTGGCGGCCCGGGGCGCGGACCGGCGCACCGAGCTGCTCGCGCTCGCCTTCCAGGCCCAGACCGAGACCCTGATGGGCCATCCGGAGGCACCCCGCACCATCAAACGCGCCCTGCGCGAACCCCAGGACCCGAAGGTGGCCTGGCATCACAACGGCGCGGGCAGTGCCCGGTTCCGCTGGCTGGTCATGGGCGACCAGCTCGCCGAGGCCCGCGCCACCGTCACCGCGCTGCTGCGCGAGGTGCGCCGGCGCGGCTCGGTGGAGAGCGAGGTGCACTTCCTGCGCGGGCTCGCGGAGACCGAGCTGCGTGCCGGGCACTGCGGGCGGGCCCTGGAGCTGGCCCGCGACGGCCTGCGGCTCGCCCGGGACTCCGGGATCGGCGAGACCGCCTCGGCGATGCTCACCTCACTGGCCGAGGCCTCCGGCGGCGATGTGGACCGCGCCCTGTCCCTGGCCCGGGAGGCGGTGCAGCACGCCGAGGAGGACGGCGACCAGATGTACCTGTCCAGAGCCCTGGGGGCCCTCGGGCACGCCCAGTTGGTCGCCGGGGACCCGGCGGGCACCGTCCGCTCGCTGCGCCGGGTGCGGGCGCTGGAGGCGGCGCTCGGCATCACCGACCCGGCCCGGGGCCGCTGGCAGGGCGACCTGGCCGAGGCGCTGGTCCGAACCGGTGAACCGGCCGAGGCGCAGGACGTCATCGACGTCAGCCGGGAGCACGCGCTGCGGCTCGGCCGGGAGAGCGTCCTCGCCGTCCTGGACCGCTCCGAGGCGCTGGTCCGCGCCGCCCAGGGCGACCTGGAGGCCGCCGTCGCCCAGCTGACGTCCGCTCAGGACCGGCTCGGCAAGCTCGGCTACGGCCTGGAGGAGGCGCGGGCGGCGTTCGCGCTGGCCCGGCTGCCCGGACGGCGGCCGGGACGGGGCGCGGGGACGGCACCCACCGGTGCCGCCGCGCTGGACGAGGCGGCCCGGATGTTCCGCCGCTGCCGGGCGCTGCCCTGGCTGCGCCAGGTGGAGGAGGCCCGCGCCACCCCCGTGCCCAGGCCGGTGCTCGCCGGGCCGGCGGCCCTGGACGCGCTGGACGCCCTCGCGGCGATGGAGCGTCAGGTCGCCGCCCTCGTCATGGAGGGCGCCACCAACCGGGAGATCGCGGCCCGGCTGTTCATCAGCGTGAAGACGGTGGAGGCGACCCTGACCCGGGTCTACCGCAAGCTGGGGATCCGGTCGCGCGTCGACATCGTCCGATTGGCGGCCGGTCGGCGCGCGGACTGAGCACGGCCCTTGTTAACTGGCTCGGACCGAGGGTTTTCCCTCACCCGGCCTCCTAGGGGGTTCCCTCATTGGGAGCCGAGGGTGCCGGGTCCTAGCGTAAGGGACGTGCCGCTCGCCCGGGCACACGGGGGTCGGTCCCACGGCCCCCGGCCCCCCACACCCGCGCGATCCCCCACCGGTGCAACCCCCACTGAGGAGACTCATGTTCGGGCCCAGACGTGCCAGGAAGACCGCCGCCGCCCTGCTGGCCACCACCGCCGCCGCGGCGACCGCGCTGCTCGCCTCCCCCACGGCGAACGCCGCGCCCCAGCCGATCGTCGGCGGTACGACGACCACGACCAGCTCGTACCCGTTCGTCATGCAGATCACGGACGCCTCCCAGAACCAGTTCTGCGGCGGCACCCTGGTGGCGCCCAAGAAGGTCGTGACGGCGGCGCACTGCATGGCCGGCGAGAGCACCGGCAGCGTCCGGGTGGTCGGCGGCCGGACCTATCTGAACGGCACCAACGGCACGGTGAGCAAGGTCAGCAAGATCTGGATCAACCCGGACTACACCGACGCCACCAACGGCGACGACGTGGCCGTGCTGACCCTCGCGACGTCGATGCCGTACGCGCCGGCGTCGTACGTCTCCTCCTCCCAGACGAGCGTGTACGCGGCCGGCACCACGGCCCGCATCCTCGGCTGGGGCACCACCTCGGAGAATGGCAGCTCCTCCAACCAGCTGCGGACCGCGACCGTTCCGATCGTGTCCGACTCCAGCTGCCGATCCTCCTACGGTTCGGACTTCGTCCAGACCGACATGGTGTGCGCCGGATACTCCTCCGGCGGCGTAGACACCTGCCAGGGCGACAGCGGCGGTCCCCTGCTCATCGGGGGCGTCCTGGCAGGGATCACTTCTTGGGGCGAGGGGTGCGCGGAGGCGGGCTACCCGGGTGTCTACACCCGGCTGACCACCTTCTCGAACCTGGTGACCGCGCAGGTCAACTCGTAGCCCGGAAGACCACCCGAGCACCCCTCGGGTAACTGCCAGGGGGGCGTTGCGAGCCACCACGAGCGGCCCGCAACGCCCCCCTCTCCACGTCCACCCCCGTGGGACGCGGAGCGCCCGCCGGCATCCCTCACCAACTGCCGGGCCCGTGCCGCCGTATCCAGCGCTGCTGGTCGTCGAAGGACAGGTGCGCGGACGAGACGCCGGTGCCGTGGTAGAACTCCAGGCCGGCGTCCCAGATGGCGCCGTACGCCGGGCCGTCCTCGTCGTGGGTGCCCAGTTCCCGCAGGCAGCGCGAGGCGCCGTACACCGGCCAGCCGCCCACCGGCAGGACGACGGCGGCCAGTTCCTCGGGGGAGACGCTCAGGTAGGGCTGGAGGCAGACGGTCCAGATGGGGGACGCGTCGAGCGTGCTGTCGGACCCCTTGGCGGTGTGCCGGCCGAGGATCTCCATCCGCAGCGGCGTCTCCGCGGGCAGCCCCCGGGGCGGCCGGGCCGCGTCCAGGGCGGCGAGGCGCTCCAGCGCGCGGGCGGCGGCCTCGTCGGGGTCCCGGCGGCCGGCCATGGTGTGCCGCAGCCGCTTCCAGGAGCGGTCGATGTCGGCGGTGACGACGCTCTCCATGACCGGGATGAACTCCTGGAGCAGCTCCCAGACGCCCTGCCGGTCCACGGGGACCGTCGCGGGAGCCTCCTCCAGGTAGAAGATCAGGGAGGCGGCGAGCATACGGGCCTCGGTGCGCTGGTCGTTGTCCTCCAGGTCGTCGTGGCGGACCGAGCGCCGCCACCGGCGCAGCACACCGGCGGCGGTCCCCCACTCGCCCGCCGCGCCCAGCAGCCGCACCAGATGGAAGAGCTGGTCGTACCCCTCGGCGCGGCCCGTGGCCCGGCCGGCGTCGAGCAGGTCGGCGAGCCGCGTCGCGATCGCGGGCACCCGGTCGGCGTGCCCGTTCCGCAGGGCCTCGTCGGCGGCCCACAGCAGGTCCTCGGCGCGGGCCCGGTCCGGGTCGCCCCAGTCCGGGGAGCCGCCCAGCCGGGCGTCGAGTTCCACCCGCTTCGCCGCGTGCTGCCAGGGTTCGGCCAGCGAGAAGGTGACGACGGCGGTGCCGCACCCGGGGCAGGTGCGCGGCCAGCGGTCCGCCGGGTGGTCGGGGCCGCCCCGCCCGCACTCGTCCCAGGGGCAGATCCAGCGCCGGCCCACGCCGCCCGGGGGCGGCTGGTATCCGTGGCGGGTCGGTGGCAGGGCCTTGCGCCGTGTGAACAGTCCCATGGGTGCCTCTCGTGCGCTCGTCGGCGGTCGTGGTGGGGCCGGGCGGGGGCCGGCGGGGGTGGCGCGGCTACCGCCGTACGGGCGTGTCCTCGTCCGTCATGTGGCGCCCCCGCACGATCCGGCCGCTGCGGCTGTCGTGCGGGACGCCCCAGCGCGAGGCCGGCTTGCCGGTGGCCAGCCAGTACGCGAGCACCGCTTCCCACACGAAGGCCTTCAGGAAGGTGGTGACGAACCACTCGGGGCTTATCAGGATGATCCGCGCCGGCAGCCCGTGCCATCCCGAGTAGCCGGTCCGGTGGGTGAGCACCCACACCGACACGATGGCGCCCAGTACGTGCAGCAGCCCGATCACAGCGCCGAAGCTCATGGCCCGGCTCCTTCCGCTCAGTTCCGAACTCTCGTGCGTACGCGCCCCTTTGGAGATCGCGAGTGCCCCCAAGGATGAGGGAACGGGCCGCTCGGGAGTCGTCATTTCTGTACGCTTTTGTCATCAGATCTGTTCGGCCCGGGGGGCGCGTTGACGTATGCATCCGGCGAGTTGAGAACCGCCGCGGACACGATGCGCGGGCTGCGCAGACAACTGGAGGAACGGCAGGGGCCGGTCACCGACGAGGCGCTGGCCCGGCAGCTGGGCATCAGCACCGGGGCGCTGCGCAGCTACGCCGTCGGCCGGACGATGATCAAGCCGACCGTGCTCAGAGCGCTCGCCGAACTCGCCGGGGCGCAGGTGTCCCGGGTGTACGCCGAGATGGGCTGGCTGCCCCCGCACGAGGTCCCGGCCGTACGGCAGTCGGACCTGCCGGAGCAGTTGCGGGCCGCGCGGGCGGCCGTGGCGAAGCTGAGCGAGAGCCTGGACGGGCTGGCGTCCGAGGACACCGGGCGCGCCCCGCTGCTGGCGGCCTCGGCGGTGCTGGGCGACGAACAGGTGGCCGGGCGCTTCCAGGTACGGCTGCACGCGCTGCGGTCGGGTGAGCGGTGCCCCGTACCGACCACGCTGATCGCGGAGTTCACACCCGACGACGACGCCCGGCCGCTGCGCGCGGGCGAACTGGCCGCCCGCGCGCTCGGGTTGGGGTCACCACGGACTTTCGGCATCACCCCGGACACCGACGACGGTGACCCGGCGATCCTCCGGCACCGGCTGTTCCAGGCGGAGTTGGAGGTCGCGACCACCGACGCGCTGTCCCGGGCGGGCGACTTCAGCTGGCAGGGCGAGCCGGGGACGACGCTGTGGCGCTCGGTGTGCCGGCGCTGGCCGACCCATCTGCTCGTCCAGCACGTGCTGACCGGGCAGCCGTTCGCGGAGCGGCTGCCCTGGACCTCGGCGGACGGCCTGCCGGTCGTGGTGATCGGCGCGGACTACTCGATCGGCCCGGTCGCCGCCCTGCTGGCCGAGGCGCTGGGCTGGCGCTACGTACCGGTCACCTCGGCCACGGCGTTCGACGCCGGGCGTCTCGTCCGCTCTCCGGCGCTGGCCCCGGCGATCCGGCGCCGGCAGGGCTGGGGCGCCGCCGCGCGCCGGGCGGGCGTCCTGGCCGAACCCGCCGACCCCTGGCCCGTGGTGCTGCTCGTCCGGCCGTACGTCTTCGGCGACCAGGACGCCTACGACGGTGCCACCCGGCAACTGCTGCGCGACATCCGCGCCCACATCGTGTACGCCAGGCCCTCGCCCGCGCACCTCGACTGGTGGGCCCGCCGGCGGCAGCTCACCGCGCGCGAGACCCGGCCCGCGGACGCCTGGAAGGCCGGGCTGCGCCGGGCGCTGGACCGCGTGGAGGAGGTGCTGGAGCAGCGCGGCGCGGCGCTGGGACCGGATCACGACCTGCGGTTACGGCTCACCCCTCCGCCCGGGACGCCCGACGCGGCGGACCCGCACGTCCCGGACCAGCTGACGGACAGCCAGTTCGACTGCGGCGCCCTGTGCCTGGACTGGCTGGACCGGGTGGCGAACAAGGGGCGCCCGGCGCTGCGGCGTACGGTCCGGCCGTCCGCGCTCAGGGCCCGGCTGCCCCGCACGGACACCTCGGGCCGGACGGTCCGGCTCTGGTGAGCGGCGCGGCGGCGGCCGTCAGCGGGTCCGCCGGGCCAGCGCCTCGACCAGGTGCGGGCGGACCTGGCCGGCGGCGGCGAAGTACCCGGCGGTGATGCGGTTCTTCGCCGCCATGAACGACTCGTTGTCCAGGTAGGGGGTGTCCTCCAGCCGCTCGGCCCAGGGCCACGGCTGGACGTCCTCGATCGCCGCCATCGGACGCCCGTCGGCGCAGCGTGCGCCGGCCAGGATCTCCCGCAGCCGGAACAGCGTGTGCCGCGGCTCGACCGGTCCACCGCCCCACAGCTCACGGTGCCGGGCCACGATCTGGGGCAGCGACCAGCCGTCCGCCCGGGGCCGCGGCACCCCGGTGACGGCCGGCCACGCCAGCGCCACGGCCATGGGCAGCAGCCGGTCCCCGCTCACCCGGAGCACGGGGAGGCGGGTCGTACCGCTGGCGGGCGGCGGTTCGAGCGCGGGCGGTGTGCCGAACAGGCGGACGGCGAGGGCGCGGGGCACGCCGACGGGATCGACGACGATCTCGTGTTCCGGTCCGGCGAGGCGGATGCCGCCGGGAGCGGGCACGGCGCCGTCCACCAGCAGGTCGACCGCGCCGTGCCCGGCCCGCAGGTGCACGGCGCTGCGGGCGACGGCCAGCACCAGGGCGACCGCCGGCACGCTGCGCCGCACCCCCGGCCCCAGGGACAGGAACACGCCGTCACCGGCCGGCGGCGGACGCAGCCGGGACGGGCGGCCGACCAGGCAGCGGTCGCCCTCGCGCAGCGGCACGTCCCGGGGCCGGGAGGCGCCCGGCGGACAGGCGCCGGACAGCACACCGACCACGTCCGCCGCATACCCGGCACCGCGTTCCGGCCCCGGGGGCTCCGTGCCGCCCGGACGGTCATCCCGTCGGCCCGTCATGTCCCTCCCTGCGCACGACCTGGATCATGACCTCGATGCCCAGCGTGTTGACGCCCGGGAAGCAGAACAGCCCCTCCTCGTCCACCATCTTGAACCGCTGCCGGTAGACGGCGGGCCAGCCCGGGGCGCGCACCGGGATCAGGACGGTGGCGACCGCGCCGGGCGGGGTCTCGGGTACGTCGAAGCGCTCGCCGCGCAGCCGCACCGTCTCGGTACCGGTGGCCGGTGCCATCGCCTGGAGCCGCCGGCCCCGCCAGGTCACGGTGCCGCTGTTGCGGATGTGCAGCGGGAACTCGCCCGTCTGCCAGGGCGCCAGCTCGATGAGCGAGGGCGTGTCCTCGTGCTGTTCGCTGCGGTCGCCGGGCACCGGGTAGCGCGAGCCGCGGGGGCGGCCGTCCAGGCCGAGCAGGTCGCTGCCGCGGGCGCACAGGTGCAGGTAGCGCAGATAGCCCTGGGCGTCGGTGATCCGGTCGACCAGGGAGACGAGGTCGAAGGGCGGCTCGCTCCAGCCCATCTCGTACGCCCACAGCCTGAACGCGCTGGTCCGGCCCAGCAGTTCGCGCTGGCTGGCGAGCTGGCGGCGGGTCATCGACCAGGCGCCGTGCCGCCGGTGGTGGCGCAGCTGGGCGCCCAGCTCGTGCCAGGGCGTCGGGCCGGCCTTGCGCGGGTTGATCCGGCCGAGGCGCAGGGTCCGGGCGGGCGCGTCGCTGAAGGCGTCCTCCACCGCGCCGAGCAGGGCCCGGGTGTCGCAGGTGGGGCGGGTGACCTCGCCGGGCGCGGGGACGAGGTGCAGGGGCCAGCGCAGGGCGGGGTCGCGGTGCCAGCAGCCGATCAGGATCTCCCAGAGCCGGCCGGCCGCGGCGCCCGCCGCCGCGTGGAACGGCCCGGGGTCGGGCAGCGCGTCCCGGTCCCGGATGGCGGCGACGGCGGCGGCCGGGTCGGATCCGAACGGGTGCCGTCCGGTGAGCAGGAAGTACACCGTGGAGGCCCAGGAGAAGACGTCGGAGGGCGTGTAGGCGGTGTCGAGCCGGAGCTGCTCGGGCGAGGCGAACGCCACGCTGTAGCCGGTGAGCCGGGTGTGGGTGGCCTCGGCGGAACGCGCGATGCCGAAGTCGATCAGCACGGGGACCGGGCCGGCGGTGTCGTTGCGCAGCACGACGTTGTGCGGTTTGACGTCGAGGTGGGCCACGGGAGCTGCGTGGATCTCGCCCAGGGCCCGCAGCAGTCCGAGGACCGTCTCCCGCGCGAGGTCACCGGTCAGCGGGCCGCGCCGGGCCACGAGGCGGTCGAGGGGGGTGCCGTCGATGTACTCGAAGGCCAGGTAGGGCGGGTCGCCGTCGGGGTCCCCGGCGAGCAGGCGCACCACGCCCGGGTGTTCGACGCGCCGCACCAGGGCGGCCTCCCGGGCGATCCGGCGCCGCGCCTCGGCCGGCGCGGCGCCCAGGGTGTGCCAGGTCTTGAGCGCGACGGGCACACCGTCAGGGCCGGTGGCCCGGTACACCGACGCCTGCCCGCCGTGGCCGAGTTCGGCATCGAGCCGGTAGCCGTCGATACTGCCCCGCACTGGCCGTCACCCCCGTCCGCCGGGCCTCAGTATGGCCGGACCCGACCGGGAAGGGAGGCCCTTTCGGCGCGCGTCCGCCGCCGTCGCACCGGTACACCGGTGCGACGGCGGCGGACGAGGCGGGTGGGGTCAGTGGGCCGGTCCCCGGCCGGGGGCGAACGGGTCGTCCGCGTCCTCGGGGCCGCGCCCGTCGGTGTACGGCGGGTGCGGGAGGGTGGCGAGCGGCGGCACGGCGAGGGGGGCCCGGTGGCGGATGTCCATGGGTGTGTCTCCGGTTCGGTCGGACGTCGGGACTGCGGCGCGCGCTCGCCCCGCCAACGTCCCGCACACCGAACGACGGCTCCATCAACGGCCGTTGAGCGTAGGGTGCGGGCGAGAGGGGGCGTGATGACCGAGGCGTTGGTGCTGGGTGGCGGCGGTGTGGGGGGCATCGCCTGGATGACCGGGCTGCTGGCCGGGCTCGCCGACGCGGGACGGGACGTGAGCGGGGCCGGGCTGCTGGTGGGGACCTCGGCCGGGTCCACCGTGGCGGCGCAGTTGGGCAGCGGCCTTGACCTGGCGGAGCTGTACACGCGGCAGGTGGACCCCGGGGCGCAGGCCGCCGAGATCACGGCCGAGATGGACCTGGAGAAGTTCGCGGCCGAGATCGGCGCCGCCGTCGGGTCGGCCGGCTCCGCCCCGGACGTGCGGTGCGCGGTCGGCCGGGTGGCCCTGGCGGCGCGGACCGTGCCGGAGCAGGAGCGGCGGGCGGTGATCGAGGCGCGGCTGCCGTCCCACACCTGGCCGGAGCGGGCGCTGAAGATCGTGGCGGTGGACGCGGAGAGCGGCGCGCCGGTGGTGTTCGACGGCGCCTCGGGCGTGCCGCTGGTGGACGCCGTCGCGGCGAGCTGTGCGGTGCCGGGCGTGTGGCCGCCGGTGACCATCGGCGGGCGGCGTTACGTGGACGGCGGGGTGCGCTCCGTCGCCAACGCCGATCTCGCGGCGGGCGCGGAGCGGGTGCTGGTGCTCGTGCCGATGGGTGAGGTCGAGCCGTTCCCGAGCGAGGTGCCGCTGGAGCGGGCCGTGGCGGACCTTCGGGCGGCCGGCGCCGAGGTGGTGCTCGTCGCCCCCGACGAGGCGTCGGTGGCGGCGATCGGCGACAACGCCCTGGACCCGGCCACCCGCCGCCCGGCCGCCGAGGCCGGCCGCGCACAGGGCCGGACGCTGGTGCTGCCGTGGGGACGACGCGACTGAGCCACGTCGCCGCGGTCGGGGGCGGTCGTAGCAGCGCCGGAAGCGGTGGCGCAGCAGACGCCGGGTCTCCAGCTGGGCCCCGGCCAGGGCGAGGGCCGGCAGCAGAGTCGTGGTGGCCGCCCGTGCGGACGCGCCCTGCGGGAGCCGCCGACCCCACCACCCCGCACCACCCGGCCAACGGCACCCGAAACCGCGGCAATCCCGGCGGCGCCACGCCTCGCCGCCGATCCGGAAGGCGCTCAAGCCCCGCGCAGCGCGTCCAGCACCTGCTCGTCCGTCAGTTGCTCGAAGTCGTCGTACCACTGCCCGACCGCGGCGAAGCCGGGCGGGCGGTGGGGGCAGAGCAGGGTGTCGGTCTCGGGGGCGAGGCGGGCGGCGGCGTCGGGGGCGCCGACGGGGACGGCGAGGACGAGATGGGCCGGGTGCCGGCGTCGTACGTGACGCAGGGCGGCGCGGGCGGTGGCGCCGGTGGCCAGGCCGTCGTCCACGACGATCACGGTGCGGCCGGTCAGCTCCGGGGGCGGGCGGTCGCCACGGTAGCGGCGTTCGCGACGGCACAGTTCCTGCCGCTCGCGGTCCACGACGGGCGCGAGGGCGGCCTCGGTGAGGCCGAGGCGGTCGAGGGTGCCGGTGTCGAAGAGGGGCGGGTCGTCGCCAACGAGCGCGCCGACGGCGAACTCCTCGTGGTGCGGGGCGCCGATCTTGCGGACGACGAGCACGTCGAGCGGGGCGCCGAGGGCCCGGGCGACCGGCGCGGCCACGGCGATGCCGCCGCGGGGCAGGGCGAGGACGACGGGGTCGGCGAGGTCGCCCCGGGCGTGCGCGGCGACGAGCGGTCCGGCCAGTTCACGGCCGGCTTCGGCGCGGTCCCGGAAGCGCATGGCGGACCTCCTCGGCGGAGCCCCTTCCTCCATGGTGCTACCGGCGGAGGCCTTGCGAACGAGTCGCCACGAATTCGAACGCCTGAACTATAAACTGCATGTATAGTCCCGGCATGCCTCAATCGACGGACACGACTTCTACGGACACGACCTCGACAGACACCACCCAGCCGACTCCGGCCCGCGCGACCAGGAAGAGGGGAAATCCGCGCCGCCGGTTCCGTCCGGCCGCGTTCGCCTCCGCCGCGGCCTGTCTGGCACTGGCGCTGTCCGGCTGCGCGCAGGTCGACACCACCTCGCCGAGCACCGCACGGGCCGAGGCGGCGCACGGTGCGCCCGCGAAGTTCGGGACCGTCGACTGCCGCGAGGCGAAGTGCATCGCGCTCACCTTCGACGCGGGGCCCAGCGAGCACTCCGCGAAACTCCTCGACGTCCTCAAGGAGAAGCGGGTCCCGGCGACCTTCTTCCTGCTCGGCAAGCGGCACATCGAGAAGTACCCGGAGCTGGTCAAGCGGATGGCGGCCGAGGGTCACGAGGTCGCCAGCCACACCTGGGACCACAAGATCCTTACGGAGATATCCGACGCGGAGGTCCGCCAGGAGCTGAAGCGGCCCGACGACGCCATCGAGCGGCTGACCGGGCACAAGCCCACCCTGATGCGCCCGCCGCAGGGCCGTACCGACACCGACGTGCACGAGATCGCGAAGGAGTTGGGGCTGGCGGAGGTGCTGTGGAGCGTGACCGCCAAGGACTACGCGACCGACGACTCCGACCTCATCACGAAGCGCGTCCTCGACCAGGCCTCCCGGGACGGCATCATCCTGCTGCACGACCTCTACCCCGGCACGGTGCCGGCCGTCCCCGGCATCATCGACGCCCTGAAGGAACGCGGCTACGTCTTCGTGACGGTCCCCCAGCTCCTCGCCCCGGGCAAGGCCGAGCCGGGCAAGGTGTACCGGCCCTAGACTCGACCGGCCCCAGGCCGGACCGGCCCTAGTTGGCCTGCCCCGAGTCGCCGGTCAGAGCGGCCGCGGTCAAGGTGAGGTGCCGGACCAGGATCTCGGCCGCGGTGTCGGCGTCGCGGGCCAACGCCGCCTCCTCCAGCCTGCGGTGCTCCTCGGCGCCGTCCCGGTCGGGATCGCGGTGCGCCGACCAGCGGCGGGCCAGCTCACTCGCGGTCCACAACCGGTCGAACATCTCCAGCAGCGCGCGATTGCCGCACGCCTCCAGCAACGTGCGGTGGAAGCCTCGGTGCGCCTCCGCCCAGGCGTCGGTGTAGTGCTCACCCTCCTCCGCGACGTACGCCGGAGTGCGCGCCAGACGATGGTGCGACGCCCGCACACGGGCCTCCCAGTCGACGTCGCCACGCTCGATCGACATGCACAGTACGACCGGTTCGACGCTCCGGCGCGCCTCCGCGATCTCCTGCCAGCGGCGGCCGGAGAAGGACGGGACCGCGAATCCCCGGTTGGGCAACCGGTCGGCGAGCCCCTCACCGACCACCCGCACGAGCGCCTCGCGCACCACGGCCAGGCTCACGCCCTGCTCCCTGGCGAGCTCCTGCGGCTTGAGGGGGGCACCGGGGGCATGGTCCCCGCGCATGATCGCGTCCCGCAGGTGTGCGTAGACCTGCTCGGAGAGCATCTGCTTCCCCGGCGAGGACGAGGAGTTCGCCGTCTGAGTCATGCCCGCCATCCTAGACGGTCGGATAGACGATTCTCGGGATAATCGATTATTGCTGCTACAGTCGATTCAGTACCCGATGAGAGACCTCGAACAAGGACCTCCGCGTCCGGACAGGAACGATCACCGTGCCCGTCAACGACCCCTTCGCCCGCCTCCCCCAGGCGGCTTCCTTCACCGTCACCAGCACCACCGTCGACGACGGCGCCGCCTGGCCGCCCGAGCAGCACTCCTCCGGCCTGCCCGGCGGGAAGGACACCTCCCCGCAGCTGTCCTGGAACGGCGCCCCGGACGGCACCAAGAGCTACGCCGTCAGCGTCTACGACCCCGACGCCCCCACCGGGTCCGGGTTCTGGCACTGGGCCGTCACCGACATCCCCGCCACCGTCACCGAACTCCCCGAGGGCGCAGGCGACGACACCGGCTCACAACTGCCCGAGGGTGCCTACCAGTTGCCCAACGACGCCCGCGCGACCCGCTACATCGGCGCCGCCCCGCCGGCCGGACACGGCCCGCACCGCTACTTCGTCGTGGTGCACGCCCTCGACATCCCCGCGACAGGCGTCCCCGCCGATGCCACACCGGCCCTGCTCGGCTTCACCATGGCCGGCCACACCCTCGGACGCGCGGTGTTGACCGCCACCGCCGAAACGCCCGCCTGACAGCGCCCACCCCCGACTTTCCGGAGACACACCGCCATGCACCCTGACACCCTTCCGGGCTCCGCCCGCCCCGGCGACGGCCTGATGGACCTGGACACCGTCCGCGCCGTCAGCCACGCCGTCACCGCCGCCCATCTGTTCGTCCATCTCGTCCCCGAGACCGCCGAGGAGGCGGCTGGACTCGGTGTGACCGACCCCGGGCCGGCCTATCTGGCCTTCCGGTCGGCCGCGCTGGGCGCGGTTCCGTGGCACGTCACGCTCGCGGCCTTCTACAACTTCAGCCCGCGGGCAGTACGGGCCATGGCGGGCGTCTGGGACGCCGCGCCGCCCGAGCGGTGGCAGGCCGCCCGCTTCCGGGCCGTCGGACGGGCGATGCGGCGCGTCGGCGTGCGGCTCACCGACGACCACATCGCCGAGGCGCGCTCGCTGATCGACCCGGTCGTCGCCGGTGCCGACCACGCCGGCAAGGTGCTGGCCGCCGCGAACGCCTCGGTCGTCCTTCCCCCCGATCCCCTCGCCGCGCTCTGGCAGCAGATCACGGTGGCGCGCGAGTGGCGCGGCGACGCACATCTCGTCGTACTGGCCGCCAACGGCCTCGGGCCGTGCGACTGCCTCGTCCTGCACACCGCGACCGGCCGCCTTCCCACAGCCCTCACGCGGGCGACCCGGCAGTGGGACGACGAGGAGTGGAGCGCGGCGACAGCACGCCTCGTCGCACGCGGCTGGCTCGACTCCGACTCCGTGCTCACCGACGCCGGCAGCGCGGCACGCGAACGCATCGAAGAGGAAACCGACGAGCACTGCGCCGCGCTGTGGGCGCCGATCGGCAACGCGGGTGCCCGCCGCTTCGCCTCCCTCATCGCGCCGATCACCGACGCGTTCACCGCGGCGGGGACGTTTCAGGCCCTTCACGAACCGTCTGATCCCGCCTGAACGGCCCGAACTCAGGCGATCCCGGCCCCCGTCACCGTTCCGGCCCCGCTGTCACCGATCAGGGGGAACGATGTGGGCCCCACGGGGGACAGCGCGGTGAACGCGCAGGTGACCGGGGCGCAGTGCCTACGATCGTGCCGTGCCCCTCTTCTCCTTGCGCCGTACGGCCCCGCTCAGCCTCGACGAGGCCTGGCGGCGGCTCACCGAGTGGCCGCGCCACGCCGACGCGGTCCCGCTGACCCGGATCAAGGTGCTCACCCCGCCGCCGACCCGCGTGGGCACCCGCTTCGTGGCGCGCTCCGGTGTCGGGCCGCTGGTCATCGACGACGTCATGGAGGTCACCGTCTGGCGGCCGCCCGTCGACGGCGGACCGGGCTTCTGCCGTCTGGAGAAACGCGGCCGGATCGTGCTCGGCTGGGCGGAGATCGAGGTCCGGCCCGGTCCCGGCGGCCGTACCCGGGTGGAGTGGCGCGAGGAGTTGCGGGTGCGCTTCCTGCCGGGCGTCTTCGACAGGGTCCTGGAGCGGACGTCCCGGGCGATGTTCGGCCGCGCGGCCAACCGCCTGCTCAGGAAGGCCTGAGGCGGGCCGGCCGCTCAAGAAGGCGACGCGGGCCGGGTTCAGGCCACCGAGCCGATCCGGGCCGGCCTCCGGGACGCCGGTTCGCGGTGGATCGGCGTGTGCGCCCCGGTCAGCGCGACCCCGCTGCCGCCCCGCCGGTCGGCGACGATCTCCGCACCGATCGACAGGGCCGTCTCCTCGGGGGTGCGGGCGCCGAGGTCGAGGCCGATCGGGGAGCGCAGCCGGGCGAGTTCGAGGTCGGTGACGCCGACCTCGCGCAGGCGTTCGTTGCGGTCGTGGTGGGTGCGGCGGGAGCCCATCGCGCCGACGTAGGCGACCGGCAGCCGTAGCGCGAGCCGCAGCAGGGGCACGTCGAACTTGGCGTCGTGGGTGAGGACGCACAGCACGGTACGGGCGTCGGTGTCGGTGCGCTCCAGGTACCGGTGCGGCCACTCGACGACGATCTCGTCGGCCTCCGGGAAGCGGGCCTTCGTCGCGAACACGGGGCGGGCGTCGCACACGGTGACGCGGTAGCCGAGGAACTTGCCGACGCGGACCAGGGCGGCGGCGAAGTCGATCGCGCCGAAGACGATCATGCGGGGCGCCGGGACCGAGGACTCGACCAGGAGGGTGAGCGGGGCGCCGCAGCGGGAGCCCTGCGCGCCGATCTCCAGGGTGCCGGTGCGGCCCGCGTCCAGGAAGGCGCCGGCCTCGGCCGCGACCGTGCGGTCCAGCTCGGGGTGGGCGCCGAAGCCGCCCTCGTACGACCCGTCGGGCCGGACCAGCAGGGCCCGGCCCCGCAGCTCGGCCGGGCCCTCGGCGATCCGCGCGACCGCCGCCGCCTCCCCCCGCGCGGCGGCGGCCAGCGCGGCCGCGGCCACCGGCCGGGCGGGACCGTCCGCCCGGACCGGTGTGACCAGGATGTCGATGACGCCGCCGCAGGTCAGGCCCACGGCGAAGGCGTCCTCGTCGCTGTAGCCGAAGCGTTCGAGGACGGTCTCGCCGTCTTCGAGCGCCTGCCGGCACAGCTCGTAGACCGCGCCCTCCACGCACCCGCCGGAGACCGACCCGACGGCCGTGCCCTCGGCGTCCACCGCGAGGGCGGCGCCGGGCTGGCGCGGAGCGCTGCCCCCGACCGCCACCACGGTGGCGACGGCGAAGTCACGGCCCTGCCCGACCCACCGGTCGAGTTCCTCGGCGATGTCCAGCATCTGTCGGTCTCCTTGGCGAGTTCGTGGGAGGGCGGCGGTGATCAGTGGACGCCGAGCCAGCTCTCGATGGGATGAAGGGCGAAGTACACGAGGAAGATCACTGTCAGGCCCCACATGAAGGCGCCTATCTCGCGTGCCCTGCCCTGGGCGGTCTTGATGGCGGTGTAGGAGACGACGCCCGCGGCGACACCGGTGGTGATGGTGTACGTGAACGGCATCAGGACGACGGTCAGGAACACCGGTATCGCGGTGGCCCGGTCGGCCCAGTCCACGTGCCGGGCGTTCATCAGCATCATGGCGCCGATGACGACCAGGGCGGCGGAGGCGACCTCCTGCGGGACGATCTGGGTGACCGGCGTGAAGAACAGACAGGCCGCGAAGAACAGGCCGGTGACGACGGAGGCGAGGCCGGTGCGGGCGCCTTCGCCGACGCCGGTCGCGGACTCGATGAACACCGTCTGCCCCGAGCCGCCCGCCACGCCGCCGATCGCGCCGCCGGCGCCGTCGATGAACAGCGCCTTGGACAGGCCCGGCATCCGCCCCTTGTCGTCGGCCAGGTCGGCCTCGGTGCCGACGCCGATGATGGTGGCCATCGCGTCGAAGAAGCCGGCCAGCACCAGGGTGAAGACGATCATGCCGATCGTCATGGCGCCGACCTTGCCCCAGCCGCCGAACTCCACGTGCCCGAAGAGCGAGAAGTCGGGCATCGAGACGGCGCTGCCGGGCAGTTCGGGGGCGCCGTTGGCCCACTGGCCCGGGCTGATGGCGCCGAGTCCGTTCAGGACGGCGGCGACGACCGTGCCGGAGACGATGCCGATGAGGATGGCACCGGGGACGTTCCGGGCCTGCAGCATGAAGATCAGCAGCAGGGTGCCGGCGAAGAGCAGCACCGGCCAGCCGGCGAGTTCACCGGCGGGGCCGAGGGCCAGCGGGGCGCCCTTGCCCTGGTGCACGAAGCCGGACTTGTAGAAACCGATGAGCGCGATGAACAGGCCGATGCCCATGGTGATGCCGTGCTTGAGGGCGAGCGGGATCGCGTTCATGATCATCTCGCGTAGGCCGGTGACGACCAGCAGCATGATGACCACGCCGTACATCACGCACATGCCCATGGCCTGCGGCCAGGTCATGTTGGGGGCGACCTGCGAGGACAGGACGCCGGAGACGGAGAGGCCGGCGGCGAGGGCGAGCGGCACCTTGCCGACGAAGCCCATCAGCAGCGTGGTGAAGGCCGCCGCGAACGCGGTCGCGGTGATGAGCGCCTTCTGGCCGAGCGTGTCCCCCGCCGCGTCCTTGCCGGACAGGATGAGGGGGTTGAGCAGGAGGATGTACGCCATCGCCATGAAGGTGGTGATGCCGCCGCGCACCTCACGCGCGACCGTGGATCCTCTTCTGGTGATGTGGAAGTACCGGTCGAGCCAGGACCGTCCGGCCGGAACGCGGCTGCCATCGCCCGCGTCGTCGGCTGCGGTCCTGGGCTCCACTGACTGCTGGGTCATGGTGCCATCTCCCAAGGTTCACAGGGGCACCCGCGCGACCGCCCTGGCGGGCACGGGATTTGGGAATGGACGACCCGGGGGACGGCCCGAGACGAACAAAGGGTGGTACTTCAAGGACCGCGAGCGGAGCGGAACTCAAAGGCGGTTCCTCCGGGCGGCGCGGCGAAGTGTGACGTTCCCGGCGCCGCCCGGAGAGCTTCGGTGCTACGCGGTGCCCGTCAGGTGCTCGGGCCGTACCGGAGTGCGGTTCAGCTCCAGGCCGGTCGCGTCGCGGATCGCCGCGAGGACGGCCGGCGTGGACGACAGGGTCGGGGCCTCGCCGATGCCGCGCAGCCCGTACGGGGCGTGGTCGTCGGCGAGTTCGAGGACGTCGACCGGGATGGTCGGCGTGTCGAGGATCGTCGGGATTAGGTAGTCGGTGAAGGAGGGGTTCCTGACCTTCGCCGTCTTCGGGTCGACGATGATCTCCTCCATCACGGCGACGCCCAGGCCCTGGGTGGTGCCGCCCTGGATCTGGCCGACGACGGAGAGCGGGTTGAGGGCCTTGCCGACGTCCTGGGCGCAGGCCAGCTCGATGACCTTCACCAGGCCGAGTTCGGTGTCGACCTCGACCACGGCGCGGTGCGCGGCGAAGGAGTACTGGACGTGTCCGTTGCCCTGCCCGGTGCGCAGGTCGAAGGCCTCGGTCGGCCGGTGCCGCCACTCCGCCTCGATCTCGACGCTCTCCCCCTCCAGCACGTCGGCCAGGTCGCCGAGGACCTCGCCGCCGTCGGTGACGACCTTGCCGCCCTCCAGCAGGAGTTCGGCGGTCGCCCAGGCCGGGTGGTAGGAGCCGAACTTGCGGCGGCCGATCTCCAGGACCTTCTCGCGGACGAGTTCGCAGGCGTTCTTCACGGCGCCGCCGGTGACGTAGGTCTGCCGGGAGGCGGAGGTGGAGCCGGCGGAGCCGACCTGGGTGTCGGCCGGGTGGATGGTCACCTGGGCGACGCCGAGTTCGGTGCGGGCGATCTGCGCGTGCACGGTGACACCGCCCTGGCCGACCTCCGCCATCGCGGTGTGCACGGTGGCCACCGCCTCGCCGCCGGCGACCTCCACGCGCACCTTGGCGGTCGAGTAGTCGTCGAAGCCCTCGGAGAAGCCGACGTTCTTGATGCCGACCGCGTAGCCGACGCCGCGTACGACGCCCTCGCCGTGCGTGGTGTTGGACAGGCCGCCGGGCAGCTGCCGTACGTCGGCGCCCTCGCTGGACTCCCACTGGCGCTCGGGCGGCAGCGGCATCGCCGTGACCCGGCGCAGCAGTTCGGCGACCGGGGCGGGCGAGTCGACGGGCTGGCCCGTGGGCATGAGGGTGCCCTGCTCCATCGCGTTGAGCTGCCGGAACTTCACCGGGTCCATGCCGAGCTTCTTGGCGAGCTTGTCCATCTGCGCCTCGTAGGCGAAGCACGCCTGGACCGCGCCGAAGCCGCGCATGGCGCCGCAGGGCGGGTTGTTGGTGTAGAGGGCGACGGCCTCGATGTCCACGTCGTCCACGACGTACGGCCCGACGCTCAGCGAGGAGGCGTTGCCGACGACCGCCGGGGAGGCGGAGGCGTAGGCGCCGCCGTCCAGGACGATCCGGCACTTCAGGTGGGTGAGCTTGCCGTCGCGGGTGGCGCCGTGCTCGTAGTACAGCTTGGCCGGGTGGCGGTGGACGTGCCCGAAGAAGGACTCGAAGCGGTTGTAGACGATCTTGACGGGCTTGCCGGTGCGCAGCGCCAGCAGGCAGGCGTGGATCTGCATCGACAGGTCCTCGCGCCCGCCGAACGCGCCGCCGACGCCGGACAGCGTCATGCGCACCTTGTCCTCGGGCAGACCGAGCACGGGCGCGATCTGGCGCAGGTCGGAATGCAGCCACTGGGTGGCGACGTACAGGTGGACGCCGCCGTCCTCCTCGGGTACGGCGAGGCCGGACTCGGGGCCGAGGAAGGCCTGGTCCTGCATGCCGAAGGTGTACTCGCCGGTGACGATCACATCGGCCCGCTCGCGGGCCGCCGCCACGTCGCCGCGCACGATCGGCTGCCGGTGGACGATGTTGGGGTGCGGGACGTGCCCGCTGTGGTGGTCGTCGCGGCCCTCGTGGACGAGGATCGCGTCCGGGGCGGTGGCGGAGGCCTCGTCGGTGATGACGGGCAGCTCCCGGTAGTCCACCTTGATCTTGGCGGCGGCGCGCCGGGCCGTCTCCGGGTGGTCGGCGGCGACGATCGCGACCGGCTCGCCGTGGTGGCGGACCTTGCCGTGGGCGAGGACCGGGGTGTCCTGGATCTCCAGGCCGTAGTTCTTCACCTCGGTGGGCAGATCGTCGTAGGTCAGGATGGCGTACACACCGGCCGTGGCCAGGGCCTCGGAGGTGTCGATCGAGACGATCTCGGCGTGCGCCACGGTGGAGCGCAGGATCTGGCCCCACAGCATGTCCTCGTGCCACATGTCGGACGAGTACGCGAACTCGCCGGTGACCTTGAGGGTGCCGTCGGGGCGCAGCGTGGACTCGCCGATGCCGCCCTTGGCCGGCGAGCCCTGCGTGATCTTCGTCGGTGCGCCGGTGGCCGGCATGTCAGACCCCCTCGGACTGGCGGGCGGCGGCCAGGCGGACCGCGTCCATGATCTTCTCGTAGCCCGTGCAGCGGCACAGGTTGCCCGACAGCGCCTCGCGGATGTCCGCGTCGCTGGGGTCGGGGTGGTGCTCCAGCATCTCGTCGGCGGCGACCAGCAGACCCGGCGTGCAGAAGCCGCACTGGACGGCGCCGGCGTCGATGAACGCCTGCTGCACCGTGGAGAGTTCGGCGCCCTCGCCGGTCCGCGAGTCGGTGCCCTTGGCCCGCCAGTCCTTCGCGGCGTCCAGCGAGGTGCCGGGAGCGCCGGTCGCGCAGCCGCCCTCGGCGCGCTGCCGGGCGTAGTCCGCGAGGCCCTCGACGGTCACGACCTCGCGGCCCTCGACCTGGCCGGCCGCGACCAGGCAGGAACACACCGGCACGCCGTCGAGACGGACCGTGCAGGAGCCGCACTCGCCCTGCTCGCAGGCGTTCTTGGAGCCGGGCAGGCCGAGGCGCTCGCGCAGGACGTACAGCAGGGACTCGCCCTCCCAGACGTCGTCGGCCTCCTGGGGGCGTCCGTTGACGGTGAAGTTGACGCGCATCACGCAGCTCCCTCGGTGGCGCGGCGGGTGCCGCGGTACGACTCCCAGGTCCAGGTCAGCGTCCGGCGGGCCATCACGCCGACCGCGTGCCTGCGGTAGCTCGCGGTGCCCCGGACGTCGTCGATCGGGTTGCAGGAGGCGGAGCACAGGTCCGCGAACTGCTTGGCGACCGACGGGGTGATGATCTTTCCGCTGTCCCAGAAGCCGCCCTCCTCCAGGGCCGCGTTCAGGAAGTCCTCGGCCGTCCTCGCGCGCACCGGGGTGGGGGCGGCGGAGCCGATGCCGGTGCGGACGGTACGGGTCTCGGGGTGCAGGGCGAGTCCGAAGGCGCAGACCGCGATGACCATGGCGTTGCGGGTGCCGACCTTGGAGTACTGCTGGGGCCCGTCCGCCTTCCTGACGTGGACGGCGCGGATCAGCTCGTCGGGCTGGAGGGCGTTGCGCTTGACGCCGGTGTAGAACTCGTCGATCGGGATGAGGCGGGTGCCGCGGGCCGCCGACTCCGCCTCGACCTCGGCACCGGCCGCGAGGAGGGCGGGGTGGGCGTCGCCGGCGGGCGAGGCGGTGCCGAGGTTGCCGCCGACGCCGCCGCGGTTGCGGATCTGCGGGGAGGCGACCGTGTGCGAGGCGAGCGCGAGGCCCGGCAGCTCGGCCCGCAGGTGCTCCATGATCCGGGAGTACGGCACGGAGGCACCGAGCCGTACGCTCTCCTCGCCGACCTCCCATTCGCCGAGGTCGCCGACGCGGTTGAGGTCGAGCAGGTACTCGGGCCGGCGATGGTCGAAGTTGATCTCGACCATCACGTCGGTGCCGCCCGCAATCGGCACAGCGGTGGGGTGCTCAGCCTTGGCGGCGAGCGCCTCCTCCCAGCTGGCGGGGCGAAGGAAGTCCATGACCGGCTCTCTTCTTCGTCTCGTGAGTCGTGCGGATTGAGCCAATCCGTGTGCGGCGGGCCCGGCTCGTTCATGTCCTGTTTACGCGGAGTGGACTCAGTACACCGTCCTGTGCTCCAGCGGGGTCAGTCACCGAAACCATGAAGGAGTTCGCTGGCCAGGGCGAGCATCTTGTAGATTCGTATGAACGGAGGTCATCGGTAACCTCTCCGTTTTCCTGGGGAAACGCAGGAAACAGCGCGAAGACCCCGGAGCGCGTCCCCCAGGGCCCGTCCCGGACCGCTCGCGCACCACCCTCCAAGATCCATCGTAGATTTCGAGACAGAGAACGGCGGCGACGAGATGCGGCTGCGCGCACTGCTGGACACCGACGCGCTGGGCCTGCGGCTGCTCGGCGGCGAGGACGAGCTGGACCGCTCGGTACGCGGTGTCATGACCACCGACCTGCGCGACCCGAGCCGCTACCTCTCCGGGGGCGAGCTGGTGCTCACGGGCCTGGCCTGGCGCCGGGACGCCGACGACTCCGAGCCGTTCGTCCGCCTGCTGGTGCAGGCCGGCGTCGCGGCGCTCGCGGCGGGCGAGGCCGAGCTGGGCGACGTGCCGGAGGATCTGGCGGTGGCCTGCGCGCGGCACCGGCTGCCGCTGTTCGCGGTGCACGAGTCGGTGGCGTTCGCGACGATCACCGAGCACGTCGTGCGGCAGGTGTCCGGCGAGCGGGCCGGGGACCTCGCGGCCGTGGTGGACCGGCACCGCCGGATGATGACCTCGGGCCCGGCCGGCGGCGGCCCCGACGTGGTCCTCGACCTGCTCGGCTCCGACCTGGATCTGCGCGCCTGGGTGCTCTCCCCGACCGGCCGGCTGATCGCGGGTTCGAAGGTCGCGGGCCCGGCGCTGCCCGCCGAGACCTGCGCCCGGCTGGCCGCCGAGCACCTGGCCGCCACCCGCACCGGCCGCCGCGGCCCGCACCGCGTCCTGTTGGACGGCGCCACCTACTCCCTCTTCCCGGTCCGCTCCGCGGGCCGACCGTCCGGCGGAGCCCGGGACGTGCGCGAGACGGTCCTGTCGGACTGGCTGCTGGCCGTCGACGCGGACGCCGGGGACTGGGCCGAGGAGCGCTTGGACCTGCTCCAGGGCGTCACCCAGCTGATAGCCGTCGAGCGCGAGCGCCGGGACGCGGCCCGCACGGTACGGCGCCGGCTCGCCCAGGAGGTGCTGGAGCTGGTGCAGACCGGCGCCGCGCCCGCCGAGATCGCGGCCCGGCTGCGGGTCGCCGCGCCGGTCCTGCTGCCCGGTCTCGGGGCGGCCCCGCACTGGCAGGTGGTCGTGGCCCGGGTGGAGTGGGAGGGCGAACAGGCCGAGGGCGGTCCGGTCGCCCAGTCCCTGCTGGAGGAGGTGCTGGTCGACCCGCTGGCGACCGGCCCCGAGCCCGCGGACCGCATCGCGGTCGCGCACATCGGGGACGAGGCGATCGCCCTGGTGCCGCTGCCCGCGGTCGCCGCCGAGCACGACGGCTCCGAGACCGGGCTGCTGGCCGATTCCGTGCTCCGCTCGGTACGGGAGCCGCTGTCGGCCGGTCTCGACGGCGACGGGCGGCTCACCCTCGGCGTCAGCGCGGCCGTGCACTCGGCGGAGGGGCTGCGCGGGGCGCTGGAGGAGGCCCGGCACGCCCGCCGGGTGGCCGCCGCCCGGCCCGGCCGGGTCTGCGCCGCCGGCCACCAGGAGCTGGCCAGCCATGTGCTGCTGCTGCCGTTCGTGCCGGACGACGTCCGCCGCGCCTTCACGGCGCGGCTGCTGGACCCGCTGACGGACTACGACCGCCGCCACCGCGCCGAGCTGATCCCGACCCTGGAGGCGTTCCTCGACAGCGACGGTTCCTGGACGCGCTGCGCGAGCCGGCTCCACCTGCACGTCAACACGCTGCGCTACCGGGTCGGGCGGATCGAGCAGTTGACGGGACGGGACCTCTCCCGCCTGGAGGACAAGCTCGACTTCTTCCTCGCGCTGCGGATGAGCTGAGGTCAGCGGGGTGGAGACCGGTCGAAACCGGTCACAGCCACTCCCCGCCACTTTGTGAAATCTTTCACCCACCCTCTTGGCCCGGTACCGCGATAGGTGCTGGAATGCCGCCACCACTCAACAGCTCGATGGCGTGCTCGGGGAGGGCAACGTGGCGCATTCCGCCATGTCTGGTAACGGAACGACCGCCGGTGACGATCCTCTCCAGACCGCGGTATGGCGGCTGCGCTCGCGGGCCTGCTGGGCCGACGCGGCGGCCCTGCTGCCGCCCGACACCCCGGCCACGGCGCTGCAGCGGGCCGTGCTGCTGGTGGAGCGGTGCCTGTACACCGAGCGGGGCTGGCCGGAGGCGGAGGACGCGCTGCGGCAGGCGGAGGCGCTCGCGCACAGCGACGAGGAGCGCGGGGCGGCGGCCTGCGAGCGGGGCCAACTCGCCTACGCGGCAACGCTGCACGGGGTGCGGGACCGGGCCGACGAGGCGCGGGCCGCGCTGGGGCGGGCGGCGGCGCTGATCCCTCCGGGCGGTGCCGGGCGCGCGTTGCTCGACTTCCGCCGCGGACTGCTCGCGGAGAACCTGACGCGCTCCCCGCAGGCGGCGCGGGCGGCCTATCGGCGGGCGCACGCGGGTGCCGCGGCGGGCGCCGACGCGCTGCTGCTGTCCTCGACCTGGCGTCATCTGGCCGGACTGGCCCTGCGTGACGGGGAGTTGACGGAGGCGCGGCACGGCTTCGCCGAATCGCTGCGGATCCGGGAGGAGTTGGGCTACCTGGTGGGCACGGCACCGGCGCTGGTCTCCCTGGCGGACACCGAGGACGAACCCGAGGCGTCCCGCCTGCGCGAGGAGGCCCGCCGCCTGTTCCGCCTCCTCGGCGGCGTCCCGACCTGGCTCTCCCGCCACCTGTTGCCTCCGGCGGCCGGCGCGGCTACGGCCTGAGCCGGGGGCGGGTGCGTTCTCGGGTGCGGGTGCGTTCTCGGGTGCGGGTGCGTGGGGGCTGGTCGCGCAGTTCCCCGCGCCCCTTCAGGGCGTTGTGGCCAAGTGGCCCAAGGGGCGCGGGGAACTGCGCGAACGGCCGCGGCGGAGCCGAACCCGGCCGGCGGCGGCAGGCCGGGCGGCGGGCGGGGGCGGTCAGTTCAGGGCGTTGAAGTGTTCGGAGACCAGGGTGTGGACCACGTCCAGGTCGCCGGCGATCAGGGCGTCCAGGAGGGCGCCGTGTTCCGCGGCGTCCGCGAGGAGGGCGGCCCGCCGGTGCCGTACCGGGGGGCCGGCCGGCGGCCACTGAGCACGGCGGTGGAGGTCGTCGGCGATCCGGACGAGCTGCCCGTTGCCGGCGAGGGCCAGCAGCGCCCCGTGGAAGACCCGGTCGGACTCCGCGTACGTGGCCGCGCAGCCCGACGCCGCCGCCCGTACCGTCTCCTCGGCCAGCGGCCGCAGCTCGGCCCACCGCTCGGCCGGCACGGTCCGCGCGAGCCGCAGCATCACCGGCACCTCCAGCAGCGCCCGCACCTCCGCCAGCTCGGCCAGCTCCCGCGTCCCGCGCTCGACCACCCGGAAGCCCCGGTTGGGCACGACCTCGACGGCGCCTTCGAGGGCGAGCTGCTGCATGGCCTCCCGTACCGGGGTCGCCGAGACCCCGAAGCGCTCACCGAGCACCGGCGCCGAGTACACCTCGCCCGGCACCAGCTCCCCGGCCACCAGCGCCGTGCGCAACGCGTCCAGGATCTGCCCGCGCACCGAGGATCGCCGCACGGCGGGGCGGGGTCCGGGGACCGGCCGTTCGCCGTGCGTGTGCTCACCGCGCGCCCCGTCCAGGGTC
The DNA here is from genome assembly GCF_024753135.1 of Streptomyces pyxinicus. Lineage (GTDB taxonomy): Bacteria > Actinomycetota > Actinomycetes > Streptomycetales > Streptomycetaceae > Streptomyces > Streptomyces pyxinicus. Next base: position 2,439 of record NZ_JANUGP010000035.1, on the reverse strand, counting down.
CCCACCGCCCGCTGCCGGCCCACCGGGGCCGCACCAGCGGTACCCACCCCGGTGGAGCCCTGCACGCCCTGCTTCACGGGTCCTCCTGGCGGCTTGTCGGCACTTGGGTCATTAACGACGGGTTGTCACTTGTCCGTCAAGCACCTTAGGCGCACCGGACATCAGTTCAAACTTCTCCGAGGAATGGGTAAGGTAAGGCTTACCTCTGCACCTCGGACCGTGATCAAGGATCGGTGGTTCCGCCATGCCCGCTGCGGTCTCGCCGCTCACCGCCGCCTACGCCCGCCTCACCCAGGCCCTGCCCTACCTGACGGTGACCGAGCACGGCCCGCAGGAACCGGCGCCCACCGGCGGCGGCTGGGTCGGCGCCGACGGCCTCGCGGCGGGCGGCGCCGAGCTGGACGCGTTCCTCGCCTGGGACGACGCGCAGGTGCTGCGGGACTACGGCAGCCGGGCCCGCCCCGACGTAGTCGCCAGCTTCGGCCTGCACCGCTACGCCTGGCTCGCCTGCCTGCTGATCACGGTCCCCTGGTTCCTGCACCGCCGGGTCCCCAGCCTCCCGGTGACGCACGTCTCGTACGACCGCACGGCCGGCCACGTCGCCGTACGCCACCCCGAGTCGTTCGCCTGCCTGCCGGACGACCCCGCCGCCGCGCTGCCCGGCGCCGTCGTCGTACCCGACGAGGAGGCGCTGCGGGAGCGGGTGCGCGCGGCCGTCGCCGAGCACCTGGAGCCGCTACTGGCCGCCTTCGGACCGCGGATGCGGCGCCGCGGCCGGGCCCTGTGGGGCATGGCGACCGACGAGATCGTGGAGGGGCTGTGGTACGTCGCCCAGCTGTTCGGCCCGGACGAGGACCGGCGGGCCGTGCGCGAGCTGGAGCTGCTGCTGCCCGGCGCCACCCGGCCGTACGTCGGCTCCGCCGCGTTCCGTGAGCTGACCGGCCCCGACGGGCGGCCCCTGCCCACCCGGGACCGGGCGAGCTGCTGCATGTTCTACACGGTGCGCCCGGAGGAGGCCTGCGCCACCTGCCCGCGCACCTGCGAGAGCGACCGGATCGCCAAACTCACGGCAGCCGCTGCCGCCTGACCGGCCGTCAGGGTTCGCGCGCGGCCCGGCGTCCACTAAGATCGTCGCGAAACAGGACCGTCCGCCCGAGGCGGCTCCTCGGACAGGGATTCACAGCTTCCTCACCCACCACGGGAACTTTCCGAGGAACCACCCGTACGGGTAGTCTTATTCGAACTCAACTCCCGCCCCTCACGCGGCAGTTCGAGCAGAACGCCGTCCTGGGCATCCCCTTGCACCTTATTGGCGGCCTCTTGCCCCGAAACCCCCTGAGGGCCGTCGGGAGTGGGCCACTATGGCGGGCGTTACGCCCTATCCCAATGCAAGGGACCCCTGATGAGACTGACCGACATATCGCTGAACTGGCTGCTTCCGGGCGCCGTGCTGCTCCTGGGCATGCTGGCGGCGGTGGCGGTGCTCGCGCGCGGCAAGCGCTCCTCCGGGGACGCGAGCGCGGACGACTCGTGGGAGCGCAGCGAGGAGCGCCGCAGGCGCAAGGAGGCCATCTACGGCACGGCCTCCTACGTGCTGCTGTTCTGCTGTGCGGCGGTGGCGGCGGCGCTGTCCTTCCACGGCCTGGTCGGCTTCGGTGAGCAGAACCTCGGGCTGACCGACGGCTGGCAGTACCTGGTGCCGTTCGGCCTGGACGGCGCGGCGATGTTCTGCTCCGTGCTCGCGGTGCGCGAGGCCAGCCACGGTGACGCGGCCCTCGGCTCCCGGATACTGGTGTGGCTGTTCGCCGCCGCGGCGGCCTGGTTCAACTGGGTGCACGCGCCCCGGGGCATCGGGCACGCGGGCGCCCCGCAGTTCTTCTCCGGGATGTCCCTGTCGGCGGCGGTGCTCTTCGACCGGGCGCTGAAGCAGACCCGCCGGGCCGCGCTGCGCGAGCAGGGCCTGGTGCCGCGTCCGCTGCCGCAGATCCGGATCGTGCGCTGGCTGCGGGCGCCCCGCGAGACCTACAAGGCCTGGTCGCTCATGCTCCTGGAGGGTGTGCGCAGCCTGGACGAAGCGGTCGAGGAGGTCCGCGAGGACCAGCGGCAGAAGGAGGAGACGCGGCTGCGCCGCCGCGAGCAGCAGCGCCTGGAGCGTGCCCAGCTCAAGGCCATCAGCCGGGGTCAGCGCGGCTTCGTCGGCCGCGGCGGCGGCCGGCAGGTCGAGGTGCAGGCGGTGGAGCGCGGCCCGGCGCAGGCGACCGCGGAGCCTGCCATATCGACCGCGGAGCAGCTGCCCGTACGCCCTCGGCCCTCCCTTCAGCCGGTCCGCAAGGCCGGTGAACCGGTGACCGTCGACCTCACCGCGGAGGACGACACGATGGCGCTGCCGCGCCTGGACTCCCTGGAGCGCAAGCTCAAGGACCTGGAGCAGCAGTTCGG
>NZ_JANUGP010000034.1 GCF_024753135.1 Streptomyces pyxinicus | reverse complement strand
CTTCGGGCTCGGTGGACAACGGGCACACCAACTTCCTCGTCCACGTGGATCCCTGGCTCACCGTCACCCTCAACCGACCAGGACACCGCCCGGCCTCCGGGCCGCCGGCCTGACACGCGGCACGCCCTCCCCGCGTCCCAGCCATCAACGCTTGCAGGGTGAGATGCCACAGCACAACCTGGCGCGCCAGCTCACGGCACTGCAGAACAGCACAAATTTGGCGGACGACTGGCGAGTTCCGCGCTCAAGCCGCAGCTGTCCGCCACGGCTTGAACGCATCATGGTCGCCCGGCGTGAGGCGCTGGCCTACCGGCGGAAGCCTCGCCTGGGATCGCGGACACTGTGGCTGCCGAAGGGCGCGAACCAGGCGGCCGCCCTGAGGTCGCCCATGCCCATGGACTGGTTCGTAGGATCCTGCGGGTCTTCGATGCCGCCGAGTTTCGGGTCGAAGAGCATCAGGACGTCATGGTCCTGGAACAGCAGATCGGAGCAGCCGTCCCAGCTGTAGTCGTCGCCGTGTTCGGGGAGGGTGTGGTGGGCGTCGGTCTGAGGGCGGTCTTCCAGGTAGGTCGGGGCGTCCTCGATGGCCAGATGCAGGGCCATCTCCTCCGCGGTGCAAGTGGGTTCGGGCCACTTGCCCCGCGCCAGGTCTGCGGCCAGGTCGTCGAAGGCGCGCGCCATGCGCCGCCGCCATCGGTGGTCGGCTGTCCAGGTGAGGGGGGGCAACCGGTCGAAGACTTCCCAGGTGGTGGAGCCGGCGTCCGGCAGGAACTGGTCCCCCAGGCGGTGTGCGTCGTCGTAGGCCTGGTCCGCGAGGAGAACCAGGGCCGTGTGGAGCAGGTCGGCGGTGCGGGGGGTGAGCTGCCAGCCGCACTCCTCGCAGTCTGGGTCCTCGCCCTTGCAGGGGCAGTCCCGGACAGCGAAGAGGACGGCGAAGTTCGGTGTCTGCTCACCGGCTGCGGGCCTTGTGCGCTGCTGGCGCAGGCGCCAGCCGTGCACGAACCGGGTAACGAGCGGCGCCGCGCTCCAGTCGGCCAGTTCGTCGCCGTCCTCGGCCCGCAGGAGTTCTGCAAAACTCTGGTCTTCCAGCGTCTGGCTCCCTGTGACGTCGCTGTCCTCGGTGAGGGTGATCACCGCGCCGGCCAGGTCGCGCGGGTCGTCCTCACCGAGTTCGGACGCCGGCAGTGGCTCCCAGCCGCGACGGGCAGCGGCATGAAGGAGCGCGTCTTCGTCGGTGATGTGGAACTCGCGCAGGTGGGTGATCCGCACAACCTTCCCCGGCAGGTCCTTGAGCCGGGGGTGGCCCGCCACAGCGGCGGACGCCGCGGAGGCCAGCTCGTCGTCGCACGGCTCCGGGTCCGGACCGACGCCACGAACAGAGCGCCGGGTTCGGCGGGCCAGGTCCCGTTCGCGGCTCGCCGCGACGGCCTGGCGCAGGGAGCCGGCTGGCGCATCCGGCATCTGGGCCGTGAGAGCGGCCAGTTCGTCATCGACGGCCGCAGCGTCACGCAGCGCCAGGACCCGGCGCAGGATTCCGGTCGCCTCGACGGCGTGCTCGGGGTTTTTGCAGGTCAAAACGGCAGCCAGGGAACTGGGGCCGTGATCGTGTGCCAGGAGGGCCAGCACGCGGCTCTTGCTGGAGGTGTGTTCGCACAGGAAGTCGATGGCCCGGGCCACGGACAGCGATGACGTCATCGCGGGACTCCAAAAGAGAAGAGCGCGGTGCTCACCGGGCGAGCGGCGCACGCGCACAGACAGGAACCCGCTGGTGGATACGGTACGGCCGCGTCCCCGGACGGTGAAAGAGGCAAGCTGGAGCGCCAGTTGGTGTCCTCGCTACGAACGAAGACCCGGACTCGGCTGACGCAGACACTACCCGAGAGGACCCACACGCAGCCCGGACATAGGCAAAAGCGCGGGATCTGCTGCCCGGCAGAGCCATGCCGCGGTTCTGGCTGTCCCGTCAGTGGCTGGCGATCTGCGGGCGATACCGATACCGCTGAGCCCTTCCGTTTGTGATGACCAGAGCGGGGCTCGGGTGAACTGAACGGCCGTGCGGGACGATGGGAGCTGTCTCTGCATGGCCTGTTGCCATGCGCGGATGGCCGTCTCAACGTACGGAGTTGCCCCGTGTACGACAGTGCGAGAACCGCTCTTCGGGAGCTGGAGGACGATCAGGTCTTTGAGCGGGTGGCGCTGCATCTGCTGCGGGCCCGCTTCCCTGAGTTGCGGATCACCAGCGCCACAGGTGATCTCGGCCGGATGCCTTTGGCCGCCCGCTGTTCGGCAAGGACGACTCGGTCGTGTTGTGGGTGAGCCTGCAGGAGAAGTGGACGAGCAAGTTGAAGTCCGAGCTGGTGAAGAACCGCAGGCATGACCGTCGGGCGAAGGCGATCTACGTCACGAATCGGTCCACCACCGAGAAGGTCAAGGAGCGGTGGCGCAAAACGGCGAGCGACGATTACGGCGTTGCCCTGGAGATCGTCACTCTGGCCGAGCTGGCCACTGAGTTGGATTCCGATGGCCTGCGGTGGGTGGCCGAGCTTGAGCTGGGGGTGCGTCCTCGAGCGCCCTACCGGTTGTCGACGTGCGCCCAGTACGTGGAGGTCCTTGCCGGGTCGGTGCCGGGGATGACTGCACCGGTGGTGGGGCGTGAGGCGGAGCTGCTGGCGCTCGGGACGGCACTGGCGGAGGAAGGGCCGTTGTCCCGGGTGGTCGTGGTGGAGGGCCCGGGCGGTGCCGGCAAGACACGTCTGGCGATCGAGGCGGCTCGGGTGGTGTCTACGGTGTTGGTCGCGCCCACCGGCGTGGCGTTGGAGGCCGGTGCTTTCGCGGAGGTGCCGATCGACGATTCCTTGATCGTCTTGATCGATGATGCCGACCGTGCGCGGGATCTGAGTGGTCTTGCGGCGCTGCTGCATGATGTGCGTTTCCAGCGGGTGCGCTTCGTCCTGACGGTCCGGCCCGGGCGACGGTTGGGGGTGCTGCAGCACTGGGGTGTTGAGCGCTGGGCCGGTCCGGTGGTCGAGCTGCGCCCGCTGGAGCGGTCAGCCATCGACGCGCTTGTGACCGGGCGCGGCATTGGGGGTGCAGCCTTCCGGCAGAGCGTTATTGACCTGGCTCAGGGCAACCCCTTGATCGCTCACATGGCCTGTGAGGTGGGGCTTGCCGAGAACAGGTTCGACTGGCCGCGTGCGGCGGATCTGCTGCGCGCCATGGCCGAACGCCGGCTGCCGGCCGACGACTCCGGGCAGCAGCATCGGGCCGCGGCGGTCGCCTTGGCATTGCTGGGTCCCGTGGCCGGTGCAGAAGACCTGGCCGCACTGGCAGGTGCCATCTCGGCGCTTCCGCCCGAGCCCTACCGGCTTTCCGTTCTCCTGGACGATCTGGCCGACGCGGGTCTGGCCGACGCTGCGCCGTGCTCGGTGCGTCCTGCCCTGCTCGCTCCCGTGCTTGTCGCCGATGCGCTGGATCCGCGCAGCCGGGTGCGACTGGATGCGGGCCGGGCGCTGGACGTGTTGTTGAACAGGGCGGGGCTCGGTGCGGGAAGACCGGATGCGGTGCCCGTCGGTGAACACCTCGTGTTCAGTGGGGCGGGACTGGGGTCTCAGCTGAACATCCTGGCACAGGCGGCTCACGACCGCCCGGATGCGGGGGCCGGGGCACGGCTGGCATCGGCGATCCGTGGGCTGCTGTCCGGCGAGGCAGATCTGGAAGCGTGGGCGGTCGTGGTGGGTCTGGCCGGGGAGGTGGCTGTCGCGGCTCCCGGGATCCTCGCAGAGCTGCACGGGCTGCTGGTCCAACGGTGGCCGCTGGCACCGTCGCCCCAGCTGTGGGGGGAGGGTGACCCGGCGGCGCACTACCGGTACGGGCTGCAGCGCCTGGGTGAGCGGTTCGCTGAACTCGCCCAGCGCGTAAGCCTCGACACCGTGCCCAGCCCGGTGCGTGTGATGCTGGACGTGGCCTGGCTGATGGAACCGGCCCTGCCGGCCGAAGGCTCCAACCGGCGCGATGGGATACTGCAGGGCATCCAGCGGTGGTGCTCGGCCCCGGCCCATACGCTGCCGGGTGGATTCGATGCCCTGTTGGAGCAGCGCGGCACCGTCCTGCGGACCATCGCCCAGTGGGTGCGCGATCGCGGGGCCTATCCGCCGCACGGGCTTGATCCGGAGGATGCCGCGGTCCGCGGTCCTCTCAGCCTCATCCGCGTGTTGCTGGCCGCAATGCAGCCGCTGCTGCACCTCACCGTCGAGAGCACCAGCGGCAGCCCGGAATCGGCGAGTACGATCACCTTGCACGCCGCAATCCTGCCGGACCAGCCGCAGACGCTTGAGTTGCTGCGCGAAGTGCTCGCCCTGCTCGTCCCGCTCCTGGACGAGCCCGTGCTGCGCAGCGGCGAGGGCCTGACGGTCCTGCACACGCTCGTCTCCCTGCCGGGCAGCCTGCGCCGTGAGGGTGCCCGGCCCTTGTTGTCGGGCACTGTCATGCCGGCGTATGCAGAAGCGATCTTGGATACCGCTGCGACGGAGTTCACCGCGCAGATCGCGGCCCGGTGGGACTCGCTGCCGTTGCCGGTCAGACGCAGCGCTGCGCAAGCGGTGCTGGGCCCTGGTTCACGGCCGACTACCCTCAGCGCTGCCGCAGCGGCCGGGGACGAGGTGGCCGTCGGGGCACTGGCGGATACGGCGCTCACTCGGCTTGCGGTACTGCAGCCGCTGCACGATCAGACGCCCTGGCGTGAGGCGCAGGAGGCGCAGCATCTCGCCGCCCAACAGTTGGGCGGTGAGGTGGATTTGATCGAGGCACTGGAACTCCTGGACGAAACGGCACCGAATGTCACAGGGGTGGCGGTCAGTGCCCTTCCGGCGTTCGCGCAGGCGGTCGGAGTCAGCACGGATGATCCGCGGACGGCACTTGAGAGGATCGCTCGCGCCCCGCTAGCCGGTGAGGGCGCCCTGCTGGCCGGTCTCGCACAACGCCATCCGGACGTGGTCTGGCCCTGGCTTGAGGAACGCGTCAGCGATCCTCGCCTGGCCGCCGCAGCACTCACCTGTGCCGACGAGCACCCCAACCGTGAGTTGCGGCTGCTCCCCCTGCTCCTGGAATCCGCTGCAGAGGGATCGGCGGTAGGTGATGAGGTGGCGTCCCGACTGGCGTGGATCTTGAACTGGCATCTGGTGCCGTGCAAGCAGCCACTCGCACAGCGCATGAAGGTCCTCGCCTCCCTGGCATCGCAGTGTCCACCCGCCGCCCTTCCCAATACTCTTCAGGTCATCGGCTTCCTGCTTCAGGAGGCAGGCAAAGACAGTGTCCCCGTCGAAAGTGAAGTGGCGGGCCTGTTCGCTGAAGCGCTGCGCCGCCGGCTCGGCCACGCCGACCAGATCCCCCATACGGTGCACTTCGACGAGGAAACGGCCTCCGGCGCCGTCGCGATCGCTTCTTCCCTCCCCCAGCAGTTCGCCGCCGTCCTCGTTGAACAGCTGCTGGCCGTCGGCGGCGGATATGAGCTGCCCGGTGCCTGGGCGCGGTCGCTTGCCAGGCTCACACCGCCCGTGCGCGAGCAGCTGGTCAGCGCCTATCTCGGACAGCTGGACCGGGCCCGCTCCGAAGCAGAGGTCAGTGAACGCGCCGAACTGGCAGCCGCGCGGCTGCTGTCAGCTCTCGGGCGCGGCACGGAGCAATGGGCAGGGCGCGTACGGCAGTGGGCATCGGGGGCACCGGCCCAGCGCCAGCAGGCCGCTGCCGCCATCCAACACGCATGGCAGACACCGCTGTGGGCAGAAACCGTCTCCAGCCTGCTGACCACAGACATCGACGTTGCCAGCCGGGACGCGATACTGGCGGGCATCGTTCTGCCCGGCCTGGACACCGATCTCCCCGACGACCCAGAATCCCGCCGCACGGCCTTGGCTCCGCTTGTGACCGATGCGAACGCGGCGGTGCGGGCCTTCGCCTCGGATGCCCTGCGTCGCCTTGACGCCATCGAGGACGGGGACGCCAGGCAGGAGGCCGACTTCAAGCGCGGATACCGCCGTTGACGAACTGTCCGAGCCATTCCCCATCATCTTCCTACGGCAGGAGGCCAGGCTCTGCACTCGGCCATCCAACCGGATGGCCGAGCAACTCATCACCCCTCACGTACTCACTCGGGGCGGCGCGGAACCTGGCGGGCTTCCGGTTCCTGCTGGCCGGACCACGTCCGCCACAGCTGCGTGGGCACTGAGTGCGCCATGTCCTCCGTCATCACGAACACCCGGGCCTCACCGCAGGCGAGCTCCCAATCCACCGGCCGCTCCGTGCCTGGTGGCCAGTCACGCTCCGCGACCGTCACAGCGGCGGCAGGAGCGGACCCTGCGTTACGCAGCGCCCATGTATCCCCGCCTACGTACTCGACGCGAACGTCCAGGCAAGGACGCTCGGCCTTGAGCCCGCTCAACGTTCCTCCTCTGCCGCCCGTCGCTGATCAGCACGCGTGGCCTCAGCAACCTCTGCGGAACGGACCGCTGCATCAGCCGATTTGGCTGATGCATCCGCAGATCACCGCCCGTCTTGGCGAGCCTTAACACTCACGACGAAAGCACCAGCCGCCAGTACCAACGCCGCCCAAGCCGGCACCTCTCCCCAATCCATGCCGGGACCATACTCCGGCAGCTCCGCTCCCAGCCAAGCAGTCCAACGGCCGCGAAGTCTCCTCAACTTCGGCGGTGTCCGCCGGTGCCACGCTCCTGGCCAGGGAAAACTCCACACCCGCTATAGCAGTCGGCGCGAGAACGACCTGAGCTTTCGTCACTCATGTCAGCAACACGTAAGCACCATCTGTCAGTGCCAAGCGCCAGGTCAGTAAGCCTGTACCGCTGACGCTCAGATGACGAGGTCCAACTGACACTCCCCCGCAGACAAGCACTGGGCGGAGTGACCGAGCGCAACCTCGCCATCGTGGCTGCCGTCAAGGAGGTCGCCGCGGAACTGGGCCGGACCCCTGCACAGGTCGGACTGGCCTGGACCTTGCACAGGCCAGGGGTGACCACGCCCGTCATCGGTGCGCGAACCGTCGAACAGCTGCGCGGGAGAACCTGGGAGCGGTCGAGATCGACCTCACCCCGACCCAGCCGACGCGCCCGGACGAGGTCAGCGCGATCGACCTCGGCTCCCCCACGCCACGCTCGTCAGTGACCACATCCGGCTACAGACCCGCGGCGATCTGAAGATCCAGGCCCGCCGTTGGCGGTCGCGGCGCGCGCCGGGGAGACGGGGCTCCCCTGGGCGGGACCTCGCCCCGGGTCGTACGTCCCTTGCCTTCGCGGTGAACCGTGCAGCAGAGCCTTGGTCTCTTGACGGCTTTGACACGGCGGACTACGGCGAGCGTGAGCTCCCGCCGTACTCCGCCCCCACACGGGCCGGCGGCACTACCGCTCACAGGGCGAGCCCGAGGCGCGACCGTCCTCGGCCGACGCGGCCGGCGTCCACGATCCGCCACGGTGCGGGGAGCCTGCTGAGTGCAGCGCAGCGCCCGCCCGCGTGGTCAGAGGTGGGTCGCGTGCTGCGCGACTTGACGCCCAGGCCTCCTGAGCTGTCCTCGGTAACGGTGTCGCGGGTGGACGTGACGTTGCAGGAGAGCGTGGTGACGGGGCGGGGAAACCATTCGGTCCACATCACCGCCCGCTGATCGAGCGTCACGACGTGGGGTCCCCCGCCTGCCCCCGGCCTGGTGCAGCGGCTCGTGCACTTGTTGCCGCACGGCGATCGTTGTCCGACGTCCGAATCCTCGTGCTGCCAGTACGCTCAAAGCTCGCCGGGCACCTACGGCAAGCGCTCCGCGCAACACTCGCCGTCAAGGCCCTCGACACCATGCTTTTGCCGGTGTCGACCGCCCCGGCCGCGCACAGTGAGACGCCCGACCGCTTCCTCTCTCTCCCTCTGGGATCAAGGCCCTGGTCGGTCCCGCCGTGCGGATGCACGGCGGGACCTGACAGGTGGCGACACCGGTGTGGGGTTCAGGCGTCGAACGCCGCGGCCACCAGGTCTCCGAGCTGGTTCAGGACGTCCCGGGCGAGTTGCACCGACCCGGTGAACGAGAAGAAGGCGTGGGTGGCACCCCTGACTGGGATGTGCCTCACCGGCACCCCGGCGTCGGCGAGCCTGTGCGCATACCGGTCGCCCTGGTCTCGCAGCGGATCGTGTTCGGCGGTGACGATGACGGCGGGAGGCAGCCCGGCCAGGTCGTCGGCGCGTGCCGGCGAGACGCGCGGGTCGGCGCCTTGGTCGGGGGTGGTGAGGTAGAGACCCCAGAACCATTCGAGCCAGGAGCGGGTCAGCAGCGGTCCGGCCATGTTCTCGTACATCGAGGGGCTGTCGTCGAACCGGTCGACCGCCGGGTACGCCAGCACCTGGAGCGCGATGCGCGGTCCTCCGCGCCGTCGAGCTTCCTGCACGATCGCGGCGGCGAGGTTACCGCCGGCGCTCTCTCCGAGCACCGCGATGCTCTGCCCGTCGCCGCCGAAGCCGCTGGCATTGGCCGCGACCCATGTGACGGCGGCGTAGGCGTCTTCGATCGCCGCCGGGAAGCGGTGCTCCGGGGCAAGCCGGTAGTCGACGGAGACCACGATCGTGCCGGAACGGTTGGCCACGATGCGGGCGATGTGATCCTGGCTGTCCAGGTCTCCCAGGACCCATCCGCCGCCGTGGAAGAAGACCGTCACGGGCAACGGCCCGGAGCGCGAGGCAGCGGGGGTGTAGACGCGGACGGGGACCTCAACGCCTTCGGCGGCGGCCACGGTGTCGTACACACTGCCGACCGCCTCGGGGTCACCCGCGAGGGTGGCGAGGCTGCTTGCGAGGGCGCGGTTCCCGCCGACCGTCTGGCTCTCCGGGGCGGGGTTGCCTCCTTCGGCCAACTGCGCGATCAGGGTGGCGATCTGGGGGTCGAGCGACATGGTGGGCACCCTCCTGAGGACTGCCGGAACAGCAGATTGGAATCAGTGCTCCATGTTCTAGGGCTCCCCGTTCTGGAATGGCAATTCCAATCTGGGTAAGGTGCGTGCATGAACTCGTCCGTAGCGGTCGAAAAGCCAGAGCGGCGTCGGCTCACCGAGCCCGGCCGGAAGACCCGTGACCGCATCATCGAGGCCGCCGCGGAGCTGATGTTCCATCACGGCGTCGGAGGCACGAGTATCCCGGACATCCAGGCGGCCGCCAGAGTCAGCGCGTCGCAGATCTACCACTACTTCGGCGACAAGCGGGGCCTGGTCCTGGCCGTGGTCAACTTCCAGACCGACACCAAGCTCGACCAGCAGCGTCCGCTGCTGGACAACTTGGACAGCATCGACGCCCTGCGGGCCTGGTGCGCCAAGGCGGCCGACCGACAGGACGCCATGGGGTGCGCGGGCGGCTGCGAGATCGGCTCGCTCGCCAGCGAACTCGCCGAGACCGACCCCTCGGCCCGCACCGACCTCTCCGCTTCCTTCGACCGATGGGAACTGCCCATCAGGTCAGGGCTCGCCCGCATGCAGGCGCGCGGCGAACTGAGCGAGCGCGCCGACGTCGTCTCCCTGGCCACGGCCCTGCTGGCCGCCATCCAGGGGGGCATGCTGCTCTCACAGGTCCGTCGGTCGAGCACCGCGTACCGGCATGCCGTATCGGCGGTGATCGACCACATCGAGACCTACGTCGTGCGGTAACCGCTCGGGCCCGACCGCCGGCCATCGTTCCGGGCCGCTGATGAGGCGCGGACAGCGAACGCGCGGCCCCCCGTACGACGTCTTGCCGGGAGGACTACCCCATGCCCCGCCGGCACAGCCCTCGCCCAGGTGGAGGTAGGCGACATCGACACGGTGAAGGCCACCATCCTCCGGAACGGGGGAACGATCATGCAGGGGTCGGCGGTGGCACCCAACGACGCTCTACGATGGCGCGCCACTCGGGCGAGCAAGGGTTCGAGTACGTCGAATCTCCCGCCGCCTGTCTTCGGTCACGCGGGTGAGGTCGATCAGCATTTTCAGGACTACCAGGCGGAGCCTCAAGGTTCGGTGCGCACAGGTCCCGGTGCGGCCACCCGAAGGCCGCACGCGATGATCGAACCCTCCCGCAGTCGCAGACCGCGCGTTCGCTCGCATCCCTCCCCCACAGCCGGCACGGGCCCTTCAGGCCGTCGCTCACCCGGCAGGGCCGCGACGCCGTCCCCGGCTCCCCCGTCGCCGAGGTGCCTGGCCAGCGCCACCGTCCGGCTGACACCAGGGTGCTCGACACCACACCGGCCTTGCTCCGCGCAGGCTTTGCGACTCCTGCCGGCCAAGCAGCTTCCTCGAAAGACGGCTTGGCGGGGCCACTGACAGGTACCCGGCCGCGACCCGACTCCGCGGGGCGGTGCCCGCCTCGATCAGGCAGGGCGGAGCGCGGAAGCCGTCACGGGTGCCGATCCACCCGGGACCGGCGGTGGTTGACCGAAGTGTGACCGTCCGACCTTCCCTGCGGATCGACGGGAACCGGCCTCCATCAAAGCAGCGCCGCGCCGCAACACGGGCTACCGGCCCGTGCTGTTCGATGATGGGTAGTGTCGCTGTGTGATGACCATCAGGTAGCGGCTGAACGAGCTGCGACGACGTGCCTTCGCGGGGCGCGCCGGAGGGATCGAGCTGTTCCGGACGTTGCCGGGCGCGGGCGGCGTGCTCTTTCTTCACGGTCCGGGCGGCATCGGCAAGGGCGCGTTACGGGACGTTCTGGCCTGTGTCGCCATGAATGCGGGCGCCGATCCGATAACCATCGACGGCCGCCATGTGCCCCAATCGACGACTGGGTACGGGAGGAGTTCGCGCCGGCGCCGCCCGCCGACGCGGTCGCGGTCATCGCGGCACGACGACCGCCCTCGTAGCCGTGGCTGGCCGATCCCGCACGGCGCGAGCTGATCCGGGGCATTGCGCTGCACAACCTCGCGCCGTGCGGCGGCCGCGCCTACCTGGCGGGGCAGAACGTTCCCGCCGAATTCCATGAGCATCTGCTCGCCATCGGCCACGGCCACCCGCCCACCCTGTCCATGCTCGTGGACGCAGAGCGACGGGGCGGTGACGTCCTGCCGCGCACACTCGGAGACCTGCCCGACGTGGTACGCGATCTGCTGACCCGCATCCTGGACGAAGTGCCGGGTCCGGGCCATCGGCTGGCGTTGGAGGTCTGCGCGCACGGCAACGTCGTCACCGGGAACGTCCTTCGGTCCATGCTCGACGACAGCGCCGAGGAGTTGTTCACGTGGCTGCGCACTGTCGTTCGTCGAGGAGGTCCGTACGGCCTCTTCCTTCATGACATGGTCACCGACGCGCTTGGCGCCGACCTGCGATGACGCGACCTGGAGCGTTACACCGAGGTGCATCACCAGGTGCGGGCCGACCTGGTCGCGCGAATCCGCTCGGCGCCGGACGCGCAAGTGCAGCAACGGCTGCTGGCCGACGCCATCGTCGTGACCTGCCCGCGGACCAGGCTCGCTGCATACATTGCGGCCGCGCGGCCCGGCGATCACCATATCGATGCGCTGCGGCCGGAAGGCACGACGCCGATCGATGAGATGACGACCCGGGCTCAGGGGGCCGAACAGGCCGAGTTGGTGGCGTACTGGCCGCGCCGCCAGCCCGAAGCCCTCCGGATCTTTCGCGGACGGGCCGGGAAACCGCAGGGGTTCGGCGCCTGCCTCGACCTGTGTGCCGAGGACCTGGGGGCGGATCCGGGTGCCGACAGCATGTGGCAGTACGCCCAACAGCGTGGCGCGACCCGCCCTGGCGAGCACATACGGGCCTGGTGGTTCTTTCCTCGACCGTGACCACGGCCAGGCCTCATCCCCGTCGCTGACTCTGCTTGCCGGGACCAGGTCCTCGACATCCTCTCCCGTGATCGCTCGGCCTGGACGTTGGTGGGGGCATGTGCGGATGCCGTGTTGTGGGGACCGACACTCGACTATCCGGACTTCTGGTCGGCGGCCGAGACGGCGCACATGATCGGGGATACCACCTACCCGGTCTTCACCCACGACTGGCGGCGCACCGACCTCACCGAGTGGCGCGAACTCAGCGCGGCCCGTGAGGTGGGCGCCCCGGCCCGGTCGGCGCATGAGCAGGAGTCCGCCGAACTTGTACTCTCCGAGGCCGAGTTCGCCGATTCCATCCGCGTCGCGCTGCGCGATCCGCACGTATCGCAGGCTCTGGGGCGCAACCCTTTGACGCGTTCGCGGGTCGTGCGGTCGTCCACTGCGAGTCTCGACGAACTCCTCGCGAGGGCCGCCGAGCTGTTGCGGCCCGACCGCCATGGCCTGTTCGAGGTGATCGAGCGCACCTTTCTCCACCCGGCCGGCCAGCAGGAGCGCGTGGCCCAGTCACTTCACCTGCGTCTCCGCACCTACCGCCGGCAACGGGACCTGGCCGTGGGCTCACATCGTGGACTGGATGTGGGAAAGCGAGGTCTATGGACACCGGAACGGACACCGGTTGACCTGTTTCTGGGCAGGAGGGAGCGCCGAGCGTTTGTGCAGCGCGTCCATCCCGTTGACCGGCGTGGCCCGCTCTGCGGAGTGGTCGGGAGGCGCCCTCCCTGGTCTGTCCCCTCGCCTCTCACGACACCGCCCGACCTGCTTACGACGAGCGGCCGACCGTCGAACTCTCAGGTCCAAGGCACAGCGCGGAGGGAGATCTTCTGATCGTCGCCGATGGTGGCAGTCATGTCCAGCAGTTGCCCATCCCATTGCGCGAACGTCGGGGCGGCGCTCTGAACAGCCGCGTACACGCGCCACACCAGGCCGGTCGCGCCCTCCTTCCGCTTCGTGGCCCCGGTGGCCTTGAGAGAGAGCGTGCCCTCACCGTCGGCGGTGTGCAGGACAGCCCTTCCGCTGCCGACGAAGGTATTGACGGAGATGGCCTCTTGCTCGTAGGTGAAAGATCCCTCCACCTCGTGCCCGGCGAAGGTTCCGCGAGCGGAGAAGGATATCTCTAGGACGTCATGCCCATTTCGAGCTTCCAGGACGCGAGTGCCGGTGACACGACCCTCCAACACAAGGACGGCTTTTGCTGTTCCCTCTGGCATATTACCTCCCACGGTTATCTCACCTCAGAGCATCGCTTCGTTCATACAGTGCGTCAACGCACCATTTGAGCCACGAAAATAGTTCAAAGGTAAGGAAGATTCGCCCTGTATGCACCTGCGGCGTTTTTGAGACAGGGCTGAGCGCTCCGGAGCGCGCCTCGTCGGCGGTTCTACGGCACCAAGACGGCCCACCTCTCGGAGAGGTGACCGCCTCACCAGCTCACCGGA
Source organism: Streptomyces pyxinicus (assembly GCF_024753135.1). Lineage (GTDB taxonomy): Bacteria > Actinomycetota > Actinomycetes > Streptomycetales > Streptomycetaceae > Streptomyces > Streptomyces pyxinicus. Next base: position 60,269 of record NZ_JANUGP010000034.1, on the reverse strand, counting down.
GCCAGACCGTGCGGGACTTACAGCCGAGGGCCGGTGGCAGCAGACGCGGTAGATACCGTCGCGTCTCGTCACATGGCTCTCAGGTCACGCCTCTCAAGCACCTGCGGCCTGTCAAGGTGGCCGCGTGCCGCCCGGCGGCGGCCTCCGCGTCGGCATCCTGGTATCGAGCCCCGACCGCCGTGGGCGCTGCGGCCGCCACAGCCCGACGTCCCCTGAGCGGTACATGAGTGGTGCAGGCGCGGCCACGCCCTCGCCCTCACTCCGGTCAGCGGGTCGGCTGGAGATTGGTGATCTTGCGTGTACGCGACGCCTTGCTTCACCGACACGTTCTGGGCGAACAGTATTCCGTCGGCGTACTCCCTAGATTCAGAGCAGCGACCGACTCCGTGCGGCGGCGATGCCGTGGCGGCGAACAGTGTGACGCGAGTGCGAGTTCCCACAAGATGAATGACCTTTCCCATAGTGAATTCCGCCTTCGACCCTCGGTGTTCGGTTGTTCCATAAGAGCGGCGGGGCGTTGCACGGAACGGGTCCGCCTCTCGGTGCGGCGACGACGTTACGAACGTTCGCAGATACATGAGGAAAGGGAGAGCGAAGAGGGCAGCACCGCGCCGGGTCGGCTCGCACAAATGACGGAACGTGCGCCGCGTGCGTTCCGGCTGTGCTCTATGACGCCCTGGGCCGCTAAGCGGGTGATCGGCGACGCCTCTGCCGGGACCAGGCTTCGCCATGCCGGTAACAGCGACGGCGCCACGGACCCGTCTCGCCGGGCTGGGCCAGTTGCCCGGCGCCAGCCTGTTTGCGGGGGCCGTCGACCCGGCTCGGTCGGCGCAGTACGCCGACCGGCTGCACCGCGGGTCGGCGTACGGTCCAGTGCGGTGAGGGCGGCGGGCAAGTGGCTGCTGGCTCGACGCGCGGCGCACAGCCGTACTCGACTGGAGCCGGCGCGCTCCAGCGGGTACCTCAACCCCGCGGCTCGCGGATGGGATCCTCCGGCTACTCCACCCGCTCGTAGTGCGGACCATGCGGCATGCACGGGGCGTTCGGGCCCCTGCCATTTTGGGCAGGTGACCTCCCGTGCATACCAGGTCCGGGCCGCCGAACTCACGGCCTCTTTCAGTCCCCGCTCTCTCCTGAGCGGGCGAGAACACCGAGCCTTGGCCCGGGCAGGTTGCGGGGTTGGTGCTGGCGTTCGCCGCTGGCGCCCTTCTGCCTCTCGCCGGCGCGTATGCCCGCGTCGTCGCTCCGTGGGACGCGGACCAGGCGTTTCGTCGTGAAGAAGCTGTCGCTCTTCACTGCGGCCGACAGGATCCTCGGTACCAGCCCCGCGGGCGTGCGCGTCACCGTTGACGTGTCGTTCGCGGGTGTGGCTCAGGCATCCCTGCTATGTGCGTCATGGTCAGTCCGCCGTCGACGGGGAGGGCTGTGCCGGTGATGCGTGCGGCGTCATCGCTGGCGAGGAATGCTGCCGCGGCGGCAACGTCGTCGGGGGAGGATGCTCCGCGCATGGGGGTGACGATGAGGCGGTCGACGGCTCGCTGGGGGTCGGTGGCGAAGAGGTCGTCGAACAGGGCGGTGTCGACCGGTCCGGGGCAGAGGGCGTTGACGCGTATGCCTTCGACCGCGTACCGCGCTGCTATCTGCCGTGTGAGGGCGATGAGTGCGCCTTTGCTGGCCGTGTAGGCGACAGGTGCGGCGGGAGTTCCGGTCAATGCGACGGCAGAGGACATGTTGATGATGTTTCCGCTGCCGCGGGGGCGCATGTGCATGAGCGCGAAGCGGCAGCACAGGAACATCGAGTATAGGTTCGCCCTAAGGGTTGCGTCCCATGCTGCGAAGGTGGTTTCAAGGATGTCGCCGTCATCGGCTCGGCAGATGCCAGCGTTGTTGACGGCGATGTCCACGCGTCCGTAGTTCCGGGTGGTGAGCGTGTAGAGGCGCTCGACGGCCTGTGGGTCGGTGACGTCGGTGGGGATGAAGAGTCCTGCGGCTTCGGCGGCGGTCTGTGCGCCGGTGTCCTCGTCACGGTCGGCGAGGACCACGTGGGCTCCTTCGGCGGCGAATCTAAGGGCGGTGGCGCGCCCGATGCCGCGGGCGGCGCCGGTGACGACGGCGACCTTGTCGGCCAGTCGCCGTGTCATTGTGCGGCCCTGGCGGACGAGGCGGTGTCGGGGTTGCGTCCGTGGTGTTCGGTGATGGCGGCGGTGTCGCGGGTGAAGTCGCCTATGTGTGCGCCTCCTGCGCCGCGTACTTGTGCCAGGACAGTGCCGGTTTCGCTGACGACGGTGATGGTGTCGCCTCCGGGTGTGGCGAATACGCGCAGTCCCGCGGCGTTGGACTCCAGGAGGGTGTCCTCGCTGGCGTCCGTGTAGAAGTCGATGTGCTTGATGTGCTGAAGGAGGAGCAGGGGGATGTCGCTCGCGGTTGCCTTGGCTAGGTAGGTCATCTCCAGCAAGCCCTGGAGCAGGCGGACCGGCACGATATAGCTGGTGAAGGAATCCTTCCACTGGGATTGGGGGGCTTTGATGGTGGAGGAGGCTCCGTGGGTGTCGGAGCGGTGGTCGGAGGTGCAGACGAAGGGACCGCTGACGTAGGAGACGAGGTTGGGTATGTGGACGGGGTTGGGCACGGGCTGTTGTGGCACCGGGTCGGGGGGCTGCCAGACGGGCGGTGAGGGTGTGTCCGCGGACATCTCGACGATGCCGGTGCCATGAGTCTGCTGACGCAGTGGCTGGCCTGTGGTGGGGTGGGTCAGGTCGGAGGTCACTTCGAAGTGGAGTGTGGCGTGGTCGTGATGACGTTCGATACGGGTGATCGTGGAGTTGAGGGTCTTTGCGCGGTGCGGCAGCACGATGACGGGTTCGTCCAGTTCAAGGTCGCGCAGACCGGTGGGTTCGAGGTCGGGGATGGCTTGACGTGCGGCACGAAAGGCCATGTCCATGACGACGGTGGAGGGGGCCAGTGGGCGGCCGCGGACCATGTGGTGGGCGAGGTCTCGGTCGCTGTCGAGGGTGAAGGTTCGGGAGGCGGTGACGGGCGTCGCCGGGACGGCGGGAACACTCGCGTCGGCGCGGGTGGACGACAGGGTGGGGGCTTCGCGTAGGAGCCAGCTCATCTCGGAGGCGGGCAGGTGCACGATGACGGGTGGCCGACTGCCGTCTTGCAGGGCCCGGAAGAACCACAGTATGCCTTCGTCGGATGTCATGAACTCATTGATGCCGAGCTGCCGCATGGCTGTGCGAACGTCGTTGTCGGCGGCGATACCGACTTCTGCCCAGGCGGTCCAGTTGATGGTGTATTCATTGCGGTCTTCCATCGAGTGAGCCCAGCGGGCGGCTCCGGCGAGGAAGTCGTTGGCGGAGGCGTAGTCGGCTTCTCCGGGCCAGCCGGCGAAGCCGATGAAGGAGCCGAAGTTGCACCATAGGCGTGGGGGGTTGTCCGCGGTGGCAGCGCGAAGGTTCAGGTAGCCGCGGACCTTGGTGTCGCGCCCTCGCCGGAAGTCGGTGAGCCGTTTGTTGGCGAGTGATCCGGCCTGGGCGGCGGAGGCAGCGTGGATGAGGAGGTCGATGCCGCCGTGCCGGCGCTGGATGGTGGCAATGATGTCGTTCACCGATGCTGCGTCGATGAGGTCGCAGGCCAGGTAGTGGACCCGGTCGTTGCCGCTGTGGTCGCGCAGTTCAGCCAGTTGCCGGGCGATGTTGTACTGCTTGGACAGCTTGCTGTAATCGCGTAGCAACTCGGCGATTGTCGCCTCGGGGCGTTCGGCGCGCTGCTGGGCGAGGAAGGCCGGCTTGTCTGGTGGGGCTACAAGGATGTCGGCGCTGCCGCCGGCCGGAGCGGGGGTGCGGCCCAGCAGGTAGATCGTTGGAGAGCAGTACCGGGCCATCGTGGTCATGATCTCGCCCGTGATGCCGGTGGCTCCACCGCATACGACGACGACGCTGTCGGTGTTGAGGGTGTCGTCCACGGCGGTGAAGGCCGGGGTGTGCAGGGGTTCGGGGTCCAGCGGTTGGAGCGCGTAGCAAAGGCGTCGTCCGTGCGGGACACGCACGGTGATGCCCAGGGGGTGATCCGCCTGTGCCTCTTCATTCAGTTGGGTGAGGGCTTCGGGCAGGTTCTGACTGTGGGTGGCTACCGTCCAGGCGCAGGCTGCGGGCGCTTCGACGGCCAGAGTTTTCATCAGCCCGTTGAACAGATGTACAGCGGGGTGCGGGATGTCGTGGCGCACGGCGTTGAGAAGGAGCGCCGCTGCGGTTGCGCCCGCGGTGAACCTGTCGTTGAGGATTTGCAGGGCGCCGAAGGTGAGGTCGTGCAGCGTCAGTACGCGTTCGAGCTCGTTAGCTTCCCAGGCGGGACCGAGGTCGGTCAGGGTGGTGATGACGCGCAGGTGCCGGATGCCGGCGGGCAGTGCGGCGCGTACGGCGTCCAGGTCTGCCGGGTCGACGACATTCAGGTGCGGGCGGTCCCCCGTGAGGGCGGTGGTGCTCCAGATCCGGGCGGAGTCGGGCAGGTCCAGTTCGACGACGGCCTGCGGGATGTCGGTGACGATGAGGGTGTCGGGCGGTACCGGCTGCCGCATGCGTGCTGTGGCGCTCCGGTCGAGAGCGGGAAGCTCGACCCACTGCGGGTGCTGGCGCGAGACGATGATGCTGTCGCAGTGCAGCACGTCCGATGCGTGTTCGGGGCGCGGGTGGCCGGAGGCTGTCTCTTCCTCGTCGCTGTCGGTGTCTGGGGCGTCGGGTTCGGCGACGGAGGCGTTGATGGTGACGTAGGGGCCGCTGGATACCTGGGAGGTGATGTGTACGGGGGTGCTGGATGTCAGGGCCGCGTTGAGACAGGCCAGCAGGCCGTCGGCGCCGAGGTAGGTCAGCTCGCTGCCGGCCAGTGGTGCCTCTTGCCAGGCGGTGGTGACGGACGCCGGACTTCGGCTACCGGGGCCGGCACTCAGTGTGGCGAGGACGGGCAGGTTCTCGCGCTCGGCGACGGAGCGGCGGGCAAGGGCGAAGGTGATGCCGCCGTCCGCTGCGCGTCGGCCGACCTTCGCGGTGCCGGTGCTGTGATCCATCCGTAAGCCGGAGTGGGCGTTGAGACCGGCCACAAACAGCAGGTCCGCGTCGTTGTGGCGCAGATACCGTTCCGCGACATGCAGGGCGGACAGTCCGGCGTCGGCACCGGTTTCGACGGCCAGTTGCGGCCCATGCAGGTCGAAATAGTTCATGGTCCAGCCGGCGATGAGGCTCGCGATGACACTGGTGCCGATGGTGTCGCTGCTGGCCGGAGCGACCGTGGTGCGCAGAGTGTCGGCGACGGAGGCGTGCGCGTCGCGGATGGCGGCGGTGACGTCCGCGTCGTCGTCGCGGTGGGTGAACGCCTGTGCGCTGTCGTCCAAGTAACAGCGCAACATGTGGCTTGCGGCGGCCTGGGTGTGGCCGACGTGGGCGACGAGAACCCCTGTGCGTGCACGCAGATCCTCGGCGTCAGTGCCGAGCCGATCCATGAGCTCGCCCACCATGCGCAAGGCCATGATCTCGGTGCGGTCCATCTTGGTGAGGACGGACGGCGGGATCCGCAGCTCGCGGAAGTCAGGGATGGGGAAGTCGTCACCGAAGTGGGGGGCTGGAGGTCTGCCTCCATGGGCGATCCAGTCCGTGGCGCTCTGGTGAGTGAAGTCACCGGGAAATGCGCTGCTCCAACCGACCAGGACGATGTTTTCGGCGGGGGCCGGATCACTGTCCTCGCCAGACGTGGTGGAGTCCGTCAGCACAAGATGGGTGTTAGCGCCTCCCATGCCGAAGGAGGAGATGCCCACCAAGCGCGGATCGGCGCCTGCGGGCCAGGGGATGTCGGCGGTGGGAACCTCGGGTGTGGTGTTGAGCTCAGGGGTCTGGGACAGTGCGGTGAAGAAGCGCTGGGCGGGTATCTCCTCGTGCTGCAGGGCGAGTACCGCATGTGCTACGGACACCAGACCACTGGTGGTGCCGGTGTGACCGGTCCACGCCTTGTTCGTGATGATCGGCGGCCAGGCCCCTCCGTCGAGCGCCATCTCCAGAGCGGCGAGCTCCACCGGGTCTCCCGTACGGGTTCCGGTCCCGTGCGCGATCAGTAGCCCGAGGTCGGAGCCGGAGATGCCGGCGGCCTGCCAGGCCCGTTCCACCGCACGCCGCTGACCCAGCGGGTTGGGGGCACTGATGGACTTGCCGCGGCCGTCGGATGCCTCGCCGTAGCCTGCGACCACTGCCAAGACGCTGTCCCGGTCTTGCCGGGCGCGCTCCAGCGTCTTCAGAACCAGGACGACGGCACCGTCGCCGAACATGGTGCCGTCAGCTTTCTGATCGAAGGGACGCACCTGATGCGACGGTGAGAGCACTCCGGCCTGCTGCAGAGTCACCATGAGCCGCGGTGTCAGCTCGTGCAGCGCCGCGCACAGGGCCACATCGCAGATTCCGTCACGCAACTGGCGTACGGCCAGGTTCACGGTGGCCAGCCCGGACGCGCAGGTCGCCGTGACGACGGCGAGCTCATCGATGTGGGGCACCACCCCGGACAGAGCCTGGCGGCACAGCGCGTCGGGCGTGAGGCCGATGCTGGTCCTGTCCGCCTGTGCGTAGCGGCGATCCAGTTCCTCACCTAGTGTCCAGATCGCCCGCTCCGCGGCGGGCGACCCCTGCCTCTCGACCGCCTCGGCCATGCGTTCACGCATGCCGATGGCGATGGAGTCCCGCTCCAGGTCCTGCACGGTGTCCGCGGAAAGAGCGATGGCGGCCAGGGAACGGTGGCCGGTGCCGACGTGTACGCCGTCGAGCGCCTGGAAAGCACAGTGGCGCAGCCAGGACGCGGGAGAAGAGGCGGCGGGGCTCCAACGACCGGACCTGACGTCGCCGATGAGTTGCGGGTGTGGAGTGAAGGTGTTGAGGAAGCTGGCTGCGCGCTCGCCCAGTTTGTCGTCCGCAGGCGTCGAGGACAGAAAGTGGTCGAGGTTCATGCGCAGTGGGCTCGGTTCGCTGACCGTTTCTCGCGTGGTGTGCAGCAGGTCCCACAGTTCGGCGGGGCTGCTGGCGTTGGGCAGCACCAGGCCCATGCCGACGATGGCGACCGGGGGCCCGGCCTGCGCCGGCTTGCGGCTTTGTGACATTGCGGAAGCCTTTCTGGTGGTGGCCGGGGTTCAGGAAGCCGCTGCGGAGGACGTGTGCTTGACGACTGCGTCGGCGATGTGGCCGATCGTGGGGAAGTCCGTGATACGCACTCCGGATGCCAGCAGCGGCACAGCGAACTTCTCGGCTACCGCGGCCAGCATGTGGGTCTGGCGTAGCGAGTCGATGCCCAGCTCGACCTCGACATGCGCGTCTTCGGTGAACACGTCCGCGGGATAGCCGGTGATCTCCGCGTACAGGTCGCCAAGGACGGCCACGACTTTCTGGCGGTGCTGATTTCCCTCGGCTGCGGCACCCGACGGGGCCGCGCCTGCAAGGGCGTTCAGTGGCGTCGGCCCCTGTGGCGGGGTGGAGACGGTGGCTGGCTCATTGGCGGCGTTCTGCTGCCGCGACGTGGGTGCCGAAGGTGGCGAACTGGTAAGGGAGTCGCGGACTGGGACTGTTGGGAGCCGTGCCGTGGCCGCGCTGGTGCCTGGGGTCCGCAGACCGGCTGCGAGCCGAGCGAAGTCTGGCGTGGCGGTGTTGCCCGGCAACGGGACGATGATCTGGACACGCGGGATGTTCGCCTCGACGAAGCGCGTCAGGGTGTCGCCGGCACCGCACTCGATGACGTGGGTGATGCCCTCGTCGTACAGGGACCGCACGCAGTCGACGAAACGGACCGGGCGGATCAGCATCTCGGCGATGTGGGTCAGCAGGTCGTCGGAGTCGTCGTGCCACCGGTCGTGAAACACGCATCGCGTGGGCGTCGTGTGGGCCTGAGCCTTGACTCCTGCCTCCTGCAGTGCTTCGCGTAGCGGAGTGACCAGCCCCGCCAGTAGACGGCTGTGGTAAGGATAGGGCGAGCTCAAACGGGTGATCTGCCAGTCGAGAGCTCCGGCGAGCCTTGCGAGACGGTCGAGTTCAGACGAGCTTCCGCTGACCACGCTCTGACGGGGGGTGTTGATGCACGCGACGGCCAGGGTGGGCAACGCGACGGCCCGCAGCAGGTGCTCGACCCGCGGCGGTGCGGCCTGTACAGCGAGCATGCCGCCGCGACCTCTCGTCGTTCCGATCGCGCGCATGCGCAGGCAGATCACGCGGGCTCCGTCCTCCACGCTCAAAATTCCCGCGTAGACGAAAGCCAGCAGTTCTCCGAAGCTGTGACCAGCCACTGCATGCGTCTCTATGCCGGCGGAACGCAGGCCCTCGGCAGTGGCGAGGGCCAGTGCGTACTGCAGGAGCGGCAGCACGGCCGGCTCCTCGTCCTCCAGCTGCGCCAGTGTGGCCGGCGGCTCGCAGAGGGCTTGGTCCTCCAGAGACGGCAGGTCGTAGGTGCGTGCGACGGCGTCGACCCGGCGCAGCACATCCATGGCCTCGGAGCGGGTGCGGCACAGGCCTGCGAGCCCTTGCGGTGCGTACTGCGTCACCCCCGGAAAGAGAAAAGCGACCTGGTGGTCCATGCGGTGTTCCATCCCTTCGAAGCACCCTGTTAGGAAGCGCATTTGCACATATCTACGAGCGCACACAACAGCGCACTGCAGGCTGCTGGTCGGTGCCGTTTGTGCCTATCGCAGCGCACCGTCATCGGTGCGCTGATCTGATGGCCCAGGCAGGTGACTGCCCGCATCCGTGCGCGCTCAGGCGTGACGGGAGGGGCGATCGGTGAACAACGATCACTGCTGGCGCACGGCTGCGCTCCGCAAGCTGGACAATGCGACCTCTCGGATGCTCTGCTGCCGCCCGGGCATGCTGATGGTCGATCCGGCTTGTTTCGCCTCGGTGCAAGTCCGGGCGCAGGCCGTATGAAAGGGTCATGAGCGCTGCCAGGGAAGGGTCGACACGCGACTCCGCAGTGACTTCGTCTCGCGGTCCCTCGTGTACGGCTTGGTGATGGAGTCCGGGTCTATCTCCGGAGACAGATGCGATCGTGCTCTCCGATGACGGAGCAGTACGGACCTCGCGGACGCAGGATCGATACGGCGAGGCATCGGGGCTGAGGGCCAGCCGGGTTCAGTCAAGGCCACGGCAGACACATGGATGGGGTTCGTCCTGCGCCCCGTCCCCCCAAGAGAACAGGCCGCGACGTGCACGGTGCAGCAGGTCGGTTCTTCGCGTTACGGCAAAGGAGCCGGCGGGCGGTGGTGACGCGCGCGCCATTCGGATAGGGAGTCTCACGCTCGACAAGGGCCGTCTTTCGTCCAGTTCCGCAGACGTGACGCGCCGGCATGGCCGGACAGCCGGCCGCTGTCTCGGCGCTCTCCTCTCGCGTTCCTGAAGGCGAGTCGCCCACCGCGCTGAGCGGAGCAACCGATGACGTGTTCTTGCTCTTGCCTGTGGAGCCCATGGAGTAGCCAATCTCGGAGTCGTTCGTTGGATCGCGTGATCGCCGTACCAGTGGTGACGCACAGGTGCCCCTGCATATCCGAAGAACGCGGACTCAGAGCGTCCAAGGCGTGCACGCGCTGAACGATTGCGCGCTTGTGAATGGGTGTGGTGCGTCTCGACCCGTACCAGGAGCGGGTGCCGCAGTGGCGTGGGAGTCGGCTGAGTGTGCGTGACGGGCAGGCGACGATTCGCTATCCCGGGCTGCGTGTCGAACTCATCCGCTCCGCCAGGGCGCGGGCTTGCGGCTCCACGGGGTAGCGAGCGAGGGCATGACTGAGACGCCGCCGCGCAGTGTCGACGTGCGCGGAATGCATGTGCGGATAAGCACGCAGAAAGCTGTGGGCGTAGCGCAGCCCCTCGTCGAGCTGGCCGACGGCCAGGTGCACCTCAGCAAGACGCGCGAGGGTCAGCGCGATACGCCTGCGGTCGGTCTGCGCGCGGTCGTGCGCTGATGCCTGCAGAGCGGAAATGGCCTCCTTGCTCTCTTGCATCGCGCCAAGGGTCTGGTAGCGCTGGTAGTTCAATGCCGCCCGCGGGTATCCGAAGAAGGGACCCGCCGAACTGGATGCACGGTCTTGGTGGCGTTCGGCGGCAACCAGGTCGGCCCGAGCCTCGCGGAACCGGCCGGCACAGGCACGAGCGTGCGCACGCTGGCTGAGCAGGAAGGCCTGAGCCGCCCCATCACCGCGGCCGCCCAGTACAGCCACAGCCATGTCGGCGAGATCGAGCGCCTGGCGCGGCAGGCGCAGCCGAAGCGCGTGGGTACTCATCGCGCGTAGCCCGATCGCGAACTGCCGCGCGTTCCCAGCGGCACGGGCCAGTTCGAGAGCGGACAGGTAATACAGCTGCGCTAGCCCGTGATAGCCACTGTCGTCGCTCATGCCAGCCAGGATGTGTACGAACTGCGCGGCGGCCGTGAATACCTCGCGATCCTGTCCGGTGGCAGGGCGCGGTTTCACCAAAACGGGCACCGCGCTGTCGCGCAAGTAGGCGACGACGAGGGGCCGGACGAGCCTCCCCCCGTGCCAGTCGGCCAGCTTTGTGAACGATGCGATCATGTCGTTATGCGTCTCCAACTGCGCTGCCGTGGTCAGGTCGCCATCCGCTGGGGTCGGCGCCTGTTCGGAAGCGGACCACGGCAGCACAGCGAGAGACGCCACGCTGAAGGGTGTCCGAGAAAGCGGAGTCCGGAGGTTCGAGTCGCCGTCCTGCCGCAGCAGGTCGAGTATCTGCTCGACCGGAGACGCCCGCCTCATCCCGAATGCGGGAATCGCAATGCTGTGCGACGACTGCAGCATGCCGGTGGCCTGAGCAGAGATTAACCGGCCGATGCGGCGAGACAGCGCGGCAGCAACGATATCGGGAACGGGGCGACGAGGGCGCGCCCCGGCCAGCCAATGCGCGACCGAAGAACGATCGTACCGAAGACTCAATTCCTGTGCCGCACCCAGTGTGTTGACAGCCTTCGCCAATTGAGTCGCGCTCCAGTGCGCCTCGACCAACAGTGCCGCCAGGGCCTCATTCCGTGTCCGCTCCGGCATGCAATCCTCAGCTTCCTACACCCGACCCGGACGTCACCAGACCGTGCGTTGAAGCATCCATTTTGTCCTGCGCTCACTGGCCGACATGCGTCCCGGCTTAGTCGATTTCTGCTTTACGTCGCGAGCGGCGGATTGCATATACCGTCTGGGTACCGTCTGGGCAGGCGCGCAGGGCCGCCATCGTAACTGAACATCCGAAAATGACGTTCGGAGTCATCTCAAGCAGATGATGCTACAAGCAGTGGAGTAGTGCGAGGTGGAGGCCGGCGCGTAACTCGTAGCGGATTCGTAGTCTCTGAACTCGTGGAGCCAGGCGAAGGTCCGCTCGACGACGCGGCGGGTCTTGCCCAGGGCGAACCATAGAAGGCGCCATTGCAGGCGATCTTCGGGATGATGCCGCGGACACGGAGGAGACGGCGGTACTTGTCGTCATCGTAGCCACGGTCGGCGAACAGTCTACGCGGCCGGCCACGGGCCCCGCGGATACGGGTATCGCATCCAGGAGAAGCTCGCTTGTGTGACGTCGTGACGGTTTCCGATGGTCAGTGAGACGACCTACGAAGTGCCATGCCGGTCGACGATCAGGTGGTGCCTGCCGGCGGCCCGGGCCCGGTCGACCGGCGGAGGTCAGGTACGAGCCCCCCTTGAGAGGCCGGACATGTGAGCCGTCGATCGCAACATCGTCCATGTCCGGCAGGCCGCGGACTGAAACTCGGCCAGCGGCACCTCGTGCGACCGCGATCAGACACCGGCCTCGGTCCAGGCCCACAGCCAGGCCGATCCGCTGGATGCCGACTGGACGCTGTCCACCACCACATCACCGGCCGCCTCCAGGAAGCCGCCCCGGCCGGGCGCCCGTGGAGGAGCCGGTAGCGATCAGGGAAGGTCTCCTGGTCCGGATACTCCCCGGCGGGGACGTCGCTCATGTCTTCCTCGGTTCGGGCTCTTCCAGGCTGTTGCTGCTTTCCTCCACGCTCCGGACGCTGCGGTTCAGGAAGCGGCCATTGCTGCGGCTGTTCCGCTCCTGGACGTCCCGAACGGCCCTTTGCCGTCACCGGCGTTGCGGTACAGGTTGCCCGCGGTGTCCCGCTCGACCAGGTCGCTCCTGCCGTCACCCGTGTTGTCGCCGACGCCGACGACCGCGTTGTACGAGGTGCCCCACGCGGAGAACACAGGGGAGGACCCGGTAACCGAAGGGGGAGGTTGATATGCCACCCTGACCGGCTCTCACCCAGACGACCACCACACCCACCGAATTTACGTAAAGATCAGTAAGGCTGCCTGCCCTGCTTCCGTTGTTTGCGGCGCAGACGCGGCCCTTCGAACGTTCCGGTCGCCTCGACGATGATCCGCACAGCGGAGGAGAACAGCGCGAGAAGAGCTGGACCGATGAATTCTCGGTTCCAAAGGAAGCAGCACGGCAGGGTAAGCAGACCCCAGATTGCCGCCGCTACAGTTCCTGCCTGCCTTTGGAAGGGAAACAACAGCCAGGGCACGAGTGGCGAGAGGAAGAATATGGCGAAGCCGATGAGAAGGGCGCCAGCCGCCATCGTGTGGGGCCTTTCTTTGTGAGCAATATATGTGGTCGCCCTCTGACCGAGGGCGACCACACGTCTAGTGGGTGTACTCAGGGTCGGGCGTCTTGTCGGGCGCGTTGCAGAAGTGCGTCGAGTCAGGGTCTGCACCGGGGTTCGGTGAGGGAGCCGAGATGTTGACGCTCCACGGGTTTCCGGAGTGACCTGAGGTTATTGTGCAGTTGGAGTAGGGGTCCTCGGTGCTCGGCGGCGTAGCGGGTCCGCTGAAGTGGTAGAAGTCGCCCGTGGTGATCGGGGCACTGGAACCGGTGTAGCTGCCGCCAAGATCGATGGCCTTGCCGTTACGGTACAGGTACTGGCTCGGCATGTAACTGGACCGCAGGACCGGTGCACCGCTGACCTTCTTGATGGTGCCGTCGGCGCAGGACTTGAAGTCCAGTTCCTGCCAGATGGGCGGCGCCTGGCCGAAGATCGAACCAGTGAGCCCCGGCTTGAAGAACATGTTCCGGATCTCCTGGCTCATGAGGGCAACGGGGTTGTCCGACGACCCCGTATCGTTCGAGACCCGGTTCACCCAGTCGGCCACGCTGTCGGTGAGGTGCTGGTCCGCGAGGGCCGGCCGGTAGCCGATGGATCCACCGGCGGTGTGCATCACCGCGACACAGGTACCGCTGTTGTCGGTGACCGCCTTGTCGTTGTCATCGGTGATGACCGGCCGCACGCCGATGGACTGGTACGCACGTCCGGGAAGGGTGCCGTCGCTGTTGGTCGTGGTGGTGACCCACTGGCCGTTATGCACGTTGAGGTCCTTCGCGACGTAGTCAAGGTCGGGCGGCTGGGTGCCGTAGTCCTTCTGAAGCGCCGCGAAGAAGTTCCGGACGAAGTCCGGTATGTGGGTGTCGGCGGTGCGGTCGTCGTAGGAGACGCTCTGACTGCCGTTGATGATCTTTCCGCCAGAGGTCTTGATGTACGACACCGTCGCCTTGTTGTACATCTTGTAGGCCGCGTCGTCGGTTCCGAACCACGACGGTTTGCTGTCGGAAGTGGGGCGGTCGGTGTAGGGGTTGGCGAAGTGTATCCACTGGGGGATGCTGTGCCCGTCGGGATGGTCGGTCGTGCTCGTGCCCGCTGCCTCGACGTCGGCGTTCCACTTTTCGACCGCGGCCTTGGTCTCCGGCTTCACGCAAGTGGGGGATCCCACGTCGATGCAGGTCGGCAGGCCGATGATCTTCTGCGAGGTCTTGGTCGCCCAGTCATGCAGGTCCTGCCGCGACTTCAGCGGCGTGTTGAACATGCTTGACTCGGGGCGGGTGTCGATGTTCTGGTCCTCATCGAAGAACGCATCGCCCTCGATCGAGTCCGAGACGTAGGTGCCGTCGACGGGCTGGAAGGCGACGGCACCGAGTGCGATGTCGTCGTCGCCGGTGCCGCCTGGCGTGTAGTTCGTCAGGCTGACGCTCGGCGTAGACGTGAACTTGTAGGCGCCCAGGGACACCCATTTGCCGTTATTATCGGCCTGGTCGAGGTACCGGTCGTAGGGACCGCCAAGGGCCCCGTGGATCACATAGTGAGCGTTCTTGGTCTGCGCTCCGGTGTCCGGGACTTGCACCCACACCTGAGCCAAGTCCATCTGCTCGCCGAGCGTCCAGGTTCCGTCGATGTCCATCAGTCCGCCCGGACCACCGAGATGGTCCTCGTTGCGGGTGTGGGTGTACCAGAAGTGACCGCCGAAGCCGCCGCCGACCTGGTGCAGGTCGGCTTTCGCCTCATAGTGGGTGCCAAGCGGGTCCGGATAGAACGTGAACCGGAAGCTTCCGGAGGAGATGGCCTGCCCGCAGTCGCTCCACGTCTCGGTGCTGTTGAGTACCGACGCGACCACGTGTGCCCCGGTCGGTTCGCCGGAGCACACGGGCATACCGTTCTTGAGGCGGTAGCCACGTCCGGGCTCCGGGATCAGCGTCTGGTACTTGATCAGTTCGTGACCGCACTCGGTAGCACAGTTCGTTTTGGCGGCACGCTTCTGGGCTGTCCAGCGCCGCCTGCGCGCCGAGCTCCCGCACTACTGCCACGGCATCGAGCAGATCGCCCGCCTGGCGCGGGCGCTGATGCCCGTTCATCTCCAGCCGCAGCGTCTCGCCGGCCCCGCCCCTGTGGCCGCCCTTCCCCTGCCGAGGGCTCGCGACCGACTGCGCGAAGCGGCTGGCTCTAGTCCCGACATCGGCAGGGTAATGACGTCGAGTCAGGTGTGGGAGGGGACCCTGGGAGCCCGGCTGACGTGCGCACTACACGGCGCTGGTAGCGCCGGTCGCCGCAGCGTGGGTCGCCGGCGCCTCCCGCATCGATGACGTCCTCGCCCGTAGCCCCCAAGGCAGCTCGTAAATCCTATCCCTGGGGGAGAGGTACGACAGCCCGCCCGGTTTGCTCCGGGCGGGCTGCCTTGAGGCGTGAAAACGCTGAACCAGCGCGTCAGCAGTAACACACCGAAGCGATACGGAAAACCGTACCGGAGGTTAGCGCTTCCGCTGCATGAGAACGACGCTGATTACTCCTAGCACGGCTCCTACTATGCCAGCCACTACCAATATCGTCAGCACTTTGTGCCATCCTCACTAGCGATAAGAAAGCTGTTCAGTCAGGAGGGGATTTGCGACCAGGCGTATCCGATGCCTCCGGAGACTAGCCCGCCGAACCCGCCTGCGACCGCGCCGGTAGCGCAGCCGGCAGCAGCACCCGGCCCGGTCCAGATCGTTGCTATGGCGCCACTCGCACAGCCTCGACCCCAGCGACCCCAACGGTCACCGGGCCCGCACACGCTGTCACAGGATCCGCACAAAGTTTCGCGCCGTTCCCGCCAATTCCCCTCACATACGGGCTGGAATTCGCCCCTCCCCTTCACGGCGAGGAGTAGTCATAAATGGGCATCAAGCCCGCCATTTTCATCACATTTAGTGACGCTGATTGCGGTCTGGCTTCAATATGATAGCTGAAATAGGAGCGCTCTCAGCGAGTTGCCTGACCGGTTTTCCCGGTGACTTTTGGGCTCGGCGTTCGAGCACCGCCCAGCCGGACGGACGGGGGCAGGCGGGATAGTTCCTTGGCGTGTCTGTGCGGCTCACACAAGCGGAGCCCAGTCATCAGCCGCTACAGGGTGACACCTTTCCCGAAGAGCCCCCACGGAAGGCGGCTTCGTCGGGTCCCTGTCGGGCGCGTCAGCCGACTTCACCCGACCTTTGGCTCCTCGCTGACTGCCCTGCTCGGCTCGGTGTCCGTACGGATTGTGTCGGTGCCAGTCGATCTATGTCTGGTCATAGGGGCCGCGAGGACTTCGGTTCAGCATTTTCAGGCCGCCCAAGTACCGCCCGGACGGCAGTGTGGGACCGGGGCGGCTGACGTGTCTGGAGGTGCGCGGTTCCCGTGCGCTCACGGCAGCCGCCCCGGCATACGTAGCCCTTTACCCGCGTTCCGGGGATTTCACAGGAACCCTGCGAAAACTTCCGGCGCGGACCGCCGGCAGCACCCCGCTCCGCCGGCCGCGGCCTCCAGACACGACATGCGGCTGCGGGCCCCACCCCCAGAGGGGTGGGGCCCGCAGTGTGCTGCTGCCGATGGCCGGCAGGCGGCTTTACCAGCGATACCAGCGTGCGCTGCCGCCCTTGGGCCGGGCCACGAACCCGACGAGCCACAGGACGAGCACGATGACAGCGACCACCCAGAGGGCCTTGGCGGCGAAACCGGCACCGAAGAGGATCAGAGCGAGCAGAAGAACGAGAAGCAGGGGAACCATGATTATCAACCTCCGGGCCACCTTGTGCCCGGCATCTCCCCTGCCAATCCCACTTCGCTGATCACGGCAGGTCAGGCACCGTGCCAGCGCCTCGCTCCCACCGACATGCCTGAGGCGCCGGCCCGGCGGCGCTGTGCCTGTCGACAGGCCCGCAGAGTCGCCGAAGCGCGGCCGGGGCTTCGGGGCGAGCTCCACCTCGATGGCGATCGCGAAGCGGGGCATGGGCTCGACCACGACCAGGTCGGGCCAGTGCACAGCGCGGGCGCCGGTCGACACCCACAGGGTTTCGCCACGCCGGGCGTCGGTGGGTACCCCAGATACCCGCAGGTCTCCAGGAGCCGCGCCAGGCGGTCAGGCTTGGCTACGGCGGCGTGGAGCTCCCGGCTCCGAGAACACCACGTACCGGTGCGTCTCCAATCCGATTCCGGTGTCCGCGCAGGCCAAGCGGTGCAGCAGCCGTTCGCCCGGCGGCCGCAGTACGCCGCCAGCCCTCGCCCCGGGTCTCACCCGTACCACCTCTCGACGCCGGCCTTCCGCTCACTCCCGGTAAGATCCCCATCCCCCATGCCTCCACTGCTGGTCTCTGCCCGCACGAGTCCCCCTTCTCGGTACGCACCAAGACCGGCCGCCCGGCGCAGCGCCGGGAGGTATCGGCTTCGCCGCGGCTGGCACCCGTCGCTCCGGCCGGGTGCCAGCCGCCACGCGCACACCAGCGGACTTTTCATCAGGCCCCTTTGTCTGCAGGCACTGCGAGCGGGGCGTCCGGGCTCGTCTTCTTCCTCCCGGCTTCGAGCGGGCCGGTTCGCGATGGGTCAGCGGGGCCGGCCAGAACAACTGACCCAGCCCCGTTGCGCATGACCTGTCCTTCAGAAATTCAGGTTCAGGAGGTCTGCTCCTTTTCCACGAAGTAGGAATAGGCGAAACCGCCCTGATCCGAGCCTGACAGGTCGGCCTCGAAGCTGACGGGGCCCGGCGTGGGCAGGTCGATGCTCTGCTGGAAGACGGATCCGTCGCAGTCCGAGGCGCGGGCGGCCGGGGAGAGCCGCTTGCCGTCGGTGAAGAAGGTCAGCGACACCTTCGCCCGGCCGGTGCACACGAGAGCGAACGTCACACTCTTCACCCTGGCGGGCGCTGCGGGCATGGTGTCGCCGAACGCGGCCTGGAGGAGGCCTGAACCACTGCCGAGTGACTCATGGCCGGTGAACTCCTGGTCCAGGATCGTCCGGGCTTTCTCGGCGCCCGCCCTCGCAGAGGCGGACGCCCTGGCGGCGGGCGGCGTCGACGCCTGCGAGCCGGTGTGCCCGCCGGAGTGACAGCCGGCGGCGAGGAGCGCCGTGCCGGCCAGGAGGCACAGATACGCTCCCTGCCGAGGCCGGATGGGTGTCATGAGTTCTGCCGTCCGATCGACATGTCGCCCTTACGCGGGGCTTTGACGGTGATGGTCTTCTGCTTGACCTTGCAGGGTGCCACGACCCAGGTTTTGACCGCCGTGAGCTTCCATTGCCCTCACACGACCTGCATCAGCGGGCGCGGCCCGCAGCCGCTGTCCCGGCTCCGCCGCCGCGCTCCCCCTGCCCCGGCGGCGGCAGGCCCGCGGGTTTCCTCAGCAGGTGTGGGTTCCGTCGTCGAGGCAGCTGGTCATGCCGTCACGGCCATCTCGGTCCCGGCGTAGTGCTTGAGATGCATCCGTTCCTTGACGGCATCAGCGCCGTGGAAAGAACTCCAGTACGCATGAGCGGTCACGGTGGTGGCCAGTTCCACGCACTCCTGGCGTAGCCGAGCGACGGCTGTCTTCTGCTCCTCAGTCCAGCCCGGGCTGGACTCGCGGCCGCCGGTAGCCTCGCCTGTGCGGGGGTGCTCGGTGCTGGCCCACCCGTCCATGGGCTCCACCGACCAGCAGGTCCCGCAGGAGCGCGGACAGCTCCGCGGCGGCTTGGTGTAGGCGGGCCTGGGCGACGAGCAAATCGTCAGGAAAGTCGTTCTGGGCCATATCAGAAATGATATACGGGTTCGAATTTGGTTGGGTCCGCGGCAGGCCGAGGGCTTCTACAGGCTGCTGCGGAACTCTGATGGTGGGGTTGACCGGAGCGGCCACGGCGATCGCGCCGGTGCCTGCCAGGCGGGAGGAGGGCGCGCCCGGAGAAAGCGCGGCGCCTCCGGGCGGTACGGGCCGGCAAGTCGGCGCCCGGCGGCTGCCTTCCGTTGCCGGGCCGATGTCCAGGTCCTCATCGTTGAGTGAGGGGGAGACCGGGCGGCCGGCGGTGAGGTCCGTGTACCGGTCGCGGTCGGAGGCCGTCACCCAGAACCGGTGAGTTCGGGAGCCGTCCTTGAACTCGATCGGAACGAGTAGGCCAGCGGCAGTCTGCCGTAAAAGGTCGTCGAAGAAGACATCCCGGGGCTTGGGCGTGGCATGCATCTTGCCGCAGCGGCGCTGGGTGTCCGGGCATCGGTACAGCGTATGCAGGTCGCAGCGCCAGAAGTCGAGTACGCGGAACCCCGAGACGACACGCAGGTCACCCGACTTTGCGATCACGTGGGCGGGCAGACGGTTGCTGCGTGTCCAGTGAGTGTCACTTCGGCGGGCATAGACCTCGCGGTCGGTGTGCCAGGCGGGAGTGATCCCGTGCTTCGCCGCCCGGTTCGCTCGCGCCCGTGGCTCCGCGGCCCGTGCGCCCCTGCGGTGGCCAGCTGGATCTCCCAGCCGATCAGCAGCCCGTCTTCTCCCCGTACGAGCGTGTCGGTCTGGATCCACGAGCGCGGTCCGATGCTCGTCCGCACCTCGCTGTCGGCCGGGAAGCCGGCCCCTTCGGCGGTCGTCAGGATCCGCTCCTGGTATGCCTTGTGTTCGTCGGACATGGCCGCGCGGTGACGTGCCTCGTCCTCGACCCGCTCGTGTACCGCCTCGCGCCGTCCGTTCGCCTTTACCCGCAGGTACATCCAGGCGACGACACCCGCCTTCCGGCACACTCCCCCGCACTGCAGCCCCCGCTCGGATACGGGCACGTTCCTCGCCGCGTACAACCGGTCCATCCGGTACAAGTTGTCCCAGAGTCCGACCAGCGCCTCGTGCCCTAGATCTTCGCGGGTGAGGTCGAGCTCGATACCCAGAGTCGTGTGCCAAACGACGTTCGCCAACGTGGACCACCTTCACCGTTGAAAGGACTCCTCCTTCGACGGTAGAGGTGACCACTGACAGTCAGCCGGGGATGACCGCGCCGTGGGTGGCCTCCGCCGGGGTGTCGATGTCGTGGGCGAGGTACTTGCCGTGGCTAGGTGGGGTGGAGCTGACGTACCGGTCGTTGACCTCTTTGAGAGCGGCCCACACCGGCCCGCTGGCCGGGCGCGGGCGGGGTCCTTGGCCAGGAGCCGGCCGGTGAGCCGCTCCAGCTCCGCGGGGCGTCCGGGTAAAGGATGCGCAGCGGTGCCGGGGCTTCGGTGTGGTGCTGGTTGACCAGGCGCCGACCGCGGCCTGCGCCGGTACGGTGCCAGTTTTAACCCGCTCGAATGACTTGGGGAGGTGGGGTGGACACACAGCAAGACCGCCCCCCACTGGTGAAGTCGGCCCGGGCCGACTTCACCAGTGGGGGCCAGAAGGCTCGTGGAGGCCGGCAAACCCAGGAAGCGGGCGAACTCAGCGGCGATCATGGCGCCCTGCGATCGCCTGATCCGGCCGCTCCCCTGCCGTACGCTGGCTGATCAGCCCGCTGACACGGCCTCAAGCGCCATGGCGGGAGCGATGATCAGATCACCGGACGGCAGGGGGCTCCCGTGGAAGCACGAATGTGGAACGGACTGGTCGGCGTCGCGAAGGAGACGTACACCGCCTCGCTGGGTGAGGGAGTCGTGCCGCGCCCACTGATGACGCCGCTGGTGCGCGGCGAGCTGGCCGGGCTGATCTGGGTCCGCCCGCTCAAGGCCGGCCAGGACGCGCTCGCCGGGATTGCGGCACTCGCGAACATCGCCGCGGCAGCTGGCGCGGACGAGGTGGTCCTCGCCTGAGAGACGCACGACGTCGCCACCGCCTGCGAACTCCCGATCGTCGGCCCGGCACCGTGCCTGAACATGGTGCTCGCCACCCGGGACGGACACGTCCTGCACCAGTTCCCCTACAGCGAGCAGCTCCTGTCCCGCAGCCCGGAGGGCTGGGCGTCGGTCGCCCCCGACTGACGGCCGGCCCCCGCGCCGCAGTCCGGCGGCGAACTGGTCCCGCCGATCCAGACCGCGGTGAACTTCTCCTTCACCTCCATCGAGCTGGACCACCCCAAACTGTCCCGCCAGGAGGGATGGGGCATCGCCGTCGCATTGGCGACTTCGTGCGACAGCCCCGGCCGAGCGCGGAGCCACCCACGGCTCAGACGATGGTGAAGCTGACCGGCCCGGAGGTGGTGGTGAGGCCTTCAGAGGTCAGGCACGCGGTCAGGTCGGTCGAGGCGATGACCTTGGTTTCCACCAGCGTGTGGCCGACGTAGTCGCCGGAGGTGATGTCCCCCGTGAGCACCAGGACGCTGTTGCCGTCGGGGCGCACGGAGACGGCGCCGGTGTAGGTGAAGCGTGAGGGGTGGGTCCCAGTGTTGGCCCAGGTGGCGGTGCCGGTACCGGTCGAGCTGCCGCCAACGCAGGTCAGGGGGCCGTCACCGTCTACCACGAAACTGCCGCCGGTGTGCCGCAGGTCGGTCGAGACGCAGACTCCGAGGTTGCCGGCACTGTGCAGGTGTACGCCCGAGGGAGGAGCGGTGAGATGCAGCCCGGGACTGTATGTGGCGGTCTCCGCTCCGAGCGGGCAGGTGACCAGACCAGTCGCGCTGGAGGTGGCGTTCGCGGTTGTGTCCACGGGCATGGCCAGGGCCGTGGACGGCGCGGCGACCACGCTGAAGAGACCACCTAGGCCGAGTGCGGCGGCTGAGGCTGCCGCCGCCGTCCACCGTATCGAGGAAGCTCTGGCAGACATGAGAGATACTCCTTTCTTCGTTTTATCCGACTCCGATCGTCCAAGTGCCGCGCACCTCATGTCCATCACTCACACGAGTGAGAAACGCGCATACCGCATGTTGGCGGCGGTCGGAACATCGGTACAGCGGCTGGCGCCGAGATTGATCTTGGTCGGCCAGCACACCGGTCGCGGGCTCCGCTGGGCTTCGCGGAAAGATCGCCGGGTCAGACCCGGGGCCGGCTACGGTCCGCTCGTGCCGGTGGAGTTTCCGACTGATGAGCAGGCCGAGGCGTACGGGAAGTTCGCCGAGGAGCCGACGCGGACCGGGAGGCGGCGCAGGCCAAGCGGCGGTCGCATAACCGGCTCGGATTCGCGGTCCAGCTGACGAGCGTGCGGTTCCTGGGCCGGGTCATGGCGGATCCGCGGCAGGTGCCGGCGGAGATGGCGGAGTACCTGGCCGGGCAGTTGGGCATCGAGGACGCCTCGTACCTGATGTTTGTACGGCGAGCGGGACGGTACGGCCTATACGCACGCCGGGTAGATTCAGGAGGCCGGGGGGCTGGCGGAACTTCGCGGAGGTCCGCGAGGAAATGCGGGGTGGCTGGACGCGCGGGCGTGGACGACTGGGGAGGAGCCGAAGGCGTTGTTCGACGCGGCGGCGGTGTGGCTGTGCGAGGGCCGGGTGCTGCTGCCGGGTGTGAGCCGTCTGGCCCGGCTGGTGGGGCCGGTACGGAAGGCTGCGAACCAGCGGCTGTGGGACACCCTGTATGGGATGCTCGGCGTCGGGCAGCGGGCGGTGCTGGACTCCCTGCTGACGGTACCGCCGGGTGAGTGTCTCGGAGCTGGACCGGCTGCGCAGGGGCCCGGTGCGGGTGTTGGGCCCGCAGATGAAGCGGGTGCTGGAACGGGCGGAGGGGACCGCCGCGCTCGGGATGGGAGCCGTGGACGCGTCGGGGATACCGCCGCGCAGGTTGGCGGAGCTGTCGCGGTACGGGGTGGACGGGAAGGCGTCGCTGCTGCGCCGGCACTCCGGCGCCCGTCGGCTGGCTACGCTGCTGGCCATCACGGTCTACTTGACCTCGCGAGCGGTGGAAGACGCGCTGGAGGTGCTGATCGCGACGAAGCTGCTGGCGAAGGCGGAGCGCGAGAGCGCGAAGGAGAAGCTGAAGACCCTGGCCGCGGGTGAAGCGGGTGTCGGCGAAGCTGGCGACCGCCTTCCAGGTCGTGTTCGACACGACCTCGGAGCAGGTCGGCACCGAGGCCGAAGTCGCCCGCGCGGTGAAGGTGCGCGCCCGGCACTCGCACTGCGACACCTAGCAGGCTGCCGATGATGCAGCAGAACAAGCCCGTTGGCGCACCGCCCACCACCTGCTCCAGACCCGCCTGGCCACCGTGCGCGCCACGGCCGGTGCACCCGCGGCAGCTGCGCCGCAGCGTCCGGTCCAGGCTCGGTGGGCCGACCGGCTCCCTGACGTTGCCCGCCGGCCGCTGAGCACCGAGCAGCCGAAGGAGAACGCATGACGAATCATGGCCCGGCAGGCGAACGCGGTTCCAGTCGCAGCGGGTTGGAGGTGCCGTCACGGCTGGCCGGTGATGCGGGTTGGTAGGCACATGTCCTTGAGGCGCCCAAGGCCACCGACTGCGTGAGCCGTTGGGCGTCGACCGCTGGCACCATCTGGGGCAGGCCGCCCACCATCAGGTCGTCCTGGCCGCGGGCGGCATCGAGTCGTTCCTCACCGTCGGTGACTTCGCGTTACTGGGCGGACCGTTCAGCCAGTCGGCGCCCGAGTGCGAGAACCACCGTTTTGAGGACTTCCGGCTGTTGGATGATGAAGGGCCGGTCCAGCATGGCGAGTGTGCCGGCGACCCACTCGAGGCGTTCAGCCCGCAGAAACACCTGCAGCCAGTCATGACCGTCCGCAGCGTCGGGAGGAGACGCCGGCGCAACTGACCCGAGTGTTTCCGGAATCCAGCGCCGCACATAGGCCGGATCAGCGCGGATGAGCACGGAGACGTCGTATCGCGAAGGTGCCGCCGACAGTGGTCCCAGCACCTGGGCGACTGGGTCGATGTTCGCGGGCGCTTCAAAGGTGCCTGGCAGAAGCCGCAGATCGGCCATCCTGTCCAGGCGGTAGGTACGCTGCGCCTGGCGGTCGGCGTCGAAGCCGGTGAGGTAGAGCAGGTTTCGGTACGCCACGATGCCGTGCGGCTGTACGTGCCGCGTAGCCGCATGCCCCTGACGCGTCCGGTACGTGAACGCAACCGGGCGCTGGTCCCGTGCTGCCTCAGCCAGACCGAGCAGCGTCTGAGCGCCTTCGTCAGCAGCAGGACGAGCTTCGGCGTCGTCGTGGTCTTCCGCGCCCGGGCGTCGCTCACCGGTGAAGTCCACTGCCCCGAGTACCGCGTCGATGCGGCGGGCAAGCACGGCAGGGAGTACTCGGCGCACCTTCGCCGTGGCCGTCTCCATCACCAGTGGGGTTACCGGACCACTGTGCGCATGTTGGTTGACCAGCAACGCCCACACCACGGCAAGGCCTTCCTCGTCTTTCAGCATCAGCGGCGGCATGTGGTAGTGACGGGCCAGACGGTAGCCGCCGTACCGGCCGCGGACCCCGTCCACTGGAATGTCCATTTCGCGTAGCTGCTCGACATAGCGACGCACGGTGCGCTGATCGACTCCGAGGCGCTCGGCGAGGTCGACAACAGTGCGGGTTCCTCCCGTCTGCAACAACTCCAGCAAGGCGAGAACGCGTGCGGTTGGTCGGGTCATACCTACGATGATGCGGCATTTCCGGGCGGAATATGACCTGTATTCATTCTAAGGTGACCACATGACCTCAGCCGCAGTGCAGCTCGCCTCCGTCCGTCTCATCACCGATGACATTCCGCGGCTCGTCCGCTTCTACAAGGCCCTCACCGGTGCGACCCCGCAGTACCTCACCGAGGATTTCGTCGAACTGGTGACCCCTTCAGCCACCGTCGCTGTCAGCGGCTCCGCCCGCGTCGCTTTCATCACCACCAATACGCCCCGTGGGGGTGCAAACAACAGTGCGATCGTCGAGTTCCTCGTCGACGACACCAACGCCGTATACGAGAGGCTTGCGACCGATTTTGGCGACGATCTTGATGTCGTTCAGCCTCCGACCGTGATGCCGTGGGGTAATCTGTCGGCTCTCGTCCGCGACCCCGACGGGTCCCTTGTCAACCTCTACACACCAGTCACCCCCGAGGCATGGCAGCTTCAGCGCAACCGGACACCGAGGCCACCGCACGCAGGCCTGTAAAACGAGCGGTGTAGCCGAAGCCGGCGACGGTACCGGCGGCACGGCGGACCTGATACAGGCGGGTCGGGCGAGTGCGGCCTGCTGATCGGGTCGGGGTCTGCGGGTTTCCGGGCGCGCCACCCGTGAGTTCGGTTTCGAGCCCCTCTTCGGAGAGCTCGAAGCCACGGCCTTCCGCCATCTCGTGCAGCCGCTCGATCACGGCACGGCAGCGCCGCGGGCGGTGCCCGCCGTTGAACGGCTGCCAGGTGTATGGGCTCCAGTCGCCGAAGTGGACGGCGTACTCCTCCATCGCGCACTGTTCCCAGCGCTGCGCCTTGATCCACTCGGCGGCGGCCCGGTGACGCTCGTCCTTGAGCGAGGGGAGCATGAGCGGGATCAACTGGCAGTGGTAGCGGTCGAGCTCACGCGCGAGCCTGGTCTCGCCACAGGCCTGGTTGTAGATCACGATGCGGCGGGTCCCGTTGCTGCGCCCTGCCGGCAAGGGCCGGATCGCATGGGCGGTCAACGAGGTCTCCGGCGCGGGCTGGACGGCCAACGAGATCCTGGCGGCCCTGGACCTGCGCCAGGAACCTCTCGTGGCGTACGGCGCGCGTCCGGGCTCCTCGCGGCCCGGCCGCGAGGCATGGCGACCAGGCCCGGCTGGACCAGCCGCCAGCAGCGCGCCGTGCAGGTCGACCGAGGTTCTCGATGTTGGTGAAGCGGACCTCTCGCGGTACGTCAGTCAGGCTCGGAATCCGATTCCGATCCGACTTCCGGAACCTCAACGCCCCGCTTCGTCACCGTTACATACGTGTTCTCAACCACGCTGTTGATCTTCTGGAACATGGACTGTGCGCGGGCTTCCTCGTTTCCCAGGTCGTTGTGATCGTACTCGGGGAAGCCGATGTTGGAGACGTCGTCGGAGCGGAAGATCCCTGGGTGGACACCCTGGTCTCCCTCGGGGTAGAGGACCGCGACGCACGAGGGGCAGGGACGCTTGGTTCCGCCGAGATGGTCCGGAACGACGCCGCCGTTGCGTGCGGCGATCCGGCGCTCGGCGTGCAGGCCGGCCTCGCCATCTGTCGCCACCGTGATCCCGGCAGCCAGCGCGCCCCGGAGCGCCGGGAGATTCAAGGGCGAGTCGAGCTGCGGCTTCACCTTCCTGTGCTGCCGGTCTCCGCGTTCGTGTATCTCCTGCTGGTTCCTGGGCTCGCCGGGAAGACCATTCTGGCGGGTGTCCTCGATCATGGTGCCCAGTACCTGGGCGGCACCGGTATGCCGGAACATGTTTTGTAGGTGGTTGTTCGAGCTGGTGTCGTTGGCCGCGACGAGCAGCTGACCGCGCGTGCCGATGCCAGCCTGCACCTCCACGGGGTTGAAGCCCTGGTTACGAAGGTATGCCTTGATGGCCGTCGACACGCGACGAAGCTCCTTCACCTGTGGTGTTTCCGCGAAGGCCCTGGGTCTGGACCGCTTCTTGGGCCGCTTGGACGCCGTAAAGTGGGCAATGATGCCGTCGGGGCCTTGGGTGCCGCTCACGTCCCACCGGCCGGAACGCACGAACTCCCCATACAGGAGAGTGACGAACCGCGCCCGGCCGCTGTCGAAGAGGTCCTGCTCTGTGAAACCCCCGTCATCGAACTCGTCCGACGAACTCCGGGGCGCCCGCTGGATGAACGTACGCTGCACCGGCATACCCGGCCCGTGTGCCGAAGCCGGGCCGGGCCCATCGCCTCGAACCGTGCTGGTGCCACCGGAGCTGATGCGGGCGGCGTTGGTCTCCGCCTCCCGCTCTTCCGGGTCGCGGGGACGGGTCATGTTGAACCCGCCGCCCGTCGGGCGTCCGGCGGAACGGCGTTGCTGGTTACGTACTACATGCGCGAGCTCGTGGTTCAGTGTTTTGAAGTCGCCACCCTCCTTACCGATCACGATGTCCTGGTCCACCGTGAAAGCCCGAGCTTGCACGGCGGTGGCCGCTTCCTGTGCGGCAGTTCCGGTGTGCAGGCGGACACCGGAAAGATCAGCGCCGAACTGTCCCTCCATACGTGCCCGCGTCCCTGGTGCCAGAGGTCGACCGGGGGTGCGCAGTCCCGCCTCGACAGCTGAGAGCTGGACGGACTCCCCGTGTCCGCACTCCCCGTCGTGGCGGTGCTCATCTTCGGCCTGGCCGCGGGACAGCATTCTCCACACGACCTGGTTGCCGACACTCGCCTGCAGGGCCATCAGGCCACCCCGAGGAAGCGGGCGGGGCGACCTACCCTTGTCCACCTTGCCGACCGCAGCAGCAGACCTCTTCTCATCGCTTGAGCGCAAGGAAACCCCTCTCCTCAGGGCGGCGGATCTTCAGGGCGGCGGAACAAACACTGACACCGCGTGGTGTGACCGGAATGAATCACTGTCGGTATTCTCCTGCCGCCATCCAGCATCCCGCCCAGCGATGGGGATTTCCAGACAAAATCGATGGCCAGATGAGCCGAGGCAGCGCAATGCGTCCGTGTTCCTGGTCCGCCGCGCACGAGGCGGCAACCTTAACGAAGCCGCTCAGTTCCTCGGCATCAGCGGCCAGTCGGCGCCTCAGCTCAGCGACATTCCCGCCGACCTCACCCAGCAGCGCCCACCTCGTCCGACACCGCATACCCCAGGCGGACCCCGGGTCCGCCTGCCCGGTCGTCTTGGCCTGCTCCAGCCAGCGCCACACCATACGCTCCGAAACACCTACTCGTCCCAGCGACCGCACGCACATGCCTCGTCGACACCCCCCGCCCGCTGACGCTCCAGCAGACGACGCACCACCAAACCCCGGGGCAGCACAGGCCCGCAGCTGGCCTTTACCTCTTGGCCCACCCCACGATCACACCGGCCGCGCCAAACTCACCGCATGAGGACTCTCGAACCTGAGGCAGCATCAGCTGCCAAGCGACAAAGCTCCACGACAGCGAACCCACCCACCAATCTCTCATCTCATGACAGCGGCCGCGGTGATCGCGGACGCCGCACGGACCATGCCGCACACCCTGCGCTCGCTGGAACTGACCGACGAGATCACCGCCGAGCTGACCGTGCTGGTGGGCTTCGACCAGGACCTGGCGGCCGAGGCCACCCGCACCTCCAACCGGATACGCGGCCTGCTCACCCAGTTCCACCCCAGCCTGGAACGCGTCCTCGGCCCGCGCCTGGACCACCCCGCCGTGACCTGGCTGCTGGAACGCCACGGATCCCCAGCCGCCCCGCGCAAAGCCGGACGCCGCAAGCTGGTTGAGGTGATCCGCCCCAAGGCCCCGCGCATAGCCCAGAGGCTGATCGACGAGGTCTTCGATGCGCTCGCCGAGCAGACCGTCGTGGTCCCGGGCACCGGCACCCTCGACCTCGTGATCCCGTCCCTGGCCCGCTCGCTCGCCGCGGTCCACGAACAGCGACGAGCCCTGGAAGCACAGATCGGACAGCTGCTGGAGGCTCACCCTCTTTCCGCGGTCCTGACCTCGATTCCGGGAGTCGCGGTCAGGACCGCCGCCACCTTGCTGGTCACCGTCGGCGACGGCACCGGCTTCCCCACCGCCGCCCACCTGGCCTCCTACGCCGGCCTCGCCCCGACTACCAAGTCGTCGGGAACATCGATCCACGGCGAACACGCACCACGAGGCGGCAACCGGCAACTGAAACACGCGATGTTCCTGTCGGCGTTCGCCGCGCTGCACGATCCCGTCTCCCGCACCTACTACGACCGCTGCCGGGCCCGCGGGAAGACCCACACCCAGGCACTTCTCCGCCTGGCCCGACAACGGATCAACGTGCTCTTCGCGATGCTCCGCGACGGCACCTTCTACGAACCCCCAGCCCCACACCCCGCTTGACCAAAGACATAGAGGCACCCCCCTGTTCAGCGGCATACGCGGCGCCCAAATCGCCGGCCGCGCCAGCCTCATCACCTGCGGCCCCCTCCCCGCCCGCCACGGAAACACCCGTCCCTTCACCGACCTCATCACCGATATGGAAGCCGCCCTCGACCTGACCCAGCACACACCCGGCGCACTTCCCCGCCACGCCTCCTACCTCCAACAGCGCACCGCCGGCCGTATCGGAAGCCTCACCCGCCTCATCCGCCAAGCCGCCATCACCGCCATCTGTGACGGCACCGAACGCATCACCAATCACTCGAAGCCATCCAGCTCGACCACCTCGCCGAAGAAGCAAGCCGCCCCCGAACCCGCCAACCCGCCAGAACGGCATGATCCGGACGTGAAAAAGAGCGCTGATACGCCCGACGACGAAGACTTCACCGTCCTCTACGACCGGGCCTGGGACACCCTGATCCCCGCCCGCGCCAACTACCTGGCCGGTGTCTCGCCGCACTACGATGAGGTCTTCCACGACGTCGTACAGCGAACCGAACGCGCAGGCAGCCTCGGCAAGACGGACATCGCAGCCCTCGTCGTCTGGAAACGGCTCTCCGCACAGACCCGTTGGGGGTCGGCGCTCATGTCCCTGCCCGAGGCACAGATCCGCTCCGTCGCCGAACGGGCCGTCACCGCTGTCCGCGACACCGTCACGCGCAGTGAAGCCGCCCGCACCGGACGCAGCATCATCTGGGAACTGCCCGGCTTCCGCACCGGTGACGCCCTCGCCTCAGCCGTCCTGACCGCAGCAGCACCCCAGCGGATGGCCGTCTACGACCAACGCGTCCAGCACACTCTGGACACCCTCGGCCTCACCCTCACCCCCACACCGGGACGCTACGGCCGCTACCTCCAACTCCTCGACGACCTCCTCCAACACGGCGCAGCACACACCGGCGACTGGACCGCGCGCGACATCGACACCGCCCTGTACTGGACCGGAAGCCCCCCCGGTACCAAACCCCTGACCAGCACAAACCCGCACCGGTCCTTTAGATGCCAGACACCATCACCAGCGCCACACCACCGTTATCAACGAACCCTCAACAGTCTCAGATCAGAAGCCTCGGCACCACCACCGGAGCATCCCAGAGACACCCATCCACTTTTCAGCAAAACTCCAACACCCCAGCTCACACTCCACTCACTGCACCAACTACGAACCCCGGAATCACATGAGGGTTTGCTGGTCGAGTTCGCGATCAGTCAGGCGGAGGCGTCCTGGAGAGCGGGGTGGGGGGAAGGAGGCTGGAGTCCGAGGCGGGACTGCAGTTGCACTCGTGAACTGACCCCCAGTTTGCGGTAGATCCGGGTCAGGTGCTGCTCCACCGTGCTGGTCGTGAGGTAGAGCTTGCCGGCGATCTCCCGGTTGGTCAGGCCCCTTGCCGCGGCCTTGGCGACCCTCCGCTCCGCATCGCTGAGCGCGAGCATGTCGACTTCCGTCTCCTCCAGCACGTCCGGCGCGCCGACCCGCCGAGCGGGCTGTTCCGCGAAACACGCCTGCCTGATGCTGTTGGTCTTGCGTGCCACCGACCGCGCCCGGCCGGCATCCCCGAGTTGGGTGTACGCATCGTGCAGCGCGGCGAGCGCACTCGCCAACTCGAACTTGTCCCCGCTCCGGTGCAGCACGTCCACAGCCTCGCGCAGCATCGGTGGCCGCAGGTGCAGTTCGCGGGTCGCCGCCAGCAGCCGCATGGTGCGCCCGCGCACCCGCAGGTGGCTGTCCGTGCCGATCCGGCGCAGCTGCTCGCGAGCGTAGCGCGCGGCTGTCTCGTGGTTCCCGAGTTGCAGGTGAGCGGCGGCCATCTCCGTGCGCCACGACAGTGTCTCGGTTTCGGCCATCCCCCACTGGTCGAGCAGGTCGGCGACGGCCTGGAAGTCGTCGAGGGCGACCTGGGCGAGACCGCGCTCGACGTAGTGACGGCCGCGCGCCAGCAGGTAGGACAGCCCGAACGGCGTCTCGAACATCACGTCCGGCACTCGCAGGGCCAGCGTGCGGGCCGCTTCGTCGTGTTTGCCCTGCAGCGTCTGCGCCGTCAGCAGGGTACTCAGCGGTTCAGCGGCCAGTACGCCCCAGTCGGCGACCGGGATGAGTTCGAGCGCGGCGCTCGCCCGGGAGGCCGCAACGCCGAGCGAGCCCCGGCGCAGGGCGATGTCCGCCGCTATCGCGCAGAACAACGCACGCCAGGTGGGTGCCTGAAGATCGAGGCAGGCCTGCATCAGCTCCCGGCACCGCTGCTCGGCCTCCTCCAACCGCTCGGCATACACCATCGTGCGCAACGCGAGAATGAGCGGCAACAGGTTGATCTCGGTCAGCGGCTGCTGCCACAGCGCCTCGTCGGCCTGGCCCAGCCGCTCCGCCGTCGCCCCCTGATGGTGGGAGCTCTGGAAGTGTTCGAGCAACCGATAACCGATGGCGCCCGGAGGCGTGATCGGCGTGCCGTTCGTCCTGCTCTCGCAGGCCACGCGCCGGAAGATGCCGGGATACACGTCGGCCAGCCACATCCGTACCATCTCGAACTCCCACGAGGGCGGGGAGCCCGGCGGCACGTCGGCCGCCAGCCGGGAGAGCACGGAGCAGGCATCCTCCACCCGGCCCTGGAGCAGCAGCATGATCACGGGCAGCGTCGTGTGCCGGCCCCGGAGCCGGCCGCTCAGCATCGCCTCGGTCAGCTCGGGCAGATGCCCGACCGAGGCTCGCAGGTCGTCCCGCCACCCCGCCCGCAGCAACAGGGCAAGGATCTCCACCCGACGCCGGCCGTCGGTATCCACCTGGTACGCCAGCCGCAGCAGCTCCGTGGCCCGCCGCGCGTGGCCCTCCTTCAGCGCCTGCTTCGCCCCTTCCACCAGGTTCAGCACGGCCGACGGGTCGTCGAGACGGCCGGAGGCGACGAAGTGCTCCGCGATCGTCAAGGAGTCCGCACCGCACGCCTTGAGCAGATCCGCGGCACGCCGGCTCAGCTCGGACCGGTCCGCGGCCGAGAAGGTGTTGAGCACGACGCCGGCCATGACCGGGTGCCGCATCCGGCCGGCCTCCACCAGACCCGTGCGGGTCAGTACCTGCATGGCGACAGCGACCCGGTCCGACGGGACGCCGACCAGCCGGTCGAGGTACGCGAACCGCGACGGCTCACCGATGACCGAGATCGCACCGGCGACCCGCGACGTCACCGGATCGCACCGGCCCAGGACGAGCTGGACCGCCCGCTCGAACTCGGGGCCGGTGTTCAGCTCGGCCGGCGGGCCGTCGCCGCAGGCGGCGGCCCAGCTGTCTTCCAGTAACGCGTGCAGCAGGAGCAGATTGCCCCCGGTGAGCTGGTGGGCCTGCGCGGCCAGCTCCGCCGAACCGGACTCGAGGAGTCTCCCGGCCATGAGCTGCGCGACGCCGCTGGACGACAGGGGAGCCAGCAGCAACCGCCGCAAGTAGGCCTGCTGGTAGAGCTCGGAGCACAGGAGGCGGGAGTTGTCCGCAGACATCTCGATGTCGTCGTCGCGCCAGCCGAACACAATCAGAATGCGGGCGAGCCCGGCACGGCGGAGCAGATAGATCAGCCAGTCCTGGGAGAACGTGTCGAGATACTGCGTGTCGTCAATGGCGATCACCACCGTGCTCTGCCCGGCCAACTCCAGAACCGCCGTCGCCAACCCGTCCAGCACCCGGGACCGGCTCACCCCGTCGCACGCCGCATCGGCGAGCAGCTGGTGGTCGAGCAGACCACGCACGGTCGCCGCCCAGTCGCGGTCGAACACCTCACCAGCAAGCAACTGACGCACGATACCCAGCGACAGCGAGCTCTCGGTCGGCGCCCCACTCGCCCGCAGCAGCCGCGCCCCCGCCTCGCGAGCCCGGCCGCCGAACTCCTCGAGCAACGCCGTCTTACCGGTTCCGACAACCCCCTGGAGCACGACAACCCGCACGCCCCCAGCGGCGGACTCCGCAAAAGCTGCAGCCAACTCAGCGAGCTCAGACTCTCGCTCGATCATGCACGATCCCCTGTCTCTCATGGAGCTGTTCCTACGTCGCGCGCACCGACATGCCACGCGGAACAAGGGTTTAGGAATACGGAAATCGATGGGTTGAGACCGGACATCAATGCCACAAAATTAATGCGACCACTCCTGCGGGCCGACATTGGCCACCACCATGGCCACACTCATATCTACCCCAGCCGATCACGCCGTTGAACCTATGGGCAGAATAAGGAACCACCCTGGTTTCAACCTCAGTTGGTGCTGCGAGCTGGGGGTTCGCGGTCGCTCGGTAGTGGTTTCCGGTCGGCGCGACAGGCAAATGTGCCCTATCTCACCGCGTAGGCCACGGTGGTCGCGGGAGTCGGCTCCATCCGGCGGTGGCGACCTCTTCGTGCGAACTCGGCACCGGAGCCGAGGGGTATACCGAGAGCAAAACTGCCGCCACCCGGAGTCACAAGAGGTTCCTTGCGCAATGAGGCCATACCTTCTAAGACCAAGTCCGGGCCCGCGGGGTTGACAGAGCCAGGGTTTCTTTTTCTTGAATACTGCGTACAGAGAAAGTCGAAACGTCCATGACAAGCGTTCCGCCTCATCTACGAACGGCGCCGTGAAGGCCGCGAGAGAGTGCCTTTCACCGCGACGTCGGCCGCGTCGAGGTGCCCGGCGACGGGGGGGGGCGGTGCTGATGCCGTGCGCTACCCGCACAGCGCAGATCGGCTCGACACCGCCGGGGCGGTCCCGCATCCCGGCGGTGAACACTACGAGCGCGGGCGTGCGTCCGGCGTCACCGGCCGGAATCCCGGTGCACCTGGCGGAACGCGTTGATGCTGCCGAGGTGCCGGGCACGCTTCTCCCTGTCCCGCACGCCGAGGCCTTCTTCCGGCGCGAGGCACAGCACGCCGACCTTGCCGTGGTGCACGTTGCGGTGCACGTCGAGCGTGGCCCGGCCGGTGTCCTCCAGCGCGTAGGACTTCGACAGCGTCGGGTGGATGAGCCCCTTGTCGATCAACCGGTTGGCTTCCCACGACTCCCGGTAGTTCGCGAAGTGCGATCCGACGATTCGCTTGAGGTTCATCCACAGGTACCGGTTGTCGAACTGGTGCGTGAACCCCGAGGTGGACGCGCAGGTCACGATCGTGCCGCCTTTGCGGGCCGCGTAGACCGAAGCGCCGAACGTCTCCCGGCCCGGGTGCTCGAACACGATGTCCGCGTCGTCGCCGCCGGTCAGCTCCCTGATTCGGGCGCCGAACCGCTGCCACTCCTTCGGGTCCTGGGTGTGCTCGTCCCGCCAGAACCGGTACCCCTCGGCGCTGCGGTCGATGACCAGCTCCGCACCGAGGCGGTGGCAGATCTCCGCCTTCTCCGGACTGGACACGACGCACACCGGGATGCCGCCGCCGTTGAGCACGTACTGCGTGGCGTACGAGCCGAGCCCGCCGGAGGCGCCCCAGACCAGGACCACGTCGCCCTGCTTCATGTTCGCACCGTTGCGCGACACCAGCTGCCGGTACGCGGTCGAGTTGACCAGCCCGGGGCTCGCCGCCTCCTCCCACGTCAGGTGTGCGGGTTTGGGCATCAGCTGGTTCGCCTTCACCAGGGAGATCTCGGCGAGGCCACCGAAGTTGGTCTCGAAGCCCCAGATCCGCTGCTCGGGGTCGAGCATCGTGTCGTCGTGGCCCTCGGGGCCTTCCAGTTCGACGCTGAGGCAGTGCGCCACGACTTCGTCGCCGGGCTTCCAGCGGTGCACCCCGGGCCCGGTGCGCAGCACGACTCCCGAGGCGTCCGAGCCGACCACGTGGTGGGGCAGGTCGTGTCGCTTCGACAGCGGGGACAGCTTCCCGTAGCGCCGGAGGAACTTGAAGGTCGGCAGGGGTTCGAAGATCGAGGTCCAGACCGTGTTGTAGTTGATCGCGCTCGCCATCACCGCGATCAGCGCCTCACCGGGCCCGAGCTCCGGTGTCGGGACCTCCTCCACATGCAGCGACTTGCGCGGGTCCTTGTCCGCGGTGGCGATGCCCTCGAACATCTCGGTCTCCTCGGCGTGTACGGTCACGCCGCGGTAGCTCTCCGGCACCCGCAGTCCGGCCAGCGCGCCCGGGTCCCCGGTCACGACGGCCTGCTGGATCTCCTTGAGCTCTGCGTTCGGCACGGCTTTCCTTCCTTCGCTGATCCGGTTCACGACAGGAGGCCCGCGTCGGCCTCGTCGTCCTCGCCGGCGACACGCTCGTCCGGGTGCCACCAGTCGTTCCCGTTCTCCGGCGGCCGTCCGGCCGCAGAGGTTGTCATCGGGCCTGCTGAGCCACTCCCGCAGCGCTTCGGCCCACCAAGCCGTGTCGACGACCCAGTCGAGCGCCGGCTGGTCCGCCAGGTGCACCTGTCCCGCGCGGACGCGCGCCAGCTCTTCGGCCCAGCCGGCGACTGCGGGGCCGAAAGCGCCCTCCGGGTCGGCGATCCCGAGCGCCTCGCCGACGACCGGCCAACCGATCCCCTCGGCCCGTGCGGCCACGACGGCCCTCCCCACATAGCGGGAGACCAACTCGGTCAGTGCTCGCGCGGCGCGCAGCGCGGCGAGATCGGTTTCGTCCGGCCAGTGGTGTTCCGGCACGACGTGTGCCGCGCGCAGCGAGCAACCGCCCACGCTGCCAGCGCGGCGGCGACTTTCGCATGCAGTGCAACGGGAAGTCCGTCGACTCCGGCGTCCGCGCGTGCGTCGGCCACGGCTTTCACCGGTCCCCGGGGCCGGATCATGCCGACCGGCGGCCGTTCCGTCACCGCGACCACATCTCGCGCGCTGATAACCAAGGTGTGCACACACTCTCCGTTGCCACTGCTCACGGGCCGGCGGGCCCGACTTCCGGATCACGGACTCGACCGCGTCCACCCCGCCGGCCTGGGCGACACGGCCGGGGGACGTTCGTGCCGCGGGGCCGGGCAGAGCCTGGGCCCGCGGCGCGATGCGAAACGGTCGGACTCAGTCGCGGTGCGCGGTGTCCAGCGCCTTGCCGCGCCACGGGGCGATGTGCTCGGCAACCAGCGCGTTCTTGGCCTCGAGACGCTCGTAGGCGTCGCTGCCCACGAGCAGGTGCGAGGGGAGCGTCTCGCCGTCGGTCACCTCGACGATCAGCGCCGCGCCCTTGACCGGGTCTCCGGGCTGGGCGTGGTTGGCCGCGCCGACCCCGTCGCGCACGAGGTGGGCGGGAGTACCGTCGTAGGCTGCCAGCCGCACCTCGGAGACCGACAGGGAGCTGGGGTCGAAGAGGTCGGTGCGGAACGCCCCGGGCTCGACGACCATGCTCTGGATTCCCAACGGGCCCAGCTCCGCGGCGAGGGCTTCGCTGATGCCGGCGACCGCGAACTTCGAAGCGCTGTACAGGCTCACCCCGGGCTCGCCCTCGAACCCCGCCCGGGAGCCGATGTGCACGATCTTGCCCTTGCCGGCAGCACGCATCGTCGGCAGGACCGCTCGCGTCACGTTGATCAGGCCGAAGACGTTGACGTCGAACAGCGACCTGGCCTCGGCGTCGGTGACCTCCTCCAGCGCGCCCACCAGTACGCGGCCCGCGTTGTTGACCAGCACGTCGATCGTGGCGAACCGATCGACGACCTGCGCGACGGCACGGTCGATCTGGGCCTGGTCGGTGACGTCGAGGGTGACCGGATGGCATCGCTCGGCGGCGCGCAGGTCGTCGGGCAACGCGTCGAGTCGCCGGGCGCCGACGGCGACGTCGTGTCCCGCTTTCAGGGCATGCCGGGCTGTCTCGGCGCCCAGCCCCCGGGCGGCTCCGGTGATGAACCATGTCGCCATGACGGAAACGTCTCCTTCTGCAGGCATCGGTGCTCTATGCCGGACCGCGGTCCACGGCCCGGCGTAGTTCCTTCTTGCTCTGGCGGTGTCACTCGAAGTGGGCGGTGGGTGCCCGGCCGAGGTCGGTGTCCCATAAGGGACCCGGGGAGTGTTCGGCCCGGGTTCCGTCCGATCCGACGGTGTAGCGGCTCACCGCGCCGGCCGGCGACCCGGTGCGGGGTCTCGCTCCGGGGCGCCGGCGGCGCCGCGGCCCGCAGGACCGTGTGGTGACGCGCCGGTTCCGGCCCCGGACCACGAGATCCTCCGGCCGTGTTCGTCGACCGCGGCCAGGCGGGTCACGACGGCACGGTCAGGACCCTCCGGCCACCTCGTCGGCGTACTTGCGGTTCATGTGCTCGAGCGCCGCGCCGGCTGCGACGGTCGCTTCCTCGCGCCGCGCCAGGATCCGGGCCCGGGCGTCGTGGGAGGCCTGGGCATGGCTCGTTCCCGCGCCCTGGAAGTGCGGGGCGACCTGACGGGCGACGAGTTCCCACGAGCGCCACTTCGCCGTCGGGGCGGCCCAGTCGTGCGCCAGCAGCAGTACGGTGCCGAACCCCCCGGACTGGTCGACCATGCGCTGGATCTGGCGGCGGACGTCGTCGGCCGTGCCGATCGCGCCCAGGCCCGATTCATTGACGAACTCGATCAGCTCTCGCGTACTGCCGTCGGGCAGCGCGAGCCCGGGCGTGGCAGCGTTGTCATTCAGGTGCCTCAGCCAGTCCCGCAGCCCGAACTCGACGTCTTGGTAAGCCTGTTCCCGGGTCTCGGCGACGTGCACGTTCGTGACCAGCCGCCAGGTCCTGCGGTCGGGCGCCGGCCGTCCCGCGTGGGCGGCGCGCTCGGTGGCGATCCCCCAGTGGTACGCCAGCGCGTCGAACCCGTCCTGGCTCATGGTCGCCCCGAGCGAGATCAGGCTCACACCGCGACTGCCGGCCAGGCGCGCGCCGGTCGGCGACGCCGTCGCGGCCACCGCGATCTCGAAGCACGGTTCGGTGTACGGGCGCAGTTGCAGCGTCGCGTCGACCAGCGTGTGGGTCCCGACCGTCGTGGTGACCGACTCACCGGCCAGCAGCCGCTGGATGACGTCCAGATGGGTCTCGAGGAGCTCACGGCTCTCGGTGGGGGTCATGCCGATCATGGCGACGTCGGAAGGCAGGGAGCCGGGACCGACCCCGAGCATCACCCGGCCCTGCGTGAGGTGGTCGAGCATCACCATCCGGTCGGCCACCCATAGCGGATGGTGGTACGGGATCGAGGTCATGCCGGTCCCGAGGCGGATCCGGGTGGTGCGCTCCGCTGCCGCCGCGATGAAGATCTCGGGCGAGGCGATGAGGTCCCTACCGGTCGAGTGGTGCTCCCCGATCCAGGCCTCGTCGAAGCCCAGCCGGTCGAGGTGCGCCATGAAGTCCAGGTCGTGGCGGAGCCACCACGTCGGGCTCTCCCCCAGCGGGTGGATCGGGGGCAGGAATGCGCCGAAGCGCAGAGTAGTCACAAGTTCTCCACCAGGTCGGCGTCCACATCAGTCACTCGCGGCCGCGGCGCTTCCACACGACGGGCGGTGCGTGCGCCAGCGCAGAGCCGACGCGGACGGGTGTGCTCGGTCGGGTCGGTCGGCACCTGGCGCGCGTCCTCGTAGCGCGTGGCCGGCCGACCGGTCTTGTCGTAAGCGAGCCGGAACCGGGTGACCGGCCGGTCCCGTCGCAGCTCGTCCGGCTCCGGCGGGGGATGGATGAGTGAGGGCGCGGGCGGAGAAGGGGTCAAGACAGGCGCTTGGTCGGCGTGAGCCATGCATCAACCTCCGGGAAGCTGCGTGCGCCCCACGATAGGTTCTGCGACTCGTCGAACCATCCCCTAGTTTTCCCGGTGGCCCCTCCCCTAGTTGTCACCCGCCATGTCTGGGGTCTCCGGGTCACCCTCCCCGTGCCCGACCCGGCGGCGGGACTCGACATGCAGAGGCGGGCAGGCCCGCCGTCCGGTGAGCAGCTCGCCGGTGTCACCGCGCGCCCGCCGGTGGCGACGTCCGCAGCCGCGTTCCGCGGTTGGCAGCGCGGCCTCGCTCGACGAGCGGAGGCCGCACCTCATCACCACGGGTGCGGGTGTCACAACGGGTCTGCCCCGGCAACGAGTCCACGTGCCCGGTTCAGTCATGCCGCGCTGATCTGGATCCCCCGAAGGCCCCGCAGTGTGAAGTCGGGGCCGAAGTCGACATCGCCCGCGATCTCGAAGTCCGGCAGCTTGTCCAGCAGGCGATTCAACCAGATGCGCATCTCCATCCGGGCCATGTGGATGCCAAGGCAGATGTGGGGACCGAAACCGAAGCCCAGATGCGCTTTACGGGTACGGGAGATGTCGAAGGAGTCCGGGTTGTCCCAGCGAGCGGGATCGCGGTTCGCGCAGCCCAGAAGAGACACGACTGCGGAACCTTCGGGGATCGTGAATCCCCCGACCTTCGACTCGTCGCTGCAGGAGAAGCGCAGGACCGACTGCGTGAGAGTCGACCAGCGGTGGACCTCTTCGAGTGCGGCCGGAACAAGCGACCTGTCGGCGACCAGCGCGCGGCGTTGATCAGGATGGCGTCCCAGCGCGTACAGCATCATCGCCATCACCTGCGCCGTGCTCTCGTTCGCCGCGACCGTCAGCATCGTCCCGTTCGCCAGTATCTCCCGGTCGGGCATGGACGGCGCGAAATCGTCGAACACCATCTGGGCCATGAGCGATCCGTCGCTCACCCCCCGCGCCCGGTGTTTCTCGATGAGGCCGGCGATGTACGAGTTCAGAGCGACCGAGGCCGCAGCGCCGTCCGCGACGATCTCCTGCCCCCTCGGGGTCGGGTCCAGCCGTGCGCCGAGCACCGCCGCCGTTGCGTCACTCCACTTGATGAAGTCCTCGTACACGTCCTCTTCGGCGCCCAGCAGTTGGGCAGTGACAACAGTGGGAATGATCCGCGTCATCTCCGCGAGGGCGTCGAGAGGTTCGCCGGAGCGAAGGCGTTCAACGAATTGATCCACATATACGTCCACCACTCGCTGTATCCGCGCCGCCCAGTCGACTTCGACAGTCCTGCGCTCGAAGTCCGGCTCCCAGATTCCGCGGACCGTCTGGTGCCGTGCGCCGTCGGTGCCGAGAAAGGTCGGTCCGCCGAACGCTTTCTCCATCTCGGGGAGCACGTTCGCGGAGTTGAAATGGCGGATGTCACCGAGTACTCGCGCGCAGTTGCGATGCGACGTCACCATGTACTGGTCGTGGTGGGAGTTGTAGACAACCGGTCCCAGGGTCCGCCACGCGGCCATGGTCTCATAGGGGTCCTGCACGAAGTCGGAATCAAGCATGTTCACGTCCACGGTGGGACATTCCGCCGCTGCAGATTTCATTGCACATCCTCTCCCTGGCCGGGATCTGTGTCACCGGGCGTCATCGAGGCCAACACGTGTTCAGCGGGAACGTTGTAGCGGTGGGCGTCCCACGTGTGCAGCTGGGACAAGCGGATGAGCTCGTCCTTGTCTGCCGCCTCGATGAGACCTCCGCACATCGGGCAGCTCACTTCAAGGCCGACGTCCATGACCGGCTCCCCCTTCCGGTCGCAGCGGTCGAGTGCGTTCGGAACCGAGGCCGAGGAGCACACGCCTCACGCAGTCGGCTATCTCGGCGACGTGCTCATGTATGAAGAAGTGACCTCCGGTCAGGACCTTCAGTTCGAAGGATCCCGCTGCATGCCCTCGCCAGGCACGCGCTTCCTCGAGCGACACGCTCGGATCGCGATCGCCGGTCATCGCCATGATCGGCACGTTCAACCTGGTCTCGGTCGTTGGCGCGCGATATGTCTCGACGGCCCGGTAATCGGCGCGGACAACGGGGAGGATCATGCGCCTCATCTCGTCGTCGTCGAGGAGAGCCGGGTCGGTTCCTCCCAGCGATCGAAGGTCGGCGATGATGCTTTCGTCGTCGGCCGC
This sequence comes from Streptomyces pyxinicus, assembly GCF_024753135.1. Lineage (GTDB taxonomy): Bacteria > Actinomycetota > Actinomycetes > Streptomycetales > Streptomycetaceae > Streptomyces > Streptomyces pyxinicus. The sequence continues at coordinate 20,039 of NZ_JANUGP010000034.1, read as the reverse complement.
GTGGAAATCCTCAGCGCGATGACACGACGGGGCGCGACGTCCGGACGCGAGCAGCGCGAGCGGCGTTCGGCGATTGTCCCGCTGAAGGCGACGCGCCACCTCGAAGGCCACCACCGATCCCATGCTGTGACCGAAGAACGCGAGCGGTTCCTTTCCCCACGGGATCAACTCCTCGCAGATCTCGTCGGCGAGCCGGCCGATGTCCTCGATCAAGGGCTCGTGACGCCGGTCCTGCCGCCCTGGATACTGGACCCCGAGCACCGATACATCCGGTTCGAGTGAGTTTGCCAGCGAACGGAAGTATCCTGCGGAACCACCCGCGAACGGGAAGCAGACGAGGTGTACTTGACCGCGCCGAGCCGAGCTGCGCAGGGGCCTGATCCATGATCCGTCACTCCCGGTTGATGCGTGCACGTTCCTTCTTCCTCAGGCCCTGCAACCGGAATGCCGCTGATCGTCCCGTAGCCGTCCAGCCTACTGATCGAACGGGTTCTGCCCTGCGGGGAATTCGAAGGTACCGATCTCCGGCCTGGTCAACGGGATCACCTTGCGACTGGAGAACTTCCAGACCCCCGCCTCGCGCACGTACTCGTCCTGGTAGTACGCGGTGGCCCGGGAGAACCCACCGGCCCGTACATCGCCCTGGGCGAAGACATGGCAGTTGCCGGACGCCCGGTCGCCGCGAATCTCGTTGACGACGTGGTTGACCGTCATGTGGCAGAGATTCTCCATCTGTCCGTAGATGTCGGCCTCGAAGTGGTGCCGGATCTCGTCCTTCCCCGTGAACTTGCCCAGCCCGAAGCCTTCTTCGTCGAAGACCGGGCTGTCGTCGCTGAACAGCTCCATCAGAGAATCGAACTGGCGAGTGTCGAGTCGAAAGGCGTACTTAGCCGTCAACTCAATGATGTCGAGTCGATCGACCGTCAGAGAGAGTGCGCTTTCCGTCATCGTGAGTAGCCCTCCGGTAGCTTGTTTCGCGTGCGCCTGAGACGCTGACACTTCTTTGGTGGACCGATGAGCGATCTGCCGCGAGCCGGCACCTATCGCATCTTGTTGGGGAGCATCATTCCGGCGTCCACCGGAAGCGTGATTCCGGTGATGTGACGCGCCTCTTCCGACGCCAGGTAGACCACGGCGTCGCTGACCCCTTGCGAGTCCAGCCAGCCGGTGGGCAACGCGCTCATTTCTTTCATCACTTCGTTCGCATCCTCCGGTGTCGGATCGGAGACTTCGGGCAGGTAGATCTTTCGCATCTGAGCGTTGTTGACCATCGGCGTGTCGACGTTTCCAGGGTTCACCGAGTTCACCCGGATGTTGTGTGGTGCCAGCTCGACCGCCAAGGCACGCATCAGCCCGACCACGCCGTGCTTGGACGCGGTGTAGTGCGCCATGGTCGGCACGCCGATCAAGCCCGCTGTCGAGCTGATGAAGATCAGCGATCCGCCTTCATTCCGTTCGATCATGTGAGGGATCACCGCCTTGACGGTCCTCCACGATCCCGTCAGGTTGACGTCGATGATCTCTTGCCAGGCCTCGTCGGTAAGTTCCCACGAGAACCCGAAGCTGGACATTCCGGCATTCGCGCACACGACGTCGATGTGCCCGAACTCGGCTATCGCCTCGTCGACGACATCCTGCAGCTCGTCGGAGTTGCGCGTATCTGCCCGGCGCGCAAGGATCCGCCGCCCCAGCTGCTCGACCAGCTGCGTCGTCGAGGAGAGGTCCTGACCGTCCGCGCCCGGATACGGCGCGGTTTCGAGGTCTGCGCACAGGTCGACGGCTACGATGTCCGCCCCCTGCTGGGCGAGGCGCACCGCATGCGAACGTCCCATTCCACGCGCAGCGCCAGTGACCAGTGCGACTTTCCCGGCGACCCGACCCATTTCTCAACCTCCACGTCAGAGAACAAAGGCGTCTGATTCACGGCGTGATGCCACGAATACTGAGAGGTGAGTGTCCTCACCCCGTCACGGCATCGCGCGGTCGTTCACTCGGCGGAGGCGAACATGATCAGTTTCACGTCGGCCCCTTCCACCTTGCCGAGGTCGTAAGGGCGCCAGGCCATGAAACCCGTCTGGCCGAGGTACCGGCCACTGGTACCCACGCTCGGGTAGTAGGCCCAGTCCCCTGAGAGGAGGGAGCCGAGATCGATCCAGCCGGCGACCCTGATCGTTCCGGACCCGTCCTCGAAGACGACTTCGTTGGTCAGATAGGCCATGAACTGCTGGTCGGACTCTCGCTGATAGTGAATCTTGTAGCCACCCGAGGTGGTGGCCACCTTCTCACCGGACTTGGTGAACAGGGCGTGCTCGTAACTACCGCCCTGGCCGACCTGGATGTTCTCGAAGTCCTCGATGTCGGTGGTGGCGCTGATCGTTGTCTCGACCAGTTCCTCATAGCTGTTGATCACGGCTTCGATCCTTTCTTGAATGAGTTTTTCAGGCCTTGCGGAAGACGTCTTTGAGCACGATCTTCCCGTCGCTCAGGATGAAGAGGTCAACACCACGGTTGACCACCTTTCCGTCATCGGTCTCGACGGTCCACCGAACCAGCCCCATGTTCTCGTCGAACATGATCGGCGATTCGAACTTCCCGTCGACCCCCGAGGCGACCATCTTTTCGCGCATCGCGTTCATACTGGTGATCAGATCGCCGATCTGCTCCTTGGTGTGCACCGTCCCGATTCCGTCTCCGTCGGGCGTTATCCACTTCCCGTCGTCGGCGAAACACGCGACGGCGGTCTCGATGTCGCCGGCACCCGAGCTCTCGAAGAACCGGTCGATCACTTCTGCTGACATGGGTCCGCTCCGTTCCCGTCGTTGACGGTGTTGAGGAGTCATGCGTGCAGCCTGACCGGCAGCCGCTCCAATCCACGGAACTGCAGGGTGTAACGCCAGGTGAGTCGTTCCAGCGGCTCGGCCGCCTCCCAGTGCGGGAACCTGTCCAACAGCCGGGCCAGCACGATCTCGCCCTCCAGTCGGGCCAGCGGCGCGCCGACGCAATGATGGATTCCGTGACCGAAGGCCAGGTGCGTAGCGGTGTTCCGGCGAATGTCCAATCGGTCCGGCTCGTCGAACCGTTCCGGGTCCCGATTCCCCGAGGACAGCGCCAGGAACACCACCTCGCCGGCGGGGACAACCGTGTCGCCGACCTCCACCGGTTCGGTGGTGTAGCGCAAGGTGGAAAGGTTCAGCGGGCTCTCATAACGCAGGAATTCCTCTACTGCGTTCGGTATGAGGGTGGCATCCCCGCGCAACAGCTCCAGCTGTTCGGGGTGCTTCAGCAAAGCGTACACCGAACTGCTGATCAAGTTCGCGGTGGTCTCGTATCCCGCGTTCATCATCAGGAAGATGGTGGAAAGCAGCTCGGACTCTTCGAACCGCTCCTCGTTGTCCGGATCGATCATCGCGTTGATCAGGTCGTCCGCACCGTCATGACTCTTCGCCTTCTGGGAGACCAGGGTCCGGAAATAGCCGAGCGACGCCATGTAGGCCTGGTACTTCTCCGACGGCTCCGAGTCGACGCTGGTCAGCGCCCGGTTCCACCGACGGAGATCGTGGTGGGCGGCGCGGGGGACGCCGAGCAACTCGCCGATCACCGCAATGGGGAGGGCCATCGCCACCGACTCCACCAGGTCGATCTCGGCTCCCGCCGGGATCGCGTCAAGCAGTTCGTCGGTGAGTTCCTCGATGCGCGGCCGCAGGTCCAGTGTCCGGCGCATCGTGAACGCCCTGCTGAACATCCGCCGCAATCGCGAGTGTTGCGGCGGATCGCTGAACAGCATGCTGTCCGACGTGATCGACGCGCCCGAGACGTCCTCCGTGCTGTGCTTGGCGATGATCGGTGCGGCTCCCGCGGCCGACTTCGAGAGCCTGGGGTCGGCCAGCAGCCGGCGCACATCGCTGTACTCGGTGACCAGCCACGAACGCAGACCTGTGCTCAATGTCTTGATGACGAGCCGCCGGGGCCCCGTCCCGGTGCGCATCTCCCGGTAGGTCAGATACGGATCCTGGATGAAGTCCCAGTTCAGCAGGTCTGACTCGGCTGTCTCGGTGCCGGAGGTGTCGGGCTTCGTGGAGTCGGTCATGGGGAGACTTCCCTTGTGCTCAAGTGGCGGAACAAGGAGATCAACTGGTCCGGAACCGTCTCGGTGTTCACTGGCCGGGACCGCCCAGCTCTCGATTGATGAAGTCGAACAGTTCGTTGTCATCGGCGTTCGCGATGAGCCGGCTCTGCTCGGACTGGCCGCCTTGGTCGGCGAGCGCTGCGGCCATCTTCTGGACTCGTCGCAGCACCTCGTTCTTGGCCGCCTCGTCGATGCCGTCGTCCCCCGTAACGGCCGAGAGCACCTCTTCCAGCCGGTCGAGCTCGGCAAGCGCGGACTCGGCCTGGTCGGCATCCGCGCCGAACATCTCCGTCCGCAGGTGGTCACGGAGCGCCAGCAGGGTCGGGTGGTCATAGGTGAGCGTCGCCGGCAGCGTCAGCCCGGTCACCGAGACGAGCCGGTTGCGCAGCTCGACCGCGGCGAGGGAGTCGAAACCGAGGTCGACGAGCGCCTTGGTCGGCGAAAGGGCCTCGGCCGAGCTGTGACCGAGCGCCTCGGCCACCTGCTCCCGCACCAACTCCAGAAGTGCGGCGTCGCGTTCGTCGCCGTTCAGAGCGTCCAGGCGCGCCCGGGCCCGGGACCGGCCGTTCGGCTGGGCGAGCCGGTCCCCCGCGGCGGCCACCGGGAAGACCGCCCGGTACTCGGGCAGGTCACTGATGACCGCGCACTTGACGGTGCCCGCGGTCGCCTTGATGAACCGGGTCCAGTCCACGTGCGTCATGGCGATGTAGGTCTCGTCGTGATCCAGTGCTCGCCGCAGTCCGGCCAGCGACTGGCCGGGATCCATCGGGTGCAGGCCCCGACGGCTCGCCCGATCGGTCGCACCGGTGTCGTCGGCCATGCCTCCGCCCGCCAGCAGGCCCCAGCCGATCGTCGTGGCCGGCAGACCGCGCGCCCGCCGGTGGTGGGCCAGGGCGTTCAGGAAGGCGTTCCCTGCAGCGTAGTGCGACTGGCCGGGTGAGCCGATGAGGCCGGCGGCCGAGGAGAACAGCACGAAGGCCGAGAGGTCCAGGTCCTGAGTCAGCTCGTGGAGGTTCCACGCTCCCTCCACCTTGGGCCGCAGCACGTTGTTCAGCCTGTCGAGAGTCAGCTCGGTGACGACGCCGTCGTTGGCAACTCCCGCGCTGTGGAACACGGCGGTCAGCGGCAGGTCGTGGGGAAGGTTCGCGAGCAAGGCCTTCACCTCGCCCCGGTCGGCGACGTCGCAGGCGGCGATGGTCACCGCAGCCCCCAGGGCGGTGAGGTCGGCTTCCAGCTCGACGGCGCCCGGCGCTTCGCGGCCCCGGCGGGAAGTGAGCACGAGGTGCGGCGCGCCCTGCTCGGCCAGCCAGCGCGCGGTGCGGGCGCCCAGGCCCGTGAGGCCGCCGGTGACCAGCACGCTGCCCGACGGCCGCCAGTTCCGACGCGGCGGTTGGTCCGGGTCGGCGCGGACCAGTCGGCCGCCCAGAACGGCGCCGTCCCGCAGTGCTGCCTGCTCCCCGGTACCGCCGTCGCCCAGCAGGCGGATCAGCCCGGCCGCCGAGGCGTCGTCGAGGGTGACCGGCAGGTCGACAAGACCACCCCAGCGGTCGGGACGTTCCAGTGCGAGAGTCCGTCCGAAACCCCACAGCAGGGCCTGGTCGGGATGGTCGAGCCCGTCGCCGGGGACGACGTCCACCGCGCCCCGGGTGAGGCACCACAGGGGTGCGTCGATCTCGCGGTCCTCCAGTGCCTGGACCAGACTCACCGTGGCGGCCAGGCCGACCGGCACACCCGGGTGTCCCGGGACGGGGGACTGCTCCAGCGCCAGCAACGAGACCACCCCGGCGAGCGGCGGCTCGCCGAGCCGGGCCGCCAGCGCGGCCCGATCCAGCTGGTGCTCGCCGACCTCCAGGACACGGATGCCGGCGCCGGCGGCTGTCATCGCCGCTTCGATCGGCGCGGCCCAGGCGCCGTCGCGGTGACCGGCGGGCACCACCAGCAACCAGGTGCCGGTGAGCGTGGCCTCGGTCCGGGTCGGCACGGGCCGCCAGCCCAGCCGGTACCGCCAGCCGTCCACCACCGTCTTCTCGCGCCGGTCGATGCGCCACCGGGTCAGTGCGGGGAGCACGGCGCCGAGTCCGTCCCGTTCCTCGGTGTCCAGCTCGGCGCTGAGCGCGTCGAGGTCGCCCTGTTCCACCAAGTTCCAGAACCGGCTGTCCACGGCGTCCGGGCCGGCCGGCGTCGTGCCCGGTGTCTCCGGTGTGTCCGGCCAGTAGCGCGTGTGCTGGAACGCGTACGTCGGCAGCGGGGTCCGTCCCGCGCCGACTGCGGGGAAGAGGGCCGGCCAGTCGACCCGGACCCCGGCGGCGAACAGGACGCCCAGTGCGGCGAGTACGGATTCGGTCTCGGGACGGCCTCGCCGGAGGCCGGGCACGGCGACGACATCCCCGCCGGGCACGCATGCGCGGACCAGACCGGTCAGGGTCGCGTCCGGCCCCAGCTCCAGGAAGCGGGTCACCCCGTCGTCCCGGAGTCCGGAGACCGTGTCGGCGAACCGCACCGCGTTCCGGACGTGCTGGACCCAGTACTCGGGTGTGGCCACGTCGCTGCCGGTCATCGGTATCCGCGGCGGCTTGAACTCCAGACCGTCGAGCGCGGCCCGGAATTCCGCGAGCATGGGGTCCATGAGCGGGGAGTGGAACGCGTGGCTGACGGCCAGCCGCTTGGTGCGGTGTCCGGCGTCGCGGAGGCGTTGTCCGAGTTCGCCGACGACGGGCTCGGCGCCGGAGACGACCACCGACTGGGGGGTGTTGACCGCGGCGATCGACACCTCGGCGCCCTGCGCGGCCACGAGCGGCGCCACCACGTCCTCACCGGCGTCGACGGACATCATGGTCCCGCCCGGTGCGAGCCCCTGCATGAGCCGGGCCCGCGCGGTGACCAAGGCGCAGGCGTCGGTCAGCGACAGTACGCCCGACACGTGGGCGGCGCTGATCTCGCCGACGGAATGGCCGGTGACGAAGTCGGGCCGGACGCCCCAGGACTCGAACAGCCGGAAGAGGGCCACTTCGATCGCGAACAGCGCGGGCTGGGCGAACTCGGTGGTGTTCAGCCGGGCGTCGTCCTCGTCGAAGACCATGTCCCGCAGCGCCGGGTCCAGAGCCGCGCACACCTCGTCGAACGCCGCCGCGAAAACGGGGTGGTCCCGGTGGAGTTCACGGCCCATCCCACCTCGTTGCGACCCCTGGCCCGTGAAGACGACTGCCAGACCACCGCTGCCGGCCACACCGGTGGCCTCCGCGCCGGGTGCGGCGGTGCCGTCGGCGAACGCCGCCAGTCGCTCGCGCAGTTGCTCGCGGTCGGCGGCGAGCACCACCGCCCTGTGATCGTGCACCGCGCGGTCGGTCACCAGCGATCGCGCGACGTCGGCCGGCGTCAGTTCGGGCCGGTCGGTCAGGTGGGCGTGGAGGCGCGCCGCCTGGGCGCGCAGGGCGGCCGGCCCCCGGGCCGACAACACCACCGGCTGCACCCGCCGGCTCGCGGAGCCCTCGTCCGGGACCGGCGCCGTGGGCGGCGTGGGGAGGTCCTCGGGCGGTTCTTCCAGGATGATGTGCGCGTTGGTTCCACTGAGGCTGAAGGCGGACACGCCCGCCCGCCGGGGACGGCCCTGTCCGGCCCAGTTACGGGCCCGGTCCAGCAGTGCCACTCCGCCGGAGGACCAGTCGACCTCGGGGGACGGGGTCTCGGCGTGGAGCGTCGGGGGCAGCAGACCGTGCCGCATCGCCATGATCATCTTGATGGTTCCGGCGGCGCCGGCGGCGGCCTGGGAATGCCCGATGTTCGATTTGATCGAACCCAGCCAGAGCGGGGTGTCGGACTCGCGTGCGCGTCCGTAGGTGGCCAACAGGGCCTGCGCCTCGATGGGATCGCCGAGCCGGGTCCCGGTGCCGTGTCCCTCCACCACGTCGACCTCGCTCGCCGACAGGCCGGCATTGGCCAGCGCGGCGCGGATGACCCGTTGCTGCGACGGACCGCTGGGCGCGGTGAGGCCGTTGGAGGCGCCGTCCTGGTTGACCGCCGAGCCGGCCAGCACGGCCAGTACGCGATGGTCGTTGCGGCGGGCCTCGGAGAGTCGCTCCAGCACGAGCAGACCCACGCCCTCGGCCCAGCCGGTGCCGTCCGCTCCGGCGCCGAAGGCCCGGCACCGACCGTCCGGGGACAAGCCCCGCTGCCGCGCCATCTCCACGAACATGTTGGGGGTGGCCATCGTGGCAACCCCGCCGGCCAGCGCCAGCGAGCACTCGCCGGAGCGCAGCGCCTGGGCCGCCAGGTGCATGGCCACGAGGGAGGACGAGCACGCCGTGTCGATGGAGACGGACGGCCCCTCGAATCCGAACTCGTAGGACAACCGCCCGGAGATGACGCTGGCCGCGTTGCCGGTCAGCACCCGGCCGCCGAAGTCGCCGGAGTCGCGGGCCAGCAGTGCGGGGTAGTCGCTTCCGTTCGCACCCACGAACACCCCGACCGGGCCGCCGCGCAGGGCGGAGGGGACGATGCCGGCGTTCTCGAACGACTCCCAGGCCGTCTCCAGCAGCAGGCGCTGCTGCGGGTCGATGGCGATGGCCTCGCGCGGCGAGATGCCGAAGAAGTCGGAGTCGAACTCGGCCAGGCGGCCGAGGAATCCGCCCGCCCGGGCGTACGTCGTGCCGACCCGGTCGGGGTCCGGGTCGTAAAGGCCGGCCAGATCCCAGCCGCGGTCGACCGGGAAGCCGGTGATCCCGTCGCGGCCCTCGGCCACCAGCCTCCACAGTTCGTCCGGCGAGTTCGCCTCGCCCGGATACCGGCAGGCCATGCCGACGATCACGATCGGGTCGTCATCGGCCGCAGGTGCGGGCCCGGCCGGAGTGACGTCGGCGGTGTCGGCCCCGTCACCCACCAGCTCGGACCTGACGAATGCCGCCAGTGCCTCAGGGGTGGGGTGGTCGAACACCAGCGTCGCCGGCAGGCGCAGTCCGGTGGCCGTGTTGAGCCGGTTGCGCAGTTCGACCGCGGTGAGCGAGTCGAACCCGACCTCGTGGAAGGCGCGGGTCATGTCGACCGACGCGCCGCTCGGGTGGCCGAGCACGGCGGCGATCTGCTCGCGCACCAGGTCACCGACGGCCTTCACCTGGTCGGCCACGGGGGAACCGGCCAGTCGCGCCGCCTCCAGCCCCGCCGCCGACGCTGTTGCCGCGCGCCGGGCCGGACGCCGTACCAGGCCGCGCAGCAGGGCGGGCACCGTGCCGGCCGACCGCACAGCGGCCAGGTCGAGGCGAGCGGCCATCACGTTCGGGCGACCCATATCGACCGCTGTGGCCAGCGACTCGAGGCCCTGGGCGGTCGCCATCGGCAGCATCCCGCCCCGCCCCATGCGCGCCACGTCGGTCTCGCTGAGGTTCTCGGTCATACCGCTGCCCGCGCCCCACCAGCCCCAGCTGATCGAGACCGCCGGGAGGCCCTGCCGGTGTCGCTCGACGGCCAGCGCGTCGAGGAAGGCGTTGGCGGCGGCGTAGTTGGCCTGGCCGGGTGCTCCGAAGGCCGTGGCGGAGGAGGAGAACAGCACGAACGCGGAGAGGTCCAGCTCCCGGGTCAGTCGGTGCAGGTTCCAGGCACCGTCGACCTTGGGGGCCAGTACCGCGTCGACCCGGTCGGTGGTCAGGGAGTCGAACACGCCGTCGTCCAGCACTCCGGCGCAGTGCAGCACCGCGGTGAGCGGGAACTCGGGCTCCACCGAGCGCACCAGGGCCGCGACCTGCTCGCCGTCGGCGACGTCGCAGGCGACGACGCGCACCGCGGCGCCGAGCTCCGCCAGCTCGGCGGCGAGCCGGACGGTCCGGGGAGAGTCGTCGCCCTGGCGGGAGGTCAGCAGCACATGCCGTACATGGTGGTCGGTGACGAGGTATCGGGCCACGTGCCCGGCGAGCGCTCCCGAAGCACCGGTGATCAGTACGGTTCCGGCCGACCACGAGGTGGCCTGCGCGGTGTCGGCGGGTGCCGGACGGGCCAGCCGCGGGGCCCGGAGCACACCGTCGCGCACCGACACCTCCGGCTCACCCGATTCCACCGCCGCGTGCAGCGCGGCGGCGGTGGTCGCGTCGGCGCCACCCTCCACGAGGACGATGCGATCGGGGTTCTCCGACTGCGCCGAGCGCAGCAGACCCCGCACGGTCGCGCCGGTCAGGCTGTCGTTCGTCACCACCACCAGCCGCGAGGACTGCCAGGCGGGATCGGCCAGCCACGTCTGCACCGAGCGCAGCACGCTGTTCACCGCCGCGTGGACGTCGGCGGTGACGGCGGGCCCCTCCCCCGGTACCGACATCGCGACGAGGGCCGGGATTTCGGCCGCCTCTTCCCGGCCGGACACCAGCTCCGCGAGCTGGAGCGGGCCGTCGAGCACGGTGACCTCGGAGCGGGGGGCGATGTCGTCGACCCGGCCGCACTCGACCCGGCTGATCTCGAACAGGGAGTCGTCGCGGGACGCGGCGGCCCGGAGCTGGTCGGCGGAGACCGAGCGTGAGGACAGTGCCGCCACGCTGAAGACGGGAGTGCCGGCGTCGTCGAAGGCGTCCAGGGCGACCGTGTCGGTGGACACCGGCCGGACCCGGACGCGCAGCGCGGTGGCGCCCGAAACGTACAGCCGCGCTCCGGTCCAGGAGAAAGGCACCAGACCCTGGGGGGTGTCGGAGGTGAGGGCCCTGAGCACGCCGCCGTGCAGACCGGCATCCAGCAGCGCCGGGTGCACGCCGTAGCGCTCGGCGTCGGCCCCGCTCGGCGGCAGCGCCACCTCGGTGTAGAGCTCCGCACCGCGCCGCCAGCAGGCCACCAGCCCCTGGAACGTCGGCCCGTAGTCGTGGCCCGCCTCGGCGAACAGGTCGTACGCGTCGGCGACGTCGACGACGTCGGCTCCCCGCGGCGGCCATTCGGTGAGCGGATCGGGTTCCGGCGCGCTTCCCGGGCCGGACACGGTTCCGGTGGCGTGCCGTGTCCAGGCGGTGTCGTCGGCGTCGCCGTCGGGGCGTGCGGAGATCGTGATCTTCCGGTGGCCCTCCTCGTCGGCGCCCTCGACCAGGATCTGCAGCGCGATCGAGCCCGCCGCGGTGATCAGCAGGGGCGACTCGATCGTCAGCTCGTCGAGCACGGTGCAGCCGACCTGCTCGGCCGCCCGCAGGGCCACGTCCATGAAGGCGGTGCCGGGGAGCAGGGCCTGCTCGAACAGCACGTGCTCCGCCAGCCACGGCTGGGTCCGCGGCGCCAGCCGGCCGGTCAGCAGCACGGCCTCGCCGCCGGCGACCTCCACGCCGGCCAACAGCAGCGGATGGTCGAGCGGGTCGAGACCCACCGCGGCGAGATCGGCCGCCGGTTCGGGGATGTCGAGCCAGTACCGCTGGTGCTGGAACGGGTACGTCGGAAGCGGGGTGTGCCGAGCTCCGGTGCCGTCGAACAGGGCCGGCCAGTCCACCTCCACTCCAGCGGCGAACAGCGTGCCGAGTGCGGTGAGCGCCGTGCCGGCTTCGTCGCGGTGCCGACGCATGCCGGGGACCGCGACGACGTCCGGCTCGACGAGGCACTCGCGGATCGCGCCGGTCAACGGCGCGTCGGGGCCGATCTCGAGGAACCGGGTGACGCCGGCGCCGTGCAGTTCGGACACCGTGTCGGCGAACCGCACCGTGTCCCGCACGTGCCGCACCCAGTACTCCGGGTCCGTCACCTCCTCGCCGCCCGCCATCGGGATGCGGGGCGGCTGGAATGCCAGGCTGTGGACCAGGGCGCGGAACTCGTCGAGCATCGGGGCCATGAGCGGCGAATGGAACGCGTGGCTGACGACGAGCTGTTTCGTACGGTGTCCGGACTCGGTCAGGCGCCGCACGATCTCGGTGACGGCCGGCTCGAGCCCCGAGAGCACCACCGAACCGGGGGTGTTGACCGCCGCGATCGACACCGTTTCGGCGTACTGCGCGACCAGCGGGGCGACCACCTGCTCGCCGGCGGTCACCGAGACCATCACACCGCCCGGGTCGAGCCGCGCCATCAGCCGGCCCCGCTCCGACACCAGCCGGCACGCGTCCGGCAGCGACAGCACGCCGGCGACGTGCGCAGCCGCGATCTCGCCCACCGAATGACCGGTGAGGAAGTCCGGCCGGACACCCCAGGACTCGAAGAGCCGGAACAGCGCGACCTCGACGGCGAAGAGCGCCGGCTGGGCGACCTCCGTGGCGTCGAGCCGGTTCTCCCCGTCGCCGAGGACGGCCTCCCGGACTGCGGGATCCAGCTGATCGCACGCCTGGTCGAACGCGGCCGCGAAGACCGGGAACTGCCGGTGCAGTTCCGCACCCATGCCCGGGTGCTGGGCGCCCTGACCGGTGAACACCATCGCCAGCGAGCCCCGCCGGGCCACATCGGCGACGGTTCCGGTTCCGTCGCCCCCGTGCGCGTACTCCGCCAGCCGCTCCAGGGCCTGCGCGCGGTCGGAGGCGAGCAGTACCGCTCGGTGATCGTGGCCGGCCCGGTCGGCCACGAGGGAGTAGGCGATGTCCGCCAGCGCAGCGTCGGGCCGGTCGCGCAGGGAGGATTCCAGTCGCTCTGCCTGGTGCCGCAGGGCCTCGGGCCCGCGAGCCGTCAGGACGAGCGGCCACACCGGCAGGCCGGCCGCGGGAGTCGGGACCTCGGCGGTGAACTCGGCCGGAGGCTGTTCCAGGATGATGTGTGCGTTGGTCCCGCTGACGCCGAAAGAGGACACTCCCGCCCGGCGGGGGCGGCCGCGGTCCGGCCACTCCCGTGCCCGGTCGAGCAGGGCGATCGCGCCCGACGACCAGTCGACCTGCGGCGACGGGGTGTCCGCGAAAAGTGTCCTGGGCATGATTCCGTGCCGCATCGCCATGATCATCTTGATCGTGCCGGCGATGCCCGCCGCCGCCTGCGTGTGGCCGATGTTCGACTTGATCGACCCCAGCCAGAGCGGCGCGTCCTCGGCGTGCTCGCGGCCGTAGGTGGCCAGCAATGCCTGGGCCTCGATCGGATCACCCAGCCGGGTCCCCGTGCCGTGTCCCTCGACGATGTCCACGTCGGAGGCGGACAACCCGGCGCCGGCCAGGGCCTGGCGGATCACCCGTTGCTGGGAGGGGCCGTTGGGGGCGGTCAGCCCGTTCGACGCGCCGTCCTGGTTCAGCGCCGAGCCGGCCAGCAGTGCCAGCACCTGGTGTCCGTTGCGCCGCGCGTCGGACAGCCGCTCCAGCACCACCAGGCCCGCGCCTTCGGACCAGCCGGTGCCGTCCGCGTCCGCGCCGTACGCCCGGCACCGGCCGTCCGCGGCGTTCGCGCGAAGCCGGCTGTACTCCACGAACAGGTCGGGCGTCGCCATCACCGTCACGCCGCCGGCCAGCGCGAGCGAGCACTCGCCCGACCGCAGCGTCTGCGCCGCCAGGTGCATGCTGACCAGCGATGACGAGCACGCCGTGTCCACCGTCACTGCCGGGCCCTCGAAGCCGAACTCGTAGGCGATCCGGCCCGACGCGATACTGCCGGCGCTCCCGTTGCCCAGGTAGCCCTCGAGTTCCTCGGGCTTGGTGTGCAGCCGAGAGCCGTAGTCGTGGTACATCAGCCCGACGAACACGCCGGTCGGGCCGCCACGCAGCGAGGTGGGATCGATGCCCGCGTTCTCGAGGGACTCCCAGGCCGTTTCGAGCAGCAGCCGCTGCTGCGGGTCGATCGTGATCGCCTCGCGCGGCGAGATGCCGAAGAACTCGGGGTCGAACTGGTCGGCGTCGTGCAGGAAGCCACCCTCACGGGTGTAGGTGGTCCCGGGATGGTCGGGGTCCGGGTGGTAGAGATCGGCGAGGTTCCAGCCCCGGTCGGTGGGGAAGGCGCCGATGACGTCCCGCCCCTCGGCGACGAGGTCCCAGAGCTCGTCGGGCGAACCAACCCCGCCCGGGAAGCGGCAGGCCATGCCCACGATCGCGATCGGGTCGTCTCCGGTCCCGGCCTCGGCCGTGCCGGCGGCCGGCCGGGCCGGGGCGGCCGTCTCGCCGCCGATCTCGCCCCGCACGAACTCGATCAGGGCGGCCGGGGAGGGGTAGTCGAAGATCAGTGTGGCCGGCAACCGCAGCCCGGTGGCCGTATTGAGCCGGTTGCGCAGTTCCACCGCGGTCAGTGAATCGAACCCCAGAGCGGTGAAGGGCTGCCGGTCGTCGACGGCGGCGCTCGAGGAGTGCCCGAGCACGGCCGCGGCATGGGTGCGCACCAGCTCGGCGACGGCCTGGTCGCGCTCGGCCGGTTCCAGTGCCGCCAGGCCCTCGCGGAGTCCGGCCCCGTCCGCCGGGTGGGGTTCGGCGACCCGCCGCGCCGGACGGCGCACCAGCCCGCGCAGGAGTCCCGGGACCGTGGCCGCGCCGGACAGGCCGGCGAGGTCGAACGGGGCGGCGACGACCCGGCCCTGACGGCGGGAAGCCGCGTCGAAGAGGGTGAGGCCGAAGTCGTTGTCGACCGGGCGGATGCCGGTGCGGGCCATCCGGGCCCGGTCCTGGCTTCCGAGGTGGCTGCCCATGCCACTGGCCTCGGCCCACCATCCCCAGGCGATCGACACCGCCGGCAGGCCGAGCCTCCGCCGGTGCTCGGCCAGCTCGTCGCAGAACCCGTTGGCCGCCGCGTAGTTCGCCTGGCCGGCGGTGCCGAACGCCGACGCGGCCGAGGAGAACAGCACGAACGCCGACAGCTCGGCGTCCTGGGTGGCCTCGTGCAGGTGCCAGGCACCGTCCACCTTGGGCCGCAGCACCGCGTCGACCCGGTCGGGGGTCAGTGAACCCACGGTCGCGTCGTCGAGCACACCCGCGCAGTGCACCACGGCGCTGAGCGGGAACTCCGGTGGCACCGAGCCGACGAGGTCCATCACCTCGTGGCGGACGGCGAGGTCACACGCGACGATCCGCACCGAGGCGCCCGCCTCGGTCAGCCGCTCGATCAGCTCGTCGGCACCGGGGGCGGCCGGGCCCCGCCGCGAGACCAGCACCAGCCGTCGCACCCCGCACTCGGCCACGAGGTGCTCGGCCACCATCCCGGCCAGCACGCCGGACGCCCCAGTGAGCAGCACGGTCCCCGTGCCCCACACCGAAGACGGCTCGTCCGACGCGGGCCCGGCGGGCTTCGGGAGTGCCTCGGCGGCGACCCTGTTCAGGCGGGGCGACCACAGCCGTCCGTCGCGAACCGACACCTCCGGCTCACCCGACGCGACAGCGGCGCGGGCGAGCGCCTCCACCGACCGCGCCCCGGCCGGCTCCGGACCGGCGAGCGCCTGCTCCACGAGAACCACCCGCTCCGGGTTCTCCGACTGCGCGGAGCGCACCAGACCACCGACCGCCGCACCCACGAGCCCGCCGTCGGTCACCACGACCAGCCGCGACGGCTCCCACCGGCTGTCGGTGAACCAGTCCTGCAGCACCCGCAACGTGCCGTTCACCGCGGTGTGCACCGACTCGACCGTCGACTCGGGTGCCCGGCCGCCGGGAACGCGCAGCACCACCAGCTCCGGCAGCGGCGCGCCACCGTCCACCGCCGAGCCGAGCGCGGCCAGGTCGGCGTGGAGCCACGCACCGACCGTGTGCTCGTCCTGCGCCGGCGCGGTCCGCGTCGGACCGGACGGCACCACCCAGCCGATCGGCCCTTCGGCGCCCGCCCCCGAACCGGCCTCGGCCGGTCCGCAGGGCACCCATCCGGGCTCGAACAGCGCGTCGGCGTGTGCGGTGCCGACATCGCGCAGTTGCTCGGCGGAAACCTCCCGGGCGACCAGCGAGTCCACCCTCAGCACCGGGCGACCGGTGGTGTCGAAGCCGTCCACCGACCACGAGGAAGGCCCCGTCGGGGAGAACACGAGCCGCAGTGCCGAGGCACCCGAGGCGAGCAGTCGCACCCCGGACCACAGGAATGGCACCTGCACGCCGGGGTTGTCCGGCTCGGCCCCCTGCGAGCCGAGCCGGTCCATCGCCAGGCTGTGCTGGCCCGTGTCCATCAGGGCCGGGTGCAGGCCGAAACGCACCGCGTCGGCCGCGAGTCCCTCGGGCAGCTCCGCCTCGGCGAAGACCTGGTCACCCGTCCGCCAGGCCCGGCGCAGCCCGGTGAAGGCGGAGCCGTAGTGGTAACCGAGCGCGGCGAGCCGCTCGTACGCTCCGGCGACGTCCAGTTCGGTTGCCCCGGCCGGCGGCCAGGTCGCGTCTGCCGGCCACGGCGCCGGCTCCGGACGGTCGCCGGGCACCGCGCTGCCCCGCGCGTGCCGCGTCCACGTGACGCCCAGGGCCTCGCCGGGTTCCGCCGGCTGGGAGAAGACCTCCACGGTGCGGCGGCCGTCGCCGTCGGGGGCCCCGACGAGTACCTGGACCAGTACGTCGTGTCCGCTCGGCAGGATCAGCGGCGCCTCGATGGTCAGCTCCTCCAGCCCGCCGAGGCCCGCCTCGTCGGCTGCGCGGATCGCCAGCTCAAGGAACGCCGTACCGGGCAGCAGGGGCCGGTCGAAGAGCGCGTGGTCGACGAGCCACGGGTGGGCGTGCAGCGAGAGCCGGCTGGTGAACAGGAAGCCTGCGTCACCCGCCAGAGTCATCTTCGCCCCGAGCAGAGGGTGATCGACCTGTTCGAGGCCGACGGCGGCCAGGTCCCCGGGCGTGGACGCCGACGCGGTCGGCCAGTAGCGCTGCCGCTGGAAGGCGTAGGTCGGCAGGTCGACCCGCCGCGCCCCGGTACCGGCGAAGGTCGCGGACCAGTCCACGGTGAGCCCGGCCCGCCACGCGGCGGCCATCGACCGCAGGAACATGTCCGGGTCGCTCTCGCCGCGGCGGAGGGTCGCCAGCACGGTCGCCCCGACGCCGCGCTCGTCGGCGGTCTCCTCGATCGCGGGACCCAGCAGCGGGTGCGGGGCCACCTCGAGCAGCACGCGGTACCCGTCGGCCAGCAGCACGGCGGCGGTGTCGTGGAACCGTACCGGCTGCACGAGGTTGGTGAACCAGTACCGGCCGTCGAGTTCGCCGCCCTGCACCCGGCGGGCGAACGTCGTGGAGTAGTACGGCACCGAGGCGGTGGCCGGGCGGATGCCGGTCAGGAGCGCGAGGAGTTCGTCCTCGACCACCGCCATGTCCGGGGAGTGCGTCGGGTAGTCCATCGGGATGGGGCGCGCGCGGACACCGGCGGCCTCGTACTCGGCGCGCAGCGCGGCGATGCGGTCGAGCGGGCCGGTCACGACGACCGATCGCGGACCGTTGATCGCGCTGACGTGTACGCCGGTCAGCCGTGCGACCCGGTCGCGCACCCGCTCGACCGGCAGCCCGACCCAGAGCGTGCCGTACCCGGTCACCCGGCCGGACACGCGCGCCCGCGCGGTCAGGACCCGGGCCGCGTCGGCGAGGGTGAGGATGCCGGCGATGTGCGCGGCCGCGACCTCGCCCACGGAGTGCGCGATGATCGCGGAGGGCACCACACCCCGGGAGATCCACAACCGGGCGAGCGAGACCATGACCGCGAACAGCATCGGCTGGACCTGCTCGGCCTGGTCGAGGTCCGCGCCGTCCGCGCCCTCCAGGAGATCGCGCAGGGTGCGGCCGTGCCAGTCCACGTACGGCGCGAGCGCCGCCTCGCACTCCGCCATGGACGCGGCGAAGACCGGCGAGGTGTCCCACAGCCGCAGGGCCATCCCGACGTACTGCCCGCCCTGCCCCGGGAACACGAACACCGGGTCGGTGTCGCCGGAGCCGACGGGTCCGGTGACCGGGGTGGTGCCGGCCACCAGGTCGTCCAGCCCGGACAGGAGTCCGGCGAGGTCGGCGCCGAGCACCACGGCCCGGTGGTCCAGCGAGGAGCGGGTGCCGGCCAGGGAGAACGCCACGTCGGCCAGCTCCGCCGGGCCGGTGGCCCCGGAGGCCAGGAGGTGCTCGCGCAGCCGCGCCGCCTGATCGCGCAGCGCGGCTTCGCCGCGGCCGCTGAGCAGCAGCGGCAGCACCTGCGGCGCGTGGGGCCGATCCGCCGGTCCGGCCTCGGGTTCGGTGTCCGGAGCCTGCTCCACGACGACGTGCGCGTTGGTCCCGCTCGCCCCGAACGACGACACCGCTGCCCGTCGGGGACGCCCGGTCGTCGGCCACGGCCTGGCGTCGCCGAGCAGCCGGACCGTTCCGCTCCCCCAGTCGACGTGCTCCGAGGGCCGGTCCACGTGCAGGGTCTTCGGCAGCACACCGTGCCGCATCGCCATGATCATCTTGATGACGCTGCCGACGCCGGCCGCTGCCTGGGAGTGGCCGATGTTGGACTTGAGCGAGCCCAGCCAGAGGGGCTCGCCCTCCCCTCGGTGCCGGCCGTACACGCCCTGCAGCGCCTTGATCTCGATCGGGTCGCCGAGCACCGTGCCGGTGCCGTGCCCGTCCACCGCGTCCACCTCGTCGGGGCGCACGCCGGCGTTGGCCAGTGCCTGGCGGACGACCCGCTGCTGGGCGAGGCCGTTGGGCGCGGTGAGGCCGTTGGAGGCACCGTCCTGGTTGATCGCCGAGCCGCGGAGGACGGCCAGCACGGAGTGGCCGTTGCGGCGGGCGTCGGAGAGCCGCTCCAGCACCAACAGGCCGGCGCCTTCGGCGAAACCCGTCCCGTCGGCGTCCGCGCCGAACGCCTTGCAGCGGCCGTCGGCGGACAGTCCCTGCTTGTCGAACTCCTGCAGGTCGACCGGGGTCGCCATGACGGTGGCCCCGCCGGCCAGTGCCAGCGCGCACTCCCCGGAACGCAGGGCCTGCGCGGCCAGGTGCATCGCCACCAGCGAGGAGGAGCAGGCCGTGTCGACCGTCAACGCCGGCCCCTCCAGGCCGAACTGGTAGGAGAGTCGCCCGGCGAGCACCGCGGCGGAGGTCCCGGTGAGCAGGTAACCGTCGGCCAGCTCGGCGCTGCCGCGGAGCAGGTCCGCGTAGTCCTGGTCGCTGGTGCCGGCGAACACACCGGTCTGGCTGCCCCGCACCGACTTCGGGTCGATCCCGGCCCGCTCCAACGCCTCCCAGGTCAGTTCGAGCAGCAGCCGCTGCTGCGGGTCCATCGAGGCCGCCTCGCGCGGCGAGATCCCGAAGAACCGCGCGTCGAACTGCGCCACGTCGTCGAGGAAGCCGCCGCCGCGCACGTGGGTGGCGCCCTGACGCGTCGCATCCGGATGCAGCAGGGTGTCGAGGTCCCAGCCCCGGTCGGTCGGCAGCCCCGAGACCGCGTCGCGCCCGCCGTCCACCAGCTCCCACAGCTGCTCCGGCGAGCCGACCCCACCCGGGTAGCGGCAGGCCATGCCCACCACGACGATCGGGTCGTCGGCGAGCGCGGCGAGGGGGACGGCCGTGCCGGATTCCTCGTCGGCCGCGTCGGTCACCAGCCGGAGCAGGTACGAGGCGAGGGCCGCGGGGGTGGGGTAGTCGAAGGCGACGGTGCCGGCCAGGTCGAGATCGAGCGCCGCGTTCAGCCGGTCCCGCAGCTCCACCGCCGCGAGCGAGCTGAAGCCCAGGTCCTGGAAGGTGCTTTCGAGGTCGACGTCAGCCGGCGAGTCGAGGCCCAGCACCACGGCGACCGAGGTCCGCAGCAGATCGTTCACGACGCGCCGCTGGTCCACGACGGCCAGCACGTCCGTGACCCGGGCGTCGGTGCCCGGCTCGGGCGTGGCGGCCGACGGCGGGCCCGAGGGAGCGGGGGCTACGGAGCCGTCGCGCGGCAGCCAGTGCCGGTGCCGCTGGAAGGCGTAGGTCGGCAGGTCGACCCGCCGGCCCCGGCCGGGGAACAGCGCCGCCCAGCCCACCTCGCCGCCGCCGGTGAAGAGGCGGCCGGCCGCGTCGAGCAGGGCGACGGCCTCGGGCCGGTCACGGCGGGAGGCGGCCACCGCCCGCACCCCCCGGTCGGCGGGGAGGCATTTCCCGACCCCGGCCGGGAGCCTCGCGTCGGGTCCCCACCC
>NZ_JANUGP010000033.1 GCF_024753135.1 Streptomyces pyxinicus | reverse complement strand
GCCGACACCCCCGGTGTCGGCCAAGCCGTAGCGCATGTCCGCGAGGACCGGCCCGGTGTGCAGCAGCTCGTCGGGTACGTGGTGCCGGCACCCGGTGCGGCCGTCGTACCGGAAGAGCTGCGGACTCATGCGGCGGAGCGGCTGCCCAGGTACATGGTCCCGGCGCTCTTCGTGACGCTGGACGCCCTGCCGCTGACCGCCAACGGCAAGCTCGACCGCCGTGCCCTGCCCGCACCGGCGGGGGCGGCGCCGTCAGTCGCCCCCGGCGAGGGGACGGCGCGGGTGCTCGCCCGGCTGATGGCCGAGGTGCTCGGGCTGCCCGCCGTCGGTGTCGAGGACAACTTCTTCGAGCTGGGCGGCGACAGCATCGTCTCCATCCGGCTGGTGAGCCTCGCCCGGAAGGAGGGGCTCACGGTGACGGCCCGGCAGGTGTTCCAGGAGCCGACTCCGGCCGGACTCGCCGCGGTCGTGGCGCCCGAGGACACCGGGGCGGCCGAGCGGCCGGCGGACGTGGGCACCGGGCCGCTGGTGCTGCCGCCGGTGGCGCACTGGCTGGCGGCGCGGGGCGGCCCGTACGAGCGGTTCTGCCAGGCCCGCCTGGTGCGGCTGCCCGCCGGGGTGCGCGGGGCCGATCTGATCACGGCGCTTCAGGCGGTCCTGGACCGGCACGACGGGCTGCGGCTGGCGCTGACGGTGGCGCGGCCGGGGCTGTGGAGTGCCGAGGTGCGGCCGGTGGGTGCGTTGGAGGCCGGCTCGGTGCTGCGCACGGTGCACGCCGTCGGTGCCGAGGGGACGGCGCTGCGCGAGCTGGTGGCGCGGGAGTCGGACCGGGCGGCGGGGGAGCTGGACCCGGCTGCCGGGCGGACGGTGCGGGCGGTGTTCCTCGACGCCGGTCCGGGCGCTTCGGGCAGGCTGCTGCTGGTGGCCCACCATCTGGTGGTCGACGAGGTGTCGTGGCAGATCCTGCTGCCCGACCTGCGGTCGGCGTGGGAGGCCGCCGCGGCGGGCCGGGCGCCCGCTCTGGAACCCGTGCCGACGTCGCTGCGGACGTGGACGGCCGGGCTGCTCGCCGAGGCGCACAGTGCCCGGCGGCTCGCCGAGCTGGACCGCTGGCTGGCTCAGGCGCCGGACGGGCGGCTCCTCACCGACCGGGCGCTGGACCCGGCGCGGGACACCGTGGCGACGGCGCGCCGGCTGGAGGTACGGCTGTCGGCCGAGCGCACCGGGCCGCTGCTGGAGCGGGTTCCGGCGGCGGTGCACGGCACGGTCAACGACATCCTGCTGGCCGCGTTCGCGCTGGCCGTCGGGGGCTGGGCGGCTCGTGCGGGGCGGATGGCCGAGGCGGCCGGGTTCGCGGTGGACCTGGAGGGGCACGGCCGGGAACAGGATCTCGTGCCGGATGCCGATCTGACCCGTACGGTCGGCTGGCTGACCTCCGTGTACCCGCTGCGGCTGGGCGCGCGCACCTACGACCCGGCGGCCGTGCTCGCGGGGACCGAGGACGCGGGCGCGGCCCTGAAGGAGGTCAAGGAGCTGCTGCGTGACGTGCCGGACGGCGGGGTGGGCGCGGGCCTGCTGCGCCGACTGAACGCCGGCACCGCCGGGCTGTTCGAGCCGGGCGGTGCGGGCGGGACGGTCGGGGCGGAGGTCCTGTGGAACTACCTGGGCCGGCAGACGGCCCGGACCGCCTCCGACTCCTCCGAGTGGGGTCCGGCCGAGGAAGCCGACGCCCTGTCCGTGGCCCCGGACCCGGCCCTGCCGCTGTCGCACGCGCTGGAGGTCGTCGCGGAGGTGGCGGCCGGACCGGACGGGCCGCAGCTCGTGGCGTCGTTCGTCTGGGCGGGCGAGGCCCTGTCCCAGGACACCGTCAGCGCGCTGGCGGACGGCTGGCTGGACGCGCTGGACGCGTTCACCGCCTGGGCGGACGGCGGGACGACCGCCGGGCACACGCCTTCCGACCTCGACCTGCTCGAACTCGACCAGGACCAGATCACCATGCTCGAAGAAATGTGGAGGGGCCAGCAGTGAAGCAGGCTCGGATCGAGGACATGCTGCCGCTGTCCCCCCTGCAGCAGGGCATGCTGTTCCATTCCGTCTACGACGCCGACCGGGGCGCCGCCGACGTGTACACCGTGCAGGTCACGGTGGCGCTGGCGGGGCCGGTCGACGCGGCCCGGCTGGAGCGGGCGGCCCACGCGTTGCTACGGCGGCACCCGAACCTGCGGGCCGGGTTCTGGCACGAAGGGGTGCCGCAGCCGGTGCAGTTCGTGCCCGCCGAGGTGCGCGTCGGCGTGGAGCGCGCCGACCTGCCCGCCTCCGGAGACGTCGGGCGGGCGCTCGCCGAGCTGGAACGGGCCGAGCTGGCCCGGCGGTTCGAACTGCACCGGCCGCCGCTGCTGCGGCTGGTGCTGGCCCGGGTCGCGGACGGCGACCACCGGCTGATCGTCACCGTGCACCACATCCTGGTGGACGGCTGGTCGATGCCGCTGCTGGTGGGAGATCTGCTGGCGCTGTACGGCAGTGACGGCGACGCGTCCGCGCTGCCCGCGGTGCGCCCGTACCGGGACTATCTGAAGTGGCTGAAGCGGCAGGACGTGCCGGCGGCCGAGGCGGCCTGGCGCGCGGCGCTGGCGACACTGGCGGAGCCGACGCTGGTGGCGGCGGCCGATCCGGCGCGGCCGGCGGTGCGGCCGGGTGTGCACGCCCTGGAGCTGTCCGCGGCGGCGACGGCCCGGCTGACGGCCGCCGCGCGCCGGCTCGGCACGACGCCGAGCACGCTGATCCAGTGTGCGTGGGGTCTGGTCGTCGCTCAGTTGACGGGTCGTCAGGACGTCGTATTCGGCCTGACGGTGTCGGGGCGCCCGGACGAGATACCGGGGGTCGAGTCGATGCTCGGCCTGTTCATCACGACGGTGCCGGTACGGCTGGCGCTGCGTCCCGAGGAGAGCGTGGCGGGGCTGTTGCGGCGGTTCCGGGACGAGCAGAACGCGCTGCTGGCCCACCACCATCTGGGGCTGGGCCCGATCCAGAAGCAGGCGGGCGGCCGGGAGCTGTTCGACACGCTCGTGGTGATCGAGAACTATCCGGTGGACCCCGAGGCCACCCGGCCGGTCGGCGACGGGCTCCGGGTGACGGGGGTCGAGGCACGTGACGCCACGCACTACCCGCTCACCCTCGCGGTGGCACTGGAGGAGCGCGCGCTGCTGCGCCTGGAGTACCGCCCGGACCTGTTCGACGCCCAGCACGCCGAACTGCTCGCCGACCGGCTGGCGTTGGTGCTGGAGCGGCTGACCACTTCTCCCGAACGCGTCGTAGGTGCGCTGGAGTTGCTGCCCGAGGCGGAGACGCGGCGGGTGCGGGAAAGTTGGCGGGGTGCGGTGCGGGACGTGCCCGGCGGCACGGTCGCGGACCGGTTCGCCGAGCAGGCGGCCCGCACACCGGACGCCGTCGCGGTGGTCGCCGGCGAGGTGACGCTGACCTTCGCGGAGTTGGAGTGGCGGGCGGCGCGGCTGGCCTCGCTGCTCGTCGCGCGCGGGGTGGGCCCCGAGTCGGTGGTGGCGCTGGCGGTGCCCCGGTCGGCCGAGTCGGTGGTGGCGATCCTCGCGGTGCTGCGGGCGGGCGGTGCCTATCTGCCGCTGGACCTGGACCATCCGGCGGACCGGCTGGGCTACATGCTGGACGACGCCGCTCCGGTGTGCGTGCTGACCACCTCCGAGGCGGCCGGTCTGCTCCCGGAGCAGGGCGGCCCTGAGCGGCTGCTGCTGGACACGCCGGAGACCGCGATCGGGTCGGCCACGGCCGCGCCGGTGCCCGCGTCGCCTGACGTGGTCGCGGAGCACCCGGCGTACGTGATCTACACCTCGGGGTCGACCGGGCGGCCCAAGGGTGTGGTGCTCACCCACGGCGGTCTGGCCAACCTGTACGCGAACCACCTCGGCGAGGTCTTCGGGCCGGTGGTCGCCGCCGCCGGCGGGCGCGTCCTGCGCGCGCTGCACACGGCGTCGTTCAGCTTCGACACCTCCTGGGAGCAGCTGTTCTGGCTGATCGCCGGGCACGAGCTGCACGTGCTGGACGAAGTGGGCCGCCGGGACGCGGAGTTCGTCGTCGGCTACGTCCGCGAGCGGCGGATCGACGCGATGGACGTCACGCCCACCTACGCCCGCCAGCTGCTCGACTGGGGCCTGCTGGACGCCGCCCACCACCGGCCCGCGCTGCTGCTGCTCGGCGGCGAGGCGGTGCCGCCCGCCCTGTGGTCGCAGGTGCGAGGCGCCGACGGTGTCATGTCGGTGAACCTGTACGGGCCGACCGAGTACACGGTGGACGCGCTCGCCGCCGACCTCTCCGTGAGCGGCACGCCGGTCGTCGGGCGGCCCATCGGCAACACCGGCGCCTATGTGCTGGACGGCGCGCTGCGCCCGGTGCCGGCCGGGACGACGGGCGAGCTGTACCTCGCCGGTCACGGTGTGGCGCGCGGCTACCTGGGCCGGTACGGGCTGACCGCCGAGCGGTTCGTCGCCGACCCGTACGGGCCGCCCGGTACCCGGATGTACCGCACCGGTGACCTCGTACGGCTCGGTGCGGACGGCGAGTTGGAGTATCTGGGCCGGGCCGACGACCAGGTGAAGATCCGGGGCTACCGGATCGAGCCGGGCGAGGTGGAGTCGGCGCTCACCGCGCTGGCGGGTGTCACGGCGGCGGCGGTCGTGGTGCGCGAGGACACTCCGGGCGTCAGGCGGCTGGTCGGCTATGTGACGGGGGACGCCGATCCGGGCGCGGTCCGCGAGGAGTTGGCGGCGGTGCTGCCCGACTACATGGTGCCGGCGGCCGTCGTGGTGGTGGACGCGCTGCCGATGACGGTCAACGGGAAGCTGGACCGGGCCGCGCTGCCCGCTCCGGTGCTGACCGGCGCTGCCGTTTCCCGGGCGCCTCGCGACGCCCGGGAGGAGACGCTGTGCCGGATCTTCACGGAGGTGCTGGGGCTGGCCTCGGCGGGGGTGGACGACGACTTCTTCGCCCTGGGCGGCGACAGCATCGTCTCCATCCAGCTGGTGACGCGGGCCCGCAAGGAGGGCCTGGTCCTTGCCCCGCGCGACGTGTTCGAGCAGCGCACCCCGGCGGGTCTGGCCGCCGCCGCCCGCGCGCTGGACGCCGACGCGGCCCCGGCCGTGTCCCGGGAGCCGCTGGTGACGCTGGACGAGGCCGGGCGCACGGCGCTCGCCGGGGTGTTCGGCGAGGTGGCCGAGGTGCTGCCGCTGGCGCCGCTCCAGGAGGGTCTGTACTTCCACGCGGTGTACGACGACCGGGCGCTGGACGTCTACCTGATGCAGAACTTCGTGGAGCTGCGGCACGCCGTCGACACGGCCGCGCTGCGGGCGGCGTTCGACGCGATGCTGCGCCGGCACCCGAACCTGCGCTCGGGCTTCTGGCACGAGGGCCTGCCGCACCCGGTGCAGGCCGTTCCGGCCGAGTGGGAACTCCCCTGGCGGGTCGAGGACTTGACCGGCCTGGACGAGGAGGCGCAGCGGGCCGCGCAGCGCGGTTTCTCCCTCGCCGACGCGGCGACCCGGTTCGACCTGTCGGCGCCGCCGTTGATGCGCGTGACGCTGCTGAAGTTCGCCACGGACCGCTGGATGCTCTGTGTGACACAGCATCACATCCTCACCGACGGCTGGTCGGAGTCGCTGTTCTTCGAGGAGCTGTTCGCGCTGTACGGGCGGGGTGGCGACCCGGACTCGCTGCCCCCGGTGACGCCGTACCGGGAGTACCTGCGATGGCTGGCCGGCACCGACTCGGCGGCGGCCCTCGCGGCGTGGCGGGCGCATCTGTCGGGGCTGGACCAGGCGACGCTGGTGGCACCGGCGGACCCGGCACGGCAGCCGGTCACCGCCGAGGTGGTGGACATCGCGCTCGGCGAGGAACTCAGCGACGGGCTGCGGCGGTTCGCCCGGGGCTGCGGGGTGACGCTGAACACCGTGCTGTCGGCCGCCTGGGCGCTGTCCCTGGCCGCGCTGACCGGCCGGGACGACGTGGTGTTCGGTGCCACGGTCTCGGGCCGCCCGGCCGACGTGCCCGGCGTCGACCATATGATCGGCATGTTCATGAACACCCTGCCGTTCCGGGTGTCGCTCCGCCCGGACGAGTCGCTGCGGGACCTGCTGGTGCGCGTGCAGCGTGAGCACGCCGAGCTGCTGCCGCACCACTACCTGGGGCTCGGCCGCATCCAGCGGGCCACCGGCCTCGGCACCCTCTTCGACACGCTGTACGTGTTCCGGAACACCCCGCTGGACGACGCCGCCCGCGAGGAGGCCGTCGCCCGGTACGGCATCGGCTGGACGCACAGTGTGGACGGCACCCACTACCCGCTGACGCTGGCGGTCACCCCCGGCGCCTCACTGGAGCTGAGCCTCGCCTACCGGCCCGACCTGTACGACGCGGCCACCGCCGGAGAGCTGGCGGCGCGGCTGCGGCGGCTGGTCGGGCAGTTCGCGGCGGGCGGCGCCACCCCGGTGGGCCGGTTGCAGGCGCTGGCACCCGAGGAGCGGGCGGCGCTGCTGGAGCTGGGCGACGACACGGGGCACGCGGTGCCGGACGAGTCACTGATCGAGCTGTTCGCCCGGCAGGCGGCGGCCACCCCGGAGGCGACGGCGCTGGTCTTCGAGGACGAGCGGCTGAGCTACGCCGAGCTGGACGAGCGGTCCTCCCGGCTGGCGCGGGCGCTGATCGCCCGGGGTGCCGGTCCCGAGCGCACGGTCGCGCTGGGCCTGCCGCGCTCGGCGGACTTCGTCGTCGCCCTGTTCGCGGTGCTGAAGACGGGTGCCGCCTATCTGCCGCTCGACTTGGACCACCCGGTGGACCGGCTGGCGGCGATGGTCGAGGACGCCGTACCGCTGTGCCTGGTGACCTCGGCGGCGGTCGCCGGCCGGGTGCCGGCGGTGCCGGGCGTGCCGCCGCTGGTGCTGGACGCGCCGGAGACCGTGGCGGACCTCGCGGGCCGTGCGGGCGCCCCGGTCGCCGAGTCCGAGCTGACCGCGCCCCGGGACGGCCGCCACCCGGCCTACCTGATCTACACCTCCGGTTCGACCGGCCGGCCCAAGGGCGTCGTGGTGCCGTACGCGGGTCTGGTGAACATGCTCGGCAACCACCGGGAGCGGATCTTCGAGCCGGCCGTGAAGCTGGCGGGCGGGCGCCGGCTGCGGGTCGCGCACACGGTGTCGTTCGCCTTCGACATGTCGTGGGAGGAGTTCTTCTGGCTGGTGGACGGGCACGAGGTGCACGTCATCGGCGAGGAACTGCGCCTGGACCCGGCCGCGTTGACCGCGCACTACGACCGGGTCGGGATCGACGTCGTCAACGTCACCCCGTCGTACGGGCAGCAGCTGATCGACGCCGGGCTGCTGGCCGCGGACCGGCACCGGCCGACGCTGGTGCTGCTCGGCGGCGAGGCGGTGCCGGACTCGCTGTGGACGCTGCTGCGGGACACCGAGGGCACGATGGGCTACAACCTGTACGGCCCGACCGAGTACACCATCAACGCGCTCGGCGCGGACGCCGACGCGAGCGCCTCCTCCTGTGTCGGCCGGCCCATCCACAACACCCGCGCCTACGTGCTCGACGGTGCGCTGCGGCCGGTGCCGCGCGGGGTGCCGGGCGAGCTGTACCTGGCGGGAGCGGGGCTGGCGCGCGGCTACTTCCGGCGGCCGGAGCTGACGGCGGAGCGGTTCGTCGCCGACCCGTTCGGGGTGCCCGGCACCCGGATGTACCGCACCGGTGACCTGGTGCGCCTGCGGGCGGACGGGCAGCTCGACTACCTGGGCCGTACCGACCACCAGGTGAAGATCCGCGGTTTCCGGGTCGAGTTGGGCGAGATCGAGTCGGCGCTGACGGACGACCCGGGTGTGGCCGCCGCCGCGGTCACCGTGCACACCGGTCCGGGCGGGGTGAAGCGGCTGGTGGCGTACACCGTCACCGCCTCCGGCACCCCGGACACGCCGGACACCCCCGGCGGCCGGGGGACGGACGCGCCGCGGGCCCGACTGGCGGCGCTGCTGCCCGAGTTCATGGTGCCGTCCGTGTTCGTGCCGCTGGACGCGCTGCCGCTGACGGTCAACGGCAAGGTGGACCGGAGCGCCCTGCCCGCGCCCGCCCTCGGGGACACCGGCACGGGCCGCCCGCCCAAGGACGCCCGTGAGGAGCTGCTGTGCGGGCTCTTCGCCGAGGTGCTGGGGCTCGAACGGGTCGGCGTGGAGGATAACTTCTTCGACCTGGGCGGTCATTCGCTGCTGGCGATGCGCCTGGTGGGCCGGATCCGGGCCGAGCTGGGGGTGCCGGTGCAGGTGGGCACCGTGATGTCGGCGCCGACGGTGGCCGGGGTGGCCGCCCGGATCGGCACCGACGCCCGCCGCGACGCGCTGCGCGTGCTGCTGCCGCTGCGCGAACGGGGGCGCAGAGCACCGCTGTTCTGCTTCCACCCGGCCTCCGGGTTCAGCTGGCAGTACACCGGCCTGCTGCGCCACCTCGACCCGGACCGCCCGGTGTACGGCGTGCAGTCCCCCGGTCTTTCGGGCGAGCTGCCCGAGGTCGCGGACGTGGCCGGGCTGTGCGAGCGGTACCTGACGGCGATCCGTGCCGTGCAGCCCGAGGGGCCGTACCACTTCGCCGGCTACTCCTTCGGCGGCACCGTGGCGCACACGCTGGCCGCGCTGCTCCAGGAGCGGGGCGAGGAGGTGGCGTTCCTCGCGCTGCTGGACGCCTACCCGCCCGAGCGGGAGGACTGGTCCTACCTGGACTCGCCCGACTGGCGGGAGCGGCTGGAGCGGGAGGAGAGCGGCTTCCTGCTCTCGGTGGCCGGCCTCGACGGCGACACCGGCCGCGGGGTGAGCCGCGCGGAGGCGGTGGCCGCGATCCGGGACAGCCAGGGGCTGCTCGCCGGGTTCGACGAGGAGCTGCTGCACGCCGTCGTGGACACCAACGTGCACTGCGTACGGCTGCTCTCGCGCAGCCGCACCCGGCACTTCCGGGGTGCCGTGCAGTTCTTCACCGCCGCGCGCTCCACCCCCGCCGAGGACGCGCCGGGCCTGGTGTGGCCCGCCCATGTCGGCGGCCCCCTCACCGAGCACGTCCTGGACTGCGGCCACGACGAGCTGATGTCGGCGCGCGTCCTGGACGAGATCGGCCCCCTGCTGGACGCGGCCCTGCGGGCCGTCCCGGACGGCGACCGGCACCGGAGCGCCCGATGAACACTCCCCACCACCCGACCGAGCCCAAGGAGCCAGCCGTGCCGACGGTCCCTCAGACAGACGCGCTCTCGCACGCGTCCGCCCCCTCCCCCACCCCCTACCCCGTCGGTGCGGCGACGGTGCTGCTCGACGCGTTCCGCCCGGGTGACCGCTTCCTCGCCACGCCCACCCGCACCCTGCTCGCCCACGGTGTCCTGGAGGAGGTGCCGCACGGCCCCGGGCCCGTGTACGAGCGGGTCGCGGAGACCCTGCGCGGGGTGCGCGCCCGGCACGGGGCGGCGCCGCTGGTGATCGGCGCCATCCCCTTCGACCAGTCGGCGCCCGCCGCCCTGGTCGTACCGGAGGCGACCCGCGGCGGCCCGGCGCTCGCCACCGACCCGCTCGTGGTGCTGCCCGCCGCCGGACCCCCCGCCGCCGCCACCTGGACGGCGCGTCCGGAACCGGAGCCGGAGGTGTACGGCAAGAGCGTCGCCGCGGCCGTGGACCGCATGTGGAAGGGCGAGTTCAGCAAGGTGGTGCTGGCCCGCACCCTGGAGCTGACCGGGTCCGGCGACCTGGACCTGCCCGGCATGCTCCAGCGGCTCGCGCGCACCGACCCCTCCGGCTACACCTTCGCGCTGCCGACCGCGCCCGCCAGGACCCTGCTCGGGGCGAGCCCGGAGCTGCTGGTGTCCCGGCGCGGGGACCGGCTGGTGTCGAACCCGCTGGCCGGTTCGGTGCCGCGCAGCCCCGATCTCGCCGAGGACGTCCGGCGGGCCGCCGGGCTGCTGGAGTCGGCCAAGGACCTGCACGAGCACGCGGTCGTCGTGGACGCGGTGCACCAGGCGCTCGCGCCGTACTGCGCCACCATCGACGTGCCGGCGCGGCCGTCGCTGATCCGCACGGCCGCCATGTGGCACCTGTCCACGACCGTCACCGGGACGCTCGCCCGTCCGGAGACCTCGGCCCTGGAGATCGCCTGCGCGCTGCACCCGACCCCCGCGGTCTGCGGTACGCCGACCGGTCTGGCGCGGCGGGTGATCCGCGAGTCCGAGCCGTTCGACCGCGGCTTCTACACCGGCATGGTCGGCTGGGGCGACACCGAGGGCAACGGCGAGTGGGTGATCACCCTGCGCTGCGCCGAGGCCGAGGAGCGCACGCTGCGGCTCTACGCGGGCGCCGGGGTGGTCTCCGCGTCCGATCCGGAGTCCGAGACCGCCGAGACGGCGGCCAAGTTCCGCACCTTCCTCAACGCCGTCGGGGCCGAGGGCTGACCTGGCCTCGGCCCTCCCAACGCCGCACGCGACGGCGGAGGTTGACGGCGATTGACCCGACGCCACCAGGCAACTAAGGTAACCCTTACTTGCATGGCCGGGCAGGTCGTCGCCGGGCCCCGGGCCCCGCTTCCGACGCTGCCTTCCGCGCGGCACATGTCCCGCCGCACCGCCGTACCCGCCCCGCCCGAGTGACCGGGCGCCGGCCACGGCCGACGCGACCCGCACGACACACACCCCTCGTTCCCACCGGCTCCGGCCGCACTCCCAGGGAGACTCACATGTCCACGTCCGAGCACGCCTCCGGCACGACCGCGGCAGGTCCCGCCGACTCCTACGACGTCGTGGTGGTCGGTGGCGGCCCCGGCGGGTCGACGACCGCCGCGCTGGTCGCGATGGCCGGTCACCGCGTGCTGCTGCTGGAGAAGGAGTCCTTCCCCCGCCACCAGATCGGCGAGTCCCTGCTGCCCGCCACGATCCACGGCGTCTGCCGCTTCCTCGGCGTGACCGAGGAACTGGAGAAGGCGAACTTCATGCCCAAGCGGGGCGGCACCTTCCGCTGGGGCTCCAACCCCGAGCCGTGGAACTTCCTGTTCGCCTACTCCCCCCTGATGTCCGGCCCCACCTCCACCGCCTACCAGGTGGAGCGCATGAAGTTCGACAAGATCCTCCTCGACAACGCCCGCCGCCTCGGTGTCGACGTCCGCGAACAGTGCACCGCCGTGGCCACGCTCAGCGAGGGCGAGCGGGTCACCGGCCTGCGCTGGACGGATCAGGACGGCCGCACCCACGAGACCAGCGCCCGCTATGTCGTGGACGCCTCGGGCAGCAACAGCAAACTGGCCCGCACGGTGGGCAAGCGGAACTACTCGGACTTCTTCCGCAACGTCGCCCTCTACGGCTACTACGAGGGCGGCAAGCGGCTGCCCGGACCGGATGCCGGGAACATCCTGTGCTGCGCCTGGGACGACGGCTGGTTCTGGTACATCCCCCTCACCGACACCCTCACCAGCGTCGGCGCCGTCGTCAACCGCTCCCAGGTCTCCACCCTCTCCCGCGACCCCGAGGCCGCCATGGCCCAGTTCATCGAACGCGCCCCGATGATCAAGGACTACCTCAAGGACGCCACCCGCGTCACCGACGGCCCCTACGGCGAACTCCGCGTCCGCAAGGACTACTCCTACGCCATGGAACGCTTCTGGCAGCCCGGCATGGTCCTGGTCGGCGACGCCGCCTGCTTCGTCGACCCCGTCTTCTCCACCGGCGTCCACCTCGCCACGTACGGCGGCCTCCTCGCCGCCCGCTCCATCAACAGCGCCCTCGCGGGCGACCTGGAGGAGGAGCGGGCGTTCGGGGAGTTCGAGCGCCGCTACCGCCGCGAGTACGGCGTCTTCTACGAATTCCTCCTCGCCTTCTACGACATGCAGCACAACGAGGACTCCTACTTCTGGCAGGCCCGCAAGGTCTCCCGCGCCGAAGCCACCGACCTGCGCGCTTTCGTGGAACTGGTCGGCGGCGTCTCCTCCGGCGAAGCGGCCCTCATGGACCTCGACACCCTCAAGGAACGCTTCACCACCTCCTCCCAGGACCTCGCCGACGCCGTCACCCGCACCGGACCCGCCCGGAGCGAGAGCGGGGAGCGAATGGGCGAGCTGTTCGGCACCCAGGTCGTCACCGACGTCATGCAGGGCATGAACGAGATCCAGGCCCGCGCCTCCATGGGCGGCGCCACCACCCTGGAGAAGCCGCTGTTCGAGAACGGTCTCGTGACCTCGGCCGACGGCCTCGGCTGGGCGGTGCCCGCGACGGCCGACACCGGGGAGGCCGTGCTCGCCGAGGAGGGCACGGCCGTATGAGACCGACCGTGGCAGCCCTCACGGGGCGGGTGGGATGAGTACCGAGCAGATCACCTCCAGCGTGCTGGTCGCCGCCGGCACGGTCGTCGCCCTCGCGGCCCTGCTCTCGGCGCTGGCCCGCCGGATCGGACAGCCCCCGGTGATCGGCCAGGTGCTGGCCGGCATCGCCCTCGGGCCCAGCGTGCTGGGCCGGTTCCCCGGCGACCCCAGCTCCGCGCTGGTCCCCGACGAGGCGCTGCCCTTCCTCGGCGTGCTCGGTCAGGTGGCGCTGGTGCTGTTCATGTTCTCCGTGGGCTGTGAACTGGACACCTCGCTGCTGCGCCACCAGGGCCGGGCGGTCACCACGGTGTCCGTGGCCGCGCTCGCCGTCCCCATGGCGGCGGGCGTGGCGCTCGGCCGGCTCGTGCTCGGCACCGACCTGGCGCCGAAGGGCATCCCCGACGGCTGGGCCTTCCCGCTGTATCTGGCGGTCGCGCTGTCCATCACGGCGATGCCGGTCCTCGCGAGCATCATCCGCGACCGCGGTCTCGCCGGGACGGTGCCGGGCACGGTGGCCACGGCCGCCGCGGCGCTGACCGACGTCGTCGGCTGGCTGCTGCTGGCCGGTGTGGTCGCGCTCGCCGGTTCGGGGGGACGCTCGCCGGCCGTGGTGCTCGGCCTGCTGGCCTGCTATCTGCTGGCGATGCTCGCGGTCACCCGGCCGGTGCTGCGGCGCACCTCAGCGATCCGGGGCACGCTGCGGGACGGGCCGCTGGTCGCGGTGGCACTGCTGTCCGGGTGGGCGACCAACGCCCTCGGCCTGCACGCGGTGTTCGGGGCGTTCCTGGCGGGGCTGCTGATGCCGCGCCGTAGGGACGGCTCCCCCGACCCGGAGCTGGTGTCGTGGGCGGACCGGGCGGGCAGCCTGCTGCTGCCGGTCTTCTTCATCACCACCGGCTGGTCCGTCGACATCGGCGGACTGGGCGCCACGGACCTGCTGTTGCTGCTCGCGCTGCTCGTGGTGGCGGTCGCCGCCAAGCTCGGGGGCTGCACGCTCGCCGCGCGTCTGGGCGGCGGGAGCTGGCGGCAGAGCGCCGTCATCGGTGCGCTGATGAACACCCGGGGCCTGACCGAACTCATCGCGCTCAACGTCGGCAAGCAGGCGGGTCTGCTCGACGGCCGCTGGTACGCGCTGCTGGTCATCGTGGCGGTCGTCACCACCGCCATGACGGGTCCGCTGCTGTCCTGGCTCCGGCGGGACGGCGACGACACGGCCGGGCGGCCGGCCCCCGTGGTCGCCGCCGCGTCGGGAGCCGGTTCCGGGTCCTGACGACCGGGCACGACACACGGGTCCCCAGCCCCGACCGGGCTGGGGACCTCGGCGTGCGCGGTCTCCGGCTCACCTCGCTGGGGTGTCGTACGGCCCGTGCGTCCAGCGTCCTGCGGTCATGGTGGCGTGCACGGGCATCGCGCGCAGGGTGGCGGCGTCCGCTGTCAGCGGGTCCACGTCCACCACGACCAGGTCGGCCGCGTCGCCGACCCGGACGAGCCGGCGGCCACGGGCCGAGGCGGCGAGCGCGTCCGGTACGGACAGCCGCTGCTCGGGGTGCCAGGCGGGGCGGTCGTCGTGGGTGCGGCTGACGGCCGAGGCGATGGCGAGCCAGGGGTCGAGCGGGGAGACCGGGGCGTCCGAGCCGAACTCCAGGCGGGCGCCGGCGGCGAGCAGGTCGGCGTAGGCGAAGGCCCGGCCGGTGCGTCCGGCCCAGTGCCGGTCGGCCACGTCCCGGTCGTCGGTGGCGTGCCGGGGCTGCACCCCGGCCGTCACGCCCAGTTCCGCGAAGCGCGGCAGGTCCTCGGGGCTGAGCAGTTGGGCGTGTTCGATCCGGCCGCGGCAGCGCACCGTCGCGAAGGCGTCCAGGGCCACGGTGTTGGCGCGGTCCCCGATGGCGTGCACCGCGGGCTCGATGCCGTGCGCGGCGGCCCGCCGCATCAGCCGCACCAGTTCGCCGGGCGCCGTCTCCCCTATGCCGTGCGCGTCCGCGGTGCCCTCCAGGCCCGGGTAGGGGTCGTGGCACAGCGCGGTGCGGGTGTTGAGGGAGCCGTCGGTGAACAGCTTCAGCGGGCCGACCCGGACCAGGCCGCCGTGCGGGCCGATGCCGGTACCGGTGCGCAGGCCCTGGGCGAGGGCGGCGTCGAGGCCGTTCGGGTAGACGGCGGCGGCCACCCGCAGGGCGGGCGGGGCGGTTGCCGTACGGCGCCGCCAGTCGTCCACCGCGCCGCCGATCTCGAAGTCGATGATGCCGGTCACCCCGCGCGCGGCGGCGGCCCGGCAGGCCTCGGCGACCCGGGCGTCGACCACGTGGGCCGGTGCCTTCGGCAGGGCGGCCAGGGTCTCGTGGGCCTCGTGTTCGCGCAGCAGTCCGGTGGGGTGGTCGCCCCGGCCGGCGAGCGCGAGGGCGGCGGAGTTGAGCCAGGCGGCGTGCAGGTCGGCGCTGAGCAGGGCGGTCGGGCGGTCGGGGTGGACCGCGTCGAGGAGGCTCTTGTGCGGGGTGTCGGGCCACAGTCCGTCGCGGAAGCCGTATCCGAACAGGATGGTGCCGCCGGGTGCCCCGGCCGCCTGTTCCCGTACGAGGTCGGCGACGGCGCGTGCCGAGGCGGTGCCCGCGAGGTCCAGGTGGTGCCGGGCGTTGGCCCACTCCGCCATGTGCACATGGGCGTCCCACAGGCCCGGCAGCAGCACCCGCCCGTCCAGGTCGAGGACCCGCTCACCGGTGTGGGGTGCCGCCCGGCCGCCGGACTCCGCGTCGGTGACGACGTGGGTGATGACGCCGTCGGCCACGCGTACCGCGCTGAGCGGTCCGCCGGCGCCGAGCCGCACCCGGTCGAGTGTCAGCGCGAAGTCCGTCATGAAACCTCCCCTGGGGACGCCGGGCGGGTCACGCCCCGAACACCCCGGCAGCAACTTAGCCTTACCTTACCCGCGGTGGTGGGTCCGGTCGCCGCCGCGCGTCCAGGACTCCCACAGGCGGGCGTACACGCCGCCGGCCGCCCGCAGTTCGTCGGGGTGCCCGCGCTCGACCACGCGGCCGTCCGCCATCACCACGACGACGTCGGCCGTGGCCGCCTGGGAGAGCCGGTGCGCCACGACGACCGCGGTGCGGCCCTCGGTCAGCGCGAGGGCGGCCCGGTCGAGGGTCCGGGCGGTGTCGCTGCCGGCCTCGGCCGTCGCCTCGTCCAGCACCACCACCTCCGGGTCGAGCAACAGGACCCGCGCGAGCGCGAGTTGCTGCACCTGACGTGCCGTCAGCCGGGTGCCGCC
This sequence comes from Streptomyces pyxinicus, assembly GCF_024753135.1. GTDB lineage: Bacteria > Actinomycetota > Actinomycetes > Streptomycetales > Streptomycetaceae > Streptomyces > Streptomyces pyxinicus. Next base: position 59,684 of record NZ_JANUGP010000033.1, on the reverse strand, counting down.
CCGGCCGACGACCGTGTCGGCGCCCTCGGGCAGCGCGGCCACCCAGTCGGCGGCGCCGACGGCGGCGAGGGCGGCCTCGACGTCCGGCGCCGATGCCGCACGGCCGGCGAGCCGGAGGTTGTCCGCCACCGTGCCGGGGAAGAGGTGGTGCTCCTGGGTGACCAGCACGATCCGCCGGGCGGACTCCCCGCTCCGCTGGGCGAGTTGGTCGGTGGGGACGCCGTCCAGCGTGACCCCGCCGGCGTACGGTGTCCGGGTTCCGGCGATCAGGCTCGCCAGCGTCGACTTGCCCGAGCCGGTCGTGCCGACCACCGCAAGACGCTGCCCGGGGGCGATGTCGAGGCCGATCCCGCGCAGGACGTCCGGCCCGTGGTCGCCGTAGCGGTGGCGGAGGTCGCGCACGACGATCCCCTCCCCCGGCCGCACGGCGCCTGGTGCCGAACTCCGTTCCTTATCAGGCCCGTTCAGGGTGAGACCGGCGATCCGGGCGAGCGCGGCGGTCGCCTGCTGCACGCTGTCGAAGGTGCCGAGCAGGGTGTTGACCGGGTCGAAGAGCCCGACGAAGAACAGGGCGGCCGTGGTCGCGGCGCCGATGTCGGCGTGCCCCGAGCGCACCAGCGCCCAGGCCACCAGGAGGATCGCGCTCAGCCCGGTGAACTCGGCGATGTTCAGGCGGCCGTAGAAGCGGGTCGCGGCCCGGGTGGCGCCGAACTCGTACGCCATCGCCTCCGCCGAGGTCTGCGCCACCTCGGCCTGCCGGCCCGGTGCGAGGCGCAGGGCGCGCAGGGTGGGCAGGGCGGTGAAGGCGCCGAGCAGTGCGGAGGCACGGCGGCCGTCGGCACTCCGGCCGGCCGCGTACAGGGGCCGGGAGGTGCGCAGGTACCAGCGCAGGGTGTGCGCCTGGAGGGGTACGGCGATCAGTCCGGCGAGGGCGAACCGCCAGTCCAGGGCGGCCAGTCCGGCGAGGGTGACGAGGATCGTCAGCGCCGCCGCGGCGAAGTCGCCGACCGCGCCGGAGGCGGCCTCCGAGACGCGCTCGGCGTCGCCGGAGACACGGGACACCAGGTCGCCGGTGCCGCCCGCTTCCACGGTGTCCACCGGCAGGGCCAGGGCAGCGGCGAGGGCGTCCTCGCGGAGCCGGCCCGTCACGGTCAGGACGGCCCGCGCGAGCAGCACGGTGGCGGCCCAGCCGGTCAGCGCCCCCGCCACCGCGGCGACGGTCAGCAACAGCACGGGTCCGGTCAGCGCCCCCGCACCGCGGTGGTCGGCGACCGCCTGGGTGATCCGGCCGATCGCCAGCGGGCCCGCGAGCGTGAGCGCGCTGTCGAGGACGAGCATGGCGAGCGCCGCCCACAGCGCCGGCCGTTCACCGCGCAGGGCGGCCCGCAGACGGGCGCGGGTCTGGCGGGCGGTGGCCACGGGGAGCAGGGTCGCGGTGGGGGCCGTCATCGGGTGACCGTTCGGTTCGGGGAGGGCAGGGCGAGGAGCGGTCCGGGGCCGGTCGGCGCGGCCGGGCCCGAGTGGTCGCGAGCAGTACGGTGGCGGCCCAGCCGGTCGGCGCCCCCTGTCGCGGCCGTCATCGGGTCGCCGTCCGGGCGGTGGCGGGCACGTGGACGACGTGGTCGCAGCGGGCGAGCCAGGCGGGGCTGTCGGTGAGGACGAGGGTGGTGCGGTGGGAGCGGAGCTGTCGTACGCGTTCGGCGATGGCGTCCTCGGTGACCGCGTCCACCGCGGTGGTGGGGTCGTGCAGGACCAGGACCGGTGGGCGGGCGGCCAGCGCGCGTCCCAGTGCGACGCGTTGGCGCTGGCCGCCGGAGAGGATCTCGCCGCGGTCGCCGACCGGGGTGTCGGCTCCGTGCGGTACGGCGCGTACGACCTCGTCGGCGAAGGACGCCCGGGTGGCCTCGGCCACGGCGGCGGGGTCGTCGGTGAGGGCGCCCAGGTTGTCGGCGACGGTGCCCGGCAGCAGCACCGGTTCGTGATGGCCGACCAGGACGGCGGACCGGAGCCGGTCGAGCGGCAGGTCCCGCAGATCGGTGCCGTCGAGCAGGATGCGCCCGCCCTCGGGGTCCTCCTCGCGGGCCAGCAGCAGCGCCACGGCGTCGGCGACGGCCGGGTCCGCGCACACGAGCGCGGTCATGCGCCCGGCGGGCAGGGACCAGTCGGCGCGGACGCCGCCCGGCAGCGGCACGGCACGGAACTCCAGGGCGCCGGGTCCGTGCTCGCCGGCGGGGGTGTGGGACCGCTCCGGTACGGCGGGCGGGGTGCTCAGCACGTCGTGGACGCGGGCCGCCGACGCGAGGGCGCGGACGTAGCGGGCGTGGGCGGCGGAGAGGACCCGCATCGGGCCGATGACGAACTGCGCGAGGCCCAGCACCGCGATGAGCCGGCCGAGGCCGAGCCGGCCGTCCAGGGCGAGGGTGCCGCCGATCGCGGCGACGGCGGTCAGATAGAGCCCGGTGAGCAGCACGCCCACCGAGACCAGCGCGCCCTCGGCGGAGACGGCCCGGCGTGCCGCGCGCACGGCATCCCGGCTGACCCGCGCGTAGTCGGCGGCGACGGCCCGCTCGGCGCCGACGCCCTTGACGACCCGCAGCCCCCGGACCAGTTCCTCGGCGAGTGCGGTGGCCCGCGCCTGCTGGGCCTGTTCGGCGCCGCTGGTGCGGCGCAGGACGTGCGAGAGGCGGTTCTGCGCGAGCAGCACCCCGGCGGTGCCGAGCACCACGAGCGCGCCGAGTTCGAGGGAGGTGCGCAGCAGCAGGGCGGTGGAGCCGAGCAGGACGACGACGGCGGCCACCGTGGTGGCGAGGGTGCCGGCGAAGGCGCCCACCCGCTCCGCGTCCCCGGAAGCGCGGCTGAGCAGGTCGCCCGGCGCGGGCCGGACCCCGCCGGCCGGGCGCAGCACCCGTGCCGTCAGCGCCATGCGTATCCGGTGCTCGGTGTGCTGCCGGGCGCGTACGGCGGCACGGGCGCCGAAGCGGTAGGACAGGGAGAGCAACAGGAAGTCCGCCGCCAGCAGGGCGAGCGGGCCGAGCGGCGGACCGGACGCGCCGGGCCGTACGACCGCGCCGACCGTGGCGCCGACGATGACCGGGACCAGCGCCTCGCCGAGCTGGTGGGTGCTGAACAGGGCGGAGGCCAGCGCCAGATCGCGGCGCCGGTCACCGAGGGACCGCCACAGCAGCGCGCGCGGGGTGGCGGCCGGGGCCGGTTCGGGGGCGGGGGGCGTGGAGCGGGCCGGCGGGGCGAGTGGGGGTGCGGTCACCCCCACTACGTTAGGGTCGCCTTACTTTTGACGTAAACGCAGCAGGGCGCCACCGTATGTCGTGCATCGGCCATGGACGACGGGCCGGGGCGCGGAGGCAGGGGCAGGGACGCCGTCATGGCACACGCGAACACCATCGATCTCGAACGGTTCGAGATGGCACGGGGGCAGACCTTCCGGCACCACGTGCACGCCGAGCACCAGCTCGCCTGGGCCAGCACCGGTGTGGTGATGGTCGACATCCGGGACCGCTGCTGGGTGCTGCCGCCGCATCTGGCGCTGTGGATCCCGGGCGGTGTCCGGCATGCCACGGGAGCGCTGCGGGAGTCGGTGCTCCAGGGCGTCTATCTGGACCCGGACACCTGCCCGCTGGCCTGGCCCGGGCCGACCGTGCTCGCCGTCTCGCCACTCGCCCGCCACCTCATCGCCTACCTGGCCGGGGACCTGGCGCCCGGAGTGCGCGGGCACGCCGAGGCGGTGCTGCTCGCGGTGCTGCGGCTGGCGGTCGGGGCCGTGTTCGAACTGCCGCTGCCGTCCGACGCGCGGGCCCGGGAGGTGGCCGCGCTGCTGCTGGACGACCCGGCGGACCAGCGCGGACTGGCCGAGCTGGCGCGGGCCGTGGGGTCCAGCACCCGTACGCTGCTGCGGCTCTTCCTCGCCGAGACGGACATGACGTTCACTCAGTGGCGCACCCACGCCCGGCTCCAGGCCGCCCTCGTGTACCTGGCCGAGGGGGAGCCGGTGGGCCGGGTGGCCGAGCGCGTGGGCTATGCCACACCCAGTGCCTTCGTGGCCGCGTTCCGCCGGGTGACCGGGGCCACGCCCGCCGCGTACGCCGCCCGGACGCGGGATGAAGCGGGCGAAACCCCTTGAAACCGGGTCCGGTACGGGATGGCGGATCGGCGACATGAGCTGGCGTCCGGCCGCCTTGTCGTGCCTGCGGCGGGGTCTATAGCGTGATTAGGCAAGGCTAAGCTAATCCCCCGCCGGTTCCTGGTATCGGCAGGTTTGTCACAGGCATGTCGCCGAGGAGCACGATGGGCACCACCACGATCAGCGCCACCGATGGGGTGCCGCAGACCGGGCACACCGGCCGAAGACGGCGCACGGACGTGGCCGCCGCGCGGCTGTCCGGGCTGCTCCTCGCGTGCGCGCTGCTGGTCCTGGTGGCCGTGCTGAGCGTGGCCGTCGGCGCCAAGGCCATCCCGCCCGGCGAGGTGCTGCGCGCGCTGGTCCACGGCCGGGACTCGGTGGACGACTCGGTCGTCCTGGACCTGCGGCTGCCCCGGACGCTGCTCGGCGTCGTGGTCGGTGCCGCGCTCGGCCTCGCGGGTGTCCTGATGCAGGCGCTGACCCGCAACCCGCTCGCCGATCCCGGCATCCTCGGCGTCAACATGGGCGCCTCGGCCGCCGTGGTCGTCGCGATCGCCCTGTGGCGCAGCACCGACCCCTCCTTCTGCGTGTGGTTCGCCTTCGCGGGCGCGGGGCTCGCCGCCGCGGCGGTGCAGCTGCTCGGCTCGCGCGGCCGGTCCGGTCCCGGGCCGGTGCGGCTGGCGCTCGCGGGCACGGCGGTGAGCGCCGTGCTCAGCGCGCTGATCTCGGTCGTCACCCTGCTCCGCCCGGACGTGTTCGACCAGTTCCGGTTCTGGGGGGTGGGCTCGCTGGCCGGGCAGCCGATGTCCGTGGTCACCGAGGTGCTGCCGTTCCTCGGCGCCGGCGCCCTGCTCGCCCTCGGTCTGTCCGGCTCGCTCAACGCCCTCGCGCTCGGCGACGAGACGGCCCGCGCGCTCGGCACCGGTGTCCGCCGCACCCGGGTCCTCGGGATGCTCGCGGTCACCCTGCTGTGCGGGGCGGCGACGGCGGCGGTCGGCCCGATCACGTTCGTCGGCCTGGCCGTGCCCCACCTGGCCCGGGCGCTCACCGGGCCCGGCCACCGCTGGCTGCTGCCGTACTCGATGGTGTTCGGCGCGACCCTGCTCCTCGGGTCCGACATCCTCGGCCGGGTCGTCGCGCCACCCGGCGAGATCCAGGCCGGGATCGTGACGGCCTTCGCCGGCGCGCCCGTCTTCATCGCCCTCGTCCGTCGCCGCAGGATCGCCGAGCTGTGAACGCCCCGACCACCCTCTCCCCCCTCTCTGCGCCCGAAACGGCCCTGCGCGGCCGGGTGCTGCGCCTGTACGGCGGCCGGGTGTCGCTGCGCTGGCGGCCCCGCACGGTGCTGGTGTGCCTGGCCCTGACCGCCGGGTGCCTCGTGGTCGGCGCCCTCGGCCTCACCACCGGCGCCTACCGCGTACCGCTGCCCGCCGTGCTGGCCTGCCTCACCGGCCACGGCACCGGCGCCGACTCCTTCATCGTGACGAGTCTGCGGCTGCCGCGTCTGGTGTGCGCCCTGCTGGCCGGCGGCGCGCTCGGGATGAGCGGCGCGGTGTTCCAGAGCATGTCCCGCAATCCGCTGGGCAGTCCGGACATCGTCGGCTTCACCAGCGGTGCGGCGAGCGGTGCCGTGGTGGAGATCGTGCTCTTCCACGGGGGGCCGTACGCCACCGCCGCCGGGTCCCTCGCGGGCGGCCTGGTCACGGCCCTGGCCGTCGGCCTGCTGGCGGCGGGGCGCGGTGCGGCCGTCGGCTACCGGGTCGTGCTGGTCGGGATCGGCGTCAGCGCGATGCTCACCTCCCTCACCGCCTACCTGCTGACCCGGGCCAGCCTGTACGAGGCGCAGGACGCGCAGATCTGGCTGATCGGCAGTCTCAACTCGGCGAGCTGGGCGGTCGTCACGCCCCTGGCCGCCGCCCTGGCCGTGCTGGTGCCCGCGACCGTGCTCGCCGCCCGTGCCCTCGACTGGCTGGAGCTGGGCGAGGACACCGCCCGCGGGCTCGGGGTGCCGGTGGGCCGCGCCCGGCTCGTACTGGCGGTCTGCGCCACGGGGCTCGCGGCCGTCACGACCGCCGCGGTCGGCCCGATCACCTTCGTCGCCCTGGCCGCCCCGCACCTGTGCCGCCCCCTGGTCCGCTCCTCCGGCGCGCTGCTCGTGCCCGCCGGTGTGATGGGCGCGCTGCTGCTGGCGGCGAGCGACTTCGCCGCCCAACGGGTACTGCCCGGCACGGAGTTGCCGGTCGGCGCGCTGACCGGCGTGCTCGGCGGCCTCTACCTGTGCCGGCTGCTCGTGGCCCGGCGGCGGGCGGCCCGGGCGTGAACGCTTCCCCGCGCGCGTCCGGGGGCCTGTTACCCCGGTCCCCTCACTGAAGCCTCCCTCACCGGCCGCTGCAGCGGCCGCACCCTCATCACCTCCCAAGGACACACCCATGCCCAGCGCGACCCTCGAACGACGCCGAGAGATCCTTCCCCTGTCCGCCGTCCGCCCGACCCGGCGCGGACTGCTCGCCGGCGGTCTCGGCGCCGCCGCCCTGTTCGGCCTGTCCGCGTGCGGGTCCGACGACTCGTCCTCGTCCGGCGGTTCCGGCGGCGAGGCGTGGAGCTTCACCGACGACCGGGGCCGTACCGTACGGCTGTCCCGGCGGCCGAAGCGGATCGCGTTCCTCACCGACACCGTGGGCGCCTCGCTGTGGGCCGCCGGTCTGCACCCGGTCGCCGCCACCGACTCCGGGCAGGGCATCGTCAAGGCCGTCGGCCCGGACTGGTCCGGGGTCGCGAAGATCTACTCCGCCGACAAGGGCGTACGGCTCGAAGCGCTCGCCCAGGCCCGCCCGGACCTGCTGATCGACGCCGTACAGCCCGACGGCACCCTCCAGGTCGCCTCCCAGCTCCCGGAGGTCTCCAAGATCGCGCCCGTGGTCGGTCTGAGCACCTACCGGTCGATCGAGAGAATCGCCGGCACCGCCGACCGGCTCACCCGCTCCCTCGGCGGCCGGCTCACCGACTCCGCCGCCAAGGAGCGTTACCAGCAGGCCGGCAGCCGGCTGCGTAAGGCCGTCGCCGCCAACCGGGACCTCAGGGTCGGGTTCGTCTTCGGCATCGACAAGAACACCATCGGCGTGATGAACCCCGACACCTGGGCCGTGCTGAAGACGGTGAGCGCGCTGGGCATGCGCCTGCTGCCGGTGCCCGGCGGCAAGGACAACACGTACAGCCAGGCGGTCAGCTGGGAGAACGTGCCGTCCCTCCCGGCCGACCTGCTGGTGTGGGCGGTGTCCGACCCGCTGCCGGACAACCCGCTGTGGAAGCGCGCGCCCGCCGTCCGGGCCGGCCAGCTCTGGAAGCCCGAACTGGCCTCCTGGTACGCCTACAGCTGGGAGAACTTCACCGTCCTGCTCGACGGCCTGGCCACGCACGTGCACTCCGCCCGCGCCGGCGTCGGACCGCGCTCCGCCTCCTGAAGCCCGCCACCGGCCGGGACCCGAAGCCCCGGCCCCGCACCCCTGGATCCCCGATGAAGTCCGCACCCTCTCCCACCCCGCGCACCCGCCTGGCGCGCCCGGCCGCGGCCGCCACCGCGCTCGCGTGCGCGTTCGCCGTGACCGCCTGCGGTTCGTCCGCGCCGTCGGCCACGGACACCGGCGGCGGGGCCGCGACCCGTACGGTCGCCACGGCGCACGGCAAGGTGACCGTGCCCGCCCGCCCGCTGCGGATCGTCTCCGTGCACTCCTGGTCCACCGAGTCGCTGCTCGACCTGGGCGTCAAGCCCGTCGGCGTGGAGAACAGCGGCGCCACCTACGTGCCGTCGCGCTACCTCAAGCGCTGGAAGGCCGCGGCGAAGGTGACGAACGGCGCCGACATCGACTACGAGCGGATCGCCGCGCTCAAGCCGGACCTGATCGTCGGCGTCGACGTGCCCTACCTGTCCAAGGCGTACCGGAAGCTGTCGGCGATCGCGCCGACCGCGTTCGCGTCCTTCGACGAGAGCGCCTCCTGGACCGCGTACCCGGACGCCACGGCCCGGTTCGTGAACCGCACGGCGCAGCTCACGCGGCTGAAGAAGACGTACACCGACCGGATCGCCGCGGTGCGCGAGGCCGACGGCGCGAAACTGTCGGGCAGCAGCTGGGACGTGGTACAGGGCGGCTTCGACAGCGGCAACTACTGGATCTACGGCTCCACCTCGCCGGTCGGGGACATCCTCGCCAGGCTGGGCGCCCGGTTCGCCTCCGCCACCGCCTCGGTCGGCAAGGGCCGGACGCGGTCGGTGTCGTACGAGCGGGCGGACCTGCTGAAGGACGCCGACTACGTCGTCTACTACACGAACAACGACGGCTCCCCGGCCAACGACATCCAGAAGCTGTTCGCCCTGCGCGCGTTCAAGGAGCTGCCGGCCGCGAAGCGGGGCCGTGTGGTCGGTACCGCCGACTTCCTGCCCGGTTCGTACAGCGACGCCCTGGGGGTCGTGGACAGCGTCGAGAAGGCGCTCGGAGGGCAGTCCGGCTGACGAAGGGGACCCACTGGTTCCGGCCAACTTTAGGTTAGGCTAGCCTTACCGCGTGCGAGTTGGTGAAGAGACCTCCCCGGCCCGGTCGTCCCGTGGCCATGAGCTGTCGGCCACGGGTGTCACCGTGGCCTACGACGGCGTCGACGTCGTCCACGACGCGGCCCTGACCCTCAGGCCCGGCGAGGTGACCGTGTTGGTGGGGCCGAACGGAAGCGGCAAGTCGACGCTGCTGCGCACCCTCGCGCGGCTCCAGCGGCCCCGGACGGCCGCGCTGGTGGTCGACGGCGACACCGACGGCCTCGCGCTGACCCCGCGTGAGTTCTCCCGCCGGGTCGCCCTGCTGACCCAGGGCCGCCCCACCCCCAGCGGGCTCACGGTGCGGGACGTGGTCGAGTTCGGCCGCTACCCGTACCGGGGCCGCTGGGGCCGGGCGGATCCGGACGGCCGGGCCGCCGTGGACCGCGCGCTCGCCCTGACCGGCGTCGCCGAGCTGGCGGAGCGGGGCGCCGAACACCTCTCCGGCGGGCAGTTGCAGCGGGTGTGGCTCGCCGGCTGCCTCGCCCAGGAGACCGGCGTCCTGCTCCTCGACGAGCCGACCACCTATCTCGACCTGCGCTATCAGGTCGAACTCCTCGACCTGGTCCGCGATCTGGCGGACGACCACGGAATCGCCGTCGGCGCCGTCCTGCACGACCTCGACCAGGCCGCTGCCGTGGCCGACCGGGTCGCGCTGCTGCACCGGGGACGGATCGTCGCCGCCGGACGGCCCGAGGACGTCCTGCTGCCCGAGCGGCTGACCGAGGTCTACGGCATCCGGATCGAGGTCGACACCGACCCCCTCACCGGCCGGCTGCGCACCCGCGCGATCGGCCGCCATCACACGCGAACCGAAAGGCTCGGCACCACCTCATGAAGCACCCCGTCAGACGTCTCCTGCTCACCACGACGGCCGCCGGCGCGGCGGCGCTGGTCCTGACCGCCTGCGGCACGACCGAGCCCGCCGCCGACTCCGGCGCGAAGGGCGGCAAGAGCGCGGGGCCCGTCACCGTCACCGACGCCACCGGCGCGAAGGTCAAGCTCGACGCCCCGGCCGAGAAGGTGGTCGGCACCGAGTGGAACGTCGTGGAGAGCCTGATATCCCTGGGCGTGAACCCCACCGGCGTCGCCGACGTCAAGGGCTACAAGGACTGGGACAGCGCGGTCCCGCTCAAGAACGACCCGAAGGACATCGGCACCCGGGGCGAGCCGAGCATGGACACCATCGCCTCGCTCTCCCCGGACCTGATCGTCGCCACCACGGACCTGTCCGCGTCGGCGGTCAAGCAACTCCGCAAGATCGCACCGGTGCTGGAGGTGCGTTCCGCGAACGCCGCCGACCCGATCGGGCAGATGACGAAGAACCTGGACCTCATCGCCCGGGCCACCGGCACCACGAAGCGCGCCGCCGAGCTGGAGAAGCAGTTCGACGCCAAGCTCGCCGACGGGAGGAAGAAGCTCGCCGACGCCGGTCTCGCCGGCGCCGAGTACGCCTTCGCGGACGGCTACGTCGCCTCCAACCAGGTCTCCCTGCGCCCGTACACCAGCGGTTCGCTGATCGGCGCGGTCAACGAGAAGCTCGGCCTGAAGAACGCCTGGAAGGTCAAGGGCGACAAGGACTACGGCCTCGCCACCACCGACGTCGAGGGCCTGACCAAGCTCGGGGACGTGCAGTTCGCCTACATCGGCAACGACCAGGACAAGACCTCCAACCCGTTCACGGGCGTGCTGGCCAAGGACGCGGTGTGGACGTCCCTGCCGTTCGTGAAGAAGGGGAACGTGCACCGGCTGCCCGACGGCGTCTGGATGTTCGGCGGCCCCGGGTCGATGGGCGAGTACGTCGACTCCGTCGTCACCGCGCTGACCAAGTGAGACCATGACCGTCACCGCTTCCGCTCCCCCCGCTCCCACCACCCGCCCGTCGGCGGCCCCCTCCCGGCGGGGTGCCGGCGCGGTGACGGTCGGCCTCGTCCTGCTGGTCGTCGTCCTGGCCCTGGTGGACATCACCCAGGGCACCGCCGCGGTGGGCGCCCCCGCGATCCTCAAGGCCCTCACCGGGCGCGCCGATCCGGGCGACGCCTCCGTGGTCGTCGCCTCCCGGCTGCCGCGCATGGTGGCGGGCGTGCTCGTCGGGGTCGTCCTCGGCGCGGCGGGCTCCGCCCTGCAGTCCGTCAGCCGCAACGTGCTCGCCGCACCGGACACCCTCGCGGTGAACGCGGGAGCGTATCTGGCCCTCGGGCTGGTCGCCGTCACCGGCGTCTCCCTGCCGCTCATCGCCTCCTCGGGCGTGGCGTTCGCGGGCGGACTCGCGGCGGCGGCCGTGGTGCTCGGGCTGTCCGGGCTCGGTACCGGCACCGTGCGCCTGGTGCTCGCCGGCAGTGCGCTCACCCTCGGTCTGAGCGCCGTCACCGAGGGGCTGTTGCTGCTGTTCCCGCAGCAGACCGAGGGGCTGTACCAGTGGAACCAGGGCGGCATCGCGCAGCAGGGGTTCGGCGGGGTGCTCCAGATGCTGCCGGTCTGCGCGGCCGGTCTCGCCGGGCTGCTGCTCGTCGCCCGCCGGGTCGACGCGCTGGCGCTCGGCGAGGACGCCGCCCGGGGGCTCGGTGTGCGGGTGCGGGCCACCCGGGTGACGGTGGTGGTGTGCGCGGCCCTGCTGTCCACCACCGCCGTCACGCTCGCCGGCCCGATCGGCTTCGTCGGCCTGTGCGCCCCCGCGCTGGTCCGGCCGTTGGCGCGCCGGTTCCGGGCGCTGTCCCGGAGCCGGACGAGTGTGCCGGTGGCGGGGCTCACCGGTGCCGTGCTGGTGCTCGGTTCGGATGTGCTGCTGCGTGCCGTCGTACCGGCGGACCGGGCCGTCGCGGTGCCGACCGGTGTGGTGACCAGTCTGGTCGGTGCCGTGTTCCTGGTGGCGATGGCCGCCCGGGTGCGGGGTGCCGCGGAGGCCGCCGCGCCCGACCGGCTGCGCATCCGCAGCCGTGCCGTCTTCCTGACGACCACGGCCGTGCTGGTGGCCGCGCTCATCGGCGTGACGATCGCCGCCGTCCTGCTCGGTGACAGCAAGCTGCTGCTGGGCGACGTGGTGAACTGGGCCGGGGGGCGGGCCGGACGGGCCGTCACCTTCGTGCTCGACACCCGGGTGCCGCGGGTGCTGGCGGCGCTGCTCGCCGGCGGGGCCCTGGCGTTGTCCGGCACCCTCGTCCAGGCCGTCACCCGCAACCCGCTGGCGGAGCCCGGCATCCTCGGGGTCTCCGGCGGTGCGGCGCTCGGTGCGGTGCTGCTGGTGACGACGGTACCGGTGGCCGGGTCGTGGGGCGTGGCCGGTGCCGCGTTCGCGGGCGCCGCGGTGGCCGCGGTGCTGGTGTTCGGGCTCGCGGCCCGGGAGGGCTTCCGCCAGGAGCGGCTGGTCCTGGTCGGGTTCGGGGTGGCGACCGGGGCGAGCGCGCTGATCGGCCTGCTCGTCATCCTCACCGACCCGTTCAACGCGACGAAGGCGCTGACCTGGCTGTCGGGTTCCACCTACGGCCGGACGCTGCCCGACGTGGTGCCGCTCGCCGCGGTGCTGGCCCTGGGCCTGGTCATGGCCGTGCTCCGCCGCGCGGAACTCGACCTGGTGTCGCTGGACGAGGACACCCCGAGGCTGCTGGGGCTCGATCCGGCGCGTGGGCGGCTGGGGTTCCTCGCGCTGAGCGTGCTGCTCAGCGCCACCGCCGTCGCCGCCGCGGGCACCATCGGCTTCGTCGGCCTGGTCGCCCCGCACGCGGCACGGGCCCTGGTGGGCCGCCGGCATGTGCGGGTCGTCCCGGTGGCGGTGCTGCTCGGCGCCGTGCTGGTGTGCGCGGCCGACCTGCTGGGCCGGACCGTGATCGCACCGGCCCAGCTCGGCGCCGGGCTCATGACGGCCGTGATCGGGACGCCGTACTTCCTGTACCTGCTGGTCCGCACGCGGCGTTAGCCATGGCCGCGTGCCCTGTTCACACCGCTACGGCGGCCGCGGACCGGCCGCGGAAGGCGTCCGCCGCGGAGTCGGTGACGGTGACCATGGAGCAGGTGGCGGCCAGCCAGTCGACGGCCATGGCGTGGGCGTCGGCCGTACGGTCGGCGACGGCGTCCGCGACCACGACGGGTTGCAGGTCCTGCATCCAGGCGTCGGCGGCGGTCAGCAGGACGTCCGTGCGCGCCGCCGCGCCGACGACCACCAGCTGGTCCCGTCCGAGTTCCGTCAGGCGCGAACGCAGCCGGGTGCCGGCGAAGGCGTTGTACCGCTTGGCCGTGAGGACGGTGTCGCCGGGCTGCGGCTGGAGCACCTCCGCGAACGCGCGCGCGTCGCCGTCGGCCAAGGGCCCTGGCGGGGCGGCCATCAGGGTGGCGGGGCCCGGTCGGTCCGTACCGTCCAGCCGTTGCCCCGGCGCCCGCGTCACATACAGGACGGGGATGTCCGACGCTCGGGCGCAGTGGACCAGCCGGCCGATGTTGGCGAGGAGTTCGCCGACCGGCGCGGTCTCCCTGAGGGTCCGCAGGACATGTTTCTGCATGTGCTGCACCAGGAGAGCCGAGCGGTGCGGGTTGATCTTCCAGGTGGTACCGCCGTCCGGTACCGATGCCGCGTCGGGCATGCGGTACGGGACGGCGCTTGACGACGTCATGGTCTCGGCCTTTCGGCTCAGGCCGGCAGGTGGCGGGTGTGGGAGAGCCTGCGCGAGGCTGCCAGCAGGGCGTGGATCTGGGGACCGACATGGTCGATGTCGCGCACCGGGGTCCGGAACGGGATGCGGACGTCGCGGTGGGTGCTCCGGTACTCCAGGCGCAGGGTGAGGCCGTACCGGTCGACGGCCACCGGGACGACCCGCCGCACGCCGGCCTCGGGACGCGGGCTGACGAGCCGCAGGAGCCGGGGCACGAGATCGGCGTGGTCGTCGACGAGGTGGGTGAGCATGCTCGCCTCGCTGGTCGCCAGCGGGTCCAGTTCGGTCGCCTCCAGTTCGGGGAGGGTCACGAACGCGCGCCCGTCGGCGTCCTCCAGGACTGCCTGCCCGAACTCCATGCAGGTGCTCTCGCCGGAGTCGGCGTCGTAGGGGGCGCCCAGTACGCCGGTCAGGGTGACGCGGGCCCGCAGCCGGTCGCGTACCGGCGTGGGGGCGATGTCGGTGAGTTCCAGCCGGACCGGCACCCGCGTGCCCGACGGGGTGCCGGTGCCCTCGTAGGGGGCGTGCAGGTGGAAGTGCCCCATGGCACCGAGTCCGTCCAGCCGGCGGACCTCGTGGTGGCGTCCGTCGCTGATGACCGTCATCGAGTGGGCGGCGGCCAGGATCGAACGGACGCGCTCAGCGGCTGTCGGCGCACTGGCATGGCTGAGGGAATGACGCATCCGGGCCCTCCAGGACCTGAAGAAACTTAGGTTTGCCTAACCTAACCTATTCGAACCCTCCGCGGCCAGCGAAACGCACCCGCCCGCCCGTGACTTGACGAACGGGCGGATACTGGCGGCACAGCGCCGAGCGGAGGAGATCGCCTCGTGAGAATCCACCTGACCAGCGTCTTCGTCGACGACCAGGACCGGGCCGAGCGCTTCTCCACGGACGTGCTCGGCTTCGTGAAGAAGCACGACGTACCGGTCGGCGGGACGGACCGGTGGCTGACGGTCGTCTCGCCCGAGGAGCCCGAGGGCGCCGAACTCCTGCTGGAGCCGGCCGGCCACCCGGCCGCCCGGACGTACCGTGACGCACTGGTCCGGGACGGCATCCCGCTCGCGCAGTTCGCCGTCGAGGACGTGCGGGCGGAGTACGAGCGGCTGCGCGGCCTCGGCGTCCGCTTCACCCAGGAGCCGCTGGAGACGGGTCCGGTCACCACCGCCGTCCTCGACGACACCTGCGGCAACCTGATCCAGCTCGCGACCCGGCCGCGCTGACGGATTCGGGGCGGGTGCCGGGGGAACTCGGCGCGCGACGAGGACAGGAGCGGTCGGCGACGGGTGGAGGTGTCGGCGGTGCGTACCGGAAGACTGCGGGCCATCGGTGCGGTGACGTTCGTCTACGGGATCGCGACGGCGTGCCGTCCGGGGCTGCTCGCCCGTCCCTCGGGGCTGGTCGAGCGGCACGGCGGCGTCGCGCCGCACACCGCGATGGTCCTGCGCCCGATGGCGTGGCGCGACGCGGCGAGCGGACTGGCGATGGTCGTCGCCCCCGACGGGCCGGCCCTGGCCACGGCCTCCGCCCTGCGCATCGCGTCGGACGTGGGCGACGCCCTGCTGCTCGGCCGGACGCTCTCCGGCCGGGTCCGCCGTACGGGGGCGGTCGCCAGCGCCCTGGGCTGGGCCGCCCTGACGGCCGTGAACCTGCTGGGCAGGCCGGACACCGCGAGGTACCGCGCAGGGCACTGAGCCGTCGGAGCGGGGCCGGGCGTCAGGCCGGCTGTTCGTCGCCCGGCGGGCCCACCACCGTCAGCAGGTTCTCGCGGTCGGCCAGCGCCTCCAGGGACAGTGTGTGATACCCGGCGTGATCGAACAGTACGGTGATCCGGTCCTGGTCCTCGCTCAGCACGGTGCCGTCGCCCCACCGCTCGTGCCGCACCTGACTGCCCACGGCGTAGGCCGCCGCGTCCGGATGCGCGGGCCGCTCCCCGGCCGTGTCCTCGGCGCCTTCCTCCTCGCACCGGTCGCAGTTGCCGCAGGGTGCCGGGTACTCCTCGCCGAAGTAGCCGAGGAGGAACCGGCGCCGGCAGCCGGACGTCTCGGCGAACGCCCGCGCCATGTCGACCCGGGTCCGCTCCGTCCGGCGGTGCGCCTCCTTGGCCTCGACGGCCCGCTCGGTGGCCCGGTGGGCGGACACTCCGGGGACCGGGAAAACCTCGCCCCGCTCCCCCACGGTGACGGCCTCGGCCTCCTGGAGGAGGTTCACCGCGGCGGTGACCCGGTTCCGGGACAGGCCGGCCCGGCGGCGCAGGTCCGCCAGGTCGGCGGGGTCGTCCCGGTGGCCGTGGACGGCTTCGGCCACCTCCGCCAGGGTGTCGCGGCTCGGAGCGCGCCCGGCGAAGAAGCTCTGCATCCCGGTGTCCTGCGGCCGGTAGTGCAGCACGGCGAGAGCGGGACGCCCGTCCCGGCCGCAGCGGCCGACCTCCTGGTAGTAGGCGTCCAGGGAACCGGGGAGGGCGGCGTGCACGACGAACCGTACGTCCTCCTTGTCGATTCCCATGCCGAAGGCGGAGGTCGCGACCACGACGTCCGCCGCGCCGGAGAGGAAGGCGTCGTGGATCCGCGAGCGCTCGGCGGCGCGCAGCCCGGCGTGGTAGCTCTCGGCGGCCAGCCCCAGGGCGGCCAGTTCCCGCGCGTAGTACTCGCTGTCCTTGCGCGTCGCGGCGTAGACGATGCCCGGCTTGGGCTCGGCCGCGGCCCGCTCGACGACGGTCCGGCGCCGGTCCTCGTCGTCCACGAAGTGGCGGACCTCCAGCCGGATGTTCGGCCGGTCGAAGCCGGTCACCAGCACCCGTGGCTCCCGCATGCCGAGCCGCTCGGCGATCTCGCGGCGCACCGGCGGTGCGGCGGTCGCGGTCAGCGCCAGCACGGGGGGCCGGCCCAGCCGCCGTACCGCCTGTTCCAGGCGCAGGTAGTCGGGGCGGAAGTCGTGCCCCCAGGAGGACACGCACTGCGCCTCGTCCACGACGAACAGGGCGGGACACGTTCCGGCCAGTCGCTCCACCACCTCGTCCTTGGCCAGTTGCTCCGGCGACAGGTACACCAGC
This sequence comes from Streptomyces pyxinicus, assembly GCF_024753135.1. Taxonomy (GTDB): domain Bacteria; phylum Actinomycetota; class Actinomycetes; order Streptomycetales; family Streptomycetaceae; genus Streptomyces; species Streptomyces pyxinicus. The sequence continues at coordinate 43,269 of NZ_JANUGP010000033.1, read as the reverse complement.
CGGGCCTCGCCCCGGCCCACCGCCTGCCACGCGGCCTCCGTCTCCGCAGCGCCGAGATCGGAGTTGACGGCCACGGCGCCCGGCGCCCCGGCGTCGTCCGGCAGCCCCGCTATCTGGTCCCGCTGGAGGGCGAGCAGCGGGGACACCACGACCACCGGCCCGGACAGCAGTACGGCCGGCACCTGGTAGACGGCCGACTTGCCGGACCCGGTCGGCATGACGACGAGCGTGTCCTCGCCCTCCAGCACCCACTCCATCGCCGTGAGCTGTTCCGGCGACAGGGCGTCCCAGCCGAACACCTCCGCCGCCGCCTCGCGCAGGCGCCGGGCCCGGTCGTGTCCTGTGTGCCTGTGCCGCCCGTCGCGCCCCATCGTCCGCTCCTCGCCGCGTTCCCGACCTTCCCGGACGGATGCGCAGGCACCGCCCGTGGTGCGTCCGGTACCCGCGCCGCCGCGCACGATGCGGTGACGGGCCGTGTGCAGGCCGCTAGGTGTTGGGCCTGGCCACGCTGATGTCGCCCAGGGCCGTGCCCTCGCCGCGTTCGATCGCCATGTCGCCCAGGGAGAGGATGCCCACGGGCCGGTCGCCCTCGACGACCGGGAGGCGGCGGACGGCGTGCTCGCGCATCAGGCCGAGGGCCCGGTCCAGGTCGTCGTCCGGGCCGACGGTGATCAGTTCCTCGCTGCCCGCCTGGGCCACGGTCGTCTGTTCCGGGTCCCCGCCCTCGGCGAACACGCGGACCACCAGGTCGCGGTCGCTCACCAGGCACCGCAGGTGACCGTGGTCCGTCACCAGGACGGCGCCGACGTCCTCGTCCCGCATCAGCCGCGCCGCGGCGGCTGCCGACGCCTGCGGTTCGACGGTGACGAGGTCGCTGGTCATGACATCACGCACATGCTGAGTCATGGGAGAAGTCCCTTCCGGCTGTGCAACGGTCTCTGCCGGTGTCCGGGTACCCCTTTCGCGGCGGCCTCCCGGCCTCGTCGTCAGTCACCGGCCAGCGGATCATGGCCCCAGTTCATGAGGGAGTACCGCCATCGGGTGTCGCGCACGTCCCCGTCCGGGCGCTGGGCCAGATGGCGGCGGACGTAGCCGACGACCTTGCGCATGTGCCGGTAGTCGTCGTCCGAGAGGTCGCCCTTCCTAGCCCGCAGGATCTCGGTGATCCGGCGCCCGGACGCGTGCCCGGTGGACTCGCCCCCGCCCTGGTGCTGACCGGCGCCGCGCGACTCGTCGGTGTCCAGCCACGTGTCCAGCTGAGCCGGTGTCATGTTCACCAGCTCGCGGAACTCGTCCCAGGTCTCTTTCCGCTCGGTGTCGTCCATACCGCCTCGCTTCCCGTCCCGGCCCCCTCCGGTCCCGCGCGGGCGGCGGGCCGCGCCTCCATCGTGCGGGCGGGCCGCCCGCCGCGCAGCTTCACGCCTGCCGGCTCCGGGTACGACGCTCAGACCGCGGCGTCCGCCTCGCGCTCCAGTTCCCGCTTGAGGTTGCGCAGGGTGGCGCGGATGTTCCTCGCCTGGAAGTCGGCGAAGGTGCGGCCCGCGGTGACGATCCGGTCGAAGACCTGGGCGGCGGGGGCCGGCCACGAGCGCCGGTCGTCGGTCCAGGTCTCGGTCACCCGGGTGCCGTCGCCCTCCGGTTCGAAGCGGTACTCCCAGGTGGCGATGGGCCCCCGTAGCCGCGGCCGGTCGACGCCGATGGCGTGCACCCGGAAGGCGAAGTACCGGCCCGGTTCCGCCGCCGTGACGGTGCACCGGGTCACCCAGCGGAAGCGCCCGCGTTTGTTGCGCCCGACGAACGTGGTGCCCGGCGAGACCGGTCCCGTCGGCGAGTCGTCCGTCGTCCCGAGGTTCTCCGGACTCCACCGGCCCATGTCACCGGGGCGGCTCACCGCCCGGTAGGCGTGTTCGGGCGGGACACCGATGACGATGCTGTCGCTCACGGTGAACAGTCGGGGCATGCTGCCGCCTCCCGGTCGGGGGCCAAAGGACGTCCTACTGGCGAGTAGCAATCATGGCACGCCGAGGAGGCATGACAGTGCTCCCGGTTCAGATGTGGTGACCGTGGGCCGCGAGCCACCGGTGCAGGCTCTCCTTGTCGGCCGGCGTGATGCGGGCGGGACCGTCGACCCGGGGCCCTTCCTCGTCGTTGAAACCGGTGTCGGTGACGCGCGCCGTCACCCAGGTGGCCAGGTCCTGCGCGGCGTCCTCGGACAGGGCGCCGCTCTCCCAGCCCTCCCGGGCGCGCTCGGCGGCGCCGGGGTCGTGCCGCTCCATCTCCTCCAGCCAGACCGGAAGCAGCCGGGTGACGACCTCCCGGTCGTTTCGTGGGGAATTACGAGATTCGTGTACTGCCATGCCGGGCCGGGTTCCCCACCGGCTCCGCACGACACGGCACCGGCACGGCCGCATCACCGCGTGCCGCGTCGGCCGCGTCGAAGCGGCGGTCGTGGGTAGCCGTGAGCCATGAGCGAAGCGAACCCGAGCAAGGACGTGCGTGACTGGGCGACCGGCGACGAGCCGGCGACCGGTCCGCAGCTGAGTTACCTGCGCACCCTGGCACGCGAAGCGGGCGAAGAGGTCCCCGAGAGCCTCACGAAGGCCGACGCCTCCCGGATGATCGACCGCCTCCAGCAGGCGTCCCCGCGTACGTCCGGGACGCCGGGACCGGAGAGCGGGGACCGGTAGGCCCCCGTCCCTCCCCCTTCCGGGAGGCGTACGCCGCACCAAGCCAGCGAGGTCGTCGTGGCCGGCCGGGTCAGTCCGGGTCGGTCACGAGGACCGCCGCCCCGTCGAAGCGGCCGGCCTTGAGGTCCCGCAGGGCCCGGGGCGCCTCGGTGAGCGGATAGGGATGCGTGGTCGCCCGTACCCCGTAGCGGGCCGCCAGGGTGAGGAACTCCCGTCCGTCCGCACGGGTGTTGGCGGTGACGCTGCGCAGTTCCTTCTCGTAGAACAGGTCGGTCTCGTAGCGCAGCGGAGGTACGTCGCTGCGGTGGATGCCCGCGAGCGCCAGCACCCCGCCCCGGTCGAGGGCGCGCAGCGCCACCGGGACCAGGTCGCCGGCCGGGGCGAACAGGATCGCGGCGTCCAGCGGCTCCGGCGGCGGCTCGCGCAGGTCGACCGCGGAGGCCGCGCCCAGCCGGCGGGCGAGTTCCCGGGCGGCCGGCTCCCGGGTGACGACGTGCACGGTCGCGCCCTCGGCGAGGGCCACCTGCGCGCACAGGTGGGCGCTGCCCCCGAAGCCGTACAGGCCGAGCCGGCCGCCCGCCGGCAGTCCGGTGCGGCGCAGTGCCCGGAACCCGATGATCCCGGCACAGAGCAGGGGTGCCGCCGCCACGTCGGGCACGGCGTCGGGCAGCCGGTAGGCGTAGCCGGCCGGGACGGTGGTGTACTCGGCGTAGCCGCCGTCGGCGTCCCAGCCGGTGTAGCGCGAGCGCGGGCAGAGGTTCTCGGCGCCCCGGGCGCAGTAGGCGCACACCCCGTCGGTCCGGCGCAGCCACGCCACGCCCACGCGGTCACCCACCGAAAAGCCGTCCGCACCGGGGCCGGCCGCCGCGACCTCGCCGGCCACCTCGTGCCCGGGGGTCACCCCGGCCCGGCGTACCGGCAGGTCGCCCTCGGTGACGTGCAGATCGGTGCGGCACACTCCGCAGGCCCGTACCCGGACCAGCAGTTCGTCCGGTCCGGGCACCGGAACCGGCCGCTCCACGAGGCGCAGCGGGTCCCCTTCGACCGGCCCGGGCCGCACCACGGACCAGGCCCGCATCATCGGTGTCGTCATCGCCTCCGCCCCTTCCGACGGCAGCGGTCGTCCTCTTCTCCCAGTATTTCGGGGGCCGGCCGGGACGGCACACCGCGCGGGAGTCCCGGATCGGCGCGGCGGTGCCGCGATCATGGGGGGACACGGATCCATCACCGATTGAGGAACACCCCGCATGCCTGTGCCCGCCGACCCCACCGTCCTCCGTCCGATGCCCGGGCAGCCCCGGGTGGTGCTGCTCAAGCCCCTTGTGCGGTCTCCGCTGATCGAGGTCGGGGAGTTCTCCTGTTACGACGACCCGGACGACCCGACCGCCTTCGAGACGCGTAACGTGCTCTACCACCGCGGGCCGGAGAAGCTGGTCATCGGCAGGTTCTGCGCGCTGGGCACCGGGACGCGGTTCATCATGAACGGCGCCAACCACCGGATGGACGGCCCCTCGACGTTCCCCTTCCCCGTGATGGGCGGCTCCTGGTCCGAGCACTTCGACCTGCTGACGGGCCTGCCGGGGCGCGGGGACACGGTCGTCGGCCACGACGTCTGGATCGGCAACGGCGCGACGGTGATGCCCGGGGTGCGGATCGGCCACGGCGCGATCGTCGCCACCGGCGCCGTGGTCACCTGCGACGTGCCCGACTACGGGATCGTGGGCGGCAATCCGGCGCGGCTGATCCGCACCCGGTACGACGACGGGGACATCGCCCGGCTGCTGGCGGTGGCGTGGTGGGACTGGCCGGTGGAGCACATCACCGAGCACGTGCGCACGATCATGTCGGGCAGCATCGCCGAGTTGGAGGCCGCCGCTCCCCAACTCGCGCCCGCCTGACGCCTGTAGCGGGGCCCCGGGGCCCCGCCGGTCCGGTGTTCAGTCCTCGTCCTCCAGCCGGGCCAGCCGGGCCGTCACGTCGTCGGCGAGGCGGGTCAGGAGGCGGGCGAGGTCGTCGCGGTCCTGCGGGGGCCAGTCGGCGAGCGCGTCTGCGAACCAGCCGAGGATGGAGGTCACGTACCGGTCGGCCGCCTCCCGGCCGGCCTCGGTGGGTTCGATGAGGCTGGCGCGGCGGTCGTGCGGGTCCGCGACGCGCCGTACCAGGCCGCGCTTCTCCAGGGCCTGGACCTGACGGGTGATGTGGGGGCCGACGACCTGCATGCGCTCGGCGATCTCGCCGATCCGCAGCGGCCCGTCGGCCGTGCGCACGGACACCAGGACGCCGATCGCGGGCCGGTCGAGGGCGAGTCCGGCCGCCTCGACGGCACGCTCGACGAGGCGGCCCTTGCTGAAGGCGGCGCTGAGCTGGGTGATCCGGGGCAGCACGGTGAGCAGTTCGGAGTGGGGAGTCTCCGGTCCGGACGCCCCGGGGGACTCGGGGGTCATGGCACCTCCATTTACATACCTGAGTTAGTTATCTATATTGGTGGGGACGGTTCGCGTCGGCCACCGCCGCGCGGCCTCTGCAAGGATACCTAAGGTAGGCATCTTCCATCGAAAGGATGGATCCACCATGTCCCGCACCTTCCGTCCCGCTCGCCGCGTCCTGATCTCCGGGGCGAGCATCGCCGGCCCCGCGCTCGCCCACTGGCTCGACCGCTACGGCTTCGAGGTCACCGTCGTGGAGAAGGCCGCGACCGTGCGCGGCGGCGGCTACGCCATCGACATACGCGGCACCGCCCGCGAGGCCGTCGACCGCATGGGCCTGCTGCCGCGGCTGCGGGCCGCGCACGTCGACACCCAGCGTGTCACGTTCCTCGACGCGGCCGGTGAGACGGTCGGCTCGCTGGCGCCCGAGCAGATGACCGGCGGCACGGCCGGCCTCGACCTGGAGGTCCGGCGCGGCGACCTGGCCGACGCGCTGTACACCCCGCTGCGCGACCGGGTCGAGTTCCTCTTCGGGGACTCCATCGCCACCCTGGACGACGACGGCGACGCCGTGCACGTCGCGTTCGACAGCGGCGCCCGCCGCACCTTCGACCTCGTCATCGGGGCGGACGGACTTCACTCGAACACGCGGCGCCTGGTGTTCGGACCCGAGGAGCCCTTCCACCACTACCTCGGGCACGTCTTCGCGGGCTTCACCCTGCCGAACGAATTCGGCCTGGGGCACGAGGCCGTGATCTGGAACGAGCCGGGCCGCAGCGCGGCGCTGTACGCCCACGAGCCGTCCGAGCGGGTGCACGGCTTCCTCACCTTCACCCGCGAGACGCCGCCCTTCGAGGCGTTCCGCGACCCGGGGGCGCAGCGCGACCTGGTGACGGCCCGCTTCCCGGAGCGGGTGTGGCACCTGCCGCGCCTGGTGGCGGCGATGCGGGAGGCCGACGACCTGTTCTTCGACATCGTCAGCCAGATCCACCTGCCCAAGTGGTCACACGGCCGGGTGGCCCTGGCCGGTGACGCCGCGCACGCCACCTCGTTCCTGTCCGGGCAGGGGTCGAGCGTCGCGCTGGTGGGCGCCTACGTCCTGGCCGGCGAGCTGGCCACGCACGCCGGCCACGAGGAGGCCTTCGCCGCGTACGAGCGCCGGATGCGGCCCTTCGCCGAGCGCAACCAGGCGCTGGCCACCAGCGGCGGCACCGTGGTCACACCGACCACCCGCGAGCAACTGGAGGCCCGCAACGCGGTGTTGCGGGAGCCTGGCGCCCAGGCGCGGGCCCTGGTGACGGCCGGCGCGGAGGAGGGGCGTACGGCGCACTCCGGGCTGGTGCTGCCCGACTACGGCGCGGCCGGCTGACCGGCGTCGGCCCCGGGACGGCTCCCACGCGCTCCCCGTCGGGCGCCCGCCGCACCCCGCGTCGGGCGCCCGCCTCAGGCCGGTTCGTCGGCCATCGGGTACGGCGCGAAGGTGCCGGTGTTCTGGTCGATCCGCAGCGGGCGCCCGAGCGGTGGTGCCGCGCGCTGGGGGCAGGCGGGGCGGTCGCAGACGCGGCAGCCCATGCCGATGGGGGTGGCGGCGGTGGGGCTGGCGAGGTCGAGCCCGTCGGAGTAGACGAGGCGGTGGGCGTGCCGCACCTCGCAGCCGAGGCCGACGGCGTAGGTCTTGCCGGGTTCGCCCCAGCCGCCGCGGTGCCGGATGACGGCGCGGGCGGTCCACAAGTAGCGTTCGCGGTCGGGCATTTCGGCGAGCTGGACGTGGATGCGGCCGGGGGCGGCGAACGCCTCGTAGACGTTCCACAGCGGGCAGGTGCCGCCGGCCCGCGAGAAGTGGAACCCGGTCGCCGACTGTCGCTTGGACAGGTTGCCCGCCCGGTCCACCCGGACGAAGGAGAAGGGAACTCCGCGCAGCCGGGGGCGTTGCAGCGTGCTCAGCCGGTGGCAGACGGTCTCGTAGCCCAGTCCGTAGCGGTCGGTGAGACGCTCGATGTCGTAGCGCGCCTCCTCGGCCGCCGTGTGGAAGGCCCGGTACGGCAGGATCAGCGCCGCCGCGAAGTAGTTGGCGATGCCGATGCGGGCCAGGGTGTGGGCGGGCGAGCCGGGGGCGAAGTCCTCGGCGGCCAACCGGTCGAGTTCGGCGCCGTGTTCGAGCAGCGCGAGCTGGGTGGCGGCGCGGAACGCGCGCTGGCCGGGCCGCAGCCGGCCGGACAGGTGCAGGGTGCGGGTCACCGCGTCGTAGTGGTGCAGGTGGTCGCCGGCGTCGTCGGACAGCCGGACGCCGTGCCGGTCGGCGAGGCGGCCGGCCAGGGCCCGGACGACCTCGCCGGGGCGGATGCCGGCCTCCTCGGCGAGGCCTTCGGCGGCGAGGTCGGTGTCGTGCAGGTAGTTCCGGCGGCGGTAGAAGAAGTCCCGGACCTCCTCGTGGGGCGAGCGGGGCTGTGCGGGGTCGGCGCCGCGGCCCTCCGCGGCCCCGGCGAGGCGTTCGGCCAGTGCCTGGTTGCGCCGGCCGAGGTCGACGAGGACCCGGGCGACGGCGGGCAGCCGGCCGGCGAGGTCCGCGAGGTCGGCGGCGGAGACCCGGGCCTCGGCGAGTTCCCCGGCAAGGGCCTCGCGCAGGTCCGCGAGCAGCCGGGTGGTGTCCCGCTCGGAGAAGAAGGCCGGGTCCACGCCGAACGCCTCGGTCAGCCGTCGCAGCACCGGCACGGTCAGCGGCCGGGAGTCGTGCTCCATCTGGTTCAGGTAGCTCGGCGAGATGGCGAGCACCCGGGCCAGTTCCGCCTGGCTCATCCGCCGTTCCTCGCGCAGCCCGCGCAGCCGTGCCCCCGCATACGTCTTGCCCACGCGCGCCCCTCCGTGTCCGCGTCCGGACAGCGTACGCGAGCACGGCGTCGGCGCACCCTTCGCAGACTTGGCAGACGGCGGGCGCAAGATGCGCAGAACTTGGCAACACTCCACGGTTGATGGCACTCAGTGCCAATGTCACAGTCGTCCTACGGCCCGCCGGCCACCCGGCGGCCGACTTCCGCACCCGGGCCACGACTCACGCCCTGACGTCGTACGACCCCGGGACGGTGGAGGCCGCGCACGGCAGCGTTGCTCACCTCCGTCCCACCGGATGACGGCGGGCCGTACCCAGCTCTACGACACACAGTGCCACCCCCGTTCCACCCGGACGGGGACATTGGCAGCCGCCACAGACCGAGGAGACGGTGACAGTCATGGCAGACGCGAGGACACAGGCGGCCGAGGAGCTGGCGCGGCGCTGGGCGACCGACCCCCGCTGGCAGGGCGTCGAGCGCACCTACGACGCCGAGGATGTGGTCCGGCTCTCCGGCAGTGTCCGCGAGGAGCACACCCTGGCCCGGCGCGGCGCCGAGCGGCTGTGGCGGCAGCTGCACGAGCGGGACTACGTCCACGCGCTCGGCGCGCTCACCGGCGGCCAGGCGGTCCAGCAGGTCAGGGCCGGGCTCCAGGCCATCTACCTGTCCGGCTGGCAGGTCGCCGCCGACGCCAACCAGGCCGGCCACACCTACCCCGACCAGAGCCTGTACCCGGCCAACTCGGTGCCGCAGGTGGTGCGCCGCATCAACAACGCCCTGCTGCGCGCCGACCAGATCGCCGCCTCCGAGGGCGCCGGCGACACCACCGACTGGCTGGCGCCGATCGTCGCGGACGCCGAGGCCGGGTTCGGCGGCCCGCTGAACGCCTTCGAGCTGACGAAGGCGATGATCGCGGCCGGTGCGGCGGGCATCCACTACGAGGACCAGCTCGCCTCCGAGAAGAAGTGCGGCCACCTCGGCGGCAAGGTGCTGGTGCCCACCTCCCAGCACATCCGCACCCTGAACGCGGCCCGCCTCGCCGCCGACATCGCCGACGTGCCGACGGTGATCATCGCCCGCACGGACGCCCTCGCGGCGAACCTGCTCACCAGCGACGTCGACGAGCGCGACGCCGAGTTCACCACCGGCGAGCGCACGGCGGAGGGCTTCTACCAGGTCCAAAACGGCATGGCCCCGGTGATCGCGCGCGGTCTGGCCTACGCGCCGTACGCCGACCTGATCTGGGTGGAGACCGGCACCCCGGACCTCGCCCAGGCCCGTGAGTTCGCCGAGGCGATCCACGCGCGGTACCCGGACCGGATGCTGGCCTACAACTGCTCGCCCTCCTTCAACTGGAAGGCGGCGCTGGACGACGACCAGATCGCCAAGTTCCAGCGCGAACTGGGCGCGATGGGCTACCGGTTCCAGTTCATCACGCTGGCCGGGTTCCACTCCCTCAACCACGGCATGTTCGACCTGGCCCGCGGCTACGCCGAGCACGGCATGACCGCCTATGTCGACCTCCAGGAACGGGAGTTCGCCGCCCAGGCGCAGGGCTTCACCGCCGTCAGGCACCAACGCGAGGTCGGCACGGGCTACTTCGACCTGGTCTCCACCGCCGTCAACCCCGCCTCCTCCACCACGGCGCTGGCCGGCTCCACGGAGGAGGAGCAGTTCCACTAGAGCGCTCCGACGCCCGCCGGTCCGCCCCCTCGTCGGGCACGGACCGGCGGCGGCCGTGCCCTTTCCGTCTCCGCCCCGCTCCCCCACCCAGGAGAACCCGATGACCACGATCGCCCCGCCCGGCACCGTCCGCGTCCTCGCCGCCCCCGGTCACCGGCACGACGAGATCCTCACCCCCGCCGCCCTCGACTTCGTCGGCCGGCTCGTCGAGGCTTTCGCGTCGCGCCGCCTGGATCTGCTGAAGGAGCGCCGCCGGCAGGTGCTGCGGCTGGCGGCCGGCACCCCGCTGGACTTCCCCATGGTCACCTCGGCCGTGCGCGACGACCCGCGCTGGCGGGTGGCGCCGCCCGCGCCGGGCCTGACCGACCGGCGGGTGGAGATCACCGGTCCGCCCGACCGCCGGATGACCGTCAACGCGCTCAACTCCGGTGCCCAGGTGTGGATGGCGGACTTCGAGGACGCCACCGCACCCCTGTGGGACAACGTCGTCGGCGGCCAGCTCAACCTGCTCGACGCCATCGAGCGCCGGATCGACTTCACCACGCCCGAGGGCAGGGAGTACCGGCTCGGGGAACGTCTCGCCACCATCGTCGTACGGCCCCGGGGCTGGCACCTGGACGAGGAGCACCTGGAGTACGGCGGCCGGCCCGTGCCCGCCGCGCTCGTCGACTTCGGGCTGTACTTCTTCCACTGCGCGCGGCGGCAGCTCGACGCCGGCCACGGCCCGTACTTCTCCCTGCCGAAGCTGGAGAACCGCTACGAGGCCCGGCTGTGGAACGACGTCTTCCTGCTGGCGCAGGAGCTGCTGGACATCCCGCGCGGTACCGTCCGCGCCACCGTCCTCATCGAGACGATCACCGCCGCGTTCGAGATGGAGGAGATCCTCTACGAGCTGCGCGAGCACGGCGCGGGGCTCAACGCGGGCCGCTGGGACTACCTGTTCAGTCTGATCAAGACCTTTGGACACCGCACCGACTTCCTCCTGCCCGACCGCGCGAAGGTCACCATGTCCGCCCCGTTCCTGCGGGCCTACACCGAACTCCTGGTCCGCACCTGCCACAAGCGCGGGGCGCACGCCATCGGCGGCATGGCCGCCCAGGTCCCCGGCCGGGACCCGGTGGCGAACGAGGCCGCGTTCGCCACCGTCCGCCTGGACAAGGAACGGGAGGCCGAGGACGGCTTCGACGGCTCCTGGGTGGCGCATCCGGCGCTGGTGCCGGTCTGCCGCGAGGTCTTCGACGGCGTGCTCGGCGACCGGCCCCACCAACTGGACCGGACCCGGGACGACGTGGAGGTGGGCCCGGCCGACCTGCTGTCCGTCCGCCGGATCAGCGGGCCGCCCACTCCGGACGGGGTACGCACCAACGTGGCTGTCGCGGTGCGGTACTTCGCCGCCTGGCTGCGCGGGCAGGGCGCCGTCGCGCTGGACGGGCTCATGGAGGACGCGGCGACCGCCGAGATCGCGCGTGTGCAGCTCTGGCAGTGGCTGCGGCATCGGGTGATCGAGCGGGGGACCGTGCTGGAGCTGCTGGACGCCGAGATCGACGCGGTGGGGGCGGAGTATCCGTGGGCGCCGGTGGAGGAGATCCGCGCACTGTTCGAACGGGGCGCGCTGCAAGGGGAGTTGCCGCAGTTCTTCACTCCGGACGCCTACACGCGGCACCTGGTGCGGCGGGCCGGGGGCGAGGCATGAGCGGGGAGATCCGGCGCGTCGGTGTGGTCGGCGGCGGGCAGATGGGCGCCGGCATCGCCGAGGTGTGCGCGCGGGCCGGTCTCGACACGGTGGTCTGCGAGGTCGACGCGGTCGCGGCGCGGGCCGCACGCGAGCGGGTGGCGGCCTCCCTCGACCGCGCGGTGGGGCGCGGCAGGCTGGAGCGGGCCGCCGCGCGGGGCGCCCTCGACCGCCTCGTGTTCACCGGGGATCTGGACGACCTGGCCGACCGCCACCTCGTCGTGGAGGCGGTGGTGGAGAACGCGGAGGCCAAGACGGAGGTCTTCGCCGCCCTCGACAAGATCGTCCGGGAGCCGTCGGCCGTGCTGGCCACCAACACCTCGTCCCTGCCCGTGATGCGGCTCGGCATGGCGACCGGCCGGGCGGACCGGGTCGTGGGCCTGCACTTCTTCAACCCGGTCCCGGTGCTGCCGCTGGTGGAGGTGGTGACCTCCCTGCACACCTCGGCCGCGACGGCCGCGAGAGTGGCGGACTTCGCGTCCCGGGTGCTGGGCAAGACGGTGATCCGGTCCCGGGACCGGGCCGGCTTCGTCGTCAACGCCCTGCTGATCCCCTACCTGTTGTCCGCGATCCGTATGGCCGAGTCCGGTTTCGCCACGGCGGCGGACATCGACACCGGCATGGAACTGGGCTGCGCCCATCCCATGGGGCCGCTGCGGCTCGCCGACCTGATCGGCCTGGACACCGTCGCCTCGATCGCGGACTCCCTCTACGAGGAGTTCCGCGAGCCGCTGTACGCCCCGCCGCCGCTGCTGCGGCGGATGGTGCAGGCGGGGCTGCTCGGCCGCAAGACCGGGCGCGGTTTCCACGTCCACGAGCGGGGTTGAGGGGACCGGCACGGTGGCTGTGGCACAGGGGCGCTCGCGTGCCTCAGCCCCGGGGCGCCCGCCCCCGCGAGTACGCCGCCCAGCGGCCGTCCCGGCGGGTCACCGTGATGCCCCGGCCGAAGCACTCGGTCAGGGTCGCGTCGGTCAGCACCTCGGTGACCGGTCCCCGGGCCAGGATCCGGCCCTCGCGCAGCAGCAGGGCGTGGCCGATCACCGGGGACAGCTCCTCCAGGTGGTGGGTGACCGTGACGGTCGCCAACCGGGGCCGTCCCCCGGCCAGTTGGTGGAGGGCGTCGATGAGGTCCTCGCGCGACGGCAGGTCGAGCGCGTTGAACGGCTCGTCCAGGAGCAGCAGCGCGGGCTCCGCCATCAGGGCCCTCGCGATCAGGATCCGGGCCCGCTGTCCGCCGGAGCACACGCCGTACGGCCGGTCGGCCAACTCCTTGATGTCCAGCTCGGCCAGCCGCTCGTGGGCGCGCCGGCGGACCTCGTCGTCGTACACGCGCCACAGCGGCTGCACGGTGCCGGTGTGGCCGGTCAGGACCACGGCGTGGGCGGTGAGGTCGCCGGGCACCCGCTGGGCGGTTGTCACGTGCCCGATGCGGGCGCGCAGGTCACGGACGTCCACCCGGCCGAGCCTGCTGCCGAGCACCTCGACGCTGCCGGTCGTGGGGTGCATGAGGGCGCCGAGCAGCCGCAGCAGGGTCGTCTTGCCGGCGCCGTTGGCCCCGAGCAGCGCCCAGTGCTCTCCGGGCCGGACCGTCCAGTCGACGCCGTCGAGGATCAGGTGGTCGCCGGCGTGGCGGCGGACGCTCACCTCGCGCAGGAGGACGACGGCCGCCGGGGTTTCCTGGCTTGTGTCGTGGCTCGTGTCCCGCACCGTCCGCCCGGTCATCCGGCACGCCCTCTCGTCGTCGGCTGTCGTCCGTGCGGCGAACGGTAGATGTAAGGCCCACGCGGTTGCCGGGCCGTCCGGATGGCGGACGGCCCCCTGGTATCCCGACGGTGCCGTCACTCCGCGAGCCGGTGCCCCGTACTGTGGGTGACCGAAGGAGGCCGCCATGCCCGTCTCGGAGGTCGAGCTGCGCCGGATCACGGTGAACGGCGTGGCACTCAACGTGGCGACGGCCGGTCGCGGCCCCGCCGTACTGCTGCTGCACGGCTTCCCGCACACCTGGCGGCTGTGGACCGACGTCATCGGCGAACTGTCCCGGCGGTGGCGCGTGATCGCCCCCGACCTGCGGGGCTTCGGTGACAGCGCCCGGCCGCCGGACGGATACGACGCCGGCACGCTGGCCGCCGACGCCGAGGCACTGCTGGCGGCGCTGGACGTGGAGTCGGCGGCCGTGGTCGGCATCGATGCCGGTACCCCGCCCGCGTTCCTGCTGGGGATGCGCGGGCCCGGCCTGGTACGGCGGCTGGTGCTCATGGAGTCGCTGCTGGGCCGGCTGCCGGGCGCCGAGGGCTTCCTCGCCGACGGCCCGCCGTGGTGGTTCGGCTTCCACGCCGTGCCCGCTCTCGCGGAGTCCGTGCTGGTGGGCCACGAGGAGCGCTATGTCGGCTGGTTCCTGGACCAGGGCACGCTCGGCCGGGGGGTGCGTGACGAGGTGCGCGACGCCATCGTCCGGACCTATCGCGGCACGGACGCGCTGCGCGGTGCCTTCGGACTCTACCGGGCACTGCCGGACACGGTTCGCCAGATCGAGGCCGCGCTCGGCTCCGCCCGTCTCACCGTGCCGACGATGACGATCGGGGCCCATCCGGTGGGCCGCGCCCTCGAACACCAGCTGCGCCCGCACGCCGACGATCTCCGGGGTCACGTGCTGCCGGACTGTGGGCACATCATCCCGCTGGACCGCCCCGGCCCCCTGCTGGACCTGCTGCTTCCGTGGCTCGGAGAGGATGACCGTCGGTGAGGCTCACCAGAGTTTGTCGATGTCCCCGGGGTACAGCTCGATCCTGCTGCCGTGGAACGACGCCTCCGCCTGCCGCGCCCACGGGGTGAAGAGGCCGGCCATGGTGACCTTGTCGAAGCCCGGCCGGTCGCTGGGGAACGGATCGCGAGGCGTGCCGCCGACCAGGACGGTCCCGGGCAGGACCCGCCAGCCGGCGCTCTCGTAGAACGACCGGAGCGGCCGGTCGCAGGTGAACAGCCCCAGATCCGCGCCGCTCGTGATCATCGCCTCGCGGCCCGCCGCCACCAGACGGCGGCCGTGGCCCTGCCCCCGGTTCTCCTGCCGCGTCACGACCGCGCTCAGGCCGGCTGCCGCGTACCGTCGGCCGGCGTGGGTGATCTCCTTGGACAGGATGTCCAGTGCGGCCAGCACCGTCCCGTCCCGGACGAGGAGCATCGACCGGGGCCGCAGCAGGGGGTCGTGGGCGGGGGCTTCCGGATCGGCGGCCGACCCGGCCGGCGACGGCCACGCCTGCTCCTGGATCTCCCGCACCTGCGCGCGCAGCACGGAGGGGGTGGCTTCTTCGGCGAACGACAGTATGTGCACGGGCCGATTCTGCCGGGTCCCGGCCCACCCCTCGGAGAGCGGTTCAGTTCTCGGAGGGGTCAGGACCGAGCGGGTCCAGCTCGGCGGGAGGGGGTGGCGGCGGGGGGAAGAGCAGGTTCTCGTAGGCGTCCAGGGCGAACACGACGAGCATGAGCAGCACCGGTACGAGCAGGGCCAGCAGGACCATGATGCCTCCCACCAGGGCGGGGACCACGGGGACGGCAACGACATCGGGTTCGCTTCCAGCGTGAGCCGAATGGCTGAACACGGCACCTCGGGACGGCGGGGGTGTAGGTCGGTCGGGTGAATTCCCGCCGCGCCGCCCCCGGAATCCCGGGGCCCACCCCCGGGCATTTCGGGGCTCGCTCCGGGAGTCCCGGGCCTCAGCCGTCGCCGCCGCCCCCGCGACCGCCCTGTCCGGCGGTCTCGCAGCCCACTCCGAGGCAGATCCCGCCGTTGCCGCCCCGGCCTCCGGCACCGCCGTCGCCGCTGCCCACGGCGTCCCCGCCCCGGCCGCCCGCGCCTCCGTTGGCGCTGCCGCCGCACACGCCGACGCAGATGCCGCCGTTGCCGCCGGCGCCGCCGTCGCGTCCCGGTGCCCCGGTGGTGCCGTTGCCGCCGTTGGCGCTGCCGTCGCACAGGCCCGCGCAGATGCCGCCGCCCGAGCCGGCGGTGCCGTTGACGGTCCCGTCGCAGTCGCCCGCGCAGATCTTGTCGCCGATACGGACGCTGCCGTTGCCGAGCTGGATGCCGCCGAGCGTCCCGGCACCGCCGGTCGTCGCACCGGGCCCCGTGTCGTCGGTGGGCAGGTGCCGGGTGGCGGAGGCCGTGCCGGGCGCGGCCCCCGGCAGGGGAGCGGCCGACGCGCCCGGCGCCATCGCACCGCCGGCCGCCACGGCCGCCGCGACCGCGAGGCCGAGACCGAATGTCGAGGAACGTCTGCGCATGGCCTTTTCTCCTTGTCGGGGAGTTCCGGGTGAGAGGGTCGAGGGGGTCGGTGGGTGTGCGGGGCCGCCTGGGCCGGCGCCCCGCCCGTGCTCCGGGCAGGGCGCCGGTCCTCGCGTCAGGAGGGGAAGGGCGAGCCGCCGTCCAGCAGGGCGAGCCAGTCGCCGTCCTGGAACCGCCGCTCCCAGGTGTCGTACACCTTCTCCGTGATCTTGTACTTCTTGGCGACCTCGGCCTTCGTGGCGTGCCCGGAGGTCACGATCAGGACGATCCGGAGCTTGTCCACTCCGGTGAGGTCCCGCTCGGGCTTGTCGGGCAGGTCCTCGGCGGACAGACAGGCCGCGTGTCCGGGCCGGCCCGGTTCGCCGGGCCGGCCGGGCTCACCGCCCCCGCCGGCCGCGCCGCCCTGCCCGCCCCGGCCGCCCTCACCGCAGTCGGCGGAGTGGCTGGTGGCGGGGGCGAGCGCGGAGGACGCGGCTTGTGCTGTGCAGGCGGTGCCGGAGACGAGGGCCAGGCCGGCCACCGCCAGGAGGACGGGGCGCCGCCAGGTGGCTGTGAACATCGGGGTTCTCCGTTTTCGTTGCCGGGACTTTCCTTGCCGGGGCTCCGGGGACGTGAGGTCCCCGGGGGACGGCGGGGGCGGTATCGAGGACCGCCCCCGCCGCGTGGACCGCGTCGGTCAGAAGACGCTGCCGCCGCCGGCTCCGCCATTGCCGCCGAGGCCACCGAAGAGACCGCCCAGGCCGCCCGTGCCGCCCTTGCCGCCGTTGCCGCCCTGCAGGACACCGAAGCCCCCGGTCCCGCCGTTGCCGCCCTTGCCGCCGACGAGGACACCGTCACCGCCGCCGCCACCCGAGCCGCCGCTGCCGGCGAAGATGCCGTCACCGCCCTTGCCGCCGTTGCCACCGGCACCGCCGATGACGCCGTCCCCGCCGCCGCCACCGCCACCGCCGCCCCCACCGGCGAGGATGCCGTCACCGCCGCTGCCGCCGTTGCCCCCGGCACCACCCACGCCCAGCACGCTGCCGCCACCGGAACCGCCGGAGCCCCCGCCGCCGCCGATCAGGCCGCCGCCACCGGCACCGCCGTCGCCGCCGGCGCCGCCACCGCGCACCAGGCTCACCGTCGACGCCGGCATCGGGGCCGCCATCGCGGAGGACACCGGGAGGACGACGCCACCGGTGATCAGTGCGGCGGAGGCGAAGACGGTCGCGAGACGGACGCCTCGGCGCTGGGGGCGGGTGGTACCGGGGGTGTGGTTGTCACGAGTCATGGTCTGCTCCTTGAGAGGTCGGGCCGTGCGGAGGCGGCTCTCGTCGGTTTCGGGATGTCGGCCGGGGAGGGAATTCCCGCTCCTGCGGGGGCTTTCCGTTTCCGGTGGGGCCGTGCTTCAAGTACGCCGGATCCCGGGGGCCCGGTCACGTTCCGCGAATTCGGGGCTTGACGGCGCCGTGAACGCCGGTTAAAAGCGGCCGGCGCGCAGAAAACCGGGTGCCTCGGTGGCATCGGCGCGCTAGGGTCGCCGCCATGAACGTCACCGGCCGAACCGTCACCGCGACCGCGCGAGCGACCAGCTCGCCGGTTGCCGCCGTCTGACCTTCTTCTCCCACCGGCGACCGGAAACGGGCCCGCCGGTGCTCCCGTGGCGTTCTCCTCTTCCCGCCCTGGTACGACGACCGCGCGGCCCCCGTTCTCCGGCGCCTCCCCGCTGATCACGCGAAGGAGCCACCCCATGGACACGGAGCGGGTAGTCCGTACGTTCACCGAGTTCTACGAGGACCGCGGTCACCGCCGGATCACCGGCTCGACCCTGCTGCCGCCGCCGGGTGACCCGGTGCTGTTCACGACCGCCGGCATGCACCCGCTGACCCCCTACCTGGAGGGCCGGCCCCACCCGCTGGGCAGGCGGCTGGTCAATGTGCAGCGGTGTCTGCGGACCACCGACCTGGAGGAGGTCGGGGACGCCACCCATCTGACCGTGTTCGAGATGCTCGGCACCTGGTCGCTGGGCGACTACGACGGCCCGGTCAGCCTGGACTGGGGATTCCGGCTGCTCACCGAGGGGTTCGGGATCGACCGGGGGCGCCTGCACGCCACCGTCTTCGGCGGGGACGGCCAGGTGGGACCGGACACCGACTCGCTCCGGCTGTGGCAGGAACACGGTGTTCCCGTGGAACTCACCGTGGAGGACAACTGGTGGGCCAACGGGCCCGTCGGCCCCTGCGGGCCGGACTCGGAGATCTTCCTGTGGACCGGCGACGGACCGCCCCGGTCGACACCCACCCGCGACGACCGCTGGGTGGAGGTGTGGAACCACGTGATGATGCGTCACCGCCGCCTCGCCGACGGCACGCTGGTGCCGCTCCCCCGGCGCAACGTCGACACCGGCCTCGGCCTGGAGCGGCTGGCCACGCTGCTGCAGGGCGAATCCTCGGTGTTCGAGTGCGACGTCTTCGAGCCCTGGCGCCGGCTCGTGCCGCGCCTGTGGCCGCTGGACGACCCCTCGCTGCGGCTGGTCCACGACCATCTGCGCTCGGCCGTCGTGGTCGTCGGCGACGGTGTGCGGCCCGCCAACACCGGGCAGGGGTACGTGCTGCGCCGGCTGCTGCGCCGCGTGCTCACCGTGCTGTGGCGGGAGGACCCCTCGCGCAGCCTCGGAGACCTGCCGGACGAGCTGGTCACGCACACCCTCGACCGGTTCCGGCAGGACGCCGGCCCCGGCACCGTACGCCGTCTGCTGCTGGACGAGGAGCGGCGGTTCGGCCGGCTGCTGGAGCGCGGGCGGCGGGTCCTCGCCCGGCCGCGGTTCCGACGGCCGCTGACGGACGAGGACTTCCACTACCTGCACGACACCCACGGGCTGCCCAGGGACCTGGTGCTGAGCCTGCGGGGAAGCGAGGTGACGGACCTGTGAGGTGTCCGGTCAGCGCGCGAGCTGCGGGTACAGCGCCTCCACGCCCCCGGACAGGCCGGCGCGGACCTGTCCGCTGAGGTCGTCGGCGACGATCTCGTGCAGGCCCTTGTCCACGCCCTCCAGTGCGATCCGGGCGATGTCGGCGGGGTCGGACTTCGGCGCGTCGAGTCGGGCGACCATGTCGGTGTCCATGTAGCCGACGTGCAGGGCGCTGACCTGGGTGCCCTGGCCGGCCAGCCGCACGCGCAGCGCGTTGGTGACGGACCACTCGGCCGACTTGGCGGCGCAGTAGCCGGCGGCGTCCGGCAGGCTGACCCAGGACAGCACCGACAGGACGTTGAGGATCGCGCCGCCGCCGTTGCGTGCGAGGACGGGCGCGAAGGCGCGGCTGACGCTCAGGGTGCCGAGCACATGGGTCTCGAAGTCGGTGCGGAAGGCGTCGAGTTCGCCGTCGAGGAGGGAGCCGCCGGACGAACTGCCCGCGTTGTTCACGAGGAGGGTCACGTCGGGTGCCCGCTCGGCCGCGGCGCGCACGGCGGCCGGATCGGTGATGTCCAGCGCGAGCGGGACCGCTCCCTCGGCGGTGATCTGGCGGGGGTCGCGGGCCGCCGCGTAGACCTTGCTCGCGCCGGCCTCCAGCAGGGCGCGGACGAAGCGGTCGCCGAGACCTCGATTGCCGCCGGTGACGAGGGCGACGGAGCCGTTGACGGTCATGGGTGTGCCTTCTTCCGGGTCTCCCCGAGGGAAACCGATCGGTTTTCTCTACCGCTCCGACTGTAAACCGATCGGTTTCCCGTGTCGAGCCGCAGCGCGGCCACCGGCCCGGCGAGGGAATCGGGGCGCGCCCGGAGTGTGCCGGAATCACTCCGATAACATGATTCGGCTCATCACGAGCAGCCAGCAGAGCGACCATCCGGCCACCAGGGAACAAAGCGGCAGAACAGTTGATATCCACCGGACCGCGGGACGTCTCGCGAACAGAATCAAGAGCCGGACTCGCCGTGCCGCGCCGGCCTCAGGCGCTGGTGTGGACCGCGGCCGGCGTGGTGACCCTCGGGTTCCTCGTCGCGCTGGAGATCGCGGCACGCCACTACGGGCTGCCGGGACCGGTGAGCGCCCAGGTGCGCGAGGTCGTGTTCCTCCCCAAGTCGGGATTCCTGCTGTACGCCAGCCTGGGCCTGATGATGGTGGTCCTCACCTGGCGGGAACGGCTGGTCGCGGCCGGGGTGGCGATCGGCGTCGACGCCGTCTTCCTGCTCGTGCGGTGGGCGGTGCACGCGGACATGACGAGCGGACACCCCTTCGGCAACGGAGCGCTGTGGGTGATCCTCGGCTGCGCGGTCATCGCCGTCACGCGCCGCACCGGGGCGGAGCGCGCGCTGCTGCTGAAGGGCGTCGGTCTCGCCCTGCTGCTGGTGGCCGGGCGCAAGACCGGTGACACCTGGCTGCTCATCACGTCCAAGACCCGCCCGACGGTGCTCGACCCGTACGTGGCGACCGCCGACCACGCGCTCGGCAACCCGTCCTGGCTGGTGGGCCGGCTGGTCCGCGCCACCGGTCCGGTCGGTTCCCATCTCCTCGACCTCGTCTACGGCCAGCTCGCCGTGGCGGCGGTCGTCATCGCGGTGTACCAGCTGCGCGACGTGGCGGCCGAGCGGCGCTTCCCGAGCCACCACCTGGTGCGCACCTTCCTGGTGATCGGCCTCCTCGGACCGGGCATCTACCTGCTCTTCCCGGTGGTCGGACCGGTCTTCGCCTACGGCCCGGGCGCCACCGGTACCGGGGGCCTGCACTGGGCGGTGGCGAACCTGTGGCCGGACACACCGGTACCGGTCGCCGCCCCGCACCCGGTGCCGTTCGACGGCCTCACCCCCCGCAACTGCATGCCGAGCCTGCACACCGCGTGGGCGACCACGATCTTCGTCCACTCCCGCAAGGGCCCACGCGCCCTGCGCGTCGCGGGGACGTTCTGGCTGGTCGCCACGCTCACCGCGACCCTGGGCTTCGGCTACCACTACGGCGTGGACCTCCTCGCCGGCGTGGTCTTCGCGCTCACCGTCGAGGCCGCGCTGCGCGCGCAGGCACGCGGCTGGGACCGAGCCGCCGGCCGGCTGGTGGCGTACGGCGCGGCCGTCTTCACCGGACTGCTGCTGGCCTACCGGTATCTGCCGCTGGAGATGGCCCGGCACCCCCTGCTGTTCGGCCCGCTCCTCCTGCTGGCGACGGCCTCGGTGATCTACGGCTACGTCCGGACCACCCGCCGGTGGGAACCGGCGCCCGCCCCCCTGGCACAGCCGGAGCCCCAGCCCGAACCGGCCTGACGGGCGGGGGCCACGGCGGTCAGCGGGTGGTGTAGCCGCCGTTGAGGAAGAGGGTCTGGCCGTTGGCCCACCAGCCGTCGGTCAGGAGGTGGCGGACCCAGGGGACGATGTCCTCGATCTTGGTGAGGTCGCCGTTCATGGCGGAGGACTTGTGGTACGCCACCGAGTCGTCGTCCTCGGCCGGGTAGAAGAACGAGGTGTCCATCGGTCCCGGCGCGATGGCGTTGACGGAGATGTTCCGGCCGAACAGCTCCTTGGACAGGGCCCGGGTGAAGTGCTCGACCGGGGCCTTGCTGCCCGCGTAGGCCGCGTACAGGCCGGTGTAGGCGGCCAGCAGCGAGGTGACGACCGTGATGATCCTGCCGCCGTCCTCGATACGGCGGGCGGCCTCGCGCATCACGAAGAACGCGGCCTTGGAGTTGACCGCGAACATCCGGTCGTACTCCTCCTCCGTGATCTCCGTCAGCGGTTTCTTCAGCACCATGCCCGCGGTGTTGACGCTGTAGTCGAGGCGGCCGTAGCGGTCGACCACCTCGTCGAAGACCCGCTCCACCTCGGCCGGCCGGGTCAGGTCGGCCTGGACGGCGAACGCCTCACCCGGGCCGGCGTCGATCCGGGCGACCACGTCCTCGGCCTTGGCGCGGGAGGAGTCGCTGTTGTAGTGCACGGCGACCTTCGCGCCCTCGGCTCCCAGGGTGGTGCTGATCAGTCCGCCCAGGTTCCGTGACGCGCCGCCGACGAAGGCGACCTTTCCGGCGAGTGCGTTGTCCGGAGTGCTGACCATGACGGCCTCCTTGGCCCTGCGCGCGAACGGGAGGGAACGCGGTGCCGGGCGCCGCGTCCTCGTCCCAAGGAACCACCGTCCGGGCGTCCGGGCATCTCGAACGGCGTCACTGCGCGGGTGTGCGCCGCCCCACCCGGAGGTCCACCCGGCGTGCCTCGCCCTCCGCGACGGCGACCCGCGCGGCCACCGGCGCGTACCCGGAGACGACCACCGTGTAGTCACCCGGGGCCAGGTCCGGCACGGTGTAGGTGCCGTCGGCGACCGTCAGGGCGGCGGCCACCACCTTGCCCTGCGGGTTCAGCAGGGTGACGCGGGCCTCGTGCACGGGCAGCCCGGTCCGCTCCTGCCGCACGGTGCCGCGCACCCCGCCGACACCGGCCAGCGTGACGTCCGTGGCCGGGGGTCCCGGGTCGCCGGTGAGCCGCACCGCGCGGGGGTGGTGGCCCGGCGCGGACACGACCAGGGTGTACGACGGTGAGGGCGGCGGCGTCAGGGTGTACGTGCCGTCCCCGGCGCTTCTGGCCAGGGCGCACTGCCGGCCGTCCCGGTCGACGAGGGTGAGGGTCGCCTGGGTGACCGGGTGGCCGGCGCTGTCGGTCACCCGGCCGCTTATCCCGGGTGCCGGGGCGGCGTCGGCAGGCGCCGGGCGCTCCGGGTGCGCGCCGGGAGCCGGGCCCGCTGTCGCCGGCCGGGTCCGGCCCCGGACCAGTGAGGCGCCGGCCGCTGCCAGGGACATGGCGATGGCCAGTGAGAAGACGACCACCAGGCCGTCGTGGAAGGGCTGGGAGATGAGGTGCGGGAAGAACTCGCGGCCGGTGAGATGGTCCACGGCGGAGGGTGACAGCCGGCCGAGGATGTCCGGGCCGAGGAGGTGCTGGATCGGGTTGTAGCCGAGGAACGCGGCGAACAGGACGCCGACCGGCGGCAGTTGCGCGACGGTGTGGGCGGCTCCCGTGGGGACGCCCTGCGCGGTCAGGCCGGTGGTGAGGGTGCTGGGCAGGGTGCCGGAGAGGCCGGCCACCATGAGGGAGAAGAACACGCCCATGGACAGCACCATGCCGGCGTTCTGGAAGGTGGCCCGCATGCCGGACGCGGCGCCCCGGGCGTCGGCCGGGACGCTGGACATGATGATCGCCGTGTTGGGTGCCGCGAACAGGCCGCCGCCGAGGCCGTTGAGGAAGATCAGGGCGGCGAACACCCCGTAGGAGAAGTCGCCGGGGAGGACGAGCAGCCCGGCGAAGGACACCGCCATGACGAGGAAGCCGGAGGCGGCGAACAGCCGCGCCCCGAACCGGTCGGAGAGCGCGCCCGAGACGGGTCCGGCGAGCAGGAAGCCGATGGTCAGGGGCAGCATGTAGATGCCCGCCCACAGGGGGGTGTCGGCGTAGTCGTAGCCGTGCAGGGGCAGCCAGATGCCCTGGAGCCAGATGATCAGCATGAACTGGAGGCCGCCGCGGGCGATGGCGCCGAGCAGGGTGGCCGCGTTGCCGCCGGCGAAGGCGGCGTCGCGGAACAGCCGCAGCGGGAACATCGGCTCGGCGACCTTCGTCTCGACCACGCAGAAGACGCCGAGCATGGCGGCGCCGCCGATGAGCCCGGCGAGGACCCAGGGGTTGGTCCAGCCCATGGTGTGGCCGCCGTAGGGCTGGATGCCGTAGGTGATGCCGGCGAGCAGCGCGGTCAGGCCGAGGGCGAAGGTGACGTTGCCCCACCAGTCCATGCGGCCGGGCCTGCGGACGCCGGTCTCGTGCAGCGACTTGTAGGCCCAGACCGTGCCGATCAGGCCGATGGGCACGTTGACCCAGAAGACGGAGCGCCAGTTCCAGGTGACGAGGGCCCCGCCGAGCACCAGGCCGAGAAAGGAGCCGGCGATGCCCGCGACCATGTTGACGCCGAGGGCCATGCCGCGTTGCCGGGCGGGAAAGGCGTCGGTGAGGATGGCCGCCGAGTTGGCCATCAGCATCGAGCCGCCGACGGCCTGCACGATGCGCCAGCCGATCAGCCACAGCGCGCCGCTGCCGCCGTGGAAGGGGTCGAGGGAGAGGACCACCGAGGTGAGCGTGAAGATCAGGAAGCCGGCGTTGTAGATGCGGACCCGGCCCATCATGTCGCCGAGCCTGCCGAGCGCGACGACGAGGACGGCCGTGACCAGCATGTAGCCCATCAGCATCCACAGCAGATAGCTGACGTTGCCGGCTTCGAGGGGGTCGAGGCGGATGCCGGTGAAGATGCCGGGCAGCGAGATCAGCACGATCGAGCTGTTGACGGTGGCCAGGAGCATGCCGACCGTGGTGTTGGTCAGCGCGACCCATTTGTAGCGGGGGTGGTCGGCGCCGATCCAGGTCCGGCGGCGCGGCGCACCGTCCGGTCCGGTGCCCGGCGGTGTCCGGTCGGTCTGTTCGGCGGTCATCACACGCTCCCGGTGTCTTCGCGGGCGGTCACGGCGGCGGACTGGGTGTCGTCGGCGACCATGCGCCGGACCAGCGGGGCGACGATCTCCATCGCCTCCCGCAGGGCCTGCCGGTCCGCGTCCGGCAGCGTGGCCACGAGGGCGGCGAGGCGGTCGTCGCGGGCCTGCCGGCGGGCGGCGAGCACCTCGCGGCCGGCGTCGGTGACGGCCACCAGGGTCACGCGGCCGTCGACCTCGTCGGCGATCCGCAGCACCAGGCCCTGCCGCTCAAGCCGCTGCACCAACTGGGTCATCGACGGCTGGGTGACGCCCTCGGCCGTCGCGAGTGCCGTCAGCCGGGCGGGTCCCTCGCGTTCGAGCCGGGCCAGCGTGGCGGCGGCCGTGAAGCTCATGCCCCGGCGGTCCGTCACGACCCTGATCACGGCGGACGCGGTGTCCGCCAGCGCCCGAGCCGTCTGCCGGGCGTCCCCCTTACCCTGCGCGTGGTCCACACTTCTGAGTATCACGCGCCTATATAGGCAGCCTATGAAAACACGGTAAGAAGAATCCCCGGGAGGACGAGCCCCGTGCTCACGCCGTACGCGACCCACTTCGACACACCGGCCGGATACCTCGACTTCGCCCGCTTCGGGCCGCCGTCCCGGGACGCCGTGGCCGCCACCGCCCGCGCGATGGAGGAGTCCGCCCGGGCCGCCCGCGGCACCGTGGACGACCTGATGCGCGCGGAGGGGGTCGCACGGGAGACGGCCGCCCGGCTCGCCGGCACCGACGCCGGGCACACCGTGCTGCTGCCGAACGCGTCCACGGGACTGTTCCAGGCCGCGCTCGGCGTCCGGGAGGGCACGGTCCTGGTCCCCTCCACCGACTTCCCGGCCAACCACTACCCGTGGCGCCGGACCGCGCGGCTGGGCCGGGCCACGCCCCGCTGGCTCGACCCCGCGCCCGGCGGCGGGGTCACCCCGGAGCTAGTGCGGTCCGCGCTGACCGAGGACGTCGTCGCCGTGTCCGTCAGTGCCGTGGACTTCCGCACCGGCTACCGGGTGGACCTGGCGGCGCTGCGCGAGGTGATCGGACCGGACCGGCTGCTCCTGGTGGACGGCATCCAGGCGTTCGGCGTGGCGGCGATGGACTGGGACGCGGCCGACGTGGTGGTGGCGGGCGGGCAGAAGTGGCTGCGGGCGGGCTGGTCCACGGGTTTCGCGACCCTCTCGGACCAGGCCCTCGCCGTACTGGAGCCGGTCCTCACCGGCTGGACCGGGGTCGAGGACGCGGGCCTCTTCGACGGATCGGAGCATCCGCCCGTGCCGGACGCGGGGCGCTGGTCGATCACCCATCTGAGCCCGGTGACGGCCGCCGCCTTCGCGGCGGCGCTCGCGGTCGTCGAGCGGCACACGGTCGCGGCGATCGAGGCCGCGATCGCCGTACGGGTCGCGGAGCTGGCCGAGGTCGTCACGGAGTACGGCGGCCGGGTCCTGTCCCCCGCCGATCCGGCGCGGCGCGCCGGCATCCTGTCCTTCACGGTGCCGGAACGCGAACCGTCCGTCGTCGTCAAGGCGTTGCACGCCCAGGAGGTGACCGCCACGGTGCGCGCCGACTCGCTCCGGCTCTCGCCGCACGCCTCGACACCGCCGGAGGCGCCCGAGCGGGTCGCCGCCGCGCTGGCGTCGCTGCGCGACTGACCGGTCCCCTCGCCGAGCCGGGGCGGAAGGGACGTACGTGGTACGTCGGGGGGTTAGCCCCCGGCCGTCCCTGTGGCAGGCCGCGTCCGCGGCGGGTGGCTGGCCGGATTCCGTGAGCCGGGACCCCGCACCAGACTCCCCGGTATGACGATCTCCCCCGATGTTCCCGTCGCGACACGGCCCTCCGCCGGGCCCGCCAGGGCGCCGGGCGGCGCCGGCGGCAGCGACTTCGCCCGGCTGTCCCGCCGTGTCGCCGAGGCCGGTCTGCTGGCCCGGCGGCCCGGCTACTACACCGCCCGGATCGGCGCGGTGACCGCGCTGTACGCGGCCGGCTGGGCCGCCTTCGCCACCCTCGGCGACACCTGGTGGCAGCTGGCGATCGCCGCCTTCCTGGCTTTCGTGTTCGGCCAAGTCGCGCTTGTCTCCCATGACCTGGCGCATCGTCAGGTGTTCCGGCGGCGGCGCCCCAGCGAGATCGCCGGGCGGCTGTTCGGCAACCTGGGCATCGGCATGAGCTACGGCTGGTGGATGAACAAGCACACCCGGCACCACGCCAACCCCAACCACGAGGAGCTGGATCCGGACGTCGCCCCGGACATCCTGGTGTGGTCCGCCGACCAGGCCCGCTCCAGCCGCGGACCGGCCCGTCTCATCGGCGGTCACCAGGCGCTGCTGTTCTTCCCGCTGCTGACCCTGGAGGGGTTCAACCTGCACGTGGCGAGCCTGCGGGCGCTGCGCTCGCCGGCGATGAAGAGCCGGGTGCTTGAGGGCACGCTGCTCCTGCTGCACCTCGCGGGTCTGCTGACCGCCCTCTTCCTGGTGCTCCCGCCCGGCAAGGCGGTGGCGTTCCTCGCGGTGAACCAGTGTCTGTTCGGCGTCTACCTCGGCTGCACCTTCGCCCCGAACCACAAGGGCATGCCCACCTTCACCGGTGCCGAGCGCCCGGACTTCCTGCGCCGCCAGGTACTGACCTCCCGGAACGTGCGCGGTGGACGCCTCACCGACCTGATGCTCGGCGGCCTCAACCACCAGATCGAGCACCACCTGTTCCCGAGCATGCCCACGCCCCATCTCCGCCGGGCCCGGGTCCTGGTGCGGGCGTACTGCGCCGAGACCGGGGTGCCGTACCACGAGACGGGCCTGCTCCGCTCCTACCGCGAGGCGCTCGCTCATCTGCACCGGGTGGGCGAGCCGATCCGGCGGCGGGAGGCCGGTCCGGCTGTTACAGGACAGGGACATACGGCGAGTGAACGCCGGCGCCCGCGGTGTCGTCGTAACCAGTGACGGCACCAATCGACACGTAGGTGTCCTTTCGTTCGTACATCTCTTCTCGCGACAGAAACGGACAGAACTGTGATGCTCTTCCAGCGACGCTCCCTCCGCGTGGCCGTGGTCGGCGTTCTCGGCGCGGCCTCCCTCGCCCTCGCGGGTACCGCGATGGCGGCCACCCCGGTTTCGCACACCACGGCCACCGCCACCGCCGCGCACCAGGCCCCGGCGGCCACGGCGGGCATCACCGCGAAGCCGTCCGTCACGACGGTCCGCGCCTGGGAGCTGTTCCGGGTCACCGGCAAGACCACCGGTCTGCGGGCGGGCAGCAAGGTGACCCTCCAGCAGAAGCAGCACGGCACGTGGGTCGCGCTGCCCGCGTCCGCGCCCATCTCCCGGGACGGCTCGTACTCCCTGGGCGTCAAGCTCGGCCTGAAGGGCAAGAACGACCTGCGCATCGTCAGCGGCCAGACGGCTTCGCCGGTCTTCAACGTGACCGTTGGCTGAACCGCCGCACCAGGAAGCGCACCAGGCGGGCACCCGGCGCACGTCCCGGGTGCCCGCCTCGTGTTCACCGGGGGTCGAGTCGGTCCGCCAACAGTTCACGGCCCGTTCGGGTCCGGACGGTGTACAGAACCCGTTGACGCATCAATCATCTTGTCATGTACCTGTGGCCCGATGGGCGGGCCGCGGTCTCATGGAGGTGTGGGATGCACCGCAGACTCGCCGTCGGACTGTCCGCCTCGGCCCTCGCCCTGGCCACCACCGTCGCCACCGCGACCGCCGCCGACGCGGCGCCGGCCGACAAGCCCCAGGTGCTGGCCAGTTGGACGCAGACCAGCGCGTCGAGCTACCACCTCTGGGCCGCCGCCCGATCGAACCAGTCCGCCTGGTCCGCGTACGGCTTCGACTGGTCCACGGACTACTGCTCCTCCTCGCCGGACAACCCGTTCGGCTTCCCCTTCTCGACCTCCTGCGCCCGGCACGACTTCGGCTACCGCAACTACAAGGCCGCCGGCACCTTCGACGCCAACAAGTCACGCCTGGACAGCGCCCTGTACGAGGACCTCAAGCGGGTCTGCGTCACCTACAGCGGCGCGACGAAGTCGGCGTGCGACAGCACGGCCTGGACCTACTACCAGGCGGTCAAGGTCTTCGGCTGACGCGCCGGCCCACCGGTGGCCCCGAGGGTCAGCCCTGTTCGCGCAGTCCCCAGGGGGAGCCGTACTCGGTGAGCAGGTCGAGGAACGGGCGGGGCGGCAGGGCCTCGGGGCCGAGGACGCCCCGGCCCGACCAGGTGCCGGATGCGAGGAGTTCGAGGGCGACGACCGGGTTGACCGCCGTCTGCCAGACCACGGCCTGGGAGCCGTACTCGCCCATCGAC
Source organism: Streptomyces pyxinicus (assembly GCF_024753135.1). Taxonomy (GTDB): domain Bacteria; phylum Actinomycetota; class Actinomycetes; order Streptomycetales; family Streptomycetaceae; genus Streptomyces; species Streptomyces pyxinicus. The sequence continues at coordinate 14,879 of NZ_JANUGP010000033.1, read as the reverse complement.
CACTGGTTGTCGACGACGTGGTACAGGTACACCTCGCGCGGGGCGCCGTCCTTGACGCCCTTCACCCAGGTGCCCGCGCAGGTCTTGCCGGTCATGCGGTCGCCCAGCGTGGCCGGGTCCGGCAGACAGGCGGCGACCACGTCACGCGGGGACACCCGCACCGGCCCGTCCTCCCCCGGGACGGTAACCTTCCCGGTGGCGTCCAGGCCGAGTTGGCGCAGGGTCTTCAGCTTGGTGATGAAGTCGTCGCCCAGGCCGTACTTGAAGGTCACCCGGCGCGCGTCCACCCAGCGCGGGATGAGCAGCACCTCCTCGTGCTCCACGTTCACGCACTCGACCGGGCCGATGCCCTCGGGGAAGTCGAAGACCTCCGGTTCGCTGAACGGGGCGGTGGTGAACCAGCCGCGGTCCCTCTCGTAGACCACCGGCGGGTTCAGGCACTCCTCGATGGTGGTCCAGATGCTGAACGACGGCGCGAAGTCGTACCCCTCGACGGTGAGGTTCGCACCGTCCCGGACGCCGATCTCCTCGATCTCGTCGAAGAGTTCGTCCGCCGCGTACCGGGCGAAGACGTCGGAGAGACCGGGTTCCACCCCCATGCCGACCAGGGCCAGCCGGCCCGACTCCGCCCAGCTGTCGGCCAGTTCGAACTGGTCGTCGCCGAGTTTGACCCAGCATTCCTCGTGGGGGCGCTCCGCGTGCGGGGCGGACAGCGACATCGCCATGTCCAGGTAGTGCGCGCCCGCCGCGAGGGCCGCGCGGAACAGGGGCATCACGAACCGCGGGTCGGTCGCGTTCAGCAGGACGTCGCAGCGCTCCTCGGTGAGCAGCCGGCGTACGGCGTCCTCGTCGGAGGCGTCCAGGCGCCGGGCGCTGAACCGGTCGGCGCGCTCCGTCAGGGCGGCGACGGCCGACTCGGCGCGGATGAGGTCGTAGTCGGCGACGACCATGTGGGCCAGGAAGTCGCGGCGGGCCGCGATCCGGGTGACGGCGGTGCCGACGCCGCCCGCGCCCACGAGGAGTACTCGCATGTCAGACACACCTCTCTCGGGAAGGGCACGCGCCGTGCGACGGAGGCGTGCCCGGGAAGTTGGCCCGATGCAACGCGACCGCCCGAGGTAAAGTCAACCGCGTTGGCATAAGGGTGGCCCGGGTGGACCCGGGTGGAGGAGTACGGTCATGGCGAAGCAGGTGGTGCCCGAGACGGCCCGGCGCAGGCGCCGGCCGACCCGGCAGGGCACGGTGCTGTCCGAGCGGCTCATCGTGGAGACCGCGCTGCGGGTGCTGCGCGAGCACGGCAGCGGCGGGCTGACCGCGCGCCGGCTGGGCACCGCCCTGGGCGCCGACCCGAGCACGCTGTACCGCTACTTCGGCGGGATGGACGAGCTGACCCGGGCCATCGGCGAGGAGCTGCTGGGGCGGGCGCTGGACAGCTGGTCGGCGAGTGGCGAGTGGCGGGCGGACCTGCGCGCGCTGGGCCTCGCCGTCCACTCCTCCTATCTGGCCCACCCGCAGGCGGCGGCCCTGACCGCGAGCCGGGTCACCGGACGGCCCCGGGAGATCGCGCTGGACGAGACGATCCTCGGCATCCTGCGTTCCGCCGGCTTCCCGGACCCCGCCGCGGTCCGTCTCTACCACGCCTTCATCGACCTGAGCCTGGCCTTCGCCGCGCTGGACGCCGGCGCGCTGGCGCTGACGGAGGAGGCGCGCGCGGCGGACGAGGACCTGTGGTCGTCCACGTACGCCCGGCTGCCCGCCGAGTCCTTTCCGCACATCGCCGCCACGGCCGCCCTGCTGGCCGCGCGGATGCCGCACAGCGCCTATCCGGTGGTCCTGGACACCCTGCTCGCGGGCGCCGCCGCCGAGCTGTCCGCCAGGCGCCGCACGGGCCTTGACCGCGAGGACTGAGCGGCTGTCCGATCGGTTCCCGATGTGCCCCTACAGTGGATATCTGTCCTTTATAACTCTTTGTGAGCGGAGCACCATGTGCCCTTCCTCCGCCGGACCCGGCGACGGCGCCGACGCGCTGTTCGGCCTGGACGCGCTGGACGCCGCTCCGTCCACCGGAGGGGACGCGGCCGGGGCGGGGGGCCGGCCGGCGTTCCGGGACTCCCCCGCCGCCCGGCGGCTGCTGCCCGTCCGGCACATCTACGCCGAACCGGCCGCCGCGGCCTCCCCGCGCGGCCGGCAGATCCTCGCCCGCTACCCGGACGCGGCCGTGACCGAGGTCCACTCGCACTGGCGCATCCCCGAGCTGCACGGCAACGAGGGCAACGTCGAGCGCTGGGTGCGGGTCAAGGGCGAGACACTGATCCTGGGCGAGAAGAAGACCCTCGCCACCCGGCCCAACGGCCGCTCGGCCGACTGGATCGCCCCGGGTCCGTCCAACGGGTGCGCGATGGCCTGCGCCTACTGCTACGTGCCCCGACGCAAGGGGTACGCCAATCCCGTCACCGTCTTCACCAACATCGAGGCGATCATCGCCCAGCTGCGCCGGCACGTCCTGCGCCAGGGTGCCAAGCGCGAGCCGAACCAGTGCGACGACTCCGCCTGGGTGTACGACATCGGCGAGAACGGCGACTGCTCGGTGGACGCGCTGATCTGCGACAACACCGCCGACCTGGTGCGGTCATTCCGCCAGTGGCCGACGGCGAAGGCCTCCTTCGCCACCAAGTTCGTCAACCCCGATCTGCTGGACCTGGACCCGCGCGGCCGTACGCGGGTCCGGTTCTCGCTGATGCCGGAGGCGGACTCCCGGCTGCTGGACCTGCGCACCTCGGCGGTCGAGGAGCGGATCGCCGCCGCCGCGGACTTCCTGGACGCGGGCTACGAGGTGCACTTCAACCTCTCGCCCGTCGTCCTGCGCCCCGGCTGGAAGGAGGCCTGGGGCGAACTGCTGCGGCACCTGGACGACGTGCTGCCGGAGCGGGTCAGGCGGCAGGCCGCCGCCGAGGTCATCATGCTCACGCACAACCAGGCGCTGCACGAGGTGAACCTCGGCTGGCATCCCCGCGCCGAGGACGTCCTGTGGCAGCCCGGCCTCCAGGAGGAGAAGCGCTCGCAGAACGGCGCCGTGAACGTCCGCTACGGCCTCGGCGTCAAGAGCGCGGCCGTGGGGTCGCTACGGTCGCTGGTCGCCGAGCACGCCCCCTGGCTCCGGGTCCGTTACGCCTTCTGAGGGGTTCGCGCGTCAGTAGCGCTGGGCCTTGGCCAGCCGTGGGGTGAGCCTCGGCTCGGACGGCTTGTGGCTGAACACGACCGGCTGCTCCTTCTTGCCCGGTGCGAGGTTCTCGGCGCCGGTGTACCGGGTCTCGACGACGTGGTGGTCCTTGTCCTCGAAGTCGACCCGCACGGCGTAGGACGCTTTCTTGTCCGTGCGGTTGGTGATGGTGAGCAGGACCGCCAGCACGCCGCCGGTCTGGGACATGGGAATGCCGCTCATGGCGACGTCGGAGCGGGCGTTCCCGCCGCCCTTGACGTCCCCCAGCGCCTTCCGGGCCGCCGCGGTCCGGCGTTCGCCCTCGGCCGACACCGAGGCCTCGAACTCGGAGGCGCGGGCCGCGGCCGAGGAGGCCGCCGCCGAGGCCGACGCGCGGGCGGAGGCGACGGCCGAGGACGCGGAGGAGGCCAGGGCGGAGGGCAGGGTCCCGGAGAAGGAGGCGGTGTCCGGGGCGGTGGGCGTCGCGCTGGCGGCGGAGCCGCCGCCGTTCCCGCCGCCGCATCCGGTGAGCGTGCCCGTGGCCGCGAGGCAGCAGCAGGCCAGGGCGACGGCGGTCAGGGGACGGCGGCGAGCGCCGCGCGGGCTGATCCGGCGAAGGGCAGACATGCGGTCTTCCTTGCGTGGGGGAGATCGTGAGGCCATCGTCGGTGCTGTGCGGCCGGCGCGCGACTCGGCCGCGGGTAGGTGCCGCCGCCGTATCCGTCAGCCGTCGTACGGCATCACCTTCAGCACCTTGCCCTTGGGGTCGGCCTGGAGGTAGCCGCTCTGGTGGTAGGCGTTGCTGAGGTACACGGACATGCCGGCGGGCGTGCCGAAGGCCGTGCTCGGGGCGTCGAGCGCCAGGTAGCGGGTGTCGGCGTCGTCGACGTTCAGTTTCCGGCGGGCCTCGCGCAGCAGGGCCGGCACCGCGTCCCAGTCGAACCCGTCCAGGGAGACGGGCTTGTCGGAACTGGGCAGGCTGTTGCTGATGATGCCCTTCTGCACGCCCTGTCCGGGGCGGTAGGTGTAGGTGTCGTACTTGCTGTCACTGCCGTCGACCATCATCGAGGCGGAGACGTACTCCGGGTACACCGTGAGGTCGCCGTAGCGATCGCGGCCGGTGGCCTTCTTGAGGGCGGCGAGCGCGGTGCGGATGCCGTCCGGGGTCAGCAGATCCGTCGTGCCGGTCCGCTCCTGGCCGGCCGGCGAGGCGGTGGACTTCGGGCTGTCGCTGTGCGGCTGGGCCGTGTCCTGGGTGGTTCCGGCGCTGACTTCGGTGTTCCCGTCCGGCAGCAGGGTCCAGACGAGGGCGCCGGCCAGCGCGACCCCGGCGACGGGCAGCGCGATCAGCGTCCCTCGTGTGCGACGGCCGGGGCGCACGGGCCGGGTGGGGGCTCCCGGGCGGGCGTCCGCGGGTCCCGGGGGCACGGTGGGTGCCGGGCGGGCGTCGTGGGGGCCCGACGGCATGGTGGGCGCGGGGCCGAAGCCGGGTGCCGTCGTCGCCGGGTACGGGTGCGGGTGCGGTCCGGCGGGCGGGGGCTGGAGGTGGTACGACGTGGCGGGCTCGGCGCTGCGGGCGGCGGCGTCGAGCATGCGGTCCAGCTCGGCGGCGCCGGGCCGGGCCTCCGGGTCGCGCACCAGGACGCGGGAGAGCGCGTGTCCGAGCGCGCCGGCCCGGACCGGTGGCGGGATGTCCTCGCTGAGGACGGCGGCGAGCGTCGCCAGGGTCGTGCCCCGGCGCAGTGGGTGGTGGCCCTCGACGGCGGTGTAGAGCATCATGCCCAGCGACCACAGGTCCGAGGCGGGGCCGCCGTCCTGGCCCGAGACGCGTTCCGGGGCCATGTAGTCGGGTGTGCCGATGACCGAGCCGGTGGCGGTGAGGGCGGTCGCCTCGCGGATGGCGGCGATGCCGAAGTCGGTGAGGACCGGGCGGCCGTCGGGCCGCAGCAGGACGTTGGCCGGTTTCACGTCCCGGTGCTGGATGCCGGCCGCGTGCGCCGCGCGCAGCGCCGCCAGCACCTCGCGGCCGAGCAGCGCCGCCTCGGCGGGGGCCATGGGGCCCTGGGCGAGGCGGTCGGCGAGGGAGCCGCCGGTGACCAGTTCCATGACGATCCAGGGGTAGGTCCCCGGGCCGCCGTCCACGATGTGATGGATCGTCACCACATTGGGGTGGTCGACCCGGGCCAGGGCGCGGGCCTCCCGCAGGACCCGCTCGCGCAGCATCCGGGCGGCCTCCGGGTCGTACTCGGCGAGGTCCGGGTCGGGGGGCCGTACCTCCTTGACGGCCACGCTCCGGTGCAGGGCCAGGTCCCGGGCCTGCCAGACCATGCCCATGCCGCCAGCGCCGAGCCGTCGTTCCAGCTCGAACCGCCCGTCGACCACCCGTCTGCCGCTGGTGTCGCTGCCCGCTTCGCTCATGCGCGGGAGCTTAGTTGGCGCCACCGACAGCTCCCGCACGGGCCCGCCCCGGCGCCGGCAGCAGCACCCCGGGGTTGAGGATGCCGGCCGGGTCCAGGGCGGCCTTGGCGGCGGTGAGGGCGGCGGCGAAGGGGCCGGGCCGCTGGCGGTCGTACCAGGGGCGGTGGTCGCGGCCGACCGCGTGGTGGTGGGTGATGGTGCCGCCGTGCGTCGCGATCGCCTCGGACACGGCGGCCTTGATGTGGTCCCACTGGGCGACGGTGGAGCCCCAGCGGCCGGGCGCGTAGACGCCGAAGTAGGGGGCGGGCCCGTCCGGGTAGACGTGGGTGAGGCGGCAGGTGACCACGCCGGTCCCGGTGACCTCGCGCAGGGCGTCCCGCGCCGCTTCCGTGACCGCCCGGTGCAGTGCCTCGAACCGGTCCCAGGTGCAGGCCGTCTCGAAGGTCTCGGCGATCACCGCGTGCCGGGCCAGGGCGTCGCGCTGGTAGGGCATCCGCAGGAAGGACGAGCGCCAGGCGTCGGCGGCGGGGTCGCGCTCCGGGGTCGTGCGGGACTTCGGGGCCGAGGGTGTGCCGCCGTGGTCGCGGCACAGCTCCACGGCCCGGTCCAGGTGGGCCCGGACGGGGTGGTCGGCGGACTCGAAGGCGAGGACGAGTACGCCGCCGCCGGTGCTCACGCCCGCGTTGAGCAGCGCCTCGGCCGCGTCGAGGAGACGGCAGTTGGCGGGGTTCAGGCCGCTCTGCGCGACGGCGCGGGTGGCGGTGACGGCCGCGTCGAAGTCCTCGAACCGCACGGACGCCCCGGCCCGCCGGCGGGGCCGCTCGCGCAGTCGCAGCCATGCCTCGGTGATGATGCCGAGGGTGCCCTCGCTGCCCAGGAACAGCCGGTCGGGTGAGGGTCCGGCGCCGGAGCCGGGCAGCCGCCGGGAGGCGCTGACGCCGCTCGGTGTGACCACCCGCATCGACTCGACCAGGTCGTCGATGTGGGTGTAGAGCGTCGCGTAGTGGCCGCCGGCCCGGGTGGCGAGCCAGCCGCCCAAGGAGGAGAACTCGTAGGACTGCGGGAAGTGGCGCAGCGTCAGCCCTTCGGGACGCAGCTGTTCTTCGAGCCGGGGGCCGAGCACCCCGGCCTGGACGCGGGCGGCCCGGCTGGTCCGGTCGGTCTCCAGCACCCGGTCCATGCGGCCCAGGTCCAGGGTGACGACGGCGGGGTGGTCGTCGGCGCACCGGGGTTCCACCCCGCCGACCACCGAAGTGCCGCCGCCGTACGGGATCACGGCGATGTTCTCGCGGGTGCACCAGTCGAGGAGGTCGGTCACCTCTCGCTCGTCGCGGGGGCGGGCGACGAGGTCCGGCACATGGCGCAGGTCCCCGTGGAGGTTGCGCACCACGTCCCGGTACGCCTTGCCGTGCGCGTGGGCGGCCCGGTCCCCGGGGTCGTCGGAGCACAGCGCGGCCAGTGCGGCGGGCGGGGCGGTCCGGGGCCGGGGCAGGGCGAGGGAGGCGATGTCGGGCGGCCGGTGGTCGACCAGCTCACCGGACGTCAACGCCCTTACTCGGTCCAGCAGTTCGCGGAGTTCGGCGCCCGTGACGGCGTCCTCGTCGTTTCCCCAGCCCCACCACGACCGCCCCATGACCGTACGCTCCCCCGAATTGACTGATGGGTAAATTACCTGCCGGTCACATGGTGGGCTAGAGTGTGCCGCATGGGCAAGGCCGGAACCAAGGGAGTCTCCCGGGCCGACCGGGAGCGGCAGATCGTGGACGTGGCCGTCGAGGAGTTCGGGCGGCACGGGTACGCGGGTGTCTCCGTGACCGCCGTCGCGCGGCGCGCGGGCATCTCGAAGCCGCTGGTCTACAGCTACTTCGACGCGAAGGACGGGCTCTATCTGGCCTGCGTCCAGCGGGTCGGCGCCCTGCTGGTGGACGCGGTGGCGGGGGCCCGGGCCCGCAGCGGTTCGACCGGGCACGCGCTGGACACCCTGTCCGCGCTGTTCACGGCGGTCGAACAGTGCCCGTACGCCTGGTCCGTGCTCTACGACCCGGCGCCGCCCTGGGCGGGCGCCGCCGGGGAGGCGGTCCGGCAGTACCGCGAGCGGCTGGCGGAGATGGGGGCGGCGGGGGCCGCGCGGCTCCTCGACCGGGCCGGGCACGCGGATCCGCTCGACCACCAACTCCTGAACGAGATCTGGCAGTACACGGTGACCGCCGTCATGCGCTGGTGGGCGGAGCACCCGGAGCAGAGCGCGGCGGCGATGGCGGAGCGCTGCGCGCGGCTGCTCACCGCGCTCGGCGGCGGCTGACCGCCTCCGGCGCCCCCGGGAGTCTCGGGGGCACCGGGGGCGGTCAGGGGATGCGGGCGACGGCCGTGTAGATGCCGCTGCCCTCGGGCTCGGGCGCGGGGCCGTCCTTGAACCACTCCGGCGCGGTCACCAGGCCCGGCTCGACCAGCTCCAGGCCCTCGAAGAAGCTCAGGACACCGGCGCGGGTGCGGAAGCCGAGCCGGATGCCGCCCTTGGCGTATTCGGCGGTGACCTGCTCGGCGAGGTCCGGGAAGATGTCGGACGCGGCGTGCGACAGCACCAGATAGCTGCCGGAGGGCAGGCCGGCCAGCAGGTCCCGGACCAGCCCGTGCGGGTTCTGGTCGTCGGCGATGAAGTGCATCAGCGCGATCAGGGACAGCGCGATGGGCCGTTCGAAGTCGAGGATCTCCCGCGCGTGCCGGATGATCTCGGCCGGGTCGCGGACGTCGGCCTCCACATAGTCCGTGACGCCCTCGGGGCGGCCCACGAGCAGGGCCTCCGCGTGCCGCAGCACGATCGGGTCGTTGTCGGTGTAGACGACCCGGGCCGTCGGCACGACGCGCTGGACGATCTGGTGCAGGTTGGGCTCGGTGGGGATGCCCGTGCCGATGTCCAGGAACTGGTCGACGCCCTGCCCGGCGAGCCAGGCGACCGCGCGGTTCATGAAGGCGCGGTTCTGCCGGGCGGCGTCGCGGGCCTCGGGGGGCAGCCGCTCTCCCACCGCCTCGTCCACCGGGTAGTTGTCCTTGCCGCCCAGCAGCCAGTCGTACACGCGCGCCGGGTGGGCGGTGCTCGTGTCGATCTGCCGGGGAGCGGGTGTGCCAGGCGTCATGGCGGACTCCGTCGCGCGTCGTTGACCTGTGGTGGTGACGATGATCGAGTGTGACACACGGTTCTCCGTGCCCGGCAAGGGTGTTGGCGCACGGGACGGTCTTCGGTGCGCGGTCCGCGGGACGGTCTTTGGCAGGCTGTCCCGTATGAACAGTGCTGGTGAGCGGAGCGGGCCGCCGAGGATCCTGGTGGTCGACGACGAACCCGAGGTGCGGGACGCGGTGGCGGACGGCCTCGCGGTGGAGGGGTACGAGGTGCGCGGCGCCGAGGACGGGCTCGGTGCGCTGGCCGCCGTCGCCGCCTGGGAGCCCGACGCGCTGGTGCTGGACGTGATGCTGCCGGGTCTGGACGGCTTGGCGGTGTGCCGGCGGCTGCGGGACCTGGGCGACCGGACGCCGGTGCTGGTGCTGACCGCCCTGGGCTCGGTGCGCGAGCGGGTGGACGGCCTCGACGCGGGCGCCGACGACTACCTGGTCAAGCCCTTCGCCCTGGACGAGCTGGTGGCGCGGGTGCGGGCCCTGCTGCGCCGGGCCGCGCCCGAGGCGGCCGATCGGGCGGAGCTGTCCTTCGCCGACCTCGTGGTCGACCCGGTCACCCGCGGCGGGCGGCGCGGCTCGCGTGCCGTGGAGTTCAGCCGTACCGAGTTCGCCCTGCTGGAGCTGTTGCTCCGGCATCCCGGCCAGGCGCTGCCGAGGTCGGTGATCCTGGAGCGGGTGTGGGGCTGCGACTTCGGCCCGGAGTCCAACTCCCTCGCGGTGTACGTCGGTTATCTGCGGCGCAAGCTGGAGGCCGGGGGCGAGCCACGGCTGGTGCACACCGTGCACGGCGTCGGCTACCGGCTGGACCTGCCGTGACGCGCCGGTCCCCGGCCGGTGCCCGGTGGCCCCGGCACCGGCTGCGCACCCGGCTGACCCTCGCCGCCTCCGCCGCCGTGGCCGTCGTCGTGCTCGGCGTGTGCGGCGCCGCGTTCCTCGTCATCCGGCACCAGTTGCTGCACCAGCTGGACCTGCACCTGACCCAGTCCGCGCGCCTGGCCGCCCAGCAGTACCGGCACGAACCCCCCGGCGTCGTCCAGGGCGAGTGCCGCTACCTCGCCGCCCCGGCCTGCACCCAGCTCGTGCCCGCCCGCCCCGGCGACGACCCGGCCACCCCCTATCTCCTGCCCGTCACCGCCGCCACCCGCCAGGTCGCGGCCGGCGCGCGCGGCCCGTACCTCAGCGAGATCCGGCTCGCCGGGCACCGCGCCCGGATGCTCACCACCTCCCTGGGCGGCGGCCGGGCCGTCCAGGTCGCCGTGCGGGCCGACACCGTCGACCAGGGCGTACGGCGGGCCGCCGGGCTGCTCGCCGCCGTGGGCGCGGGCGGGGTGGCGCTGGCCGGGCTGCTCGGCTTCTGGGTCTCCCGGACCGGTCTGGCACCGGTCGCCCGGCTCACCGCGACCGCCGAGCGCATCGCGGCCACCCGGGACGCCCGGCACCGGATCGAGCTGCCGGCCGGGCGGCCGCGCCGCGAGGACGAGATCACCCGGCTCGCCGGGTCCTTCAACACCATGCTGGCGGAGCTGGAGAAGTCCGTGACCGCCCAGCGCCGGCTGGTCGCGGACGCCTCCCACGAGCTGCGCACCCCGCTGACCGCGCTGCGTACCAACGCCGAACTGCTCGCCCGCGCGGACCGGTTGACCGAGGCGCAGCGGGACCGGGCGGCCGGCGCGCTGGGCCGCCAACTGCGCGAGGTGACCGTGCTGGTCAACGACCTGATCGAGCTGGCGCGCGAGGAGGAGCCGGATCCCCTCGTGGAGGACGTCGAGCTGGCGGCGGTGGTCACGCACGCCGTGGACGCGGCCCGCGACCACTGGCCGCATGTGCCCTTCACCCTGGACATCGCCCCCGACGCCCGTACCGCGACGGTCGCCGGGGTGCCGGCCCGGCTCTCCCGGCTGCTGTCCTGCCTGCTCGACAACGCGGCCAAGTTCAGCCCGGCCGGACGCCCCGTCCAGGTCACGCTCACCGGCGCGGCGGGGCGGCTGACGGCCGAGGTCCGCGACCACGGTCCGGGCATCGCCGAGGAGGACCTGCCGCACGTCTTCGACCGGTTCTACCGCGCCCGTGCGGCACGCGCCCTGCCGGGCTCGGGGCTGGGGCTGGCCATGGCCCGCCAGATCGCCCGCGCGCACCGGGCCGAGCTGACTGCCGGGCACGCGCCGGGCGGCGGGGCCGTCTTCCGGCTCCGGTTCTCCTGACTCTCTCGTCCCGCGTTTCTCATATCTCTCTTATCCCACGTCACGACAGTGACCGACCATGAAGTCGAGGAAGATCAGGAAGACCAGGAAGAAGGCGCTCGCCCTGGGCGGCGCGCTCGCGGTGCTCGGCGTGGTCGGCACGGCCACCGCGTTCGGCACGGGCCCCGGGCCTCGTACGGGCGTCGAGGCGGGTGGCGGCACGGTGACCGTGCTCGTGACCGGAGGCCGCGCCGTCGTGGACACCGCGTCACTGGCCGTGCGCGCCCGGGCCGACGACGGCCGGGGCTGGCAGCTGTCCGGGCCCGCGGCCGGCCGGCTCGGCCCCGCCGGCCGGGTGTCGGTGTCCGGCGGCGCGGCCACCTGGCGGTACCCGCAGCGGGGCCTGACCGTCACCGCGGCGGCCCGGGACGGACGGCTGGCGGTGTCCGTGCGCTCCGACCGCACGGACACCCTCGCCTGGCCCGTCACCGCCACCGACCCGGCCACGAGGGAACTCCAGGTGCCGCGCGGCGAAGGGCTCGCGGTGCCGGTCGCCGACCGGTGGTGGAACTCGGCGCGGGCCGGGCTCGCGGGCTCCGAGGCGGGCCTGGTCGACGGTCTCACCATGCCGTTCTGGGGCACCAGCCAGTCCGGGCGGCACGGCGCGAGCTACATCGCCGAGTCCGACATCGGCACCACCCTGAAGTTCGTCTCCACCAAGGGCCGGCTGCACACCGAGACCGCGCACGCGTTCTCGCCTCACGAGGACACCTCCGACTACCGGGTGACGTTCGCGCTCACCGACGGCTCCCCGGTGGCCGCGGCCCGGGACTACCGCGCCTGGCTCCAGGACCACGGCGGCATCACCACCCTGCGCACGAAGATCGCCCGCAACCCCGAGGCGGGCAAGCTGATCGGCGCCTTCCACGCCTACACCTGGGGCCAGGCCCGCACCGCCGAGGGCGTACGACGGCTGCGGCAGCTCGGCATCGACCGCATGTGGCTCGGTTACGACGCCGACGGCTCCCCCATGAGCGCCGAGGCCATACGCGCCGCGGAGCGGTCCGGCTATCTCGTCGGTCCTTACGACTCCTGGGCCAACGCGCAGGACCCCGAGACGGCCGACACCTCCGTGTCGAAGTGGCCGGCCCCGGTGTGGCAGGACGCGTGTGTGCACGACGCCGACGGCAAGCCGGTCACCGGCTTCGGCGGGCGCGGCTGCTACGTCAGCTCGCAGGCGCTGCGGCGCGCGGAGCCCACCCGGCACCTGCTCGCCGACCGGACGGACGAGATGACCGCGAACGGCGCCGACAGCTACTTCCTGGACGTCGACGCGGCGGGCGAGCTGTTCACCGACCACAGCCCCGCGCACCCGATGACCCGGGCACAGGACCGCGAGAACCGGCTGAAGCGCATGGCGTGGCTGTCCGGGAAGCGGAAGCTGGTGCTCGGCTCGGAGAGCGCGGGCTCGTGGGCGAACGGAGTCCTGTCCTTCAGCCACGGCTCCGGCACCCCGGCCGACGACCGCCTGTGGACGCTGGAGCGGGACCGCGCGAACTGGGGCGGCTACGCGCCCGCCGGCGCGCCGGGCGTCTTCTTCAAGCCGGCCCGGCTCCCCGCCGACGTCGCCAAGGCGATGTACGACCCCCGGTACCGGGTGCCGCTCTACCAGACGGTGCTGCACGACTCGGTGATCAGCACCGAGCGCTGGGAGCTGTCGTGGTCGAAGCTCCCGGAGCAGAGCCGGACCCGCGCGCTGCTGGCGATGCTCTACAACGTGCCGCTGAACCTCGTGCTGGACCAGGACGAACTCGACCGGCACGGCACGGCGATCGCCGCCTTGCAGCAGTACTTCGAGCCCCTGCACAAGGCCGCGGCGACCGAGCCGATGACGGACTTCCGCCGGCTCACCGCGGACGGCCTGGTGCAGCGCACGACGTTCGGGGACGGGAAGCTCACCGTGACCGCCAACTTCTCCGCCACGGCACGCAAGGGGCTGCCCGGCGGCTGCGTCGACGCGGTGGTCCAGGGCGGTCACGCCAAGCGGCTCTGCCCCACCGGACTGTGACGGCGCGTCAGGCAGAGGGAGCCGCGCGACCCAGCCACTCCAGGTAGGCCGGGGCCTCGCGGGCCACCGCCCAGTAGGACTCCTCCAGTTCCGGGTACACCTCGTCCAACTCGGTTTCCGTGCGGGCCGCCAGCAGGAGCCGTACCCCTATCGGGTCGCCCTCCAGGGGGCGGATCGCGAGGTCGGGGCGGGGGTGGGCGGTGGGCTGGCTGACGGTGACCACCTCGCCGGTGGCGGCCAGCGAGTACGCGGTGAGGTAGTCGCCGTGCAGCATCTGCGCCTCCAGGCCCGCCGCGCGCAGCACCCGGCACAGGGCGTCCCACTCGCCGTCGACGGTGGAGTCGACCATCCAGCGTTCGCCGGCCAGGTCGGCCAGCCGCACCTGGCGCCGGGAGGCCGCCGGATGGTCGGCGGCGAGCGTGACGAACTGGGGTTCCCGCTCGACGAGCACCCGGGCGCGCAGCCCGGGCGGGACGCGCAGCGGGGTGCCCTCGACCTCGTGCACGAAGGCCATGTCGAGGCGGCCCTCGGCGACCATCGCCAGCAGGGAGTTGGCGGACACGCTCATCTGGAGGGACGGCTCGACGGGGGGCACCCGCCCGCGCAGCCGGCCGAGCCAGCCGGGGATGGCACGGCTGGCGGTGGCGCCCAGGCGGAGCTGGAAACCGCCGGCGGCGCGGGCCGCCGCCGCCCGGGTCTCGGTGACGAGCGCGGCGAACTCCGCGACCAGCGGCCTGGCCCGGCTCAGCACCGCGAGGCCCAGCGGGGTGGGGCGGCACCCGGTCCGGGCGCGCAGGAAGAGCGGGGCACCGAGGGTGTTCTCGATGCGCCGCAGCTGGGTGCTCAACGAGGGCTGGGCCATGCCCAGTTCACGGGCCGCCCTGTGCAGGCTGCCGGTGTCCGCGATGGCGCACAGGACGCGCAGGTGTCTCACCTCCAACTCCATGGAGGGGAGCGTAGGGCGGCCCGCCGCACGGCACCAGATGTTCAAGGGGCAAGGAAATCGGGCGAGTCGGGCCCCGATAGCCCGGAGCTATCCCCGGTTGCCATCATCCCCAGGCCCGTTGGTCTGCCCGAGACTCACTGGCAACCGATCGTTCCACCCCCACTGGACGAGTAGGAGCCCCCCACATGTCATCGTGTCGTCTGAGCACCAGGACGAAGAACTCCAGGAGACTGGTGGCCCTCGCGCTCGGTCTCGGTCTGGCCTCCGCCGCGCTCGGCACCGCGGGCCCGGCGAGCGCGCAGGACACCGCGAAGTCTCCGGCCGCCGGCTACGTCGGCAAGGCCGACGGCGCCGGCAGCAAGGCGTTCTTCGACGCGGTGCTGGCCAAGGTCGCCGAGCGGCAGGCCGAGCACCCGTCGCTGAAGGTGGTGACCGTCTACTACAACGTCGGGCAGGCCCCGAGCTTCCGCTCCCAGATATCGAGCGCCGCGTCCATCTGGAACAGCTCGGTGTCCAACGTCAAGCTCGCGGCGACGTCGGGCGGCGCCGACTTCTCGTACTACGAGGGCAACGACTCGCGTGGTTCGTACGCCTCCACCGATGGCCACGGCAGCGGCTACATCTTCCTGGACTACGCGCAGAACCGGCAGTACGACTCGATCCGGGTGACCGCCCACGAGACCGGCCATGTGCTGGGGCTGCCGGACCACTACAGCGGTCCGTGCAGCGAGCTGATGTCGGGTGGCGGCCCGGGCACGTCCTGCACCAACCGGTACCCGAACGCCGCCGAGCGCTCCCGCGTCAACCAGCTGTGGGCCAACGGCCTCGCCAAGGCGCTGGCCAAGGTGAACGCGGCCCGCTGAGTACGGGTGTGACATCGGCGGGTCGGACCGGGGC
>NZ_JANUGP010000032.1 GCF_024753135.1 Streptomyces pyxinicus | reverse complement strand
ATGGACGGGTGACCGCGCCCCCGGACGACTGTCTCGCGCGTAACGAGTGGATCTGCGGCGCCTATCTGAGCACCCGCCGGCAGATCCTGCTCGACGCGGTCCTCCAGCATCTCCAGCTGACGTTCCTGTCGGTCCTGATCGGCCTGGTCATCGCCGTGCCCCTCGCGGTGCTCGCCCGCCGCTGGGGCTGGGCGGCCGGGCCGGTGCTCGGGCTGACGACGATCCTCTACACCATCCCCTCGCTCGCCATGTTCTCCCTGCTGCTGCCGCTGTACGGGCTCTCGGCCACCCTCGTCGTCGCCGGTCTGGTGCTGTACTCGCTCACACTGCCCGTCCGCAACCTCCTCGCCGGCCTCCGCGCGGTCCCGGCGGAGACCCGGCAGGCCGCGCGCGGCCTCGGCTACGGCCCGGTCCGGCTGCTGCTCACCGTCGAGATGCCCCTCGCCCTGCCCGCCGCGATGGCCGGACTGCGCATCGCGACCGTCTCGGCCGTCTCGCTCGTCACGGTCGGGGCGATCGTCGGCTTCGGCGGTCTGGGCAATCTGATCTATTCGGGCATGAACACCTACTTCAAGGCCCAGGTGCTCACCGCCTCCGTGCTGTGCGTGGTGATCGCCGTCGCCGCCGACCTGCTGCTGCTCGGCGTCCAGTGGCTGGCCACCCCCTGGGTGCGGGCGAGGCGGGGCGCATGAGCACCCTGACCGCCACCTGGACCTGGCTCGCCGACCCCGCGCACTGGTCCGGCGACAACGGCGTCTGGCACCGGCTGCTCCAGCACCTCGTGCTCACTGTCGTCTGTCTCGTCATCAGCTGCCTGATCGCGCTGCCCGTCGCCTTGGTCCTCGGCCACCTCGGCAAGGGCGGCGCGCTCGCCGTCAACATCTCCAACGTCGGCCGGGCCGTCCCCACCTTCGCCGTCCTGGTCCTGCTGCTCCTGACCCCGGTCGGCGACTGGGGCGAGGGCCCCACCGTCGTCGCCCTGGTGCTGTTCGCCGTACCGCCCCTGCTCACCAACGCCTATGTCGGCATGCGCGAGGTCGACCGGAGCGTCGTCCAGGCGGCGCGGGGCATGGGGATGACCGGGCGGCAACTGCTGCTGCGCGTCGAAGTGCCCCTCGCGCTGCCCCTGATCATGAACGGGGTGCGGATCGCCGCCGTGCAGCTCGTCGCCACCGCCACCATCGCGGCCCTGGCGGGCGGGGGCGGGCTCGGCCGGATCATCACGGCCGGCTTCAACCTGGCCAGCACCCCCCAGGTCGTCGCGGGCGCACTGCTCGTCGCCGTGTTCGCGCTCCTCGTGGAGGGCGTCTTCGAGATCGCCGAACGGCGGGCACCGGCACGCACCAGGGCGGGCCGGTGACCGCGCGCCGGGCCCTGGCCGCCCTCGCCCTGCTGCTCCTCACCGCCTGCTCCACCGGCCCCTCCCTGGAGGACCGCGGCCGGGTCACCGCCCCGCCCGGCGACAGCCACCACCTCACCGTCGGCTCGGCCGGCTTCACCGAGAGCGACCTGCTCGCCCAGCTGTACGCCCAACTCCTCGATCAGGCGGGCTACAAGACGTCGATCCTCACGGTCGCCAACCGCGAGCTGTACGAACCCGCGCTGGAGTCCGGGCAGATCGACGTCGTGCCCGAGTACGCGGCCACCTTCGCCGACTGGCTGAACGCCAAGACCCACGGCGCCGACGCGAAACCGGTCGGCTCGCCCGACCTCGACACCACCATGAAGGCCCTGCGCGCCCTCGCCACGCCCCGCGGCCTCACCGTCCTCCCGCCGGGCCGGGCCGTCGACCAGAACGCCTTCGCGGTCAGCGCCTCCTACGCCCGCCGGCATCACCTGAAGACCCTCAGCGACCTCGGCGCCTCGGGCCTGAAGGTACGGCTCGCGGCCGGCGACGAGTGCGTGCAGCGGCCCTACTGCGAACCGGGCCTGAAGAAGGTGTACGGCATCGACGTCACCGGCGTCGACCCCAAGGGTGTCGGCACCACCCAGGCCAAGCGGGCCGTGCAGGACGGCCGGGACCAGCTGGTGCTGACCACCACCACCGACGCCACCCTCGGCCAGTTCGGACTGGTCATCCTGGCCGACGACAAGCACCTCCAGAACGCCGACTACGTGGTCCCGGTCGTCAACCGCTCCCGGGCGGGCAGCACCGGCGTGGCCACGGCGCTCGGGCGGCTCAACGACGTCCTGACCACGGCCGACCTGGCCCGGATGAACGAACAGGTCGACAGCTGGCGCCGGCTGCCCGCCGACGTGGCGCGCGCCTACCTCCGCGACAAGGGTCTGCCGAAGCAGCCGTGACGTGGTGCGTGAACGCGCCTCAGGCGTCCGACACCGAGTCGAACGGCACCTGCCCGCGCGCCACGCCCCGCGCGTCCGCGTCCACCGAGCGGCGCAGCGCCTCGTGCAGCTTCGCCGGGGTCAGCACCCCGAGGAACCGGGCGCCGTCCAGCACAGCCACCCACCCGGCGTCGTACTGGAGCATCACCCCGAACGCCTGCTTCAGCGGCGCGCCCACCGGCACCCAGGCCGTCATCCGGTGCGCCAGGTCACCGACCGTCCGGCCCGGCGTCAGCTCGTCGATGCCCACCCAGCCGTGCAGGTCACCGCCCCCGTCCAGGACCACGGCCCAGCGGGCGCCCTCGGCCCGCAGCCGCTCCCGGGCGCGTTCGGCGGCCTCGTCCGGGCGGGCCACCGGCGGCTGCTCCAGGTCGTCCGGCTCGATCGCGGTGACCGACAGCCGCTTCAGCCCCCGGTCGGCCCCCACGAACCCGGCGACGTACGGCGTGGCGGGCGCGCCCAGCACCGCGCCGGGCGTGTCGAACTGCTCGATACGGCCCTGCCCGTACACGGCGATCCGGTCGCCGAGCCGGACGGCCTCCTCGATGTCGTGCGTGACCAGCAGCACCGTCTTGCGCACGGCGGCCTGCATCCGCAGGAACTCGTCCTGCAACTGCTCGCGCACCACCGGGTCGACCGCGCCGAACGGCTCGTCCATCAGCAGCACCGGCGGATCGGCAGCCAGCGCCCGCGCCACCCCGACCCGCTGCCGCTGCCCGCCCGACAGCTGCTCCGGGTAGCGCGGCCCGTACGTCTTCGGGTCCAGGCCCACCAGGTCCAGCAGCTCGGCCGCGCGGGCCCGGGCCGCCGCCCGCTTCCAGCCGAGCAGCGCGGGCACGGTCGCGGTGTTGTCGAGGACGGTGCGGTGCGGGAAGAGGCCGACCTGCTGGATGACGTACCCGATCCGGCGGCGCAGCCGCACCGGGTCCACGGCCGCGATGTCCTCACCGTCGACCAGGATCCGGCCGGAGGTCGGCTCGATCAGCCGGTTCACCATCATCATGGTGGTCGTCTTGCCGCAGCCCGAGGGACCGACGAGGGTGACCAGCTCGCCCTCGGCCACCTCGAAGGACAGGTCGTCCACGGCGGTCGTACCGTCCGGGTAGCGCTTGCCGACCTGCTCGAACCGGATCATCCCCCCACGCTACGGCCGCCCGGCCCGGGCGGCACGCGGTCGGGGCCCGACCGGCGGACGGCCCCACCGGGACCGCCGGTCAGCCGAGCAGGACGACCTCCAGCGTCCGGGGCCCGTGCACGCCCTCCACCCGGTCCAGCTCGATGTCACTGGTCGCGGACGGACCCGAGATCCAGGTCAACGGCCGTACCGGGTCGAGCCGTTCGAACGCCTCCGGGACGGACGCGACCACCTGGCCGGGCACCCGGACGACACAGACGTGGTGGTCCGGGATCAGGGTGATGCGGCGGCGGCCCTGATCGGGGGAGCCGTCCAGGACGAGCGTGCCGGTCTCGGCGATCGCCAGGGCGCATCCGGTGACCACGCTGTCCACCCGGTCGAGCCGGTGCGCGGTGTCCGTCGCCCGGTCCGGCACCCGGACGGCGTCCGTGGCGGCGAGCCACTCCACGGGCAGCCCCGGCGGCACCAGCACCTCCCGCGCCCCGCGCCCGGCCAGCAGCCGGGCCACCAGCGCCGGCAGCTCCGCCTCGGTGCTGCGGTGCACCAGCGCCCGGTAGTCCGCCAGGTTCTCCGCGAGCAGCTCCACCGTCCGCCCGGTGGTGCGCTCCCCGTGCTCGCGCAGGTAGTCGCGCGGGACGGCCGTGGCGTACGGCGCGTCGTCGGCGGGTACGTCGGCCAGCGCCCGCCGTACCCGGCCCAGAATCCGTTCCCTGCCGCTCACTCGGCGCCGTCCTTTCCGCCGGAGGTGCGCTGCCACCAGTCCCGGAAGGGCTCGGCCGGTACGGCCGGCAGGTCGCGGGTGCCGGTCCAGGCCCGGCCGGGGCCCGGCAGGGTCCGGGGATGCAGCCGGCGGGTGCGGGAGGCGAGCCGCTGGCCGGTGCGCAGGGCGCCGGGGCGGGCGAAGGCCCAGCGGGCGGCCCGCATCGCCGCCCGCTCGACCGCGTGCCCCCGGGCGGGCTTGAGCAGCACCTTGTTGCCGCCGAGGGTCGCCTCGCCGCCCTGGACCACCCGCTCGCGCAGGTGCACCAGCACCTCGGGGATGTCGATGGCGACCGGGCACACCTCGTAGCAGGCCCCGCACAGCGAGGAGGCGTACGGCAGGGAGGCGTCGATCTCGCTTGCGGTGCCCCGCAGTTGGGGGCTGAGGATGGCGCCGATGGGCCCGGGGTACACCGAGCCGTAGGCGTGGCCGCCGGCCCGCTCGTACACCGGGCAGACGTTCAGGCAGGCCGAGCAGCGGATGCAGCGCAGGGCCTGGCGGCCGACCTGGTCGGCGAGGGTGTCGGTGCGGCCGTTGTCGAGCAGGACCAGGTGGAAGGTCTCCGGGCCGTCCTCGTCGGTGGTGCCGGTCCAGGTGCTGGTGTACGGGTTCATGCGCTCGGCGGTGGAGGAGCGGGGCAGGGTCTGCAGGAACACCTCCAGGTCCCGCCAGGTCGGCACCACCTTCTCGATGCCGGCGACCGAGATCAGCGTCCGGGGCAGGGTCAGGCACATCCGGCCGTTGCCCTCGGACTCCACGACGACGAGGGTGCCGGTCTCGGCGACCATGAAGTTGGCGCCGGAGATCCCGACCCGGGCCCGCAGGAACTTCTCCCGCAGGTGCAGCCGGGCGGCCTCGGCGAGTTCGGCGGGGGTGTCGGTCAGGCCCTCGGGCGCCGGGCGGCCCCAAGCGCCCATCTCCGCGCGGAAGATGTCCCGGATCTCGCCCCGGTTGCGGTGGATCGCCGGGACCAGGATGTGCGAGGGGCGGTCCCTGCCCAACTGCACGATGAGTTCGGCGAGATCGGTCTCGTAGGCGCGGATACCCGCATCCTCCAGGGCCTTGTTGAGTCCGATCTCCTGCGTGGCCATCGACTTGACCTTGACGACCTCCGACTCGTCCGTCTCCCGGACCAGTCCGGTCACGATGCGGTTGGCCTCGGCGGCGTCGGCGGCCCAGTGGACCGTGCCGCCCGCCGCCGTCACCGACTCCTCCAACTGCTCCAGGTAGGTGTCGAGATGGCGCAGGGTGTGGTCCTTGATCCGGCGGCCCGCCTCGCGCAGCTCCGCCCAGTCGGAGACCTCCGCCACCGCCGCGGCCCGCTTGGCGCGGATGGTGTGGGTGGCGTGCCGCAGGTTGCCGCGCAGGGTGGTGTCCCGCACCGCCTCGTGCGCGGCCACCGGGAACGCCGGCATGCCCAGGTAGGTGCCGCTCACCGTGCCGGTTCCTCCTCCGTGCTCGCCAGGATCTCCGCGATGTGCACCGGCCGCATCCCCGTGCCCAGCCGGCTCATCGTGCCGCCCAGATGCATCAGGCAGGAGTTGTCGGCGGCGCACAGCACCTCCGCGCCGGTCGATTCGGCGTCGCGCACCTTGTCCGCGGCCATCGCCGCCGACACGTCGGCGTTCTTCACCGCGAACGTGCCGCCGAACCCGCAGCACTCCTCGGCACCCGGCAGCTCCACCAGGTCGAGGCCCCGCACCGCTGCCAACAGCCGCCGGGGCCGGTCCCCGAGCCCGAGGGCGCGCAGCCCGTGGCAGGTGGGGTGGTAGGTCACCGTGTGCGGGTAGGACGCGCCGACGTCGGTCACGCCCAGCACGTCGACCAGGAACTCGGTCAGCTCGTACGTCCTCGGCACCACCGGCGCCAGGGTCGCGGCCAGCGCACCCCCGCGCCCCTCGGCCCGCGCCCGCGCGCCGAGGCGCGGATACAGCTCCCGCACCATCGCCGCGCACGAGCCCGACGGCGTCACGACCGCGTCGTAGCCGCCGAAGACCTCGGCGAAGTGCCGGGCCAGCGGCTCCGTCTCGTGCCGGTACCCGGTGTTGTAGTGGGCCTGCCCGCAGCAGGTCTGCGCGGCCGGGAAGTCGACGTCCACGCCCAGCCTGGTCAGCAGTCTCACCACGGCGCGCCCGGTGTCCGGATAGAGCGTGTCGTTGACGCAGGTCAGGAACAGGGCCACACGCATCGCGGCTCCTCGCGCGGTCGGTCGTCGGACGAGTGCAGGGTAGTCGCCCGTCGGACGAGTGCAGGGTAGTCGCCGCGTCCCGCCCCGGGCGGAGCGCGACCCACCGCGTGGCGCGCCACCGCCCGGTGCCCCGGGCTGACCGGTAGTTCAGTGACAAAGCATGATCCCGGGGCTCGGCCCGCGCCCCCTCGTGTGCTGAACTGGGACGCGTCCACACCGTCCGTCCCGGGAGCCCCGTTGAGCCTCAGCTACCGCCAGCCCGGCGTCGTCCTCACCGACCGCCGCTTCACCGTGCCCCTCGACCACGCCGCGCCCGACGGCGAGACCATCGAGCTGTACGCCCGCGAGGCGGTCGCGAGCGACAAGGCGGGCCAGGACCTGCCCTGGCTGCTGTACCTCCAGGGCGGCCCCGGCTTCGGGGCGAATCGTTTCATCGGACGTCAGGCGTGGCTGGACCGGGCCCTGCGGGACTACCGCGTGCTGCTGCTCGACCAGCGCGGCACCGGCGCCTCCACGCCCGCCAACCGGCAGACGCTCCCGCTGCGCGGCGGCCCCGCCGCACAGGCCGACTACCTGTCCCGCTTCCGCGCCGACTCCATCGTCCGCGACTGCGAGGCGATCCGGCCGCAGGTCACCGGCGGCGCCCGGTGGACCGTGCTCGGGCAGAGCTTCGGCGGCTTCTGCGCGGTGTCGTACCTCTCCCTCGCCCCCGAAGGTCTGGCCACCGCCCTGATCACCGGTGGCCTGCCCGCCCTGGACGCCCACGCCGACGACGTCTACCGCGCGGCCTACCCGCGCATCGAGCGCAAGGTCGCCGCGCACTACGCCCGTTACCCCCAGGACGTCGAGCGGGCCCGCCGGATCGCCGACCACCTCCTCACCCGGGACGTGGTCCTGCCGAACGGCTACCGGTTCACCGTCGAGGCCTTCCAGTCGCTCGGCCAGATGCTCGGCACGGGTGACGGCAGCCACCGTCTGCACCACCTGCTGGAGGACGCCTTCGTCCGCACCCCCGGCGGACCCGACCTCTCCGACGCCTTCCAGGAACAGGCCCAGAACCTGCTGTCGTACGCCGCGCACCCGCTCTACGCCGTCGTCCACGAGTCCGTCTACGGCCAGGACGCCCGCCCCACCGACTGGGCCGCCGAGCGCGTCCGCGCCGAGTTCCCGCAGTTCGACGCGGCCAAGGCCCTCACCGGCGACGCCCCCGTCCTGTTCACCGGCGAGACGGTCCACCCCTGGATGTTCGACACCGACCCGGCCCTGCGCCCGCTGCGCGAGACCGCCGGCATCCTCGCCACCCGCACCGACTGGACCCCGCTGTACGACCGCGAGCGCCTCGCCGCCAACGAGGTCCCGGTCGCCGCGGCCGTCTACCACGACGACATGTACGTCGACACCGCGCACGCGCTGGAGACCGCCCGGTCCGTCCGGGGCCTGCGCACCTGGGTCACCGACGAGTTCGAACACGACGGCCTGCGCGCGGGCGCACCCCGGGTCCTGGACCGTCTGCTGGCGCTGGCCCGCGACGAGGTGTGACGGGCTCCGGCTCCGCCGCGGAGCATGAGCGCGGCTTTCGTACGATGTCCCGTATGCCAGATCAGATAGCCGGGCTCGCCGAGCTGCGCGGTGACTGCGCGCAGTGTTTCGGGCTGTGCTGCGTCGCCCTGCCCTTCGCCCGCTCCGCCGACTTCGCGACGGACAAGCCTGCGGGCAAGCCCTGCCGGAACCTCCGGGACGACCACCGCTGCGGCATCCACGCGGACCTGCGGGAGAAGGGCTTCACCGGCTGCACGGTGTACGACTGCTTCGGGGCCGGTCAGAAGGTCTCGCAGGTCGTCTTCGGCGGGCGGGACTGGCGTACCGGCAGCGCGGAGGACGCCCGGCGGATGTTCGACGTGTTCCCGGTGGTCCGGCAACTGCACGAGCTGCTCCGGTACCTGACCGAGGCGCTGAGCCTGCCGGCGGCCCGGCCGGTCCACCCGGAACTGCGCCGCGCGCTGGAGCGGACCGACGCCCTGACCCGGGGCACCCCCGGGGAACTGGCGGTGCTGGACGTCGCCGCGCACCGGCGGGAGGTCAACGTCCTGCTGCTGCGGGCCGGCGAGCTGTCCCGGGCCGGCGCGGGCGGCAAGGGCAAGCGGAAGGACCGCAGGGGCGTGAATCTCATCGGCGCCCGTCTCCAAGGCGCCGACCTGCGGGGCGCGAGCCTGCGCGGGGCCTGTCTCATCGCGGCCGACCTCTCCGGCGCCGACCTGCGCGGCGCGGACCTGATCGGCGCCGACCTGCGCGACACCGACCTCTCCGACGCGGACCTCACCGACGCCTTCTTCCTCACCCAGCCCCAGCTCAACTCGGCCCGCGGCAACCAGGGCACACGACTTCCGGAGACGGTGTCGCGGCCGGAGCACTGGGGCGTGGCGGCGGGCTGAGGGAGGACGGCTCATCCGCGACGGCCTCCCCGGCCGGCCACCGCTCCGCGACCGGCCCGGGGCGCTAGGTCCTGTCGTCAAACTTCCGCCGTTCGCCCGGAGGGCGGGCTTCGCGGCGTCAGGTGCGTGCTCTGGGGGTCCCCCCGGCCGGAGGCTGGGGGAGTGCCGGGCCCTGATCCTCGTACTGGACGTACTTGGGTCGGGGCCCGGTGCGGCGAGAGTGCGTGCATGGCGTCGCGGAGCTGGGGGCACCTCCCGGCCGGAGGCTGGGGGAGGGAGTTTGACGACAGGGCCTAGCCCGCCGGGCGGCGGTCCGCCGGGCCCCCGGGGGCGGGCCCGGGCCCCCGGTGCGCCGGACAGTGGGCCACGCCATCCGTGTCGTCGTCCGGCGTCGTCGCGTCCGTCCTCCCCGGGCCGCCCGGTGTCGGCGCGGACCGGCGTTCGAGGCCCAGGCGCAAGCCGTCCGGCATCACCGTCAGGCGTTCCGTGACGCGGAGCCGGTAGGCGGGGCCGGCCCGGAGGTCGTAGCGGCGGAGCAGGAGGCCGAGGACCAGGGTGGCCTCGTGGAGGGCGAACTGGCGGCCGATGCAGGCGCGGGCGCCGGTGCCGAAGGGCTTGAAGGTGTGCGGCGGCCGGGAGCGCACCGCCTTCGCGTCGAAGCGGTCCGGGTCGAAGCGCTCGGCGTCCTCGCCCCACACCGCCGGCTCCCGGTGCAGCAGCGGCGTCAGGACCAGCGCCCACGCGCCCCGGCGCATCGGATGGTCCCCGGCGAGCACGGTGTCCCGCCGGGCCTCCCGGGCGAAGGCCGGCGCGGTCGGCCACAGCCGCAGCGACTCGTCCAGCACCCGGCGCAGATAGCGCAGCCTGGCGACCTGGTCGTAGCCGGGGCGGGCGGCGTCGCCCCAGACGCGGTCCACCTCCGCGCGGGCCCGGGCGGCGACCTCCGGGTGCCGGGCGAGGTAGTACAGGGCGAAGGAGAGCGCACCGGAGGTGGTCTCGTGGCCGGCCGCCAGGAACGTGATCACCTGCTTGCGGACGTTCTCCGCCGACAGCCGCTCGCCGGTCTCCGGGTGGGCCGTGTCCAGCATGCGGTCCAGCAGGTCGCCCTCGCCGGGTCCGGAGCGCTGCCGGGCGGCGACGAGGTCGTCCACCGTGCGGTTCAGGTAGGCCATGTCCGCTGCGTTGCGCCGGGTCGCCGAGCGCAGCAGCAGCGGGGCCAGCGGCGCGGGCACGCTGTTCAGCCGCTGGGCGTAGCCGAGTGTGCCGACCATCGCGGTGACGAAGGGGTGCGGGCGCTCCCGCTCGAAGGAGCCGAAGTCGTGCCCGAACCCGGTGCGGGAGATGGTCTCCAGGGTCAGCCGGGTCATGTCCCCGGGCACGTCCACCGTCCGCCCGGCCGCCGCCTGCCGGTCCCAGTGGTCGGTCAGCCGCCCGGCGACCGCCAGCATCATCGCGTGGTATCCGGCCATCGCCTCCCGGCTGAAGCCGGGCGCGAGGACGTCGTGCGCCAGCTGCCAGTTGGGCTCGTGGTTGTACGCGGTGAACAGCCCGTCCCCGACGACCGGCCGCAGGTTGGCCACCCCGAGCCCGACGTGTTTGGCGAAGCGCGTCTCGTCCGCGAGGTCCCCGACCAGCTCCGCCCCCCACACGAACACGAACTCCTTGCCGAAGGCCCGGCGCCGGAAGATCGGCCCCAGCTCGCGCCCGAACCGCATCGAGTCCTGGAGTGGCCGGCGCCGGTCCACGCCGGCCACGTCGCCGAGCAGCGGCACCCGGCGCGGCGGGTGCGGGATGCGGCGCAGCTCGGGCCAGCCCTGCTCGGCGCTGCGGAAACCCCTCGGCAGTCCGGTCTCCGTCGTCTCCGTCGTCTCCGTCGTCTCCGCCATGACGCGATCTCCCTTGATCCAGCGGACCGTTGAACCTGTGACGCGGGCGTGTTGTACATGGGTTCAATAACCGGGTTCAGTGTGGTCCGCTTGTTGAACCGACGTCAAGTAAGGTGACGGCATGGCCGCGAACCAGGGGGAGCGCGCCCGGCGCAGACTCAGCACCGGCGAGCGCCGCGAGCAGTTGCTGTCGGTCGGCGCGAGGCTGTTCTCGGAGAGTCCCTACGACGAGGTGCGGATCGAGCAGGTCGCCGAGATCGCCGGGGTCTCGCGCGGGCTGCTGTACCACTACTTCCCGACCAAGCGGGACTTCTTCGCGGCGGTCGTGGAGCGCGAGAGCGGGCGGATGCTCCGGATGACAGCGGCCGTGCCCGGGGTGCCGGTCCGCGAGCAGCTCACCGCCGGCCTCGACACCTACCTGGGCTATGTGGAGGCGCACGCGCACGGCTTCCGCGCCTTCCACCGCGCCGACGCGGCCGGCGACCGGACGGTGCGCCGTGTCTACCACCGGGCCCTGGCCGCCCAGGAGGCGCAGATCCTGGCGGCGCTCGCCGTCGACCCCGAGTTCGGCCCGGCCTTCGAGGACGCCCCGCAGGTCCGGCTGGCGGTGCGCGGCTGGCTCGCCTTCACCACGGCCGTCTGTCTGGAGTGGCTGCGCGAGGGCGAGTTGACCCGGGAGCAGGTGCGGGACCTGTGCGCCCGGGCCCTGCTCGGCGTCCTCGTCTGACCCTCCCGCTCGGTTGAATCCCCCTTTCGTGTCGCCGCGCCCGGTTGGCGCGCGCACCGATCTCCGCTAAGTTAGGCAAGGCTTACCTTAGGAGGGCTCGGGATGGGTGACACGCAGGACTGGACGGCCGCACCCGGCGCGGCGGAACGGGCGCGGTCGGTACTGGCCGCCGCATGGTCGTGCGCGGTGACCGCGGACGGCGTACGCGAGGAGTACGTCGGCGCGCACACCGTCACCGAGGGCGGTGAGGTGCGCCTGTCGGTGCCCGACGACAGCGCCCTGTTCACGGCGGCCATCTGCGCGCCCCGCCAGGAGCCCTCCGCGGTGCTGGAGTTCGCCGACGTGGCCCCCGTCCCGGTGCGCGGCCGCATCCGCGCGCGGGTCTGGCTCTCCGGCTGGTTCGCCCCGTCCGAGGGCGCCCTGCTCTTCCATCCCACCCGGGTCGTGCTGCGGCAGGCCTCCGGACCCGTGGTCATCGGCCTCGACGAGTTCACCGCGGCCCGCCCCGACCCGCTCGCCGAGGCCGAGGCCGGGCTGCTCACCCATCTCGCCGACGCCCACCCGGACGCCGTCGAGCGGCTGACCCGGCTGGTGCGGCCCGAGAGCCTGCACGCCGCGACCCGGGTGCTGCCCCTCGCCGTCGACCGGCACGGACTGACCCTGCGCATCGAGCGCACCCGCGCGCACGGCGACGTACGGCTGCCCTTCCACGCGCCCGCCGACGACGTCGGCCAGCTCACCGAGCGCATGCACGTCCTGCTCGCCCAGGCGAGCGCCGCCGCCTGCCCCCGCGCCCTACAGCGGCAGCGCGCAGACGGCGACGGGTGAGGCGAACGGCGCGCCCGCCGACCGGAGTTCCCCGCTGCCGGCGTCGACGTGGAAGACCGTGACCGTCCCCGAGCGCTGGTTCGCCGCGAAGAGCAGCCGGCCGTCGGGGGAGAACGCGATCTGCCGGGGGAAGTCCCCGCCCACCGGCACCGTGCCGAGCAGCCGCAGCCGGGCCCCGTCGGCCTCGACGGCGTACCGCGCGAGACTGTTGTGCCCGCGGTTGGCCAGGAAGGCGTACCTCCCGTCCGCGGTGACCAGGAACTGCGCCGGGTAGTTGGTGCCCCCGGACGAACCGGTCGGTTGCGGCTCCCCGATCGTCACCCGGCCGGTGCCGGGGTCGTAGCCGCAGACGGCGACCGTGTCGTCCACCTCGTTGGCCAGATAGGCGTAGCGGCCGTCCGGGTGGAAGGTCAACTGGCGCGGTCCGGCACCGGGCCGGGTGTGCGCCTGTGCCACCTCGGTGAGCCGGCCCGAGGCCTCGTCCAGCCGGTAGCTGTAGACGGTGTCGGTGCCCAGGTCCACGGCGAGGACGTGCCCGCCGTCCGGCGCGGTGACGCACTGGTGCGCGTGCGGACCCTGCTGCCCGGGTCCCGGCGCCGGTGCGGAGTGCGTGACCAGGTCGGCGCGCTCACCGAGGGCGCCGGAGGCGTCGATCGGGTGCACCGCGACACTGCCCGAGCCGTAGTTGGCGCTCAGCAGCCAGTGCCCGCTCGGATGGACCGACAGATGGCAGGGCCCCGCGCCGCCGGTGCCGCGCGTGCCGAGGACCCGCCGGTCGGCGAGGCGTACGGCCGTCACGCCGCCGTCCTGCCGTTCGTCCACCGCGTACAGCGTCCGGCCGTCCGGGTGCACGGCCAGGTACGACGGGTCGGGCACTCCGGTGAGCGTGCCCGCCCCGGTGACGCCGCCCGCCTCCGGGTCGTACGAGGCGATCCCGATGCCGGTGCCGCCGCCGTCGGCGGAGGTGTACGTGCCCACGTACAGCGGGCGCGGCCCGGACGGCTCCCGGCGCGGCACGGCCGTCCCGGGCGCGCGGGACGCGGCGGGGCCGCTCTCCGGTGGCGCCGCCGGGGAGGGCACGGCGACGACCACCGCCGCGCCCGCCATCGCCCCCACGAACCGGCGCCTGCTCAGGGCGCCGCCACCGGTCTCCCGGCGGCCCCACAGCGGCCCGCGCGGCCCGCCCGGCTCCGTGTCCATCGTCCCCACCTCAGGTCCCTGGTCGCCCGGCAGTGACAGCCACCTTGGCCCGACGCGGCCGGTCGGGGCAAGCCCGGCAACGGCCGCCGCGCGGCACGCAACCCGAGAGGGTGTCCCCGGCCGGCCTACCAGTCACCGTCCTCGACCGGCTTGCCCTGCGCGTCCTTCAGCGGGACCACCTGCCCCAAAGACGGCTGCTGCCAGGGGTCCAGGTCGTCCCCGAGCCACTCGCCGACCGGCTCGACCCCCTCCAGGGTGCCGGTCGGGTCGAGGTCCTCTGCGTCCGCGTCGTAGTAGTCGTACCAGGGCAGGCCCGCACGGGTGTACGCCTCGCGGTCCACGGGGGAGGGCGGGGGCTCCTCGCCGGTGATGCGCCGCCACTGCGGGGGCGTCACCAGATGGACGAAGACCCGCCCGGCGGGCCGCTCCGCCCAGTCCTCCAGCGGCCGGTCGTCCTTGAAGACCTCCTGGTGCATCGAGCCGCCGACCCCGAGGCCCATGGCCGCCGCGGCCCGCGCGCGCGGCGGCGACGCCCCGGCGGCCGGGGTCGGGGGCGGCGCGGCCGCTCCGGGACCGGCCGCCATCATCGGCACGCCCGCGCCGAAGCCGGCCGTCGGGGCGCCCCGCGTGACCGCCGCCCGGCGCTCCCGCTCGCGACGCTCCCGCTCCCGGCGCCGCCACTCGGCCAGCGCCTCCTCCCGGAGCGGGAACGTCTGGAGCTGGATGCCGCCCCACACCTCCTCACCGGTGACCTGCCCCTCCACGGTCGCGCCCATCCCGAGCGGCACCGCCACGAACTGGCGGACCGTGCCCTTCCCGGAGTTGATGCCGTCCAGCCAGGGCTGGCGGGGGAGGACCAGGTAGTTCTGCGGCTCGCGGGTGAGCCGGTCGCTCCACGGCCGGCCGGAGACCGCGCACACCTTGCCCGCGCCCACCTGGAGGGCGGCCGGCTCCGTCGTACCGGCGAAACTCAGCCACATCGCCTCGCGGAGATACACCGGCAGCATCACGCCACCGCGCGCCCGCCACTCCTCGGGCACCGTGTCGGCGTGGTCCGCGACCCGCCGGACCGGGAACTCGCCCAGCCCCGGCGGCAGCGGATGCGTGCCCTTCTCGGGCAGCCGCAGCGTGCGCACGAACCGCACCGCCACCCCGCCCGGCAACCGCAGCGTGTTCCCGTCGACCACGACCTCGGCGCCGCTCATCCGATCACCCCCTCCGCACTCCGTGCCGCCCGGCGCGGCACCCTTCTCAGCGAGAACGTTCGCCGACCCCGGTACGGTTCCGCCACAGCTCCTCCTGTACGCCGAGCCGCTCGCGCAGCCGGGAGACCCGCGGCAGCCTGGCCCGCTGCTCCCGGGAGACCCGGTCCAGCTCCTCCAGCAGCCGGCGGGTGCGGTGCTCGGTGTCCAGCTCGTCGATGATCCGGGTCGTCTCGGTCAGCACCGCGCCCAGCAGCTGCCAGTTCTCGGTGTTCCTGCCGATCTCCTCGCGCAGCAGCTCGGCCAGCCGGTCCCGGGTGCCGGCCGCGGTGTGCAGCTCGGCGTCGAGCCGGGCCTCGGCCGACTCGGCGTTCTCGCTCAGGTGGGTGGTGACCAGCACGGCGAAGCTGACCAGCGCGTCGGCGATCTCCGACAGCAGTTGCTCCACGGTCGCCCCGACCGGCGGCGGGAACAGCTCCTGCGGGCCGCGCGCCTTGGCCAGGTCGGTGAAGGAGCGGGCCAGCACCCGCAGCACCACCGTGCAGATCTCCAGGGTGTCGAGGCCGGTGCGCAGCACCACCCGGTGCAGCAGGCCCTCCTTGACACGGGGATTGAGTCGCAGGCTGTCCTCGGCCTGCCGCAGGGAGGCGTCGACCTGGGCGATGTGCTGGTCCAGCCGGCGCGCCTCGTGCAGCCGCTCGGCCGCCCGCTGCCACGGGGTGGTGCCGCCGGCCTCCTCACCGAGCCGCAGCATCAACTGCCGCAGCCGGCGCGCCAGGTCCTCGATCGACCGTCCGGCCTCGTCCACCCAGACCGGTGGCGGCAGCAGCAGGTTGCAGGCCGTGCCGACGACCGCGCCGATCAGGGTCTCCACGATGCGGGCCCACGCGGTGAAGCCGACCGTGGTCACGCCGAGCACCAGCATGGCGCTGATCGCCACCTCGGCCACGTACTCGTCCACCCGCACCAGGTGTCCCACGGCCAGCGCGGCCACGATCAGCAGGGCGAGGCTCCACCAGGTGAGCCCCACCAGCACGCTGAACGCGATGGCGACCAGCACGCCGGCCACCACCGCGTTCACGCGGCGGATGCCGTTGGTGAGGGTGGCGTAGAACGTCACCTGGACGACGAGCAGAGCGGTCAGAGGCGAGGTGAGGGGGGCCGGTTCCGGGCTGAGGCGGAGGGCGATGACATAGGCGACCGTCGCCGCCGCGGCCGACCGCAGCGTCTGGACGACCACCGGCTCACGGCGCCGCCGCACCAGGCTCCGCAGCCTCGGGCCCCACTTTCGTACGTCGTACATCCCTTGGCCTGTTCCCGTTCCCCGGCGTGGTCGAACATGATCGATCCAGAACTGTTTCTGTCCATGACGGTGCCAGAAGTGGACGGGAAGCGGATGATCCATGCGGCTGGAATCGTTCGCCGGGTCGGTGCCGGGTGCGGGGATTGGACCATTCGGCTCAGGCGTTGACGGTGCGGTGACCGGGGACACCGCCCGCGCCGCTTTGCTCACAGCGTGAACTAAGGGTTGGGGGAATGTCGCGCCGCCGCTGTCCGAAGGGGTATGTTGCAGGTCGGGCAGGGTTCGTGAAGGGAGCCATATGGCGGGGCGCAACGGGCGGACGGTACGCGACCTGCGGCGGGGCAACCGCACGGCCGTGCTGCAACGGCTCTACTTCGACGGCCCGCTCAGCCGCTTCGAACTCGGTCCCGCGACCGGACTCAGCTCCGGCTCGGTCAGCAACGTCGTCGCCGACCTGATCGCCGATGCCCTGGTGGAGGAGGCCGGCAGCGTCGACTCCGACGGCGGCCGGCCCCGCACCCTGCTGCGCGTGTCACCGCACAGCGGGCAGATGATCGGCGTCGACGTCGGCGAGACCCGCGTCCGCGTCGAGCTGTTCGACCTGGCTCTCACGGAACTCGCCCGCACCGAACGTCCGTTGACTCCGCAGGGCTACGACGTGGACGTCATCGTCGGCCACATCCGCGACGGCATCGCGGAGGTGCTCGGCGCCCCGGGGGCCGCCCCCGAGCGGCTGCTCGGCGTCGGGGTCGGCGTCCCCGGCATCGTCGAACACACCGCGGACCGCGGCGCGGTGGTGCACGGGCAGACCATCGGCTGGACCGCCGTACCGCTGGAGCAACTGCTCCGCGCCACCTCCCCACTCCCGGACCAGGTGCCGTACTTCATCGACAACGGCGCCAAGACCCTGGGTCAGGCGGAGATGTGGTTCGGCGCGGGGCGCGGTGCCCGCAACGCCGTCGTCGTGCTCTTCGGCTCCGGCGTCGGCGCGTGTCTGGTCACGCCCGAGGTGGAGCACGGGCGGGCGGTCGAGTGGGGGCATCTGACGGTCCGGGTCCGCGGGCGCCGCTGCCGCTGCGGCGCGCCCGGCTGCCTGGAGGCCTACGCGGGCGCCGAGTCGCTGCTCGCCCGCTGGCGCGAGGAGGGCGGCCGGCCGCCGACGGACACGGACGAGGAGACCGCGCTCACCGCGATGCTCGCCGCCGCCTATCCGGCCGACGGCACCGCGCCCGACCCGGTCGCGCTGGATGTCCTGGAGGAGACGGCGGAGTACCTGGGCGCGGGCCTGTCGGACCTGATCAATCTCTTCCAGCCCGAGCGGATCCTGATCGGCGGCTGGGCCGGTCTCCAGCTCGGCACCCGGTTCCTGCCCGCCGTACGCCGGCACGCCACGACGTACGCCCTGCGCCACCCGGTCGACAAGGTCACCATCGAGCTGGGCCGGCTCGGTCCGGACGCGGTCACCGTCGGCGCCGCGATCCTGCCCCTGGCCGAGTTCTTCGCCGGCGGCGGGCGCCGCCCCGAGCCGGTCGGCGAGGACCGGCTGCCCGCCTGGCGGGCGGCCCTGCGGGAGCGGTCGCCGCGCTGACCGGTCGTCCGGGGCGGGCTCAGTCCGCCGGTTCCTGCGGTGCCGGGTGTTCCGGGCGGGCCGTGCCCGAGCGCGGGTTGCCGGCGGGACCGCTGCCGGCCTCGTCGGTGTCCGGCACGTCCTCGCCCTGCCGGGGCGCGCCCCCGGACGAGGTGGTCTCCCACGGGTCGTCGTCGGGCCGGGCCTGCTGGTCGGGCAGGTCCCGGGGAACCGGTCGCTCGCTCCGGCCGGTCTCGTGACCCGGTTCGTTCTCCTCCGCCATGTCTCCCTCTTCCTCTTCCTGGTCTCGTCGTGTCGGGTTCGTCCGGCTCAGCCGACCTTCCGGCCCCGCATCGGCTCGGTGTCCATCCCGCCGCCCTGCTGGAGGCCGTCGAGGAACTCCCGCAGCACGTCCGTCGCCGACCGGCTCGGGCTCCAGCCCAGCTCCGTACGGGCGCGGGCGCAGTCCATCAGCGGGAGCCGCAGCACCGCGTCGAACAGGTGCGGGGAGGCGGGGAGCAGACGCAGGCCCCAGGCCGCCGCGATCGCGGACCGGGCCGCCGCGCGCGGCAGCCGCACGGGGCGGGCGCCGAGCAGTCCGGCGAGCACGCCGGCGTCCAGCGGGGGATCGGCGGCCAGGTTGAAGGGGCCCCGGGCGGTGCTCTCGTGCACCGCGAGCCGGTAGGCCTCGGCGGCGTCGTCCGTGTGCAGGGCCTGCACCCGCAGCCCCGGCACGTCCGGCAGGAACGGCAGCATGTCGGGCCGGGCCAGCGGTCCGGGCAGCCAGCGTCCGCCGAAGATCCGCCGCTGCTCGCTCGCCGACTCCCACTTGAACAGGAAGGCGGGACGCATCCGCACCACCCGTACTTCGGGGTGGTCGCGCTCGAACACGTCGAGGGTGCGCTCCAGATAGGCCTTCTCCCGGCAGTACGCGGCGTCCGGCCAGCCGTGCGTCGGCCAGGACTCGTCC
This sequence comes from Streptomyces pyxinicus, assembly GCF_024753135.1. Lineage (GTDB taxonomy): Bacteria > Actinomycetota > Actinomycetes > Streptomycetales > Streptomycetaceae > Streptomyces > Streptomyces pyxinicus. Next base: position 66,222 of record NZ_JANUGP010000032.1, on the reverse strand, counting down.
ACCGGGCGGTCCTTGGGACCCGGCGAGTACGCGCCCACGGAAGAGGCGTGCACCAGCGCCGGCACCCGGGCCGCGGCGACCGCCTCGAACACCCGGATACTGCCGAGCACGTTGGTGCGCCAGGTGGTGGCCGGGTCGTGCGTCGGCTGGAAGGCCCAGGCCAGATGGATCACGGCGTCGGCGCCCTCGAACCGCTCCGCGAGGTTCGCCCGGTCGGAGGCGAGGTCCACGGCGTCCCACTCGGTCCTGTCCGGCGACCAGTCGGGAATCCGCCTGGCCAGCCCGCGTACCGACTTGATCCCGGGGTCCTCGGAGAGCAGTCGCACCACGCTCGTCCCGACATTGCCGGTGGCGCCGGTCACGACCACCCTGCTGCCCGCTGAGCTGCTCACCTTCCGCTCCTTCCGGCCGTCCGGGGGCTCTGCCGACCGGCCGGGTACCCGGGCGGCGTCCCCGCACACGCGGGACGGCCACGGCGGGCCCGGGCATGAGGAAGCCCCGGCCGTGACGGGGGAATCACGACCGGGGCGGTCGGGTGGTGGGCACGGATGGCGGTCGCCTCTCGGCGAAAGGCTCCACAGGGCTTCAGCCGAACGATCGTCCCTGTGGGCGGATGGTGAGGCCCGGGGACACTGTCCCATCCGCACCCACGACTGGTTAAACGGGCAACCACCTCGGGGTGTTCCACCGCCTCACGTGACCTGTGTCACCCTCCGTGCGGCTCGCCCAGCGGGGTCTCGGCCAGCCGGTCGAGCAGGTCGGCGGGGTCGGCGTACACCGCCTGCGCGCCCGCCTCCTCCAGGTCGGCGCGCGGGATGCCGCCGCACAGCACCCCCAGGCACCGCACCCCGGCCTTGCTGCCGGCCCGCATGTCCCACACGGTGTCACCGACGAACACGGCGCGCGAGGCCGGCACCCCGGCCAGCTCCAGCGCGTGCTCGACCGGCTCCGGCGCGGGCTTGCCCTGCTCGACGTCGTCGGAGCTGGCCGTGTCGGCGATGGCGTCGTCCGCGCCGATCGCCCGGCGCAGCGCGCCCAGCTCGGCACCGCTCGCCGAGGTGGCGAGGACGACCGTCCAGCCGTTCCGGTGCAGGTGCCGCAGCAGCTCACCGGCGCCCGGCAGGGCGGGCAGCCGGTCGAAGTACTGCCCGTACAGCGCCTTGTGGGCGGCGCTCAGCTCGGCGTCCTGGTCCGGGTCGCGGTCGTCGCCGAGCAGATGCGCGATCAGGTCGTCCGAGCCCAGCCCGACGGCCCGGTGCACGGCGTGCATGGGAACCCGGTGCCCCGCCTGCCGGAACGCCTCCCACCAGGTCACGGTGTGCAGGTGATTGGTGTCGACGAGGGTTCCGTCCACGTCGAAGACGGCGGCACGCTCCATCAGGGGGTCCTTCCTCTCGCTGTCGGTCTCCGGGTACCACGTCAGGGGGCCGGCACGCGTGCCGGGAGGCGGCCCGTACGCGTCCAGTCCAGCAGTTCCGCGGCGCTCCACGTCGTCACCACCCGCTCGGCGGGCACCCCGCACTCCTCGGCGCGGGCGCAGCCGAGGAGCTGCCAGTCCAGTTGGCCGGGCGCGTGCGCGTCGGTGTCGACCGAGAACAGCACGCCCGCCGCCAGGGCCTCGCGGATCAGCCACCGGGGCGGGTCCAGGCGTTCGGGGCGGCTGTTGATCTCCACGGCCGTCCCGGACTCGGCGCAGGCGGCGAACACCTCCGCCGCGTCGAACTCCGACTCCGGCCGCCCCCGCCCGGTCACCAGCCGGCCGGTGCAGTGCCCGAGCACGTCGGCGTGCGGATCGCGGACCGCGGCCACCATCCGGCGGGTCATGGCGCGGGCGTCCATGCGCAGCTTGGAGTGCACGGACACCACGACCACGTCCAGTCGCTCCAGCAGCTCCGGTTCCTGGTCCAGGGAGCCGTCGTCGAGGATGTCGCACTCGATGCCGGTGAGCAGCCGGAACGGCGCCCACCGCGTGTTCAGCTCGGCCACCACCGCCACCTGCTCGCGCAGCCGCTCGGGGGACAGTCCCCGGGCCACCGTCAGCCGGGGCGAGTGGTCGGTGAGCACGGTCCACTCGTGCCCCAGCGCGGCGGCGGTGCGCCCCATCTCCTCGATCGGGCTGCCCCCGTCGGACCAGTCCGAGTGCGTGTGGCAGTCCCCGCGGATCAGCGCCCGCAGCCCCGCCCCGGCGGCCGAGGGGTCCACCGCACCGGCCTCCTCCTCCAGCTTGCGCAGGTACCCGGGCACCTCACCGGCCAGCGCCTCCGACACCACCTGGGCGGTCTTCGGCCCGACCCCCCTCAGCGACTCCAGCGTCCCGGCCGCGGCCCGCTCGGCCACCTCGCCGGCGGGCAGTCCGGCCAGGACCCGCGCGGCGGTCCTGAAGGCCCGCACTCGGTAGGTGGGCGCGAGGGCCCGCTCCAGCAGGAAGGCGATCCGGTCGAGCGCTGCCACGGGTTCCATGGGACCAGGTTGACACCCGGAGCCCGGCGGAAGCGCGCCCGGCGCCCGGTTTGCCCGCACCGCTCCCGGGTACCGCGAAGTCCCGGTCCACGCCCCGGGCGCTGCGAAGCCCCATCGACGTTCCCCGGCATCAGGAGGCCGCCCATGCCCGCCCCAGCCGCGCAGCGCACCGCGCTGATCACCGGTGCCGACTCCGGTATCGGCCGCGCCACCGCCGTACGCCTGGCCGAGGCGGGCCTGGACGTCGGCATCACCTGGCACTCCGACGAGAAGGGCGCCGAGGAGACCGCACGGGAGGTCCGGGACAAGGGCCGCCGCGCCGCCGTCGCCCGGCTGGACCTGACCCGGCTGCCCGGCGCCGCCGACACGGTGGACGAGCTGTGCGCCGAACTCGGCCGGATCGACGTCCTGGTCAACAACGCCGGGACCGGCACCATGACCCCGTACCTGGACCTGACCCTGGAGGACGTGCGGCGGGTGCTGGACGTCGACCTCGTCGGCCCCTTCCTGTGCGGGCAGCGCGCGGCCCGGCACATGATCCGGCAGGGCGACGGCGGCCGGATCGTCAACGTCACCTCCGTGCACGAGCACCAGCCCCGGGTCGGCGCGGCCCCGTACTGCGCGGCGAAGGGCGGACTCGGCCTGCTCACCCAGGTGATGGCCCTGGAACTGGCCGAGTACGGCATCACGGTGAACGCGGTCGCGCCCGGCGAGATCGCCACACCGATGACCGGTCAGGAGGACACCGACGTGCACACCGAACGGCGCCCTGGGGTGCCGCTCGGCCGGCCCGGCGACGCCCGCGAGGTGGCCGCCGTCATCGCCTTCCTGGCGAGCCCGGACGCCTCCTACGTCACCGGCGCGTCCTGGAGCGTGGACGGCGGCATGCTCCGCATGGGACCGCAGGCTGGCTCCCATCTGGGCGACGACTCCTGGCGCCGTCCCTGAGCCGTGCGCCCGCGGACCGGCTTGGTGCGGGTGTGCCGGTCGCTGCCGACGCGGAAGAAGCCGAGGCCGGGCAGCCGGACCGCGCAGGCGGTGACCCGCGGCCGGGTCAGCCCGCGTCCCGCCGGCTCCAGGGGCAGATCCACACGTCGCGCCGGGCGGGCGGGACGACCAGAGCCCGGACGACGAGACGCCGACCGCGGCCCGCGCACTGCCGCGCCGCCCGCGCGGCGGCGACCGCTTCCTCGCCTTCTACGAGCGGGGCGCGGGGCCGACCTCCACGAGGCGCTGCGCCGCCTCTCCGGCCCCTACTCCCGTACGCTCGGCCGTGCTCGCGCGGGAGGGGCCCCATCCGCCAAGGACTTCCGCACCCGGCACGCCACCGTGCTCGCGGCCGTGGCGGTGCTCGCGGTCTTCGAGCTGCTCGGACAGGACATGACGATCGCGCCCGCGCTCACCCGGCTGGGCGAACACGGGGACGTCGGGCGGCCGGCCACCCGGGAGCGGTCGAGGCGGCGGTCCCGGAGCTGCCGGCCGGCGCCCGTGGATGAGCCGTGGCCAGGCCGCCCGTCTTAGGCTGAGTCGCATGACCGAACAAGCAGCTCCGTACATCTCCCGACCGCGCGTCCTGGTGCTCGGCGTGTGCCCGGGCAGGCACGGCGAGCCGCCTTTCCGGATCATGGAGATCGACGGCGAGGTGGTCGGTGAGGCGAGGACCGTCACCGACGTGCTGCAGACGGCCGCCGCCCACGGCATCCCGATCCACGACCTGGACGATCCGGACCTGGTCCGCTTCGTGGGCGGCGACAAGTACACCTGGACGCTGCACTGAGCCGACGGCTCAGCCGACCGTCCACTTTTGGTTGGCGCCGCCCGTGCAGGTCCAGATCTGCAACCGGGTCCCGTTGGCGGAGTTGTTGCCGGTGACGTCCAGGCACTTGTCCGCCTGCGGGTTGACGATGTCGTTCGCCCCGGAGACGGCCCATTTCTGGTTGGGGCCGCCGGTGCAGTCCCACAGCTGGACGGCCGTGCCGTCCGCCGTCCCGTTGCCCGTCACGTCCAGGCACTTGCCGAGGGCCCGGATGGTGCCGTCCGAGCCGACCGTCCAGTTCTGCGCGGCGGTGCCGTTGCAGTCGTAGAGCTGGACCGGGGTGCCGTTCGCCGAGTTGGCGGCCGCCACGTCCACGCACTTGCCGGCCAGCCCCCGGATCGCGGAGCCGGCCGCGCCGCCGCCGGTCGTCACGGACACCGAGTCCACCACGAGCTGCTGCGGGAACTGCGTGGAGCCGTCCGGGTCGCCGGGCCAGTAGCCGCCCACCGCGAGGTTCAGGATGAGGAAGAACGGCTTGTTGAACACCCACGTCCTGCCGCCCAGGTCGGCCGGGGTGCGCCGCTGGTAGACGGTGCCGTCCACCGACCAGGTGAGGGAGTCCGGCGCCCAGTCCACCGCGAAGGTGTGGAACGCGTCGGCGAAGGCCTGCCCGTTCGGCAGCGAGTAGCCCGCGCCGATGCCGCCCGAGCCCGAGTAGCCGGGGCCGTGGATGGTGCCGTGCACGGTCGAGGGTTCGAAGCCGACGTTCTCCATCACGTCGACCTCCCCGGAGTCCGGCCAGTTGACCGGCGTGCCGAGCATCCAGAACGCCGGCCACATGCCCTGCCCGCGCGGGATCTTCATGCGCGCCTCGACGTGCCCGTACTGGGCGTTGAACTTGCCGGACGTGTTCAGCCGGGCCGAGGTGTACTGGCAGCTGCCGTACCAGCACTGGTAGCCGGCCGGGTTCTCCTTGCGGGCCGTGATCACCAGGTGGCCCTGGCCGTCCAGGGCCGCGTTCTTCGTGCCCGAGGTGTAGTACTGCCGCTCGTGGTTGTTGACGTTGTCGCCGGTCTCCAGCGTCCACTTCGAGCCGTCGACCGCGGCGCCGGCCGGGCCGTCGAAGGTGTCGGAGAAGGTGGTGGCGGCGGCTGCCGCCGGGGCGTCGGTGCGGGCCTCGGCCGGTCCGACGGCGGCGGAGCCGACCAGCGCGACGGACAGGGCGGCGAAGAGGCATCCGCGCAGCAGACGTGAGGAGACCATGGCTCTCCATTCGGCGTGGGGGGAGAGATGCCTCTTGATTTAAGGAGTGAGATAAGAGCGTCGTCAATACTCTGGTACGGACCTGTCGCCGATCCTCACGCGACTCCTCACTCGGCGCTCACGCGTCGCACCCGGGCGTGCACCGTCCTGCCGAGCCACCGCCCGAGGAACAGCCAACCGAGCAGCGCCCCCGAGGTGTTGAGGATGACGTCGTCGATGTCGAAGGCCCGCCCCGTGATCAGCGCGCCCTGCACCAGCTCCACCATCAGCATCACCAGCGCGGTCAGGCCCAGCACCCGGAGCATCCCCCGGGCGCGCGGCGCCAGCACCGGCACCAGCACCCCGAACGGCACGCCGAGCAGCACGTTGCCGCCGAGCTGCTTGACCGCGTCGCGCCACGGCGCCTGCTCCAGGTAGGCGTGCAGCGAGCGGCCCGGATGCACGTTGCTGTGCGTCAGCGGCACCGAGGCCGGGGAGGGCTGGAGCGTGAGCCGCGCGAGCACCACGGCGAAGGCCACCATCGCCGCGAACGCGGCCAGCATCGCCAGCAGCCGCAGGGGCAGCGGGACCACGTGCCGGGGAGCGGCCGTCGAGACCTCTTCGGCACGCGGGGCCCTCTCCGCGCGCCCCGCCCGCTCGGCCGGCCCCCGGCTCGCCGGGCGGCGCAGCAGGCCGGGAAGCCGTCCGGCCCGCGCCGGTTCCCGCTTCCGCGAGCCGCGCAGGGCCCCGGGCAGTCGTACGGCGGTGCGGGCCATGTGATCCTCCAGTCCTCAACGGGCCGATGTCCCCTCGCGGTTACCCGCCATCCCCGCCGGGATGCCGCCGCCGCCGGGACGCCGAGCGCGCACGCCGGGTTTCCGTTCACGCTCCCGGGGCACTCCGGCATCCCACCCGCGTGCCGCCGCCCCGGCGTGCGCCCCCCGGTGCTTGGATGCCCCGAGCGGCGAAGAGCAGGGGACGGAACGCCGCACACCCGTGCGGAGGGCGAGGAGGTGGCGGATGACCCGGCGCACCGACCCCCGCCCGCTCCTGCGCGCCTCCGCCGAACTGCTGGCCTGGTGGCTGGCGCTGGCCCTGCTGTGGCTGGTGTTCGTCACCTCGGTGGACACCCTGGAACGGATCGTCGGCGCGGGCTGCGCCGCCGTCGGCGCGGTGCTGGCCCGGGCCGGCCGGCGGGCGGTGAGGTGGCGGTGAACGGCTGGATCCTCGCGGCGACCCTCGCACTGGGGGGCGGCGGGGCGGCCGTCCTGTGGGGCGTGACCACCGGGCCGCCGGCCCGCCGGATCCTCGCCCAGAACCTCGCCACCTCCGCCGTCTGCCCGGCCCTGCTGCTCCTGTCCCAGGGCTACGGCCGCCCGTCCTACGTCGACCTCGCCCTGCTGCTCGCCCTGCTCGGCCCGGTCGGCACCCTGGTCTTCGCCCGGCTGCTCTCCGACGACCTGGCGGGGGAGCGGCCCAGCGCCTGGGGCCTGACCTGGACGGCCGCCGGGCTGGGCCTCGCCGCCGTGGTCGCCGCCTGCGCGGCCGCCGGACCCGGCCGGGCCATGGTGAAACTGCTGGTGATCGGCGTACTGCTGATCGCCGGCAACGTCATCGCCTCCCGCGCGCTGGCGGGCGGCTTCCGGCGGGTGGGCGGTGGCTGACCCGGTGCCGGGGCGACGCGCCGGAGGTGTCCCGTGGCCGACGCGGTGATCGTCGTGACGCTGCTGCTGACCGCCGCCTGCGCCACCGCGGCCGTCACCCAGCGCGACCCCGCACGGCAGGCCCTCGTGCTGTCCGTGCTCGGCGTCGTCCTGGCCGCCCTGTTCACCGTGCTCCAGGCCCCCGACGTCGGCCTCTCCCAACTCGCCGTCGGCTCGGCGCTGACCCCGCTGCTCATCATGCTGTCGGTGCGCAAGACCAGACGCCGGGGCCGCTCGAAGGAGGACCGGGAGTGAACCGGCTGCGGCTGTGGCTGCTGGCCGTCGGCGGCACCGGCCTGGCCGCGCTGCTCGTCGCCGCCTGCCTCGACCTGCCCCGCTTCGGCGGCCGTTCGCACCCCTACGGCGACCGCGCCGTGCACGCCTCCCTGCGGCGGCACATCGCCAACACCATCGCCTCCGTCAACTTCGACCAGCGCGCCTACGACACCCTCGGCGAGATGAGCATCCTGTTCGCCGCCGTCCTCGGCTGCGTGGTCCTGCTGCGCCAGACCCGCGACGAACACCGGGCACCGCCCGAACCCGCCGAAGTGGCCCGCCCGGTACGCCGCTACGCGCTGCTCGTGCTGCCCGTCGCCCTGGTGACCGGCCTGTACGTCATCGCGCACGGCCAGCTCAGCCCCGGCGGCGGCTTCCAGGGCGGAGTGGTCGCCGCGACCGCGCTGCACCTGCTGTACCTGGGCGCCGACTACGGCGCGCTGGAACGCGTCCGCCCGCTCGGCGTGTACGAGACCACCGACGCGCTCGCCGTCTCCAGCTACGTCGTCCTGGGCCTCGCCGGCCTCCTCGCCGGCACCGCCTTCCTCGCCAACACCCTGCTGCCGTACGGCACGTTCAACACGCTGTCCTCCGGCGGCACCGTCCCCCTGCTGAACGCGGCCGTCGGCATGGAGGTGGCCGGCGCGGCCACCGTGCTGCTCGCCCACTTCCTCGACCAGGCCGTCGAGATCGAGGACGCGACCGAGGAGGAGCCCGGAAAATGAGCCACGCCATGGACGTCCTGCCCTACCTGGTCGCCGCCTACGTCTTTCTGACCGGCTGCTACGGCCTCGCCACCAGCCGCCACCTGATCCACGCCGTCGGCTGCCTCGCCGTCTGCCAGTCGGCGACCTACATCCTGCTGCTGGCGGTCGGCTACCGCGCCGGCGGCACCGCGCCCGTGTTCTCCGACATCGAGCCGGGCTCCCGGCCGGTGGTCGACCCGGTGGTGCAGGCCCTCACCCTCACCGACATCGTCGTCGGCGCCACCGTCACCGCGCTGCTGCTCGCGCTGGTCCTCCAGATCGCCAAACGGCACGGCACGGTCGACCCCGACGAACTGCGGGAGCTGCGCGGCTGATGCACCACCTGCTCCCGCTCCTGGTCGCCGTTCCGCTGCTCGGCGCCGCCCTGCCGGCCGCCGCCGGCCGCCGGCTGCCGCGCGCCGCCGTCGAGATCACCGGCTTCGTCGTCTCCGGCGGCACCGGGGCCCTCGCGCTGCTCCTGCTGCTGAACTCCACGCCGCCGATGACCGAATGGGTGGGCGGCTGGCTGCCCGTCGGCGGGCAGAGCGTCGGCATCGTCGTGCTCGGCGACGGCCCCGCGCTCGGCATGGCCACCCTCGCGTCCCTGCTGACGCTCGCCGCCCTCGCCTACTCCTGGCGCTACTTCGACGCGCCCCCGCACGGCCACACCGGCGCATTCACCGCGCTGATGCTGCTCTTCCAGGGCGCCATGTGCGGATTCGCCCTGGCCGGCGACCTGTTCAACGCCTTCGTGTTCTTCGAGCTGATGAGCGTGGTGGCCTACGCCCTGACCGGCTACCGCATCGACGAGGCCAGGGCCGTCCAGGGCGCGCTGACCTTCGGTGTCGTCAACTCGCTGGGCGCGTACGCCATGCTGATGGGCATCGCCCTGCTCTACGCCCGCACCGGCGAGCTGGGCATGTCGGCGATCGGGCGCGGACTCGACGCGCACGGCGGCCCGGACGCCCTCGTGCTCGCCTCTTTCGTCCTGGTGATGACCGGTCTGCTGGTCAAGGCGGCCACCGTGCCCTTCCACTTCTGGCTCCCGGACGCGCACGCCGTCGCCCCCACCCCGGTCTGCATGCTGCTCTCCGGTGTCATGGTCGAACTCGGCGTCTACGGCGCCTGGCGGGTGTACGGCACCGTCTTCGCCGGACCCGGCGGCATCCCCGCCGCCGACCTGACCCGGGCACTGGTGACGCTCGGCATCCTCACGGCCGCCGTCGGCGCCGTCATGTGCTGGTACCAGCGGCACATCAAACGGCTGCTCGCCTACTCCACCATCGCCCACACCGGCCTGTTCCTCGTCGGCCTCGGCGTCCTCACCCCCGAGGGCGACGACGGGATCGCCCTCTACGTCGTCGGGCACGCCGCCGTGAAGGCCGCGCTGTTCGCCTGTGCGGGCGTCCTGCTCGACCGGTTCGGCAGCGTCGACGAGCACGCCCTGCACGGCCGCGCCCGTTCGCTGCGCGCCACCGGGGTGATGTTCGCGATCGGCGCCCTGGGCCTCGCGGGCCTGCCGCCGTTCGGCACCGGGCTCGGCAAGTCGGTCGCCGAGGAGGCGGCCGGCGGCCCGCTCACCGTCGGGTACGTACTGGTCTCCGCGATCACCGCGGGTGCCGTCCTGCGGGTCACCGCCCGGGTGTTCCTCGGCCTCGGACCGCGCCCCGAGGACGCCGAGTACGAGACCAGCGGCTCCGGCGAGGAGCCCGAGACCGGTGGGCTGCTGCGCCGCGTCCCGGACACCATGACGACGGTGCCCGCGGTGCTGCTCGCCGCCGCCCTCGCCGTCGGGGTGGCCCCCGGCTTCGGCGACCTGGTGGCCCGCTCCGTCAACGAGGCCGGGTCGGGCGGCGCGCACGCCTCCGCCCACTGGACGGCACCCGGCGTACTGCTGGGCCTGGCCGCCACCGCCCTGGCGGTCATCCTGGCCGCCCTCGCCGTCACCCGCCCCACCTGGCTGGCCGCCCCCAGCTGGGCCGCACCCCTGCGCCGCCTCCAGTCCGGCCATGTCGGCGACTACGTGGCCTGGCTCCTGGTCGGCACCACCCTGCTCGGCGCGCTGGCCCTGCCGGGGGTACTCGGTGGCTGAGCCGCGGTTCAGGCCCCGTAGCCGATGTGCACCTCGGTGAAGCCGAGGGAGTGCAGCAGGCCCTGGAGCATGTCGGTGGTGTTGGACTCGGCGCGCTTGGTCAGTCCGCTGCTCTTCGCCGCGTCGCCGATGTGGCGTACGGCGAGCTTCTGCACGGCCTGCTCGCTGTTGGGGTTGCCCGAGAACAGGTCGCCGAGCCGGTCCAGCAGGCCGCGCTGCTTGGAGACGGCGTAGGAGTGGTCGGGGTCGAGGGCCGGCTTGCCCAACTGGGCCTGCGGCAGCCGGATGGTGGCCGTCGTACGGTCCTTGTCGACCCGGACGTCCCGTTCGCCGACCCCGCCGAGGTCGACGTAGGCGTCCACGGTGCCCGCGCCGACGTACAGGGTGCGGGTGCCGCGGATCGCGTCGGGCAGGAACTTCGCGTCCTTCTCCAGGTCCACCACGACCTGGAAGTTGCCCGAGGCCGCGTCGTAACGGCTCATGTCCTGGATGGACTTCAGCAGCGTGGGTCCGGAGCGGTCGTGCGTCTCGGTGCCGAACAGGTCCTTGATGCCCGGCAGTACGGCCAGCCGGATTCCGGCGAACAGCACCACGAGCACCAGGACGATCGCAGTCACCACCCTGGCCCACACGGGCATCCGCCCGAGGGAAGTCGTCATGGCGACGGTCCTCCTTCCTGCCGGCCTGACTCCCGACGACTGACCTGATTCCCGCCGACGACCGGCTCAGACAGGCGAGTTGCGCCGGGCGTCGCCGAGCGGGCCCCGGTGCCGCCGGTAGCATGACGATCCACCCGGTGCCGAGCCCCCGAGGAACCGACCGTGCGAGACATCGCCGTCTTCACCGGCAGCGCCCACCCCGAACTGGCCCGTGAGGTCTGCGCGCACCTCGGGGTGCCGCTCAGCCCGACCCGGACGAGCCGGTTCGCCAACGACTGCCTGGAGGTGCAGCTCCAGGCCAACTGCCGGGAGCGGGACGTCTTTTTGATCCAGCCGCTGGTCCGCCCGGTGCAGGAGCATCTGGTCGAGCTGCTGATGATGTGCGACGCCGCCCGGGGTGCCTCGGCCGCCCGGATCACGGTCGTCATGCCGCACTACTCCTACGCCCGGTCCGACAAGAAGGACGCCCCGCGCATCTCCCTCGGCGGCCGGCTGGTCGCGGACCTGCTGGTGGCGGCCGGCGCGAGCCGGGTGCTGGCCATGACCCTGCACTCGCCGCAGGTGCACGGCTTCTTCTCCGTACCGGTGGACCATCTGCACGCCCTGCGCGAACTCGCCGCGCATTTCCGGCAGTACGACCTCTCGCGCACCACGGTGGTCTCGCCGGACCTCGGCAACGCCAAGGAGGCCGCCGCCTTCGCCCGCCGGATCGGCGCCCAGGTGGCGGCCGGCGCCAAACAGCGGTACGCGGACGACCGGGTGACCATCAGCTCCGTCATCGGCGAGGTCGCCGGCCGGGACGTCATCGTGCTGGACGACGAGATCGCCAAGGGCAGCACGGTACTGGAACTCCTCGACCGGCTGCGGGAATTGGGGCCGCGCTCGATCCGGGTGGCCTGTACCCACGGGCTGTTCGCGGCCGGTGCCCTCCAGCGGATCGGCGAGCAGCCGGACGTGCTGGAGATCGTCTGCACCAACACCGTGCCGGTCCCCGAGGACGAGCGCACCGGCAAGCTCCGCGTGCTCTCCATCGCCCCGGCGCTCGCCGAGGCCGTACGGCGCATCCACAACGGGGAATCCGTCAGCGCCCTGTTCGAGGAGTGACGGGCCCCTCAGAGCGTGCCGGACGCGGCCTCGGCGCCGGCCAGCGCCGCGTCCGGCGTGGGGTACGGCGGCAGGAGCCGGGACAGACCGGTCACCCGGAAGACGCGCAGGGTCATCGGATGCGTGCACACCAGGTGCAGCCGGCCGCCGTGCTCCAGGACCCGGGCGCGGGCCCGGTAGACCAGCCGCAGCCCCGAGCAGTCGAAGAACTCCACCTGCCGCAGGTCGAGCACGATCCGGGCGCCGGCGCGCCGGGTGACCAGGTCCAGCGCGGGACCGATCTCGGCCGCCGCGACGAGGTCGATCTCGCCCAGCAGCTCCAGCACCGTGTGGCCGCGGTGCTCGTACACGCGTAACTGCCGGGTACGCGGTGCGGAGTCGTCTCGCACGACGGCATCACCTTCCATCCGCGCCCGGACAGTCGCTTCTCGACCGTCAAGGTACCCTCGATGGACGGAATTTGAGCATGTTCGATTGACATATGTCTTTCGGTTTGCGGCCGCGGGGTGACGACGGGACGGCGCGTCCTCGTCACCCCGCCCGCCGCCGGGCTCAGCCGGCCACCAGCACCAGCTTGCCCGTGGTGCGCCCGGTGTCGCCCAGCTCGTGCGCCTTGGCCGCGTCGGCCAGCGGGAACGTCCCGGCGATCGTCGCCCGCAGCTTCCCGGACTCCGCGAGATCGGCGACCGCCTCCATCCCGGCCCGGTCGGCGTCGACCAGCATGCGCACCGCCCGCACCCCGAGCCGCTCCGCCTCCTCGAAGAACTCCGGGGAGCCGGCCGGCAGGATCGACACCACGACCCCGCCCGGCCGCAGCATCCGCAGGGACCGTACGGACGTCTCCTCGCCCAGCGTGTCCAGGACCACGTCCACGTCCCGCACCGTCTCGGTGACGTCGACGGCCCGGTAGTCGACCGGCTCGTCCACGCCGATCTCCCGCAGGAAGCCGTGCTTGCCCGCGCTCGCCGTGCCGATCACGTAGGCGCCGCGCGCCTTGGCGATCTGCACGGCGACATGGCCGACCCCGCCGGCCGCCGCGTGGACCAGCACCCGCTGTCCGGGCCGGACGTCCGCGTGCTCGGTCAGCGCCTGCCAGGCGGTCAGCGACACCAGCGGCAGGGCGCCCGCCTGGACGTGGTCGAGCGAGGAGGGCTTGCGGGCCAGGGCGCGCACCGGCGCGATCACGTACTCGGCGTGCGAGCCGTGGCCCCACGGATAGGGCAGCATGCCGAAGACCTCGTCGCCGGGCCGGAACGCGGCCACCCCGATCCCGGTCTCCACGACCTCCCCGGAAAGGTCCCAGCCGAGCACGAACGGCGGATCGCCGAGGAAGCCCCCGTTCGCCCGGTGCTTCCAGTCGGTGGGGTTCACCCCGGCGGCCCGCACCCGGACCAGCACCTCGTTCGCCCGCGGCGCTGGCCGCTCCACCATCGCTTCCCTCAGGACCTCGGGACCGCCGAGGACGTCCTGGCTGATGACTCGCATCGTGTTCACATCGCTCATGGTCAACCAGCCTGCCCGGCTCCGCGACGCCGGGAAATGGCAGAAAAGCCAACCTTCGATAGGATCGTGCCATGACTGACCTGGTCCCGCTCGGCCGCCGCCCGCACCGCGTCGTGGTCCTCGCCCTCGACGGCGTCTACCCCTTCGAGCTGGGCATCCCCAGCCGCATCCTCGGCGCGGCCGACGGGCACTACGAGGTGCGGACCTGCTCGGTCGACGGCGGCCCGGTGCGCACCTGCGCGGACTTCACCATCGGGGTCGCCCACGGCCCGGAGATCCTGGAGAGCGCCGACACGGTGATCGTCACCTCCATGCCGCCCGCGTACCTCCCGGCCGAGCTGCCCGCCGAGGTCACCGCGGCGCTCGGCCGGATCCGCCCGGACGCCCGGATCGTCTCCATTTGCACGGCCGCCTTCGTCCTGGCCGAGGCCGGCCTGCTGGACGGCCGCAGGGCCACCACGCACTGGCAGGTCGCCGACCGGCTCAGCCGCCGGTTTCCGCGCGTCGACGTCGACCCGGACGTCCTGTTCGTGGCCGACGGCCGGATCCTCACCTCGGCAGGCGCCGCCTCCGGTGTCGACATCTGCCTGCACCTGGTGCGCACCGACCACGGCAGCGAGCTGGCCAACACGGTCGCCCGGCGCTGCGTCGTGCCGCCGTTCCGCGATGGCGGCCAGGCCCAGTACATCGAGCGGCCGGTCCCGGTCAGCGGCGCCGCGAGCACGGCCGGCACCCGGGCCTGGGCGCTGGAACGCCTGGACGAACCGCTCACCCTGGCCGACCTCGCCGGGCACGCGCGGATGAGCCCGCGCACCTTCGCCCGCCGCTTCAACGAGGAGGTGGGTCTCAGCCCCGGACGCTGGTTGATCCAGCAGCGCGTGGCCCGCGCCCGGCACCTGCTGGAGTCCAGCGACCTGCCCGTGGACCGGATCGCCGCCGAGGTCGGCTTCGCCACCGGCGCCTCCCTGCGCCAGCACCTGCACGCCGCGATCGGCGTCTCCCCGGGGGCCTACCGCCGAACCTTCCAGCACGCCCGCTGAACGTTCCGGCCCGCCCCGGCGTCCAAGGACCGCACGGACGACGGGAGAACAGGGGGCGGGAACATGCGCGCAGGCCTGACGGCGGCGGCAGTGGTGGTGGTACTGGTGGCGGTGGCGGGATGTCATGACGACGCCCCCGGTCCGGTGATCGAGGGCCGGCCCCCGGCGACGCCGTACCGCGGTCCCCTCGACATCCCCCTGCGGAGCCTCGACGCGGGCGGGCCCCGGGCGCTGCGCCTCGCCTCCGGCGCCGCCGGGCGGGCCCTGGAGTGCGACGGGGAGATCTTCGACGGCTCGGGGCCCGACGGCTGGGGCCCCTCCGAGGGCGGCGCGACACCGGAGGAGGGCCTGGCCCGCTACTTCGACATGGTCCAGCCCGAGGTCCCCGACCACGGCTACCGCGCCGAGCGCCGGGAGGCGGACCGGGTGCTGTACTCCTTCGACGTCGGCGGCCGGACCAAGGTGGCCGTGGTCGTCGCCAAGGACCAGAAGGACAGGCCCGGTTGGGGCCCCGAGACCAGCGCCTCCTGCGACCCCGCCGAACTCCCCGCGAGCTTCACCGACACCACCGACTGGCAGATCTGGGCGGACCGCGCGGGCCGCCGGGTGCCGGTGACCCGACTGCACAGTGCCGACGGACCGGCGCACTGCGGCCGGCGATCCGCCCGCTTCCTCCACCTGGACGGACGCACCTACGCCAGTGATCCCGACGGCGTCCTCGCCCGCGACGGGCTGCTCCGGGCGCCGTACCGCCCGAGGACGGCGCTGCCCGCCGGCGCCCGCGACACCGGCTACCACTACCGGGGCAGCCACCTGTGGCGCACGGCGGACAGCACGGTGGTCTACGTCCGCACGGCCGACGGCGTGGCGGCCTGGCCGCTGGTGAAGGACGGCGCGGGCTGCGACTGAGGGCCCCGCGGCCGGTGCCCTTCCCGCCCGGGGCCGACGGCGTCGTCGGGGACCGCGTGCGGACACGCCCGGCCGGTGATCCGCTCCGGCGACGGCGGACGACCGTCACACTGGCCCTGTCCGCGCGTCGCCCCGTACGCGCCGGCGACGACCAGGAGGCCGTACGACATGACCGCCGCGCCCGCCCGCACCGCCGAACAGCGCAGGAAGGACACCCTGCACCGGCTGGAGCACGACGTCGACGCCTGGGTGGCCACCGCGGCACCCGAGGGCGGCGCCCCCCAACTCGTGCCGCTGTCCTACGTATGGGACGGCGCCACCCTGCTGATCGCCACCCCCGCCGACAGCACCACCGGCCACAACCTCGTGACGACGGGCGTCGCCCGGCTCGGCATCGGTCCGGCCCGGGACGTCGTCCTGATCGAGGGCGCGGTGCGGGCGGTGGCCCCCGAGGACCTGCCCGAGGAGGACGCCGAGGTGTTCGCCGGCGCGACCGGCTTCGACCCGCGCCGACTCGCCACCCGCCACCTGTACTTCGTCGTCACGCCCCGCCGCGTCCAGGCCTGGCGCGGTCAAGGCGAGTTGCCGGGGCGGGAGTTGATGCGCGACGGCCGCTGGCTGACCGCCGACTGAAACCGGGGGCCCGGGATATCCGCAGGGGAGAACCGAACCCCGGGAGGTAGCGATGACACTGGTGAAAACGGCCGTTGTGATCCTGGACTGCGCCGAGCCCGAGAAACTGGCCGAATTCTACAAGAAGTTGCTGGAGGGCGAACTGACGGAGGCCTCCGCCAACCTGGTGGAGATACGCGGCGCCGACGGCGTCCGGCTCGCCTTCCGGCGGGACGTGAACGCCACCCCGCCGAGCTGGCCGCGTCCGGAGAACTCGCTCCAGGCCCATCTCGACCTGCTGGTCGAGGACCTGGACGAGGCCGAGCGCCGGGTGGTCGGCCTCGGCGGCCGGCCCATCGAGACCCGGGACGCGGCCGGGCCGTACGAGGAGCGGGGCTACTCCGACCCCGCCGGGCACTCCTTCACCCTGCGCCTGAACCCCACCACGGCGCCCAAACAGGGCTGAACCCCGTCGCCGTACTCCGGGTGGGGTACGGCGACAGGGCCCGGTGGATCAGTCCCGGCCACCCTTGTCGGTGGCCGGCCACACGCCCGTCGAACGGGCGATGGCCTTGGCGCCGGTGCGGTCCACCGCGCTGCGCACCACGGCGAAGATCGCGCCCTGGACCGCGGCGGCCAGCAGGATCTCGCCCCAGCCGCGGTCCGGGTCCAGGGCGTCCGGTGCGTCGTCCTCGTGCCGGATCGCCTTCCACGCCTTGCGGAAAGCCATTCCGGCCAAGGCACCGCCCGCCCAGCTGAGCACGAAACCGACCGGCTGGTAGGCGAGAGGGAGTTTCTTCTTCTTGTTCTTGGCCATGTCTGACTCCTTCCTCGTCACGCGGCCCTCATGCGGGCCGACCTTCCGGGGCCACTCGTTCGCCCGGCGGCACCGGCCCCGGCGGTGTCCCGTCGCCGAAGGGGCGTCCGCCCAGCTCCTGACGGTGATGCGGACTCAGCCAGCCGCCCAGGTCAGGACCGAGCGGCACGATGCCGGTCGGGTTGATGCCGCTGTGCACCTGGTAGTAGTGCCGCTTGATGTGGTCGAAGTCGACGGTGTCGCCGAAACCCGGTGTCTGGAACAGGTCCCTGGCGTACGCCCACAGCACCGGGTTCTCGGCCAGCTTCCAGCGATTGCACTTGAAGTGGCCGTGGTACACGGCGTCGAACCGGACCAGCGTGGTGAACAGCCGGATGTCCGCCTCGGTCAGGGTGTCGCCGACCAGATAGCGCTGCCCGGACAGCCGCTCCGCGAGCAGCTCAAGCCGCCGGAACACCGCCACGCACGCCTCCTCGTACTCCCGCTGCCCGGAGGCGAACCCGGCCCGGTACACACCGTTGTTGACGTCCTCGTAGACCCCTGCCATCACCTCGTCGATCTCGTCCCGCCGGTCCGCCGGATACAGGTCCGGGGCCCCGGGGCGGTGCAGGGCCGTCCACTCGGTGGCGAAGTCAAGGGTGAGCTGCTGGTAGTCGTTGGTGACCAGCCGGCCGCTCGGGATGTCCACGAGCGCGGGCACGCTCACGCCGCCCGCAGGGTCCGCCTCCCGGCGCTCGTAGGCCTCGGCCAGGAAGCGGATGCCGAGCACCGGGTCGCGGCCGTCCGGGTCCAGGGTGAACCGCCAGCTGCGGTCGTCCTGGATCGGGTCGGCGACCGCCATCGACAGGGCGTCCTCAAGGCCCAGCAGCCGCCGCGAGATCACCGCCCGACTGGCCCACGGACAGGCGCGGGACACCACCAGCCGGTAGCGGTCCGCGGCCACCGGCCACCCGCCCCGGCCGTCGGCGGTGACCCGGTCCCGGAAGTGGCTCCGGGACCGGGTGAACTTCCTGTGACCGTAGGCGCTGTTGCCCTCGCCTGCCATGTCTCTCCTCCTCGCGTGCCGGGGTACCCGGGGCGAGGTGTTCCCCGCGCGCCGGGTCCTGCGCCACCGCGTTCCCCGTTTTCCGCCGGCCGCACGGTGTGAGCCGCCCGGTCGGGGGCAGTCGGCGAAGGGTGACTGGGACTTCCTCGCAACGGCAGACGGCCGTACCGACGGCGCGGGACGACGGCGCCCCCCACGACCAGGTGCCCCACGACGAGGCCCCTCAGGACCGGGCCCCGGACGACGGGGCGCGGAACAAGGCGGACGGCAAGGCGGACCGGCACACCAAGGTCACCGTGTGGGTGGCGCTGGCCGCCAACCTGGTGATCGCGGTCGCCAAGGCCGCCGGCGGTGTGATCGCCGGTTCCCCCGCCCTGCTGTCGGAGGCCGCCCACTCGGTCGCCGACAGCCTCAACGAGGTGTTCCTGCTGGCCGCGCTGCGCCGCAGCCGCCGGCCCGCCGACCGCCGGCACCCCTTCGGGTACGGCAAGGAGCGCTTCTTCTGGTCGCTGCTCGCGGCCGTCGGCATCTTCGTCATGGGCGGCTGCTTCTCCGTCTGGCAAGGAATCGAGGCGCTGCGCGAGGGCGCCGACGAGAAGCTCAGCGGCTACGTGGCCGGTCTGATCGTGCTCGGCGTCGCCCTGCTCGCCGAGGGCGCCTCCCTGCTGCGGGCCCTGCACCAGGTGCGGCAACAGGGCGGCGGGCTCGGCGCGCTGCGCGACCCGGCGCTGCGGACCGTCGTCGCCGAGGACGGCACGGCGGTGCTCGGCGTCACCCTCGCCATCATCGGCATGGCCCTGCACATGGTCACCGGGCAGGTGGTCTGGGAGGCGTCCGCCTCGATGGCGATCGGCCTGCTGCTCGTCTACGTCGCCTACCGGCTCGGCCGCGACGCCCGCGACCAGCTCATCGGCGAGGCCGCCGATCCCGAACTGAGCGGCCGGATCCGCTCGCTGCTCCGGGCGCAGCCGGAGATCGACAGCGTGGAGGCGCTGTTCACGATGAAGCTGGGCCTGGACTCCACGCTGGTGGCCGCGCGCATCGACCTGGTGCCGGGGCTGGACAGCGAACGGGTCGAGGAGGTCTCGATGCGCATCAAGGCCTCGCTGACCCGCACCTTCCCGGAGGCCACCCAGGTCTTCCTGGACGTCACCGACCGGCCGGCGGACGAGGCACACGAGAGCCCCGCCGCGACGGGGGAACGCGGCGGGGCCTGACGGCCGGGTGCCCGCCCGGAACCGGCTTCACACCGCACCGGAAGCGGGGACTTCGGGAAGCCCCCGCTTCCGGGCCGGGGTTCAGTTCCCGTCGACCGGCTCCAGCACGAACACCGGGATCTCCCGCGAGGTCTTCTTCTGGTAGTCGGCGTACGGCGGGAACGCGGCGACCGCCCGCTCCCACCACTCCGCCTTCTCCTGGCCGGTGATCTCCCGGGCCCGCATGTCCCGCCGCTCCGGGCCGTCCTGGAGCTCGACGCGCGGGTCGGCCTTGATGTTGAAGTACCACACCGGGTGCTTGGGCGCGCCGCCCTGCGAGGCGACCACCGCGTACGCGCCCGCCCGCTCGACCCGCATCAGCGGTGTCTTGCGGATCTTGCCGCTCTTCGCGCCCCGGGTGGTCAGCACGATCACCGGCAGCCCGGTGTCGCGCAGTGTCGTCCCCTTCGTCCCGCCGGAGCTCTCGTACAGCTCGACCTGCTCGCGCACCCACTGCTCCGGGCTCGGCTCGTACTCGCCCTCAAGAGGCATGCGATCCGTCTCCTTCGTCGGTCCAACGGCTGTCTGTCACCCGGAGTCAACGCCGGTGACCCGCCGGATCATCCGTCCCGCGCCGCGCGTCATCCGACCGGGGGAACGTAGGCTGGAAGTCGACCCCGGGGGCTCCGCCACTTCGGCCAGATCCCGCGCTTCACCGATGTGGCCGAAGTTGTGGTCGCCGCATAGGTGCCTGAGGCATCTAATGAAGATCGGCACGACGCACTTCTTCGTCTGCGAGGTCTTGCTCATGACGGATCTGACGGATCTGACGGTATCGACGGACACCCAGGGCCGCGCCGCCCCGGCCGGACCCGTCGCCTTCCCCCAGGACCGCACCTGCCCCTACCACCCGCCCGCCGGCTACGACCCGC
Organism: Streptomyces pyxinicus; assembly: GCF_024753135.1. GTDB lineage: Bacteria > Actinomycetota > Actinomycetes > Streptomycetales > Streptomycetaceae > Streptomyces > Streptomyces pyxinicus. The sequence continues at coordinate 46,130 of NZ_JANUGP010000032.1, read as the reverse complement.
TGCGCGCCGGGCGCCCCCTGTCCCGGGTCACCCTCTACGACGGCCGCGAGGTCTGGCTGGTCTCCTCGCACGCCGTCGCGCGCGCCCTGCTCACCGACCCCCGGCTCTCCAGCGACCGCACCCGCCCGGGCTTCCCGGTCTCCACGCCCCGCTTCGCGACCGACCCCGAGCGGCGCCGGGTGGCCCTGCTCGGCCTGGACGATCCCGAGCACAAACGCCAGCGGCGGATGCTGATCCCGCCGTTCACCGTCCGGCACGCGAGCGAGCTGCGCCCCTGGATCCAGCGGACCGTGGACGACCTGCTGGACGCCATGATCGAGCAGGGGCCGCCCGCCGAGCTGGTGTCCGCCTTCGCGCTGCCCGTGCCCTCCACGGTCATCTGCGGCCTGCTCGGCGTGCCCTACGCCGACCACGAGTTCTTCGAGGAACAGTCCCGCCGGCTGCTGCGCGGGCCGACGGCCGCCGACACGGAGAACGCCCGGGTACGGCTGGAGGAGTACCTCGGCGGACTCGTCGACGAGAAGGCCCGCCGGGCCGAGCCGGGCGACGGCGTCCTCGACGACCTGGTACGGCGGCACCGGGAGGAGGGCGGACCGGACCGCGAGGAGATGATCTCGCTCGCCCTGATCCTGCTGGTCGCCGGGCACGAGACCACCGCCAACATGATCTCCCTCGGCACGTACACGCTGCTGCGCCACCCCGACCGGCTGGCCGAGCTGCGCGCCGACCCGGCGCTGCTGTCGTCCGCCGTCGAGGAGCTGATGCGGATGCTGTCCATCGCCGACGGGCTCCAGCGGGTCGCGACCGAGGACATGGAGGTCGCCGGCGTCACGATCCGGGCGGGGGAGGGCGTGCTCTTCTCCACCTCCGTCATCAACCGGGACGCCTCGGTGTACGACGCACCCGACAGCCTGGACTTCCACCGTCCCGCCCGCCACCACGTGGCCTTCGGCTTCGGCATCCACCAGTGCCTCGGCCAGAACCTCGCGCGCGCCGAGCTGGAGATCGCCCTCGGCACCCTGCTGCGCCGGCTGCCCGGGCTGCGGCTCGCCGCCTCGGCGGAGAAGATTCCCTTCAAACCCGGCGACACGATCCAGGGGATGCTGGAACTCCCCGTGACCTGGTAAGAGGCTCAGCTCATGCACATCGAGATCGACAGGGACACCTGCATCGGCGCCGGCCAGTGCGCGCTGACCGCGCCGAAGGTCTTCACCCAGGACGACGACGGCTACAGCGCCCTCCTCCCGGGCCGCGAGGACGGCGCCGGCGACCCGATGGTCCGCGAGGCGGCCCGGGCCTGCCCGGTCGGCGCCATCACGCTCACGGAACCGGCCGTGACGGACGCCCCGGGCTGACATCCGGCCGCTCGGTCTCGGGCCCGGCTTCGAGGCACACGGGTCCGGTCCGGCCGGGGCGAGCGGTGCCGGGGTTGTCGGGCTGTGGGACCGTACCGACCGGATCGGTAGGGTGCCCGAGTTGGTCGTCGCCGCCCAAGAACGCGGCTGGGAGGTGGGGGTGATCGCCACTCCGGTCGCGAGGGGCGGGTTCTTCGACGTCGAGGGCGTCGCCGCGCGGACCGGACGGCCCGTGCCGTCGGCACCCTGTTTCGGCGCCCCGTACACCGGCGCCCCCGGGCCGGACGGACGGCGCCCGGAGTTCGGCTGGACACGCGGCCTGGACTTGGTGGGGCGCGCCTAGTGTGCCCGTCGCACGTACGCCGAGCTGCCCGGGGTCGAGACGTCGCGGTCACGGCGGACGATGCTCAGGCGGTCGCCCCAGTGGGCGAGGGCCGAGCGCAGGCCGGTGTCGGTGTACTCGATGTCCACCACGCGGTCGGCGAACGCCTTCGCGTACACCCCGCACTCGTCGTACTGCCCGCACTCCTCCGCCACCGCGAAGTCGAGCCCGGCGCGGGCCCGCCGCCCGGCCAGTTCGGCGGTGTTCTTCTGCGCGATGGCCAGGTGCCGGGCGTGCGCGTGCCGGGAGAGCAGGGCCATGAAGGCGACCGCGTCCTCGGCGTCGAGCAGGTGGTGGGAGCGGGTGTAGCTGTCGTAGTTGTCCGGCTCGACCGCGTCGAAGCCCTTCTTCGCGCAGCCGTCGATCCAGCCGTCGACCCGGCGCGCGATCCGCTCCCGCTTGGCCGCGGTGCCGATGTCGAGCAGCGGCTCGTTCCAGTCCTCGTCGATGACGACCTCGCCGTCGCCGTCGCGCAGCAACAGGTCGGCAGGCCACGAGGAGCGTTCGGCGGGCTGGGCCTGAAAGGCGTTGACGTAGCAGATGTTGTACAGCCCCCGCGCGGGGGAGTCGGAGCGGTCGCGGCTGACGATGCGCACGCCCTTGGGCGGCGGATAGGCGCCGCCGATCTGGTAGTCGAACCCCGCGTGGCGCGGCGGCAGCCGCACCGCGTCCGGCGTCGCCGCCGCGGTGGACCCGCGCGCACCGTCCTTCGCGTCGTCCGGGGAACCGCAGCCGGTCAGTACCGACACGGCGACGATCAGGGCCGCTGACATCGCGCCGAGGGCCCGGACGGACCCCCCGGCACGGAAGACACCCTTGGCGGGCAAGTCCACTCCGTCCTGCGCACGCCGGGCGGCGCGACACAACTCAGGATCAAATCGCCCGCCCGCGCTGATCGTCAAGTCGGTCCCCGGTCACGCCGTAGGCTCGGAGCCGACCATCGTGACGAAGGCAGGAGCAGCAACGATGCAGTACGTGAAGCTCGGTTCGACCGGTCTGGACGTCTCGCGGATCTCCCTGGGCTGCATGACCTACGGGCTGCCGGACCGCGGCACGCACGAGTGGACCCTCGACGAGGAGGCCTCCCGCCCGCTGATCCGGCAGGCGCTGGAGGCGGGCATCACCTTCTTCGACACCGCCAACGTCTACTCCGACGGCACCAGCGAGGAGATCGTCGGCAGGGCCCTCGGCGAGTACGCCGACCGCGACGAGATCGTGCTCGCCACCAAGGTGTGCAGCCGGATGCGGCCGGGACCCAACGGCGGCGGGCTGTCCCGCAAGGCGATCATGACCGAGATCGACCACAGCCTGCGCCGGCTCGGCACCGACTACGTCGACCTCTACCAGATCCACCGCTACGACCACGAGACGCCCGTCGAGGAGACGATGGAGGCGCTGCACGACGTGGTCAAGGCGGGCAAGGCCCGCTACATCGGGGCCAGTTCGATGTACGCCTGGGAGTTCTCCAAGGCCCAGTACACCGCCGAGCGGCACGGCTGGACCAAGTTCGTGTCCATGCAGAACCACTACAACCTGCTCTACCGCGAGGAGGAGCGGGAGATGCTGCCGCTCTGCGTGGACCAGGGCGTCGGCGTGCTGCCCTGGAGCCCGCTGGCCCGCGGCCGGCTGACCCGGGACTGGGGCACGGTCACCGGCCGCAGCACCACCGACGAGTTCGGCAGCAAGCTGTACCAGGAGGGCGACCGGGCCATCGTCGAGGCGGTCACCCGGATCGCGGAGGAGCGCGGCGTGTCCCGCGCCCAGGTGGCCCTCGCCTGGCTGCTGCACCAGGACGCGGTGACCGCGCCGATCATCGGCGCCGCCAAGCCGCGGCACATCGAGGACGCGGTGGCCGCCGTCGAACTGGAGCTGAGCGACAAGGAGATCGAGGAGCTCCGGCAGCCCTACACCCCGCGCGAGATCAGCGGCCACTGACCCGGCCCGGCCGGACAGTGCGGTCAAGAAGAAAAGGGATTCCTTGACAATTCGTCAATACGGCGGCCCCTGACAGGAATTGCTGGTAAATGCGGGAACTCTTGTTCCGGCGCGCCGGCCTGTGCAAAGGTGTGCACTGTCGGCGCGCAGTCGCAATTTCAATTCCGGGACTGGAGGAATGCGGCCGTGAATGAGGCAGGCCCCTCGGACGAAAGGCTCGGCGCCGAACTGAAGAAGTGGACGGGCACGGCGCCCGCACTCCATCCGGTGGGTGAACTCCTCGACCGGCACTGGGAGGCCGCTTTCACCTATGCCCGGCTGTGCACCGGCGCCCCGCGCGCCGCCGGCATGCTCACCACGGCCGCCTTCACCCGGCTCTTCGGCGAGTCCCTGCGGCACAGCGGCCCGAGCGCCGCCTGGCGCCCCGAGGTGCTGGTCACCGTCCGCCGGATCGCCGCCGAATGGGACAACGACGACCGCCGGGGCCTCCTCCACCCGGCCCTGCGGTCCGGTGAGCGCGCCGCCGCCCTGCTGCGGCCGTCCCCCGGCCGCCGGCTGCTCTCCCGGGCGTTCCAGCAGGTGCCCGGAGCCGCCCGCGCGGTCCTGTGGCACACCGAGGTCGAGGCCGACCCGCTGTCGGTCCCGGCCGTGCTGCTCGGCCGGAACGAGGAGGACGTCCGCCTCGAACTGCGCCGGGCCCGCGAGCGGCTGCGCGAGGAATGCCTCCAGGTGCACCGCGAACTCGCCCCCGAGACCGAGTGCCGGCGCTATCTGCGCCTGCTGGACGTGACGTACCGGCGCGGCGGCGTGGACGTCGACCCGGACCTGCGCGCCCATCTGTCGCGCTGCGCGCACTGCGGCCGTACCGCCGGCCAACTCGCCGAGTTCGCCACGGGTCTCGGCCCGGCCCTGGCCGAGACGGTGCTCGGCTGGGGCGCCCGCGCCTATGTCGAGTCCCGGACGAGCCGCGCCGACGCGCCGGCGGAGCCGGTCCCGGCGCCATCCGCGGTGATGCCGGGGGCGGGCGAGCCGTTCGCCACGCCCCCGCCCGGCCGCGGCCCGGCCGCCGCGCTCTCCCCCCGCTACGCGCTGCGCGTCGCCCGCCGCGCCCGGCGCCGGCACCTCGCGCTGGCCGCCGTCACCGTCTGCGGCCTGGTCGCCCTGCCCCTGGTGCTGTGGTCGGTGCTCGGCTCCGACCGGGCACCCGCCCCCGCCGGCACCGCCACCCCGGCACCGGGCGGTTCACCGGCCGCGCCGAGCCCGTCACCGACCTGGGCCGGGGCCGGCCACGGTCCCCGGGGCACCCCGCACGGCCGACTGCGCAACCTGGCCTCCGGACTGTGCGTCGGCATCACCGGCAAGCGCGTCGTCACGGGCGCCGAGACAGTGCTGACCGCCTGCTCGACGACGCCCGGGCAGCAGTGGACGTACGAGACCGACGGGCTGCTGCGCAACGCCGCGGACCCCGGCCTGTGCCTGGACTCCCGTCTCGGCTACTCGGTCCGCCTGGCGTCCTGCACCGCCACCGGCACGGCCGCCCGCGCCCTCCGCTACGACCTCACCTCCCGGGGCGCCCTGGTCCCACGCCTCGACCCGAAGCTGGCTCTCACCCCGGCCGCCACCGACGGCTCCGGCGCCCTCGTGACCAAGATCCGCGCCACCGGTTCCGCCCAGCGCTGGAGCATCGACGCCGTGAAGGTGGACCTGGACATGCGGAACGTCAACTGGGGCAGCGACAGCGCCGCCACACCCCGGCGGCACTGACTCACGGGCGGGGCGGCGGGGGAGGCAGGGTCGCCAGGTCCGGCGCCGGTTCCGGCCACACCAGCAGCACCGGGCACGGCGCGTGGTCCACGGCGAACCGCGCGGCCGGCCCCAGGCTGCGCGGCCCCAGCCGGGAGCGGTCCCCGTCCCGGGCCAGCACCAGCAGATCGGCGCCGTCCGCGGCGGCCACCACCTGCCGCTCGACCCTTCCCGACCGCTCCTCGCGGACACAGGGCCGCCCCAGCCGCTCGGCGGCGGCGTCGAGCAGCCCGGCCGCGGAACTCCCGCCGAGCGTCTCCAGCAGGGCGCCGGGATCGCGCTCCGGATGCCCGCGCCCCAGCAGCCCCGCGAACGCGCCGTGCGCGAGACCGGCCGCCTCGGGCCCGCTGACGTGCAGCAGCACCACCTCGGCCGGCGCCGGGGCATGGGTGCGCACGGCGTCCACGCAGGCCGGCCAGGTGCCCTCCACGAGCCAGGCGATCACCCGCATCCGGCCGCCTTCCCGGGTCCGCGACCCTCCGTCAGAGAACCTGTAGCGACCCCCACAGTGCCACCACCGCGACCGCCAGGCAGCAGGGCACGGCGAGCAGGCCGAGCCGGGTGAACTCCCCGAGGTCCACGCCGTGGTCGTGCTGGTGCACGATCCGCCGCCACAGCAGCGTGGCCAGCGAGCCCGCGTAGGTCAGGTTCGGGCCGATGTTCACCCCGAGCAGCACCGCGAGGACGGCGCCCGGACCGGACGGCGCGGCCAGCGGAAGCAGTACCAGGACCGCTGGCAGGTTGTTGATGACGTTCGCGAGGACGGCGGCCAGCGCCGCGATCCCGAGCAGCGCGGGCAGCCCGGTGCCGGCGGGCAGGACATGCGCGAGGGCGCCGGCGAGCCCGTTGTCGACCACCGCCCGCACCACCACGCCGAGGGCCAGCACGAACGCGAGGAAGGCCGGGGCCGCCGCCCGCACCACGTCCGGCACGCCCGCCTCCCGCCGCAGCAGCGCCCGCCCGGCCAGCACCAGCGCGCCCGCGGCGGCCGCCCAGGCGGGGTCAACGCCGAACGCCGACGCCACCACGAACCCGGCCAGCGTGCAGCCCACCGTGACCAGCGCGAACAGCGGCAGCCGGGGCGCCTCGCCCGGGTCCTGGCCCGCCGGGGCCGCCGCCGCGAGGTCCCGGGCGAAGAACCGCCGGAACACCAGGTACTCGACGCCGATCGCCGCCAGCCACGGCAGGGCCATCAGCCCGGCGAACCGGGTGAAGCTCAGCCCGCTCGCCGCGAACGCCAGCAGATTCGTCAGGTTCGACACCGGCAGCAGCAGGGACGCCGTGTTCGACAGGTGCGTGCAGGCGTACACGTGCGGCTTCGGCCGGACACCGCCGCGCGCGGCCGTCGCGAAGACCACCGGGGTCAGCAGCACGATCGTGGCGTCCAGGCTCAGTACGGCGGTGATGGCCGAGGCCAGCGCGAACACCGCCGTCAGCAGCCGCACCGGCCGCCCGGCCGCCCAGCGCGCCATCCAGGCCCCGCAGGCCCGGAACAGGCCCTCCACGTCGCAGAAGTGGGCGAGCACCAGCACGGCCGCCAGGAACCCGACGACCGGGCCGAGCCGCTCGGCCTCCGCGCGGGCGTGGTCGAGGGAGATCGCCCCGGTCGCGACCACGACCCCGGCAGCGGGCACCGCCAGGGCCGCCTCCGGCCAGCCGAAGGGCCGTACCACCGCCCAGGCGAGCACGGCGGCCAGCAGGACGGCCGACAGGGCCTCGGCGAGCGGGGTGTTCAGGGCGGGTCCCTCCGGAAGCGATCACGTGGTGCCCGCCCATGAAAACAGACGCCGTGTGGAACCGGGGGGTCCCGGGCGGCGGCCTACGACGTCCGGGTACCCGCCGCGCCCAGGAACTCCGCCCAGCCGCCCGCCGGGGACTGCCCGGGCGGGAGCGTGCGCAACTTGCGCAGCACCGCCGCGTCCTGCGCCTCCAGCCAGGCCACGAGCTGCTTGAAGGACACGAAGCGCACGTCGTCGTGGTCGGCCATCTTCCCGATCGCCTCCTCGACGGCGTCCATGTAGATACCGCCGTTCCAGCGCTCGAAGTGGTTGCCGATGAAGAACGGGGCACGGTTGGACTCGTAGGCGCGGCGGAAACCGGCCAGGTAGGTGTCGCGGGCCTGGGCGCGCCAGGCGTCGTACTGCGCGCGGTCACCGAGCGGGTTGCCGTGCGACTGGTTGAACATCATGTTGTAGTCCATCGACAGCACCTGGAAGGAGTGGCCGGAGAAGGGTATGGACTGGAGCGGGAAGTCCCAGACCCGGCCGCCGCGCACCTTGTCCGGCCAGATCTGGAGGCCGCCGGGGGAGCTGGCGTCGTATGTCCAGCCGAGCGCGGCGGCCGTGGGCAGCAGGTTCGGCTGGCCCTCCAGACAGGGGGTACGGCCGCCGGTCAGCTCCTTGCGGTAGTCGAAGGGGAGCGGTTCGAGGTCGGTGAAGCCCGTGTTGGTCTTCCAGTGGGTGACGAAGTCCACCGCCTGGTCGATCTCGCTGCGCCACTCGGCCGGGGACCACCTGCGCACGCCGTTCGCCCCGCAGAAGTGCCCGTTGAAGTGGGTGCCGATCTCGTGGCCCTCCAGCCAGGCGGCGCGCACCTGCTGGAGCGTGGCGTGGATGTGCCGGTCGGCGAGGTAGCCGATGTCGGAGGCGCCGACCGGGTGCCGCGGCGGGTGGTACAGGTGCTTCTTCGACTCGGGCAGGGTGTAGATGCCGCTGAGGAAGAACGTCATCTTGGCGCCGTGGCCGGCGGCCACCTTCCGGAACCGGGAGAAGAGCTTGTTGCTCAGTTCGCCCGCGCCGTCCCAGGAGAACACCACGAACTGCGGGGGCCGTTCGCCCGCCTTCAGCCGGACCGCCTCGGGCTGGTGCGGCTGGGGGCCGGTGTCGGCGGTGGACCCGTCGCCGATCGGCTTCGCCGGGCGGGCCTGCGCGGTGCCCGAGGCGGTTCCCGGGCCCGGTTCGCCGGCCCGGAGCCCGGTGCCGGAGGAGCAGGCGGCCAGCGCGCCCAGAGCGCCCGTCGCCGCGCCCGCCGTCAGCATCCGCCTGCGTGAGATCCCGCTCATCGTCTCCCCGAATTCCTCGCCACGGCCCCGGCGGGGCCTGTTCGTCGTGCGGTCGAGGGGGTTCGATGCCGGGGGCGGGGAGAAAGATCGCGGATTCCGGTGGCTGTTGCCGTCCTGTGACATTTGTGGCGCGGTCATGACGAACCCCGCCGCCCGGGGAGCCGGACGGCGGGGTTCGGGGGAGGGGGTTCGGCCCGCTCAGGGCGCGGTGCCGGGGCTGACCACGGTCAGCGTGACGGACGAGGAGTTGCCCGACACCGGCACCGGGCCGCCCGACCACGTCACCTTCAGATGGTCGCGCTCGTTCGGCGGGGTCACCAGCAGCGCGGCCGGCGTCGCCTTCTTGGCGCCGCTGACCTCCGGGTTGGAGAAGGTCAGCCCGGACCACGCGCTCTGCCCCGGCTTGAGCGTCACCGTCGCCGGCGCGCCGGACCCCCGCTTCGGGTCGGCGCCCAGCTGGGTGCCCGAGCCGTTCACGAAGGCCGCGCCCGGATAGCCGCGCAGCGTGCAGGTACGGCCGGACTTGTTGGTCAGCACGACCGGGAAGTTCTCCTGACCGGCCCCCGGGTCGTTGCGGCCCACCGAGGCGCGCAGCTCGGAGGTGTGGCAGCGCGAACTCGCGGCGGCCGTGTCCTTGGACGAGGCCGAGCCGTCACCGGACCGCGTCGCCACCGGAGCCGAGGACGAGACGCCCGGCGCCGAACCCGAACCGGCATCGGACGGGGTGGAGGAGGCGGCCCCCGGACTGGAGGCGCCGTCGGTCGCGGGGGCGGCCGTACCGGAGCCCGTCACGGGGTCGCTCTGGACGTCCTTGCCGTTGCCGCAGGCGGTCAGCAGGCCCATGACGGCGACCGCGCCCACGAACAGGGCCCGGTGCCGCGCGGACCGGGTGGTGTACACCATGTCGCTCCACACTCCTGGATCTCGGGGGCACGCGACGCACCGCGTGCCTGCGGCGCCGGGTGCGCCGTCATGACAGTCCGATGCGTCGCACGCCGGAAAAGTTCGGAACACACCGCCTTTTCTTCCCCGCCTCGGCCCGGGTACCTCCCGGATCAGGACACCCGCAGCGAACGGAGTACGCCGTCGGTGGCGTCCCCGGCACCCCGCTGGCGCACCTGCACGTACACCTGCGGCCGCTTCGCGCCGCTCGCCGGGGTCAGGGCGCTCTCGGTGACCGAGCCGCCGTCCGGGCAGCCGCTCCAGGTGCGCACCAGCCCGCGCCAGCCGCCGTCGGCGAAGACGCGGTCCCCGGAGTAGCGGCATCCCGCGTGCGTGAGCTTCCCGACCCGCGTGGTGACGTCGCCGTGCTCGCCGAGGCCGACGAACACCCCGTCCACGGCCGCCTTCAGGTCGGACCAGCGGGACACGTCGTCGGCCACCACCAGGCCCGGTTCGTGCCCCTTCGCCAGCCCGAGCGCCGCCGGGTCCCAGCCGTCGCCGCGTATCTGCCGGCCCCAGCCCGTGGGCACCCGCAGGACCACCCGGCCGGTGGTGTCGGCGACGCGCACCCCGTCCGGGGAGTCGCCGCCCCGCTGGGTCACGTAGGTCACCGTGACCGCGGCGGCCGTGGCCGCGAGCAGCGCGGCGAGCGCCAGGGTCACCGTGTTGAGCCGGCCCCGCACCCCGTCCAGACGCCGCCGGCTCCGCCCGGCCGGCGTCCCCGCCGCCAGCCGGTCCAGCTCCCGCGCGAACTCCCGCGCGTCCGGCCAGCGCCGCTCCCGGTCCGGCTCCAGCGCCCGCAGCAGCGCCCGCTCCACGTCCTCGCCGAGGTCCGGCCGCAGCCGCCGCGGCGGCACGATCTTCCCGGGCGGTCCCGGCACGGTCCCGGTGACCAGCTCGTAGCCGACCGCGCCCAGACTGTAGACGTCGGCCCGCTCGTCGATGCCCTCCCCGGGCTCGGCCTGCTCGGGCGGCTGGTAGCCCGCCGAGCCCGCCGCCAGCGTCAGCACGGAGGCCTGCGCCAGGCTCTTCGCCAGCCCCAGGTCGGCCAGCAGCACCCGCCGGGTGCCGTCCGGGGCGGTGTGCAGCAGCACGTTGGTCGGCTTGATGTCCCGGTGCACGATGCCCGCCTCGTGCAGCGCCGCGGCACTGCGCGCCGCCTCGGCCGTCAGCGCCAGCGCGTCCGGCACCGGCAGCGGTCCGGCGGCCGGCAGCTCGGCGAGGGTGCCGCCGTCGGCGTACTCCATCACGAAGTACGGCCTGCCGTCCGGGAGTTCACCGATGTCGTAGACCTGCACCACCCGGTTGGAACCCGCCCGGCGCAGCAGCCGCGCCTCGGACAGGAAACGTTCCCTGATGTCGAGCCGGTGCGCCCAGTTCTCGGCGAGCACCTTCACGGCCACCGGCGCCTGCAGCTCGGGGTCGTCGGCGAGCCACACGGTGGCGAAGGCGCCGCTGCCCAGTGGCCGTTCGAGGCGGTAGCGGCCGATCCGCCGCAGGGAATGCATACGACTATCATGCCTGCCTGGAGATCGACCACGAAGGGACCCTTCCGTGCAGGACCAGGCGCCGATCGAAGACCTCGCCCGGTGTGCCGCCGCAGGCGACAGCGGAGCCCTGGACCGGCTGCTGACCGAGCTGCGGCCCGAGGTGGTGCGCCGGTGCGCGCGCTTCCTGCCCTGCCGGGAGGACGCCGAGGAGGCCGCCCAGGACGTGCTGCTCCAGGTGGCCCGGCACATCACCAGGTTCGAGGGCCGCAGCCGCTTCGGCACCTGGCTCTACACCGTCGTCGCCAACTGCTGCCGGCAGAAGTACCGGGAGCTGAAGCGCCGGGCCGCCGAACAGCCCGTCGTCATCGAGCCCTCCCAGGCCGTCGACCCGCGCACCACCAGCGTCATCGCCGGCTCCCGGGTGGACCTGCTGGAGGCCCTCGACCGGCTGGAGCGGGAGCACCCGCAGCTGGTCGCGCCGCTGGTCTACCGGGACATCTGCCAGCTCGACTACGCCGAGGTCGCCGAGCGTGTCGGCATCCCGCTCGGCACCCTCAAGTCCCGCCTGCACGAGGCCCGCAAGCAGGTACGGCCCTGGCTGTCCGCCTCCTGACCCCTCAGGCCTCGCCGCCCGCCTCGAACAGCGGCAGCTCCGCCCAGATCGTCTTGCCGTCCGGGGTGTGCCGGCTGCCCCAGCGCTGGGTGAGCTGGGCGACCAGCAGCAGTCCCCGGCCGCCCTCGTCGAAGGTCTTGGCCCGGCGCAGGTGCGGCGCGGTGTGACTGGTGTCCGACACCTCGCAGATCAATGTGTCCGCGTCGTGGATCAGCCGCAGCCGGATCGGGTGGGCGCCGTACCGGATGGCGTTGGTGACCAGCTCGCTGACCACCAGCTCCGCCGGGAACGCGGCCTCGCTCAGCCCCCACTCGGCCAGCTGCCCGACCACCTGCTTGCGGACCGGTGCCACCAGCGCCGGGTCGGCCGGGATGTCCCAGGTCGCCACCTGCGAGGCGGGCAGGCCCTGGGTGCGGGCGAGCAGCAGCGCCACGTCGTCGGCGGCGCCCCCGTGCGGCAGCAGCGCCCGCAGGATGCGGTCGCAGACGGCGTCCAGGGAGCCCGTGTCCGCCCGGAGCGCCGAGAACAGCACCTCGCGGCCGGCGTCCCCGTCCCCCTCCCGGTCCGGCACCAGACCGTCGGTGTACAGGGCGATGACCGTGCCCTCGGGCAGTTCCACCTCCGCCGACTCGAACGGCAGCCCGCCCACGCCCAGCGGGGGACCGGCCGGCAGGTTTAGCAGGCGCGGCCGGTCGCCGGGGCGCGCCAGCACCGGTGGCGGATGCCCGGCGCGGGCCAGGGTGCAGCGCCGGGAGACCGGGTCGTACACCGCGTACAGACAGGTCGCGCCGACCTCGCCGGTGCTGCCGTCGCCGCCCGACTCGTCCGACAGCCGCACCACCAGGTCGTCCAGGTGGGTGAGCAGTTCGTCCGGTGCCAGGTCGATGTCGGCGAGGGTGCGTACGGCGGTGCGCAGCCGTCCCATCGTGGCCGAGGCCTGCACGCCGTGCCCCACCACGTCCCCGACCACCATCGCGACCCGCGTGCCGGACAGCGGGATCACGTCGAACCAGTCCCCGCCGACCCCGGCCCGCGCCGCCGGCAGGTACCGGGAGGACGCCTCCAGCGCCGCTGTGCGCGGCAGGGTGCGGGGCAGCAGGCTGCGCTGGAGCGCCAGGGCGGTCTCGCGCTCGCGCGAGTACCGGCGGGCGTTGTCGATGCTGACCGCGGCGCGCGTGGTGATCTCCTCGGCCAGCAGCCGGTCGTCGGCGGTGAAGCCGTCCGGACGCCGGTGCCGGGTGAAGACCGCCACCCCGAGGGTGAGCCCGCGGGCCAGGATCGGCACCGCCATCGAGGAGTGGATGCCGAACGCGCGCACCCGGTCGTCGCGCGCGGTGTTCCAGGTCAACCACCTGGCCATGTCGCCGGCGGCGACCGAGGCGATGATCGGCCGGCCCGCGGTGAGGGCGTCGGCCTGCGGGGACTGCTCCGGGTACCGCTCGGTCTGCCCGGGCTTCAGCACCGCCTCGGGCACCCCTGCGAGGACCGACCAGTGCGCGGCCCGGCGCAGTGTGACCGGGGCCGTGATGCGGGCCGGGGGCTCACCGCCGTACTCCTCGGGGTCCAGCAGGTCCACGGTGACGAAGTCGGCGAGGGCGGGTACGCACATCCGCGCCAGTTCCTGGGCGGTCCGGGTGACGTCGAGGGTGGTGCCGATGCGGGCGCTCGCCTCGTTCACCAGTTGCAGGCGCTGGCGGGCCCGGTGGCCGTCGGTGATGTCGTGGGCGGCCAGGCACACGCCCCGCACCCGGCCCGCCGCGTCCCTGACCGGCGCCATCCGGGCCAGCCAGGCGTGCGCCCGCTCCTCGTCGCCGCTGTCCGTGAAGGTCCGCAGGTCCTGGGGCGTGCCGGTGGAGAGCACCTCCAGCATGCCCCGCTCGACCTCCTCGCTCCCTGCCCGGCCGGCGATCTCCGGGAGCCGCAGCCCCCGTACCCGGTCCTCCGGGAGGCCCAGGACGGCGGCCATCGCGTCGTTCATCCGGCGCAGCCGCAGCGCGTCGTCGTACACGGCGATCGCGCACGGGGACTGCAACAGGCCCGCCTGTGCCAGCGGATCGTCCGCGGCGCGCGGTGCGGCGCCGGTCAGCGGTGTGACCACGGTCCAGTGGCCCGGGCGGCCCCGCTCCGGCGGCCGGTGGTGGGCGAGCAGCCAGACCGTCACGGTACGGCCGTCCAGGTGGCGCAAACCGATCGTCCCCTGCCGGCGGGGGCCCTCGGGTACGGCCGGGGCACGCTCGCCGGGGCCCGCGGGGTCGCCCGCGAGCAGTCCGGCGGCGGGGCGGCCCACGACGGCCTCGGCCGGGTGGCCGAGCAGGCGCCGGGCGCCCTCGCTCCACTCCGTCAGAGTCCCGTCGTCATCGATGACAGCCCGGGCCGTCGCCGCCTCGTCGAACGGATAGACCGGGCTCATCGTCAACCGCTCCCCAGCGCACACTCACAGTGAACAGGTGGCATCACTTCCGTTCCAGCGTAGTGCTTCCCGGACCACCGTGGACCGCGACCCCCACGCCGTGGTCCGGTCGGCCGGAAACGGTCAAGGGTGACTTTCGGCCGAAGTGACCGAAGGGCTGTTCCGGAAGTTCCGGACCCAGGTCGACTGTGCGTGCCAGGCCGTCAGATTCTGTGCGCTCGCGATCAGTTGTGAGTACCTTTGACGGGGTGCGGGATGAGGGGAGCACGGTGGGCGGTCAGTGGGCGGACTTCCAGTACGAGATCTACCTGAACGGGATGACGGGTGTCGTGCCCCGGCTCCCGACCGATCTCACCCGGCTCGAAGAACTGGCCGAACACCGGCTCGGGCCCGGCCCCGTGGGCTATGTCGCGGGCGGCGCGGGTGACGGCAGCACCGCCCGCGCCAACCGGGCGGCCCTGGCCCGGCGCCGGATCGTGCCGCGCATGCTGCGGGACGTCGGCGAACGGGACCTGTCCGTCGAACTGCTCGGCCGGCGTCTGCCGGCGCCGCTGGCCCTCGCACCCGTCGGCGTCCTGTCGATCATGCACCCGGACGCCGAGTCCGCCGCCGCCCGGGCCGCCGCCGCGCGCGGTGTGCCGTACGTCCTGTCCTCCGCGTCCAGCACGCCGATGGAGCGGGTCGCGGAGGCCATGGGGGACGCCGAGCGGTGGTTCCAGCTCTACTGGGGCAAGGACCGCGAGGTGACCCGGAGCTTCCTGGGCCGGGCGCGGGCGGCGGGGTTCTCGGTGCTGGTCGTCACCCTGGACACCCCGCTGCTGTCCTGGCGGCCCCGCGACCTGGACCAGGCCTATCTGCCGTTCCTGCACGGGGTGGGCACCGCCAACTACTTCACCGACCCGGCGTTCCTGGCCGGCCTTGCCAAGCCCGTGCACGAGGACCCGAACGCGGCGGTGCTGCACTTCCTCGGCCTGTTCGGCGACCCCGGGCACACCTGGCCTGACCTGGCGTTCCTGCGCGAGCACTGGGACGGCCCCATCGTCCTCAAGGGCGTGCTGCACCCGGACGACGCCCGCCTCGCCGCGGACGCCGGCATGGACGGCGTGGTCGTCTCCAACCACGGCGGCCGGCAGGTGGCCGGCTCCGTCGCCGCGGCCGACGCCCTGCCCGGCGTCGCGGACGCGGTCGGCGACCGGCTGGCCGTCCTCTTCGACAGCGGCGTGCGCACCGGCGACGACGTCTTCAAGGCCCTCGCCCTCGGCGCCCGGGCAGTGCTGCTCGGCCGGCCGTACGTGTACGGGCTGGGCCTCGACGGACAGGCGGGCGTCGACCACGTCATCCGCTGCGTCCTCGCCGAACTCGACCTCACCCTCGCCCTCTCGGGCCACACCGGTCCGGGCACGCTGACACGGGCAGATCTGGTGGAGGCCTCGGTCTGAGGGTCCTGGCCGGGTCCGGGAGCGGAGACGGGCGGCTCGGGTGGGAACGCGCCCCCGGTGCTCGGTGATCGGGCGGTTCCCGGGTTCGATCCGGTGCCGACGGCCTGTCGGGTCAGTCCCCGGCGCAAGCGGCGGCTCGCCTCGCGGCGTGCGGCCGTGGCTCGGTGTCGTGCCAACTCGCCCGGCGACACGGGGCCGTGGCGCGTCGCCGTCGCGTGGTGCGGCCCCCGGTGTGTGCGCCCCCGCCCCACCGCGTGCCGGTGCTCGGGTGCGGCGCCAACTCACCTGGCTCCGTGGGGACGTGGCGCGTGTCGGCGTTGTGCGGTGCGGCCCGCCGGGCGCGCGCGTCCGGGGCGGGCGGGGGCACCCCCCGTGTGAAGCGAGCACCCGCACCGGCGGACCGCGCACGCTCCCCGGTGGGGCGGGCCGGTAGTGGACTGGGTGTCGGCCTCCTCGGAAGGCCCCGTGCGGGACGGCGGCTCTCCCGCGCGCGACCGGCCGCCGGCCCTGTTCCTCCCGCCCTCGGCCGGCGGCCCCGGCGGCTTCCCCCGCCGGCCGGGCGTTTGACGGGAACGGGACCGGCCGGCCGGGACGTCCGCCGCGCGGAGCGGGACGTTCAGATCTGCCAGGAACGCAGCCGGTCCGCCGCGTCGTACACGTCGGACTTGCCGGAGATCAGGTCCCGGGTCAGGTCGACGAGGGCGCCGTAGGGCGGGTCGATGCCGGCGTCGCTGACGTACATGTAGGCCACCGCGGTGGCGCAGGCGAAGCGGGCGTTGGCGGCGGGGAGCGGCTTGAGCACGGCGAGGGTGTGCAGCAGGGCCGCCGCACGCCAGGCCGGGTCGGAGTTCACGCCGAGCCGGGGCGGGTCCACCCGGTGCCGGGCGACGGCGGCGACCAGCGCGGAGAAGTCGTCCACGGCCGGCTGGTCGGGCAGGACCTCCTCGTGCCGCTGGAGCAGCCAGGGGACGTCGATGTGCAGGGCGGCGGCCATCGCTCAGGCGGCCTCGCCCTTGGCGGGGGACTCGTCCTCCGGGAAGGCCGCGGCGAACTCCTCGGCGTGGGCGGCGAAGAACCGCCGGAACGCCTCCGCCCCCTCCGCCAGGGCCCGGTGCCGGGCGATGTCGGCGGCGGCCGCCTCACGGACGAGGGCCTTCATCGACGTACCGCGCTCCTTGGCGATCTGCCGCAGGTCCTCTAGTTCCCGTTCGCTGAACTCCACGTTGAGAGCTGGCATGCCCTCACGGTACCGGCCCGGTACTCGCTCGTAAATACGCGCAGTTCGGGGCGTATGGGGCCGGGTACCGGCGGTTGCCTGGCTGGGCGTTGTCAACGGGGACGTGAACACGGGGCGTCACGAAGGGGTGGCGAGAGCCTGGCGCCGGGATGTTTCAGGCCTATTAACGAAGCGGTGACTTTCGGCCATCCAGCGGCCTTGATCGATCAAGAACCGCTCAGTTCGGCGGTCGACCTGGTCGAATTCCGTGACTTCACGCCACTGCTTCAACACGAAAGGTTACTGAAACCTATGGGTGCGATGTGTATTTCGCTCGCGGACTCGGCAGAGTGTCGCTCGCCGCCGCGGTTCCCGACCGGGACCCGACGGCAATCGGAACACTTCGAGCGGAAGGATGCACACAATGCGGAACACCGCGCGCTGGACAGCGGCCCTCGGCCTCACGGCCGCCGCCGTCTGCGGACCCCTGACGGGGGCCGCCGTCGCCGCGCCGGACGCGGCCCCGGCAGCGCTCTACGCCCCCTCGGCGCTGGTCCTCACGATCGGCCACGGCGAGAAC
Source organism: Streptomyces pyxinicus (assembly GCF_024753135.1). Taxonomy (GTDB): domain Bacteria; phylum Actinomycetota; class Actinomycetes; order Streptomycetales; family Streptomycetaceae; genus Streptomyces; species Streptomyces pyxinicus. The sequence continues at coordinate 28,904 of NZ_JANUGP010000032.1, read as the reverse complement.
GCGGCCACCGTCACCCCTGAGCGCGCCGTCACCCTCACCTGCGCCCCCACGGCATCGGGCACCCACCCGGCCGCCGCCGACGCCTGCGCCGAAGTGCGCGGCGCGGACGGCGACTTCAACGCCCTCAAGGGGCGCCAGGGCGTGTGGTGCACGCAGCTCTACGACCCGGTGGTCGTCACCGTCGAGGGCGTGTGGCAGGGCAAGCGCGTCTCCTACGAGCGCAGCTTCGGCAACACCTGTGTGAAGGACGCCGCCGCGGGCAGCGTCTTCGCCTTCTAGGACCGGGATCGCGTGGTTCCCGGGTATGCCGGATCAGGGCCGTGACTGGGGAGTGCGGCCCCTGGGACGGGGACCCAGCGATCTCGCCGGGACCGACGGGCGGAGTGGGGCCACCCGCCGTCTCCCGGGCACCAAAGCCGCTCCCCGGTACGGCCCGTGGGGGGCCGTCCGGGGAGCGGCGCGAAATCAGCGGTTTGAGCGGTGTTCAGACCCGGCGCCGATGACTCGTGTCACACCACGGATAGCGCCGGCTGCGCCGGCATGTGCACAGAGCGACACGGAACCGGTCCGAGGAGACCGTGGTGCCGTCCTCCAGCTCGATCTCCACCGGCCCCTCCACCAGCAGCGGCCCGCCCCGCCGCATGGAGATCCGGCGGACGCGGTCGTCCTCGGCGGTCCTCTCCGGCTCGGTCCTCTCCTTCTCCGCAGCGGACGGCTCGGCCCGCTCCGGCTCCGCGGCGGACTCCGGTTCCTCAGCGGACTCGTTCGGCACGGATCACCACCAGCTCTTCCCGGTCCTCGGACGCCTCCAGCAGCCCCCTGCGGCGCAGCCACTCCTCCCGCGAGCGCAGCACCGGGCCCAGGCCGATCCACCGGCGCCGCACCACCGCGGCCTTCAGCCCCGCCGACCGCAGCAGCTCCAGCGTGCGGTCGGGGTCGCTCAGCGCGGAGTGCACGGTCAGCAGCACACCGCCGGGCCGCAGCAGCGCCGGGGCGTCCCGGCAGATCCGGTCCAGCAGCATCCGTCCGTCGGCGCCGGCGTCCCACGCCCGGGACCGGCCGCGCGGTGTGCGCGCGGCATGGGGAGCCGGTACGTAGGGCGGGTTCGCCAGGATGAGGTCGTAGGTCCGGTCGCCCACCGGACCGAAGAGGTTCCCGCGGTGGATGCGGACCGGCAGCCGCATCGTCCAGGCGTTCAGCCGGGCCGTCCACACCGCCCGCCGGGAGACGTCCACCGCGGTCACCTCGGCGCCGCGCCGGGCCGCTTCCAGCGCCAGCGCCCCGCTTCCGGTGCCCACGTCCAGCACACGGGAACCCGGTGGCAGGATCTCCTCGCGGAGGGCCTCGGCCAGCAGTTCCGTGTCATCCTGCGGGGCGTACACACCCGGAAGCACCCATGCGATCACGTCCGCGCGAGTACCCCCCTCGTCCCGGATGTACCTCCCGATGTGCCGCGCCGCTCAGGACACCGGGACCGGCCGCGGCGCCAGGGGCTCGCGCAGCGAAGAGCGCCCCGCACGCCACTCGGTGAGCAGCCGCCGGGCGAGCCGGTCCTCCAGGTACTCCGTCGCGTCGATCCCGAAGGTGACGTCCGGCGCCAGTTCCGGTTCCTCCGCGAGCAGCCCGGCGATCACCTCGTGCCGGACGACCTGCTCGTGCACCGCGTCGGCCTCGACATGCTCGTCGTAGAAGAACTCGGCGGCCGGTCCGGCACCGGTACGGCGCATCGCCTCGGCCAGCCGGCGCGAGCCCGGCGAGGAGGTGATCTCCACCTCCGCGAAGTGCCCCACCAGGGCGCCCCGCAGCTCGCGGTGCAGCCCGAACAGGGACATCAGGTTGACGATCGCCAGCATCTCGGCCGGAGCCGCGTCCAGGTAGCGGCCGTACGCGGTGTCCAGGTCCAGGTCCGTCATCAGGTCGGCGAACAGGCGGGCGTGCACCCGGTCGGCCCGGCCGCCGCCGAACTCGTCGAACTCCACGGCCGCCATCGCCGCCTTGGCCCGCCCCCACAGCCGGGGCAGCACCCAGGCGTGCGGGTCGGCCTCCTTCAGGTGATACAGCGAGCGCTGGGCCGCGTACTCGCGCACCTGCCACAGCTCGCCCTCGTCGCGCAGGAAGTGGCTCACCCCGGCACCCTCGACCGGTTCGGTGAGGATCGCTTCCAGCGCCTCGTCCAGACTCGCGTGCACCGGGGTGTCGGCCCGCAGCGCGGACCGGAAACGCTGTTCCAGCGCGCGGCGCACGCGCAGCAGCTCCGGGTCCCACTCGTGGGCGGGGGAGACGCCGGCGAAGCCCCGGTAGTGCAGCTCGTAGCACACGTACAGGGCGAGGTGCAGATCGTCGCCGTACGGGTCGGCGGTCTCGGCGTCCTCGGGGCGGGGGAGCGGGCCGGCGGCGCGCAGGCAGCCGGTGACCGCCTCGGACAGCGGTCCCCGGGGCACGGGCAGCCGGGGTCCTCGCAGGTGCTGGTTCATGGCGGCCGGGTACCCGGGCCGCATGAAAGCACTAGTGATCAACTGCACACTCAAGAAATCGCCGGACCCCTCCAACACGGAGGCCCTGGCCCGTGTCGTCACGGAACAGCTGGAGAAGGACGGCGTGTCCGTCGAGTTCGTGCGGGCGGTGGACCTGTCCATCGAGCCCGGTGTGGTCAGCGAGGCGGTCCGGGAGGGCGACGCCTGGCCGGGCGTCCACGAGAAACTGCTGGACGCCGAGATCCTGGTGATCGCCTCGCCGACCTGGCTGGGCCGGCCGTCCTCGGTGGCCCAGCAGGTGCTGGAGCGGATGGACGCCATGCTGTCCGAGACCGACGACGAGGACCGTCCGGTCGCCTACAACCGGGTCGCCGGGGTGGTCGTCACCGGCAACGAGGACGGCGCCCACCACGTCATCAGCGAGATCCAGGGCGCCCTCGCCGACATCGGCTACACGATCCCGGGCCAGGCCTGGACATACTGGCACCTCGGCCCCGGGCCCGGCCCCGACTACCTGGACGACGAGAAGGGCCGCGACTGGTCGCACCGCACCGGCCGGGCCATGGCCGCCAACCTGTACGGGGTGGCCCGGGCGCTGGCGGAACGCCCCGTGGGCCCGCCGCCCGGCTGACCCGCGGGCCTCTCCCGGACTACTCTCCCTCGGCCTGCTCCTGCGCCCCGACGTTCGGGCTGGTGGCGTCGCCGGCCTCGCCGGAGTGGGCGCCGTCCTTGCCCTCGTCGCCCCGCTTCTCGGCCTCCTCGACCTCCCGGATGACCTCCTCCACCGCCGTGTCGGGGTGCTCCTCGTGATCGTTCCCAGTGGTCATGACCGCTCCTCGGTGTCGTCGCCGTACCCGCTTGATCCACTACGGGTTACCCGGCAGCGTCCGTCCAAGCGTCCCGGACAGCGCGAAGGGGCCGCCGTCTCCCTGCTGACGGCGGCCCCTTCGGCCGGTCGGACACCGGCTGTCACATGTGGACGACCGGTGCGGCGTCCGCGTCCTGCGCCGGCACCCCGCGCCGGTAGAACAGGAAGGCGAGCACGGCTCCCGCGCCGAAGAGCACGGCGGACCACCAGAACGCGGTGGTGTAGCTCTCGATGGTGGCCTGCGCCTGGACCAGCTTGCTCGTGGCGTCCCGGCCGGTGAGGTAGTCGGTGGCGGCGCTCGCGGCGAGCGTGTTCAGCAGAGCCGTGCCGATCGAACCGCCGACCTGCTGCATCGCGTTGACGGTCGCCGAGGCCACGCCCGCGTCCTCGGCCGCGACCCCGCCCGTGGCCAGCTGCATGGCCGGCGGCATGACCAGGCCGAGGCCGGCGCCGATCACGATCAGCTGCGGCAGCACCGCGCCGGCGTAGTGCGAGCCGACGCCGATGCCGGTCAGCCAGCCCATGCCGGCCGTGGCGATCGCGAAGCCCAGCGGGATGACCGCCTTGGGGCCGAGACGGGGCACCAGGAGTGTGGTGCCGAGCTGGGCCGCCACCATCAGCGCGCCGACCATCGGCAGGAACGCCACACCCGTCTTGGTGGGGCTGAAGCCGAGGTTGAGCTGGAGGTAGTAGGTCAGGAAGAGGAACACGCCGAACATGCCCGCGCCGGTGATCAGTACGGCGATGAAGGAGGCCGCCCGGTTGCGGTCGAGCAGGATGCGCAGCGGCAGCAGCGGGTGCGCGGCGCGGGTCTGCCACCAGGCGAAGGCGGTGAGCAGCAGACCACCCGCGATCAGGAAGCCCCAGGTCAGCGGGGAGCCCCAGTCGTGTGTCTCGGCGTTGGAGAAGCCGTAGACCAGGGAGAACAGGCCGCTCGCGACCAGGATCGTGCCCGGCACGTCCAGCTTGGCGTCCGCCGCGTCGCGGTGGCTGCCCAGCAGCAGCCAGCCGCCCGCGAAGGCGACGACCGCGATGGCCACGTTCACGTACAGGGTCCAGCGCCAGTCCAGGGCGTCGGTCAGCACACCGCCGAGCAGCAGGCCGACCGCGCCGCCGGCGCCGGCGATCGCGCCGTACACGCTGAAGGCGCGCGCCCGCTCCCGGGCGTCGGTGAAGGTCGTGTTCAGCAGGGACAGCGCGGCCGGTGCCAGCAGCGCGCCGAAGACGCCCTGGAGGGCCCGGGCCACGACCAGCATGGTGAAGCCGTTCGCGGCGCCGCCGAGCGCGGAGGCCGCGGCGAAGCCGACGACACCGGCGAGGAAGGCCGGCTTGCGCCCGAACAGGTCGGCGATCCGGCCGCCGAGCAGCAGCAGGGAGGCGAAGGCGAGTGCGTAGGCGGTGACGATCCACTGCCGGTTGCCGTCGGAGAAGCCGAGGTCGGCTTGGGCGGAGGGCAGGGCGATGTTCACGATCGTGGCGTCGAGGACCACCATCAGCTGGGCGATGGCGACGACGCCGAGGATCCACCACCGGCGGGACGAGGCCTGTCCCCGCTCGACGCCCGCGACCCCCGCGCGGGCGTCGTCGGACAGGGTCTTCTGGGACATGGGGAACCACTCCAGGGAAAGGGCGTTCAGGGCTGGAAGCAGCGTGCGGTGACGCAACGCACGGTTGTAGCGATGCACGATGAGGCAACGCACGGTAAAGAGCGTGTAAACGAAACTGTTTCGTACACATCGAGCGTAGACCACGTCCAGCGAAACGGCAACGTTTCGCTGGACGTGCCGCCCGTAGGGGGTTCCCTCAGCCGGCGAAGACGCGGGCCAGCGCCCCCGCGAGGGCCCCGGGCGCGGCGGGGGACACCCGGGCGCCGAGATATCCGTCCGGGCGGACCAGGAACGCGGTGCCGTCGGCCGGCGCGTACCGGGCGCGGAACTCGCCGCGCCCGTCCCTGAGCACCGGCAGCGGGAGGTGGCCCGGGTCGGCTGCCTCCGGCAGGACGCCGTAGACGCCCAGTCGGCCGTGGGCGAGCCGGGCCGCCTCCTCGGCCAGTGCCGCGAAGTGCCTCGCCCCGTCGGCCGTGTCCGCGTACAGCAGCAGCACGTGGTCGTGCTCGCGCAGGACGTCGTACAGGCGCAGCGGGAAGGCCGCGATCGGGTCGCGCAGGCCGCCGCAGTCCGGGGCGCGGTCACCCGGCGCCGGGCCGCCGCCGCCCGCCGGGCCGGGCTCCACGAGGGGGCTGTCCGGATACGCGATCAGCAGCTGGGCCTCGCGCAGCAGCACGGTCTCCGGGTCGTCCGCGTCGGCCCGCACCCCCCGCGCCGCGTTCCGCAGGGTGCGGCCCACGACCTCCTCGCCCACCGGCCGGCGCTCGGCGTCGTAGCTCTCCAGCAGCTTCGGCTCGGCGTCGCCCGACAGCGCCAGGGCCAGCTTCCAGGCGAGGTCGCAGGCGTCCTGGATGCCGGTGTTCATGCCCTGCGCGCCGGTCGGTGGATGGATGTGCGCGGCGTCGCCGGCCACGAAGACCCGGCCCTCGCCGTACCGGTCCACGATGCGGTGGCTGATGCGGAACACCGAGGACCAGCGCATCGCGGCAGCCGTGGCCGGCCGGGGCGACAGCCGGTCGAGGACCGCCTGGATGTGCTCCAGGGCGGGCGCCGGACCCGCCTCCATGCCGTGGACCACCCCCGCCTCCATGCCGTGCGCCACCCCGTCCCCGCCCGCCGTCCGCCGCCCGAGGGACAGTTCCGGCGGCACCCGCATCGACGTCCGGTAACGGCACCGGCCCGGCAGCGGGACGCAGACCAGCAGGTCGTCCACCGCACCCGCGCCGTCCAGGTGCGTGGACCGTACGGCGTATCCGGCGGGCAGGTCCCAGTCCAGCTCGACGTCCGCGAGCATGTACTCCTCGGGCAGCGCCCCGCCCTCGAAGGACAGCCCGAGCGTCTTGCGCACCACGCTGTGCGCGCCGTCGCACCCGAGCAGGTAGCGGGAGCGGACCTCCGTCTCCGCGCCGGACGCGGTCCGCAGCCTGCTGGTGACCCCGTCGGTGTCCTGGACGAAGGACAGCAGCTCGGTACGGCGCTCGACGCCCCCGCCGAAGCGGGCCAGCCGCTCCTCCAGAACGCGCTCGGTGTCGTACTGCGGCAGACACGCGAAGCCGTACGGCACCCGAGGCGGCAGCGCCAGCTCGATCCGCGCCTGCTCCGTGCCGTTCGCGTACACCAGCTGGCCGCGCAGCGGCAGCGCCGCGTCGAGTGCCGCGCGGGCCACGCCCTGCCGCTCCCACAGCTCGAAGGTGCGCGGCTGCACACCGACGGCCTTGGCGTACGGCAGCCGCTTCGGCAGGCGGTCCACCAGCCGGCACGCCACCCCGCGCCTGCGCAGCTCCAGGGCGGCGGTCAGCCCGACCGGACCCGCCCCGGCGATCAGTACCTCGCTGTGTGCCATGCCAGTCTCCCGCCGCAACGCCCGGACGAACGGGGGGCAGGGAACCGCTCCGGCCGCGCGCCGGCTCCGGCCACGGGCACGCGGCTCCGGTGCCGCCTCGCTCCCCATGCTCGCCCCGGCGGACCCGCACGACCACCGGGGAGCACCGAGGACCGCCGGGGACTCCGGTCGCGCGCCCCCGCCGTGCGCCGCGTTCGAGTCTATGGCGCCCTGGATACACCGCCGAGGTCCGGCCCCGGAGCCCGCGCACCGTGCACACCGTCGCAGTGAGGTCGCCACCATGTCCCACGCCCCGCCCCCCGCAGGCCCCTCGCACCGCGCCCGGACGGTGCGGCCCCCCGCCCCGCAGGCGGCCCCGGCGCCCCTGCGGGCGGGGCACCGGAGCGCCGGCGGCGGCACCGCCCTGGTGACGGGCGCCTCCTCCGGCATCGGCGCGGCCGTGGCCCGCCGGCTGGCCGCCGAGGGCGGCTGGCGGCTGGTGCTCAACGGGCGGGACGTCACCCGTCTGGAGCAGGTGGCCCAGGACTCCGGCGCGCTGGCCGTGCCCGCCGACCTCACCAGCCCCGGCGCCGAGCGCCGGCTCGCCGCGTCCGCCCTCGACCACCTCGGCCGGGTGGACCTGCTGGTCGCGGACGCCGGCGTGGGCTGGGCCGGGGACTTCACCGGCATGCCGCCCGCCCGCATCGACGAGGTCGTCGGCGTCGACCTGCTGGCCACCCTGCACCTCACACGCGCCCTGCTGCCCCCCATGGTCGCGGCCGGCACCGGACGCGTCGTGCTCGTCGGCTCCTTCGCCGGCGGCGTCGGGGTGCGCGGCGAGGCCGTGTACTCCGCGGCCAAGGGCGCCCTCGCCGTGTTCGCCGACGCCCTGCGCTACGAGCTGCGGCACACCGGCGTCGGCGTCACCCATGTCATCCCCGGGGTGGTCGACACCCCGTTCTTCACCCGGCGCGGCCTGCCCTACGACCGGTCCTGGCCGCGCCCGGTGCCGCCCGAACGCGTCGCCGACGCCGTCTGGGACGCCGTACGGCACGGCCGGGACGAGGTCTACGTCCCCGGCTGGCTGCGGCTGCCCGCCCGGGTGCGCGGCGCCGCGCCCGGACTGTACCGGCGGCTCGCCGCCCGCTTCGGGTGAGCCGTGCTCGCCCTGACCGTGGCGCTCGCCCTGCTCGCGGCCCTGGCCAACGCCTCGGCCTCGGTACTGCAACGCCGGGCGGCCGTGCAGGAGCCGGGCGAGGGCTCCGGAGCGGGCTCGGTGGTGCGCCGGTTCGCGCACATCCTGCGGCGCCCCTACTGGCTGGCCGGCGCGGGCCTGCTGCTGCTGTCCGGGCTGCTGCAGGCGGGAGCCCTGGCGGTGGGCAGCCTGGCCCTGGTGCAGCCGCTGCTCGCCACCGAACTGCTGTTCACCCTGGCCGTGGGCAGCGTCGTCTTCCGGCGCCGCCCGGACCGCCGGACCTGGCTGGCCTTCCTCGGCCTCGCCCTCGGCCTCGCCCTGTTCCTGCTGGCCGCCGCGCCGTCCGCCGGGCGGCAGACCGCGCCGGCGCACGCCTGGCTGCTGGGCGGCTGCGGGGCGCTCGCCGTCGTCGTCCTGCTCGTGGCGGCGGCCCGCCCGACCGAGGGCGCGCCCCGGGCCGCGCTGCTGGGCCTCGCCTCCGCCGTGTCGTTCGCGACCACGGCCGCGCTGATGAAGGAGGCCGTGGGCCGGCTCGCGAACGGGCCCGCGGCGATGCTGTCGCACTGGTCGCCGTACGCCACCGCCGGCGCGGGCCTCGTCGCGTTCCTGCTGCTCCAGGGCGCCCTCGGCGCCGGCTCGCTGACGGCCTCGCAGCCCGCCCTCACCCTCGGCGACGCCCTCACCAGCGTCGTGCTCGGCTGGGTCCTGTTCGCGGAGACGATCCAGCTCGGGCTGCGGGTGCTGCCCGAGGTGATCGGCGTCGCCCTGATCGGCGCGGGCAGCATCGGCCTCGCCCACGCGCAGTCCGTGCGCGGCGAGTGGGACACGCCCGCACCCGGCGCGCCGGAATCCCCGAGGGAGGACCGCGGATGACCCCCGTGCCCGGCCGCGCCCCGCGCACGGCCGCCCTGCTGCTGCCGGCCGGCGTCGCCGCGGCGCACCTCGGCCCGGCGGCGACCTGGCTGCCCGCCGTCCGGCTGCCCCTGTTCCCGGGCCTCGCCGGCACCGGCCACCCCCGGCACATCGCCCTCACCTTCGACGACGGACCCGACCCGCGGTCCACGCCGCGCTTCCTCGACGCGCTGGACGGCCTCGGCGTGCGCGCCACGTTCTTCGTGCTCGGCGAGCGGGTGGTGCGCCATCCCGAGGTGGTCCGCGAGACGGCGGAGCGGGGCCACGAGGTCGCCGTGCACGGCTGGAACCACGACCGCCCCTGGCGGCCCGCGCCCGCCCGGGACGCCGCGGAGGTCGCCCGCGCCGCCCGCGCGGTGCACGACGTCACCGGCCGCCCTCCGCGCTGGTACCGGCCGCCCTACGGCATCCTCACCGGCGGACGCTGGGCGGCGGCCCGGCGGGCCGGCCTGCGCACGGTGCTGTGGTCCGCGTGGGGCCGGGACTGGACGGCCGACGCCACCCCGGAATCCGTCCGGGCCACGGTCGCCGCCGGCCTGCGCGGCGGCGGGACGATCCTCCTGCACGACTCCGACCGCCACGCCGCTCCCGACAGCTGGCGGGCAGCCCTGGGCGCCCTGCCCGCGATCGTCGCCGGCTGCCGGGAGGCGGGCCTCGTGGTGGGACCGTTGGGCGAGCATGGGGGAGTGCCGGTGGCCGGTGTCACAGTTCCGTGAGGCAGTCCATCGCGTCCCCCCGGAACAGCTCCCGGCCCCGGGTCACCTGGGCGGCCCGTTCGGGGCCCGGGTTCGTCAGGTCGGCCAGGGCCCGCAGCAGGCCGGGGCCGTCGGGGGCGAGGCGGGAGACGCCGAGGCGGGCCATGTGCCTTACCCCTTCGGCGCCATGACCGGGCAGGGGGCGGTGGCCGATGACCGGCAGCCCGGCGGCGAGGGCCTGGACGGCGGTCTGGCCGGCCGCGTTGTCGACCAGGGCGTGGGCGGCGGCCAGCAGACCGGGCATGTCCGCCACCCAGTCCAGGGCCAGCGCCGACGGTACGGCGGACACCCGGGCGAGCAGCCGCGCGTTGCGCCCGCACAGCACGACCGGCAGGTACCCGGCCCCGGCCAGCAGCCGCGCGGTCTCCTGCGGCCGGGCCGCCGCGCCCCAGGCACCCGCCGACAGCAGCACCGCCGGCCGGCCGGGCGCCCGCCGCGCGAACCGCTGCCGCCAGGCCCCGGCCCCGGGCGCCGGTGCCAGGAAGGCGGGCGCCACCACCGGTCCGGTCGTCACCGCGGGCGTGCCCAGTGCGCGCCGCACCCGCGCCGAGGCGTCGTCGGTCAGGCACAGGTACCGGTCGTTGCCCGGATGCAGCCACTGCCGGTGCACGGCGAAGTCGAGCAGGAACACCGCGCTCGGCACCCGCAGCCGGCCCCGGGCCCTGAGGTCCCCGGTCAGCTGGGCGGCCAGATGGAAGACGGACACCACCGCGTCGGCGTCCCACCGCTCCACCAGCTCCGTCAGCCGTCCGGCGGCCAGCCGGGCCAGCGGCACCCCGCTGGGGCGCGGCCCGGCGCCACCGCGCAGGAACGCGCCGTAGATCCCGGCGTACACCCAGGGCGCGTGCCGTACGGCCGCCTGGTAGCCCCGGCGCAGCCCGCCGCCGAGGCCGTACGGCAGCAGCCGCAGCACATCGATGACCAGCGCCTCGCCGCCACGGGCACCGGCGCGGCGCGCGAGTTCGGCGGCCACCGTGTCGTGGCCGGCCCCCATGCCCGCGCTCACGATCAGCGTCCGCCGCGGGCGGGGCGGCTCGGCAGGAGTGCGCATGGGTTCCGATTCTCCGGTCACCCGCCGGTGGAACCGCGCAGCACCCGCCGTGTCGCGGAACAGGTCCCGCCGCGAGTTGCCCGGGGCGCGCCGGGATGGATGAATCGGCACAGGGAAGCGTGGGGGCGGCGAGCACGGGAGGCGCCGTGAACCGGTTGCGGCACGGCGTGCACCGCGCGTGGCGGTGGCTGCGGGTCCGGGCCCTGTTCGCGCACGGCCGGGAACTGGAGCTGATGCACCGGGCCATGGGCTTCGCCACCCTGTCGCTGGTGACCCTGGCCCCGCTGCTGATCGTGGTGGCCGCCGCCGACCCGCTGGTCAGCGGGGGGTTCGCCTCCTGGCTCACCGACGGCATGGGCCTGTCGGGCCGCTCCGCGCACGTGGTCACCGACGTCATCAGCCCCCCGCGCAACGTCATCGGCACCACCAGCGTCTGGAGCGCCGTCCTGCTCGCCGTGTTCGGCGTGACCTTCGCCGGCAGCGTGCAGAACGCCTACGAACGCATCTGGTCGCTCGCGGCCGGCCCCTGGCACCGGGTGTGGCGGCAGGCGACCTGGCTGGTGGTGCTCACCGCCTACCTGTACCAGGAGGTGGCGACCAAGAACGTGCTGCACGGCACGCAGCGGATCGTGCTCTCCACGGTGAGCGGGGTGCTGTTCTTCTGGTGGGGGCAGCAGTTCCTGCTGGGCGGCCAGGTCCGCTGGCGCCGGCTGCTGCCCGGCGCGCTCGCCACCATGATCGGCCTGGTCGGCCTGCGCGCCTTCTCCTACCTGGTGTTCACCCCGCTGATCGTCACCAACGCGCTCAGCTACGGCGCCGTCGGCACCGTCCTGGTCGTCGAGTCCTGGCTCATCGGCGTCGGCTTCGTCATCTACGGCGGCGCCCTGTTCGGCCGCTGGTTCGTCGAGCACCACTGGATGCCGTCCCACCACGAGGACGAGCCCGGGGACGACGAGGCCGCCGCCTAGGCGAGCTGGCGGCGCACCAGTTCGCGCAGGCGGCCCCCGGAGTCGGCGAGCAGGTCGGCCTGGCTGCCCTGCTGGACGACCTTGCCGTCCTCCAGCACGATCACCCGGTCGGCGTCCATGACCGTGGACAGCCGGTGCGCGATCACGACACGCGTCGCGTTCAGCTCGCGGGTGCTGTCCATGACGACACGCTGGGTGCCGTTGTCCAGGGCGCTGGTCGCCTCGTCGAAGAACAGGATCCGGGGGCGCCGGATCAGCGCCTGCGCGATCATCAGACGCTGCCGCTGGCCGCCGGAGACCGCGCCGTCGCCGGCGACGATCGTGTGCAGGCCCATCGGCATCCGCTCGATGTCCTCCGCGAGCCCCGCCGGCTCCGCCGCCGCCATCACCTCCTCGGGCGGGTACGGCTCGGTGCCGCGGATGACGTCCAGGATCGACCCGGTGAAGGGCCGGGCGTGCTGGAGGACCACCCCGCACTGCCGGCGCACCGCCGACCGGTCCAGCGCCGCGAGATCCTGACCGTCGTACAGGACGCTGCCGGAGACCGGCCGGTCGAAGCCGATCAGCAGTCGCAGCAGGGTGGACTTGCCGCAGCCGCTCGGGCCGACGACCGCCACGAACTCGCCCGGCCGCACCGCGAAGGACACGTCGTCCAGGACCAGCGGGCCGTCGTCGGCGTACCGGAAGGACAGCCGGCGGGCCTCCACCGCGCCGGGCAGCGGACCCGGCCGGGTGCTCGCCGCGCGCACCTCGGGCACGGCGTCCAGCACCGGCCTGATCTCCTCGAACAGCGGCAGCGCCGCCACCGCCGAGACGAAGGAGCCGGTCAGCCGGGTGACCGAGGTCAGCACCATCGTCACCGAGGTGGTGAAGGTGAGGAACGCCGCCGCCGACATCGAGCCCCGCGCCGGACCCGCGAGCAGCATGAACATCAGCAGCGTGCACACCGGCAGATAGACCGCGCCGAGCACCGTGGTCAGGTTCCTGATCCGGCCGACCCGCCGCTGGAGTTCCCGGTCGCGCGCGAACTGCCGTCCCCAGGCCGCGTAGGCGTAGTTCTCGGCCGCGGCCACCCGCAGCTTGGGCAGCCCGCGCAAGGTCTGGAAGGCCTGGTTGGTGAGCTTGTTGCCGAGCACCACCAGACGCCGCTGCCAGCGCACCTGCCACAGCCCGAGCCCCAGGAACACCGCCCCGATGACGACGAGCATGCCGAGCGCGGCCGTCGCCAGCGCGGGGCTGTACCAGAACAGCAGGCCCAGGTTCACCGCCCCGACCGTCACCGACTGCGCCACCACCGGACCGGCCCCCGCCAGCAGGCGGCGGATCGCGCTGACGCCCATCGCGGCACCGGCCAGCTCGCCGGTGGAGCGCTGCGTGAAGAACCGGGTGGGCAGCCGCAGCAGCCAGTCCCAGACGGCCGGTTGCAGCGCCGCCTCGATCCGGCCCTCCAGACGCAGGATCGACAGGTTCTCCAGCAGCGTGAACGCGGCCGACACGATCCCGCTCACCATGACCGCCATGCACACCTGGACGATCGGGCCCGTCTCGGCGCGCGGCACGTACTCGCCCAGCACCCGGCCCGTCGCGACCGGCACCAGCGCGCCGATCGCCACCGTCACGAGACCGGCGACCAGCAGGTTCAGCAGATCGCCCCGGGTGCCGCGCAGACCGAACCGCAGCAGGCCCAGCGGCCCGAGCCGCCGGTCCGGCAGCGGGCGGTAGAACATCACCGCGCGCGGCTCGAACTCCGCCGCGTTCGCCTTCTCGACCGGCGCCTCCCGGCCGGTCGCCGGGTGGACGGCCACATAGCCGCCGCGCCGCCACAGCAGCGCGACCGGCGCCCCGGACAGCGCCCGGTGCCCGACCAGCGGGCCCGCGTTCTCCCGCCACCAGCGCCCCTGGAGACGGACCGGGCGGGTGCGCACCCGGGAGGCCAGCGCCACCCGCTCCACCGGGTCGAGCCGGTCGCTCTCCGCACCGCCGCCCACGGGCTCGGCGAGCGTGATCCCGGCCGACTCGGCCACCAGCCGGCAGGCCGCGAAGGTGGCGTCGGCGTCCGCGGCGGTCGCCCGGCGGTCCGGGCGCCGGCCGATGGCGGCCAGCAGCGCCCGGTCGGCCTGGACACCGGCCGCCTCGCCCGCCTCGATCCCGGCGGCCGTACGCGTCTCGTGGCCGCGCTCCACCTGCTCGATCCACCGGTCGAGCGCGGTCAGCAGCCGGTACTGCTGGTCGACCAGGCCCTGCCACAGCGCCGGGTCCATCAGCAGGTCGGCGGCGGCCTCCGGGCCGTACAGCGAGCCGTACTGGACGCTGCCCGGCGGCACCCGCATCCAGAACACGTCGTCGCCCGGCGTCCCGGACCGGTCCTCGGCCGACGGTGCCTGGTACAGCACCGCCAGGCCCCGGCCCACCCCGAGGGCCACCGCGTACTCCAGCGGGCCGGCGGCGGGCGGCACGTACCGCGGGTTGCCGTAGGCGTCGTACGACCAGGTCCGGGTGCTGGCCCGCTGGTACAGCTCGCGCAGGCCGACGCGGTGCACCACGCAGTCCCGGGCCGGGCGCGCCACCAGGGTGTGCGCGGGGCCGGCGACCGGGCCGAGCAGCAGGGCGCCCGCCTCCAGCCGGCCCAGGTGGTGCCAGTGCCCCAGCTGGGCGGCGTCCACCGCGAACAGGTCCAGGGCGCCGGCCGCGACCAGCCACAGCACCTGCGGGCCCTCCAGGTCGAGGCGGCCCCGGCCCGCGCAGTCGAACCGGGTGCCCAGCGCGCCGAGCGCCCCGAGGACGAGGTCGCCGTCGTGCCCCTCCGTCACCGTCATCTCAGCGCTCCCTGACCAGTGCCGCGTAGGTGCCGCCGCGCGCCACCAGGTCCTCGTGCCGGCCGCGTTCGACCACCGTGCCGTGCTGGAGCACCACGATCTCGTCGCTGTCGCGGACCGTGCTCAGCCGGTGCGCGATCACCACACAGGCGCAGCCGCGCCGGCGCAGGTTGTCCATCACGACCAGCTCGGTCTCCGCGTCCAGCGCGCTGGTCACCTCGTCCAGCACCAGGACGCTGGGCCGGCGCACCAACGCCCGCGCGATCTACAGGCGTTGGCGCTGCCCGCCGGAGAAGTTCCGCCCGTCCTGCGTCACCTGGCTGTGGATGCCGCCGGGCCGGCGCGTCACCACGCCGTACAGGGCCGCGTCCCGCAGCGCCGCCACCACCGCCTCGTCCGGGATCGACGGGTCCCACAGCGCCACGTTGTCGCGGACCGTGCCCTCGAACAGGAACACGTCCTGGTCGACGAAGGAGACGGAGGCGGCGAGCGCGCCGCGCGGGATGTCCTCCAGACGGCGGCCGTCGACGCGGATCACCCCGTCCCAGGGCGTGTACAGGCCCGCGATCAGCCGGGAGACCGTCGACTTGCCGCTGCCCGAACCACCCACCAGCGCCACCTGCCGACCCGGCCCCACGGTCAGGTCGAAGCCGCTCAGCAGCGGCTCGTCCAGCGGGCTGTACCCGAAGGTGACGTTCTCCAAGCTCGACGTGCCCGTGCAGCCGGCGCGTGGAGTCGCCGGTGCCGGGGCGGGCGTGGAGCGGGTCGGCCCGGAAGTTCTCCACGTCCTTCAGCCGGGCCACGTCGGCCGCGAAGTCCTGGATGCGGCCGGCCACCCCGTTCAGCCGGGTCAGCGGGGCGGTGAAGCGGGTGACCAGCGCCTGGAAGGCGACCAGCAGACCCACCGAGAGGTGCCCCTCGACCGCGCGCAGCCCGCCGATCCACAGGATGAGCGCGCTGTTGAGGGTGGCCAGCGTGGGCGCGACCACCCCGAGCCAGGCGCTCGGCACCCCGAGCCGCTGCTGCTCCTCCAGAGATTCCCTGAAGCGGGGATTCCGGTACGCGATCGGCACGGAACGTCACCGATCCGCAACCACGCGTTGTCAGACCGTCTTTGGCCGATTCCCGCCTCACACAAGGCGTTGGGAAACGGAATTGAACGCCCCGCGTGGCCCCCGCGTACCTACGGCCATCCAGGCGCCCCGATCCGCACTGCCCGACAGCGGCAGGCCCCCGTACCCAGGAGGTCGAGAAGGTTGAGTCACAAGCGAATGCCCAAGCGCAAGGCCGCGATAGCGGTGGGCGGTGTCGCGGCGCTCGGAGCGGCGGCACTGCTGCTGCCCCACGCCAACGCGGCCCAGGACGGCGGCGATCAGGGCCGGGCCGCGGGCACCGCCAGGACCCTCAAGGCCGGGGACGCCCCGGGCCTCGCCGCCCAGGTGCGCAAGACGCTCGGCGCGGCCTTCGCCGGCTCCTACTACGACACCGCCAAGCGGCAGCTCGTCGTCGACGTGGCCGGCGCCGGCGACGACCTCGTGGCGCGGGCCGAGCGGGCCGGCGCCGTCGTCCGCCAGGTGGACAACAGCATCGCCGAACTCCGGTCGGCCGCCGGCACGCTCAAGTCGAAGGCGACCATCCCGGGCACCTCGTGGGCCGTCGACCCGCGCACCAACAAGGTCCTCGTCACCGCCGACTCCACCGTCACCGGCGCGCGATGGGACCGGCTGGAGTCGACCGTGCACGGCCTCGGGTCCGGCACCGCGACCCTGAAGCGGTCCGCCGGCACCTTCAAGACCTTCGTCTCGGGCGGCGACGCCATCTTCTCCCAGACCCAGGAGGGCGGCGTCCGCTGCTCCCTCGGCTTCAACGTCACGGCCTCCGACGGCAGTCCCGCCTTCCTGACGGCCGGTCACTGCGGGGTCGCCGCCAAGCAGTGGTCCGACTCGCAGGGCGGCCGGCCCGTCGCCACGGTCGACCAGGCCACCTTCCCGGGCAACGACTTCGCCCTGGTCAAGTACGACGACGCCGGCACCCAGGCGCCCAGCGAGGTCAACGTCGGCAACGGTCAGACCGTACAGATCAACCAGGCCGCCGACGCCACCGTCGGCCAGTCCGTGTTCCGGATGGGCTCCACCACCGGGCTGCACGACGGCCAGGTCACCGGGCTCGACGCCACCGTCAACTTCCAGAGCGAGACCGACCCGGGCGGCGTCGACACCGTCACCGGGCTCATCCAGACGAACGTGTGCGCCGAACCGGGTGACAGCGGCGGCTCCCTGTTCACCCAGGACGGCAGCGCCCTCGGCCTCACCTCGGGCGGCAGCGGCGACTGCACCAACGGCGGCGAGACCTTCTTCCAGCCGGTCACCGCGGCACTCCAGGCCACGGGCGCGACGCTGGGCGCCGGGGGCGGACAGGCGGGCGCGGGCGGCCAGGACGACACGGGTGGTCAAGACGGTGCCGGGGACCAGTCGGGTGCGGGCGCCGGGGACCAGTCCGGCGCCGGGGCCGGGGCCGGGGATGAGTCCGGCGCCGGGGACCAGTCCGGAGACGGTTCCGCCGATGACGGTTCGGCCATGACCGGCACGAACTAGCGGACAGGCGGGGCCGGCGGGGCAGGCAGGCACTGGGCGCGTACGCCCGGCCGGGCGCCGATCCGGCCGGGCGTGCCCGGACCCCTCCGGGAGCGGCCTCAGCGGTCGCCGGCCCGCAGCAGCAGGACCGCCACGTCGTCCAGCCGCTCCCGGGCCGCCGCGCTGTGCCGCAGGATCTCGTCCGCGAGGCTCTCCAGCGGCTGGTCGCCGGCTTCCGAGAGGAGCCCGCCGAGGTTCACGAGGGCGTCCTCGATGTCGACGCCGGGGGATTCCACCAGGCCGTCGGTGTAGAGGACGAGCACCGAACCGGGTGCGAGCGCGACCTCGGTCGTCGGATAGACGGCCGCCGCGTCGATGCCCAGCAGCGGGCCCCCGGCCAGGTCCAGCACCCGGACCCGTCCGTCGGGTCGGCGCAGCAGCGGCGGCGGATGGCCCGCCCGCGCCATCACGGCCCGGCCGCGCGCCGGGTCGAGGCGCAGGTACAGACAGCTCGCGAACAACTCGCTGCCGAGGTCCGTCAGCAGCCGGTTGGTGCTGCTCATCACCTCGTGCGGGGCCTGCCCGACCGTGGTGTAGGCGCGGACCCCGGTACGGATCTGCCCCATCAGAGCCGCCGCCGTCACATTGTGTCCCTGGACGTCGCCGATCACCGCCGCCGCCAGCGGCCGGGCCGGCACCAGGTCGTAGAAGTCGCCGCCGATCTCCATGCCGTGCGTGGCCGGCAGATAGCGGGCCGCCGCCTCGATGCCCGGCAGCGCGGGCAACGAGTGCGGCAGCAGCGCCTGCTGGAGCCCGTGGGCCAGCCGGAGCTTGGCGTCGTAGAGCCGGGCCCGCTCCAGGGCCTGGGCGATCAGACCGCCGAGGGAGGTCAGGACGGCCCGCTCGTCGGCGGGGAAGACGTGCGGCTCGGCGTACGCCAGCACGCAGGTGCCCACCGGCCGGCCCGAGGCGACCAGCGGCAGATAGGCCCAGGCGGCGTAGCCGTCCGGGGTGTCGCCCCGGTTCGGGTACAGGCGCTCCAGCTCCGCCCGCGAGCCGAAGAACGCGGGCACTCCGCTGTTCAGGACGTGGGTGCCCGGGGTCGGCTCGGTCAGCGGCAGCCCGTCGAACCGCTCCACCACCCGCGGGTCCCGGTATCCCCGGTGCCCCAGCACATGCAGCCGGCCGCCCTGCTGGGCGAGGACCGCCAGGGCCTGGCCGCCGACGGCCGGAACCACCTCCTCCCACACGAGCTGGACGACGTCCCGCACGCCGACCGCCTCGGTCAGCGCGCCCGCGAGGCTCAGCACCTGGGAGATCGTCACCAGCCGGGCCGGCCGCGGACTCACCTCCGGGGCGGCGCGCGCCAGTTCCGTCACCGCGCGGGCCCGGGTGACGCGCACGCTCAGCCCGCTCGTGCTCGGGTACAGCCGGAACGACAGCCAGTCGCCGGGCGGGCGCAGCGCCACGAACGACACCACCTGCTGGCTGATCAGCGCCGCCCGGTAACGGTCCTCGTACATCGGGTCGTTCAGCCAGGACAACGACACCCAGGGCAGGGTGCCGAGCAGGTCCTCGGCAGGCCGGCCGAGCAGTTCGACGGCGGCGGCGTTGACGAAGCCGATCCTGCCGTGCAGATCCAGCGAGGCCAGACCGTACGGCAGCCGCGACACCATGCGCGTCGCCTCGACCGAGCCCAGCGAGTCGGCGATGCCGGCCGGCGGCGCGGCGAGGAGATCGGCCTCGGGCCCGACGTGCCGCCTGTCCCGCGCGGCCCGTTCCAGGCGCAGGGCCAGCCGCTCGCAGGCCGCCGTCACCTGCTCGCGCTCCGCCTCCGACAGCTCCGGGGGGTGGGCGCCGGGCCAGGTCACGAACACCGCGCCGTACACCTTCGCGCCGGTCGCCACGGGTGCCGCCGCGAGGGCGAAGGGGTACGGCAGCACCACCGCGATCCTGGGGTAGCGGCGGGCCATCTGCACCTCGCCGCCCACCCACACCACCCGGCGTTCGCGCACCGCCTCGGCGACCGGGATCGGCGCGCTCAGGCCCACCCGCTGCCAGGGGGCGGCGAAGGCCCGGGGCATGCCCGCCGTCACCGCCATCTCCAGCACCGGCTCGTCGGGCCTGAGCAGGTACACCGCGCCGGAGTGCGCGTGCACCGCCTCCAGCAGGGTGGCCAGCGCGAGCGACAGCACCGGCGGGCCGACGGCCGCCCCGGCGCCCGCCGGCGTCCGTCCCGCCTCCGGCCCGTCGGACACGCCGACCACCTCCTCGTACCGGCCGCGCGACATGTCCAAGGATCAAGGTTCCCTCGCGAACCGGCCCCGCGCACGGCGAACGCCCCGACCCCGGTCGGCGCCCACCCCGCCGGGTCCCGACCGGGCGCACCCGGGGGTACGACCGGACAGGCGGCCGGCATCCCGGGGCGGACCGGCGCCCTGACGGCCCCGGCCCTCCCCGGACGGCCGGTCCGGTGTGCCGCGTCGTTCCCGCCGAACCTCCCCGCCCACCCGGTCCCCGCACAGGGGCTGCGCGGGCGCCGGGCGCGCGCTGTAATGGCGACGTGGTGAGTGAGGGCGCCGCTGTGAGCGGAACAAGGGCGGTGCCGGAGCGTGCCAAGGCCGCGCTCGAAGCGCTCGACGCGTCGCCGCCTACACCCGACCGGCTCCGCCGCCTGCTCGAACAGGCGCTGGTGTTCGCCGCCGCGTCCTTCGCCGGGGTGTACGCGCCCGGCGACGACCCCGCCCGCCTGTGCCTGGCCGAGTCGGCGGGCCTGCCCCGCACCCTGTACGGGCTGCGCGACACCTACCCGGCCGACGGGACCTCACCGGTCGCGCGGGCCCACCGCGAGGGACGGCCGTGCCGGCTGGGCCCGGAGGACCTGGCCGGCGGCCCCGAGGCCCGGCGTGCCCCGGCCGCCGGCTTCTCGGTGACCGCCCTGCCCCTCGGTCCGCCCGGCGGCGGCTGCCTGCTGGCGGTCAGCGAACGGCCCGGCGGGTTCGGCGACACCGACCGGGCCTGCCTGGAGCTGATCGCCGGCGCCGTCGCCGTACCCACGCGGGCGACCCCCGCCGCCGGTGCCGACCGGTCCGCACCGGACGCCTTCGCACTGGCCACGGACACGGGCCGGATCGAGGTCGGCGACGAGATCCTCGGGCTGTTCGGGACGGCCCGCGACGAGTTCGACGGCCGGGTGGAGACCCTGCTCGGGCGGACCGTGCCCGAGGATCTGCCGGCGCTGATGTCCGTGGTCGAGGCCGACCACATGTCCATCGGCGACCGCGAACTGGAGTTCCGGGTGCTCCAGCCCGCGGGACCGCCCAGGTGGCTGCGGCTGCGCGGCCGGCTGCTGCCCGCCGGCGAGGGCCGCCCGCCCCGGCTCGTCGGCACCGTCGCCGACGCCTCCACACTGCGCTCCGACGTCACCGACGTGGCCCGCGTCCAGCGCCTCGCCGCCGCCCTGGCCACCGCCGGCACCGTCAAGGACGTCGGCCGGGCCGTCGTCGCCGCGCTGCGCGAGCCGCTGCGGGCCGACCGCATCGCGCTCGCGGAGCTGGAGAACGAGCGGCTCGTGGTCACCGTCCTCGACCCGCCCGAACCGGAGGCGTGGCCCGAACTGTGGCGCGGCGAGTGGCGCACCGAATGGCCGGACGCCCCGGTGCGCGCGATGCCCACACTGGCCACCGCGCTGCGCGAGAGCCGCGCCCGGATCTGGCCGGCCGGCAGCACCCTGGAGCCCGCCCTCGCCGAGGTCGGCCCCGGCGGCCTCGCGGTGCTGCCGCTGCCCGCCGGCTCCCGCATGGCCGGCGCCTGCCTGATCGGCTGGGACCGCCCGCACGACTTCGGCCCCGACGAACGCGCCCTGCTCACCGCCTGCGCCGGCCTGACCGGCCAGGCCCTGGTGCGCGCGCACGCCTTCGACGCCGAGCACGAACTCGTCGGCATGCTCCAGCGCACCTTGCTGCCCCGCCGGCTGCCCCGGCTGCCCGGCGCGGTCGCCGTCGCCCGCTATCTGCCCGCCACCGCGGGCCTGGAGGTCGGCGGCGACTGGTACGACGTGATCCCGCTCGCCGACAACCACGTCGCACTCGTGATCGGCGACGTCCAGGGCCACAACGCGGGCGCCGCCACCCTGATGGGCCAGATGCGCACCGCGCTGCGCGCCTACGCCGCCGAGGGACACCCCCCGGACGTCGTCGTCGCGCACGCCAACCGGCTGCTGCTCGACATGGAGAGCGACCTCTTCGCCACCTGCGTGTACGTCGACGTCGACATGGAACAGGGCACCGCCTGGTGCGTCCGGGCCGGGCACCCCCAGCCCGTGCTGCGGCACCCGGACGGCTCGGCCGAGATCGTGCACGCGGAGGGCGGCCCCCCGCTCGGGGTGCTGGTCCAGGCCGAGTACCCGATCACCCCGCTGCGGCTGCGGCCCGGCACGGTGATCGCGCTGACCACCGACGGTCTGGTGGAGTCCGCCGGAACCGACCTCGACACCGGCATGGACCGGCTGGCCCGCGAACTGGCCGCCGCCGACCCCGGCCACCTCGGGCTGGTCGCCGACGCCCTGCTCGCCGGCGCCCACCGCGGCGACGACGTGGCCCTGCTGGTCATGCGCTACGACGGCATGGCCGTCCGCCCGCTGCGCGAGAGCTGGACGGTGTGGCGGGTCCCCGAGGCGGTCCGGCACGCCCGCCGCTTCACCCGGCGCACCCTGCGCGCCTGGGGCGTGCCGCGCGACACCCTCGACGCGGCCCTGCTGGTGGTCTCCGAACTCGTCACCAACGCCCTCGTGCACACCGGCGGCCCGGTCCGGCTCGACCTCAGCCTGGTCGGCCACCGGCTGCGGCTGGCCGTCGCCGACTCCTCGCCGCGCAGTCCCGTGCAGCCCGCCGGCATCGGCTGGGAGGCCACCGGGGGACGCGGCATCCTGCTGGTGGAGGCCGTGTCGGCGGCCTGGGGCACCATCCCCGTCAGCGGCGGCAAACAGGTCTGGGCCGACCTCGTGCCCGGCGGCTGACCCGCCACGCGGCCGGTTCCCTTCCGGAGGCGCGCCGGGCGAGGGGTGCCTAGGGTCGGTTGGTGTGGCACACACCTTCGAAGAACTGGTGCAGAAGCAGCGCGCGGCCGACGCGGCCCAGACCACGGTCGAGGACCTGCGGGACACCTACGGCCCACCGGCCGAGCGACGGATGACGGGCGCCCAGTCGGGCACCTACGAGACCGCCCTGCGCGCCTGGCGCGACCTGGCCCGCGACGTGCAGAGCGCGGTCAGCGAGTACGCCAAGGAGTCCGGCAGACCCCGGGCGGAGATCGAGACCGAGGTGGAACAGGCGGCCCGCACGGCGGACTCGGCAGGCTAGCCCACCCCCGCCCCGGACGCGCCCCGCACGCGGCCGGGTGGGTGGCTCGGGGGCGTCCCGCGCATCCGACGGGCTTCCCCGGGTACCCGGCGCCCATGAAGCCCGCCATGAACACCGCCATGTACGAAGCGGCCACCGGTGCCCAGATGTTCGGATACGCCCTGATCCTGGTCGC
The DNA here is from genome assembly GCF_024753135.1 of Streptomyces pyxinicus. Lineage (GTDB taxonomy): Bacteria > Actinomycetota > Actinomycetes > Streptomycetales > Streptomycetaceae > Streptomyces > Streptomyces pyxinicus. The sequence goes on along the minus strand of NZ_JANUGP010000032.1, from coordinate 6,328 downwards.
CGGGGTGGCCTGTGTCGTGGGTCTGCTCTACGCCTTCCGGCTGGGCGCCAAGGTCCGGGAGCGCGAACCGGCACCGCCGCGGCCCGAGGAGCAGCCGACGATGCCGCCCGGCGGCCCGGTCCGCGAGGTCCAGGAGGTCCGCGAGCCCGACGAGGTGCCGCGGGCCGCTGACGGGAGCGAGCGGCTCACCCCGCACCAGCTCGGCAACGTCGGCAGCAAGCGGGCCGACGATCAGAGTCGCTCGCGGTGGTCGCCCGGCTCCAGCGGCTCCTTCGGCGGCGGTGGCGGCGGACGCACCTGAGCCGCCGCGGGCGGGTGGCCGCCCGGCCCGTGGCCGTACGGGAGTGTTTGTCCCGCCCCCGGCGCGGGCACCCGGCCGGGCACACCGACACCACCCGAAGGAAGATGAGTGACGTGACCGCGCAGTCCGGCCGGAAACCCGTCCCGCCCCACGCCGAGACGGGCTGGGCCCAGGCCCGCCGCCCCCGGAACCGGGGCGTGCGCACCTGTCTGCCCGCCCTGCTGGACCGCGCTTCCGCGCACGGGCGGGACGGCGAGGAACCGGACACCATAGTCCGCGGCGAGGACTGACCCCCGCCCGGCAACCCGCCGCGCACACCAAGGCCCTGCCTGCTCAGCAATTAGGCCACCCACACAGGTCCGATCCGGACGATCGCGGCTAGGGTGTGCCGAATGAAGGCTCTGGTGCTCTCCGGAGGCACCGGTTCCCGTCTGCGCCCGATCGGGTGCCGCCGTCCGCGGCCGGAACGCGCTCGCGGGTGACCTCCACGGGCTGGAAGAAGGAGGCACCGCTGTCCCGGTCGCGCACGACCAGGTCCACCGTGGCCCGGTCGAAGCCCTCATCCGCCGCGGCGGCCGGCCAGGAGACGGCCTCGGCGAGGTCGCCGGGCGCGCCGTCCGCCGCCGGCCGGGCGGCGCCGGCGGGCACGGTCAGCGGGCCGTCGGGGGTGCCGTACTCGGCGGTGAGGTCCACCCGCAGCGCGCCGCCCTGCCAGGTGACGCCGGCCGGGACCGCCCGGGGCCGCACCCCGGCCTCCCACCCGGCGAGCGCCACGAGGTCGTCGTAGCGGTCCTCGCGGATCAGCGCGGCGACGATCCGCCGGCCGGGCCGCAGCCCGGGGGCGGCACCGGGGCCGAAGCGCTCCACGACCACGGCGTGCGTCTCGCGGAACACCTCGCGGCGGTAGTCGTCGGGCAGGGCCAGCAGCCGGCGCCCGCTCATCCGGTCGGCGATCTCCACCCGCAGCCAGCGGCGCGGCAGCCGGTCGCGGCCCGGGCCCGGCTCGGTGTACCGCTCGACGACGTCCAGGGCCTCGCGCAGGTTCTTGAAGTAGCCCCGACCGGGTCGAAGGGCTGGAAACCGGCGTTGGCGGCGTCGTCGCGCTTGAGGTGGTAGCAGCAGACGTAGTCGCTGAGCACCGAGACGTTGCCGGCGCGCGGATACGCCTCGGTGACGAAGACGTGGTCCTCCAGGCGCCGCCGGCCCTCCGGGAAGCGCAGACCGATGCGGTCCAGGAAGGCGCGCCGGAACATCTTGTGCCACGACCGGCAACGCCCCCCTGATCGGCTCCACCGGCACCGGCCGGCCCTTTCCGGCCATCTTGCCGACGACCGCGTCCGCGCCGTGGGCGACGCCGTAGTCGTACATCCGCTCCAGGGCCTCGTCGCCGAGCACGTCGTCGTTGTCGACGAACATCACGAACTCGCCCCGGGACGCCTCGATGCCGACGTTGCGCGGCCTGCCCGACCACCCGGAGTTCTCCTGGTGGAGGACGCGGACGTGCGGGTGCGCGGCGGCGAGCGCGTCGAGGCGGGCCGGGGTGGCGTCGGTGGAGCCGTCGTCCACGAAGATCACTTCGTAGGCGTCGGCGGGCAGCGACTGGCGCAGCAGCGAGGCCGCGCAGTCCTCGATGTACGGACCGGGGTTGTACACCGGGACGATGACGCTGACCTTGACCGGCATCCCGCTGCAAGCCCCCTTCGCGCGCGGGCCGCCGCCCGGCTGGCACGGCGTGCGTCGGCCGCATGCTGACCCGGCCCCTCGCGCGGGTGTGCGAGAACCCGCGGCGAGAGGCCGGGCCGGCCGGTCAGGCGCGGGTCTTGGCGAGCAGCTCCAGGACCTCGGCGGTGCTGCCGCTCTCGCCGAGCCGCGGGAAGATCCGCTCGACGCTGCCGGTGTGCGCCGCCTCCTCGCTGTCGGCCATGGCGTCGGTGGCCAGCGTGACGTGGTAGCCGTGGGCGTAGGCGTCCCGGGCGGTGGACTCCACGCCGATGCTGGTGGCGATGCCGGTCAGCACGATCTGGGTGATGCCCCGGCGGCGCAGCTGGACGTCCAGGTCGGTGCCGTGGAAGGCGCTCCAGTTGTGCTTGGTGACGTGGATGTCGCCGGCCTGCCCGGACAGCTCGTCCACGATGAGGTCCCAGCCCTCCGGGAAGGCCAGTCCGCGCGGCTGGCGCTCGGTGCGGCCCGGCACGGCGTCGGCGCCGTCGGCCGCGAAGGAGACCCGGACGAGGACCACGGGCAGGCCGTGCGCGCGGAAGGCGCCGGCGAGTTCACCGGTGCGGGCGATGACGTCCGCAGCCGGGTACGGCGCGGTGGGCATGGCCGCGATGCCGTTCTGCAGGTCGATCGCGACGAGGGCGGTACGGGGGTCGAGCGTGGTGAGCGACATGGGTCGGTCAGGCCTTTCCAGGGGGCGTGCGTGCTGACGTGGTCCGGCCGGGGACACGGCCGGACCGGTGGCCCGCGTCACGGCTGCGAGAGCCGCTCCAGCAGTTCCAGCGCGGTGAGGATCGTCTGCCGCTCCTCGTCGGCGAACCGGTCCTGGAAGGCGCGGGCCAGCCACTCCTCGCGGAGCTGACGGTTGCCGGCGATCCGGGCCCGGCCGGTGTCGGTCAGCGTGACCAGCTGCCGGCGGCCGTCGTCGGGATCGGGGGCGCGGCGGATCAGCCCGTGCTGCTCCAGGGCGGCCAGGGTGGTCGCCATCGACTGCGGCCGGACCCCCTCGGCGGCGGCCAGGGCGCTCGCCGTGGCCGCGCCGTGCTTGCCGGCCAGGGAGAGCGCCGACTCCTGCGACGGGGTCAGGTCGGCGTCCTGGGCGACCTCACGGATCCGGCGCCGCAGCCGGCTGAACACCACCCGCAGGTCGCGCGCCGCGTGGACGGCCGAGTCGGAGATCTGATCCATGCCGCCACCCTAGAACCCGCCAGGAGAAACTGTCCAGTCAGAACTGTTCAGTCTTGGCTGAAGGTTTTCCCCGATGCTCAGAGGCGGCGGCGACCGGGGGCGGCGGACGGTGAAGTCCGCTTCGACGCCGCCGGTCCGCACGGTCCGCATAGGCTGGTGCCGTGCGCCTCCTGTTCCTGTCCGACACCCACCTGCCCAAGCGCGCCAAGCGGCTCCCGGACCCGCTGCTCGCCGAACTCCCGGACGCCGACGTGGTGTTCCACGCCGGGGACTGGGTGGACACCGCCACCCTCGACCTGCTGGCGGAGCGCAGCCGCCGGCTGATCGGCGTGTACGGCAACAACGACGGCCCCGAACTGCGCGCCCGGCTGCCCGAGGTGGCCCGCGCCGAACTGGACGGCCTGCGCTTCGGCGTCGTGCACGAGACCGGCCCCGCCCAGGGCCGCGAGGCCCGCTGCGCCGCCCGCTTCCCCGACCTGGACGTCCTCGTCTTCGGCCACAGCCACATCCCCTGGGACACCACCGCCCCCGGCGGCCTGCGCCTGCTCAACCCCGGCTCCCCGACCGACCGCCGCCGACAGCCCCACTGCACCTACCTGACGGCGACCCTGGCCGACGGCACGCTCACGGACGTCACCCTGCACCCGCTGGCCCGGCGGTAGCGCACTACCCCGGCCGGGCGAGGACGGCCTGCCGGGCGGCCGGCACCTGCGCCCCTGGCGGCCCGACGACGCCGCCGCGCTGCTCGCCGCCGGGCAGGACCCCGCGATCCGGCAGTGGAACCTGTTCACCGTGGCCGACACCGACGAGGCCCGGCTGCGGATCGGCCGGCTGCGCGAGCGGTGGCGAGCCGAGACGAGCGCGGTGTGAGCCGTCGCCCTGGCCCCGGAGGGCCCTGGAGGAACTGGGGCTGCACCGGCTGCGGTCGCGCCACTCGACGGCCGACCCCGCCTCGTGCCGGGTGGCCGAGAAGGCCGGCTACACGTTCGAGGGCACCGGGCGCAGCGCGCTGCTGCCCGCCGACGGCCGGCACGACCAGCACCCGCACGCACGGATCGCGGGGGACTGACGGCCGCTCCGCCCGCTCGGCGACACCGGCGACACCGGCGACACCGGCGACACCGGCGACACCGGCGACACCGGCGACACCGGCGACACCGGCGACACCGGCGACACCGGCGACACCGGCGACACCGGCGACACCGGCGATGCCGGCGGCTCGTCGGCCGTCCGCGTCCGTGCGACCTCGACCCCGCGCCGGCCGGCCCTGCCGGGGCGTGAGCCGGGTTCGCCGCGCGGGATCGGCCGGGAACTGGTCTGCTGGTGCGAGGGGGCCGTACCCACGGGTGCGAGGCCGGCGGGGCCGCCGGCGCGGGGGACCGACCAACCCGTTCTCCGGAGAGACAGATGACTACCTACCGAGTCGCGCAGGTGACGTCCGCGGGCGGCGCGTTCGAACTGGCCGAGCGGGAGGTGCCGACGCCGGGACCCCGCCAGGTGCGGATCGCCGTGGAGGCGTGCGGGGTCTGCCACAGCGATTCCATGTTCGTGAACGCCGTGGTGCCTGGCATCACGTTCCCGGTGGTGCCCGGGCACGAGATCGCCGGCCGGATCGAGGAACTGGGCGAGGGCGTGGAGGAATGGGGGTACCGGACCGGCGACCGGGTCACGGTCGGCTGGTTCGGCGGCAGTTGCGGCCACTGCACGCCCTGCCGACGGGGCGACTTCATCGTGTGCGCCAGCCTCAAGGTGCCCGGCTGGGCCTACGACGGCGGCTTCGGCGAGCAGGTGATCGCGCCCGTCGACGCCCTGGCCCGGATCCCGGAGGCCCTCTCCGCGAGCGACGCCGGACCGCTGGCCTGCGCGGGCGTCACCACCTACAACGGGCTGCGGCGCAGCTCGGGCAGGCCCGGCGACCTGGTCGCGGTGCTCGGCCTCGGCGGCCTCGGCCACCTCGGCGTGCAGTACGCGGTCGCGATGGGCTTCGAGACGGTGGCCATCGCCCGGGGCGCCGAGAAGGCCGACTTCGCCAAGCGGCTCGGCGCCCACCACTACATCGACAGCACCACCGGCACCCCAGTCGCCGAGACCCTCCAGTCCCTCGGCGGCGCCCATGTCGTACTGGCCACCGCCGGGAACTCGGAGGCGATCACGGCCACCGTCGACGGACTGGCGCCCCGCGGCGAACTGGTGGTCATCGGCGCCGACCCCGAGCCGCTCCTGGTCAGCCCCATGCAGCTGCTGACGGGCGCCCGAGTGGCCCGCGGGCACCCCTCGGGCACCTCGCGGGACGTGGCGGACACCATGGCCTTCAGCGCCCTGCACGGCATCCGCCCGACCACCGAGACCGTGCCCCTGGAGGAGGCGGGCGAGGCCTACGACAAGATGATGGCCGGCCGCGCCCGCTTCCGGATGGTCCTCACCACGGGCTGACGCGAGGGATACGGCTACGGCCTACGCGGCGACGACCAGCAGGGCCGTCGCCGCCAGCGCCGCGCACCCCAGCACGTACCAGGCCACCAGCCGCAGGCGCAGCGCCCGGTACCGGTCGTCGTAGAGCCGGCGCAGCTCCTCGGCCCGCTCGGCGGTGCGCTGCCAGGAGGTGCGGGCCAGCGTCAGGTACGCCGTCTCGACGTGCCGCTCCAGCTCGTCGCGTTGGCTGTCGGTGAGCCGGCCCAGCTGGGCGGCGACCCGTTCGCCCGCCGCCCGGCCCTCACCCCGGGCGGTCGTCAGCAGCAGATGGCCCTCGATCTCCTCGACCAGGGTGCGGGCGCGCCGTGCGCTCATCGGGCCGTCAACTCCCTCTCCTGCCGGGCCGCCTCCAACTGGTCCACCTCGGGATGGTGCAGGTCGAAGGCCGGGGATTCGCTGCGGATCCGCGGCAGGACGGTGAAGTTGTGCCGGGGCGGCGGGCAGGAGGTCGCCCACTCCAGGGAGCGGCCCCAGCCCCACGGGTCGTCCGCCTCGACCGGCTTGCCGTACTTGGCCGTCTTCCACACGTTGTAGAAGAACGGCAGCAGGGACGCGCCGAGCAGGAACGAGAAGATCGTCGAGACCGTGTTGAGCGTGGTGAGCCCCTCGACCGCCAGATAGTCCGGGATCCGGCGCTGCATGCCGTTC
>NZ_JANUGP010000031.1 GCF_024753135.1 Streptomyces pyxinicus | reverse complement strand
CCGCCGGGTCCCCCCCCCCCCCCCCCCCCCCCCCCCCAACCCCCCCCCGCCTCCCCCCCCCCGCCCGGCATGGTGACCCTGCGCCCGGTACCCCGCCGTACCCCGGCCGCGACGAAGGCCGTACCCGGCGAGGAGGAGCAGAGCCCCGACCCCGACCCCGAACCGGCCGGCTCACCAGGCGAAACCGGCGAACCGGGCGTCGCCGCCGCCGACATCGCGGTGATCGGCATGTCCGGCCGCTTCCCCGGCGCCGACGACCTCGACGCCTTCTGGGCGAACCTGGAGGCCGGGCGCAGCGAGATCACCGAGGTGCCGCCGGAGCGCTGGGACGTGGGCCGCTGGTACGACCCGGACCGGTCCGTCACCGACCGCACCGACAGCAAGTGGGCCGCGCTGATCAGCGGGGCGGACGAGTTCGACCCGGGGTTCTTCCGGCTCTCGCCGCTGGAGGCGGAGGCCATGGACCCGCAGCAGCGCCTCTTCCTCCAGGAGGCCTGGAAGGCGCTGGAGGACGCCGGTCACGGCGCCGGCGGCACCGACCGGCCGAGCGAGCGCGGCACCCGCGACTGCGGGGTGTTCGTGGGCTGCGGTGCCGGGGACTACGCGGACCTCCTGGCGGCGGCCGGGCAGGCCGACACCGGACACGCCTTCCTAGGCTCCTCGCCGTCCGTGCTGGCCGCCCGCATCTCCTACTTCCTCGACCTGACCGGCCCCACCCTGGCCGTCGACACCGCCTGCTCGTCCTCCCTCACCGCCGTCCACCTGGCCTGCGAGAGCCTGCGCCGCGGGGAGTGCCGTACGGCTCTCGCGGGCGGCGTCGCCCTGATGCTGACCCCGCGCCTGCACATCCGGTGCAGCAACGCCGGGATGCTGTCGCCGACCGGCACCAGCGCCCCCTTCGACGCGCGGGCCGACGGCATCGTGCTCGGCGAGGGCGTCGGCGTCGTCGTACTGAAACCGCTGGCCCAGGCGTTGGCGGACGGCGACCACATCCACGGTGTCATCAAGGCCACCGGTGTCAACGGCGACGGCCGGACCAACGGCATGACCGCGCCCAGCGCCGCCGCCCAGACCGAACTGCTGCGCCGCGTGCACCGCGCGGCCGGGGTCACCGGCGCGGACATCGGGTACGTCGAGGCCCACGGCACCGGCACCTCGCTCGGCGACCCCATCGAGGTGAAGGCACTCCAGGACGCGTTCCGCACCGACGACACCGACGGCCCCGCCGACACGTCCGCCGCGCCGACCGTGCTCGGTTCGGTGAAGGCCAACATCGGGCACACCACCATGGCCGCCGGCATCGCGGGCCTGCTGAAGGTCCTGCTGGCGCTGCGGCACCGCCAGATCCCGCCCACCCCGCACCACACCGAGACCAACCCCGAGATCGACCTGTCCCGGGGTCCCTTCCGGGTGCTCGGCACCCCCGACACCTGGCACCCCGGCCCCGGCGGCACCCGGATCGCCGCGCTCAGCAGCTTCGGGTTCAGCGGCACCAACGCGCACGCCGTCATCGCCGAGGCACCACCCCGTCGGTCCGGCCCCGCCGAGACCGGCCGGGCCCACCTGATCCCCGTCTCGGCACGCAGCCAGGACGCCCTGACGGGAGCCCTCACCCGGCTCGCCGACGCCCTCGACACCGGGGACGCGCCGGCGCTCGCCGACGTCGCCCACACCCTCGGCACCGGCCGCACCCACTTCCCGCTGCGCACCGCGTTCGTCGTACGGGACCGCGCCGCACTCGTCCGCGCGCTCCGCGCCGCCGCCGCACACCGCGAGGCGCCGTACGCGTACACACCATCGGAGGCCGGCGAGCCGGAACTCCGGCGCCTCGCCGAGACGTATGTGCGCGGCGGGACCGTCGACTGGACGGCCCTCCACCCGGACGGGAGCGCCCGGCGGGTGCCGCTGCCCACCTACCCCTTCGCCCGGGACCGGCACTGGGTGTCCGGCGCCCGGCCGGACACCGGCACACCACGCCCGCTCGAGAGCCCCCGCACACCACGCCCGCCCGAGGACCCCGGCACGCTGACCCAATCACTCGACCCGCGCGACCGGGTCGTGGCCGACCACCGGCTCGCCGGCCGTGCCGTGCTGCCCGGGGTCGCCGGCCTCTCGCTCGCCGTACGCGCCGCCGCCCGGCACGGGATCACGGGAGCCGTCCGCGTCTCCCAGGTGCAGTGGCTGCGCCCGGTCGAGGTGGGGGCCGCCCATGACATCCGGGTCACGACGAAGGAACACCCGGCGGGCGGACTGAGCTTCGAACTGACGGACGGCGACGGTGCGCGGGTGCCGTACACCCGCGGCCGCGTGCAGACGCTGGCAGGGGAGGACGCCCCGCTCCCCGTCGAAGAGGCGCGCGACCGCTGTCCCACCTGGCACCCGGGGGAGGACCTGTACGCCGCCTTCGCCGCCGGGGGCCTCGCCTACGGGCCCGCCTACCAGGCGCTGGAGGGGGTGTGGGCGGGTACCGACGAGGCGCTCGGCGTGCTGCGCGCCCCGGACGCCCCGGTGGGGGAGGAGACCTCCTGGCCGCTCGATCCGGCCGTCCTGGACGCGGCCCTCCAGACGCTCACCGTGCTGGCCCGCGACACCGGCGGCGGCCCTCTCGTGCCGTTCGCGCTGCGGGCGCTGGAGGTGCGGGGCCCGCTGCCGAGGCGCGGGTACGCGCACGCCACCCGGGACGGCGCCGCCTTCGCCGTCCGTGTGACGGACGGCGAGGGGTGCGTGTGCGCGTCCTTCGCGGGGGTGGCGCTACGGCCGCTGCCGGTGGCGGACGGTGAGCGCGACGCGGCGGCCGAGCGACCGGAGACCGTCGTCCTCGTCCCACGGCTGCGGGAGGCCGGCCCCGTGGACCGGGTGACACCGCCGGACGGACGGACGGTCTGGGTGTTCCACACGCCCGCCGCCCGGCCCCTCGCCGCGGCCCTCGCGGGCGCGGGGGAGGCGGTGACGACGGTCGCCCTCCCGGCCACCGACGACACCGCGTCCATCGAGGTGCCCGACGGCGTGCCCGACACGGTCTGCTGGCTCGCCCTGCACGATCCCGCCGACCCCCTGCCCGAGCAGGGCCCGGACCCGGCCACCCTGGGCCTGTTCCGGCTGCTGAAGACGCTGCTCGACCGGGGGGCCGGCAGCCGGCGGCTCACGGTGAAGGTGGCGCTGTCCGGGGCGGTCGCCGACGACGAGCGGGGCCCCGCCCAGCCGCACAGCGCCGGTCTGATCGGCCTGACGCGGTCGGCCGCCGCCGAGTACCCCAAGTGGCGCGCGGGCTGCGTCGATCTGCCGCCGGGAACGTCCTCACCGGCCGAGTCGGCGCACCTGCTGCTGACCGAGCCCTGCGCGGAACCCCTCGTCGTCCTGCGCGACGGCCGCCGACTGGTGCGGCGGCTGGCCCCGCTGCCGGTACCGCGCCCGGCGGACGGCGTGTTCCGTGAGGGCGGCACGTATGTCGTGATCGGCGGTACGGGCGGGATCGGCTCGGCGCTCGCCCGCCATCTGGCCCGGGCCCACCGGGCGCGGCTGGTGCTGGTCGGCCGCCGTCCGCAGGACGACTCCGTGCGGACGCTGCTGGCCGAACTCGACGCGCTGGGCGGGCAGTCCGGGTACGTGCGAGGCGATGTGGCCGATCCGGCCGACGCGCGGCGGATCGTCGCCGAGGCACGGGAGCGGGCGGGCCGTGTCGACGGTGTCTTCCACAGCGCGCTGGTGCTGCGCGACCGCACGCTCGCCGCCATGGACGAGGACACCTTCCTGGACGTCCTGGCGGCCAAGACCGGCGGCCTGGTGGCGCTGGCCGCCGCGCTCGCGGACGAACCGCCCGGCTTCCTGGTCTGCTTCTCCTCGGCGATCTCCTTCGCCGACGCACCGGGACAGGCCAACTACGCGGCGGCCACGACGTTCGAGGACGCCTTCGCCGGACACCTGCGCGAGCGGTCCTTCCCCGCCAGCGCGGTCAACTGGGGCTTCTGGGGCAGCGTCGGCGCCGTCGCACAGGAGGAACGCGTCGAGCGGTTCGCCGAGTCGGGCATCGGCTCACTGGAGCCGGACGAGGGCATCGAGGCGCTCATCCGGGTCCTCGGCGCGGGTCTCGGCCAGGCCGTCGTCGTGAAGGGCACCCGGCGCGGGCTCGCCCTGCTCGGCGCCGAACAGGACGACACTCCGGACCCCTTGGCGCGGGCCACCGCCGGGTTCGCCGAGCTGGAGCAGGTCGCGGCGGCCCTGCTGCGCACGCGGCTGCTCGGCACGGACGGCATCCCCGACACCGTCCTGGCGCGGTGGACCGGCCGGCACCCCGAGGGCAGCGCCGGTGAGCGGCTGCTGCGGGCCGTGGCGGACCTGTTGCGGCGCCCCGTACGCGATGGCGTCTCGGCGGAGGACCTGGTCGCCCGCCATCCGGCCATGCGCCCGCACGTCACCCTGCTGCGGCGCTGTGTCGACGCCCTGCCCGAGGTGCTCGACGGCTCCCGGCCGCCCACGGACGTGCTCTTCCCGGGCGGCTCCGTGGACCTGGTCGAATCCGTCTACCGGGGCCAGCCGCTGTCCGACCACCACCACCGGCTCATGGCGGCGCAGACCGTGGCCGCCCTGAGCCGCCACCAGCCGGCCGACGGCGCCTCCCGTCCGCTGCGGATCCTGGAGATCGGCGCGGGCACGGGCGCGGGTACGGCGTTCGTCCTCGACGCCCTGGACGAGGCCCTGCGCGGCACGGGCGACGCCCCGCCGGTGTCGTACACCTACACGGACGTCTCGGCCGCCTTCCTCGCGCACGGCGAGCGGGAGTTCGGGCCCGGCCGCCCCTATCTGTCCTTCCGGGCCCTCGACATCGAACGCCCGCCCGGGGACCAGGACTTCACCCCGCACGGCTACGACCTGGTCCTCGCCACCAACGTGCTGCACGCCACGGCCGACATCGGGCGGACCCTGGCACATGTGCGGGAACTGGTGGCACCCGGCGGCACCCTGCTGGTCAACGAGGTCACGCGGGCCTCCGACTTCCTCACCCTCACCTTCGGACTGACACCCGGCTGGTGGGCGTTCCGGGACGCGGAGCACAGGCTCCCGCACACCCCACTGCTGGGACCGGACCAATGGCACCGGGCGCTCACCGCGAGCGGCTTCGGGCCGGTCCGGACGCTGGGGGTGCCGGATGTCCCGGCCGAACACCTGGGCCAGTGCGTGTTCGTGGCCGGTACGGCTCCCGAGCCCCGCACACCGGCCACCGCACCCGACGGCACCCGGGTCCGCGCCTATGTGCGCGACATCTTCGCCGAGGTGCTGAAGTTCGACCCGAGCGCCCTCGCGGACGAGGTCACCTTCGAGAACTACGGGGTCGACTCCCTGGTCAGCCTGCGCATCATCAACCGCTTCGAGGAGGACTTCGGGGAACTCCCCGCGACACTGCTCTTCGAAAGGCTGACCATCGCCCGGCTCGCCGACTACTTCACCGAGGAACACGGGCCGGCCGTCGCCGAGTTGCTCGCCCCCGAACCGGCACGCACCGAGCCACCGGTCATCGAGGCACCGCGACCGGACCCTGTGCCGCCCCCGGCACCGGCCGCGTCCTCGGACATCGCCGTGATCGGGGTCAGCGGCCGTTACCCGGGCGCGCCCGACCTGGACACGTTCTGGCGCAACCTCGCCTCCGGCACCGCCTCGTTCACCGAGGTGCCGGCCGAACGCTGGGACTGGCGGCCGACGTTCGACGCCCGGCGCGGCACACCCCAGCACACGTACAGCCGTTGGGGCGCCTTCCTGGACGGCATCGACCGGTTCGACCCCGCCTTCTTCGGCATCCTGGGCCGCGACGCCGCCCACATCGACCCGCAGGAACGGCTGTTCCTGGAGACCGCCTGGAACCTGCTGGAGGAGAACGGCCACCTGGGCCCGGACACCCACGAGCCGGACACCGGTGTCTTCGTCGGGGTCATGTACGGCACCTACGGGCAGCTCGCCGCCACCGGCTGGCCCCAGGGCCGGCTGTCCGGCGCGCACTCGGCGCACTGGTCGGTCGCCAACCGGGTGTCGTACTTCTTCGACTTCCAGGGACCCAGCATCTCCGTGGACAGCGCCTGCTCGTCCTCGCTCACCGCCGTCCACCTGGCCTGCGAGAGCCTGCGGCGCGGTGAGTGCCGTACCGCCGTGGCGGGCGGGGTGAGCCTGATCCTGCACCCGGCCCACCATGTGTCGCTGAGCGCCCTCAACATGCTCTCCGCCGACGGCAGGTGCAAGGTGTTCGACGCCGGCGCCGACGGGTTCGTGCCCGGCGAGGGTGTCGGCGCCGTCCTGCTCAAACCGCTCGACCGCGCCCTCGCCGACGGCGACCGGGTCTGGGCGGTGATCAAGGGCGGTGCCATGAACGCCGGCGGCAAGACCGGCGGGTACACCGTGCCCAACCCCAACGCGCAGGCCGGCCTCGTGCGCCGCGTCCTGGCGGGCTCCGGGGTGCCGCCCGAGACCGTGTCGTACGTCGAGTGCCACGGCACCGGCACCGCGCTCGGCGACCCCATCGAGATCGCGGCGCTCGGCAAGGCGCTCGGCGGAGCCGGCCGGCCGGGCCGCTGCGCGGTGGGCTCGGTCAAGTCCAACATCGGGCACATGGAAGGCGCGGCGGGCATCGCCGGACTGACCAAGCTGCTCCTCCAGTTCCGGCACCGCCGGCTCGCGCCCTGCGCCAACCTCGACCGGCTCAACCCCAAGATCGACTTCGACGCGGCGGCGCTCGAACCGGTCCGGACCCTCACCGACTGGCCCGCCCCGCCCGACGGCGTTCCCCGCCGGGCCGGGGTCAGCTCCTTCGGCGCGGGCGGCGCCAACACCCACCTGGTGGTGGAGGAGTTCACGCAGCCGGACGAGACCGCTCCTGAGGCTCCCGGGCCGCAGGTCTTCCTGCTGTCGGCGCGTTCCGCCGAGCGCCTGCGCGTCTACGCCCGCCACGTGGCCGACCACCTCGCCACCCCGGACGGCGCCGCGACCGCCCTCGCCTCGTTCGCCCGGACCAGCCAGACCGGCCGCCGCCACTTCCCGGAGCGGCTGGCCGTGGTCTGCGCCGACACCGACCGGCTCGCCGTCCTGCTGCGCTCCTACGCCGACACCGGCCGCGCCGAGATCCCCGGCCTCGTCGTCGGCCGGGCCGCCCCCGGCCAGGGCGGCCGGCGGCACGGGCCCGACTCCGCCCTGCTGCGCGACGCCCGTGGCACCGACCCGGCGCCGGCCCTCGCCCGGCTCGGCGGACGCTGGGCCAGCGGTGACGACGTCGACTGGGCCGCGCTGTGGCAGGGACGCGCGGTACCGCGGGTGCCGTATCCGACGTACCCCTTCGACCGGACGCGGCACTGGCTGGAGACGGGGGTGGCGGACCCGACCATGGGAGGTCCCGCCACGCGAGCCCAGGCGGGAGTGCCTCTACTTCCGGCCGGGGCACCTGAGTTGCCGGCCGAGGCACCTGAACTCCCCGCCCCGGCAAGCGGGTCCGGAACCCTGTACCGTCTCGCCTCCGCCCTGGAGCCGCGCCCCCTGGACACCGCCGCGGCGACCGACCCCCCTCGCCGGGTCCTGCTGCTCGGGCCCGACTCGCCCGTGCGCCGCGCGCTGGCCGAGGAGTTCGCCCGCAGGGGCGCCGACTGTCTGCCGGTGAGCGCGGGCGAGCCCGGGGCGGACGGCACCGTGCCGGCCACGCCCGAGGGCCTGCGCCGGTTCGTCGCCGGGCTCGCCGAACGCGACCGGTTGCCCGACGCCCTCGTCCTGGCCGGTCCGCCGGCCGCCGGGCCACCCCGGCCGGACACCGTCGCCGACGACCTCGACACCGGACCCCACCTGCTCCTGTGGACGGCGGCGGCCCTGCTCGCCCGCGACCGGCGGGTACGGCTGCGGACAGCCGTGGCGCACGGATCCGCCGGGCGGCAACCACAGTTCACCGCGACCGCCGCCCTGCTGAAGTCGCTCGCACTGGAGCACAGCGGCTGCACCGCCGTGACCGTCGGCTTCGAGACGTACGAGGGCGCGGCGGGCGACACCGCCACGGCGGCCCAGATCGCGGCAGCCGTCGCCGACGAACTGGAGCGCGCCGACAGCGGTGTGACCGCACTCGTCCACGACCGCGACGGCCGCCGCCACCTCCGCCGGCTGACCGAACACTCCCTGCCGTCCGCGGCACCGGACGCGCCGCTGCCGGTCCGGGCGGGCGGCACCTACCTCGTCACCGGCGGCGCGGGCGCCCTCGGCCGGATCCTCGGCGGGTTCCTCGCCGACGCCGAACCCGTCAACCTGGTGCTCGCCGGGCGCTCACCGCTCGACGAACGGACCGAGCGGCGCACGGCGGAGCTGTGGCGCGGCGGCAGCACCGTCTGGTACCGGCAGACCGACCTCGCCTCGGCGTCGGACGTCACCGGCCTGATCGCCGACATCCGCACCCGCTACGGGACGCTGAACGGCATCGTGCACGCGGCCGGTGTGCACCGCGACGCCCGCGCCGTGCTCAAGACCGCCGCCGAGACCGCCGAGGTGCTCGGCCCCAAGGTGACCGGCACCGTCCTGCTGGACCACGCCACCCGCGACGAGGACCTCGACTTCTACGTCCTGTGCGCCTCCCTGGTGGGGGAGACCGGCAACCTGGGGCAGACCGACTACGCCTACGCCAACGCCTTCCAGCTGGACTTCGCCGAGGGCCGGGAGCACCTGCGCGCACGCGGCGAGCGCTCGGGGCGCACCGTGGCCATCGGCTGGCCCCTCTGGGAGGACGGCGGCATGGACGTCGACGACGCCACCCGCCGGCTGTTCGCCCAGCTCTGGTCGATGGCGCCGCTGCGCACCGACACCGGCCTCGCGGTCTTCCGCGCCGCCCTGACCGGAACCGGCACGCGCTGGCTGCCGGTGGAGCGGGCCACGCCCACGACAGTTCCGGCCGAGCCGCCCACCGGACCCGAAGAGGAGACCCGTACGGACACCACGACCGGCGCCCCGCCCCCCGACACCGACGCCCTGAGCGCGGCGGTACGGCGGCAACTGCGCGTGTTCACCGCGGAGTTCCTGATGGTCGACCCGGACGAGGTCGACACCGCCACCGAACTCATGGACCTCGGCTTCGACTCGATCTCGCTGAGCGAGCTGATCGTCCGCGTCAACGACCACTACGGACTCGAACTGCTGCCGACAGTCCTGTTCGAACACCCCACGCTGGACGACGTGGCCGCCCAGCTGAGCCGGGAGTATCCGGCGGAGGTGGGCGCCGTACACCCGGCGCCCTCGGCACCCCGGGACGCGGCCGGCGCCGTCGAACCGGCGCCCGCCCTCCGGTCATCGTCCGCCCCTGCCCCCGCCCCCGATGCCCTCCCCGCGCCCGATGCCGTCCCCGCCCCCGATCCCGTTCCCGCGCGCCGTCGTCGGGACGTGGCCGTGATCGGTATGGCGGGACGGCTCCCCGGGTCGCCGGACCTGGACACCTTCTGGCGGCATCTGAGCGCCGGTGACGACCTCGTCGGGCCCGTGCCCCCGGACCGCGCCGACCTGCTCGCGGACCCCGCCACGGCGGGCCTGCGCGGCGGATTCCTCGCGGACGTGGCCGACTTCGACGCCGCGTTCTTCCGGATCTCCCCGGCCGAGGCCCGGCTGATGGACCCCCAGCACCGGCTGTTCCTGGAGACAGTCTGGCGCGCCTTCGAGGACGCCGGATACCGGCCGGAGGATCGCGCGGGCACCTCGACCGGTGTGTTCGTGGGCATGGCCACCTCGGACTACGGCGAGCTGATCGCCCGGTCCGGCGCCGACACCGAGGCGCACATGGCGACCGGAGTCGCCCGCTCCCTGGTCGCCAACCGCGTCTCCCACCTGCTCGACCTGCGCGGACCCAGCGAGACCGTCGACACGGCCTGCTCCAGTTCCCTGGTGGCCCTGCACCGCGCGGTCGGCGCCGTGGCCGACGGCGAGTGCGACGAGGCGGTCGCGGGCGGCGTCAGCCTGGCGCTGAGCCCGGGCCTGTTCCGGGTGTTCGACCAGTCCGGCATGCTCAGCCCCACCGGACGCTGCCGCACCTTCGACAAGGACGCCGACGGGTACGTGCGCGGGGAGGGGGTCGGCGCGGTCCTGCTGAAGCCGCTGGAGCGGGCCGAGGCCGACGGCGACCGGATCCTCGCCGTCGTGCGGGGCAGCGCCGTCAACCACTGCGGCCGGTCGCCCTCGCTGACCGCCCCCAACCCGCGCGCCCAGGCCGATGTCGTGGTCCGCGCCCACCGGGTCGCCGGTGTCTCCCCGGCCACCGTCACCTACGTCGAGACGCACGGCACCGGCACCCGGCTCGGCGACCCGATCGAGGCCGAGGGTCTGAAGGACGCCTTCACCCGCCTGTACGGCGACCGGGGCGAACCCGTGCCCGCCGAGCCGCACATCACCCTCGGCTCGGTGAAGACCAACATCGGCCACCTGGAGGCGGCGGCCGGGATCGCCGGGCTGCTCAAGGTGCTGCTGGCCCTGCGGCACCGCACCCTGCCCGCCCATCTGCACCTGCGGGAGGCGAACCCCTACCTCCGGCTGGACGGCACCCCGTTCCGCGTCGGCACCACGACCACCCCGTGGGAGGGCGCCAAGGACGAACACGGGCGTCCCACCTGGCGGGCCGGGATCAGCTCGTTCGGCTTCGGCGGCACCAACGCCCACGTGGTCCTGGAGGCCTGGACACCGCCCGACGAGACATCCCGGCCAGCCGCCCGCGCCCACGCGCTGCCGCGCGCCGAGTTCCGGCCGCGCCGCCACTGGTTCACCGCCCCGACCGCACCCCGGCCAGCGAAGACGGAGCCCCCCGTGCCGCACCCCGACCAGGCAGCCACGACCACGCGCCCGGAGCCGGACCCGACCCCGGCACCCACCACGCGCCCCCGCATCCGGCTGCAACCCCTCGGCACGACCACGCCCGCGACCCCGACCACGTCCGCGCCCACGACCACGTCCGCGCCCACGACCATGACCGCGACCACGGCCCCGCCGGCCGCCACCGCCCAGCCGGCAGCACCCGCTCCCGGCAAGCCCCCAGCGAACGCGGACACCGCGCACCCGGCCAAGGACACCGCGCCCTCCGCGACGGAGATCCGCGCCACCGTTCGCGGCCTGGTCGCCGACGTCCTCGGCCTCTCCGCCGCCGACCTCGCGGACGACACCCCCTTCGCCGACCTCGGCCTCGACTCCATCTTCCGCATGGACGTGGCCCGTGCCCTGAACGACCTGCACGGCCTCGACCTCCAGGGCGCCGAGCTGTACGAGCACGACACCATCGCCGCGCTCGCGGACCACACGCTGACAGCCATCGGGACCGCCGGCACACCCCGGCCGGCACCACGCGAGATCCCGCCGTCGCCCGCTCCGAACGGCCCGGAAGAGCAGGAGACGCCGGCCGGTCGCGACGACGCCCGGGAAGCCCTGCGCCGGCTGCTGGAACAAGTCCTCGGGCGGCCCTTCGAGCCGACCGTCACCTTCGAGGGCAACGGCTTCACCTCCTTCGACATGCTGCGCGGCGTCAGCGCCCTGGAGACCGGCCTCGGCGCCCTGCCCAAGGCCCTGCTCTTCGAGCGGCCCACCCTGGACCAACTCACCGACTCCCTCTGCGAGACACACGGCGAGGAGACCGTCGCCCGAGTGCGGCCACCGGCCCAGCGGCCCACCCCGGACCCCGCTCCCGCCCCCGGACCAGCCACACCGGGGGCCAGGGTGCTCACCCGGACCGAAGCCGCCGCCGACCCCGAACTCGGTCAGCAAATCGACGAGTTGGAGCAGCGGCATGGTAAGGAGAGCGGGCTCGGCGGCCGTGACATCGCCCCGTACCTCTTCGTCGGCGCCGAACGCCGCGGTTTCTTCGCCCTGTCGAAGCAGGACCGGGCCATGCTCGTGTGGAACTACACAGGACCGCAGGACCACTTCGCCGAGCTGGCCGCCGAGTACTTCGAGCACGCCCGGCGCACCGGCCTGCGGCCCAACCTGCTGTCCCTGGTCCGGCTGACGGAGGTGGGCGGGGACCCCGTCACGGCGACCCCCTTCGGCGCGCTCCAACGCATCGAGGATCTCGGCGCGTTCAAGCTGTCCGGTGGCCGGATGAGCCGCCTGCGCTACATGGTCAAGCGGTTCGAGAAGGCCGGTGCCTGCCGCACGGCCGAGTACCGCAGCGGCGCCGACCCGGCCGTGGACGCGGACCTCGCCGCCCTCGTGGACGGCTGGGCGGCGACCAAGCAGATGGTCAACCCGTACGTCCGGCGGGTGCGCGAGGAACTGGCCGCCGGCCGGCTCGACGAGCGCCACCGGCTGTTCCTGACGTACCTGGACGACACCCTGGTGAACGCGGTCGTGATCACCCGGATCCCGTCCGAGAACGGCTACCTGCTCGACGTCGAGTTCTATCCGGACCGGATGCCGCTCGGCGGGCTGGAGTTCGCGCTCGTAGGGATTCTGGAGCGACTGCGCGAGGAGGGCTGCGAGGTCTTCAGCTTCGGCGCCAGTTTCGGCGGTGAGACGGGCACCTCGCCCAACGCGTCCGAGACCGCCGTACGCGCCCTCGCCGAACTCCGCGACGCCGGCATCTTCGGCGGCGGCAACTTCCAGTTCAAGAACAAGTTCCGGCCCGAGAGCCAGGTCCTGTACCTGGTGCAGCCGGAGGGTGAGGCGGCGAGCGAGGTCAGCGACGTCATCCTGATGATCGCCGACCCGGCGACGCCCCGGGCCGCCGTCACCCCCGCGCAGGAAGAGTCCGGGCAGCCCGCTCCCGACCGGGCACCCCGCCTGGCGCGACTGGCCGCGCACGGTCACAATCCCGTCCGGCTGCCGCACCTCGCCGTCGAGCTGGACCTCGTCACGGACTCCTGGGCGGACCGCGCCGACCCCTGGCAGCGGGAGCGGACGCGGGACCTGGCCGAACAGGCCGACGCGGCCGGGCTCACGGGGGAGGAGCCGCCCGCCGTGCCCTGGCTGCCGTTCGCCCACCGGTACTTCGCGGCGTCGGGCCGCACGGCGGAGGAGCGGCTGTGCCGGGCCTGGCCGGGACCGCGCGGCCGGGTCCTGCACGGCTCCGCCTTCCCGACCTGGCTCGGCGCGCTGGCGGAGCACGGCTTCGACCCCTCGCTCGCGCTGCCCGTCGCGGGCCCCAGCGCGGCGGACCTCGACCTCACGGCGCTGGAGGACGCGCTCGAACGGCACGCCGGTGACGTCTCCTTCGTCCTCGTGGAGACTGCCACCAACGCCCACGGCGGTGCCCCGCTGTCCCTGGAGAACCTGCGCGGCGTCGCGGAGCGCACCCGGGCTCGGGATGTGCCCCTGGTGCTGGACGCCACCCGGCTGCTGGACAACGCGCTCCTGGTGGCCGGCGCGGACCCGGGCCGGGACCCGTGGGACGTGGCCCGGGAGATGCTGGGCCTCGCCCACGCGGTGACGTTCAGCCTCTCGAAGGACTTCGGGGTCGACGGCGGCGGGCTGATCGCCACCGGCGACGAACGGCTGGCCGAACGCCTCACCGAGCGGATGCTGGAACGCGGCCGGGAACCAGGACTGTCCGCCCGCCGGCTGCTGTCCGCCGCCCTGCTGGACCAGGACTCCACCCGGCGGCTGGTGGCCGGACGGGTGGCGAACGTGGCCGCGTTCCGGCAGCGCCTGGAACTGGGCGGGGTGCCCCTGGTATCCGGACCCTCCGCGCACTGCGTGCTGTTCGACGTCGACAAGGCCGCCGCCGGCGCCACGCTCCGCCACCCCCTCGCCTCCTACCTGGCGGCGATCTACGCGGCCACCGGCGTGCGCGGCGGCCCCCACCTCACCCCCGGCGCCCGCCTCGTGGACGGCACCGCGCGCCCGCCGCGGCATCTGATCCGGTTCGCCGTACCGCTGGGCATGGACCGCGAGACGCTGGAGCGGGCCGCCGACCGGCTCGCCGCGTTCGTCGCCGACCCGGCGCCGGTGCCGGACCTCACCGAGGTCCCCGGTGCCCCCGGCCCGGCCGCCCTGCGCTCCTACCACCCCACGCACGCGCTGCCCGCCGACATCCGCGAGGCGTTCGAGGAGGCGCCCGCGCCCCCGGTACCGGTGTCCGGGAACCACGACGTGCTCCGGGCGCGGGCCCCCGGGACCCGGCGGCACCTGCTGCCGATGACGGGCGGCGCGGTGGAGGTCTTCGAGTGCGGCAGCGGTCCGGCCGTGCTGATGCTGCCGCCGTTCAACATCGGCGGCGGTGTCTTCGCCGACCAGGTCGCTGGCCTCTCGGACCGCTACCGGACGCTCGTCGTCCACCACCCCGGCGTCGGCGCCACCACCAGCGCGGACGACATCTCGCTGCCCGGCATCGCCGACCTGTACCGCGACGTCCTGGACCGGCTCGGCGTGACCGGCCCGGTGCACGTGGTGGGCACCTCCTTCGGCGGGCTCCTCGCGCAGAGCTTCGTCCTCGCCCACCCCGGCCGCGCCGCGTCGCTGGCGCTGGTGTGCAGCTCGTACCGGTACGCGAACCGGGTGGGCGAGGTGAACCGCCTGGAGGACCTGGTCGCAGAGGACCTGGACCGGATCGTCGCGGCCGGCGCCGAGGACGTGGCGCGGCACCGGGCGGAGTACACGGCACGGCTGCTGCGCTGCGAGAGCATGGCCCCGCACATCGGGCTGCGCTACCTGGACGTCTTCGCCCAGCAGCCCGACCTGCTGGGGCGGCTCGGCGACATCGCCGTACCCACCCTGATCGTGGCCGGCGGTGTGGACGCCGTCGTCCCCCGCAAGACCTCGCACCTGATGCACGGCGCCATCCCCGACGCCCGCTACCACGAACTGCCGCTGGCGGGGCACTTCCCGACCGTCACCGATCCCGACGGGGTGACGGCCGCCCTGGGCGCCTTCCTCGCCGACGTCGGGGAGGCGCGATGACCGGATACGGCATCGAGGCCCTGGACGTGTACGCGGGCAGCGCCGCCGTCAGCGCCCGCGCGGTGTTCGACGGACGCGGCCTCGACCCGCGCCGCTTCGACAACGTCGCCTCCGACCGGCGCTCGGTGGCGCTGCCCTTCGAGGACCCGGTCACGCACGCCGTCAACGCCGCCCGGCCCCTGCTGGAGCGGCTGGCGCCGGCCGACCGCGACCGCGTCGAACTCCTCGTCACCACCAGCGAGTCCGGCATCGACTACAGCAAGTCCATCGCCTCCTACGTGCACGAACACCTCGGCCTGCCGCCCACCTGCCGGCTGCTGGAGATGAAACAGGCCTGCTACGCGGCGACCGGCGCGCTGCAACTCGCCGTCGGCTACCTGGCCGCCGGACTCTCGCCCGGCGCGAAGGTGCTGATCGTCTCCACCGACATGTCCCTCGCCGACGAACGCGCCCAGTACGCCGAACCGGTCACCGGCACCGGAGCCGTGGCGCTGCTCGTCGGGGACCGGCCCCGGGTCCTCACCGCCGACCTGGGCGCGTTCGGCGTACACAGTTTCGAGACCCTGGACTCCGCCCGGCCCGGCCCCGACCTCGACATCGCGGACGCCGACCGGTCGCTCATGGCCTACCTGGAGTGCTTCTCGCGCAGCTTCGCGGACTACCGCTCCCGCGTGGAAGGCGCCGACTTCGCCACCACCTTCGACCTGCTGGCCCTGCACACCCCGTTCTCCGGCATGGTCAGGGCCGCCCACCGCAGGCTCCTGCGCGAGCTGTACCGCAGCCCCGCCGACGCCGTGGCCGAGGACTTCCAGCGCCGGGTCGCGCCCTCCCTGATCCACCCCGGCCAGACCGGCAACCTGTTCTCCGGCTCGCTCTACCTGGCCCTGGCCAGCGCGCTCGACTACACGCCGCTGGACGGGCCCGCCCGGATCGGGCTGTTCTCCTACGGCTCCGGCTGCTCCTCGGAGTTCTTCAGCGGCGTCGTCGGCCCCGAGTCGGCCGCCGCCGTCGCCGAGGCACGCATCGGACCCCGGCTGCGGGCCCGCGCCGACCTCGACTTCGCCGAGTACACCGGACTGCTCGCGGAGAACATCGCCTGCCTGCGCCCGGTCCGGCACCGCGACATCGACCCCGGCCGCTACGACGCCCTGCTGCGCCGGGCCGTGGACCGCCCCAAGCTGCTCGCCCTGACCGGCGTGCGCGACCACCACCGCCAGTACGCGTGGATCTGACGAACCGGAGGTACCCCCAGTGAACGGACCGGCCGAGAGCGCCCCCGGCACCGACAGCGCCGAGGAACAGGTCCTCGACGTGCTGCGCCGCACCGCCCTGGAGATCGTGCCGGAGATCGAACCGGCCGCGTTCCGGCCCGACCGGACCCTGTCCGAGCTGGGCTGCAACAGCATCGACCGGGCCGAGATCGTCACCCTGACCATGGAGGAACTGGACATCGCGGTACCCGTGCACGAGTTCCACCAGGGGATGGACATCGGCACCCTGGCCGCCCTCATGCGCAAGCAGCTGTGAGCGGACCCGGCGCGGACGGGTGCGCGGTGGTCGTGACCGGACTCGGGGTGCTCGGTGCCGTCGCGGCCGACCCCGGGGACCTGACCGTCGCGCTGCGCTCGGGACGCCGCGCCCTCACCGCGCCGCCACCACCCGACGACGCGGACCGGCCGGGTGTGTCCTGGCCCGCGTTCACGGCCGAGCTGGCGGCGGACGACGTACCCGACCGGGCCCTGGACGCGCTGCCCGGTCTGCCGGAAGCGCTGCGGACCACGGCCCGGCGGACCGCCGCGCGGTCACCCGTGCCGGTGCGCGCCGCCGTCGTCGCCGCGCTCCAGGCGTGGCTTGAGGCCGGGCTCGACCGTACGGCGCCGCCGCCCGAGCGCGTCGGTGTCACGGTGGCCGGCAACAACCTGACGGAGCGGGTCACCGAGGACGGCCGGGCCCGCGCCGAGCGCAACCCGGCCTACCTGCCCGCCCGGTACGCCCTGCACCAGCAGGACACCGACCATGTGGCCACGCTCAGCCGCGTCCTGGGCGTACGCGGCGAGGGCTGCACCGTAGGCGGCGCCTCGGCGAGCGGCAACCTCGCCCTCGTGCACGGCGCCCGGATGCTCGCCGCCGGGGCCGCCGACGTGTGCCTCGTCGTCGGCGCCATGACCCGGCTGTCCCGCTTGCAGACCCGCGGCTTCCTCACCCTCGGCGCGATGGCCCCGGCGGACGGCGCGCCCGCGAGCCCCCCGGCGCCGTTCGACGTCGGCCACCGGGGCTTCCACCCCGGGCAGGCGGCGGCCTGCGTGGTCCTGGAGACCGCCGCCTCCGCCCGGCTGCGCGGCGCGCCGGCGCTGGCCCGGTGGGCGGGCGGTGCCGTCGTCCTGGACGGCAACCACCTCGCCGACCCGTCGGCGGACGGCGAGGTACGGGCCATGGCGGGAGCCCTCGCACAGGCGGGCGTCGGCGCGGCCGACATCGGCTGGGTCAGTGCCCACGGCACCGGCTCACCGCTCGGCGACCGGACCGAGGCCGACGCCCTGCGCGAGGTCTTCGGGGCGGGCGACGGGGGTCCCTGGATCAACGCGACCAAGACCCTGTCCGGACACTGCCTCAGCGCGGCCGGTGTCGTCGAGGCGGTGGCGGCTGTACTGCAACTGCGGGCCGGGTTCGTGCACCCCGACCCGGGACTCGGCGAACCCGTCGACACCGGCCTGCGCTTCGTGCGCGACGAACCGCGGCGGGCGTCCGGCGGGTTCGTGCTGTCCAACGGTTTCGGGTTCGGCGGCATCAACACCGCGGTGGTCCTCGCCCATCCGGACGCCTGATCCGGAGCGTTCGGGCCCGCCGATGCTCAGAAGTGAACAGAACCGGGACACCACCGGGACGTAGGGTCGCACCCCGCGCGGTCGACGCCGTGCCGGGAGCGGACCCACGGTGGCAGCGAGGAAGGTTTCCCATGACGGACACGACCGACACCGCCGGACCGCAGCGGGACCCCGAGGCCGAACCTCCCGCGTTCCCGCAGGAGAAGGCCCCGGGCTGCCCCTTCGACCCGCCTCCCGGATACCGCCGGTTCCAGGCCGAGGACCCGTTCGCCCGGGTCACCCTGCCCAGCGGACAGCGGGCCCGCCTGGTCACCCGGCACCGCGACGTCCGCGCCGTGCTCGACGACCCGCGCTTCAGCGCCGACAGCTCCCACCCCGACTTCCCCCGGATGTTCCCCCGGCCCGTGCCCCAGGTCCTCAAGGGCACCTTCCCCCGGCTCGACGGCGCCGAGCATCTGCGCTACCGGCGGATGCTCGCCCGGGACTTCACCGGCCGCCGGGCCGAGGAACTGCGGCCCCGCATCGAGCGGATCGTGGACGGCCGCCTCGACCTGATGGCCGAGCGGGGCGGCCCGCTCGACCTGATGGAGGCGCTCGCCTACCCCGTGCCGTCCACCGTGGTGTGCGAACTGCTCGGAGTGCCGGCCGAGGACAGCCCGCTGTTCGAGTCCCGCACCCGGGTCCTCATCAACGGCCGCAGCAGTCCCGAGGAGACCATGCGGGCCAAGGACGACATCCTCCGGCATCTCGAAGGGGTGGTGGCCGCCAAGGAGAAGCAGCCCGGCGACGACCTGATCAGCCGGCTGCTGGTCGAACAGGTCGCCCCCGGACTGCTGGACCGCGCCGAGGTCGCCGTCATCGCCTGGCTGCTGCTCGCCGCCGGCCACCACACCACCGCGACCATGATCGGCACCGGCACCATGCTGCTGCTGGAGAACCCGGAGCAACTGGCCGCCCTGCGCGCCGATCCGGCGCTCGTCCCGGGCGCGGTGGACGAACTGCTGCGGCACCAGACGGCCATGC
Source organism: Streptomyces pyxinicus (assembly GCF_024753135.1). Lineage (GTDB taxonomy): Bacteria > Actinomycetota > Actinomycetes > Streptomycetales > Streptomycetaceae > Streptomyces > Streptomyces pyxinicus. The sequence continues at coordinate 66,136 of NZ_JANUGP010000031.1, read as the reverse complement.
AGATCGGCATGAACCGGATCGCCACCGCTGACGTCACCTTCGACGGACACGCCGTGCGCGCGGGGGAGGGCGTGGTGTGCCAGCTCGCGACCGCCAACCGGGACGCCGAGGTCTTCCCCGACCCCGACCGTCTCGACGTCACCCGCACCGCCCGCGGCCAGCTGGCCTTCGGCCACGGCCCCCATCAGTGCCCCGGCCAGTCGCTGGCCCGGGTCGAGCTTCAGGTCACCCTGGAGCGGCTGTTCACCCGGCTGCCCGGACTGCGGCTCGCCGTGCCCGCGGCCGACGTGCCGTTCTGGCACCACCTGTTCGGCATCCACGGCGTGAGGGAACTGCCGGTCACCTGGTGAACCCGCGCCGACCGCCGCCCCGGCACCGGGCGGCCGGCGCAGCCGCGGCCCCGCCCAACCGACGGAGGAGGAGTCGTTGTCGGAGGTACAGCAGGAGCTTGTCCACCTGTTCGACGGGCTGCGCGCGGTCTCGCTGTCCACGCGGCGCAGCGAGAAGTGGCGGCGCTACCCGCCCGACATCCTCCCGGCGTTCATCGCCGAGATGGACTTCCCCGTCGCCGAGCCGGTCCTCGACGCCATCCGCGCGCACCTCACCGTGGGCGGCGACCTCGGCTACGCCTACGCCTACACCACCGACGCCCCCGTGCAGCGGGCGTTCGCGGACTGGGCGCGGGCGAGTTACGACTGGCGGGTGGAGCCGCGCGAGGTGGTGCTGTTCCCGGACACCATGCGGGTGATGGAGGTGGCGCTGGAGCAGTTCACCGAGCCCGGTGACGGCGTCGTGGTCGACGTACCCGCCTATCCGCCCTACTTCGAGGCCATCGCCGCCGCCGGGCGCCAGGTCGTCCCTCAGCCGATGCGGCTGCGCGGGGGCCGCTGGCGGCTCGACCTGGAGGGGCTGGCCCGCGCCTTCCGGGCCGGGGCCGCCGCGTACTTCCTGTGCAACCCGCACAACCCCACCGGGCGGGTCCTGACCGCCGACGAACTGCGCGAAGTACTGGCCCTGGCCGCCGAGTTCGAGGTCGCGGTGATCTCCGACGAGGTGCACGCCCCGCTCACCCACCCCGGGCACCGGCATGTGCCGCTCGGCGCGCTGCCCGAGGCGGCGCGGGTGGCGACGGTGACGGCCGCCTCGGCGAGCAAGGGCTGGAACCTGTCCGGTCTGAAGTGCGCGATGGCGGTGGCCGGCCGGCCCCGGGACCACGACCGGCTCATGGAGATGCGGCCGAGGGAACGGGACGGCGTGGGCATCCTCGGCGTGAGCGCGAGCGAGGCCGCCTTCACACTCGGCGATCCCTGGCTGCGCACCGTGCGGCACTACCTGCACGGCAGTCGGCGGATGCTGGTCGAGCTGTTCGAGTCCTTCGGGCCCGACCTGGAGCTGATACCGCCCGAGGCGAGCTATCTGGCGTGGCTCGACGGCCGACGGCTGGCCGACCGGCTGGGCAGCGACGATCTCGCGGACTTCTTCCTCGGCCGCGGCAAGGTCGCCGTCAGTGACGGCCGGGAGTACGGGATCGAGGGCTTCATCCGGCTCAACTTCGGCACCTCCCAGCATCTGCTGGAGGAAATGGTGCGACGCATGGAGAAGGCGGTACGGGAGGAGGCCCCGGATTCGGGCGGCGCCGGTGAGGCGCCGCCGCGGAGTGTTCCGGGATATCCCGCTCCGGTTTCCGGGTCCTACCAGCCGGTGGACACCGAGGAGTTCTCCAGATAGTCCGTCAACTCGGCTATGTGAATGCACAGATGTGCGTCCTCGGTGCGGTGCACCACGCCGGCCACGGAGAAACGCTTGAGAAAGTAGCCGACCCGGGAACGCGTGGTACCGACCATTTCTGCCAGCTCTTCCTGTGTTATCCGGTCGCGTATCAGGGCCGTCTGGTCCCTGCGTTTGCCGACCTTTTTCCCGAGATTCACCAGCAGCGCCGCCAGCCGGTGTTCACTGTCCATCGTCACCAGATTGGCGATCATCTGCTGCTGTTCCAGCAGCCGGTTCGCCATGTGCCCGATCAGCGCCTCGCGCAGCGGCGGATCGCAGTCGTTCATGATCTGTGCCACGCGGACCTGCACCAACGTCGTGACCTGCATGGCCTGCGCGGTCTCGGTGCGGTTCGCGGCCAGGACGCTGGACTCTCCGAACACGTCGCCGGGACCGTGTATGGACAGCAGGCACTGTTTGCCGTCACGGGTGTGCGTGAGTGTTTTGACCTGGCCGCTCTCGACAAGATAGATGTGCGCGTCGGGCTGGCCCAGATTGTAGACATGTTCTCGCCGGCCGACATGAAACCGCGTCCCCCGGATGGTGCCTTTCCCGGCCGCTCCCCGGAGTGCGTCGGCCAGGCTACGCTCGGTGATACAGAAGGGTTCCATTCCGCTCCCGGTGATCGTCTTTGACCGCCAAAGCTGCTGGTGACAACCTTGCTCAGGATCGAATTCCTGCGCCGAATCTAGGACATCGTCCCCAGCGCGGGGTAGGGCTACGGGCCAGGTTGGCTGCAATTGACCGTAACCTGGTGGGGCGATTTGCCGTGCGATACCGTTCGCTCGACAGAATCATGAATTCCGCTTTTTCGCGCAAGCGGTTGCGGCGGCCGGCCCGCCGACAGATTCCCTGGTGAATGACGGGGTGCCGGGGCATGCGCACGATCCGTCACCGGCGTTGCTGCCGCTTTGTGTCGGATTACCCGCGAAGTGCAAACGCGAGTTTCCGCCACCGCGCGGGTCGTGGACGCGGTGCTGTCGTTCCGTGAAGATCCTTTGAAATTCGCCAGGGGGAGGGGTGCGTGGATCTCGCGCCCGGCGTGCGACATAACCACCCGAACCGCCACGCTCGTGTCATGGCGACGCCGTCACCGTCACCACACCGGCGCGCCGGACGGCGCGAGCGCGGGGAAACCGTGTGCCCGGGCCCCGTCTCACACGGCCGCGGCGCCGAGGACGGACGGCGACAAAAGGGGCACCTCACCCGTCCCGGCGTGTTCCGGTGGCCGGATCCCGAGGCGACTGCCCGGCACGCCGGTGCGCCGCGACGCGTTCCCGGGTCGCGCACCGGCGGGAGCAGTAGCGCCGCTCGGGGCCACGCCCCAAGGTGACGAAGACGTCCGCGCAGGCGCGGGAGGCGCAGACGCGGCCGGGCGGCAGCTGACGGTCCCAGACGAGGACGGTCAGCGCCATGCAGGAGGAGGCGAGGAACCACTCGTCCCAGGGCGCGTCGTCATCGCGGTCGAGATGCGGATGCCAGGGGCTGTCCCCGCCGTGCGAGGTCAGCCGGAGCGGACCGGTGCCGTCCCGCAGCAGGCGGTTGAGGACACCCGCGGCCTGCCCGGCGTCCTCGGCGGCGAACACTTCCCGCAGCAGCGCGGCGACCGCGCGCATCCCCGAGACGTCGCCGGTGTCGAGCCGCAGGGGCTCCGGCTCGCCGTACGCGCGCAGCACGCCGGACACCTCGTCGGGCTCGGGGCACTCCCCGGAGAGGGCGTTCACGAGGGCGGCGGTGCGGCGGGCCGTCGTCAGGACGGAGTGCCGGGTGGCCGGGTCGTCGTAGGACACCCGCCGAATGTAACGCATATTGCGCACCATTGAGTTACCTCCGTACCGTCTCGCCGGTGCGGAGACGTCACCCCCTCGGGGTCTATCTCCTCGGCGCGACGGTCGCCCGCGCCGGTGACGAGATGTCCGGACCGGCCCTGCTGCTGGCCGGGTTCGCGCTCGCCGGTTCCGCCGCGCAGGCCTCCTCGCTGCTGGCCGGGATCACGGCGGCCGCTGCCGCGGGCGGCCCGGTGCTGGGCGCCCTGCTCGACCGGGCGGAACACCCCGGCCGGCTGCTGGCGGCGGCACTCGCCCTCTACGCCGGCGGCCTCGCCGCGATCCTCGGCTGCCTCGGCCGGCTGCCCTTCTCCCTCGTCGTCCCGGTCGCCGTGCTGACCGGACTGTTCGGACCGGCGCTCTCGGGCGGCTGGACGGCCCGGCTGCCCCACGTCGTGACCGATGCCCGCCGGCTGCCCCGCGCCAACGCGCTCGACGCCGCGACCTTCGCCGCGGCGAGCCTCACCGGCCCGGCGCTCGCGGGCGGCGCCGCGCAACTCCGCGGCGCACCGGCGGCCGTGGTAGCGGCGGCCCTGCTGGTCGGCTGCGCGGTACCCCTGGCATGGCGGATGCCCGGGGGCACCCCGACCGCAGGGCGCCGGGACACCCGCAAGGCCTCCTCGCTCCTCGACGACCTCACCGCGGGCCTGCGGACCGTCGTCCGCAACAGGCGGCTGGCCGAGGCGACCCTGACCTCCGTCCTGTGCTGCGCGGCCCAGGGGATGCTGACCGCCTGCCTGCCGGTACTGGGCGAGCGGCTCCTCGGCGGGGCCGGCCGGGCCGTGCTGCTGACGTCCTGCACCGCGGGCGCCGCCCTCGCGGCCAACGCCGTCCTGGCGCGGTTCCCGCGCGCCCTGGCCCCCGACACGATCGTCCGGGCCGGTGCCCTGCTGCAGTCCGGCGCGGCGGCACTGGCGGCACTGGGCCGCCCGGTCGCACTCGTGGCCGCCCTCGTCGTCGCCGGCATCGGCGAAGGCCCGCAGCTCACCGCGCTGTTCGCGATACGGCACCGGGAGGCGCCGGAGCGGCTGCGCGGCCAGGTCTTCACCACCGGTGCCAGCCTGAAGATCACCGGCTTCGCGGCGGGAGCGGCCCTCGCCGGCCCGCTCGCCCCCCGCTCCTTGCCGCTGGCGGTCGGCGTGTCCGCCTTCGCGGCGCTGGTCGGTGTCGCCCGCCCGGGGCCCCGTCGTCCGCCCGGCCAGGTCCGCTGACCGACCCACGCGTCCCTCGGCGCGTGTGCGGCCACTCGCCCCGCGGACCGTGCGGGGCGCGCCCGGCGGGGGAAGTGGACGACATCGTGTCGGTCAACCGGCGGGAGACTCCGCCGCCTTGCCGTCCTCGGCCTGCTCCGACCGCTTCGTGTCGGGGACGGTGTAGAAGACGGACGTGCCCTGCTTGGTGCGTTGGGCACTGTTCCGGGCGACCAGGTTCTCCAGGGTGGTGCGGATGACCTTGGTCTGGATCTCCCGGTCCGGGTGGGCCTTGGTCAGCGCCTCGGCGACCTCGGCCGCGGAGCGGGGTTCGCTCTGCTGGGCGAGGTGCCCGCGGACGAGTTCGACGAGAGTGGGCTGGGCGGCCGGGGAAGCGGCCTTGCCGGCGGCCGGCTTGGTGTCGGCGTCGGCGCCGGCCTTGGCACCGCTCCCGGCGCTGGTCTTAGCCGAGGCCTTGGCCACCGTCCTGGTCGCGGTCTTCTTGGCGGCCGGCTTCCCGGTGCCGGAGGCGGCGGACGCCTTGCCGCCCCGGCGCTTGCCGGTCTCCGGAGCCGAGCGCGTGGACGCTGTGGCGCTCTTCTTGCGGGGAGCCGGCACGGCCGGCTCGGTGACCGCGCCGGCCGTGGTCGCCACACCGAGGGCCTGCTGCATGCTCACCAGGATGGTGTGATCGCGCTGCAGGGTCGCCAACTGCTCTTGCAGCGCTGCGATGTCGCCGCTGACGCGGTCCTGTTCCTTGACGTTCTGTTCGAGATCACCGGCCACCTGATGGACATACTGGGATGTCAACTCGGTGGCGGACGAAGTGTTCTCAGGCATAAGTCCTCCATTCGGGGTGCCCGACACCCGGATCATACGGGCCGGTAGACCTGTTTCCACTTGGTTCAGCCCGGGGATGCCTCGTCTTGGCCTGAGAGGGCGGGTGTGTGTGCGAAGCGGCCGCCATGTCCCGCGACACGCGCACGTCACAAGTCACCTCCGCCTCCGCGCCGTTGATGTGCGGTCACTACGATGTGGCGCAAGACAACCGTTCGGCCGGACCGCACCGCGTGCCGGCCGGGGTCGCCGATGCCAGGGAACCGCTCCCCGGGCTGCGGTGATCTTCCTGCCCAGGAGGACCTTCCGCATGTTCCGACGAATAGGCAACACCGTCGTCCGACATCCCGTCTGGACGATCGTCGCTTGGCTGATCGCCGCGGTGGCGATCGTCGCCACCGCCCCGAGTCTGCCCTCGAACAGCGACGAGAGCAGCTTCCTGCCGAAGAGTTACGAGTCCATCAAGGCGGCACAGCTCCAGGAGAAGGCTTTCCCCAGCGCCTTCACCCCCTCCGCCATCGCGCTCTACCAGCGCACCGACGGCGGCCGGCTGACCGCCGCCGACAAGAAGGACGTCGCCCGGATCACCGCCCGACTGGGCGAGAAGCACATCGACCAGGTGCAGAAGGTCGTCCCCGGCCAGCCGTCCAAGGACGGCAGGTACGACCTGACCCTGGTGCAGATGGACAGCAAGAAGGCCGGCCAGCCCGAACAGTCCGACGCGGCCAAGGAGTTGCGCCAGGAGGTCAAGGGCCTGGCCAAGGGCACCCACCTGGAGGTCAGGCTCGGCGGCTCCGCCGCGCAGGCCCTCGACCAGGAGGACTCCTCCAAGCGCGGACAGGCCCTCATCGGGATCGGCACCTTCGCCATCATCCTGGTGACCCTGCTGATCATCTTCCGGGCGCCGATCCTGGCCGTCCTGCCGCTGATCCTGATCGGCCTGGTGTCCGCCATCGCCAACGGGCTCATCGCGTACGCCACCAAGCTGTTCGACCTCCAGGCCAACAGCTCGATCTCGTCCATCCTCATCGTCGTCCTGTTCGGCGTGGGAACGGACTACTTCCTCTTCCTGATCTTCCGCTACCGCGAACGCCTGCGCGCCGGTGACGAACCGAAGCTCGCCATGGTGAACGCGGTCGGCCGGGTCGGCGAGGCCATCGCCTCCGCGGCCGGCGCGGTCATCATCGCGTTCCTGGCGCTGGTGCTGTCCACGCTGGGCTTCCTCAAGCAGATGGGCCCCGCGCTCGCCATCGCCGTGGCGGCCACCCTGGTCGCGGGCCTCACCCTCATCCCGGCCGTGGTGTCCCTCATCGGCCCGAAGGTCTTCTGGCCCTCCAAGTCCTGGCAGCGGGAACCGGAGAACGCCCGCTTCGCGGCCCTCGGTCGCGGGGTGCGGCGCCGCCCGGCCCTGACGGCGGCGCTCTCCGGGCTCGTGCTGGTCGGGCTGTCCGTCGGCACCTTCGGCTTCAACGCCACGTTCGACCTGGCGTCGGGCTCCATGCCCAAGACCAAGGAGTCCATGGTCGTCCAGGACCGGATGCAGCGGGCGTACTCGGCCGGTGCCGCCGCGCCCACCGACGTCTACCTGTCCAGCACCGGCGGCAAGCCCCTGGACAAGGCCGGCTTCGGGGACTACGCACGCAAGCTCGGGGCCGTGGAGGGAGTGGCGAACGCCCGGCTCACCCAGGTCGACAAGACCGGCACCACCGCCGACTTCACGGTCACGCTCAAGGACGAGGCGTCGACGGACAAGGCGATCGACACGGTTCAGCGGGTCCGCGACGTCGCGCACTCCGACGCGCCCCCCGGCACCGAGGCACTGGTCGGCGGCATGTCCGCGATCTACAAGGACATCGACACGGCGGTCAACCACGACTACCGCACCGTCTTCCCCGTCGCGGCCGTACTGATCATGGTCATCCTGGGGCTGCTGCTGCGCAGCGTGGTCGCCCCCTGGTACCTGATCGCCTCCGTGGGCCTCGGCTTCGGAGCCACCCTCGGCGCCACCGTGTGGATCTTCCAGGCGGGGCAGGGTCATTCGGGCCTGATGTTCATGCTCCCGGTGATCATGTATCTCTTCGTGGTCGCCATCGGCACCGACTACAACATCCTCATGATCGCCCGGCTCCGCGAGGAGGCCCGGGAGGGCCGGGAGCCGCGCGAGGCGGCCGGCATGGCCGTGCGGCACGCCGGACCGACCGTGGCGGCGGCCGGGTTCATCCTGGCCGCGACCTTCGCCACCATGATGCTCGCGGGCAACGCGCTGCTCACGGAGATGGGTTTCGCGGTCTCCTTCGGCATCGCGGTCGCCGCGTTCGTCATGGCGATGTTCTTCACTCCGAGCCTGACCGCCCTGATCGGCCACGCCGCCTGGTGGCCGGGGCATGCTGACCGGGCGAAGAACCCGGTAGCGGGCTCCGGACCGGCCCTCGGGGACCGGGACACCGTGGCCCGGGATTCCGCGGGGCAGCGCGGCTGACCCGCCTCGGGGGGTGGTGTGACGGGAGGCCCTGCGACGCCGGTTTCCGGTTCCGCGGGGCCTCCCGCGCCCGTCCTGGCACCAGCCCCCGGCCATCCCGCCCACCCCTCTCCCCTCAGGCCGGCAACAGGCGCAGGGCGTACAGCGCCGCGCCCAGGTCGGCCAGGGCGACCGGGTCGGAGAGCGCGCGGCCGGTCAACTCCTCGACGCGGCGCAGCCGGTAGCGGACCGTGTTGGGGTGGACGAACAGCCGCTCCGCCGCCTGGGCCGTCACCCCGCCCGCCGTGAACCAGTGGCCGAGCGTCCGCAGCAGCCGGCCGCGCTCCACCGCCGGCAGCGCTAGCACCGGGCCGAGCGCCAGCTCGACCAGCCGGCTCGCCTCGGCCGGGGCCGCCGCGACCAGCATCGCGAGCGGGCTGTCGTCGAAGCGCGTGACCCCCGGCCCGTCGCCCGGCAGCCCGGTCAGCGCCAGCCGGGCGAAGCGCAGCGCCTGCGGGGTGTCCCGCAGCGTGTCGAAGGTCGGGCTCACCCCCACCCGGGCGCGCCGCCGGCGCAGCGCCCGCAGGCCCGCCGCCTCCGCGTCCTTGTGCGCCAGCGCGACCAGCCCGATCTGCTGGTCCGGCAGCAGCCGCCACACCGACGGCACCCCGGCCCGCCGCAGGTCCGCCTCGATACCCGGCAACGGCTCCTGACCGGGGTCCGGCACCGACGCGGCCACGACCGCGTACGGCCCGCGCTCGGGCAGGCCGAGCTGCCCGGCCGCCTCCCAGGGCGTCGTCCGGTCGGCGAGGGCGCCGGTGAACAGCGCCTCCGCCAGGGCCGAGCGGCGCGCCTCGCGGCGGAGCGCCAACTCCGCGCTGGCCTCGCGGTAGGCGGCGGCCACCGCCTCCGCGTACCGCCCGAACAGCGCCCAGATCTCCGAGGAACCGGCGACCAGTTCGGCATCCGTGACGTCCGGGTGCCTGCGGGCCTCGTCGACCAGCTCCGACCACAGGAACTCGAACCCGACCCGGTAGGCGTGCAGGGTGTCCGCCAGCGGCACGCCCTGCTCGGCGCGCAGCCGACCTGTCTGCCGCGCCGCTCCCACGTCCGGCCCGGCGCCGAACGTGAAGCGGTCCAGCAGCAGTTCGGCGTTGTCCTCGCAGGACGTCCGGAGCGAGGCGAAGGGGATGAGCGTCTCGTCGGCGTACGACGCGACCTCCGCCCGTATCCGTACCGCCGTCCGCTCACCCAGCTCCGGAAGGCGCGTACCCAGCGCGGCCCCCACCCTCGACAGACCCATACCCGCAGCGTACGGCCCCTCCACTGTGGCCCGGAACAACACCGGGACGCCCGGACTGTCGGCGCCACCATGGACCCCCGTACCCGCGCACGCGACCATGCCGGGAGCGTCGGCGACGGGACCCGCCGGCGCGTGGAGCACGCATGCGAGGAGGCATGATGGCCAACCTGGCGGAATTCCTGGTGGACACGGCACGCCGGCTGCCCGGTCACCCGGCGCTGCGGCTGGGGACGACGACCACCACCTACGCCGAACTCGACCGGCTCAGCGCCCAGGCCGCCACGCTGCTGCACACCGAGGGCGTCCGCCCCGGCGACCGGGTCGCGCTGATGCTGCCGAACGTGCCCGAGTTCGTGGTCCTGTACTACGCCGTGCTGCGCGCCGGCGCCGTCGCCGTGCCGGTGAACCCGCTGCTGAAGGAGCGCGAGAGCGCCTACCACCTGCGGGACTCCGGCGCCGTGCTGCTCTTCGAGTGGCACCAGGCGCCCGGTGCGGGAGCCGCGGGCGCGCGTGCCGCCGGGGTCCGGCACCTCGCGGTCGAACCCGCCGCCTTCGCCGCCGAACTCGCCCGCCTGGAACCGCGGTTCGAGGTGGCCGTCACCGCCGGGGACGACATCGCCGTCCTGCTCTACACCTCGGGCACCACCGGCCGCCCCAAGGGTGCCGCGCTCACCCACGCCGGGCTGCGCCACAACACCGAGGTCACCGGCACCGAGGTGCAGCGGATGACGTCGGACGACGTGATCGTGGGATGCCTCCCGCTGTTCCACATCTTCGGGCAGACCTGCACGATGAACGTGGCCGTGCGCAACGGCGCCTCCCTCACGCTGGTGCCGCGCTTCGACCCGGCCACCGTCCTCGACGCCATCGCCCGCGACCGGGCCACCGTCTTCGAGGGCGTGCCCACCATGTACGCCGCGCTGCTCCAGCACCCGGACACCGGCGCCGGCCTGTCGAGCCTGCGCATGTGTGTCTCGGGCGGCGCCTCCCTGCCGGTGGAGGTCCTGCACGGCTTCGAACGGCGCTTCGGCTGCATGGTGCTGGAGGGCTTCGGCATGTCCGAGACCAGCCCGGTCGTCTCGTTCAACCACCCCGACCGCCCCCGCAAGGCCGGGTCGATCGGCACCCCGATCAAGGACGTCGAGGTGCGGCTGCTGGACGAGGACGGCGCGGACGTCGCGCCGGGCGAGGTCGGTGAACTGGCCGTGCGCGGACCGGGCGTGATGAAGGGCTACTGGAACCGGCCCGAGGACACCGCCGCCGCGATCCCCGACGGCTGGCTGCGCACCGGGGACCTGGCCCGCCGCGACGAGGACGGCTACCTCTACATCGTCGACCGCAAGAAGGATCTGATCATCCGCGGCGGCTACAACGTCTACCCGCGCGAGATCGAGGAGGTGCTGCACGAGCACCCGGCCGTCGCCCTCGCCGCGGTCCTCGGCGTACCGGACGAGCGGCTCGGCGAGGAGGTGGCCGCCGCGGTGGTCCTGCGGCCGGGCGCCGAGGCTGACACCGGGGAGCTCCAGCGCTTCGTCCGCGACCGGGTGGCCGCGTACAAGTACCCGCGCCGCATCTGGCTGACGGACGCCCTGCCGGTGGGGCCGAGCGGAAGGATCCTCAAGCGGGAGATCAGCCTGGCGGAGTGAAAGTCCGTGCCGGACAGGCGGAGTAGTAATCGGGTTCGGGGGCACTCGGAGTCCAGGAACTCTGCTCACGGCAGGAGGAACGACATGATCGCCCTAGGCATCATCCTGCTCATCGTCGGTTTTCTGACAGGCATATCGATCCTGTGGACCATCGGCATCATCCTGGTGGTCATCGGGGCGATCCTGTGGATCCTCGGTTCCATGGGGCACGCGGTCGCCGGCCGACGCCACTATTGGTGACCGCACTCCGGTACAGCGCCACCGCGCACTGACCCGGACGGCCGCCCGACAGCGGCCGTCCGGGCCGCGCCGCGACCCCATGGCGGCCCGCACGGCCCACAATGCGCCCATGCGCGCTGCCTACATCCACGAGCTGGGGACCCCGGACGCCATCCGCTACGGCGAGCTGCCCGCACCCCGGCCCGGCCCCACCGACGTGCTGGTGGACACCACCGCCACCACGGTCAACCCCGTGGACACCTACGTCCGCTCAGGTCTCTACCGGACGCCCGTGCCCTTCCCGTTCGTCCTCGGACGCGACCTCGTCGGCACCGTCGCCGAGGCACCCCCCGGAGCGGCCGGATTCCGGGCCGGGGACCGGGTGTGGTGCAACAGCCTCGGGCACGGCGGCCGACAGGGCGCGGCGGCGGAACAGGCCGTGGTGGCCGCCGACCGCCTCTACCACCTGCCCGCCGGCGTCGACCCGTACCAGGCGGTCACGCTGCTGCACCCCGCCGCCACCGCCTACCTGGCGCTCTTCGCGCACGGCCGCCTCGGGCCGGGGCAGACCGTGCTGATCGCCGGCGCCGCGGGCAACGTGGGCGCGGCCCTGGTGACCCTGGCCGCCCGGGCCGGCGCCCGGGTGCTCGCCACGGCCTCCGCCCGGGACGCCGCCTACTGCGCGGAACTCGGCGCCGGCGAGGTCTTCGACTACCGGGACCCGGACCTGGCCGGCACGCTCCGCGGCGCCGCACCGGAGGGCGTGGACCTGCACCTGGACACCTCGGGCGGCAACGACCTCCAAGCCGCGGTCGGACTGCTCGCCCCGCGCGGCCGTGCCGTCCTGCTCTCGGGTGCCCGCACCCGCCCCGTGCTGCCCGTCGGACCGCTCTACACGCACGACCGCGCGGTCATCGGCTTCGCCCTCTCGAACGCCACCACCGACGAACTCGCCCGGGCCGCCCGTGCCGTCAACGACCTGCTGGCCCGTGGCGCCCTGCGCCCCCGCGCGACCGAGACCTTCCCGCTGAGCGCGACGGCCGGCATCCACACCCGGATGGAACGCGGCGAACTGCGCGGCATCCGCGTCGTCCTGCGCCCCGACCTGTCCTGAACCGGGCACCTCTCAGGTCGGGTGACGCGCCTTGTACGAGTCCGGGTAGCTCCGCGTGAACCGCACCGCCCACACCAGCAGGGCGATCGGGATGACCCAGTTGAACCAGTCGTCCTCGGCCGCGAAGCGGATGGCCAGCCAGGTCGAGAGGGTCATCAGCGTGAACGCCGCGCCCCAGACGGCGGTCAGCACCCGGTTGATGTGCCGGAACACGGGGGTGCGCCAGAGGGCGGGCGGTGTGGACTCACGGGCGTACTGCGCGGTGAAGGGGTCGAAGAGCAGGGATGCGAACGCCATGACGGCCACCAGCCCGCTGGAGAGGACCTGGGCGTACGTCTCCAGCCAGATCAGCTCGTGGCGGGGCAGGGCCAGCGCGAGGACCGAGAGCACGGCGAAGAACACGATGGCGGTGATGTCCAGCAGCCGGAGCCTGCCGTGCAGCAGGTCCTGGCTCGACAGCACGATGGCCGCGACCAGCGCCGCGAGGGCCGCGTACTCCCAGGTGCTGGGGCTCGCGACCACCCCGAAGATGATCCAGGGCGCGAACGAGAGGAACACGCTGCCGCTGCCGACGGGTTGTCCGACCGGGGCCTTCGTCGCCGACTGCTGCGCCATGGCAGCTCTCCCCTCGACTGGCTCGACTGGACCGGCTCTGCCCCCTTCCCACCATCATGCGGCCGTCGTCCGCGAGCCGCACGCCGCATCACGTGCGCCCCGCTCGGCGGCCCTCTACCGTGAAAGACGCGGTCCGGAGCCGCCAGGGGGCCCACACCACCCGCCCGGAGGCTGCCATGACCCACCGCTTCCACGCGAACCCCCAGTTCGACTACGAGATCCGCACCGCCCTGGGCTCCGCCTGGCGGCACGGCGCGGACGTGGGCGAGGTGCTCGCCGCGGCCACCGCCATCGCGGACGGTGACGGCGAGCGGTGGTTCACCGTCTGGACGGACCTCGGGGCCCGGGTCCGCGCCCAGGCCGGGCGGAGCGCGGCGGCCGGACACGCGGCGAGCGCCCGCGACGCGTACCTGCGGGCCGCCGGCTACTACGGCCTGGCCCTGGTCGCCGTCGACGCCCTCGCGGACCCCGAGGCCCGGGTGCGCGAGGCGTTCGGGCCGCACCGGGAGTGTTTCGACCGCTTCCTGAAGACCCGGCAGCCGGCCGCCGAACCGGTCTCCGTCCCCTACGAGGACGACGTCCTGCCCGGGTATCTGGTGAGCCCCGCCGACCGCTCGGGACCCCTGCCCACACTGATCGTCAACAACGGCAGCGACGCCCCGGCCAGCGCCGCCTGGACCCTGCTCGGCGCCCCGGCGGTCGACCGCGGCTACCGCGCCCTGCTCTTCGACGGCCCCGGCCAGCAGTCGACGCTGTTCGAACGCGGGATGACCTTCCGGCCCGACTGGGAGCGGGTCGTCACCCCCGTCGTCGACTTCCTGCTCGCCCGCCCGGACGTCGACCCCGACCGCGTCGCCCTGGCCGGGATCAGCCAGGCCGGCTACTGGGTGCCCCGGGCCCTCGCCTTCGAGCACCGCGTCGCCGCCGCCGTCGCCGACCCCGGCGTGATCAACGTGGCCGACAGCTGGTGGACCCACCTCGGCCCCGAACCGCGCGCCCTGTGGGAGTCCGGCGACCGCGCCTCCTTCGACGCGGTCATCACCGCCGGACTGCGCGCGGACCCGGTCCTGGCCGCGACCTGGCGCTGGCGGGCCAAGCCCTACGGCATCGACTCGCCCTTCGATCTGCTCACCGAGGTCTCCCGGTACGACCTGACGCCGGTCCTCGACCGCGTCACCACCCCCCTGCTGATCACCGACCCGGACGGCGAGAACTTCTGGCCCGGTGCCTCCCGGCGCCTGTACGACGCGCTGCCCGGCCCCAAGGAGCTGGTGCGGTTCACCGAGGCCGAGGGGGCGCACCTGCACTGCGAGCCGATGGGCCGCGCCCTGTTCGAACAGCGCGTCTTCGACTGGCTGGACACGGTCCTGGCCAAGCTCTGAAGACCGGGCCCCCGCGCTCCCGGCCTCAGCCGAGCACGAACGGCAGCCGCCCGGCCAGGCCGCCCAGCGCCGCCGTCTGTGCCGCGCCCGGCGCGCCGCCCGGTGCCGACCAGCAGCGCGTCCCCGTCGGAGAACGACGTGGGGAAGGCGGTGCCGGCGATCCGCTCCAGCAGGGCGCGGGCCGCCGCCAGGGTCTCGGCGGGCGGCCCGGCGGCGGCCGGGCGGTGGGCCACCAGGTCCAGGTGGTGCAGGGTCGCTTCGAGGACGTACGCGGACAGGTAGTCGTTGGCCGTCAGCACCGAGTCCTGGGTGCGCACGCGCGGCGAGCGGTCGGCGAGCGCGGCGGCGCGGTCGGCGGCGGAACCGACGTCGTCCAGGTGGAACCCGAGCAGCGCCGGATCGCCGTACGCGGCGGCCGGCCGGGGGATCAGGGCGTCGAGCGGGTCCTCGCCGGTCGGGGGCGCCACCAGCCGCCGGTAGCCGGCCGCGTCCGCCGTCGGCGCCGCGTCGGCCGGGGTGACCAGCGTGATCAGGACGTCCTGGGCGTCGACGACCAGGTGGCACACCAGGTCCCGCACCAGCCGGCCGGCGCAGCCCGAGGGCCGCCCGAAGTCCTCGTCCGGGGTCGCGGCGACCGCCGCCGGCAAGGCCGCCCAGGCCTGGGAGAAGAGATCCACGGCCGCGCCGTGGGCGCGCCCCGCACCGGCGGGCAAGCGTACGCGGGCCCCCGCGCGGGTACGTGGCGCGTAGCGCGTGGCGGGTCCGGGAGGCGGCATGAGCGGTTCGGCGGAGCCCAGGGTCTCCGGCCTGGAGGTGCGGTCCATCGACTACGTGCCGCTGGACGAGCGGCACGGCAAGCTCTGGCACCTGGGCCCCCTGTGGTTCATGTCGAACGCCCAGATCGCCACCCTCGCCGTGGGACTGATCAGCATCACCTCGGGCGGCAACCTCGTCTGGTCGCTGCTGGCCATCGTGGCCGGCACCGTCATCGGCACCTTCTTCATGGCCTTCCACTCCGCCCAGGGACCCCAGCTCGGGCTGCCGCAGATGATCCAGTCCCGGCCGCAGTTCGGCTATGTCGGCGCCCTGCTGGTGTGGCTGTTCGCGTATGTGCAGTACGCGGGGTTCAACGTCTTCAACAGCGTCCTCGCGGCCGAGTCCCTGCACGCCACCCTGCACGGCAGCGTGAAGCTGTGGGTGGTCGTGGTCACCGCCGTAGCGCTGGTCGTCGCCCTGGTCGGCTACGACGTCATCCACAAGGCGGAGCGGTTCCTGACCTACACCTTCCTGGTCGTCTTCGGTGCCTTCACCGTCGGCGTGCTGGTCACCCTGCACTACCCGGCCGGCTCCTTCGACCTCGGCGCCTTCCGGTGGACGCCGTTCCTGGCCCAGTTCGGCGTCGTCGCCGGCTACCAGATCAGCTGGGCCATCTACGTCTCCGACTACTCGCGCTACCTGCCGCCCGACGTCACCGTCCGCAAGACGTTCTACTGGACGTACTTCGGCTCCGCGCTCGGCGGCATCTGGCTCATGGTGCTGGGCACCCTGCTCGCCGCCTGGGCGGGGAAGGGCTTCGACACCATCCCCTCCATCAACGCGGCCGGGGACAAGGTGTTCAGCGGGTTCGGCGCGATCGTGCTGCTCTTCGCCGCCCTCGGCCTGGTGTCCGTCACCGCCCTGAACATGTACGGCGGCTCGCTCACCCTCATCAGCGCGATCGACTCCTTCAGACGGGTCCGGCCCACCCTGCGCGTCCGTCTGCTCACCATCGGCCTGACCGCCGCGCTCTCCCTCATCGGTGCCCTGTCCGCGACCACGAACTTCCTCGCGAACTTCAACGACTTCCTGCTGCTGGTGCTGTACCTGTTCATCCCGTGGACCGCGGTGAACCTCATGGACTACTACGTGGTGCGCCGCGGGCACTACGCCATCGCCGAGATCTTCAAGCCGCACGGCGTCTACGGCCGCTGGGGATGGCACGGCATCACCGCCTACCTGGTCGGCTTCGCCGTCATGATCCCGTTCTTCTCCGTCGGCACCCTGTACGTCGGCCCCGCCGCCGAGGCGCTCGGCGGCGCCGACATCTCCCTCTTCGTCGGGCTGCCGGTGTCCGCGCTGCTGTACTGGTGGCTCACCCGCTCCCTCGACGTGGCCGCCGAGACCCGCCTCGCCGAGGCCGAGGCACGGGACCTGGAGCGGGCCGCGCACGAGCACCACGAGCCCTGAGCCGGCGCCCGGGCGGGAAGGTGCCGGGTGCGCCGAGGTGGGCGATTCTGTAGGGGTGTGGGGTGTGCCAGCCGGACGGATACCGGAGGCCTACGCCGCCGCGGGCCGCCGGGCGGTACCCGTGACGCTGGTCGCCGCGGCCGGTTTCTACCTCTTCCGCTACGGCCTCGGCAGTCCCGTCGCCGCGACCTACGCCCTGTTCTCCGCCGTGGCCGTCGGCGGCCTGTCGAGGATTCCCGGCACCGGACGGCAGCGCGCCCTACTGGTGCTGCGCCTGGTGCCCGTCTGCTGGGTGCTGGTGGTCATCGGCACCTACCTCTCGGTGCGCACCTGGAGCGCGGTGCTCGGCATGCTGGTCGTCGGGTTCGCGCTGGCCTTCGCCGCCGTGGGCGGCCCGCGCGCGGCGGGCGCGGCGCCCGGCCTGCAACTGCTGTACATCCTGCCGTCCTTCCCGCCCTACGACCCCGGCTCGCTCGCCGCCCGGCTGGTCGGCACCACCACCGGACTGCTGCTCTACGTCCTCGCCTCCGCCCTGCTCTTCCCCGAGCCGGGACCGTCCCCCTACTGCGACCGGGCCGCCCGGGCCGCGGCACAGGCCGCCCACTGCGCCGGACTCCTCGCCACACCCCCGCACACCGTGCCCCGGACGGACGTCGAGGAGGCCCGGGAGGACGGCCACGCGCTGCGCTCCCTGACCGTGCCCGAGGCGGAACGGCCCGCCGGACCCGGTGTGCGCGACCGGGCCCTCGCGCACACCGGCCTCGCCACCCGCACCCTGCTCACCCGGCTCGCCCAACTGCGCCTCGCGCCCGGACAGGACCCGGGACCCGAGGTGACCGTCACCCTGCGGGCGACGGCGGACCTGGCCACCGCCACCGCGTCCTGCCTGCACACGGGCACCTCCCCGGTCCCGGCGTACGAGGAACTGGTGACGGCCCGCGCCCGGCTCTCGCTCTGCTCGGCGGCCCCGGTGCCCGCCCTCGCCCCGGGCTTCACGCCCGAGGTGCTGCGCCGGCACGCGGCCGTCCTGGAGATCGCCGACGCCGCGCTGGCCATGGGCGCCGCCGCCGACCTCGCCGTACGCGGCCGACACCACGGCGTCGAACTGCCGCCGGGCCGGTTCTGGTACGCCTCGGCGCGGGCACCGGTCCTGTGGTGGCACCGGGTGCGCGGGCACGCCGGCCGGCACTCGGTGTTCTTCCAGAACGCGGTGCGCATCGCCCTGGCGCTGACGGCCGCCCGCCTCATCGCCGGGATCGACACGCTGCCGCACGGCTTCTGGGCCATGCTCGCCACGCTCACCCTGACCCGCACCACCGTGGACGAGACCTGGAGCACCATCCGTGGCGCCCTCGCCGGCACCCTGGCCGGGGCCCTGCTGACCGCCGGCATCCTCACCCTGGCGGGCTCCGACACCACCGTGTACGCGGCCGTGCTGCCGGTGTGGATGCTGTTCGCCTTCACGGTCGGACCGGTCAAGGGCGTCGGCTGGGCCCAGGGCCTGTTCACCGTGCTGGTGGCCCTGGTCTTCGCCCAGCTCTCGGAGCCGACCTGGCGGCTGGCCGGGGAACGGCTGCTGGACGTGCTGATCGGCAGCGTCATCGGCGCCGTCTTCGGCCTGCTGGCCTGGCCGCGCGGCGCCCATGACGAACTGCGGCACGCCGCCGCGGAACTGCTGCGCCGGGCGGCCGAGATCGTGGTCGCCACCAGCGCCTCGGTCGCCGCCGGCGGTGCCGTCGCGACCCCGACCGGGGTGCCCGGCCGCCGCTCGCTGGGGCGCGCGGTGGTGCTCGCCGAGTCGGCGTACGCCCAGTACCAGAGCGAACCGGTGCGCTTCGGCGCCCCGCGCGCGAGGACGCTGCGGGGCGTGGACTGGCAGGCGGTCCTCATCGCCGGGCACCACACCCTGTGGGGTTCCGGGCGGCTGCTGGAACCGCCCCAGCCCCGGCTCGGCCCGGTGGCGGCCGAGCAGGCGGGCGCGCTGGGGGAGCGGGTGGCCGGACGGATGCTGCTGGTCTCGGCGGCCCTGGACCCGGGCGACGACACCCCGACCGCGCCTCCGCCACGCGTCGACCCGGCGATGGCGTGCGCCACCGCCGACCCCGCGGACGCGCCGCGCCTGTACTACGCCACCACGTCCTGGCTCGACTCGCTGCTGATCGACCTCACCCGCATCCCCCGCGAGGGACCGGCGGACGAACCCGCCCCGGAACCCGCCCCGGCCCGTCGCTGACGGGCCGTCACCAGCCGGTCAACAGCAAGTGGTTGAGGAGCAGCGCGAGCACCGCCTGTCCGGCGAGCCAGGCTCGGGGGCGGGTGAGGAAGGCACCGGCCGGCAGCAGCCACAGGGCGAACGGCAGCCAGATGCGCTCCGTCTCCGCCTTGCTCATGCCGGACGCGTCGGCGACCAGCAGCGCCAGCAGGGCGACACCGACCAGAACGGCCAGGCGGACAGGTGCCGTTGGGCCCGTGCGGGCGCGCAGCAGTACGGCACCCGTGCGGCGCAGACCCGCCGCGGTCGCCGCGCCCGTGATGAGCACCGTGCAGGCGAGGTTGGCCCACACCCAGTAGCCGTAGGGGCGTTTGCCGCCCACGCCTTGGTAGTAGCGGGTGATCAACAGGTGGTACGCCTCGAACCAGTCGAAGCCGAGCAGGGTGAACACCAGCGGGAGCACGGCCAGTCCGGCGGCGAACGCGAGCAGCACCGTGGGGCGTTCGCGCAGGTCCCGCCGGCCGAGCAGGAGTACCGCCGCGCCGAGCAGCGCGAAGAGCGTGAGGCCGTAGGAGAGGTAGCAGGTCAGGCCGGACAGCAGCCCGGATCCGGCGGCCCAGGCGGGGGAGCGGCGGGTGAGCGCGAGGGCGAGCAGCGCGACCGCCCAGGCGGCGACGGCCGCGAAGTAGCCGTCGGCTGAGGTGCCCTGCCACACCGCGGCCGGGGCAAGGACCAGGAAGGGCGCGGCGCGGCGCGCGAGTGCCTCACCGGCCAGTTCCCGCACCGCGACCAGGACGGCCGCCGCTCCCGTGGCACCGACGACGACGCACCACATCCCGGCCCAGCCGCCGCCGTGCAGCCCCGCCCGGTCGAGCAGCACGAAGGTCAGCGTGGCCGCCGGCGGATGCCCGGCGACATGGGCCGGCCAGGGATCGGGCGTGCCGCTGACGATGTGCCCGGTGAAGTCCCGCAGCGTCGCCGGGATGTCGTCGAACCGGCCGATGACCCGCAGGTACTCGTTGCGGGTGGTCAGCCGGCCGGCGATGCCCCGCTGCCAGCCGTCGACCAGCGCGAGCGAGGCGATCCAGGCCGTGCCGGCCGCCCAGACGGCCGCCGGCAGCGCCGGCCACGGCAGCCGGGCGGCGAGCGCGGGCCCGTACGCCACCACGGCCGCCGCCACCGCGAGCGCCACCGGGGTGCCGGGGCCGAGGTGCGGGTCCCACTCGGCGAGCACCGGAGGCCAGTGCACGAAGAGGGTGTGGCGGGTGTCCTGGAGATGGCGGCCGACCAGGACGGCCGCCGTCACGAGCAGGGCGGCGGCGCCGACGGCGTACAGGTCGTGGCGGAGGGAACGGGTCACGGCGCACACGCTAGGACGGGGCCGCTCCGACCGGCCCGCTTCCCCGCCGGACGTCAGCGTTTCGTCATCAGCGGCGTCCCCGTTTCCGGGGCCGCCCGCGCCTACGGTCGGAACATGCGTGACCATCCCCGACCGCCCACCTCGCCCGGCTTCTGGCGCAGCCCCCTGCGCGGGCCGTGGCTCACCTCGGTGCTCGGCCTCGTCCTGCTCGTCGGCATCACCGTGCTGTTCGTGACCGGACTGTTGTCCTACGCCGCGTACAACCCGGGACTCGCCCCGGTGAACGACAAGACCCCCGGCAAGGGCGTCCTCGGCTTCTACCTGTTCGCCTGGCCGACCGGCCCGGTGTGGCTCTACCGCCTCACCCAGGGCACCCATGTCACGCTCGGCATCACCCTGGTCCCCGTCCTGCTGGCCAAGCTGTGGTCGGTGGTGCCGAAGCTGTTCGCCCTGCCCCCGGCCCGCTCCGCCGCCCACGCCCTGGAGCGGATCTCCCTGCTGCTGCTCGTCGGGGGCGGACTGTTCGAGTTCACCACCGGGATCCTCAACGTCCAGCTCGACTATGTGTTCCCCGGCTCCTTCTACCCGCTGCACTTCTACGGGGCATGGGTGTTCTTCGCCGCGTTCGTGGCGCACGCCCTGCTGAAGACGCCCGCGGCGGTGCGCGCCGTACGGCACCGGAGCGACCCGTCCGGAAAACCGGCCGACTCCGCCGCCGCCGGTCTCGTCGCGCCGCGCCCCGACCCGCCGACCATGTCCCGGCGCGGCGCCCTCGGCCTGGTCGGCGGCGGCTCGCTGCTGCTGTTCCTCACCACCGTCGGGCAGAGCCTCGGCGGCCCCTTCCGCCGCACCGCCCTGCTCGCCCCGCACGGCACCGCCGACCCGGGCGGCGGCCCGAACGGCTTCCAGATCAACAAGACCGCCGCCTACGCCGGGATCACCGCCGCCGACACGCACGACGACGCCTGGCGGCTCGTCGTCACCGGCCGCACCGGCACCGTCCGGCTCACCCGCGACCGGCTCCTCGCCATGGACCTGCACAGCTCCTCGCTGCCCATCGCCTGCGTGGAGGGCTGGTCGACCGCCGACCAGTGGTGGCGCGGGGTACCACTGCGCAACCTCGCGGCCCTCGTCGGCCACGACACCGACCCGCCCGACGTGCTGGTGGAGTCCCTGCAACGGCACGGGGCCTTCCGCCGCGCCGCCCTGCGCGCCAACCAGGTGGCCGACCCGCTCTCCCTGCTCGCGCTCCAGGTCAACGGCGAGGAACTGTCCCCCGACCACGGCTATCCGGCGCGGATCATCGTGCCCGCCGCCCCCGGCGTGCTGAACACCAAGTGGGTGGCGCGCCTGACCTTCGGAGACCTGTGATGCCCCGCCGCCTCGCACCGCGCCCGCTGCCGCTCGGCAGTCCGCTCCAACTGCTGCTGCTCGGCTGCTCGTTCGCCCTAGCCGCCTACGCGGGCGCCCGCCTGTTCGCCGACGGCTGGCTCAGTGTCACCGCGTGGATCGTGGGCGCCGCGCTGCTGCACGACCTAATGCTGCTGCCGCTGTACGCGCTGGCGGACCGGGCCGTCGTCCGGGGGCTCGGGGCGGCCGGACGGCGCCGCCTGACACCCTATGTCCGGGTGCCGGCCGCGCTGTCGGGCCTGCTGCTCCTGGTGTGGTTCCCGCTGATCAGCGGGGCGACGGCCGAGCGCTACCGGTCGGCGACCGGGCTGTCCCCGGACGGCTTCGCGCTCCGCTGGCTGCTGATCACCGCCGTGCTCTTCGGCGGCTCGGCGCTGCTGCTCGCGCTGCGCGCCCGCAGGGCGGCGAAGCACCGGCCGCCCCGCTCCCACTGACCGACGGCCCGGAACCCGGCCCCGCGCGCGTACCGCAGCAGGGCCGGGGTGCCGAGACGCGCCCAGAGGAACGGCGTCCCGCCGCCCCCCAAGGCACCGAGGACGTCCACCACCTCGACGTGGGCGCGTTCGTCGACCTCGCCCGGCACGGTCTCGGCGACGAGCAGACCGCCCGGCCGCAGCAGCCCCGCGACCCGTCCCAGCAGCGCGGCCGGGTCCCCGCCGATGCCGACGTTGCCGTCCAGCAGCAGCACGGTGTCCCAGCGGCCCTCGCGAGGCAGCGGCTCGAACACCGAACGGCACAGCGCCCCGCCCGTCAGTGGCCCCGGCCCCAGGCGCCGGGCGGTGTGCCGGACGGCCGTGTCGCTGACGTCGACGCCGAGCACGGTACGGCCCCGGGCGGCCAGCTCCGCCACCAGCCGGCCCGGCCCGCAGCCGACGTCCAGGACGGTACCCTCGCAGCGGTCCAGCACCTCCCGGTCGACCGGGTCGGCGCCGGCGCACCAGCGCTCCACCTCCAGCGGCAGCAGCCAGCCGTCCGTGCGGCGCAGGAACAGCGGGCCCCGGCCGGTGCGCAGCGCGCCGGCGTAGGGGTCGGCGGCGGCCCACGCCGGGCGCGCGGCGGCCGGGCTGCTCATCGGGCGGCTGCCTGTGCGCAGTGGGCCAGACACGCGGCGAACCGGCTGTGCGGGGCGAGCGCGGCGACCGCTCGGGCGTCGGCCGCGAGGTCCACGTCCCGCAGCCGGGGCAGGTCACGGACCCGCAGCCCGGCGCCCATGAGCCGGGCCCGCTGCGCGGCACCGGTCCCCGGCGTCGACATGGGCACACCCCGCAGCAGGGCCGGATCGGGTGCGGCGAGGCCCAGCGCCCAGAAGCCGCCGTCCTCCGCCGGGCCGAACCAGGCGTCGCAGTCGGCGAAGTCGACGGTGAGCAGCTCCGGTGTCACCTGCGGGGTGTCCATGCCGACCAGCAGGGCCGGGCCGGAGCAGTGCGCGAAGGCGTCCGCGAGGCGTGCGTCCAGGCCGCCCGCGCACTGCGGCAGCACCTCGAAGCCCGGCGGCACCCACGGTCCCGGTGTCCCGTCCAGGACCAGGATCCGCCGGGTGGCGGGCGCCGCCGTCACGGCGTCGAGGGTGTCCGCGAGCGCCGCGCGGGCCAGCCGTGCCGCCTCCCGGGGGCTGAAGGGCGGGGTCAGCCGGGTCTTGACCCGGCCGGGCAGCGGCTCCTTGGCGATGACGAGCAGCGTGGTCACCGGGCGGCCCTCCGTTCTGCCGGCGCCGGGGCGGCCGGGGGCTCGGCGAGCACCCGGCTCATGTCCCGCACCGCCTGCCACGTACCCCGCCAGGTGCCGGTCACCTTCGAGGCGCCGGTGCGCGGCAGGTACGGCACGTCGTGCTCGGAGACCCGCCAGCCGGCGTCGGCGGCGCGCACCACCATCTGCAACGGGTAGCCGCTGCGCCGGTCGGTCAGGTCCAGCGCCAGCAGCGCCTCGCGGCGGGCGGCCCGCAGCGGACCGAGGTCGTGCAGCCGCAGTCCGGTACGGCGGCGCAGCATCCGCGCGAGCACCAGGTTGCCCGCGCGGGCGTGCGTCGGCCAGGCGCCCCGCTCCCGGGGGCGCCGGCGGCCGAGGACCAGGTCGGCGCCGCCCTGCCGCACCTCGCGCACGAACGGCACGAGCAGGGCGGGGTCGAGCGAGCCGTCGCAGTCGCAGAAGCACACGATCTCGGCGGTGGCGGCGGTCAGGCCCGCGTGGCAGGCGGCGCCGAAGCCGCGGCGCGGCTCGCGCACCACCGTCGCGCCGAGCGCGCGGGCGACCTCGGCCGAGCCGTCGGTGGAACCGTTGTCGACGACGAGGGCGCGCCAGCCGGGCGGGATCCGGCCCAGGACCCAGGGCAGAGCCCGGACCTCGTCCAGGCAGGGGAGCACCACGTCGATCTCCGATGAAGGGGTCGTCACGCTCTCACCCTACGAACCGGAATCGGGGCATACCGGGCGAGAGGTCCTTACGAAACGCGGACGCCCCACCCGCCGGTCCGCCACCCGGAGGCGCGCGGTGCGAGGCTGAGGACATGCAACAGCCGTACGAGTCCCCCGAGGCCGCGACCGGCGAGCCGGCGACCCGGGTCCTGGTCGTGGACGACGATCCGACCGTCGCCGAGGTCGTCACCGGATACCTGCACCGCGCCGGCTACCTGGTCGACCGCGCCGCCGACGGCCCGGCCGCCCTCGCCCGCGCCGCCGCGCACCGGCCCGACCTCGTGGTCCTCGACCTGATGCTGCCCGGCATGGACGGCCTTGAGGTGTGCCGGCGGATGCGGGACGGCGGCCCGGTGCCGGTCATCATGCTCACCGCGCGCGGGGACGAGGACGACCGCATCCTCGGCCTGGAGGTCGGCGCGGACGACTACGTCACCAAGCCGTTCAGCCCCCGCGAACTCGTCCTGCGCGTGGAGTCGGTACTGCGCCGCAGCCGCCCCGTCCTCCAGGCCGCCCGGCTCGCCGCGGCCGGACTCGCCGTCGACCCGGGGGCCCGCAGGGCCACCAAGAACGGCACCGAACTCGCGCTGACCCTGCGGGAGTTCGACCTGCTCGCCTTCTTCCTGCGCAACCCCGGCCGGGCCTACAGCCGAGAGGACCTGATGCGCGAGGTGTGGGAGTGGGACTTCGGCGACCTGTCGACCGTCACCGTCCATGTGCGGCGGCTGCGCGGCAAGGTCGAGGACGACCCGGCCCGCCCCCGTCTCATCCAGACGGTGTGGGGCGTCGGCTACCGCTTCGAGTCCGGTGCGGCGGTGCGCTGACATGCGCGACACCCTCCTCATCGCC
Organism: Streptomyces pyxinicus; assembly: GCF_024753135.1. GTDB lineage: Bacteria > Actinomycetota > Actinomycetes > Streptomycetales > Streptomycetaceae > Streptomyces > Streptomyces pyxinicus. The sequence continues at coordinate 41,308 of NZ_JANUGP010000031.1, read as the reverse complement.
CTGTACGCCTTCGCCGGCGCCGCCGCCACGGGCCTGGCCGGGGCGGGCGTGCTGCGGCTGATCCGGCGCCGGTCGCTGACCGCCTCGCTCACCGTGGTCGCGGCGGTCGGCGTGGTCGCGATGCTGGCCGGCACCCTCGCCGTCGCCTGGGCGATGTTCCTGTCCCCGCACGACCTGAGCGTGGTCACCACCGTCGTCGCCATGGCGACCGTCGTCTCACTGGCCACCGCGCTGCTGCTGGGCCGCTGGGTGGTCGCCCGCAGCCGCGAACTCGCCGACGCGGCACGGCACTTCGGCGACGGTGGCGAGTTCGCCGCCCCGGGTGTGCCGGCCACGGCCGAACTGGAGGAGCTGAGCCGCCAGTTGGCCGCCACCAGCACCCGGCTCGCCGAGTCCCGGGAGCGGGAGCGGGCGTTGGAGACCTCCCGGCGCGAGCTGGTCGCCTGGATCTCGCACGACCTGCGCACCCCGCTGGCCGGGCTGCGGGCCATGGCGGAGGCGCTGGAGGACGGTGTCGCCGCCGACCCCGACCGCTACCTGCGGCAGATCCGCACCGAGGTCGAACGGCTCGACGGCATGGTCGGCGACCTGTTCCAGCTCTCCCGCATCCACGCGGGCACCCTCCCGCTCTCCCCGTCCCGCGTCTGCCTGTACGACCTCGTCGGCGACGCCCTCGCCGGAGCCGACCCGCTCGCCCGCGAGCACGGGGTACGGCTGGTCGGCGACCGCGTGGAGCCGCTGCCGGTGGAGGTGGACGGCCGGGAGATGAGCCGGGTGCTCGGCAACCTGCTGGTGAACGCCATCCGCCGCACCCCGCCCGACGGCACGGTGGCGGTCGCCGCCGAGCGCACCGACGAGGGCGTCCTGCTCACCGTCACCGACGCCTGCGGCGGCATCCCCGAGGAGGACCTGCCCCGCGTCTTCGACACCGGCTGGCGCGGCACCCACGCCCGCACCCCACCCGCCGGCGCGGGCCTCGGCCTCGCCATCGTCCGCGGCATCGTGGAGGCCCACCACGGCCGGGCCACCGTCCACAACATCCCGGGCGGCTGCCGCTTCGAGGTGACGCTGCCCGCGGCGCCTTGACGGGGTTGTATCGGGCGGGGCGTTCGGGCGGACCTGCCGCCGGGGCCACCGCCGCGAGACCGGCCGCGTGTCGCCACCCGAGACGCGCGCCCGGCGGCCGGGTGCCGGCGCACCGCACACGGCGGTGGTTCCGGGGCTCCGGCTCCGCGGGGGTGGTGCGCCCGTTTCCGGGCGGCTGCCGCTTCCGGGATGACGCTGCCTGCGGCGCATTGACCGGGGCGGGTGCGCTTCCGCCGAGGGTTCGCGGCGGGGTGGTGGCCTCTGCGGTGAGGACCCTCGAAGGGGCCGGGCGCTCACGTGGCGAGTCACGGCGGTGCGGCACGGTCGTGCGCCGGAGCCTGCCGGGACGCCACCGGCCGCCCGGCGCGGACGGCCACGGGCCGCACACCGGGGCGCGGAACAGCGGTCGGCGTTCGCGCCTCGGTGTTCCGGGGCCCGCCCCGTCCCGCCATCCCACGCGCCGAGCCCGGTCCCGTCACCCCTCCCGCGTCCCCGCCCCCGCGAACTCCCGCATGCCCTGGGCGAAGCTCACCCGGGGGCGCCAGTTCAGGTCGGTGCGCAGGCGGGTGGAGTCGGCGGTGATGTGGCGGACGTCGCCGAGGCGGTACTCGCCGGTGACGACCGGGGAGGGCCCGGCGCAGGCGGCGGACAGCGCCCACGCCAGCTCGCCGACCGTGTGCGGCTCACCGCTGCCGGTGTTGTAGGCGGTCAGGGCGCCCGGCGCCGGGTCCGCCTCCAGTGCCGCCACGTTCGCCGCGGCCACGTCCCTCACGTGCACGAAGTCCCGGCGCTGCCGCCCGTCCTCGAAGACCCGGGGCGCCGCACCGCGGGCCAGGGCCGAGCGGAAGAAGGAGGCGACCCCGGCGTAAGGGGTGTCGCGCGGCATCCGGGGCCCGTACACGTTGTGGTAGCGCAGCGACACCGCCGACCCGCCCGTGCTGCGGGCCCAGGCCGCCGCCAGGTACTCCTGGGCCAGCTTGGTGGCGGCGTACACGTTGCGAGGGTCGGTGGGCGCGTCCTCGCCGACCAGGCCGGGTGCGAGGTCCTCCCCGCAGAGCGGGCAGCGCGGCTCGAACGACCCCGCGTCGAGGTCGGCCGGCGTGCGCGGACCGGGCCGTACGACACCGTGCCGCGGACACGTGTAGCGGCCCTCCCCGTAGACCACCATCGAGCCGGCCAGCACCAGCCGCCGTACCCCCGCCCGGGCCATCGCGGCGACCAGTACGGCCGTACCCAGGTCGTTGCGGGCGACGTACTCCGCCGCGTCCGCGACCCCGTCGCCGAGCCCGACCATGGCCGCCTGGTGGCAGACGGCGTCCACTCCGGCCAGCGCGCCGGCCACCGCCGTCGGATCGCGCACGTCCGCGCCGGGATCCGCCCGGACGTCGAACACCAGCGGCTCGTGGCCGCGCTCCCGCAGGGCCTCGACGACATGGGACCCGATGAAACCGGCGCCGCCGGTGACCAGTACACGCATACGGCTCACGCTAGGGCCGGGCACCCCGCGACCCGGTGTGCCCGGCCGACGCGTCACGACTCCGTAAGACCGTCCGCCGGAGACAGCGGTCGCCGTGCCCGGAGACCCGGTGTTAGAAAGGGGACATGAGCGGTCGTTCCCGCCGGAGAAGGGCGAGAGCGGCGCCGCCACCCGGCAGGCGGTCCACCGGTCGCGGCCGTCGGCCGGGGCCCCCGCCGTCACACGGGCGCCGCCTCGCGCGGTCCCTGAGCGTCCCCACCCTCGCGGCCCAGGTGTTCCTGCTCCAGGCCCTCATCGTGCTGATCCTGGTCGCGGTGGGCGCCGCCGCCCTCGTCCTGCAAGGCCGCCACGACGCCGAGAACGGCGCCCGGGACCGGTCCCTGGCCGCCGCCGAGTCCTTCGCGCACGCCCCCGGCACCGCCCTCGCACTGCGCTCGGCCGACCCGACGGCGGTGCTCCAGCCGGCGGCCGCCCGGGCGGGCGAGGCCGCCGGCGTCGACTTCATCACCGTCCTGGACGCCCACGGCAACCGGGTGGCCGACCCCGACCAGGGCCTGATCGGCACCAAGGCGCAGGGCGTGGGCCGGGCCGTCGCCGGCGAGACGTTCACCGAGACCTTCCACGGCCGGCCCACCGACGCCGTGCGCGCGGTCGTCCCCGTCACCGACGCGAGCCGGCGCGTGGTCGGCGTCGTCAGCGCCGGCATCCAGTACGACAACCTGACCCACGTCCTGAACCGGCAGCTGCCCATGCTGCTCGGCGCGGCGGCCGGCGCGCTCCTGCTCGCGACCGCCGGCACCGCCCTCGTCAGCCGCCGGCTGCTGCGCCAGACCCATGGCCTCGGCCCCGCCGAGATGACCCGCATGTACGAGCACCACGACGCCGTGCTGCACGCCGTACGCGAAGGCGTCCTCATCACCGGCGGCGACGGCCGGGTCCTCCTCGCCAACGACGAGGCCCGCCGGCTGCTCGACCTCCCCGAGGACGCCGGCCGGCGCCGGGTCACCGAATTCGGCCTGGGCCCCCGCGCCACCCGGCTGCTGCTGTCCGCCGAGCCCGCCACCGACGAGGTGGTCCGGGTCGGGGACCGGCTGCTCGCGGTGAACACCCGGCCCATCGGGGCCGACGGCGGCGCCCAGGGCATGGTCGCCACCTTCCGCGACACCACCGAGCTGAGTGCCCTGACCGGACAGGCCGAGGTGGCGCGGGGCCGGCTGTCGTTCCTGTACGAGGCCGGGACGCGGATCGGCACCACCCTCGACGTCCGGCGCACCGCCGAGGAACTCGCCGAGGTCGCGGTCCCCCGGATGGCCGACATCGTCACCGTGGAACTCCTCGACTCCGTGCTGCGCGGCGAGGAACCCACCGGCGCCGTGTACCGGATGCGGCGCACCGCGCTGCGCGAGTCGGGGTCCGGACACCCCCTCCAGCCGGTGGGCGACCTCATCCGGTTCGTCGTCGCCGACACCCCGATGGTGGCCGCCCTGCGCCGTGGCAAGGCCGTCCTGGTGCCCGACCTGCACACCGCGCGGGACTGGCGGGCCCAGGACCCGGAAGGGGCCCGGGAGGCGCTGGAGTACGGCATCCACTCCCTGGTGTCGGTGCCGCTGCGGGCCCGTGGAGTGGTCCTCGGCATGGTCAACTTCTGGCGCGGCACCGGCTCGTCCCGCTTCGAGGAGGAGGACGTCGCGGTGGCCGAGGAACTGGTGGCGCGGGCCGCCGTCGCCATCGACAACGCGCGCCGCTACTCCCGCGAGCACGAGCTGGCCGTGACCCTCCAGCGCAGCCTGCTGCCCCGGGGCCTGCCGGAACAGGACGCCCTGGAGATCGCCTCCCGCTACCTGCCGGCCCGCTCCGGGGTGGGCGGCGACTGGTTCGACGTCATCCCGCTGCCCGGGTTCCGGGTCGCGCTGGTCGTCGGGGACATCGTGGGCCACGGACTCCAGGCCGCCGTGACCATGGGACGGCTGCGCACCGCCGTGCTCAACTTCTCCTCCCTCGACCTCGCCCCCGACGAACTCCTCGGGCACCTGGACGACATGGTCACCCGGCTGGACGGCCAGGCCACCCACACCGACGACGACCTCGCCCCGCTCACCGGCGCCACCTGCCTCTACGCCGTGTACGACCCGGTCGACGGACACTGCGCCCTCTCCCGCGCCGGCCACCTCGCGCCCGCCGTGGTGGACCCCGACGGCACGGTGACCTTCCCCGAGCTGCCGCTGGCCCCGCCGCTCGGCGTCGGCGGGCACCCCTTCGAGACGGGCGAGCTGGTCCTCCCGGAGGGCAGCCGGCTGGTGCTGTTCACCGACGGCCTGGTGGAGAACCGCGGCGAGGACATCGACGCGGGCATGGACCGGCTGCGGGCCACCCTCGCCGCGGCGGGACCCACCCCGGAGGAGACCTGCCGCGCCCTGATGGAGATGACGCTGCCCGAGCACCCCAGCGACGACGCGGCCCTCCTGGTCGCCCGGACCCGGCTGCTCGACGCCGCCCGTGTCGCCACCTGGGACGTGCCGTTCGACGTGACGGCCGTGTCCCGCACCCGCTCCGAGGCGGGCCGCACCCTCGCCGCGTGGGGCCTGGAGGAGAAGGCGTTCAGCACCGAACTGATCCTCAGCGAACTCCTCACCAACGCCGTGCGCTACGGCGCCCCGCCCGTCCGCGTCCGGCTCCTGCTCGGCCGCACCCTGGTGTGCGAGGTGTCCGACGGCAGCAACACCTCGCCCCGGCTGCGGCGCGCGGCCAGCACCGACGAGGGCGGCCGGGGCCTGTTCCTCGTCTCCCAGTTCGCCCAGAGCTGGGGCACCCGCTACGCGGCCCGCGGCAAGGTGATCTGGGCCGAGCAGGCCCTCGGCGGCACCGCCGAACCCGACGTCCTCGCCCTCTTCGACGAGGTCGCCCTCTGAGACGGGTCACGCCCGATCCGGTGCGTCCCCCGTCCGGATGCACGACCCCGGCCGCTGCGGAAGGATCGGCCAGGGGGTTCTCTGCCCGTCGCGGTACGCCCACCGGAGCGCTCTCATGCCCGTCAGACGCATCCTGCACCGCCCGTCCCGCCCGCCCGGCACCTCCCCGGCGGGCCCCGCCACCCCGGCCTCGTCCGCCGCCGACTGGGGGCTGCTGCTCCTGCGCCTCGCCTTCGGCCTGTTCATGGCCGCGCACGGGGCCCAGAAGCTGTTCGGTCTCTTCGGCGGCCCGGGACTGACGGCCACCGGCCGGGGCTTCGACATGCTCGGCTACCGGCCCGGCAAGGTCTACGCGGTCATCGGCGGTCTCTCGGAGTTCCTCGGCGGCCTCGGGCTCGCCGCCGGGCTGCTCACGCCCCTCGCCGCCGCCGCGCTGATCGGGGTGATGATCAACGCCATGGCGACCGTCACCGGGGCCCACGGGTTCTGGGAGGCGGACGGCGGGATCGAGTACAACGTCTGCATCACCGTCGTCGCCCTCGCCGTCGCGGCCATCGGTCCGGGCCGGCTCGCCGCCGACCGGTTCCTGCCCTGGGGCCGGGGCGGCTGGGCCGAGGCGGCGACCGCCCTCGGCCTCGGCGGCGTCGGCGCCGCGATCACCCTGAGCCTGTGAGGACCGCCAACGGCCGGGGACCCGGGCGCTCAGCGGCCGGGCCCGGGCGCGCCGGCCCGCAGTCCGGCCATGACCAGGTCCAGCAGGCGCCCGGCGCGGGGCTGCCAGTCGTCGTGCGGATCGAGCTGCCACAGGCCCGCTATGGCGAGCATGAAGTCGTCCGCGGTGAGCCCGGGCCGGATGGTGCCCGCCTCCTCGTTGGCCCGCAGCAGCGTCTCGGCCGCCGAGGTCACGGGTGTGTGGGCGGGCTTGGCCGGGGCGCCCGGGACGCTGGTGGCCTGCCGGATCACGCCGGCCAGTCCCGCCTTGGTCATGGCGAACTCGGCGAGCCGGTCCATCCAGGCCCGCAGCGCCTCCGCGGGCGCCAGTGCCGCGAGCAGGCAGGCCGCGCTCTCGGCGACCTGCTGCATCTCGTGCCGGTAGATCTCCAGGACGAGAGCCTGGCGGTTGGGGAAGTTGCGGTAGAACGTGCCCTGTCCGACCCCGGCCTTGCGGGCGATGCCGCTCAACGGGGCGTCGGCGCACCGCGTCAGCTCGGTGAGGGCCACCTCCAGGATGCGCTCGCGGTTGCGCTGCGCGTCCGAGCGCAGGGACACGTCCTTGTTCTGCCGCACGCTTCTCGTCCTCCTCAAGGGTCCTCGGCCGAACCCTCGCCTTGCTAACCGGACAGCTGTCCGTTACGGTTCAGATAGCGGACAGCTGTCCGGTTGCCTCCACGATAGCCCCGGAAGCGGCCCCACGGCAGTCCGGCACCGGCCCGACGGCCCCCGCACCAGCGCCCGCCCCCCTCCGCACGGCACCATCGCGCACCCCCCAACTGTCCTGGAAACGCGAAAGAAGCGGCTCATGGCTGTATCGACGTCCAGTGTCATCACTTTGAACATCAACGGCGAGAAGCACACACTGCCCGTCGACCACCGCACCACCCTGCTCGACGCGCTGCGCGAGCGGCTCGACATGACCGGCACCAAGAAGGGCTGCGACCAGGGCCAGTGCGGTGCCTGCACGGTCCTGCTCGACGGCCGCCGGGCGGTCTCCTGCCTGCAACTCGCCGTCGCCGCCGAGAACCGCGAGATCACCACCATCGAAGGCGTCGCCGAAGGTGACCGGCTGCACCCCGTGCAGCAGGCCTTCCTCGACCTCGACGGCTACCAGTGCGGCTACTGCACCCCGGGGCAGATCTGCTCCGCCATCGGCGTCATCGAGGAACACGCGGCGGGCTGGCCGAGCGCCGTCACCGGCGACGTCCGGCCGGAGGCGGGGCCACCCGAGCTGACCGCCGAGGAGATCCGCGAGCGCATGAGCGGCAACCTGTGCCGCTGCGGCGCCTACGTGGCCATCGTGGACGCCGTAGCCCGCGCCGCCGGCACCGCTGCCGGCCCGGCGGGCACCGAGGAGGCGGCGGCATGAGGGAGTTCGACTACCAGCGGGCCCACGACGTCGCCGGCGCCGTCGCCCTGCTCGGCGCCGCCCTGGACACCCGCTACCTCGGCGGCGGTACCAACCTGGTCGACCTCATGAAGACCGGGGTGGAGCGCCCCGCCCGGCTCGTCGACATCCGCGAACTCCCGCTGGACCTGGTCGAGTCGACACCCGAGGGCGGCCTGCGGATCGGCGCCACCGTCACCAACGGCGACCTGGCCGCCCACCCCGAGGTGCGGCGCCGCTACCCGGCCCTGGCGCAGGCGGTGCTCGCGGGCGCGTCCGGGCAGCTGCGCAACATGGCCACCGTCGGCGGGAACCTGTTGCAGCGCACCCGCTGCGGCTACTTCACCGACGTCACCCGGCCGTGCAACAAGCGTGTCCCCGGCAGCGGTTGCCCCGCCATCGCGGGCGACCACCACAACCACGCCATCCTGGGCGCCTCCGAGCACTGCGTGGCCACCCACCCCTCGGACATGGCCGTCGCCCTCAGCGCCTTCGACGCCGTCGTCCGGTACGAAACCGGCGCCGGAGGCGGGGAGTTGCCGCTGCGCGACTTCTACCTGCCCGTCGGCGACACCCCGCACCTGGAGACCGCGCTGCCGCGGGGCGCGCTGATCACCGGTGTCACGCTGCCGCCGCTGCCCATCGCCGGCCACTCCCGTTACCGTAAGGTGCGCGAGCGCGCCTCGTACGCCTTCGCCATCGGCTCGGCCGCCGCCGCCCTCGACGTCCACGACGGCGTCGTACGGGACGCCCGGCTGGCCTTCGGCGCGGTCGCCTCCCGGCCCTGGCGGGCCACGGCGGCCGAACGCGTCCTGACCGGAGCGCCCGCGACCCCCGAGACCTTCGCCGCCGCGGCCGACGCCGAACTCGCGGCGGCCCGGCCCCTGGAGCACAACGCGTACAAGGTGACGCTCCTGCGCAACCTCACGGTGGCCGTCCTGACCGAACTCGCCGAGGAGGCCGCCCGATGACCACCGTCGTCACCGGCACCACCGCACCGCCCCGCTCCGTCGGCACCGCGCACACCCGTATCGAGGGCCGCGACAAGGTCACCGGCGCCGCCCGCTACGCCGGAGAGGTGCCCTTCGCCGACCTCGCGCACGGCTGGCTGGTGCTCTCCACCGTCGCCCGCGGCCGGATCCGCGCCATCGAGAGCGAGGCCGTGCTCGCCATGCCGGGCGTCCTCGCCGTCCTCGACCACCGCACCGCCCCGCGCGTGAACACCGACTACAGCGGCCTGATGGGCATGCGTCCGGACCCGACCATCGCCGTCTTCCAGCACGACCGGGTGCCGCACCTGGGCTGGCCGGTCGCGCTCGTCGTCGCCGAGACCTCCGAGCAGGCCAGGGAAGCGGCCGAGGCCCTCGTGGTGCGCTACGAGGAGGCGCCCCACCACACCGGCCTCGACACCGACCACCCGGACGCCCACGCCCTCGACGGCGTCATGCCCGGAGTCACCGGGAAGGGCGACCTGGAGGCCGAACTCGCCGCGTCCGCCACCGTCGTGGACGCCGAGTACACCACGCCCGAAGAGCACCACAACCCGATGGAGCCGCACGCCGCCACCGCCCGCTGGGAGGACGGCCGCCTGGAACTGGTCGACTCCAACCAGGGCGCCACCTGGGTGACCGGCGAACTGGCCAGCCTGTTCTCGCTCGACCCCGGCTCGGTCCGGGTCCGCTCCGAACACGTCGGCGGCGGCTTCGGCAGCAAGGGCATCCGCGCCCACCAGGTGGCCGCCGTCATGGCCGCGACCCTGCTGCGGCGGCCGGTGCGCGTCGTCATGACGAGGCGTCAGATGTTCTCCCTGGCCGGGTACCGCAGCCCCACCGCCCAGCGGGTCAGGCTCGGCGCCGACGCCCGAGGCCGGCTGCGCGCCCTGGAACACAACTCGCTCAGCGTCACCTCCACCGTCCACGAGTACGTCGAACCGGCCGCCGACCCCGCCCGGGTGATGTACGACGCGGACGCCCACCACACCGCCAACCGCGTCATACCGCTCGACGTGCCGAGCCCGACCTTCATGCGCGCGCCCGGCGAGGCCCCGGGCTCCTTCGCGCTGGAGTCGGCCATGGACGAACTCGCCGAGCGGTGCGGGCTCGACCCCATCGAGCTGCGGCTGCGCAACGAACCGGACCAGGGGCCCGTCTCCGGGCTGCCGTTCGCCGGCCGCAACCTGCCCGCCTGCTACCGGGAGGGCGCCCGCCGCTTCGGCTGGGCCGGCCGCGACCCCCGCCCCGGACGGCGCCGGGACGGCCGCTGGCTGCTGGGCACCGGCACCGCGTCGGCCTCCTTCTTCGCGGGCGCCGGCCCCTCCACGGCCACCCTGACCGCCCACCCCGACGGCACCTTCACCGTCCGGATCGCCGCCGCCGACATCGGCACCGGCGCCCGTACGGCCATCACCCTGGTCGCCGCCGACGCCCTGCGCGTGACCCCGGACCGGGTACGGGTGCGGATCGGGGACAGCGACTTCGGACCGGCGATGATCGCCGGCGGCTCCATGGGCACCCGCTCCTGGTCCTGGGCGGTCACGGCCGCCGCCGACGAACTCCGCGACCGCCTGGCGCTCGGCTCCGACATCCCCGCCGAGGGCATCACGGTACGGTCCGACACCGCGGCGGCCATCGGCGCCCTCACCCCCGCCGAACGTCACTCCTACGGCGCCCAGTTCGCCGAGGTGGCCGTCGACCCGGCCACCGGCGAGGTCCGGGTGCGGCGGATGCTCGGCATCTTCGCGGCCGGCCGTATCATCAACCCGCTCACGGCGCGCAACCAGTTCCTCGGCGGCATGGTCTGGGGCCTGTCGATGGCCCTGCACGAGGAGGCGGTCCGCGACCGCGCCTTCGGCGGTGTCGTCGGCGCCGACCTCGCCGGGTACCACGTGGCCACCAACGCCGACGTGCCCCGGATCGAGGCCGACTGGATCGAGGACCACGACCCGGGCGACCCGGTCGGCATCAAGGGCATCGGCGAGATCGGCATCGTGGGCGTCGCCGCGGCCATCGCCAACGCGGTCTGGCACGCCACCGGCACCCGCCACCGGCACCTGCCCATCCGCCCCGACCGCGTCCTCGCGGCGGCGACGGCCGACCGGGGGAGGCCGGATGCTTGACCTGGCCGAGGAACTGGACGTCTGGCTGCGCGAGGGCCGCGCGTTCGCCGTCGCCACCGTCGTGGCCGTCGGCGGCAGCGCGCCACGCGGCCCCGGCGCCGCCCTCGCCGTCGACAGCGCGGGCACGGTGGTCGGCTCCGTCTCCGGCGGCTGCGTCGAGGGCGCGGTCTACGACCTGTGCCAACAGGCCCTGGAGACCGGCGAGAGCGTCACCGAGCGGTTCGGGTACAGCGACGAGGACGCCTTCGCCGTCGGCCTGACCTGCGGCGGGGTCATCGACATGCTGATCACGCCGGTGAGCGCGCGGGCATCCGACCGGGCGGTCATGGCGGCGGCGCTGGCCGCCGCCCGCGGCGGCGAGCCCACCGCCCTGGCCCGGGTCGCCCGCGGTCCCGCGGAACTCCTCGGCCGGGCGCTGCTGGTGCGGGACGACGGCACCGGCGAGGGCACCCTCGGCGGCCACCCCGGCCTGGACCGCACGGCGACGGCCGAGGCCGCCGCCCGGCTGGAGCAGGGGCGTACCGGCACGGTGGAACTGTCGGCGGACGGCTCGCACTGCCCCGGCGGGCTCACCCTGCTGGTCGAGACGCACCGGCCGCCGCCCCGCATGATCGTCTTCGGCGCGATCGACTTCGCCGCCGCGCTGGTCCGGGCCGGGAAGTTCCTCGGCTACCACGTCACCGTGTGCGACGCCCGGCCCGTCTTCGCGACCCGGGCCCGCTTCCCGGACGCCGACGAGGTGGTGGTCGACTGGCCGCACCGCTATCTGCGGCGCACCGCGACCGACGCCCGTACCGTCCTGTGCGTGCTCACGCACGACGCGAAGTTCGACGTACCGCTGCTGAAGGCCGCCCTCGCCCTGCCGGTGGCGTTCGTCGGCGCGATGGGCTCCCGCCGCACCCACGAGGACCGCGACCGAAGGCTGCGCGCGGAGGGCGTCAGCGAGCGCCGACTGGCCCGGCTGCGCTCCCCGATCGGCCTCGACCTGGGCGCCCGCACCCCCGAGGAGACCGCCCTGTCGATCGCGGCGGAGATCGTCGCCGCCCGGCGCGGCGGCACGGGCGCCCCGCTGACCGACGGCACGGCGCCCATCCACCACGACCGGGAGCGGGGCGGGGCGACGGCCGCCTGACACCCGCCCCCCGCCCCGGGCCGGTCTCAGGGGTACGACACCACCGTGGACGGCGTGGTGGACGTCCCCGAGGTCGGCGCGCCGGTCTCGTTGATGACGTGCTCGTACTGGCCGTTGCCGCCGAGCGAGACCACCAGCAGGTCGTGGAACTTCACGCCCGGCGTGTTCGGCGCGGAGAAGCCGTGGTGCTGGACGATGGAGGGATTGACGTTGTAGTAGCAGTAGCTGCCCAGGCCCCAGCCCTCGTGCGTGGTGACGTTGGCGCCGACCTTGTAGGCCGCGTAGCCCTTCACGGAACCGTCCTGCACCGCCGCCTGGTTGGGGGCGTCGTAGGCCTTCTCGTTCTGGAAGAAGATCGTGCGCCCGCGCTGGCCGTTCCACTGCACGTCGTACTTGTTGAAGTGCTCCACGAACAGGCCGGTGCACAGCACGTCGTCGCCGTTGACGACGACGCCGTAGTCCGCGCGGTTGGTGTCCCAGCCGACGCCCGTGCCGTGGTCGGCGCGCCACACCCAGGTGTGGTCGACGATGGTGTGCCGGCTGTTGATCACCATGCTGGTGGTCGCCTTGCCGGCCCCCGCGCCGCCGATCCGCACGAACACGTCCTGCACGGTCGTCGGGTTGGCCGAGTGGTCCTTGGCCGAGCCGGCCGGACCCACCTCCAGCAGCGTCGCGGAGTTGACCGGCCCGGCGTCGATGAGGAAGCCGGCGAGCCGCACACCGTCGACGTCGGCGACCTTCAGCACGGTGGCGCCGTTGTCCGCAGTGAGCGTCGCGTAACCGAGGCCCAGCACCACGGTGCCCGCGCGGTCGACCCGGATCGGCTGGTCCACGTGATAGGTGCCCGGCGTCAGCAGCAGGTGAAGTCCCTGCGCCAGCGCCTGGTTGAGGGTCGCCGCGCTGACGCCCGGCTTGGCCACGTAGAACTGGCTCAGCGGCAGCGAGGTGCCCCGCGGGGTGCCGTTGCCCCAGGTGACCCCGCGCGCGTTGGTCCGCTTCTCCGGCAGGAACACCCGGTACTCACTGCCGTTCAGGTACAGGAAGGGCTTCTCTCGGGAGACCGGCGTCGTGTCGAGCGTGGTGTACGGCGGGTTCGGGAAGCTCTGCGCCGGGGCGCCCGTGACACCCGAGAACACCATGTTCCAGACGCCGTTGAGCCAGCTCCCGATCGCACTGTCCCGGGTGTACCACTGCTGCTGCGAGTACGGTCCCACCTGGCCGTCGATCCGGCTGTCGGCGATATAGCCGCCGCTCGCCCAGCCGTACCCGTTCGGCGCGAGGTTGAGGCCGCCGCGCACGTGCATCCGGCGGAACGGCGCGGCCTGCGCCACCGCCCACCGGTTGGTGCCGCTCACCGGGACCAGGGCCAGGTTCTCCGCCGAACGCCAGAAGTTCTGCGTGGCGTTGCCGTTGAACCAGCCCGCGTCGACCGTGACGTCACCGTTGATCGTGGTGTCGTCCGGTGACAGGCCGAGGCCCGCTATGGAGGTGTAGAAGCCGATCTGGGCGTTCAGGCCGTTGTAGGTGCCCGGCTTGAACAGCAGCGCGTAGCGGCCGGTGCCGAACTGGGCGGACTCCTGCTGCCGGAAGACGTCGTCCAGCTTGGCCTGGATCCCGGGGGTGGACGGGTCGAACACGATGACGTTGGGCCCGAGGTCGCCGCCGCCGGGCAGGGCACGGGGGGCGGCCTCGGTCGCGGTGCCGGCCGCCCGGGCCGGGGCCGCCACACCGGCCAGCACCGGCAGCGCGGCGGCAGCGGCGGCGGCGCCGAGAACGGTACGGCGGCCGACGGACGAGGAGGGCTCTGGAACGGGGGAGTTGGGGGACATGCGCGGCTCTCCTTGTTCAGGAAGTGAACGTGTGGGGGCGGGGGAGCGCTCTCTAGTCGTTGGATGCTTCAGTGGCGTGAACGCTGCGTCAAGAGTCGCGACCGAACTTCCGCACCCGGCGCCTGAACAATCGCCATATGGCCACCCGCGCCTTCGAGAAGTGAGCGAAACGCTTTCCCCTCGATTCCTCGGTCGCCTCCCTTGACACCCTCCCGGCACCGCCTCAACACTCCAGCAGTGGGAGAGCGCTCTCCCAGCTCCATACGACCTCCATCCCTCCCGTCGAGGAGCCCCCATGTCACGGAGATCGCAAGTCCTCCCGGGCGCGCTGGTCGCCTGCGCCCTGCTGCTGACCACGCTCGGCATCACCGGCGTCGCCCAGTCCTCCACGCCCGCGTCCGCCGGTCGGGCCGACGCGCACACCGGCCACACCATGGCGGTGTCGACCGCCTCCTCACCCGAGGACCCCGACGGCGACGGCTACATCCCCGCCAACCCGCCCGTCACCGCCACCCCGTCCACCCAGGACCCGCCGCACCGCTACTTCCACGAGTTCCAGGCCAACTGTTCGGTCACCCACACCGCGCCGGACGACCCGATCGTCTACCCGCAGCAGCCCGGCAAGTCCCACGACCACACGTTCATGGGCAACACCACCACCGACGCCAACAGCACGACCGCCTCGCTGAGCGCGGGCAACACGACCTGCAAGGCGCCCGGTGACCTGTCCGGCTACTGGATGCCCACCCTCTACAACGGTGACCAGGCGGTCCTGCCGGTCGGCCCGCAGACCATCTACTACAAGGCCGGCGTCACTGACTACACCAGCGTCCGCCCGTTCCCGAAGGGCCTCCGGTTCGTCGTCGGCAACCCCCTGCAGAGCGCCGACGAGTTCCGCCACCACCCGGGGTTCGTCGAGGGCTGGGAGTGCGGGGACAGCTACTTCAACACCGAGTTCCCGGCGAGCTGCCCGAACCGGGCCGACGTCCAGCTCAACATCCGCTTCCAGGCGCCCAGTTGCTGGGACGGAAAGTACCTGGACACCCCCGACCACAAGAGTCACATGGCCTACCCCGTGGTCAAGCAGGGCACCAACGACAACGTGTGCCCCGCCGACCACCCGGTGGCGCTGCCGATGATCGAGTTCAAGATGGCGTTCCCCGTCAACGGGGACATGTCCCGGGTCCGGCTGGCCAGCGGCACCGGACACAGCTTCCACTACGACTTCTTCAACGCCTGGGACGACCCCACGCTGAAGGCCCTGGTGGACCACTGCGTCGTCGGCGGACTCCAGTGCGACGCCCGCGGCTACGACCAGACCCACCCCGAGGCCGGCGCCGCCCTGAACGCCGACTACCGCCTGCCGTAGGCGCGCCCGCACGTCACCCGCACCCCATCCGGAGAACCCCCACCATGACCCCACCACCCCGCACCCGCGCGCGCCGCCTCGGCGCGCCGCTCACCGCCGGCCTCCTGGCCGTCGGCGCCCTCACCGCCCTGCCGGCCGGGCAGGCCCACGCGGCCGGCAGCGTCGTCAAGGTCACCGGCTCGCAGGGCAACTGGCAGCTCACCGTGGACGGACAGCCGTACCAGGTCAAGGGCCTGACCTGGGGCCCGTCCGTCGCCGACGCCGGAAAGTACCTGCCCGACCTCAAGTCCATGGGCGTCAACACCATCCGCACCTGGGGCACCGACGCCTCCAGCAAGCCGCTGTTCGACGCCGCCGCCGCGAACGGCATCAAGGTCGTCGCCGGCTTCTGGCTCCAGCCCGGCGGGGGCCCCGGCAGCGGCGGCTGCGTCGACTACCTGACCGACACCGCCTACAAGAACCAGGTGCTGGACGAGTTCCCCCAGTGGGTGCGGACCTACAAGGACAACCCCGGCGTGCTCATGTGGGACGTCGGCAACGAGTCCGTGCTCGGCCTCCAGAACTGCTACAGCGGCACCGAGCTGGAGCGGCAGCGCGACGCCTACACCACCCTCGTCAACGACATCACCAAGAAGATCCACGCCGTCGACCCCGACCACCCGGTCACCTCCACCGACGCCTGGGTCGGCGCCTGGCCGTACTTCAAGAAGAACGCGCCCGACCTCGACCTGTACGCCGTCAACTCCTACAACGCGGTCTGCGACGTCAAGTCCGCCTGGCAGCAGGGCGGTTACACGAAGCCCTACATCGTCACCGAGACCGGGCCGGCCGGCGAGTGGGAGGTGCCCGACGACGCCAACGGCGTCCCGCGGGAGCCCACCGACCAGGCCAAGGCCGACGGCTACACCAAGGCCTGGGGCTGTGTCACCGGGCACAAGGGGGTCGCGCTCGGCGCCACCCTGTTCCACTACGGCACCGAGTACGACTTCGGCGGCATCTGGTTCAACCTGCTGCCCGCCGGCCAGAAACGGCTGTCGTACTACGCGGTGAAACGGGCCTACGGCGGCGACACCTCCCACGACAACACCCCGCCGGTCATCTCGGACCTCACCGTCGAGGGCGACGCGGGCAAGGTGCAGGCCGGCAAGGACCTCACCCTCGCCGTCCGGGCCACCGACCCGGACGGGGACGCGCTGTCCTACGAGGTCCTCGACAACAGCATGTACGTCGACCAGAGCAAGAACCTCACCTCGCTGCCCTCCACCGACCTCGGCGGCGGCCGGCTCAAGGTCACCGCACCGGACCGGCCCGGCGTGTGGAAGATGTACGTCAAGGTGACCGACGGACACGGCAACGTCGGCGTCGAGACCCGGTCCGTCCGGGTCGTGCCGCCCGCCGTCGACGGCACCAACGTGGCCCTCCACAAGCCGGCCACCGCCTCCTCCTTCCAGGCGAGTTACGGCGACTGCCCCTGCACGGCGGCCGACGCGGTCGACGGCAACCAGAACACCCGCTGGGCCAGCGACTGGAGCGACCCCCAGTGGATCCGGGTCGACCTCGGCAGCCGCACCACGTTCCAGCACGTCCAACTGCTCTGGGAGGCCTCCTACGCCAAGGCGTACACCGTGCAGACCTCCGACGACGGACAGAACTGGCAGACCGTGCGCACCGTGACGGACGGCGACGGCGGCGTCGACGACCTCGACGTCGGCGGCACCGGCCGCTACGTCCGCGTCAACGGCACCGCACGCGGCACCGGTTACGGCTACTCGCTGTACGAGTTCGGCGTCTACAGCTGACCCGAGCGGTCGGGACGGAAGAGAAGGGGGCGGGGATGACCGACGAGGACGAACTCGACCGGCTGCTCGACAAACTGAGCCTGCGGGCCCGGGTACGGCTGCTCACCGGCGCCACCGTGTGGCGCACGGCGGCCGAAACCGACCTGGGACTCGGCGAGTTGGTGCTGTCCGACGGACCGGCGGGGGTGCGCGGGGAGGGCTGGGACGAGCGGGAGACCTCCGTCCTGCTGCCCTCGGCCACCGCGCTCGCCGCCACCTGGGACGAAGAGCTGGTCGAGGAAGTCGGCGGTCTCCTCGCCACCGAGGCCCGGCGCAAGGGCGTGCACGCCGTCCTCGCGCCCAACCTCGACCTGCACCGCACCCCGCTGGCCGGCCGGCACTTCGAGTGCTTCTCCGAGGACCCACTGCTGACCGGCCGGATGGGCGCCGCCCTGATCCGCGGCCTCCAGGCGCACGGGGTCGCCGCCACGGCCAAGCACTACGTCGCCAACGACGCCGAGACGGACCGGCTCACCGTCGACGTCCGGGCCGGCGAACGCACCCTGCGCGAGGTCCACCTCGCCCCCTTCGAGGCCGCCGTCGCCGCGGGCGTCCGGCTCGTGATGGCCGGCTACAACCGGGTCGAGGGCACCACCATGACCGCCCACGCACTGCTCACCGACCCCCTGAAGACCGAGTGGGGCTTCGACGGCGTCGTGGTCTCCGACTGGGGCGCCGTACGCGACACCCTCGACACCGCGCGCGCCGGCCTCGACCTCCAGATGCCGGGCCCGGCGGGGGAGTGGGGCGAGGCCCTGGTAAGTGCCGTGGAGGCGGGCGAGGTCGAGCGGTCGGCGGTGGACGACAAGGTGCGCCGCCTGCTGCGGCTGGCCGCCTGGTGCGGCGTACTCGGCAGATCACGCCGTACGGCCCGCCCCCAGCCGCGCTTCCGGCAGGCCCGGGCCCTGGCCCGGCGCGCCGTCGCGGCCGGCGCCGTCCTGCTGGCCAACCACGACGTCCTCCCCCTCGACCCCGCCCGCCTGCGCACCGTCGCCGTCATCGGCGCCCCCGCCGCCCGCACCCGCACCCAGGGCGGCGGCAGCGCCGGCGTCTTCCCGCAGGACGAGGTCTCCCTGCTCGACGGCCTCCGGGCCGGCCTGCGCGGCCACGCCCGGGTCGTCCACGTCCCCGCCCCCGCACCGGACGGACCACCCCCGCCCCTCGACCCGCACCTCGCCTCCGACCCGCGCACCGGCACCCCCGGCGTACTGCTGCGCGTCCTGGACGCCTCCGGTACCGAACTGCTCGCCGAACACCGCCGGGCCGGACGCCAGTTGGAGCCGCCCCTGCCGTCGGGCGCGCACACCGTGGAGATCAGCGCCCGACTGCACCCGAGGACCTCGGGCGCCTGGCGGATCGGCCTCGCCGGCTTCGGCCGCCTGACCCTCCACCTCGACGGAGCCGGACTCCTCGACGAGGCGCACGCCCCCGCCACCGACGACCCCGCCGTCATCCACGTCACCCCGCCCGCCCGGACCGTCACCGCCCGGCTCGACGCCGGCACCACCCCCGTGCTCGTCGCCCGCCGCACCCTCGCCCCCGGCATCGGCCGCGCCCTCGTCGTCGGCGCCGAGCCACCCGCACCCGAGCCCGCCGCGGCCCTGGCCGCCGCGACCCGGGCGGCGGCCGGGGCGGACGCGGCCGTGGTCGTCGTCGGCACCGGCGAACAGCACGAGTCCGAGGGCCGCGACCGCACCCATCTCGCCCTCGGCGCCCACCAGGACGCCCTGGTCACCGCGGTCGCGCGGGCCAACGCGCGCACGGTGGCCGTCGTCAACAGCGGCGGCCCGGTGGAACTGCCCTGGCGGACGGAGGTGGGCGCCCTGCTGCTCGCCTGGTTCCCCGGCCAGGAGGCGGGCGGCGGTCTGGCCGATGTGCTGCTCGGCAGGAGCGAACCCGGCGGCCGGCTGCCCACCACCTGGCCCGCCCGTCTCGCCGACGCCCCCGTCACCGGCACCCGCCCCGACGGCACCGGCCGCCTGCGCTACGACGAGGGCCTGCACATCGGCCACCGCGGCTGGCTGCGCGCCCGGCGCACCCCCGCCTACTGGTTCGGCCACGGACTCGGCTACACCACCTGGGCCTACGACGCGCTGACCGGCCCCGCCGAAGTGGCGCCCGGCGAGGACGTCACCGTACGCGTGCGGCTGCGCAACACCGGCCCGCGCGATGGACGGGAGGTCGTCCAGGTGTACCTCTCCCGGCCCGGACCCACCGCCGTCGACCACCCCGAACGCTGGCTCGCCGGCTGGGCGGCGGTCCGGGCCCGCCCCGGTGAGAGCGCCGACGCCGAGATACGGATCCCGGCCCGCGCCCTCGCCCACTGGGACACCGGCACCCGTGCCTGGGGCACCGAACCCGGGCCGGTGCGGGTGCGGGCCGGCCGCTCGGCGGGCGAACTGCCGCTGGCGCACGAGGTGTTCGTGCGCCCGGACTGAGCGGCGCCGGGACGCGGGAGAGCGCTCTACCCGCGGCGGGCGGCGGCCCGTTAGGGTGCGGGCATGAGCAGACAGGCGCCCACGCTGGAGGACGTCGCCCGGGAGGCGGGCGTCTCCCGGGCCACCGTGTCCCGGGTCGTCAACGGCGTGCGCAACGTGGACCCGGCGATCCAGGAACAGGTCCGCCGCGCCATCGAACGCACCGGGTACGCCCCCAACCGGGCCGCCCGCTCCCTGGTCACCCGGCGCGCCGAGACCGTCGCGCTGGTCGTCTCCGGCGCCGGGGACAGCTCGGACGGCGCCCAGGCCGCCTTCGCCGCCCGGGTGTTCGCCGACCCCTTCTTCGGCCGGGTCGTCGCCGGGATCGTCGGCTTCCTCAGGCCGCGCTCGGTGCATCCGGTGCTGATGTTCGCCGAGTCCGCCGAGGCCCGCCAGGAGGTGCTGACCTATCTGCGCCAGGGGCGGGCCGACGGCGCGCTGGTGGTCTCCACCCACGCCGACGACCCGCTGCCCGCCCTGCTCGCCGAGGCCCGGCTGCCCGCCGTGCTCTTCGCCCGCCCCTCCCGGCCGGTGCGGCTCAGCTACGTGGATCTCGCCCACCGCGACGGCGGGCGGCTCGCCGCCGAACGGCTCCTCGACCGCGGCTGCCGGGAGCCGGTCACCATCTCCGGGCCGCTCGCGGTCGCCGCGAGCCAGGAACGCCTGGCCGGCTTCCGCGACACCCTCGCCCGCCGGGGCCACCGCCATGTCCCCGTCGCCGAGGGCGGCTTCACCCTGGACAGCGGCATCGGCTCCATGACCGACCTGCTCGCCCAACACCCGGACCTGGACGGCGTGTTCGCGGCCAACGACTTGATGGCCCAGGGCGCCTGCCAGGTGCTGCGCGAACACGGGCGGCGGGTCCCCGACGACGTGGCGGTGGTCGGCTTCGACGACTCCACCGCGGCCCTCGACTGCCGCCCGCGGCTCACCACCGTGCGCCAGCCGGTGGAGGACATGGCCGCCGAGATGGCCCGCCTCCTCGACGACCACATCCACGGCGCCCGGACCCGGCCCACCTCCGTCGTCTTCGCCCCGGAACTGGTGGTGCGCGAGTCGGCCTGACGCCCGCCCGGCCGGCCCCGCCACCTCCCGTACGCTGAGCCGGTGCCGCCCTCCCGCCTCCGCCGTGTCGCCGTCGTCGTCCTCGAAGGGGCCAAGCCGCTGGACGTCGGCATCCCGGCACAGGTGTTCACCACGCGCGCGAGCATGCCGTACGAGGTACGGGTGTGCGGCGCCGCGCCCGGCCTGGTCACCGGCGGCGACGGACTGTCGTACCACGTCGCGTACGGCCTCGACGCCCTGGAGTGGGCCGAGACCGTCTTCGTCCCCGGCTACCGCTTCCCGGACCGCGAGGACCCGCCGCCCGCCGTCGTGGCCGCGCTGGTCGCCGCCCACACCCGCGGGGCCCGGCTCGCCGCCATCTCGACGGGCGCCTTCGCGCTCGCCGCGACGGGCCTGCTGGACGGCAGACGCGCCACCACCCACTGGCACTACACCCGCGCCTTCGCGGCGAAGTACCCACGCGTCAAGGTGGACGAGAACGTGCTCTTCGTGGACGAGGGCACCGTGCTGACCTCGGCCGGCGCCGCCTCCGGCATCGACCTGTGCCTGCACGTCCTGCGCGGTGACCTGGGCGTCGCCGCCTCCCACCACGCGGCCCGCCGCCTGGTCGCCGCCCCCTACCGCAGCGGAGGCCAGGCCCAGTACGTGCCCCGCACCGTCCCCGAACCGCTCGGCGAGCGCTTCGCCGCCACCCGCGAGTGGGCCCTGCACCGGCTGCACGAACCCCTGGGCCTCGACACCCTCGCCCGGCACGCGGCGGTCTCGCCCCGCACCTTCTCCCGGCGCTTCGCCGAGGACACCGGCTACACCCCCATGCAGTGGGTCATGCGCGCCCGTGTCGACCTGGCCCGCGAACTCCTGGAGCGTTCCGAGCGGAGCGTCGAGCAGATCGCGAACGACGTCGGCCTCGGCACCGGCGCCAACCTGCGCGCCCACTTCCAGCGCGTCCTCGGCACCAGCCCCAGCGAGTACCGGCGCACTTTCGCCCGCGGCGAATGACACCTGCGGTACGGCTGTGGCGCGATCCTTGCGAACCGTGGCGCCCACGCCACGGCCACGGGCCCGCCCCGGGCGCCAGGCTGGTTCCGGGACGAAGGAAGGGAACCACCCATGACCCGCATCGCCGTCAACGGCTTCGGCCGCATCGGACGCAACGTGCTGCGCGCCCTGCTCGAACGCTCCAGTGCGCTGGAGGTCGTCGCCGTGAACGACCTCACCGAGCCCGCCACCCTGGCGCGGCTGCTCGCCTTCGACACCACCGCCGGCCGGCTCGGCCGCCCGGTCACCGTCGACGGCGACGCCC
Source organism: Streptomyces pyxinicus (assembly GCF_024753135.1). Classification (GTDB taxonomy): domain Bacteria; phylum Actinomycetota; class Actinomycetes; order Streptomycetales; family Streptomycetaceae; genus Streptomyces; species Streptomyces pyxinicus. Next base: position 19,607 of record NZ_JANUGP010000031.1, on the reverse strand, counting down.
TCCTCGTGGACGGCCGCCGCATCCGCGTCCTCGCCGAACGCGAGCCCGCGCGCCTGCCCTGGGCGGAGCTGGGCGTCGACATCGTGCTGGAGGCGACCGGCCGCTTCACCTCCGCCGAGGCCGCCCGCGCCCACCTCGCCGCCGGCGCCCGCAAGGTGCTGGTCAGCGCCCCCTCGGACGGCGCCGACGTGACGCTCGCCTACGGCGTCAACACCGGCGCCTACGACCCGGCCCGGCACACGGTCGTCTCGAACGCCTCCTGCACCACCAACGCCCTCGCCCCGCTGGCCTCGGTCCTGGACGACCTGGCCGGGATCGAGCACGGCTTCATGACCACCGTGCACGCCTACACCCAGGAGCAGAACCTCCAGGACGGCCCGCACCGCGACGCCCGCCGGGCCCGCGCCGCCGCCGTCAACATCGTGCCGACCACGACCGGCGCCGCGAAGGCCATCGGACTGGTGCTGCCGAACCTGGACGGCAAGCTGTCCGGCGACTCGATCCGCGTCCCGGTGCCGGTCGGCTCGCTCGTGGAACTCAACACCACCGTCGGCCGGGACGTCACCCGCGAGGAGGTGCTGGCCGCCTACCGCCGGGCCGCCGAGGGCCCGTTGCACGGCGTCCTGGAGTACTCGGAGGACCCGCTCGTGTCCGCCGACATCACCGGCAACCCGGCCTCCTCCGTCTTCGACTCGGCGCTCACCCGCGTCGACGGCCGGCACATCAAGGTCGTCGCCTGGTACGACAACGAGTGGGGCTTCTCGCACCGCGTGGTGGACACCCTGGACCTGCTCGCCGCGGACTGACACATCCGGACATCCGGACCTCCCGGCGCATTCACCGGCGCGCGAGGGGAACCCGTCGGCCCATGCAGATCGACCTGACAGGACGAACCGCCCTCGTGACCGGCTCCACCCAGGGCATCGGCGCGGCCATCGCCGTCGCCCTTGCCCGGGCCGGCGCCCGCGTGGGTGTCAACGGACGGGACGAGCGGCGCGTCGCGGAGAGTGTGGAGACGCTGTCCGGACAGGCGCCCGGAGCGGATCTGGTGCCGGTGGCGGCCGACGTGTCCACCGAGGAGGGCGCGGCCCGGGTGGCCGAGCTGCTGCCCGAGGTGGACATCCTCGTCAACAACCTCGGCATCTTCGGCTCCGCCGACCCGCTGGAGATCACCGACGCGGAGTGGCGGCGGTACTTCGAGGTCAACGTCCTGGCCGCCGTACGGCTCACCCGGACCCATCTGCCCGGCATGACCGAACGCGGCTGGGGACGCGTGCAGTACATCGCCAGCGACTCGGCGGTGGCCATCCCGGCGGAGATGATCCACTACGGCGTGTCCAAGACGGCGCTGCTCGCGGTCGGCCGGGGCTTCGCCAAGCAGGCGGCCGGCACGGGCGTGACGGTGAACTCGGTCATCGCCGGGCCCACCCACACCGGTGGCGTCGAGGACTTCGTGTACGAACTCGTGGACCGGGACCTGCCCTGGGACGAGGCGCAGCGCGAGTTCATGCGCCGGCACCGCCCGCAGTCCCTGCTCCAGCGGCTGATCGAGCCGGAGGAGATCGCGCACATGGTCGTCTACCTCAGCTCCGAGCAGGCCTCGGCGACGACCGGCGGGGCACTGCGCGTCGACGGCGGCTACGTCGACTCGATCCTGCCCTGACGGCGACGCGAGGCGAAGCCCGGCGACGCCGAGGGCGGCAGCCCCGCGGCGCCGCCGGGCGGCGTCGTCCGGGGACGAGCGGTGCTACCGCTCGGCCGGCATGGCCCGCGCGGTGGCACCCGCGTCGTAGCCCTCTGCCACGCCGGGCACCAGGATGATGTCACCCTCGATGTGGCGTGAGCGCAGTGGTGCGATCTCCCGATAGGGCTCCGAGTCCCACCAGGCGCGGGCCTGTTCCAGGGTCGGGAACCCGATGATGACGACATGTCCGGGCCACGCGCCCTCCAGCACCTCGTGCCGGCCGCCGTGCACGAGGAACCTGCCCCCGTACGGCGCGAAGGTCGCCGTGATGCGTGCGATGTACTCCGCGATCTCGGGGTGCGGTGCGGCTTCCCGCAGGTGGGCGATGGCGTAGGCGGTCATGGCACCCTCTCGGCCGGTCGGCTCTGGACGTCCTCGATCCTGGCACCCGGGTGTGCCGGGGTCGATGACCTCTCAGGTAAGCGCCGGGGCCGTCACCTGCCGGTGAGACCGGCCGGCAGCAGCGTGCTGAGGGAGGTGGCCGGGTATCCGATCTCCAGCGAGCCGAGGAGGCCGTTCAGCAGGGACGTGCCCGGGGCGCCGGTGGACGTCCCGGGGGTGGGGGCCGCCTCGGCGGCGGGGGCGGAGGCCACCAGAGCGGCGGCGACGACAGTGGCACAGGCCAGCTTCTTGATCATGCCCGTCCTAACGACGCGCCCCCCGAAGGGCAACGCCGGGCGGCACGGCGTCACCCGGGTGCCGCCTCCCTCCCCACGTCGGCCCGCTGTGACGTCTCCCACCTGCTCTTGTCCCAGCGGGGAAGGGCACCCTAAGTTCGGTCATATGTCCCCCGATGACCGAACCCCTTCCCCCGAGCCGGTCGACTTCGCGGTCGATCTCACCCACCACGAGATGGTCCGGCGGGCGCATGTCATGGACGCGCTCGGCCCCGGCTGGGACCCCGTCGAGGTGCTGCGCGGCGAGGAGGAGGCGTACGACCTGCTGTACTCGAACCTGGACGCCGAACAGCAGCGGATCTACGACACGCTGGTCGAGGCCGGTGTCCTGCCGCGGCGCGGGGACGGCCGTGCTGCCGCTTGACCCGCAGGCCGACATCGGCCGCCGCGCCTGGGTGACCTGCCCGAACTGCCGGGACCACCGCGGCTGTGCCCCCTGCGAGGAGCGGCGCCGGTGCACCGACCACTGGCGCTACCTGCTGTCCAACACCGGCAGTCTGCTGCACCTCCAGTGCCCCACGTGCACCCACGTCTGGGATCACGAGACGGGCTTCGGCGCCACCCGCGCCCGCCGGCACCGCACCGTCACCGGCCGCCGCCGGCCGGACTGACCGGGGGCGGGCCGCCGGGCAGCTGCTGCTCGGTCCAGATCGTCTTGCCGGCGGCCGTGTAGCGGGTGCCCCAGCGCTGGGCGACCTGGGCGACCAGGAACAGGCCACGCCCGCCCTCGTCGGTGTTCCCGGCCCGGCGCAGGCGGGGCGAGGTGTTGCTGCTGTCGGAGACCTCGCAGATCAGGACCCGCTCGTGGATCAGCCGCAGCCGGATCGGCCCGGCGGCGTGGTTGAGGGCGTTGGTGACCAGCTCGCTCACGATCAGCTCCGTGGTGAACGCGGCCTCCGCCAGTCCCCACGCGGTCAGCTGCCGTGCGGCCCGCTCACGCGCGTCGTGCACCGCCCGGGGATCGGCGGGCACCTCCCAGGTCGCCACCCGGTCGGACGGCAGGGCGCGGGTGCGGGCGACGAGGAAGGCGACGTCGTCGCGCGGGTGGTCCGGCAGCAGGATGCGGATCATCGTGTCGCAGATCCCCTCCAGCGGCCGGTCCGGATGGGCCAGGGCGAAGCACAGCCGCTCGAAGCCGATGTCGACGTCACGGTCCGACGCCTCGATCAGACCGTCGGTGTACAGGGCGACGACACTGCCCTCCTCCAATTCGATCTCGGCGGACTCGAAGGGCAGGCCGCCCAGTCCCAGCGGGGGGCCGGCGGGGATGTCGGGCAGTTCGACGGGCTCGCTGAGGTGGGCGACGGCCGGCGTGGGGTGTCCGGCACGCGCCACGCAGAGCCTGCGCGAGACCGGGTCGTAGACGGCGTACACACAGGTCGCGCCGACCACCATCGGACCCTCCGCGGACGCCTCCGCCTCGTCCGCCAGGCGCAGCACCAGATCGTCCACGCGGGCGAGCACTTCCTCGGGCGGCAGGTCCAGGTCGGCGAGGGTCTGCACGGCCGCGCGCAGCCGGCCCATGCTGGCGGCGGCGTGGATGCCGTGGCCGACGACGTCCCCGACGACCAGCGCGACCCGGGCACCGGACAGCGGGATCACGTCGAACCAGTCGCCGCCCACCCCGGCATCGGCGTCGGCGGGCAGATAGCGGTAGGCGACCTCGACGGCGCAGTGGTCGGGAAGGTCCGGCGGCAGCAGGCTGGTCTGGAGGGCGAGGGCGGCATTGTGCTCGCGCACATAGCGCCGGGCGTTGTCCACGCACACCGCGGCGCGGGCCACCAGCTCCTCCACGAGCAGCAGGTCGTCCTCGTCGAAGGGGGCCTGGTTCTCCCAGCGCATCAGGGTGACCACGCCCATCGTCACGCCGCGCGCCCGCAGTGGTACGACCAGGTGTGTGTGCACGCCCAGCTCGCCCAGTTTGGCCATGCGCTGCGGGTCACCGGTCAGCCACCAGGTCGTCGGGTCCACCACCGGGTCCCGGATCGGCCGGCCGGTGGTCAGACAGCGGTGCTGCGGGGACTTCGACGGGTACCGCGCCGGGCCGCCCAGGGGCACGACCGCCTCCGGGGTGTTCCCGCGGACCGACAGATGCGCCACCCGCTCCAGGACGCCGTGGCCCACCGGTCCGGGGGCGAGGTCCTGGGCCGCGGCGACGTCGTGGAAGAGGTCGATCGCGACGAAGTCGGCGAGCCGCGGCATCAGCACCTCCGCCAGTTCCCGCACGGTGCGGTCCAGGTCCAGCGTGGTGCCGATGCGCTGTGCCGCCTCGTTGACCAGCGCGAGGCGCTCGCGGGCCCGGTCCCGGGCGGTGAACTCCACGGCTGTGTGGCACACGCCCAGCGTCTCGCCCGCGCCGTCGCGCAGCGGGAACGACGACCGGACCCTCAGGTGGTCGGGGGTGCTCCGGCGGGGCATGCCGGGCGGCGGCACGACGTGCTCCAGGGCCGGGGCGGCCCGTCCCCACACGAGCACCTGCCGGGCCTGCGAGTCCGCCCAGGGCGGCAACCGGACCGACTCCGGCGGACCGGCCGTTCCGGCCGCCTCCGGCAGGCCGTCCATCGCCGCCAGCGTCCGGTTCGCCCACCGCAGCCGCAGCCCGGTGTCGAGGACGCCGATCCCGATCCCGGACTCCTCCAGCAGGGCGCGCGCCACCGCCTGGTCCAGCTCCCACCGGTGCGAGGCGGCGACGTCGCAGGCGACGGCCAGCCAGCCGGTGCCCTCGGCCGCGCTCAGCGGGCAGGCCCGCACGGCCACCGGCACGCCCCGGCCGTCGCGATGGCGCAGGGTGACCCGGCCCTCCCGGCCGGCCCCGGCCGGCCGGGCCCCGGACAGCGCGGTCGCGGCGGACACCTCACCCGACAGCAGGGACGCGGCGTCCCGCCCCAGCACCTCGGGCGCCGGGTACCCCAGCAGTTCCTCGGCCCCTGCGCTCCAGTGGCGGATCGTGCCGTGCCCGTCCACCAGGACGACGGCGGCCGACGTGATGCCGTACGGATCGCCCCGGTTGTCCTTGGCCGTTTCCCTGAGACCCATCGTGTCGGCCCCGTCCGCGGGCGGATTCTCCTTGCACCACGGTCTCACACGCCACTCGAAGTGTCGCCGCGCCGGGTCATGATCGCCGCCGCTGCCCGACGGCATATGCCGGGGACGCCGGCGGCGGGAGACGGGAGTGTGCCCCCGGGCCTCGACGCCGGAGCGCGTCTCAGTTCTGACCGCTCGTCAGTTCACGCTCGTCCAGGGTGCTCAGTGTGCCGTCGGCGGCGGCCCGTTCCAGGCGCAGCCGGGCCGAACGTCCGCGCAGCGTGAGGGTCATGAGCTGGTTGCCGAACCACGGTCCGCCCCGCTTGCGCCACTTCACGGGCGGCGCGGGGCAACGGCCGTGCCGGGCCAGGAGCCGGCCCAGCAGCCGGGCCGGGGCGCTCCAGCCGAAGCGGAAGCCGAGCCGTATCGACAGCGGCACCGAGTTGTGCACGGGCGAGCAGGTGAGCTGCACGACCTTCGCGCCGGGTCCGCCGGCCGGCCAGGACGCCTCGGCGAGATAGCCGTGGTGCACGTCCCCGGAGAGCACGCACACGCTCGCCGGTCCCGCCGAACCGGCCTCGGCGAGCAGCGCGGCGAGATCGGCGAAGGAGTCCGGGAAGGCGGCCCAGTGCTCCAGGTCGGCCCCCTGGCGCACCCGCTCCCCGAACGCGGCCCAGCGTCCGCCGCGCTCCCCGGCGCACAGGGCCGCGTCCCAGCGCTCGGCGTCGTCCACCAGATGCGGCAGCAGCCAGGGCAGGGAGGTGCCGACCAGCAGATGGTCGTACGACCCCGCACCGGCCAGCAGCTGCTCGCGCACCCAGTCCCGCTCGGCCGGATCCAGCATGGCCCGGCGGTCCTCCCGGAGCACCCGGGCGGCCCGCGAGTCCACCATCACCAGCCGGACCCGGCCGAAGTCGCGCCGGTAGCTCCAGCGGACCGAGGCGGGATCGGTGTCGGCCCGCGCGGCGAGGGCGCGCAGCGCGGCGGTGCCGTCCGGGGTCGCGCACACCTCGGCGTACACAGGGTCGGCGGCGAGTTCGCCCGGGGAGAGGTTGCCCAGGTGCTGGTACACCCAGTACGACATCAGGCCGCTCAGCAGCCGCTCCTGCCACCAGCCGGTGGCGCGCACGCCGGCCAGCCAGGCGGCGGAGGTGTTCCAGTCGTCGATGAGGTCGTGGTCGTCGAAGACCATGCACGTGGGCACGGTGGACAGCAGCCAGCGCACCTCGGGGTCGAGCCAGGACTCGTAGTAGAGGTGGCAGTACTCCTCATAGTCGGCGACCTGGCCGCCCGGGGGCTCGGCCAGGTCGCGGCGGGCGGCCAGCCACCGCCGGGTCGGCTCCGAGGTCTCGTCGGCGTAGACCTGGTCGCCCAGCAGCAGGAGCACGTCGGGGCGTTCGGCCTCGGGGGCCGCCGCCAGCCGGGTCGCGAGGGCGTCCAGCGCGTCCGCGCCGACCGGGTCCTTGCCGTCGGCCGGGGGAGCGGCCCAGCGGCAGGAGCCGAAGGCGACCCGCACGTCGTCCGCGTCGGACCGGGAGCGGATCACGGAGGGCGGGAAGCGCGAGTCGGGCGGCGGCCACACCGCGCCGCCGTCCAGGAACACCTCGTACGACGGCGCGCTGCCCGGCCGCAGCCCGCTCACCGTGACGAGGGCGTAGTGGTGCCCGGCCACCTGGAAGGTGTGGGCGATGCCGCCCGAGCCGTCGGAGCAGCGCACCTCGGCGGCGCACGGCCGGCTCGTCTCGACCCAGACGGTCGCGGACGCCCCGTCGTTGTACCTCAGCAGCGGACCCAGGCGCAGTTCGGCCACGGGATCAACCTCCTCCGTCGCACCGTACGGTACGGAAGAGGCGGGTGGCGGGGACAGGGGGGCGGGGCCGGCGCAGCGGGATGCCGGTCCCGTGCCCGGCCGGCGAGCGGGGGCCGAAGGCGCGCCGACCGGTGGCGCCGTGGGGCGATTCGTGCCCGCGATTCCGTGCATTGGCATGGACCTGACGTCCATGGGTGACTAGGCTCTGCCCCGCCACACGTGAGAGCGCTCTCATCATCGGCTGTTCCACCCCCACCCCTGGAACGACGAAGGGCAACCCCCATGAGACGCAGAAGACTCGCGCATGCCGCGCTGGCCGGACTCCTGGTCGTCGGCGGACTGGGCGCGGCGGCGGCCTTCCCCGCCTCGGCGACCGGATCCGCCCCCGCCCACCGCGACGTGTCGGCCAGGCCCGCCTCGGACGGCATCCTCACGGCCATGCGGCACGACTTCGGCCTGACCCCCGAGCAGGCCGAGGCGCGGCTCGCGGACGAGAAGACCGCCACGGCGCTCGACCCGAAGGCCCGCCGGATCGCCGGGGCGGCCTACGCGGGCTCCTGGTTCGACGCCCGCAGCGGACGCCTGACGGTGGCCGTCACCGCCGACGCTCCGGCCGCGACCCGCCGGGCGCTCGACGCGGCCGGCGCCGACGTCCGCACCGCCCGCCACTCCGCCCGTCGACTCGACTCCGTGAAAAGCCGCTTGGACCGCCTCTCGGCGCCGTCCGGGATCAGCGGCTGGCACGTCGACGCGAAGGCGAACAAGGTCGTCGTGGACATCGTCCGGGAGGACCGCTCTGACAACGATGTCCAGCGCTTCCTGGCCAAGGTCCGCGAGAGCGGCCCCGTCACCGTGAAGACCGTCGCCGACGCACCCCGCACCCTGGCCGCGGGCACGGTCGGCGGCGACCCCTACTACACGGGCAACGTCCGCTGCTCCATCGGGTTCTCGGTGTACGGCGGCTTCGTGACCGCCGGGCACTGCGGACAGCCCGGCGCCGGGGTGAGCGGCTGGGACGGCTCCTACATCGGCACCTTCCAGGGCTCCTCGTTCCCGGACAACGACTACGCCTGGGTGAGCGTCGGCAGCGGCTGGTGGACGGTTCCGGTCGTGCTCGGCTGGGGCACCGTGTCCGACCAGCTCGTGCGCGGCTCGGCGGTGGCGCCCGTCGGCTCCTCCGTCTGCCGGTCGGGCTCGACCTCGCACTGGCACTGCGGGACCGTGCTCGCGCTGAACGAGACCGTCAACTACAGCCAGGGCGCGGTGCACCAGCTCACCAGGACGAGCGCCTGCGCCGAACCGGGCGACTCCGGCGGCTCGTTCATCACCGGCGACCAGGCACAGGGCACCACCTCGGGCGGCTGGGGCAACTGCTCCAGCGGCGGCGAGACCTGGTTCCAGCCGATCAACGAGATCCTCGGCCGCTACGGCCTGACCCTGCACACCTACACCGGCTGACCGTTCGTTCCGTCACGCACCCGGGGCCCCGTGCGCACGGGGCCCCTCCGGCCGTGCATGCTGCTGCCGCGCCGCCTGGAGTACCTCGTCGCGCTCGCCCGAGAACGCCACTTCGCCCGCGCGGCAGCCGCCTGCCATGCCTGCCATGTCTCCCAGCCCGCACTGCCGGCGGCGATCCGCAGACCGGAGCACGAGCTGGGCGTGCCCGTCGCGCGGCGCGGCCGGCGCTGCGGGGGACTGACCCGGGAGATCCCGGAGTCCTGGTCGCGGGACGCGCCCTCCGCGACGCGTACCTCATCGTCGACGCCGACGTCCGCTCTTACTCGGTCACCGGGTGGCCCCCGCCGCTGCTCCGAGGGGAACGGCCTAGATGGCCATGGCCTCCTGGAGCCAGCGGGTCACGCGGTACGGCAGCCACCAGGCGAGGGTGTCCACCCGGAGGACCAGGTGCTCCTCGGTCAGCTCCGCCAGGATGTCGGCCGGGACGTCCGTGTGGTGGCAGCCCTGGCCGAGACGGGTGACCGCGTCCGGGTAGCGGGGGTCGTCCGCGGTGAAGCGGCGCAGGTCGCCCCAGCGCCGGTCGCGGATCTGGAGGAAGCCGGGGCCCTGACGCCACACCAGCTTGCAGAGGTAGTGCCGGGTGCGCCAGGCGTGCAGCGCGGTGGCCGGGTCGCTGGGCCCGGTGAGGTCACGGGGCGGTTGCAGGTGGGACAGCACCTTCCAGACCTGGTCGGCGTGGTCCTCGGGCAGCCGCAGGTCCCAGTCGACCTGGACGGCGCGCGCGGTCAGGTCGCGGATCAGGCGGAGCCGGTCGAGCGCGGCCCGGGCGGCCTCCGGGCCGGGTGCCACGAGGTCCACGGGGCCTTCCAGTTCGGCCCGGCGGGTGCCCATCGCCCACAGCCGCTCGGCGGTGGCGGCCTCGGTGCCGAGCGGGATGCGGCCCAGGGACATGCCCGGCAGCGACCGGGCCTCGGTGTCGTGGTCGCGCCAGGCCAGGACGGCCGGGGGCGGGGTGCTGGGTGCCATGGCGGCTCCTCGGGAAGGGCGGGGTGGGGCCTCAGGACAGCGCGGGGGCCGGTTCGGGCGCCGGGCGGGAGTGCACGTGGTGCATGTAGTCCAGGCGCAGCAGGTCCTGGTTGACGGAGGCGGGCGCGAGGTGGACGTACTGGCCGGCGTCGGTGAACGTGATGCCCAGCTCCGTCCACTCGTCGAGCAGGGCCCGCACCTGCTCCGGCGTGCGGTCGGCGAACGCGGGGCCGGCCGTGGCCTTGCGGTGCAGGGCGGCGGGGGAGTGCGGCTGGTCGAGGAGGCGGAACAGCGCGACCTGGAACGGGTCGGCCAGCCGTATCGTCCGCCACGCGAAGGCGTGCCGCCGGCTGACGAGCACGATCTCGTCGCCGAGGTCGGTGTGGGTGAGCCGGGCGTCGGTGTGGTGCTTCTTCCACGTGACGATGCCGTCGTTCAGCCGGGTCACCGTGTCCTCGCCGATGCCGCGTTCCGGTGCCTGGAACACATAGGCCAGGTCGTGCAGTTCGCTCTCGGGCAGGTCGTAGGTGAAGAGGTAGTGCTCCTCCGGGCGCAGGCCCGTGAAGCCCAGCTCGGGCCGGTTGAAGTAGGGGCTGAAGCGCTCGATCGCGATCCGCGCCGACTGGTCGACCGGTGGGTTCAGGTGCTCAAGGGCGGGCAGTTGGCGGATCACCGGCTCGTAGTCCTCGGCCGTCTCGCCCGGGAAGCCGTGCAGGTAGTTCCAGGACACCGACAGGCCGGTCTCGGCCGCGTCCCGCAGCATCCGCACGTTCTGGCAGCCGCTGACCCCCTTGTCCATCAGGTCCAGCACCCTGCTGTTGAGGCTTTCGATGCCCGGCTGCACGTAGATCAGCCCGGCGTCGGCGAGCACCTGGAGCTGCGGGCGCCGCATGTTCGCCTTGATCTCGATGTGCATGCGCAGGTCGTAGCCGCTGTCGATGATCCGGGGCAGCACGGTGGACAGGTACCGCATGTCCAGGATGTTGTCGACGACGTACATGTCGAGCACCCGGTGCCGCTCGGCCAGGTCCATGATCTCCCGGTAGAAGGTGTCCGGGCTCTTGCTGCGGAACTCCATGAACGAGCCGTTCAGCCCGCAGAACGTGCAGTGGTGCTTCTCCCCCCACCAGCAGCCCCGCGCGCCCTCGACCACCAGCTTCGGCTCCACCCAGTTGCGGGCCACCGAGCCCGCGAGCCGCTCGAAGTAGCCGCTGTAGTCCGGCGGCAGGATCGCGGCCGGCGGCAGTGGACCGCTCGGCATCGGATTGGCGGCCGGGACGCCGTCCGTACGGTGGCACAGTCCCGGGATCGAGGCGGCCGCCTCGTCGAGCGTGCCGTCGCGCACCGCCTCCAGGAGCCGGGGGAACGCGTCCTCGCCCTCACCGCGCACCACGAAGTCCACGAAGGGGAAGTTCCGGTGCACCGCCGCGCCCTGCTCGGCGTCGCAGTTGGCGCCGCCCATGACCGTCACGATCCCGGGGGCCAGCCGCTTGATGTGCCGGGCCGCCGCCAGGGCCGCCGTGTTCTGCTGGAACGTCGAGGTCAGCCCCACGACATCGGGTGCCAGGGCGGCCACCCGCTCGGCGATCATCTCCACGAACTCCGGTACGACGGCGTGCAGTTCCCGGGTCATGCGCATCCGCGAGGAGCGCAGCCGGCCCGACATCACCTCGGTGAACTCGGCCTCCTTCCAGGCCGGGTCGTCGTACAGGGCGCTGGAGAACACCCAGTCGCCGCAGCCGAGGAAGTAGGAGGAGAGCGCGTAGTACTCGTAGTCCTCGGCACTGAACCCGGTGCGGCGGGTGATCCAGTCGGTGAACTCCAGGTTGGCGTGCAGCACGTCGCACGACGCGCCCGGGACGCGTTCGTCGACGCTGCGTTTGAGGATGCCCAGCGCCAGGGACGGCAGATCGATGGGCGACCAGGGCATGTTGAGGAGGAGAACACGCACGGACGGCTCCTTGGGGAACGCGTGGAGAGGGCGTGGGCGGACGGTCGGCGGGGGCGGTGAGCCCGGCCGGCCCGCGGCACTGCGGGCCGGCCGGACCGTGGGTCACTCCTCGGTGTCGTCGCCGCCCTCGTCCGCGTTGCGGAACGGGACGGTGATGGTGATGCCGATGCCCGGCTTGCGGTTCTGCTCGTCGCCCGCGAGCGGGTCGTTGTGGATGATGTCCTTCTGCACGGTGCTTCTCCGTTTCTGTGAGTGGGGTGGTGCTGTGCACACCCGGTCCCGCTGTGGCCTCAGCGGGGCCGGGGCCCTCCGGCGGGTGCCGGCGGACGTCCGGGGGCGCGGCGCGCCGGTTCGGGCAGCCGCGCGCGGAGAAAGGCCAGGGAACGCCGCAGTACGGCGACATGTGCCGCGCCGTCGTAGCCGTCGTGCCCGGTGTCGAGCCACATCGCCTCGTGCGGCACGCCCGCCGCGGTGAGCGCGTCGAGATAGGAACGGATCTGTCCGGGCGGGCACTTGGTGTCGTGGAGGGCGCCGACGACGAGCAGCGGAGCCGTCACCGCGGCGGCGTAGGTCAGCGGCGAGCTGGCGGCGTACCGCTCGGGCACCTCGTCCGGGGTGCCGCCGAACATCCGCACGTCCAGCGCCCGCAGCGCCGGTGTGGTGGCCCGGTGCGCGGCGGCCCAGTCGGCGACCGGTTTGACGGCGACGCCGGCCTGCCACCGCCCGGGGCTGCGGCCGAGGGCGAGCAGCACCAGATAGGCGCCCCAGGACACGCCCCACAGGGCGGTCGCGTCACCGGCGATCAGCCCGGCGGACACCAGGTCGGCCCGTACCGCGTCCAGGTCCTCGGTCTGGGTGTGCCCGACACCGGCCGGGAAGGCTCCCCGCCAGCGCGGCCCGTACCCCGTGGAGCCCCGGTAGTTGACGCGGACCACCGCGTAGCCCGAGGCGACCAGGGAGTGCACGGTGCCGTCGTAGGCGTCCCGGTCGTGGTCGGCCGGACCGCCGTGCACCAGGAACACGGCCGGCGGCGGCGCGCCGCCGCCGGCCGGTTCGGGCAGGCTCAGCAGGGAGTGCACGCGGCCCCACGCCGTCGGCGTCCAGCGGTCGGTGTGCCGGCCGGGGACCACGACCCGCGGCCCGGTGGGCGGCAGGTCGACGCCGTCCGTGGCGCGCGGCACCGGCCGGTGCGCGGTGGTGGTCCACAGGTAGTCGACGGCGCCGGCCGTCCGGGGCGCCGCGTCCAGCAAAGTGCCGGCCGGGGTGGGGACCGGGGTGCGGCGCCGGGCGGCGAGGGACACGCGGTGCAGCAGGGAGCGGCCGTGGCGGTCCTGCCGGACCAGCACCTCGCGCCGGTCCGGGTACCAGCGGGCGCTGATCTCGGTGCCGAACGCGCACCAGGGGTGGGTGCGCAGCCCGTCCCCGGGCGTCCAGGTGGCCAGTGCGTACCGGTCGCCGAGATCCCGTACGAGCAGCAGTTCGCGGTGTCCGGGCAGCGGGGAGAAGCCCTGGCACCACAGCCCGGGGCCGGGCAGCGTGGCCACGGTGCGGCCCCGCGGGGTGAGGACCGTGACGGCCGCCTCGTCGTCGGCCGACGACGCCAGCGCGATCAGCGTCCCGTCGGCGCTCAGCCCGCCCAGCCGGCCCGCGCGGGACGGGTGCGGCACCTCGCGCGGCACCCGGCCCCGGTGGCCCACCAGCACCACGGTCCGCCGGTCCAGGGCGACGGCCGCGGCCACCGTCCCGTCCGCCGTCACCGCCAGCCCCCGGGGCAGGCCGGCCGGGGCGCCGGGCAGTCCCGGCAGCCGGGGGCCGCCGTCGAAGTGCCGGTACCACCAGCGGCCCCGCCCCGCCGCGTCCTCGTCGAACCACCACACGTACCCGTCGGCGTCGATGGCCCGGTGCACGGTGCCCGTACGGCTGACCGACACCTGCCGCGCCCGCCGGGACCCGGCGTCCCAGGTGAAGACCTCGCAGCGGCCGTCGGCGTCCGCGGTGAACACCATGCGCCGCCGGTCACCCGGGCAGACGTCGGGCAGCGCGGCGACGAACACCTGATAGGGCCGGCCGGGGCCCGCTCCGTCGGGGGACACGCCCACCGCCCCCGGGTTCACGGCCGGCCTCCCGAGCCGGCCGGGCGCAGCACCGCACGTGCCCGGAGCCGGGTGTGCAGCGCCAGCACCGCCAGTACGGCGCCGGCGCCCAGGGCCGCCGCCCGGCCCCCGCCCCGATCCACCAGCAGGGCCGCGCACAACGGGGCCGCGGCGGCGCTCACCGCCGAGCCCGCGGCCAGCACGGCACCGGCCCTGGCCTGCGCCTCGCGGGGCGCGGCGAGTACGGCCGCCGTACCGAGGACGACGGTGACCACCGGCAGCAGCGCGCACATCACCGAGAAGCACAGCGCCCACACCCACGGCCCCTCGGCCACCGCCAGCGCGGCGCACGGCGGCAGCAGCAGCCAGGTGGCCGCCGTCAGCGCCCGGTGCGCGCCCAGCCGCCGTACGACGCGTGCCGCCACCAGCGAACCGGCCAGCCCCGCGCCCCCGGAGGCCGCGAGCACCCCGCCGGTCACGGTACTGCCCGAGTCGCCGCCCAGCACGAAGACCGCGGTGTAGAACAGCAGGCCGAGCACCCCGCTCGCCACCGACGACCAGCACAGCACCAGACGCAGGACGGGCGAGCGGAGCACCACGGCCAGTCCGGAGCGCAGGTCACCGGTGAACGCGCGCGGAGGGGGACCTTCGGGGGTGTCGAGGGGGGTGCGGATGGCCCGGGTGCCGAGGGCCGTCACGGCGTAGGTGACCGCGTCGGCGGCGAACGGCAGGAAGCGGGCGATACCGAACAGGGCGCCGCCCAGCGCCGGTCCCAGGACGAGGGCCGCGTGATCGCCCGCCTGGAGACCGGCCACGGCGCGCGGCAGGTCGTGCTCCGACGCCAGCCGCGACAGGGTGCCGCGCGCCGCCGCCTCGTACGCCGTCGAGCACAGCCGCTCGACCAGGGCCAGACCCAGCAGCAGCCACAGCGGCGGACGCCCGGGCCCGAGGCAGGCGAGGGCGAGCCCCGCCATCGCGAGCGCCGCCGGCACCGCCGTCCCGGTCATCAAGGCACGCCGGTGCCCCCGGTCGGCCGGCACCGCGACCAGCGGTCCCAGCAGTACCCCGGCGAGCGCGCAGACACCGGCGAACCCGCCCGCGGTGCCGGGGCCGTGCCCGAGGTCGAGCAGCAGCAGCGGCAGGACGAGGCCGGAGGCCTGACTGCCGAGTCCGTCGAGGGCGTTGGTGCACCACAGCACGGCGGTGTCGCGGCGGCTGCCGGCCTCCGGCCGTGCCGGCTCGGCCGGGGGCGACTGGCCACCGGTGCGCAGCGGTACGTCCGACGCTTCCATGTGCCCCACCCCCTGAACGCCCGGCCGGCCGCCACCGCGGTCGACGGCGGAGGCATGCGGAACCACACGGCGCTCCGGACGACCGAGCTGCCATGTGGGGAAAATGTGTGCGAAGTGCGAAAGCGTGCCGGAGCCTAATCACCCCGGTGTGAGGGGAACAAGGGCCTGGAGACCTCCACGGGTCACCGGCCGTGAGCGAAGATGGCCGACAGTCGTCTGGCCTCTGCCGGGTGCTTCTCGCCGCACCGGCTCCGGTCGCGGTCCGGCGGGCGGGAGCGCCGCACTTCGCGATAGCGCACCTGGCCGATCTCCGCCGCTCCGCCCCGCCGCGGTGGCCGATCTCCGTCGCTCCGCTCCGCCGTGGTCCGGACCGGCGAGGGCCGCACGCCCGGACGGTAGCGGGCGGATCGGGACGGACCTCCGTGGAAGCCCGCATTCCGGCGTTGCGTTACGGGAAAAGGCCGCCGACGCGAGCGAACCGGGTGCGCCGCCGGTGGCGGGCCGTGGGCCGCCCGGCGACCGGGCCGGTGGCAGTTTCACTTTGGCCGACAACGCGCCCCAACGGATACCCAAGGACGATCACCCGCACACCGGCAGAGGCGGTCCCGGTCAGTTCTGGCGGGCGTGCACCGGGCTGTTCGCGACCTCCTCGGGGCACTTGTGGTGCGGATCGCGCTTGCGGCGGTCCCGTCCCCAGTCGAACGTCGCCAGTGCCAGCGACGCCAGCATGCCGACCAGGGCGGCGGCCAGCGCCGTGACGAGGGCGCCGCGGTAGTCGTGCGACCTGCCGAGCACCACGTAGAAGAGGCCCGGCAGCGCGGCCGTGCCCACCGCCGCGCCGAGCCGCTGCCCGGTCTGCAGGGCGCCGCCCGCCGCGCCCGCCATGCGCACCGGCACGTCCCGCAGCGTCATGGTGATGTTCGGCGAGACCACGAAACCGCCGCCCACACCGCCGAGGAAGAGCAGCGGCGCGGCCAGCCACGGGGCGCTACCCAGCGGCGCGAGCCGCAGCAGCGTCGCCGTCCCGCCGATGCCGACGATCACGCCGGTCAGACCGCACACGGTGAGCAGCCGCCCGAACCGCTCCACCAGACGGCCGGCGACCACGGCCGCGATGGCCGAACCCACCGCGAAGGGCGTCACCGCGAGACCGGACTTCAGCGGGGAGAAGCCGAGACCGCGCTGGTAGAACAGGGCGAACACCAGCCAGACACCGCTGAAGCCGATGAAGTACAGAGTGCCGACCCCGGCACCGACGGCGTACCCGCGCACCGTGCTGAACAGCCGGGGGTCCAGCAGCGGCTGCGTTCCCTTGGCGACCAGACGCCGCTGCCACTGGACGAAGCCGACGAGGATCACGGCGCCGACCGGGAACAGCCACCACAGCCGCGTCAGACCGCCGGAGTCCGCCTGCACCAGGGGGTACATCAGCGCCAGCACCCCGAGGCCGAGGAGCAGCACCCCGGGCACGTCCACGTGCCCCCGGCCGGAGCGGCTGAGCCGGGGCAGCAGCCGGCGGCCGAGGAGGACCGCGAGGATGCCGATCGGGACGTTGACGTAGAAGATCCACCGCCAGCCCTGCGGGCCCGAGGCCAGGGCGAGGATCGCGCCGCCGGTGATGGGCCCGGCGGCCGAGGAGATCCCGACGGTCGCACCGAAGAAACCGAAGGCACGGCCGCGCTCGGCGCCCCGGAACATCTGCTGGATCAGCGCGGAGTTCTGCGGCGCCATGAAACCGGCGGCGAGGCCCTGCGCCAGCCGGGCCACGACCAGCAGCGTGATGTCCGGCGCCGCCCCGCAGGCCGCGCTGCACAGCACGAAACCGCTCAGGGCGAGCAGGAAGATCCGGCGCCGGTCCAGCGCGTCGCCCAGCCGCCCGGCGGTGACCAGCGCGAGGGCGAAGGTGAGCGCGTACCCGGACACCACCCACTGCACCTGCGCGGGGGAGGCGCCCAGGTCGCGCTGGATGGTGGGCAGCGCCACCGCGACGATCGTCACGTCCAGCAGGCTCATGAAGCCGGCCACCAGGGTGACCCACAGCGCCCGCCAGCGCCGCGGGTCCGGCTCGGCACCGTCTTCGCTGTGCTGTGCGCCCTGGCTGGGGCCACCCGTCGCCGACGCTGTCACCTGGGCTCCTCTCACCGGGCCTGCATACCGGGCGGACCAAGTTCCCCACCGGGGCACGGCACACACCCCCGGGGTCGAGCCTCTCACCGGGCGGCCGGACCGTCATCCTGCCAAGATGATCACTCGGCGTAGGGGCTCGTACGCGGGGCGAAGGCGGCAGTTTGAACGCGGGGCAACTGCGCAGGCGTGGACCGTGGCTCAGCGATCGGCGAAAGAGAACAGTGGTATGACGACGACCGAGAACGACGAGACGGTGGACCCCGCCGCACGACGGCGCCACCGGATACTCTTCCGGGCGGTCGAACGCCGGCGCAACCCGAAGCTGCGCCGCAGCGACATCACCGTGACCGACGAGGCGGCCGTCAAACGCGCCACCAAGGCGGCCGCCCTCGGCAACGCCATGGAGTGGTACGACTTCGGCATCTACAGCTATCTCGCCGCCACCCTCGGCAAGGTCTTCTTCCCCTCCGGGAACGACACCGCCCAACTGCTCAGCTCCTTCGCCACCTTCGCGGTGGCCTTCCTCGTGCGGCCGGTCGGCGGCATGGTCTTCGGGCCGCTCGGCGACAAGGTCGGCCGCAAGCGCATCCTCTCCATCACCATGATCATGATGGCGGTGGGCACCTGCGCCATCGGCCTCATCCCCTCGCACGCCACCATCGGCCTGTGGGCGCCGGCCCTGCTGATCCTGTTCCGGCTGGTGCAGGGCTTCTCGACCGGCGGCGAGTACGGAGGCGCCTCGACCTTCATCGCGGAGTACGCGCCCGACAAGCGGCGCGGCTACTTCGGCAGCTTCCTGGAGTTCGGCACCCTCGCCGGCTACGTCGGCGCCTCCGGGCTCGTCGTGATCCTCACCAGCGCCCTCAGCGACTCCCAGATGCTCCAGTGGGGCTGGCGCATCCCCTTCCTGGTCGCCGCGCCGCTCGGCCTCATCGGCCTCTACCTGCGGCTGAGGCTGGACGAGACACCCGCCTTCCAGAAGCTGGAGGGCGGCCAGGCCAAGGCCACCGAGGCCGCCGACACCGTGGAGACCTCCGCCGCCGCCGACCTCGGCAAGATCTTCACCCGCTACTGGCGGCCGCTGGTGCTGTGCCTCGCGCTGGTCGCGGCGTACAACATCACCGACTACATGCTGCTGTCGTACATGCCGACCTACCTGTCCGACGAACTCGGCTACGGCACCAACCACGGACTGCTGATCCTGCTGCTCGTGATGGTCCTGCAGATGTGCGTCATCAACCAGGTCGGCCGGCTCTCCGACCGCTTCGGACGCAAGCCGCTGCTGATGACCGGCATGCTCGGCTTCCTGCTGCTGTCCGTGCCCGCCTTCCTGCTCATCCGGCAGGGCAGCGTCGTCCTCATCACGATCGGCCTGCTGCTGATGGGGCTCTCCTTGGTGGCGATGCTGGGGACGATGTCCGCCGCCCTCCCGGCGATCTTCCCCACGCACGTGCGCTACGGCTCCCTCTCGGTCGCCTACAACCTCGCCACCTCCGTCTTCGGCGGCACCACCCCGCTGGTGATCACCGCGTTGATCAGCGCCTACGGCACCAACCTGATGCCGGCCTACTACGCCACGGCCGCCGCGGTCGTCGGCGTCATCGCCGTGCTGTGCATGCCGGAGACCGCCAACAAGCCGCTGGCCGGCTCGCCGCCCTCGGTCGAGACGCAGGAAGAGGCCGACGAGATCGTCCAGACCCAGACGCCGCTGCCCCGCTTCTGAGGCACCGGCTGCGTGCGCCTCGAAACCCCGCCGCCGTACGACGAGTTCGGGGGCGAAGTACCCGGCGACCGGACGTTTGCGCAGGCAGGTGCGGGCAACGCGAAGGTCATGACTGAATCCAGTGGCACCAGCCGGAACAACACGGCACAGAAGGAAACCGGGGCCAAGGCGCGCGACGCGGCCGACAAGGCCACCGCGCCCGCCTCCCAGGCGGCGAAGAAGGCCGTCTCCGCCACCGACGACGCGACGTCCGCGGCGAAGGCCGGGACCGCGAAGGCGGCCGGGGCGACCGGCGCCGCGGCCCGTACGGCGGCCCGGGGCGTCGAGTCGGGACGCCAGGCGGTGATCACCGCGTCCGGACGGGTCGCGACCACGGCGAAGACGGCGTGGACGGTGATCGCGCACCGCAAGGCGATCGCGGCCGGGGTGGGCGCGGGCCTGACCGCGCTGACCGCGACGTCGTACGCGCTCGGCCGCCGGGGCCGGAGCCGGTCGTTCGGACCGCTCACCCGTCTCACCCAGGGCCGTATCTGACATGCCGTCAGGGCCCGGAGCGACGGGTGACGGCAGGGACCGCGGGTCGGCGACCGCGGTCCCTGCCGGTACGGCGGGCCCCGGCCCACCCCCCGCTGTCACACCCCTACTCCGCGGGCCGCGGTCCCCCTTGGCCGCGCCCTTGCGG
>NZ_JANUGP010000030.1 GCF_024753135.1 Streptomyces pyxinicus | reverse complement strand
CCGCGCGTTACAGAGGGTGCTGCACGTGCCCTTCCCCGAACCCCGTGAGATCGCGGCCCTGAACGTGGACCTCACCGAGATCGAACCCGTCGAACGCCGCGTGGACACCCTGCTGCGCGCGGAGACGGACGAAGGCACCTACCTCCTCGTCGTGGAATCCCAGGGAAAGGTCGACGAGAGGAAACGCGGCAGCTGGCCGTACTACCTCTCCTACCTCTATGAGAAGTACCGCTGCGAGCCGGTGCTCATCGTCATCACCCAGAGCAGCAAGACCGCCGCATGGGCCTCCCGCCCCATCCGCTTCGGGTTCCGGGACTGGCACTCGCTGACCGTACGCCCCCTCGTCCTCGGCCCCGACAACGTCCCCGTCATCACGGATGAACGCCAGGCCGAACGCGACGTACCCCTCGCGGTGCTCTCGGCCATGACACACGGACGCGGCCCCCAGGCTCCCGCCATACTGGAATCCCTGGCAGCCGCCCTGCGGACCATCGACACCGACACCGCCGCAGTCTTCGTGCAGTTCATCGACTCCTGCCTGACAGACCCCCAGGCCAAGCACATGTGGAGGGACCTCATGACGGCCATCCAGTACTTCTGGCGACACCCACTCGCCGAACAGGTACGCGAAGAAGGACGCGAACAGGGAGTTGAACAAGGGCGTATCGAGGATCGGCGGGAGATGACCCTTCGCATCCTGGAGTGGCGCGGTATCCCGGTTCCCGACGACGCCCGCGAGCGCGTCGAGGCCTGCACCGACCTCGGCCAGCTCGAAGTCTGGGCCCAGCGAGCCGTACACGCCACCGACGCCGCCGAGTTGTTCACCGAGGCGTGAGCCGGTAGCCGTCGGGCCGGTCCGGAAGGCGGAGCGGCCCGACGGTTCCCGCACGCCTCATCCCGTGCCGGTCAGCAGCGAGGTCAGCGCCCCCGTGAAGGCCGCCTCCGACGCGGACGCGTGACGGCGGGTTCGGGCGCCTACCGCGTCCGCCGCGCCGCCCGTCACCAGCCGTACGATGCCGGCCGCCCGGCGCTCGTGGGCCTCGGGCGTGTCCGGCCGCGTCGACAGGTAGAAGTCCGTCGCGTCGTAGGCCAGATGGAACACGTGCTTCTTCAGGTCGCTCAGTGTCAGGTAGTCGTCGTCGGTGGTCGGTGCCGGCTGCGGGGCGCCCACGCAGACCACCGGCGTACCGGCGCCCCAGGCGTTGACACAGAGGTGGTAGGTGTCCGTGATCACCAGCCGGTACCGGGAGAGGGACTGGAGCAGGTCTCCCGCGGTGGGGGTGCCGGGGCGCCGGGCGACCGGGCCGAAGTCGGCGGGGATCTCGCGGTCGAACCAGGGCAGCCATGCGAGGGGTGCCCCCAGGCGGTCGGACAGGGCCCGGCAGAAGGCCGGCAGCCACTCGGGGATCTCCGTGCGGGCGCCGAGGAAGACCCCGATCGCGCCGTCGTCCGGCATCTCCCGGGACCACTCCGTCGCCGGGAGGCGGTTCAGGTCGGCCGGGTGGTTCAGCAGGGCGGCGTCCGAGGCGAAGTGGGGTGTGGTGAAGTCGCCCCGCAGGTGGGCCAGCTTCGCCGCGGAGAGCGGGTCGCGCATCCAGACGCGGTGGCTGCGGGTCATGAGGCGGGTGAAGAGCGGGCCGTACTGCTTGTCCTCGTAGTCGGACTGCGTGTTGTGCAGGATCGTTCCGCCATAGCTGAGGGTCCGGGAGAGGAGCGATTCCGGCTGGTCCGCCAGGAGCAGGGTGCGCTCCAGCAGCGCGCGGGCCCCGTCGCGGTCCTCCGCCATGCCGAAGTCGAGCAGGCGGTTCGTCGCGTCCTGCGCCAGGTAGTGCCGCGTGTGCAGGAAGTCGCCCCAGAAGACGACCGCGTCGTGATCGTCCAGCTCGGCGAGGTGGGGGGCCAGGGGGCGGAAGCGGAAAGGGAGGTCGGTGGGGTGTATGTACGGGCGCAGCGGCACCGTCTCCGGTGGGTGGAGGGTGTACCAGGTCGGTTCGACCGCCGTGGCCATGCGTCGCCGTAGCGAGTCGAAGGCCAGGTCGACGGTCAGCATCCCGGTGTTGCGGTAGCCGATGTTCGGTGCGGTGATGACGGCTACACGTGCCATGCCAGCTTGTCCCCCCGTGATGCCGGGTGCGTGGTCGGCGCCCCGGTGTGTCGCGCGATGCCGTCGCCAACGTACACAGCGAACGTACCCAGCAGGCCCGGGGGCCGGTGCGCGGCCCCCGCACCCACCCCCACTCGGCCACGTCACGATTGGGTTTCGGCCACCCCCACCCCCTTGCCCCACCCCTGTGTAATCGATTCCAATCCTTCCTACGTCACGGATGTAATCGATTCCATGCGTCTTCTACGCGTCTCACAAGGAGGTGAGCCGGCGATGGCGAGTATCAAGGACGTCGCCGCAGCGGCGGGGGTCTCCGTCGCCACGGTGTCGCGGGTGCTGAACGCGCACCCCTCGGTCAGTGCCGACGCCCGTGCCCGGGTGCTGGCCGCCGTCGAGGCGCTGGAGTACCGGCCGAACGCCGTCGCCCGCTCGCTGCGCACCGACCAGACCCACACCCTCGGCCTGGTCATCAGCGACGTGCTGAATCCCTACTTCACCGAGCTGGCGCGGGCCGTGGAGGAAGAGGCCCGCGCGCTCGGCTACAGCGTGATCATCGGCAACGCCGACGAGCGGCCCGACCTCCAGGACCACCATGTCCGGAACCTGCTGGACCGCCGTATCGACGGACTCCTCGTCTCCCCCACCGACGGCGGCTCCCCGCTGATGCTGGACGCCGTGCGCGCCGGCACCCCGATGGTGTTCGTGGACCGGTGGATCCCGGGCGTCGACGTGCCCGTGGTGCGCTCCGACGGCAGCGCGGCGGTACGGGACCTGGTGGCACACCTGTGCCGGCTCGGGCACCGCCGGCTGGCGATCATCGCCGGGCCCGCTGCCACCACCACCGGCAGCGAGCGCGTCGAGGCCTTCCGCGCCGCCCTCGCCGAGCACGGCATCCCGCTCCCGGACGCCTACATCGGGCAGGGCGACTTCCAGGCCGCCAGCGGGCGCCGGGTGACCGAGGGGTTCCTCGACCTGCCCGAGCCGCCGGAGGTCGTGTTCGCGGCCGACAACCTCATGGCGCTCGGCGCGCTGGACGCCGTACGGGCCCGTGGGCTGCGGGTTCCGGAGGACCTGGCGCTGGCCGCGTTCGACGACATCCCCTGGTTCGTGCACACCGATCCGCCGGTCACCGCGATCGCCCAGCCCACCGGCGAGCTGGGCCGGGCCGCCGTACGGGCCCTGGTGGACCGGATCGAGGGGCGGACCCCCGCCTCCGTGACGCTGGCCGCCCGGCTGGTCGTACGCCGCTCGTGCGGGGAGGCCGGCCGGCCAGCAGTGCCGGCGCCCATGGCCCTTGAAGAGCCCGCCGCCCAGTCCCCCTCCCCAGTGCAAAGGAGCACGTCAGTGCAGAGGAGTGCGTCGTGAGCAACCCCGACGAGTTGCTGCGCATCGAGGGCATCCGCAAGACCTTCCCCGGCGTGGTCGCGCTCGACGCTGTCGACTTCGACCTGCGCCGCGGCGAGGTGCACGTGCTGCTCGGTGAGAACGGTGCCGGCAAGAGCACGCTGATCAAGATGCTCTCCGGTGCCTACACCCCCGACGCCGGGCGGATCCTGGCCGACGGCGAGGAAGTGCGCATCCATGGCGCGCAGGACGCCGAACGGCTCGGGATCGCCACCATCTACCAGGAGTTCAACCTGGTCCCCGATCTGACGGTGGCCGAGAACATCTTCCTGGGGCGGCAGCCGCGCCGGTTCGGGATGATCGACCGCAAGCGGATGGAGGCCGACGCCGCGGTCCTGCTGGAGCGGGTGGGGGTCAGTGTCTCGCCCTGGACGCGGGTGCGGGAACTCGGCATCGCGCGGCTCCAGATGGTGGAGATCGCCAAGGCGCTCAGCCTGGACGCGCGGGTGCTCATCATGGACGAGCCGACCGCCGTGCTCACCTCCGAGGAGGTCGAGAAGCTGTTCGCGATCGTGCGGCGGCTGCGCGAGGACGGCGTCGGGATCGTGTTCATCACCCACCACCTGGACGAGATCGCCGCCCTGGGCGACCGGGTCACCGTGATCCGGGACGGCCGGAGTGTGGGGCAGGTCCCGGCCACCACCCCGGAGGACGAGCTGGTCCGGCTGATGGTGGGACGCTCGATCGAGCAGCAGTACCCGAGGCGGCGGGCCGAGCAGGGCGCCGCGCTGCTCGCCGTCGAGGGCCTGACCCGTGACGGCGTCTTCCACGACGTGAGCTTCCAGGTGCACGCCGGTGAGGTCGTCGGCATCGCGGGGCTGGTCGGCGCGGGCCGTACCGAGGTGGTGCGGGCCGTGTTCGGCGCGGACCCGTACGACGGCGGGAGCGTGCACGTCGCCGGCAGCGGGCTGCGGCGGCACGACGTGAACGCGGCGATGGCCGCCGGTATCGGGCTCGTGCCCGAGGACCGCAAGGGGCAGGGGCTGGTCCTCGACGCCTCCGTCGAGGAGAACCTGGGGCTGGTGACCATGCGGTCGGCCACCCGGGGCGGGCTGGTCGACCGGAAGGCGCAGCACACCGCGGCCGAGCGGATCGCGAAGCAGCTCGGCGTGCGGATGGCCGGGCTCGGGCAGCAGGTGCGCACCCTGTCCGGCGGCAACCAGCAGAAGGTCGTCATCGGCAAGTGGCTGCTGGCCG
The DNA here is from genome assembly GCF_024753135.1 of Streptomyces pyxinicus. GTDB lineage: Bacteria > Actinomycetota > Actinomycetes > Streptomycetales > Streptomycetaceae > Streptomyces > Streptomyces pyxinicus. Next base: position 81,764 of record NZ_JANUGP010000030.1, on the reverse strand, counting down.
ACACCAAGGTGCTGATCCTCGACGAGCCGACGCGCGGTATCGACGTCGGCGCCAAGGTCGAGATCTACCAGCTGATCAACGAGCTGACGGCCGCCGGAGCCGCCGTCCTGATGATCTCCAGCGATCTGCCGGAGGTGCTCGGCATGAGCGACCGGGTCCTGGTGATGGCCCAGGGGCGGATCGCCGGGGAACTCAGCGGTGAACAGGCCACCCAGGACGCCGTCATGGCGCTCGCCGTCTCCCACCCGGCCGGCAACACCGGTACTCACGACACCACCGCGAAGGAGGCCCCCCGTGGCCACTGACACGCTCAAGAGCTCGACGGGCGCGAGTGGCGCCCGGGGCGGCGGCCTGCGCCGGCTGCTGCTCGACAACGGCGCGCTGACCGCGCTGATCGTCCTGGTCGTCGCCCTGTCGGCGCTGTCCGGTGACTTCCTGACGACGGACAACCTGCTCAACATCGGTGTCCAGGCAGCCGTGACGGCGATCCTGGCCTTCGGTGTCACGTTCGTGATCGTCTCGGCGGGCATCGACCTGTCGGTGGGCTCGGTGGCCGCGCTGTCGGCGACCGTGCTGGCCTGGAGCGCCACCAGTCACGGCGTGCCGGTGTTCCTGGCGCTCGTGCTGGCCGTCGCCACCGGCGTCGCGGCCGGACTGGTGAACGGCTTCCTGATCGCCTACGGCAAGCTGCCGCCGTTCATCGCGACCCTCGCCATGCTGTCGGTGGCGCGCGGTCTGTCGCTGGTGATCTCCGGGGGCGTGCCGATCCCGTTCCCCGACTCGGTCTCGCACCTCGGTGACACGCTGGGCGACTGGCTGCCGGTGCCGGTGCTGGTCATGGTGCTGATGGGCGTGATCGCGGCGGTCGTGCTCGGGCGCACGTACATCGGCCGTTCCATGTACGCGATCGGGGGCAACGAGGAGGCGGCCCGGCTCTCGGGGCTGCGGGTGAAGCGGCAGAAGCTCGCGATCTACGCCCTGTCCGGTGTGTTCGCGGCGGTCGCGGGCGTCGTCCTGGCCTCCCGGCTGTCCTCGGCGCAGCCGCAGGCCGCCGACGGCTACGAGCTGGACGCCATCGCCGCCGTCGTCATCGGCGGTGCCTCGCTCGCGGGCGGTACCGGCAAGGCCTCGGGCACGCTGATCGGCGCGCTGATCCTCGCGGTGCTGCGCAACGGCCTCAACCTGCTGAACGTCTCCGCGTTCTGGCAGCAGGTCGTCATCGGTGTCGTCATCGCGCTGGCCGTGCTGCTGGACACCGTGCGCCGCAAGGCCGGGGCGACCCCGGTGACCAGCGGCGGCGGGGGCCCCAAGGGCAAGCAGGCGGCGACGTACGCGCTCGCGGCCGTGGTCACGGTGGCGATCGTCGGCGCAACCTCCTTCCTGCACGGCTCCTCGTCCTCGACGACGCCGAAGATGGGCCTGTCGCTGTCCACGCTGAACAACCCGTTCTTCGTGCAGATCCGGTCCGGCGCGCAGGCCGAGGCGAAGAAGCGGGGCGTGGACCTGACCGTCACGGACGCCCAGAACGACGCCTCCCAGCAGGCCAACCAGCTTCAGAACTTCACCAGTTCGGGCCTGGGCTCGATCATCGTCAACCCGGTCGACTCGGACGCCGCGAGCAACTCCGTCAAGGCCGCCGGCAAGGCGGGTATCCCGGTCATCGCCGTCGACCGGGGCGTCAACAAGGCCTCCGTGGACGCGCTGGTGGCCTCCGACAACGTGGCCGGCGGTGAGCAGGCGGCGAAGACGATCGCCGAGAAGCTGGGCGGCCGGGGCAGGATCGCCATCCTCCAGGGCCAGGCGGGCACCTCGGCGGCGCGCGAGCGGGCGGCCGGCTTCGCCAAGGGTCTCAAGGCCTACCCGGGTATCCGGGTGGTGGCCCAGCAGCCCGCCGACTTCGACCGCACCAAGGGGCTCGACGTGATGTCGAACCTGCTCCAGGCCCACCCGGACGTGCAGGGCGTGATCGCCGCGAACGACGAGATGGCGCTCGGCGCGATCAAGGCGCTCGGTTCCAAGGCCGGCACGTCGGTGCAGGTCGTCGGCTTCGACGGCACCCCGGACGGACTGAAGGCGGTCAAGGACGGCACGCTGCACGCGTCGGTCGCCCAGCAGCCGAGCCAGCTCGGCCGGATCGCCGTGGACAACGCGCTCAAGGCGGTCCAGGGCAAGAAGGTGGCGCAGACGGTGAAGGTGCCGGTGAAGGTGGTCACGAAGGACAACGTGGCCGGCTTCAGCGGCTGAGCGGGACTGAGCGCGACTGAGTGCGACGACACGGGCGGTCGGCCGGCCGCGGTCACGGGGCGGCCGTCCGCCGCGGTCGCGGGGAGAGGGACGACGGGGATGACGGGGATGAATGTGTGGGGAGTCGACTGATGGATGACTACGACCTGTTGGTGGTGGGCTCGGCCAACGCCGACCTGGTGATCGACGTCGAGCGGCGGCCGGCCGCCGGGGAGACGGTGCTCGGCGGCGACCTCGCCGTGCACCCGGGCGGCAAGGGCGCGAACCAGGCGGTCGCCGCCGCCCGGCTCGGCGCGCGTACGGCCCTGCTGGCGCGGGTCGGCGAGGACGGTCACGGCCGGCTGCTGCTGGACTCCCTGCGCGCGGCCGGTGTGGACACGGCCGGTGTCCTGGCGGGCGGGGCGCCGACCGGGGTCGCGCTGATCACCGTGGACCCGTCCGGGGACAACAGCATCGTGGTGTCGCCGGGCGCCAACGGCCGGCTCACGCCGGGGGACGTACGGGACTCGGCCGCTCTGGTGGGGGCCTCCCGGGTGGTGTCGGCGCAGTTGGAGATCCCGTTGGAGACGGTGGTGGAGGTGGTGCGGAACCTGGCGCCGGACTCCCGGTTCGTGCTGAACCCGTCCCCGCCGCGTCCGCTGCCGGCGGAGGTCCTGGCGGCCTGCGATCCGCTGATCGTCAACGAGCACGAGGCCCGTGTCATCCTCGGCGCGGACCGGACGGGCGGCGAACCCGAGGACTGGGCGCGGCTGCTGCTGGCCGAGGGCCCGCGCTCGGTGGTCGTGACGCTGGGCGGCGAAGGGGCGCTGGTGTGCGACGGCTCGGGCGCGGTCCGGGTGCCGTCGGTGAAGGTGGCCGCGGTGGACACCACCGGTGCCGGGGACGCGTTCACGGCCGCGCTGGCCTGGAAGCTGGGCGCGGGCGCGGATCTGCCCGCGGCGGCGGCGTACGCGGCGCGGGTCGGTGCGGCCGCGGTGACCCGGCGGGGCGCGCAGGAGTCGTACCCCACGGCCGCGGAGGTCGAGGCGCTGTGAAGAAGGCGGGCATCCTCAACCGCCACCTGGCGGGCGCCCTGGCCGAACTGGGCCACGGCCACGAGGTGCTGGTGTGCGACGCGGGCATGCCGATCCCGGACGGTCCCCGGCTGGCGGACCTCGCCTTCCGGGCCGGTGTGCCGTCCTTCGCGGAGGTGCTGGACGGTCTGCTGGCCGAGCTGGTGGTGGAGGGCGCTACGGCGGCACGGGAGCTGGAAGGCGCCCACCGCACCCTGCTGGAGGACCGTTTCCCCGGCCTCACCCTGGTCCCGCACGAGCGGCTGAAGGAGTTGTCGGCGGGCGCGCGGCTGGTCGTGCGCACCGGCGAGGCCCGGCCGTACGCGAACGTGCTGCTGCGGTGCGGGGTGTTCTTCTGAGGCGGCCGACGGGGAACCGGGGCCGGTCCTTCTGTCCGAACCGTCGCCGATCGACCTGATGTGACCGAACTGGTCCCTGCTGTAGGGCGGTTGTCGACCACATTGGTCGGAACGAATGCCATCAGTGACACCCGGATACGGACTTCAGCGGAGATGCCGTCACCTCCGGAGTGTGATTTACGCGACTCGGCGGGCGGGAACCGGAACCCGCCCCCCAGGCCGAACAAGCCTAAAACCGCAGGCAGTTGAGGCGACCGCCACATATGTGGCGATCACACCGGCCGAGGCGCCGTGCGGCGCCGGACGAACCGGCCGCAGGCGGGACGCATCCGCGCCTCGTGCGCACCATGGGTCGCCTTGGCGCCGGTACTGTAGTGCGCTATCACCGCTCCCCGGAGGATCCGCGAGAGGTCGTGAAGCCCCGCGGGGTTCACGAACGTGGACCAGAAAGGGGGCGGCCCGATGGCTGAACAGCCGGAGGGGCACCAGAACGGCAAGGCGGACCGGCTCTACCGCAAGGTCCGCTGGCTCGGGACGATCTTCGCGATCTACAAGATCGTGCGTGAATTCCTGAGCCACTAAGGGAAGAGCCCCGGCCTGACGACCGGGGCCCACCCTGTGCTGGTGTTGCCAGAGGGCCTCATCCCTTCAGCTTCCCGGCCGGGGATGGGGCCTTCTCCCTGCCTCCGCGCCTCTCGTGAGCCCGCCGAATTGGCGATGCTCACCATCTCGCGCGTCGACGCCCCCCATCTTGCCTTGTTCACAAGGCCGTTCGCGACACCCGAAAACACGTCGGAACACATAGGGGATCAGCGATTCCGGCCCTGACACCAGTATTTGGGCAGCTCAGAAATGCCATTCGCCATCAAGGTGACCCAGGCCATAGTGACGGAAGGCACACCCGATCGAGTGCACAGATGCCCGGATCGCCCCCATCTACCGGCGCGTAACCCCATCCGCCGGGAGAGGGCCGCGGATCGTACAGCACGGCACTGACAATCCGGAGGCTCGGATGCGGAAACAGTTCTCGGGAGCAAACCAGTCCGCAGCACCGGAATCGCCCCGACACCGCGCCCATGAGTAATCGATCATTTGAGTGAGCAAAGAAATTGATCTATCCGCCGGCACACTTCCGGAACCGCGCCACCGTCTCCGCCAGCACCTCCCGGCCGTCCCGGGCCCACAGGTGCTCGTTGAAGAGTTCGACCTCGACGGGGCCGGTGTAGCCGGCCGCGTCCACGTGGCGCTGCCACTCACCGAAGTCCACCGAGCCGTCGCCGAGTTGGCCGCGGCCGTCGAGGACGCCCGCCGGGAGCGGGGTGGTCCAGTCGGCGAGCTGGAAGGTGTGGAGGCGGCCCGCCGCGCCCGCGCGGGCGATCGCGGCGGGCGCGCGGTCGTCCCACCACACGTGGTAGGTGTCGACGGCCACGCCGACCTGGTGGGCGGGGAAGCGTTCGGCGAGGGCGAGCGCCTGGTCGAGGGTGGAGACCACGCAGCGGTCGGCGGCCAACATCGGGTGCAGGGGCTCGACGGCGAGGCGGACGCCGTGGGACTCGGCGTACGGGGCGAGGTCCGTCAGGGCGTCGGCGACGCGTTCGCGGGCCGCGCGCAGGTCCTTCGCGCCGGGCGGAAGGCCGCCGGAGACCAGGACCAGGGTGTCCGTGCCGAGCGTGGCCGCCTCCACGACCGCCCGCCGGTTGTCGGCCAGGGCCGCCGCCCGCGCCTCGGGGTCGGTGGCGGTGAGGAAGCCGCCCCGGCACAGGGTGGTCACCCGCAGCCCCGCGTCCCGGACCAGGGCGGCGGTCTCCGTGAGGCCGTACTCCCGTACCGGCTCGCGCCACAGGCCGACCTGGCCGACGCCCAGTTCCCGGCAGGCCGAGAACAGTTCCGGCAGGGGCAGTTGCCTGACCGTCATCTGGTTGACGGAGAACCGCTCCAGGCCGGTCACTGGTCCACCCCGTACACGGTGAGCAGGTTGCGCATGCGTTCCTCGGCGAGCTTGGGGTCCGGGAACAGGCCGAGGGTGTCGGCGAGTTCGTAGGCGCGGGCGAGATGCGGGAGGGAGCGGGCCGACTGGAGGCCGCCGGCCATCGTGAAGTGGCTCTGGTGGCCGGCGAGCCAGGCGAGCAGGACCACGCCCGTCTTGTAGAAGCGGGTCGGGGGCTGGAAGAGATGACGGGACAGCTCCACCGTGGGGTCGAGCAGGGCCCGGAAGCCGGCCGTGTCCCCGGTGTCCAAGACGCGTACCGCCTCGGCGGCGAGCGGGCCCAGCGGGTCGAAGACGCCGAGCAGGGCGTGGCTGAAGCCCCGGTCGTCGCCGGCGATCAGCTCCGGGTAGTGGAAGTCGTCGCCCGTGTAGCAGCGCACCCCGCGCGGCAGCCGGCGGCGCAGGGCGACCTCGCGGCCGGCGTCCAGCAGGGAGATCTTCACGCCGTCGACCTTGTCCGGATGCGCGGCGACGACGTCGAGGAACACCTCGGTCGCCGCGTCCAGGTCCGGAGTGCCCCAGTAGCCCGTGAGCGCCGGGTCGAACATCGGGCCCAGCCAGTGCAGGATCACCGGCTCGGCGCACTGGCGCAGCAGGTGGCCGTACAGCTCCCGGTAGTCCTCGGGTCCGGAGGCGGTGGCGGCGAGGGCGCGGGAGGCCATCAGGATCGGCTGGGCGCCCGAGTCCTCGACCACCGCGAGCTGTTCCTCGTAGGCCGCGCGGATCTCGGACAGGGTGCCGCCGGTGAGCTGGTCGGTGCCGGCCCCGCAGGCGATCCGGCCGCCGACCGCGCGCGCCTCGGCCGCGCTGCGCCGGATCAGCTCGGCGGCGCCGGCCCAGTCCAGGCCCATGCCGCGCTGGGCGGTGTCCATCGCCTCGGCGACCGCGAGCCCGTGCGACCACAGGTGGCGGCGGAAGGCGAGGGTGGCGTCCCAGTCGACGGCGGCGGGCCCGTCGGGCGAGACGTCGGCGAAGGGGTCGGCGACGACGTGGGCCGCCGAGAACACCGCCCGGGAGGCGAGCGGGGCGCCCGGCGTGAGGGCCAGGGGTTCGGTGCGCGGCTCGTACGGCCGCGAGGTGCCGTCGGGGGCCGGGAGCCGGAGGGTCACAGCGCGATCTCCGGGACGGCGAGGCGGCGGCCCTCGGCGGAGGACCTGAGGCCGAGTTCGGCGAGCTGGACGCCACGGGCGCCGGCGAGCAGGTCCCAGTGGTACGGCCCGTCGGCGTACACGTGTTTGAGGAACAGCTCCCACTGGGCCTTGAAGCCGTTGTCGAACTCGGCGTTGTCGGGCACCTCCTGCCACTGCTCGCGGAACGCCTCGGTCGCCGGGACGTCCGGGTTCCACACCGGCTTGGGGGTGGCGGAGCGGTGCTGGGCCCGGCAGCCGCGCAGTCCGGCGACGGCCGAGCCCTCGGTGCCGTCGACCTGGAACTCGACCAGTTCGTCGCGGTGGACGCGGACCGCCCAGGAGGAGTTGATCTGCGCGATGATCCCGCCCTCGATCTCGAAGACCCCGTAGGCGGCGTCGTCGGCGGTGGCGTCGTAGGGCTTGCCGTGCTCGTCCCAGCGCTGCGGGACGTGGGTGGTGGCCAGGGCCTGGACGGAGGTGACGCGGCCGAACAGCTCGTGCAGCACGTACTCCCAGTGCGGGAACATGTCGACGACGATGCCTCCGCCGTCCTGCGCGCGGTAGTTCCAGGAGGGGCGCTGGGCGGGCTGCCAGTCGCCCTCGAAGACCCAGTAGCCGAACTCGCCGCGCACGGACAGGATCCGGCCGAAGAAGCCGCCGTCGACCAGCCGCTTCAGCTTGCGCAGGCCCGGCAGGAACAGCTTGTCCTGGACGACGCCGTGCCGGATGCCCCGGGCGTGGGCGAGGCGGGCGAGGGCGAGGGCGCCGTCGAGGCCGGTCGCGGTGGGCTTCTCGGTGTAGACGTGCTTGCCGGCGGCGATCGCCGCGCGGATCGACTCCTCGCGGGCGGAGGTGACCTGGGCGTCGAAGTAGATCTCCACGGAGGGGTCGGCGAGGACGGCGTCCAGGTCGGTGGCGACGTGCTCCAGGCCGTGCCGCTCGGCGATCTCCCGCAGGGCGCCCTCGCGGCGGCCGAGCAGCACCGGCTCGGGCCACAGCACGGTGCCGTCGCCGAGGTCCAGGCCGCCCTGGTCGCGCAGGGCGAGGATCGAGCGGACCAGGTGCTGGCGGTAGCCCATGCGCCCGGTGACGCCGTTCATGGCGATACGGACCGTCTTGCGTGTCACGTCGGTTCCTCACTCACTCTGCTAGCAAGCGCTTTCTATCACTGCCAAGCTAGTTCGCGCGCCCTCGCCGTACAAGACCGTGTCCGCTTCGAGTTGTTCGAGGGGGCGAACAGGCGGGGCCGGGGGAACTAGGGTCGGCTCGACGGTCCGGGGCGGAACCGGGACCGTGATGTGGCTGTCTACGTGGGCGTACGACACTGCGCGACCGGAGGACGACGAGATGACGGTGACCCTGGCGGACGTGGCGGCCCGCGCCCAGGTCTCCCCCGCGACGGTGTCGCGCGTGCTGAACGGCAACTACCCGGTGGCCGCGTCCACCCGGGAACGGGTGCTGCGCGCCGTGGACGAGCTGGACTACGTCCTCAACGGTCCCGCGAGCGCGCTCGCCGCCGCCACCTCCGACCTGGTCGGCATCCTGGTCAACGACATCGCCGACCCGTTCTTCGGGATCATGGCGAGCGCGATCCAGGGCGAGATCGGCGGGCCCGGCGGCCGGGCGGGCGGCGAGCGGCTCGCGGTGGTCTGCAACACCGGGGGCTCTCCGGAGCGGGAGCTGACCTACCTCACCCTGCTCCAGCGGCAGCGGGCGGCGGCCGTGGTGCTGACCGGCGGGGCGGTGGAGGCGGCGCCGCACGCGGAGGCGGTCGCGGCGAAGCTGCGGCGGCTGGCGGAGGCCGGGACGCGGGTGGTGCTGTGCGGCCGGCCGCCGGTGCCGGACACCGGGGCCGTCGCGCTGACCTTCGACAACCGGGGCGGGGCGCGGGCGCTCACCGAGCACCTCGTCGGCCTCGGGCACCGGCGCCTCGGCTACATCGCCGGCCCCGCCGACCGCACCACGACCCGGCACCGCCTGGAGGGCCACCGCGCCGCGCTGCGGGCCGCCGGCATCGAGGAGGACGCCCGCTGGACGGTGTACGGCCGCTACGACCGCCGCTCCGGGCACGAGGCCACGCTGGAGCTGCTGCGCCGCGACCCCTCGCTGACGGCGGTCGTCGCGGCGAACGACTCCGTCGCCCTCGGCGCGTGCGCCGCGCTGCGCGAGTCCGGCCTGCGCATCCCCGAGGACGTCTCCGTGGCCGGCTTCGACGACCTCCCCTTCAGCATCGACGCGGTACCGGCCCTGACGACCGTCCGGCTCCCCCTCGCGGAGGCGGGCGCCCGGGCGGGCCGCATCGCCATGGGCCGCGAGGAGCCACCGCCGGGCGGGATTACCTCGGTGCGCGGGGAGTTGATGGTGCGGGGCTCCGCGGCGGCGCCCCGGAGGTGAGGGGGCTCGCGCTTGACGCGCACCGGCCCTGACCCCCGTCCGGCCCCCCTCGCGGAGGCGGGCGCCCGGGCGGGCCGCATCGCCACGGGCCGCGAGGAGCCACCACCGGGCGGGATCGCCTCGGTGCGCGGGGAGTTGATGGTGCGGGGCTCCGCGGCGGCGCCCCGGGGGTGAGGGGGCTCGCGCTTGACGCGGTACCGGCCCTGACCCCCGTCCGGCCCCCCCCTCGCGGAGGCGGGGGCGCGGGCGGGCCGCATCGCCACGGGCCGCGAGGAGCCACCGCCGGGCGGGATCGCCTCGGTGCGGGGGGGGGGGAGTTGATGGTGCGGGGCTCCGCGGCGGCGCCCCGGGGGTGAGGGGGCTCGCGCCTGACGCGGTACCGGCCCTGACGACCGTCCGGGTCCCCCTCGCGGAGGCGGGGGCGCGGGCGGGCCGCATCGCCACGGGCCGCGAGGAGCCACCACCGGGCGGGATCACCTCGGTGCGGGAGGAGTTGATGGTGCGGGGCTCCGCGACGGCGCCCCGGGGATGAGGGGGCTCGCGCTTGACGCGGAGCGGGCGCCGGAGGGGAAACGGTGTCCTTCGGTTGCCTCGGCGCCCTCTCCGGCCGGGGTTCTACCGGTGCGGCCGGTGGCCGTGCTCCTGGTGCGGGAAGGTCTGGTCGGCGCCGGGGAGGGTCGGCTTGGGCAGCGTCGCCACCTCCTCCTTGGCCTTCTCCAGCTGGGCCGCCGTGTCCTGCGGCAGGCGCGGCGGCCGGGGCCGGCCGGCGGAGAAGCGGAAGGCGCTGGTGAGGTCGCCGAAGGCGGCCCGGCGCCAGTCGCTGACGTTGGGTTCCTCGACGCCCGTGAAGCGCTCCAGGAACTGGAGTGCCGAGGTGTGGTCGAAGGTCTCGGTGGCGACCCAGCCGCCCACGGTCCAGGGCGAGACGATGATCGCGGGCACCCGGAAGCCGCCGCCGATGGGCAGGCCGCCGATGAACTCGTCCGGTGTGCCGGCCGGCGGGGTGGGCGGGGGCACGTGGTCGAACAGGCCGTCGTTCTCGTCGTAGTTGAGGAGGAACGCGGTCTTGCGCCACACCTTGGGGTTGGACGCGATGGCCTCGATCTTCGACGCCACGAAGTCGGCGCCGGCGGCGGGCAGGTAGTCCGGGTGTTCCGACTGGTAGCTGGTCGGCATGATCCAGCTGACCGCCGGGAGCCGGTCGTTGCGGGCGTCGTCCTCGAAGGTGCCCTCCGGCTGCGGGCGCACCCCGCGCTCGTAGAGGTCGGAGCCCGGCTGCGCGCCCTTGAACGCGGCGAACTGCTCCAGCATGTTGCAGCCGTAGTCGTCGTCCTGCTGGTACACCTTCCAGCTCACCCCGGCCGCCTGGAGCCGTTCGGCGTACGTCGTCCAGCGGTACGGCGTCGGCGCCTTGTTGCTGGTGACCGGGCCGCCCAGGGTGCCGCCCGGGTCGATCGAACCGGTCATCCACATCAGCCGGTTGGGCCAGGTGGGCCCGAACACCGAGCAGAAGTAGTGGTCGCAGACGGTGAAGGTCTCGGCGAGGGCGAACTGGAACGGGATGTCCTCGCGGGTGTAGTAACCCATCACGTACGGGCCGTTGACGCCGTCGGCCTTGCGGTGGGCCGGCAGCCAGCGGTCCATCCGGCCGCCGTTCCACGCCTCGTGCTGCACCGACCAGGCGTGGCTGGTGGAGGGGATGGCCTGGGCGCTGGTGGTGTGGGTGTCGAGGTGGAAGGGGAGCAGGTACCCCTTGGGGTTCACGGCGTCGGGCTGGTAGAAGACGCTGCGCCCGGTGTCCAGCTTCAGGGCGTCCGGGTCGGCGAAGCCCCGGACACCGGAGAGTGTCCCGAAGTAGTGGTCGAACGACCGGTTCTCCTGCATCAGCAGGACGACGTGTTCGATGTCGCGCAGCGAGCGGTGCCGGGGCGGACCGGCGGCGACCGCCTTCTGGACGCTGGGCGGGAGGAGGGAGAGGGCCGCCGCGCCTCCCAGCGCGCCGGCGGCCGAACCCAGGAGTCTGCGACGCGTCAACTCGGCCATGAATGCCCCTTCTTGAGCGGTCTCGCGGACCGGACCGGCATCACTCTGCGCCCGGCGGGGCGGGCGGCGGCAGGGGCGGGCGGTGAACAGGCGGACAACGCGCGGCATGGGCTTGGCCAAGCCATGACGGTCCGGGGCGGGATGTCGCCGGGGCGTGGCCGGGACGTCACCGGCGTCACGGGGGCTTCACGGCCGCCGGCGGGACCGGGAGCCGATCCGGCGCCTGTCGCCCCGCATGACCCGGCCGAGGGCGGGTACGTTCGGTGCCCATGAAGCTCGCGTTCTCCACCCTCGGTGTCCCCGGCCTGCCCCTGCCCGACGTCCTCGCGCTCGCGACCGAGCACGGCTACCACGGTGTGGAGCTGCGCGCCCATCCCGAGGAACCGGTGCACCCGGGCCTCGCCCCTGCCGCCCGCGCCGACGCCGCCGCCCTGTTCGAGGGCTCCGGGATCGCGCTGCTGGGCCTCGCCGGGTACGTGCGCGTGGCGGCGCCCGGCGACGACGCCCCGGTGCTGGCGGAGCTGCGGGCCCTCCTGCAACTGGCGCACGACCTCGGCGCGCCGTTCGTGCGGGTCTTCCCCGGCGGCGACCCCGACCGGCCCCGGGAGGAGGCCGACGCGGTGGCCGCCCGGCGGCTGGGCAGTGCCGCCGAGGACGCCGCCGCGCTCGGTGTGCGCATCCTGCTGGAGACCCACGACTCGCACCGCACCGGCGCCGACGTGATCCGCATCCTCGGCCCGGTCGGGCACCGTCAGGTGGGCGCGCTGTGGGACGTCATGCACCCCTGGCTGGGCGGCGAGCAGCCCGCGGAGACCTACGCGGCCCTCGCCCCGCACCTCGGCTATGTGCAGGTCAAGGACATCGCCTCGGCCGAGGACCGCACCCCGCTGCCGCTCGGCGCGGGCGCGCTGCCGCTCACCGAGTGCGTGGACGTCCTCTCCCGGCAGGGCTGGGACGGCTGGCTGTGCTGGGAGTACGAGAAGCGCTGGTACGAGGACGCCGCCCCGCTCCCGGAGCTGCTGGGCGCGGGCCGGGAGCACCTGGTGCGGCTGCTGGGCGAGGCGGCGTAGCCCCGGCGCGCCTCCTGCCTTGCGCCGGTGGCGGCCCTGGCGCGGGTACTGTGCGTTCCCTTGACGGAAAGAAACTTCCCGGATATTCGTGACTCCTCGGAAGTTTCCTTCAGCGGTTCTCCTCTGGAAGGAGCGCACGTGCCCGACACCAGCACGGGAAGCACGGGAAGCACCGTAGACACCGCACGGCCGTCCAGACGTGCCGTCCTCGCCGCGACCGCGGGTCTCACCGCCGCGCTGTCCGTACCGGCGACCGCCAGTGCCGCCCCGCACGACGACCGCAGGCTGCGCGCCCTGGTCTCCCGGATGACGCTGGAGGAGAAGGTCGGCCAACTCTTCGTGACGCGGGCCTACGGCCACTCCGCCACCGCCCCCGACCAGGCCGACGTCGACGCCAACCTCCAGGAGCTGGGCGTCCGCACCGCCGCCGAACTGGTCGAGAGGTACCGGGTCGGCGGGATCATCTACTTCACCTGGGCGCACAACACCCGCGACCCGCACCAGATCGCGGACCTGTCCAACGGCCTCCAGCGCGTCTCCCTGGCACAGCCGCGCGGGCTGCCGTTGCTCATCGCCACCGACCAGGAGCACGGGGCCGTCTGCCGGATCGGGACGCCCGCGACGCTGCTGCCCGGCGCGATGGCGCTCGGCGCCGGCGGCTCCCGCTCCGACGCCCGAGCGCTGGGCCGGATCTCGGGCACCGAGCTGCGCGCGATGGGCGTCAACCAGGACTACTCCCCCGACGCCGACGTGAACGTCAACCCGGCCAACCCGGTCATCGGCGTGCGGTCCTTCGGCGCCGACCCGGACGCGGTGGCCGGCCTGGTCGCCGCCGAGGTGGCGGGGTACCAGTCGGCGCGGGTCGCGGCGACCGCCAAGCACTTCCCGGGCCACGGGGACACCGCCGTCGACAGCCACTACGGCTTCCCGGTCATCACGCACAGCCGGGAGCTGTGGGAGACGCTGGACGCGGTGCCGTTCCGGGCCGCGATCCAGGCCGGCATCGACTCGATCATGACCGCGCACATCCAGTTCCCGGGCCTGGACGGCTCCGGCGACCCGGCCACACTGTCCCACCCGATCGTCACCGGCATCCTGCGCGGCGAACTCGGCTACGACGGCGTGGTGATCACCGACTCGCTCGGCATGCAGGGCGTGCGCACGAAGTACGGCGACGACCGGGTGCCGGTGCTGGCGCTCAAGGCCGGTGTCGACCAGCTGCTCAACCCGCCGTCCATCGACGTGGCCTGGCACGCGGTGCTGAGCGCGGTCCAGGGCGGCGAGCTGACCGAGGCCCGGCTCGACGAATCGATCCTGCGCGTCCTGCGGCTGAAGGCCCGGCTCGGACTCCTCGACGAGCCGGGCGCCCCGTACGTCAGCGCGGCGGGCGTGGACCGGGCGGTGGGCACCCGGGCCCACCGGGAGGCCGCCGACCGGATCGCCGAGCGGACCACGACCCTGCTGGTCAACGAGGACGATCTGCTGCCGCTGCACCGCCGCGCCTCCCGCCGCGTCCTGGTGGTCGGCGCCGACCCGGCCTCCCCCACCGGCACCACCGGGCCGCCCACCGGAGTCCTGGCCGGCGCGCTCACCGAGCTGGGCTTCACCGCCACGGCCCTCTCCACCGGCACCGCCCCCTCGGCCGCGACGATCAGCAAGGCGGTCGCGGCGGCCGGGGACGCGGACGCGGTGGTCGTGGCGACGTACAACGTGACGGCGGGCAACTCCCAGCGGGCGCTGGTGGAACAGCTGGTGGCGACGGGCCGGCCGGTGGTGGCGGTGGCCGTGCGCAACCCGTACGACGTGGCCCAACTCCCCTTCGTGCAGGCCTGTCTGGCCACCTACTGCTGGACGGACGTCGAACTCCGGGCCGCGGCAAGGGTGATCGCCGGACGCGTGGCACCGCGCGGGAAGCTGCCGGTGCCGGTGCAGCGGGCCGACGACCCGGCGCGGGTGCTGTACCCGGTCGGGCACGGCCTGTCGTACGAGACGTACCCGGCGCACGAATCGTGACGCCCGGTCCGCCGCGTGGCCCCGGGAGCCGGGGCCACGCGGCGGAGCCGGGTCACGGGCGCAGGGCCGGCTCGCGTTCCACGTCGCGGACGTCGAGCTTCGCGTCGTAGCGGGCCAGCGGCCGGGCCGCCGACGGGTCGGCCTGGACGGCCTTCGGGGCGACGCCCGCCCACGCGAGGATGCGGGCGGTGGCGAGGGCCTTCTGGTCGGGGACCAGGCCGGCCACGTTCGCGCCGTGGTTCATGCCGGGCGCGGTGAAGACGTAGGAGTCACGGGCGCCCGCGCCGAGCCGGAAGCGCTCCGAGCCCCAGGGGTCGTTCTGGCCGTACACGTAGAGCATGTGCGTGGCGTGGTGCCGGACCCAGCTGTCCACGTCCCGCATGGCCCCGTCCTGGAAGCGCATCGGGATGGAGCGCGGCACGAAGTTGCGCGGCGGCTGGTAGCCGTAGCGGATCAGCCCCCGCTCGATGCGCGGGAAGTGGATGGTGGGGGCGCCCAGTTGGGTGCCGGCCTGGTAGTAGTACGGGGTGTACGTCTCCAGGCCCTGGTCGGTGTAGGCGGAGAAGCCGGAGATGGTGTCGACCGAGTTCCAGATCTCGTCGTCGCTCGCGGTGGCCGCGTGCGCCGGGACGGTGTCGCAGTCGGCCAGCAGGCTGTACTGCCAGAAGCCCCAGACGTAGTCGAGGACGACGGCCTCGTACGCCCGGTCCAGGCTGCCGATGGTGTCGAAGGTGTAGCCGTTGTCGGCCGCGTACCGCGCGTACTTCTTCTCCAGCGGCGCCCGGCGCACCAGCGCCTCGCGCTGTACGGCGTTCAGCCGGTCCCGGCACTCCTTGGTGCCGACGCGGGTGAAGAAGCGGTCGTAGGCCGAGTCCTCCTTGTTCACCACGTCGTTGGGGGCGACGTAGGCGACGACGCCGTCCATGTCGCGCGGGTGGAAGCGCTCGTAGTAGGTGGCCGTCATGCCGCCCTTGGAGCCGCCGGTGGTGAGCCAGTTGGCGGAGTAGATGGGCTTCAGCGCGGTGAACACCCGGTGTTCGTCGTCGGCCGCCTGCCGGATGTCGAGCTTGGACCAGTCGGCCGGCGCGGGCCGGGACGGGGTGAAGTAGCGGTATTCCAGGGAGACCTGGTTGCCGTCCACGATCTGGGTGGGCTCGCGGCGCGAGGGCGTGGTGGAGACGTTGTAGCCGCCGGTGTAGAGGACCGTCGGGCGGCTGGTGTCCTTGTGCAGCACGGTGATCCGCTGCTGGAAGGTGCCGCGGTCCGGGTGCCGGTGGTCGATCGGCTGGGTGTAGTTCAGGACGAAGAACCGGTAGCCGGGGTAGGGCTTCTCCTCGATCAGGCTCATGCCCGGGATCGCCAGGAGCCGGTCCTTGATGTCGGTGGGCCCGGACTGTGCGGCGGTGGCCGCGCCCGCCGTGCTCAACGCGCCTATGAGCACGGTGAACGCCAGCAGCCATCTGAGCACCTTGCGCATGCGCGCTCTCCCCTGTGAGACAGATGTGAGACGGATGTACGCCGGAAGCTATCCCAGCAACAGCTGCCACACCAGGGGTACTTGAGCGTAAGTCAGGGCACAGGCGGGGCGGTCAGCACAGAACCCAGCCCGTGCTGACCGAGTAGCGGCCCACCGTCCCCTTGATCCAGACGCAGCGGTGGCCGGCGTGCACGGTGACCGGGCCGGCCTGGTGCTTGTAGCGGCCCTTGTCCACGACCGGGCGGTTGCCGCGGGCCTGGACGCTGACGGCCATGGTCTGGGCGGCTCCGGGACGCCGGGGGACGGTGACGGCGCAGACATAGCCGTCCCGCTTGTAGACGTGGGTGACGCCGGTGCGGAACGCCAGGGTGCGCACCTGCCGGCCCGTGCAGGACTCGGACGTGGCGGCCTGGGCGACGCCCGCCGTGCCGAGGGCGAACACCCCGGACACGGCCAGCACGGCCGCGCCGAGCGCCAGCCGCCGCCGTATCGCCTCTCGCACCACTGCCGCCTCCCCTGCCACGCGAACATTCCCCCGATCACCGTACTGATGTACGGACGCGCGGCTGTGTCGGATGGTTGCACGACCGTCAGCGGGGCGCGTCGGCCCGGGCCGCTCAGCCCAGCGCGCCCACCGGCTCCTCCGGCTCGGCGCCGCCCACGAAGGTCCGCCACAGCTCGGCGTAGCGGCCCTCGCGGGCCAGCAGCGCCTCGTGGGTACCGTCCTCCACGACCCGGCCGTGGTCCATCACGACCACCCGGTCGGCGCGGGCCGCGGTGGTCAGGCGGTGGGCGACGACCAGCGTGGTACGACGGCCCGCGAGCCGGTCGGTGGCCTGGTTGACCTGGGCCTCGGTGGCCAGGTCGAGCGCGGCCGTGGCCTCGTCGAGGAGCAGGATGTCGGGGTTGACGAGTTCCGCGCGGGCCAGCGCGATCAGCTGGCGCTGGCCCGCCGAGAGGTTGCGGCCCCGCTCGGCGACCTCGTGCAGGTAGCCGCCCTCCAGCGTGGCGATCACCTCGTGGGCGCCGACCGCGCGCGCCGCCGCCTCCACCTCGGCGTCACTCGCGTCGGGGCGGCCGTAGGCGATGGCGTCCCGGACGGTGCCGGGGAACAGGTACGCCTCCTGCGGCACGACCCCGAGCCGGTGCCGGTAGGAGGTGAGGTCCAGCTCCCGCAGGTCCGTGCCGTCGGCCGTGACCCGGCCGCCGGTCGGGTCGTAGAACCGCGCGACCAGCTTGACCAGCGTCGACTTGCCGGCGCCGGTCTCGCCGACGAACGCGACCGTCTGCCCGGCCGGGATCGTGAGGTCGATCCCGGTCAGCGCCTCCTCCTCGGCGCCGTAGGCGAAGCGCACGTCCTCGAAGGCGAGGTCGCCGCGCAGCGACAGCACCTCCACCGGCTCCCGCGCCGCGTCCGTGGACGTCGGCTCGCGCAGCAGCTCCTGGATGCGGCCCAGCGAGACGGTGGCCTGCTGGTAGCCGTCGAAGACCTGGGAGAGCTGCTGGACGGGCGCGAAGAACAGGTCGATGTAGAGCAGGTACGCCACCAGCGCGCCCGTGGTGAGGGTGGCCGCCTCCACCCGGCCCGCGCCCGTGACCAGCACGGCCGCCGCCGCGACCGAGGACAGCAGCTGGACGAACGGGAAGTAGACCGAGATCAGCCACTGGCCGCGGACGCGGGCGGCGCGGTAGTCGGCGCTGCGCCCGGTGAACCGCCGCAGCCCCTCCCCCTCGCGCCGGAACGCCTGCACGATCCGCAGCCCCGCCACCGACTCCTGGAGGTCGGCGTTGACCGCGGACACCCGCTCACGGGCGAGCTGGTACGCCTTCACGCTCGCCCGGCGGAAGAAGTACGTCGCCACGACCAGCGGGGGCAGCGTGGCGAAGACGACCAGGGCCAGCTGGAGGTCGATGACCAGCAGGGCGACCATGATGCCGAAGAAGGTCACGACCGAGACGAACGCCGTGACCAGGCCGGTCTGCAGGAAGGTGGACAGGGCGTCGACGTCGGTCGTCATCCGGGTCATAATCCGGCCGGTCAGCTCGCGCTCGTAGTAGTCGAGGCCGAGCCGCTGGAGCTGGGCGAAGATCTTCAGCCGCAGCGTGTACAGGACGCGTTCGCCGGTGCGGCCCGTCATCCGGGTCTCGCCGGTCTGCGCGGCCCACTGCACGAGCACGGTCAGCAGCCCGAGCAGGGAGGCCGCCCAGACCGCGCCGAGGGCCGTCCTCGTGACTCCCTGGTCGATGCCGTGCCGGATCAGCACCGGCAGCAGCAGTCCGGCGCCCGCGTCCACGGCCACCAGCAGCAGGCTGACCAGCAGGGGCGCGCCGAAGCCGCGCAGCAGCCGGCGCAGGCCGTAGGAGTCCTCCGGCAGCACCGCGCGGCCCTCGTCGACGTCGGGGGTGTCGGTGGCCGGGGGCAGCGCCTCGACCTGGGCGAGGAGGGCGGGCGTGGCCGGGCTGCCGCCGAGCGCGGGATCCCGGGGCGCGCGGTCGCCGGTCCACAGCCGGGGGGTGACGCCCCGCTCGGCGTCGAACTCGGCGTCCAGCTCCTCGCGGACGGTGGTGTCCTCCACGGGCTCGGCCGGGCGGTCGTGGCCCGGGGAGACGCCGCCCAGCTCGTCGGGGTCGGTCAGCAGCCGGCGGTAGAGGGCGCAGCGCGCCTGGAGTTCCTCGTGGGTGCCGAGGTCGGCGAGCCGGCCGCCGTCCAGGACGGCGATGCGGTCGGCGAGGTTCAGGGTGGAGCGGCGGTGGGCGATCAGCAGGGTCGTACGGCCCCGCATGACGTGCGTGAGGGCCTCGTGGATCTCGTGCTCGACGCGGGCGTCCACGGCCGAGGTGGCGTCGTCGAGGACCAGCAGGCGCGGGTCGCTGAGCAGGGCGCGGGCGAGGGCGACACGCTGGCGCTGGCCGCCGGAGAGGGTCAGGCCCTGTTCGCCGACCTTGGTGTCGTAGCCCTCGGGCAGCTCTGCGATGAAGCGGTCGGCCTGGGCGGCGCGCGCGGCGGCCTCGATCTCCTCCTGGCCGGCGTCGGGGCGGCCGTAGGCGATGTTGGCGCGGACGGTGTCGGAGAACAGGAAGGAGTCCTCCGGCACCAGGCCGATCGCGGCCCGCAGCGAGTCGAGGGTCAGCTCGCGCACGTCGTGGCCGCCGACCAGGACGGCGCCGCGGCCGACGTCGTAGAAGCGCGGCAGGAGCAGGGAGAGGGTGGACTTGCCCGAGCCGGAGGAGCCGACCACGGCGAGGGTCTCGCCGGACCGGATCTCCAGGCTGAGCCCGTCGAGGACCTGAGGACCGCCTTCGTAGCCGAAGGACACGTCGTCGAACTCGACGGTTGCGGGCGCGTCGGCCGGCAGGGTCCGGGTGCCGTCCCGCAGCACCGGTTCGGTGTCGATCAGTTCCAGCACCCGTTCGGTGCCGGCGCGGGCCTGCTGGCCGACGGTGAGGACCACCGCGAGCATCCGCACCGGGCTGACGAGCTGGGCGAGGTAGGTGGAGAAGGCGACGAAGGTGCCGAGCGTGATGTGCCCGCGTACCGCCAGCCAGCCGCCGAGGGCCAGCATGGCGACCTGCCCGAGCGCCGGTACGGCCTGGAGGGCGGGGGTGTACCTGCTGTTCAGCCGGATGGTGCGCAGCCGCCCGGCGAACAGCCTGCGGCCGACCTCGCGGAGCTTGCCGGTCTCCTGCTCCTCCTGCCCGAACCCCTTGACCACGCGGACGCCGCTCACCGCGCCGTCCACCACCCCGGCGACGGCGGCGGCCTGCGCCTGCGCGTACCAGGTGGCCGGGTGCAGCCGGGAGCGGCTGCGCCGGGCTATCCAGCCGATCGCGGGCGCGACGGCGAGCGCGACCAGGGTCAGCGGCGGCGACAGCCACGCCATGATCACCAGGGAGATCAGGAACAGCAGGACGTTCCCGATGGTCATGGGCAGCATGAACAGCAGGCCCTGGATCAGCTGGAGGTCGCTGGTGGCCCGGCCGACCACCTGCCCGGTGGACAGCTCGTCCTGCCGGCGCCCGTCGAGCCGGGTGATGCTGCCGTACATCTCGGTGCGCAGGTCGTGCTGGACGTCGAGGGCGAGCCGCCCGCCGTAGTACCGGCGGACGTAGGCCAGCCCGTACACCAGGACGGCCGCGCCGAGCAGGGCGCCGGCCCAGGGGGCCATGTCCCGGCTGTGGTCGCCGATCACGTCGTCGATGATCACCTTGGTGATCAGCGGTACGACGGCCAGCACGGCCATGCCGGCCAGCGACGCGCCGAGGGCGAGGACGACGTCCTTGGGGTACCGCCACGCGTATCCCGCGAGCCGCCGGACCCATCCCCGTTCGTCCGCCACGCCGGTGCCTCCCTGTGTTCCCGCATCTGGTGCTGCTTCTGGTGCTGCGTCCGGTGCCGCTCTTCGGCCCTGGTCCGCCGGAAGGCACCAACGTCATCGCGGGCGGATTTCATCCCGCCGCAACACATCAGACGCGTACGCGCAGGAAGTAGAGGCGGGTGGTCTGGGCCGGGTTCTGGTTGTCGTCGCTGACCAGGAGCACCCGCAGGCGGCCCCGGCCGTCACGCCCCGTGACCGTCATGCCCTCGATGTTGTCGAGCAGGGGGTTCGGCTGGGGCTGCCTGGCGGTGGCGCCCAGGGAGGGGCAGTCCGCGATGTCGGCGAGCGGTGCCTTCCGGACCGGGCGCACCCCGGGCTGCCCGGTCAGGTACGGGATGCCGCTGGTGTCCGTGGCGTGCCGGGGGTCGGCCAGGTAGAGGCGGACCGTGTTGCCGACGCCCGGGGTGAAGCCGCGCTCCAGGACCAGGAGCCGGCCGTCGGGAGTGGCCTGCACCTCGGAGACACCGAGGCCGTCGTCGGCGCGGTAGGCGTACTGGGCGGCGAGCCGGAAGGGACCGTGCCCGGTCCGCCGCCAGGTCTGGAGACGGACGGTCCCGGCGCTGTCGCCGGAGATCGCGTCCTCCATGGCGGCCAGCAGGGTACGGCCGCCGGGCAGCAGGGTCAGCCCCTCGAAGGTCTGGTTGGCGGTGGCGCGCCCGGCCGGGGCGACCCGGAGCGGGTCCGGCACCGGGAGCCGGCCGAGGATCCGGCCGTCGCGGGAGTAGCGGCGCACGGACGGCTCGGTCTCGGAGCCGATCAGCCGGGTGCCGTCGTGGTCGATGACGAGTGCCTCGGAGTCGAGGTCGGCGCCCCGCTCGTCGGCGAGCCGGACGGCACCCTCGGGCGCCAGGGTGCGGGGGTCGAGCCGGAACAGGGAGGAGCGGTCCGCCAGGGCGGCGAGCGAGCCGTCCCGGTCGACGGCGAGGGCGGAGAGGTTGCCGACGAAGGTGCCGTCGTACGTCGTCTTGTCGAGCGCGTCGGAGAAGCGGTCCAGGGAGACGGTGGCCGAACAGGCGTGCTCGGTGAGGAGGTTGGCGTGCGCGGGTCCGGCGGCGGTCGGGGAGACGACCGCCGCCAGGCCGGCGGCGAGGGCGGCGAGTACGGTGCGTGGGCGCATGCCGGTCACCGTAGGGCGGCCCGGTGTCCGCCGGGGGACCGCCTCGTGACGTGCTGTTCAGTCAGCGGTCGTCGACGTCACCCCTGGGGAGGGGTCGCGACGAACGCCTCCTCCGGCCTGCTGGTCGGGAGGTAGCGCGCGGTGCTCTTGGTGGCCGGTACGAGGTCCTTGTGGACGGCGCGGGCGACGGCCTGGATGGTGTCGACGCCGTAGTCCATGGTGCTGTCGTCCTGGGTGAACACGCTGAGCATGTAGTCGTGTCCGGCGCCGTTGAAGGTGCCCAGGCTGTGCACCCGCCAGCCGTGCGTGGCCCGCTCCAGCCAGCCGTTCTTGACGTGCACGGCGACGGAGGCGGGGGCGCCGGCCGGGGTGCCCCAGCGCTGCTCGGGGATGACCTGGCCCATCAACTGGAGGATGTAGGCACGGGAGTTGTCGCTGAGCACGCTGTTCTTCGCGGTGACGAGCCGGAGCAGCTTCTGCTCGTCGGTGACGTTCTCCTGGGTGAGGCCCCAGTAGCCGTCGGCGCCGGGCACGGTCTTCGTCAGGCCGGCGGCGGTCAGGAAGCCCTGGATCCTGGCGTCGCCGAGCTGCTTCCACAGCGCGCTGGTGGCGTCGTTGTCCGACTGGGTGATCATGGCGGTGGCCAGGTCGGACTCGGTGTCGGTCAGGTACCGGCCGCTCTTCTTGGCGTCCCACAGCAGGGCGGCGAGCACGGTGACCTTGACGGTGCTGGCCGAGTCGAAGGCGGTGGTGGCCCGGAGGGTGCAGGTGGTGTTCGTGCCGCGGTCGTACAGGCCGACGGCGACCGTGCCGGTGCGGTTCTTCAGGGCGGCCGTGATGTCGGTCTTCAGTTTGTCGGCGAGGCCCGACTTCCCCGATGTACAACTCACGGCGGGTGGTGCGGCGGTGGCCGGGGCGGCGGTGACGGCCGATATGAGCAGAGCGGCACCGAGGCCGGCCGCGAGCAGCCCGCCCCGGCCGGATATCCGGTAAAGCACGAAACGTTCCCCCTTCGATTTCACATGGACGAGGGCATGTTCGCAGGGCCGGAAAGCGGGGGTGACGCGGGGGTGGCCGTACGCCTACGGCCGCCGGACCCGCCCCTTAACCGCCGTTTGGCGACCGCTTGTTGAAATGCGGCCGGAAGCGGACGCGAAAGCGGCTTTCTTCCCTCCCTTTTCCGTCACCCAGGCGTCACTGCCCGTACAACCGCGGTAAAGAACCACTAAAGGAAGGCGTTTGACTTTCCATCCGATCTTCCGGTGACGACGACTTTCGGGGAAAAGTGCCGCCCCAGAACCCACAAGGTTTTCACAGGAGTTCCCCACCGTGACCGGAGGGTGACCCTCCTGCGCTCCCCCACAGCGAAAGGCACTTTTCGTGCGTAGATCTCCCCTGGGCAAGCTGGCGATCATGGTTGTCATGGCGTCGACAGCCACATTGACCGCCGGCACGCTCGGCTCCGCCTCGGCCGCTCCCCGCTCCACCCCGGCCGCTTCCCACGCGATCACGGCCTCCGCGTCGCGTACCGCCCCGGCTCACGTGGTGGCCGTCGCGAGCGCCGCCGCCCACACCCACGCCACCGCGACCGGCGTCGGCCCGCACGACACCCTGAAGGCGACCGAGGCGCTGGTCGACCCCGACGGCAAGAAGCACGTCCACTTCGTCCGCACCCACCGCGGCCTGCCGGTGCTCGGCGCCGACCTGATCGTGCACCTGGACGCCCACGACAAGTACCTCGGCGTCACCCGGGCGACCACCCGGGCCATCGACCTCGCGAGCACCACGCCGAAGAAGTCCGCCGCCGCCGCGCGGACCGCCGCCGCCAAGGCGGGCAAGGGCACGGCCGGCAAGGCGAAGCTGGTCGTCAGCGCCCTCGCCGGGCACGCTCCCGCCCTCGCCTACCAGGTGCGGGTGACCGGCAGCAGCACGGCCGAGGGCACCGGCGCCCGGACCGTCGTCGTGGACGCCCGGACCGGCACGGTGCTCAGCAACACCCCGCTCAGCGACCCCTTCCTCTCCCCCGGGACGCTCGCCAAGCTCCGTAAGCGGCACGCCGGTTCGTCGGTGGCGTCGACCGCGCCGCGCCGGGAGGCGGCGGCCCCGCTGCCGGGCCTCGCGGCGAAGGCGGCGGCGTCCGGCACGGCGGCGACCGGCTACTCCCTCTACGACGGCACGGTGTCCCTGACGGCCACCCCGTACACGTACCAGGGCACCCAGTACTACATCCTGAAGGACCCGAACCGCGGCAACACCGAGGTGCGGGACGCCGACAACCAGCAGACCGAGAACTTCGACGACGGCTACCTCGCCGCCAGCACCAGCACCGCCTTCGGCAACGGCGCCACCAGCGACCGCAACACGGCCGCCGTCGACGCCATGTACGGCATCACCAACACCTTCGACTTCTACAAGAGCACCTTCGGGCGCAACGGCATCGCCAACGACGGCAACGGCGCGCACGGCATGGTCCACTTCGGCAACAAGGTCGGCAACGCCTTCTGGGACCCGGACTGCGACTGCATGCTCTACGGCGACGGCGACGGCAGCACCTTCAAGAAGCCGCTGGTGGTGCTGGACGTCACCGGGCACGAGCTGACCCACGGCGTGGTCGGCGCCACCGCGAACCTCCAGCCGACCCGGGTCGACAGCCAAGGCAACCAGTACGGCGAGCCCGGCGCGCTCAACGAGTCGCTCGCCGACATCTTCGGCACCGGCGTGGAGTTCGCCACCAACAACGCCAAGAACCCGCCGAACTACCTGATGGGCGAGAAGCTGGGCCTCTCCCAGGGCTTCCTGCGCCGCATGGACCAGCCGTCCCAGGACCGCCTCGAAGGCACCATCGACTACTGGTCGCCGTCCGTCACCAACACCGAGGTGCACGCCGGCTCCGGCGTCTCCTCGCACGCCTTCTACCTGCTCGCCGAGGGCAGCGGCCGGAAGACGATCGGCGGGGTGTCGTACAACTCGCCGACCTACGACGGTGGTTCCGTCACCGGCATCGGCCGGGCCAAGGCGCTGAACATCTTCTACTACGCCCTGACCCGCTACATGGTCTCCACGACCAGCTTCCACGGTGCCCGCACCGCCACGCTGAACGCCGCCAAGGACCTCTACGGCGCGAACAGCACCGAGTACCGGACCGTGGACCGGGCCTGGGCGGCGGTCAACGTGACCGCGAGCAACGGCTGATCACGTGTCGGCGCCGGGCCCTTCGGGGGTCCGGCGCCGGCGTCGTGCGCTCACCCTTCCGTGCGCTGGTGCGCCCCCTCGCGCCTCTTACGCCACCATGCTCCGCCCGGCGAGGCTCTGCGCCACGCCGCCGTCCCACCGTGGGACGGGGGCGCGACCCCGGGAGGACATACCGATGGACAGTGGAACCGGCAGGACCGGCAGGACCGGCAGGACCGGCGGGCGCCGGATAGCGACGGGAGCCGCCGCGGCACTGCTGGCGGCGCTCGGCGCGGTGGCCGCCGCGACGTCCCCGGCGGCAGCGGCCACCGGGGACGTCCTGATCGTCCAGAAGGGCAGCACGGGCAACCTGGTCTCCACGCAGACCTTCGTCTTCATCAAGGGTGTCACCGAGCAGGGCGACGGCGTGCAGGCCGGTGCCACCCAGTTCGCGGTCACGAACCTGACCGACCGCACCCTCACCCTGACGGAGAAGACCCCCGCCGGTGCCGTCGTGCACAGCGGCACGGTGGCCTCCGGCGGCAACGGCACCTTCGCGGTGACCGGCGGCGACACGGTATTCCTGACGGTGCCGGCCAACTAGCCGCGCGGCACCGCCACGAACGCCTCGCTCGGCCGGCTGGTCGGCGTGTACAGCTTCGTGCCCTTCGTGACCGGCACCAGGTCCTTGTGGACGGCCCTGGCCACGTCCTGGATCGTGGCCACGCCGTAGTCCATGGTGCTGTCGTCCTGCGTGAGCACGCTGAGCATGTAGTCGTGCCCGGCGCCGCTGAACGTGCCCAGGCTGTGCACCCGCCAGCCGTGCGTGGCCCGCTGGAGCCAGCCGTTCTTGACGTGCACGGCGACGGAGGCGGGGGCGCCGGCCGGGGTCCCCCAGCGCTGCGAGGTGACGACCTGCCCCATCAACTTGAGGATGTACGCCCGTGAATTGTCGCTCAGCACACCGTTCTTGGCGGTGACGAGCCGGAGCAGCTTCTGCTCGTCGGTGACGTTCTCCTGGGTCAGCCCCCAGTACTGACCCTCCCCTGGGACGGTCTTCGTCATCTCGGCGGCGCCGAGGAAACCCTTGATCTTCGTCGGACCGAGTTGCTTCCAGAGCTTGCTGGTGGCGTCGTTGTCCGACTGGGTGATCATGGCGGTGGCGAGCCTGGTCTCGGTGCTCGTCAGATACCGGTCACGCTTCTTCGCGTCCCACAGCAGCGCCGCGAGCACGGTCACCTTGACGGTGCTGGCCGAGTCGAAGGCACTGGTGGCCCGCAGCGTGCAGGTGGTGTCCGTGGCACGGTCGTACAGCCCGACGGCGACGGTACCCTTCCGGTTCTTCAGCGCGGCCGTGATGTCCGTCTTCAGCTTGTCGGCGAGGCCCGCCTTGGCCGACGTACAGCTGACGGCGGGCGCGGCGGCGGCAGCGGCCGGAGTGGCCACCGCCACCCCGGGTATGAGCACCCCCGCACCGAGGGCCGCCGCCAGCACGCGGGCACACGAGGTCATGCGAAAAGTCATGGAAGGGTCCCCCTGAGAACGACGTACGGGCGCACCCCCGCGCCCGTTTGATTGACTCGCCAGGGGGATCGGAAGTTGTACGGGTGTTCGCAGAGGGCCTGTTCCGAGGCTCAGCGTCGTGTCACGCCTCGAAGTCGTACTCCAAGACGTACGCGGCGGAGTCGAGCGTCATCTCGTTCACTTCCACGACCCGGCCCCCGGCGTCGAAGGCGGTGCGGGCGATCAGGACCACCGGTACGCCCGAAGGCAGGGCCAGCCGTTCGGCCTCGTCCTGGGCGGGCATGCGGGAGTGGAGTTCCTCGCGGAACCGGACCGGGGCGTGTCCGAGGTCCGCGAGCCGTGCGTACGTGCCGCCGGGTCCGGTGTCCGGCCGGGTGATGGGGCTGCCCTCGACCAGGTCGGCCGGCAGACGGGACGTGGAGAGCAGCACCGGCTTGCCTTCGAGGACGAAGCGGCGACGCCGTACCCAGACCTCGGTGCCTTCGTCCAGGCCCATGACCGCCGCGACGGCGGACGGCGCGGGCTCCCGGCCCACCTCGACGGAGTCCACGACGAGTTCGCGGTCCCCGATGTCGGCCGACCAGACCGAACGGCCCTCGCCCCACCGCGCCCGCGCCAGCCGCTCGATGCCTCGGCGCCGGACCTTCATCCAGACCTCCCCCTCCGGTTGTCCCTGGAGACCTTAGGCACCGGGGGCCTGGAAGGGGAGGGGGGTCGCGGCGCACGGGCGGGCCGGCGGTGTGCGCGTGGCGCGGTACGGCGGCCGCCCGCGCCGGGAGGTGACCCGAGGCGGTGTTGCCGCCCCCCGGCTAGCCCAGATGCGTAGCCGCGAACATCCGCAGTACCGCCGGGAGCACGAGCACCGACGGGCCCGGTGTCGACAGGGACTTCGTGAGGTCCGCTTGCAGGGTTTCCGGGGTGGTGTGGAGGGCGGGGACGCCGAAGGATTCCGCGAGGGCGACGAAGTCGGGGCGGGTGAGTTCTGTTGCCGTCGGCTGGCCGAAGGCGTCGGTCATGTACTCGCGGAGGATGCCGTAGCCGCCGTCGTCCACGATGAGCCAGGTGACGGGGAGGTCGTACTGGCGGGCCGTGGCCAGTTCGGCGATGGAGTAGAGGGCGCCGCCGTCGCCGGAGACCGCGAGGACCGGGCGGGTGGGGTCGGCGACCGCGGCGCCGAGGGCGGCGGGGAAGCCGTAGCCGAGGCCGCCGGCGCCCTGGGCCGAGTGCATGGTGTTGGTGCCCCGCGGGTCGAAGGCCGACCACGCCCAGTACGCCAGGATCGTCATGTCCCAGAAGGAGGGGGAGGTGGCGGGGAGGGCGGTGCGGATCGAGGACAGCAACTGCTGTTCCAGGGTCAGGTTTTGGGAGATGATGCGGGAGTTGACCTTGGACAGGAGGGTCGCCACGCGGGCCGGGGCCTCGGCGTCCGGGCGGGGCTCCGCCGTTTCCAGCAGGGCCTGGAGGGCGAGGCGGGCGTCGGCGTGGATGCCCAGGGCGGGGTGGTTGGACTCCAGTTTGCCGAGGTCGGCCTCGATCTGGATGACGCGGCCCCGGGGCTTGAACGTGTGGTAGTTAGACGAGAGTTCACCGAGGCCCGAGCCGACGACCAGCAGGACGTCCGCGTCCTCCAGGAAGTCCGTGGTGTGCCGGTCCTCCAGCCAGGACTGGAGGGAGAGGGGGTGCTCCCAGGGGAAGGCGCCCTTGCCGCCGAACGTCGTCACCACGGGGGCGTTCAGCCGCTCGGCCAGGGCCTTCACCTTGCCCGCGGCGTCCGCTCGGACCACGCCGCCGCCTGCGATGATCGCCGGGCGGGTCGCCGTCGAGAGCAAGTGAGCCGCCAGTGCCGTCAGTTCGGGGCGGGGGACCACGTCCTCCGGGGTCGCGTCCGGGGCCGTCACCACCGGCAGCGGGGTCGGGGCGAGCAGCACGTCCTGCGGGATCTCCACCCACACCGGGCCGTGCGGGGCGGTCAGCGCCGACTTCCAGGCCTCCGCGACGGCGGACGGGATCTGTGACTGGGTGCGGACCGTGTGGACCGACTTGACCACGCCCCGGAAGGAGGCGGACTGGTCCGGGAGTTCGTGGAGGTAGCCGTGGCGGCCGCCGCCCAGGCCGGCCGTCGGGATCTGGCTGCCGATCGCCAGCACGGGCGCGGAGGCCGCCGCCGCCTCCTGGAGGGCCGCCAGCGAGGTCAGCGCACCGGGGCCGGTGGAGAGCAGCAGCGGGGCCGCCTCACCGGTGACCCGGCCGTACGCGTCCGCCGCGAAGCCCGCGTTGTTCTCCACCCGCAGGCCCACATAGCGCAGCGAGGACCGGCGCAGGGCGTCGAACATGCCGAGCGCGTGCTGTCCGGGCAGGCCGAACACGGTCGTCGCGCCGAGCCCGGCCAGCGTCTCCACGACCAGGTCCCCGCCGTTGCGGCCGGGGGGAGGGTTCAGCGCGGCCTCCTGCTGGGCGGCGGTCGGGCGGAGTACCAGGTCGTGGTCGTGGGTCACTTCGCTTCCGCGTCCTTCCGGGCCGCCGCGATCTGGCGGCTCATGATGGTGGTCAGTTCGTAGGCGGTGTGGGAGGCCGCGACCGAGGTGATCTCCGCGTGGTCGTACGCGGGGGCCACCTCGACGACGTCCGCCGACACCAGGTTGCACGATGCCAGGCCGCGCAGGATCTCCAGCAGCTCGCGGGAGGTCATGCCGCCGGCCTCGGGGGTGCCGGTGCCGGGCGCGTGGGCCGGGTCGAGGCAGTCGATGTCGATGGAGATGTACAGCGGCCGGTCCCCGATCCGCTGGCGGAGCTGGTCCGCGACCTCGTCGGCGCCGCGCCGGTAGACGTCCGCCGAGGTGACGATGCCGAAGCCCATCTTCTCGTCGTCGGTGAGGTCCTGCTTGCCGTACAGCGGGCCGCGCGTGCCGACGTGCGAGAGGGCGGAGGTGTCGAGGATGCCCTCCTCCACCGCCCGGCGGAACGGGGTGCCGTGGGTGTACTCGGCGCCGAAGTAGGTGTCCCAGGTGTCGAGGTGGGCGTCGAAGTGCAGCAGGGCGACCGGGCCGTGCTTCTTCGCCACCGAGCGCAGCAGCGGCAGTGCGATGGTGTGGTCGCCGCCGAGCGTCATCAGGCGGGCGCCGGTGCCGAGCAGGTCGTCGGCCGCGGCCTCGATCGTCTCGACGGCCTCGTTGATGTTGAACGGGTTCACGGCGATGTCGCCGCCGTCCGCGACCTGCGCGAGGGCGAACGGGGAGGCGTCCTGCGCCGGGTTGTACGGGCGCAGCAGCCGGGACGCCTCGCGGATGGCGTTGCCGCCGAAGCGGGCGCCGGGCCGGTACGAGACGCCGGAGTCGAACGGCACGCCCACCACCGCGACGTCGGCGGTGCCGACCTCGTCCAGGCGGGGCAGCCGGGCGAAGGTCGCGGGACCGGCGTAGCGCGGGACGCGGGAGGAGTCGACGGGACCGCGGGGCGTCTCGTTGCTGCTCATGTGGATTGCCTTCTTTCCTGCGCTTCGTCGCGCATGTACTGCTTTCCCGGTGACTCTACTGCTGAGCCGGGACCGGTTCGGACACGAGTTCGGGCGACCGTCCGGCGAGCCGCTCCCGCCAGACGGCGAGGACGGCCTCGTCGGTGGGCCGGGTCGCCAGGGAGACGGCGACATAGACGGTGAGGGAGGCGAGCAGGCCGTAGTAGACGGGCTCGTTGGCGAGGATGCCGTAGCCCGCCATCAGGCCGATCACGGCGAGGCCGCCGACGGCCACGGCGGCCAGCGCGCCCTGCGCGGTGCCGCGCTTCCACAGCAGGCCGCCGAGGATGGGCACGAGCAGGCCGCCGACGAGCAGGTTGTACGCCACGGTCAGCGCCTGCACCACGTCGTTGAGGGCGATCGCCGTACCGATCACCGCGAGGCCCATGACCAGGATGAAGGCGCGGTTGCCGGCCACCTCGTCGTGGTCCTCGGAGCGCTTGGCGGCGCCGCGCAGCCGGGACCAGATGTCGTTGTTGGCGACGGTGGCGCAGGCGATCAGCGCGCCGGAGGACGTGGACATGACCGCGGCGAGAGCGGCAGCCAGCACCAGGCCGCGCACCCCGACGGGCAGTTCGTCCTTGACGATGGTGGCGAACGCGTCGTCCGGGCTGCCCAGCTTGGGGTACATGACCTTGGCGGCGGTGCCGATGACCGCGCCGGCGAGGGCGTAGGCCAGGCAGTAGGTGCCGGCGACGGTGCCGCCCCAGCGGGCCGTCCGGTCGCTGCGGGCGGTGAAGACGCGCTGCCAGATGTCCTGGCCGATCAGCATGCCGAAGGTGTAGATGAGCACGTAGGTGAAGATCGTCTCGCCGCCGATGCCCAGCGGGTCGAAGTACTCGGTGGGCAGCTTGGCCCTCATCGCGGAGAAGCCGCCCGCCTTGACCACGGCGACGGGCAGGAGCAGCAGCAGGACGCCGATGGTCTTGACGACGAACTGCACCATGTCGGTCAGCGTGATCGACCACATGCCGCCGAGGGTGGAGTACGCGACGACGATCGTGCCGCCGAGGACGATCGCGACGGTGCGGTTCAGGTCGAAGAGGACGTCGAAGATCGTGGCGTAGGCGATGGTGGACGTCACCGCGAGCATGAGGGTGTACGCCCACATGACCACACCGGAGATCACGCCGGCCCGGCCGCCGTAGCGCAGGTCGAGCATCTCGGAGACGGTGTAGACCTTCAGGCGGGCGATGCGGGCGGAGAAGAAGACGGACAGGGCCAGCAGGCCGAGGCCGATGGTGAGGACCATCCAGGCGCCGGAGAGGCCGTACCGGTAGCCGAGGCCCACCCCGCCGATGGTGGAGGCGCCGCCGAGCACGATCGCGGCCATGGTGCCGGAGTACATCACGGGGCCGAGGCGGCGGCCGGCCACCAGGAACTCGCTCTTGGACCGGGCGCGGCGCATGCCCCACCAGCCCATCGCCAGCATGCCGGCGAGATAGACGACGATCACTGTGTAGTCGACGGCCATGGGGCCCTCCTTCGCTCACGGTCGGTGGCGTGTCGTGCAGAGAGATGGGGTCCCTCCGGGAGGGAGGGTTCCTCCGGAAGGGGAGGCACGCCGGCAGCGGTGCGCGGGGACATCCGCCCGTACCCGCGGCTGCCGGTTCCTGATGACCCTAGGTGGCCGGAAAGCGACTGCGAAGAGTACGTTTCATCCATCGGGGCGGGGGTGAATGGAGGAAACGCACACCATGGCGGAGACGGCCGGACCCGCGGTTCCCCCGACCCCACCGGTGCCGCTCGCGGCGCTGCTGGCCCGGGAGGACCTGGGGCTGCGGCAGCTCGCGGGGCCCGCCGCGCCGGGCACGGTGATCCACTGGGCGCACACCTCGGAGATGGCCGACCCCTATCCCTACTTGCTCGGCGGCGAGCTGCTGCTGACGGCCGGGGTGCACATCCCGGAGGCGGCCGGGTCGGGCACGTACTTCGCCGACTACGTCTCCCGGATCGTCGCGGCGGGCGGCGCGGCCCTCGGGTTCGGTCTGGCGCCGGTGCACGACACGGTGCCGCGGGCGCTGGTCGCGGCCTGCGACACCTACGGGCTGCCCCTGCTGGAGGTGCCGCCCCGGACCACGTTCTCCGGAGTGGCCCGCGCGGTCTGGCAGCTGATGGCCCAGGCCCGCCTGGCCGAGCTGCGCCGGGTCACCGAGGCCCAGCAGAGCCTGGCCGCGGCGGCCTCCCGCCCGGCCCCGGTCCCCGCCGTCCTGCGCCGGCTCGCCCGGCACGTGGGCGGCCGCGCGGTCCTGTACGGCCCCGACGGCACGCGGACCGCGGCGGCGGGCCGGGAGATCCCGCACGATGCCGAGCGCGCGCTGACCCGCCTGGCGGAGGTGGTACGGCCGCCCCGGGGCGCGGCCCCCGATCCGGCCGCCGTCCCCGGGCCGACGCCCCCGCCGGGTCGCCCCGGCCCGGCTGCCGACTCGGGGCCCGCGTCCCCTCCGGCCGACGCGCACCTCCCGGGGACCGGCCGGGGAACCTCCTCGTCCCCGCCGGCACCGGCCCCCGCGGCCGTACAAACCACCCCGCCGACGCCCGCCTCCGCCACCGACACCCTCGGCGACACGCACCTCGCCGCCTACGCGCTCGGGTCCGGGGACGGGTTCGTGCTCGGGGTGGTGGCGGGGCGGCGGGAGGCCGGGGATCACACCATCGCGTCCGTCGCCGCCGTGCTGTTGTCACTGCTCACCGGACGGGAGCAGAGCGAGGCCGGGGCGGCCCGGTCCTCGGCGCTGGTACGGCTGCTGCTCGGCGCGGCGCCCGAGGAGGTGGCTCCGCTGCTCGGCACCGGCCGGTGGCTGGTGGTGCACGCGCGGCCGGAGGGGCAGCCCGCCGACGCCATGGCCGCCTCCGCGCTGGGCGCCGCGCTGGGCTCCCCGCTGGTCGACCTCGGCCGGGACGTCGTACGGGTCCTGGTGCCGGCCGGGCGGAACCCCGAGCCGCAGCCCGGATGGACGCTCGGGGTCAGTGCCGGTGCCGGGCCCGAGCAGTGGCCCGACGGGGACACACAGGCGGCCCGCGCCCTGGCCCGCGCCCGTGCCACCCGCGCACCGCTGGTCCGGCACGGCACCCGTACGGGGCTCGCGGAGTTGGTGCCCACGGCGGACGCGCGGGCGCACGCCGCCGCCCTGCTCGCCCCCCTCGCCGGACAGCCCTCCCTCACGGAGACCCTGCGCGCCTGGCTGTCGCTGCACGGCAGTTGGGATCGTACGGCGGTCGCGCTCGGCGTGCACCGCAACACCGTCCGCCAGCGGATCGCCCGCTGCGCCGCGCTGCTGGGGACCGACCTGGACGACCCGGACGTCCGCATGGAGCTGTGGTTCGCGCTGCGGCGCAGCTGAGGGCGGGTGCGGCCCGTCCCACGCTCCGGTATGCCCGGGACGGCCGTCCCCGTCTGCCTCACAATGGGGGGCATGCCGATATCCGGGACGCCCAGCCGTGCTCAGCTCGTCGACCATCTGGTGAGGACCCGTATCGCGGGGGACGTCGCCACGCCCCGCGAGAACAACCTCTCCCACTACCGCCAGCTCGCCAACGGCGTCCGCAACTACTGGCTCGGCCTGGAGCTGGGCGACCGCTGGACGGACGAGCAGGACGTGCTCGCGGTGATGGCGGAGCGGGTCGGGGTGAACGACGACCCCGAGTACCGGTACGGCCAGGACACCATCGACCCGGAGCTGACCGTCGACGCCCTGGAGCGGATGGCGGCGCGGCTGCGCAAGGCGGCCGAGGACCGGCAGCGGGTGCTGTTCGCGACCGGGCACCCGGGCGGCCTGCTCGACGTGCACCGGGCCACCGCCGACGCGTTGCGCACCGCCGGCTGCGAGATCGTGGTGATCCCGGAGGGGCTCCAGACGGACGAGGGCTATGTCCAGCAGTTCGCCGACGTGGCCGTCCTGGAGCACGGCGCGTCGCTGTGGCACACCCACTCCGGGGAGCCGATGCGGGCCATCCTGACCGGACTTGAGCGCGCGGGCCGTCCACTGCCGGACCTGGTCGTCGCCGACCACGGCTGGGCGGGCTACGCGGGACAGCACGGCGTGGACTCCGTGGGCTACGCCGACTGCAACGACCCGGCGCTGTTCCTCGCCGAGTCCGAGGGGACCGTACAGGTGGTGGTGCCGCTCGACGACCACGTCGTCAGCCCCCGCTTCTACGACCCGATGACGGCGTATCTGCTGGCGGAGACGGGCCTGGTCTGACAGGTCACCGGGAACGCGGCGACGGCCGGTGAGAGCGGCGATGCGGCACCGGGTACCGGCGCCGCACCGTCACATCGGGGTTGTGGTCGGTCAGTTGCCAGGATCAGCGACCTCCGTGTCCTCCGCCGCCATGGCCTCCGCCGTGGCCACCACCGTGGCCGCCGCCGTAGCCGCCGTGGCCTCCGCCATAGCCGCCGTGGTCGCCGTGGCCACCGTAGCCGCCGTGGTCGTTGCCCCAGCCCCAGCCGCCGTGGCCGCCGTAGCCGTAGTCGTCGTCATCGTCGTTCCACCAGTTGTTGTGATGACCCCTGCCGTGGTCGTCCCAGCTCCTGCTGTGGCTGTAGGAGTGGTCACCGTGGTCCGACGCCGAGGCGGTGCCTGCCGTGCCGATCGCGGCTCCGCCGGCCAGCAGCAGTCCGGTGGCGGACATGGCGACAAGACGCCTCGTGCGGTGTGCTCGCATGGGAATACCTTCCATCTCCATCGTCTCTCGCGGCTCCCCTGAGGAAGAGGCGAGGTGGATGGCCGTGCCGCCGGCAAACAGGAGATGTGCGGCACGGTCTTGAGGTGTCACCGCAACGCGTGGATGTGAGTCGGCATTCGCCCTGGCGCCGACGCCTGCAGCCCGCCCGGACGCTTGTGCGCCCTCCGGGTGCTGCGGCTGAGATCCCGAGGTCCGAGACCTCGCCGGCCGAGCGTGCCGTCCGCTGCGGCTTTCACTCCAAGAGCCTAGTCCCGCTTGCGTCATACGTCACGTCGAAAGACACCCCTGTCACATCCGTCTCGGAATGCGGACAACCCCCTCCTGGACGACCGAGATGGCGAGCTGTCCGTCCTGGGTATAGATGCGGGCTTGGCCCAGGCCGCGGCCGCCGTGCGCGGAGGGCGACTCCTGGTCGTAGAGCAGCCATTCGTCGGCACGGAAAGGCCGGTGGAACCACATCGCGTGGTCCAGCGAGGCCCCGACGACGTCGCCGACGGCCCATCCGCCGCGGCCGTGCGCGAGCAGCACGGAGTCCAGCAGGGTCATGTCGGAGACGTAGGTGGCGAGGACGATGTGGAGGAGCCGGTCGTCGTCCAGCTTGCCGTTGGTGCGGAACCAGACCTGGCTGTGCGGCTCGCGCGGCTCGCCGAACCTGCCGTACGGCGGCTCGTCCACGTATCGGAGGTCGATGGCCTCGCGGGCCTCCAGGAAGCGTTCGACCACGTCGGGCGCGAGGTGGGCGTAGCCGCGCAGCCGCTCCGGGGAGGTCGGCAGGGTCGCCGGGTCGGGCGCGGGCGGCATCGGAGCCTGGTGGTCGAGGCCCTCCTCGTACGCCTGGAAGGACGCCGAGAGGTGGAAGATCGGCTTGCCGTGCTGGACGGCGACGACGCGCCGGGTGGTGAAGGACCGCCCGTCGCGGATGCGGTCCACGGTGTAGACGATGGGCGCGCCGGGGTCCCCGGGGCGCAGGAAGTACGCGTGCAGGGAGTGGGCGGGCCGGTCGGCGGGGACCGTACGGCCGGCGGCGACCAGCGCCTGCGCCGCGACCTGCCCGCCGAAGACCCGGGGGACGACGGCGGAGCGGGACCGGCCGCGGAAGATGTCCTCCTCGATCCGCTCCAGGTCGAGCAGATCGAGGAGGTCCTGGAGTGCCTGGCTCATGGCGGTGTGACGGCGGCCGGCGGTGGCGTGCGCCCTACAGGCCCATGTCCTTGGCGATGATCGACTTCATGATCTCGCTGGTGCCGCCGTAGATGCGGTTGACGCGGTTGTCCGCGTACAGGCGGGCGATCGGGTACTCGTTCATGTAGCCGTAGCCGCCGTGCAGCTGGAGGCAGCGGTCGATGACGCGGTGGGCGACCTCGGTGCAGAACAGCTTGGCGGAGGCGGCCTCGGCGGGGGTCAGCTCGCCGGCGTCGAGGGCCTCGGTGGCGCGGTCGGCGACGGCCTCGGCGGCGTCCACCTCGGCCTGGCAGGCGGCCAGCTCGAACTTGGTGTTCTGGAAGTGGGCGACCGGCTTGCCGAAGACGGTACGTTCCTGCACGTAACTCTTGGCGAACCGGACGGCGGCCTTGGCCTGCGCGTAGGCGCCGAAGGCGATGCCCCAGCGCTCGGAGGCGAGGTTGTGGCCGAGGTAATAGAAGCCCTTGTTCTCCTCGCCGAGCAGGTCCTCGACCGGGACCTTGACGTCGACGAAGGCCAGCTCGGCGGTGTCGGAGGTCTTCAGGCCGAGCTTGTCCAGCTTGCGGCCCACGGAGTAGCCCTCGGACTTGGTGTCGACGGCGAACAGCGAGATGCCGTGGCGGCGGTCCTCGGCGGTGGGCGCGGAGGTGCGGGCGCACACGATCACGCGGTCGGCGTGCACACCGCCGGTGATGAAGGTCTTGGCGCCGTTGAGGACGTAGTGCGTGCCGTCCTCGGAGAGCCTGGCGGTGGACTTCATGCCCGCGAGGTCGGAACCGGTGCCCGGCTCCGTCATCGCGATGGCCCACATCTCCTCGCCGGTGACGAACTTCGGCAGGTACCGCTTCTTCTGCTCGTCGGTGGCGAGCATCTTGATGTACGGCAGGGCGAGCAGCACGTGCACGCCGGAGCCGCCGAACTGGACGCCGGCGCGGGCGGTCTCCTCGTAGAGGACGGCCTCGAACTTGTGGCTGTCCAGGCCGGCGCCGCCGAACTCCTCGGGCACGTTGATGCCGAAGATGCCCAGGTCGCCGAGCTTGTGGTAGAAGTCGCGCGGCGCCTGGCCGGCGGCGAACCACTCGTCGTAGACCGGCACGACCTCGGCCTCGATGAAGGCGCGCAGAGTCTCCCGGAACGCCTCGTGATCCTCGTTGAACACCGTACGGCGCACGCCGCCACCTCCACGTACCTCAGCCTGGACAGCACCATGTCTAAGCGCTTGCTCACCCAACCGTACCGGCGAGTACGGGGGGCGTCCAGGGTGAGCTGCACCACCCGTCGCTTCAGTTGCCGGCCTTGCCGTACCGCCGGAAGGCGGCCGTGTCGACCACCCAGGGGCCGAAGGGGACGGAGTCCCCGTAGATGTAGGGGTCCTTGCGGGTGTAGCGGCCCCGGCACGGCTCGGAGTGGATCTCGATGGTGCCGGTACGGGGGTCGACGATCATGTAGAGCGGGATGTCCATCGCCGGGTAGTCGTCGAGCTTCTCGACGTAGTCGTTGTCCGGGTTGGACGGCGAGACGATCTCGACGGCGGCGAGGACCTGGGTCGCGTCCACGGCGAGCCCTTCCTCGTCGAGAGCGGCCTCGGGGATGACCACCGCGTCGGGGCGCCGCATACGGCCGAGCGCCGGGTGCTCGACATGGGGGCGGGCGCAGACGTGGCCCGGACGCGTGGACGGCACCTGCCTGTCCAGCTGCTCGCGGACGCGGCGAACGGTGCCCTCGTGCCGGGTGGGCGCGGACGTCCTGAAGAGCGCGGGGCCCGAGCGGCCGATCTCCACACTCCAGGCCCCTTCGAGCCGCTCGGCATGGGCCCCGAGTTCCTCGGCGATGGCGCGCATCGTGGCGTAGTCCGTGGGCACGGCCCCAGCGTATCGACGTGGAGCCGAGCCGGTCCGGCTCAGCCCTCCTCCGCCACCCCCGCCGCCGCGAACGCCCCCCGCGCCATCCGGTGCAGCAGGGTCGCCGTGGTGGTGCGGCCCGGGAGGGTGCCGGCGCGGCCCAGGTGGGGGGTGGAGTTGAGGAGACCGAAGACGGAGTGGACGGCGGAGCGGGCGGAGGGCTCGGTGAGGGCCGGATAGACCTCGCGGACCACCTCCACCCACAGCTCGACGTACTGCCGCTGGAGCTGGCGCACCAGCTTGCGGTCGCTGTCGCGCAGCCGGTCCAGCTCGCGGTCGTGCAGGGTGATCAGCGGGCGGTCGTCCAGGGCGAAGTCGATGTGGCCCTCGATCAGGGAGTCCAGCACCTCCGGAGCGCCGCCGCCGTCCCCGTCGCTCTCCGCGAGGCGCCGCTTGGCCCCGGTGAGGAGCTGGCCGCTGATGCCGACCAGCAGCTCGGCCAGCATGGCGTCCTTGCCCGGGAAGTGCCGGTAGAGACCGGGGCCGCTGATGCCGACGGCGGCGCCTATCTCGTCCACGCCGACGCCGTGGAAGCCGCGCTCGGCGAAGAGCCGGGCGGCCTCCCTGAGGATCTGCTCGCGGCGGGTGGGCGCGTCGGTTCTCGTGACCATGCGGTCAATTCTAGACAGCGAGGTTAGCGGTCGTTAACCTGAAGGGAGAGGTTAACGCTCATTAACAGCGGAGCACAGGTTCGATCACCGCGTGAGGGGACCGCAGGATGCACGAGGCACCGGAGCTTTTGAGCGCGGCTGATCCCGCGTCGGAAGCGTGGCGGGCCAATGAGGAAGCCCATCTCGCCCTCGTCGGGGAGCTGCGCGCCAAGCTGGCCGCGGTGGCGCTCGGCGGCGGCGAGAAGGCGCGGGCCCGGCACACCGCGCGCGGCAAGCTGCTGCCGCGCGACCGGGTGGACACACTGCTGGACCCCGGCTCGCCGTTCCTGGAGCTGGCCCCGCTCGCGGCCGACGGGCTGTACGACGGGCAGGCACCGGCGGCGGGGGTGGTCGCCGGCATCGGCCGGGTCAGCGGACGCCCGTGCGTGATCGTCGCCAACGACGCCACGGTCAAGGGCGGCACGTACTACCCGATGACGGTCAAGAAGCACCTGCGCGCCCAGGAGGTGGCCCTGGACAACCGGCTGCCCTGTGTGTACCTGGTGGACTCCGGCGGCGCCTTCCTGCCGATGCAGGACGAGGTGTTCCCGGACCGCGACCACTTCGGCCGCATCTTCTACAATCAGGCCCGGATGTCCGGCGCCGGCATCCCGCAGATCGCGGCGGTGCTCGGCTCGTGCACCGCGGGCGGCGCGTACGTGCCGGCGATGAGCGACGAGGCCGTGATCGTCCGGAACCAGGGCACCATCTTCCTCGGCGGCCCCCCGCTGGTGAAGGCGGCGACCGGCGAGGTGGTCACCGCCGAGGAACTGGGCGGCGGCGAGGTGCACTCCCGCACCTCCGGCGTCACCGACCACCTCGCGGAGGACGACGCGCACGCCCTGCGCATCGTCCGGAACATCGTCGCCACCCTCCCGGCCCCGCAGTCCCCACCCTGGGACGTACAGCCGGCGGTGGAGCCCAAGGTGGACCCGTACGGGCTGTACGGCGCGGTCCCGGTGGACTCCCGTACCCCCTACGACGTCCGCGAGATCATCGCGCGCGTGGTGGACGGCTCCCGGTTCGCCGAGTTCAAGAGCGAGTTCGGGCAGACCCTGGTCACCGGCTTCGCCCGGATCCACGGGCACCCGGTCGGGATCGTCGCCAACAACGGCATCCTGTTCTCCGAGTCCGCCCAGAAGGGCGCCCACTTCATCGAGCTGTGCGACCAGCGCGGCATCCCGCTGGTCTTCCTCCAGAACATCTCCGGCTTCATGGTCGGCAGGGACTACGAGGCGGGCGGCATCGCCAAGCACGGCGCCAAGATGGTGACGGCCGTCGCCTGCACCCGGGTGCCGAAGCTGACGGTCGTGGTCGGCGGCTCCTACGGCGCGGGCAACTACTCGATGTGCGGCCGGGCCTACTCCCCCCGCTTCCTGTGGATGTGGCCGGGCGCCAAGATCTCCGTGATGGGCGGCGAGCAGGCCGCCGGCGTCCTCGCCACCGTCAAGCGCGACCAGCTGGAGGGGCGCGGCGAGCAGTGGCCCGCCGAGGACGAGGAGTCCTTCAAGGCACCGATCCGTGCCCAGTACGAGCGCCAGGGCAGCGCCTACTACGCCACCGCCCGGCTCTGGGACGACGGCGTGATCGACCCGCTGGAGACCCGTCAGGTGCTCGGGCTCGCCCTGACGGCCTGCGCCAACGCGCCCCTGGGAGACCCCCAGTTCGGCGTCTTCCGGATGTGAGGAGGGGAACCGTGTTCGACACAGTGCTGGTCGCCAACCGGGGCGAGATCGCCGTACGCGTCATCCGTACGCTCCGCTCGCTGGGCGTGCGCTCGGTGGCGGTCTTCTCCGACGCCGACGCCGACGCACGGCATGTGCGCGAGGCCGACACGGCGGTACGGATCGGCCCGGCGCCCGCCGCCGAGAGCTATCTGTCCGTGGACCGGCTGATGGAGGCCGCCGCCCGCACGGGCGCCCAGGCCGTCCACCCGGGGTACGGCTTCCTCGCCGAGAACGCCGGCTTCGCGCGGGCCTGCGAGGCGGCGGGCCTGGTGTTCATCGGCCCGCCCGCCGACGCCATCGCGCTGATGGGCGACAAGATCCGCGCCAAGGAGACCGTGCAGGCGGCCGGCGTACCGGTTGTACCCGGCGGCCGTGACCCCGAACTGGCCGACGCCGCCCGCGCGTTGGGCGCGCCGGTGCTGCTGAAGCCGTCGGCCGGCGGGGGCGGCAAGGGCATGCGCCTGGTGCGGGATCTGACGGTGCTGGAGGAGGAGATCGCCGCCGCCCGCCGGGAGGCCCGCGCCTCCTTCGGCGACGACACGCTGCTGGTGGAGCGCTGGGTGGACCGCCCCCGGCACATCGAGATCCAGGTGCTGGCCGACGGCCACGGCAACGTCGTCCACCTCGGCGAGCGCGAGTGCTCGCTGCAGCGGCGCCACCAGAAGATCATCGAGGAGGCGCCGAGCGTCCTCCTCGACGAGGCCACGCGCACGGCGATGGGTGAGGCGGCCGTGCAGGCGGCCCGGTCGTGCGGGTACCGGGGCGCGGGCACGGTCGAGTTCATCGTGCCGGGCGGCGACCCGTCGGCGTACTACTTCATGGAGATGAACACCCGCCTCCAGGTGGAGCACCCGGTCACCGAGCTGGTCACCGGCCTGGACCTGGTGGAGTGGCAGCTGCGGGTGGCGGCCGGCGAGCCGCTGGGCTTCGCGCAGCAGGACGTGGCCCTGACCGGGCACGCCGTCGAGGCCCGAATCTGCGCCGAGGACCCGGCGCGCGGCTTCCTGCCGTCCGGCGGCACGGTGCTGCTGCTCAGCGAGCCCGAGGGCGACGGCGTCCGTACCGACTCCGGGCTCAGCGAGGGCACCGAGGTCGGCAGCCTGTACGACCCGATGCTGTCCAAGGTGATCGCCTACGGCCCCGACCGCGCGACGGCGCTGCGCAGACTCCGCTCCGCCCTCGCGGAGACGGTCACCCTCGGCGTGCCGACCAACGCGGGCTTCCTGCGCCGGCTGCTGGCCCACCCGGCGGTCGTGGCGGGCGAGCTGGACACCGGCCTGGTGGAGCGGGCGGTGGACGAGCTGGTGCCGGACGGCGTGCCGGAGGAGGTCTACGAGGCGGCGGCGGCCGTCCGCCTCAAGGCCCTGGAACCGAGCGGCGAGGGCTGGACCGACCCCTTCTCGGTGCCGAGCGGCTGGCGGCTCGGCGGCACCCCGAAGCCGCCCGCGTTCCCGCTGCGCGTCCAGGACCCGGTGACGTACACCCCGCGCGGGACGCACACTGTCAGCGGCGACCGGGTGGCCGTCACCCTCGACGGCGTCCGGCACACCTTCCGCCGGGCCGGCGACTGGATCGGCCGGGACGGCGACGCCTGGCAGGTGCGCGACCACGACCCGGTGGCCGCCTCGCTGAGCGGCGCGGCCCGCTCGGGCGCCGACTCGCTGACCGCGCCCATGCCCGGCACGGTCACCGTGGTGAAGGTGGCCGTCGGGGACGAGGTGGCCGCGGGACAGAGCCTGCTGGTGGTGGAGGCGATGAAGATGGAGCACGTGATCTCCGCCCCGCACGCCGGGACGGTCGCCGAGTTGGACGTGTCCCCGGGCAGCACGGTCGCCATGGACCAGGTGCTGGCCGTCATCGCGCC
Source organism: Streptomyces pyxinicus (assembly GCF_024753135.1). Taxonomy (GTDB): domain Bacteria; phylum Actinomycetota; class Actinomycetes; order Streptomycetales; family Streptomycetaceae; genus Streptomyces; species Streptomyces pyxinicus. Next base: position 40,283 of record NZ_JANUGP010000030.1, on the reverse strand, counting down.
CGTCGAGCAGTTGGCGGAGGGGGCCGAGTGAGCACCGGACATCTGCCCATGACCGTACCGGCGCCGGGGCTGCCCGCCCGGGTGCGGATCCACGAGGTCGGCGCGCGCGACGGGCTGCAGAACGAGAAGGCGGTCGTCCCGACCGAGGTGAAGGCGGATTTCATCCGCAAGCTGGCCGACGCGGGTCTGCGCAGCATCGAGGCGACCAGCTTCGTGCACCCCAAGTGGGTGCCCCAACTGGCCGATGCCGAGCGGCTGTTCCCGATGGTGAGCGACCTGGACGCGGAGCTGCCGGCGCTGGTGCCCAACGAACGGGGCCTGGAGCGGGCGCTGGCGCTGGGCGTGCGCCGGGTGGCGGTGTTCGCCAGCGCCACCGAGTCCTTCGCCAAGGCCAACCTCAACCGCACCCTGGACGAGTCGCTGACGCTGTTCGAGCCGGTGGTGCGCCGGGCCCGGGACGAAGGCCTGCACGTGCGCGGATACGTGTCGATGTGCTTCGGCGACCCGTGGGAGGGCCCGGTGCCGCTCCCCCAGGTGGTCCGGGTCTGCACGGCGCTGCGGGACATGGGCTGCCACGAGCTGAGCCTCGGCGACACCATCGGCGTCGCCACCCCCGGCCATGTCCGCGAGCTGCTGCGTCTCCTGACCGAGGCGGGCGTCCCGGTGGGCGAGACCGGCGTGCACTTCCACGACACCTACGGCCAGGCGCTCGCCAACACCTACGCGGCCCTGGAACACGGCGTGACGACGGTCGACGCGTCCGCCGGCGGCCTCGGCGGCTGCCCCTACGCCAGGTCCGCCACCGGCAACCTCGCCACCGAGGACCTGGTCTGGATGCTCCAGGGCCTCGGCATCGAGACCGGGGTGGACCTCGCCCGGCTGACCGCCGCCAGCGTCTGGATGGCCGCCCACCTCGACCGCCCGAGCCCCTCGCGCACCGTCCGCGCTCTCTCCCACAAGGACCAGTGATCAGCATGGACCATCGTCTCAGCCCCGAGCTGGAAGAACTCCGCCGCACGGTCGAGGAGTTCGCGCACGACGTGGTGGCGCCGAAGATCGGCGACTTCTACGAGCGGCACGAGTTCCCGTACGAGATCGTGCGCGAGATGGGCCGCATGGGCCTGTTCGGACTGCCGTTCCCGGAGGAGTACGGCGGCATGGGCGGCGACTACCTGGCCCTCGGCATCGCCCTGGAGGAGCTGGCCCGGGTGGACTCCTCGGTGGCGATCACCCTGGAGGCCGGGGTCTCGCTCGGCGCGATGCCGCTGCACCTGTTCGGCACCGAGGAGCAGAAGCGCGAGTGGCTGCCCTGCCTGTGCTCGGGCGAGATCCTGGGCGCGTTCGGCCTGACGGAGCCGGACGGCGGCTCGGACGCGGGCGCGACCCGGACGACCGCCCGCCTCGACCCGGACACCGGCGAATGGGTCATCAACGGCACCAAGTGCTTCATCACCAACTCGGGCACCGACATCACGGGCCTGGTGACGGTCACCGCCGTCACCGGCCGCAAACCGGACGGCAGGCCCCGCATCTCGGCGATCATCGTCCCCTCCGGCACGCCCGGCTTCACGGTGGCGCCGCCCTACTCGAAGGTCGGCTGGAACGCCTCCGACACCCGCGAGCTGTCCTTCGCCGACGTCCGCGTCCCGGCCGCCAACCTGCTCGGCGAGGAGGGCCGCGGCTACGCCCAGTTCCTGCGCATCCTGGACGAGGGCCGCATCGCCATCGCCGCCCTCGGGACGGGCCTCGCGCAGGGCTGCGTGGACGAGTCGCTGAAGTACGCCAAGGAGCGGCACGCCTTCGGCCGGCCCATCGGCGCCAACCAGGCGGTCCAGTTCAAGCTCGCCGACATGGAGATGAAGGCCCACACGGCCCGCCTCGCCTGGCGCGACGCCGCCTCCCGCCTGGTCGCGGGCGAACCCTTCAAGAAGGAGGCGGCCCTCGCCAAGCTCTACTCCTCCACGGTCGCCGTCGACAACGCCCGCGAAGCCACTCAGATCCACGGCGGCTACGGCTTCATGAACGAGTACCCGGTCGCCCGCATGTGGCGCGACTCCAAGATCCTGGAAATCGGCGAGGGCACGAGCGAGGTCCAGCGCATGCTGATCGCACGGGAGCTGGGGCTGGTGAGCTGACGCGGCCATCCGGACCTGACCAGCGCACCGCCATGGCTGGTCGTCATGTGCGCCGATCGCGGCACCGACCCAGTGGCGGAAGCGCGGGGAGGGCACCTTCTGGACATTGGATGAGGTTAGGCTAACCTGACCGCGAACCTGTCCGGCGGGCGCCCTGCCCCGTTCGAAAGCAGTCACCTCGATGTCGTATGCCCGTGCCACCCGCCCCACCCGCCGCGGACTCCTCGCCGCCGGCGGTGCCCTCGGCCTCGGGGCCGTGCTCGCCGCCTGCGGGGACGGCAAGGGGAAGGACGCGGGGTCGGGGAAGGGTGGCTCGGGGAAGTCCGGGGGCTGGTCGTTCAAGGACGACCGCGGTACGACCGTGAAGCTGGACAAGGTCCCGGCGAACATCGTCGCCTTCACCGGTGTCGCCGCCGCGCTGTACGACTACGGCATCCAGGTCAAGGGCGTGTTCGGCCCGACGAAGACCAAGGACGGCAAGGCCGATGTCCAGGCCGGCGACATGGACGTCAGCAAGGTGACCGTCATCGGCAACACCTGGGGCCAGTTCAGCATCGAGAAGTACGCCTCGCTCGCCCCGGACGTGCTGGTCTCCACGATGTTCGACAAGGCCGGCACGCTCTGGTACGTGCCGGAGGAGTCGAAGAAGAAGATCGCCCAGCTCGCTCCCAGCGTCGGTATCTCCGTCTACGACCGCAAGCTCACCGATTCCCTGGAGCGCATGTGGGCGCTGGCCGACTCGCTCGGCGGTGACCTGAAGGCCGCCAAGGTGACGGACGCCAAGAAGCGGTTCGAGGCGGCGGCGGCCCGGCTGCGCGCCGCGGCCAAGGCCAAGCCCGGCATCAAGGTGCTGGTCGGCAGCGCCAGCGACCCGCTGTTCTACGTCTCCGGCAGCAACCTCTCCATCGACCTGGAGTACTTCAAGTCCCTCGGCGTGGACTTCGTCGAGCCCCCGGAGAGCGCCAAGGCCAAGGGCGGCGGCTGGTACGAGTCCCTGAGCTGGGAGAACGTCGACAAGTACCACGCCGACATCATCATGATGGACGACCGCACCTCGGCCATCCAGCCCGCCGACATCACCAAGGCGACCTGGAAGAAGCTGCCCGCCGTCAAGGCCGGGCAGGTCATCTCCCGCTCCCCCGAGCCGATCCTGTCCTACGACAAGTGCGTGCCGCTGCTGACCAGCCTGGCGGAGGCGCTGGAGAAGGCCAAGAAGCTCGGCTGAGGGTGACCGCGACCCGCGGGCACCCCGGAGACGGTCCTCCGGGGTGCCCGTGCCGTCTGCCGTCCCGTCAGCGTGCGGGTCAGGGGACCTGCGGCGAGCGGTAGTAGTGGATGCCGAGGGCGTCCCAGCGCGGGCCCTGGGCCGCCAGCCGCGTCCGGTAGCCGGTCCAGCCGTGCGTGGCGGCCGGTGACCAGCCCAGTTCGGCCGCGCCGGCCAGCCGCGGGAACGCCAGGTACTCCAGGTCGGCCGCGCTCTTCACGGTCTCCGACCACAGGGGTGCCTCGACGCCCCGGATCGCGGAGGCGGGCGCCCCGGCGAGGTAGGCGCCCGGATTCCAGTCGTAGGCGCGTTTCACCTCGACGTAGCCCGCCCACTTGGTGCCGAGCGGGGTGTCCTCGGTGTACTTCATGTCCAGGTAGAGCCGGTCGGCCGGGGACAGGATCAGCCCGGTGCCCTTCTTGGCCGCGGCGACGACCTGCGCCTTCTCGGCGGCGCTGGTGCCGTCCACGCCCCAGTACTGGGCGAGGGCGCCCGCCGCCGGGTGGGCGCCGGTGAGCTGGTGCCAGCCGATGACCTTCTTGCCGTACCGGGCGGCGACCGGCTGGACGCGGTCCATGAACGTCACGTAGTCGGCGTGGCTCGTGGAGTGCGCCTCGTCGCCGCCGATGTGCAGATAGCGGCCCGGGGTGAGCGCGGCCAGCTCCCGGATGACGTCGTCCACGAAGTCGTAGGTGACCCCCTTGGACACGCACAGCGAGCTGAAGCCGACCTGGGTGCCGGTGTAGAGCGGGGGTGCCACACCGTCGCAGTTGAGCTTCGCGTAGGAGGCGAGGGCGGCGTTGGTGTGGCCGGGCATGTCGATCTCGGGGACGACCTCCAGGTGGCGGGAGGCCGCGTACCGGACGATGTCGCGGTACTCGGCCTTGGTGTAGTAGCCGCCCCTGCCGCCGCCGACCTGGGTGGAGCCGCCGTAGGTGGCCAGGCGCGGCCAGGAGTCGATGGCGAGCCGCCAGCCCTGGTCGTCGCTGAGGTGCAGATGCAGCTCGTTGATCTTGTAGAGGGCGAGTTGGTCGACGTACCGCTTGACCTCGGCGACCGGGCGGAAGTGCCGGGCGACGTCGAGCATGGCGCCCCGGTAGGCGTAGCGGGGGCGGTCCTCGATGGTGCCGCCGGCGATCTGCCAGGTGGCGCTCTGGCGCGTCCGCTTCTCGACGGCGGCGGGGAGGAGCTGACGGAGCGTCTGGACGCCGTGGAAGAGGCCGGTGGTGGTGGCCGCGGTGAGGGTGACACCGGTGGCGGCACTGTGCAGGCGGTAGCCCTCGGCGCCGAAGTCGCCCTTGGCGAGGGTGAGTCGGATGCCGCCGGTGCCCTGGTCGGTGACCGGCAGCCGGTAGCCGGTGGCGGGCCGCAGGAGGCCGGCGAGGTAGCCGCCGACGGCGCGGACGGCGGCGGAGTCGTCGACGCGGACCGCCGTCGTGCTCGTGACGCGGTACGCGCCGCCGCCGGGCCGCACCGAGGCGGGTGCCGGGATCACCCGGTCCAGCGGGGTCGGCGCGGCGGCGCTCGCGGCGGGCGCGGCGCCGAGGGTCGCGGCTCCGGCGGCGGCGACCAGCAGCAGCGCGCCGAGGAGGCGGGGAGTCCGGGTGGTTCGGGCGGTTCGGGGAGTCGTGCTGTGGTTCGGTGTCACATGCGCTCCCTTCGGATGGGGTCGAGACCTGTTCTTCCGCGGTCGCGGGGAAACAATCCCCGCGCCGCGGAATTCATCCGAAGAGCGTCGGCGGCTACTTGGCCCGGCGGGAGACCGTGAAGTGGTCGATGCGGTCGCCGGTCTCGGCGATGCCCGACACCTTCAGCGTGGTGTGCCGGCCCTTCGGCGCGGGCACCACGTCCACGCGCAGGAAGGAGTAGTCGAGGTAGCGCACCCGGGACCAGGCGACGGTCTCGTTGACCTTGCCGTCCTTGGTGTTGACGAACGAGGCGACCGAGTCGGTGTCGTGCTCGTGCCCCTCGTAGGAGTCCGGCGCGGTGAAGGCGTACAGGCTGCGGCCCGCGGCGCCCGCGGTGACGTAGACCACGCCGTCGGTCTCCGGGTAGGCGGTACCGCCGATCGGCAGCTCCTTGGCGACCTTGTTCCCCTTGATGACGTCGGTGCGCTCGTACTGGTGGTTGTGGCCGTTGATGACCAGGTCCACCGTGTACTTCTCGAACAGCGGCACCCACTCCTGGCGCACGCCCCCCTCCGAGGCGTGGGCCGTGGAGGTGCAGTAGGCGCAGTGGTGGAAGAAGACCACGATGAAGTCGACGTCGTGCGCGGCACGGTACCGCTTCAACTGGCTTTCCAGCCACTTGGTCTGGGTACCACCCGATATGCCCAGGTTCGCCGGGATCTCGAAGGAGATGTCGTTGGCGTCGAGCGAGATGACCGCGGTGTTGCCGTAGACGAAGGAGTAGACGCCGGGCAGGTTCGCCTTGTCCGGACCGTTGTCCGGAAGGTTCCAGCGGGCCTCCTCGCCGCCGTAGCCGTTCGGCGAGTACCAGGCCTCCATGTCGTGGTTGCCGAACGCCGGCATCCACGGGACCTGCTTGGCGACCGACTCGGTCTGGGCGAGGAACTGGTCCCAGGTGCGCGAGTCGAAGCCGGTGTCGGCGGTCTTGCCCGCGCCGGACGGGTCGGCGTAGGCGATGTCGCCGGCGTGCAGGTGGAAGGCCGGGTTCTGGCCGAGCAGCAGGGCGTTGTTGGCCAGGCCGTGGTAGCCGACGCCCTCGTCGCCGAAGGCCGTGAAGGTGAACGGCGCCTTGTGGGCGGGGGCGGTGGTGAAGGTGCCCAGGGTGCCGAGCAGGTGCGGCTGGGCCGGGTCGAAGCCCTGGTGGCCGACGCCGTAGTAGTAGGTCTTCCCGGGGCGCAGGTGGGTGAGCTTGGCGTGCACGTAGTACTGGGTGTGGTCGCCGCTCGCGCCGACACCGGCCGGGGTGTAGAGGGTGCGGACCTCGGCGGGGATCTTGCGGGAGAGGTCCCACGGGTGGGCGCCGATGCGGATGAAGGGCTTCTTCACCGCGACCGGCACCTGCCAGGAGACGGTGACCTCGGTGCGCGGGTCGTTGCCGAAGGCGAGGTGACGGGCGAAGGGGGCGACGAGGGCGCCGTCGACCGGCTCGGTGGAGGTGGTGCGCGCGGCCGTCGGCGCGGCGGCCTGGGCGGTGGCGCCCGGCACGAACGCGCCGCCCGCGACGGCGCCCAGCGTGACGGCGCCGCCCCGGATCATGCTGCGCCGCGAGAACTTGGAACGCAGGTACTCGTGCTGCTCCGCCATGCTCAGGCGCGCGGCAAGCTTCTCGGGAACGCCCATACGAGGAATGTCCATGGCGTCCGAAACTCGTGGGTCCGGGCAACGGGACACAGGACATGGAGTGACGGGCCCGCGAACAGCGCACCATGAAAGCACCAACCGGCCGCTGCCCGGAATCGGGCAGGATTCTTGCGAAACGGCGTCCGGTACTCCAGGATCTACCGAGTGCACGACGAACTGGTTGATCATCTGACGCGGTCCACGACCCTGAACCGGGGCGAGGCGCTGCGGGTGGTCCAGGACGTGCTCGCCTACTTCGACGAGACGACCCCGGAGTTCGTCCGTCGCCGCCACCGCGAACTCCAGGCCCAGGGCCTGGTGAACACGGAGATCTTCGACCGGATCGAGGCGGACCTGCACTACCGGGCGGTGGCGCCGCCGGAGCTGACGCTCAGGCAGCTGCGCCGCATGGTCTACGGCTGAGCGCCGACCGGACCGGACCAGCGACACCCAAGGGATATCTATATCTATGTGCGGAATTGTCGGATACATCGGGAAGCGTGACGTCGCCCCTCTCCTGCTGGAGGGCCTCCAGCGCCTGGAGTACCGCGGGTACGACTCGGCGGGCATCGTCGTCACCTCCCCGAAGGCGCCCGGCCTGAAGATGGTCAAGGCCAAGGGCCGGGTGCGGGACCTGGAGGCCAAGGTCCCGGCCCGCTTCAAGGGCACCACCGGCATCGCCCACACCCGCTGGGCCACCCACGGCGCGCCGTCCGACGCCAACGCCCACCCGCACATGTCGGGCGACAACAAGGTCGCCGTCGTGCACAACGGCATCATCGACAACGCCGCCGACCTGCGCCGCAAGCTGGAGGCGGACGGCGTCGAGTTCCTCTCCGAGACCGACACCGAGGTCCTCACCCACCTCATCGCCCGCGCCACCGCCGAGAAGCTGGAGGACAAGGTCCGCCAGGCGGTCCGGCTGATCGAGGGCACCTACGGCATCGCGGTGCTGCACGCCGACTTCCCGGACCGCATCGTGGTGGCCCGCAACGGCTCCCCGGTCGTCCTCGGCATCGGCGAGAAGGAGATGTTCGTCGCCTCGGACATCGCCGCCCTGGTCACCCACACCCGCCAGATAGTGACCCTGGACGACGGCGAGATGGCCACCCTCAAGGCCGACGACTTCCGCACCTACACCACCGAGGGCACGCGCACCACCGCCGAGCCGACCACGGTGGAGTGGGAGGCCGAGTCGTACGACATGGGCGGCCACGACACCTACATGCACAAGGAGATCTTCGAGCAGGCCGACGCCGTCGACCGCGTGCTGCGCGGCCGGATCGACGACCGGTTCTCCACCGTGCACCTCGGCGGCCTCAACCTGGACGCCCGCGCGGCCCGGCAGATCCGCCGGGTGAAGATCCTCGGCTGCGGCACCTCGTACCACGCGGGCATGATCGGCGCCCAGATGATCGAGGAGCTGGCCCGCATCCCCGCCGACGCCGAGCCGGCCTCCGAGTTCCGCTACCGCAACCCGGTCGTGGACCCCGACACCCTGTACATCGCGGTCTCCCAGTCCGGTGAGACGTACGACGTGCTCGCCGCCGTCCAGGAGCTGAAGCGCAAGGGCGCCCGGGTGCTCGGCGTGGTCAACGTGGTGGGCTCGGCGATCGCCCGCGAGGCGGACGGCGGCGTCTACGTGCACGCCGGTCCCGAGGTGTGCGTGGTCTCCACCAAGTGCTTCACCAACACCACGGTGGCCTTCGCGCTGCTCGCCCTGCACCTCGGCCGCACCCGCGACCTGTCCGTGCGCGACGGCAAGCGGATCATCGAGGGCCTGCGCCGGCTGCCGCAGCAGATCACCGAGATCCTCAAGCAGGAGGAGGAGATCAAGCAGCTCGCGGAGGGTTACGCGGACGCCCGCTCGATGCTCTTCATCGGCCGCGTCCGGGGCTACCCGGTCGCCCGCGAGGCCTCCCTGAAGCTCAAGGAGGTCTCCTACATCCACGCCGAGGCCTACCCCGCCTCCGAGCTGAAGCACGGCCCGCTGGCCCTCATCGAGCCCGCGCTGCCGACGGTCGCGATCGTCCCCGACGACGACCTGCTGGAGAAGAACCGCGCGGCCCTGGAGGAGATCAAGGCCCGCGAGGGCAAGATCCTCGCGGTCGCCCACCAGCCGCAGGAGAAGGCCGACCAGACCATCGTGGTCCCGAAGAACGAGGACGAGCTGGACCCGATCCTGATGGGCATCCCGCTCCAACTCCTCGCCTACCACACGGCGAAGGCCCTGGGCCGGGACATCGACAAGCCGCGCAACCTGGCGAAGTCGGTCACGGTCGAGTAGCGGGCCGGGAACCTCACAGAGCGGACCCCCACGCGTGCCACCCGTGCGCGTGGGGGTCCGTTCCGTGCCGCTGCTATCAGCCGGTGGCCGTCACCCCCCGGCCGGCGGCACGGCCTGTGCCGTCGTGAGTCGTCGTCTGCCGTCGTGCGGTGCCGGGTATATGCCCCTCAGCAGGGCACAACCCACCTCTACGCGCGGGTAGTTTCCCGTCAGGGGATGCTTCGGGGGCTGCTTCAGGGGTTGCTTCAGGGGCTGCTTCAGGGAATGACGATGACGGGCCGCTGGGCCCGCTTGGCGAGCCGCCCCGCGACCGAGCCGAAGATGCGGCCGACGATGCCGTGGGTGGAGCCGACGACGATCGCGTCGGCCTCGTACTCCCGCCCCACCTCTTCGAGTTCGTGGCAGATGTCGCCGCCCCGCTCCACCAGGATCCAGGGCACCTCCGCCAGGTAGTCCGCGCACGCCAGCTCCAGACCGAGCACCTCGGTGCGGTGGTCCGGGACGTCGACGAAGACGGGCGGCTCGCAGCCGGCCCACACCGTGGTGGGCAGCCGGTTGGCCACGTGCACGATGATCAGGCCGGAGTGGGAGCGGTGGGCCATGCCGATCGCGTAGGACAGGGCACGCTCGCTGGAGGTGGAGCCGTCGAAGCCGACCACCACTCCGTGCCGGAAGGCGGGGTCGCAGGACGGGCGCGCCTCTGTCGCCGCCTGGGGGTCGGCCGCCGTGGGATCGGCGACCGGCCGCTTGCGGTCCGCGGGTTCGAAGTATTCGTGACCGGCCATGACTGTCTCGGCGTTGTGATCCTTTTATGGGTGGGACGACGAGGTGCGGCGGAGGGGTGCGGCGGAGCTGTGTCCGGGAAACATCTTCCCAACCCCATACCCCCAAGGGTACGGCGGCACGCCTCTCGCGCCCAGATACCGCGCACGCTCCGTGAGCGGTGACCCCGTTGTCCGTAGGGGTTCCCCGGAGCATGCACGAGCCGCGCCCGTAACGCAATGGTTGCTGCCCCGTACAGGCGGTTTGCACGGCGTTCACGAATGCGCGCCCGGTGACCGTCGTGCCGCCCGCGCGTTGAACCGGGGTGAGCCACCGCCCCAGGGAGTACGAGATGCCCGGACCCCGCCCCGACGCCGGACCGCGCGCCAGGCCGGACACCGTGAGCGACCTGATCCGCTGGGCTGCCTTCAGCTGCGTACTCGTCCCCGTGGTGCTGCTCTGGTTCGGCACTTCGCTGGCCGGCGCGACGGGCACCGCGCTGGGCCTGGCCGCCGTCACGGCCGTCTGCCGGGTACTGCTGCGCCGGTCCGAGCGGTGCGCCGAGCGGTACGCCGAGCGTTGCGCCGCGCAAAGAGGTGGACGTCACACCCGGACCCGGACACCGGTCGACTGACCGGTTTCCGCACCCTCGGACGCATCTTTTCAGCCAACTTCTGGATATCGCCCCGGAGGGGGTCCGACCACCCCCCAACCCCCGTTCCACCTGCACGGAAAGGGTCTCAGGGGCGCTGCGCACCCTACGCGGTTTGGCCACTGGTACGAGGCGTACTTCCCTGCGGGGTCCGCGAGTGCAACCCTTCGTGATCGAATGCTTCACGCCAAGTTGTCATGTCGACAATCTTCGGCGTGTCGAACTGGCCACCGTAAGACCGCGGCAGCCAGTAGATTTCGATCTTGACTGTCTTTACGGCGGGGGACTCGTGCAGGACCGAGGGGAAACGTGCAGGAGCCACACAACCGAGGAGCCGCGACCACCGAGGGGGGCTTAGCAGTATGAGCCACGACTCCACCGCCGCGCCGGAAGCCGTGGCCCGGAAACTCTCCGGGCGACGCCGTAAGGAGATCGTCGCGGTGCTGCTGTTCAGCGGCGGCCCCATCTTCGAGAGTTCCATTCCGCTGTCGGTGTTCGGGATCGACCGCCAGGACGCCGGCGTGCCCCGTTACCGACTGCTGGTGTGCGGGGGCGAGGAAGGCCCGCTGCGGACCACAGGGGGCCTGGAACTCACCGCGCCACAGGGGCTGGAGGCGATCTCACGCGCAGGGACGGTCGTCGTACCGGCCTGGCGCTCGATCACCTCACCACCGCCGGAGGAAGCGCTCGACGCACTGCGCCGGGCGCACGAGGAGGGTGCCCGCATCGTCGGGCTGTGCACGGGCGCGTTCGTGCTCGCCGCGGCCGGACTGCTGGACGGCCGGCCGGCCACCACCCACTGGATGTACGCACCGACGCTGGCCAAGCGCTACCCGTCGGTGCACGTCGATCCGCGGGAGCTGTTCGTCGACGACGGGGACGTCCTGACGTCGGCGGGCACCGCGGCCGGGATAGACCTGTGTCTGCACATCGTGCGGACGGACCACGGCAACGAGGCGGCCGGCGCGCTCGCCCGGCGCCTGGTGGTCCCGCCGCGCCGCAGCGGCGGCCAGGAGCGCTACCTGGACAGGTCTTTACCAGAGGAGATCGGCGCCGACCCGCTCGCCGAGGTCGTCGCCTGGGCGCTGGAACACCTCCACGAGCAGTTCGACGTGGAGACCCTGGCGGCACGCGCCTACATGAGCCGCCGTACGTTCGACCGCCGGTTCCGCTCGCTGACCGGCAGCGCGCCGCTGCAATGGCTGATCACGCAGCGGGTGTTGCAGGCGCAGCGGCTGCTGGAGACGTCCGACTACTCGGTGGACGAGGTGGCGGGCCGGTGCGGCTTCCGCTCCCCCGTCGCGCTGCGCGGGCACTTCCGCCGCCAGCTCGGCTCGTCCCCGGCTGCCTACCGCGCGGCCTACCGGGCCCGCCGGCCGCAGGGCGAACGCCCCGGTGAGCCGGAGGCCCCGATGGCGACGGCCGGCCAGCCGGGTCCGCCCCCGGGACTGGCCACCGGTCCCGGACCGATGGGGCACATGCCCCTGCTGCACCCGGACAGCGGTGTGCCGATGCAGAGCCGGCGGACGCCGGCCGGCGCGGTGAGCCTGCTGCCGGGACCGCGCAGCGGCGGCTGACGTCCGGCGGACGGCCTCCGGCGGAGGCCACGAACGACCGGCCTCGCGGCCGGGCTCTTCCCGGGCCCGGCGGCGGGGCCGCGCGCGTTCCCGCCCTCCGCCGCCAGGGGCCTGGGGGTCTGAGGGTCCGGGGGGCATCCAAAACCGCACACCCGCTTTAGGGTGGTCGCATGAACGATCGCATGGTGTGGATCGACTGCGAGATGACCGGCCTCTCGCTGTCCGACGACGCTCTCATCGAGGTGGCCGCCCTCGTCACCGACTCCGAGCTGAACGTGCTCGGCGACGGTGTGGACATCGTCATCCGTCCGCCGGACCGGGCGCTGGAGACGATGCCGGAGGTGGTGCGCCAGATGCACACCGCGTCCGGACTGCTCGACGAGCTGGCGGCCGGTACGACGCTCCAGGACGCCGAGGAGCAGGTGCTCGCCTATGTCCGCGAGCACGTCAAGGAGCCCGGCAAGGCCCCGCTGTGCGGCAACTCCGTCGGCACCGACCGCGGTTTCCTGCTGCGCGACATGCCGACCCTGGAGGACTACCTCCACTACCGGATCGTCGACGTCTCCTCCGTCAAGGAGCTGGCCCGGCGCTGGTATCCGCGGGCCTACTTCAACAGCCCGGAGAAGAACGGCAACCACCGGGCGCTCGCCGACATCCGCGAGTCGATCGCCGAGCTGCGCTACTACCGCGAGGCGATCTTCGTCCCGCAGCCCGGCCCGGACTCCGACACGGCGAAGACGATCGCCGCCAAGCACGTCCTGCCCGCGGGGTAGCCCGCCCGAGGGGCTCGCGCGAAAACGTGTGCGCGAGCATCCCTTCGGACCCTGTAGACTTCTTCTCAGCCGGTCGGGGAAACGAAAAGCTCCAACGCCGGTCATGGTGGGTGTAGCTCAGCTGGTAGAGCACCTGGTTGTGGTCCAGGAAGTCGCGGGTTCAAGTCCCGTCACTCACCCTGAGCAGTCAGCCGGTGACTCCGTCGCAAGACGGGGTCACCGGCTGCTGCGTTTCCGGCGACGCCCGGACCACCAGCTCTTCTCGGCTCTGATCGGTTTCGGCGGTGCCCTCGTGGGTGGCGCGGCATCCCTCTCTTCGCAGTCCGCTCGCTACGCGAGCTGACGGAGGAGTCCTGAACCTTGGGATGCGTGACGTCCTCCAAGAGGACGGCAGCGAGGAGTTCAGGTCCTGCTCCCTTCGGTGCGGTAGGGGTCCGCCCGCTCTTGTGCGGTCCAGGCGTCCGGCGCAAGGGTGATCAGGTCCCGCTGGAAGTCGCCCAGCAGGGTGCGCATCCGGCCCGGAAGAGGACCTCCCTTCATATGGTCGAAGGCCCCGGAGGCTGTGGCACACGCCTGGTCGATGCCCCGCTGGTGGAGTTGGGCCAGGGCAAGCCGGGTGGTGGCCTGGGCCGAACTGATCTGTGAGCCGGGCCGCTCCGTCAACCGCGCCGGGAACTCGGAAGCGCCGCCTCAACCGAGCCAGGGCACTACCCTCTTGGACGAGCAGCCGTCGAGTCATGGGGAAGCGGAGTGGACGACGAACCGCTGTCCGCATGGGCGGACCGCCGTGACGCCAGGATCGGACGGCTTCGCGCCGTCCCGCTGATCCCCGGTGACGGCCCGCGGGCCGGACACCTGGCACCGGAGGCGCCTCGCCTGATCCAGCGGTGGAACGGGTACACCTGGGAGGCATACGGCTTCGCGGCCGACCTCGCCGAGGCGAAGCGCGTCCTGTATCCCGCGGCCCAGGAGCCGCCCGTACAGGCCCCCGGGCAGGCGCCGAATCCCCTTCGCGCCGGCACCGGGCGGCACCGCAAGCCGCCGGCGGCAGCGGCGGGCCCTGAGTAGTCACCCGCGCGGAACAGCGGAACAGTGGGGTTCGGGTCCCGTCACTCACCCTTTGCCATCAGCCGGGGACTTCGTCGAGAGGCGGGTCACCGGCTGTTTCGTCGCCGCCCCGCCCGGCCCGCTCCGCAACGGCACCTCCTCCAGCGACAACGCGAGCAGGAACGCCACCGCGCACACCAGCGCCGCCGTGAGGAAGACGTGCTGCGTGCCGCTCGCCACCCCCTGGCGGTACGCCTCCCCCGTCGCCCCCTCGGGTACCGCCCGGGTGAACAGGGAGCCGAAGACCGCGACGCCGAGGGAGCCGCCGAGGGTGCGGAACAGGTTGGCCGCGGCGGAGGCCGCTCCCATGTCCCGTAGGTCCACGCTGTTCTGGGCGAGGGTGGTGCCCATCTGCATGGTGAAGCCCAGGCCGGTCCCGAGCAGCGCCATGGCGCACCCGGCCGTGAACCGGGAGGTGCCGGTGTCCACCGTGGCGAGCAGCGCCGCGCCCGCCGTCAGCAGCAGCGTGCCGAGCACCGGGAACACCTTGTACCGGCCGGTGCGGGACATGACCTTGCCGGCGATGTTGGACGCGATGACCACCGGGACCATCATCGGCAGCAGGAGCAGCCCGGAGCTGGTGGCGGTGGCCCCCTGGACGCTCTGCTGGAACAGCGGCAGGTACAGCGCCGAGCCGAACATCACCACACCGACGGCCGCCAGCAGCCCGATCGCCAGCGGGAAGTTGCGGTGCCCGGTGAACACCCGGGGCGGCAGGAGGGGTTCGGCCGTCCGCCGCTCCACCAGGACGAAGAGCCCGGTGGCGAGCACGGCCACCGCCCACAGGGCCACGATCTGCCAGGAGGTCCAGGGGTAGGTCGTACCGGCCCAAGTCGCCGCGAGCACGGCGGCGCCGACGGCGAGTGCCAGTACGGCGATGCCGGCCCAGTCCACGCGCGGCCGGACCCGGGCGGGCGGTGCGGGCAGCCGCAGCATGAGCTGCACCCAGACCAGGGCGACGAGACCGAGCGGCAGGTTGACGTAGAACGCCCAGCGCCAGCCGAGGTGGCCGGTGACGAGGCCGCCGACCAGCGGGCCGCCGACCACGCCGACCGCCATGACGGTGGCCGTCATGCCCTGGTACCGGCCGCGCTCGCGGGGCGGCACCAGGGTGCCGATCAGCGCGAACGCCCCGGCCCCGAGGCCGCCCGCGCCGATGCCCTGGAGGGCGCGGAACTCGATGAGCTGGGCCATCGAGTGGGCCGCGCCGGCCAGCAGCGAGCCGATCAGGAAGACGACGACCGAGGCCTGGAACAGCGTCTTGCGGCCGTAGAGGTCGCCGAGCTTGCCCCATACCGGGGTGGCTATGGCGGTGGCCAGCGTGTAGGCGGTGACGACCCAGGAGAGGTGCTCGGCGCCCCCGAGGTCCCGGACGATCGTGGGCATCGCCGTACCGACGATGTTGTTGTCGAGCATGGCCAGCAGCATGGCGAGCATGACGCCGAGCAACGTCCAGCGGACGTGTGCGACGGGCATGGGCGTGGGCATGGGTGAGTGCTCCTCAGGGAGGGAGGGGGCGGGAAGGGTCCCAGAAAAGCACACTCGATAAATAAGTGCAATGACTCAACTTTTTGTCCGAGGCAACCCGCCGCGCTAGGCTGCCGTGCATGACGGAGACGACGACCGCCGGGGCCGGGCCGGTCCCGGGCCGCCGCGAGCGGAAGAAGGCCGCCACCCGCAAGGCGCTGGCGGACGCGGCCCTGGAACTGTTCCTGGAGCGCGGCTTCGACGCGGTGAGCATCAAGGACGTCGCCGAGGCGGCGGACGTCTCCACGACCACGCTGTTCAAGCACTTCCCGAGCAAGGAGGCGCTGGTCTTCGACATGGACGCGGACGTCGAGGCCGCCCTCGTCACGGCGGTCCGCGACCGCGACCCCGGGACTCCCCTGCTCGACGCCCTGCGCCGGCACATGCTGCACGCCCGGGTCTTCAAGCCGGAGCACGAGCGGCAGATCACCGCGTTCCACGACTTGATCAACAGCACCCCGGCGCTGTTCGACTACTACCGCCGCATGTGGATGCGCCACGCGCGCGCCCTGGCGGAGGCGATCGCCGCCGACCTCGGGGTGGACACCGACGACCCCACCTGCACGGCTCTGGCCCACTTCACCCTGGAGACCCGGGCCCTCACCAGCACGGCCCCCACCCCCGCCGCCACCATCGAGGCGGCCTTCGACCTGCTGGAGCGGGGGTGGCACGGGGTGCGGCCGGACCGGGAGCGGAGCGCGTAGGACCCGCGTAGGACCTTGCTCCCGGCCCGCGAACGGCTACGACGACGCCCGGGTCACCAGTTCCGTCGGCAGCACCGCGTGCCGGCGTTCGACGCTCCGGACCGGCGCCGGGCGGCGGTCGGCGATCTCGGCGAGGAGCAGGTCGATCATGGCGCGGCCCATCTCAACGATGGGCTGGCGGACGCTGGTGAGGGGCGGGTCCATGTGGCGGGCGATGGCGGAGTCGTCGTAGCCGACCAGGGCCACGTCGTCCGGGATGCGGCGGCCCGCGTCGCGCAGCACCTGGCGGGCGCCGGACGCCATCACGTCCGAACCGGCGAAGACCGCGTCCAGGTCCGGATGAGCGGCCAGCAGCGCGGACATCGCCCGGCGTCCACCCTCCTCGGTGAAGTCCCCTGACTCGATGAGGAGTTCACCGGTCCCGTACCCCGCGTCGCGCAGCGCCTCGCGGTAGCCGTCGACGCGGCACTGGGCGCCGTAGACGTCGAGCCGGCCGGTGATGTGCGCGATGCGGCGGCGGCCCCGGGAGAGCAGGTGCTCCACGGCCGAGCGGGCGCCGCCGTAGTTGTCGGAGTCCACCGAGGTGAGCGTCTCGCCGGCCGAGCGCGGGCCGCTGATCACGGCCGGGATCTCCAGCTGGGCCAGCAGGTCGGGCAGCGGGTCGTCGGCGTGCACGGAGACCAGCAGGACACCGTCGACCCGGTGGGCGGCGAGGTACTGCGCGAGCCGCCGTCTCTCCCGGTCACTGCCCGCGAAGATCAGCAGCAACTGCATCTCGGTGTCCGAGAGTTCGGCGCCGACGCCGCGCAGCATGTCGGAGAAGTACGGCTCCGCGAAGAACCGGGTCTCCGGCTCGGGGACGACCAGGGCGATCGCGTCGGTGCGGTTGGCGGCCAGGGCGCGCGCGGCGGTGTTGGGCACATAGCCCAGCTCGGCGACGGCGGCCTCGACGGCGGCCCGGGTGGCGTCGCTGACCCGGGGCGAGCCGTTGATCACCCGGGACACCGTGCCCCGGCCCACCCCGGCCCGGGCCGCGACCTCTTCGAGGGTGGGCCGCCCGCCGCTCCGGCCCCGCCCCTCGCTCCGGCCCCGCCCGCCGTGGCCTGCCATCGGCTCCGCCCCTCTCGACCTCGTACGACCGAATTCCCGCTGCCGGCCTGGAATGTAACAGCCCGCTCCGGCACGGCGGCCTGCTCACCATGGCCGGAACGCCCCTCGCCCGGCGGCAAGGGGCGCGCTTTTCCTGTACGCCGGGACCACAATCGCCGGAGGCCGGTGGTCCACTTAACAGGCCGATAACTGAACGCGGTTGCCGTCGTCCGGTCCCTTGACACCCCGCGCCGGAGCCGGGACTCTTCAACCCATCACCGGTGGGAGCGCTCCCACGGTACCTGACTCATACACATCCCGCACGTTCCCCGCCCGAGCCGCAGCGAGCACGAACGGGCCCGTTTTCCATGCAGTTGGCCGGGGGGTCGGCACGTCAGGCAACAGGAGGACGCAATGCGCACGACCATCCGCGGGTCACGCGGGCTGGGGGCCCTGGTGGCCGTCGCCGCGCTGACCACAGGTCTGCTGGCCGGCTGCGCCGACGACTCGGACGACGGCGCGTCCGGCGGCTCGGACGGCGGCAACGGCGGCGGCAGGACCACGCTGACCGTGGGGACCTTCGGCGTCTTCGGCTACAAGCAGGCCGGCCTCTACGACGAGTACATGAAGCTCCACAAGGACATCACCATCAAGGAGAACGTCACCACCCGGACCGACGTGTACTGGCCGAAGGTGCTCACCCGCCTCCAGGCCGGAGCGGGCACCGACGACATCCAGGCCATCGAGGTCGGCAACATCACCGAGGCGGTGCGGACGCAGGGGGACAAGTTCGTCGACCTCGGCAAGGACGTCGACAAGTCGCAGTGGCTGGACTGGAAGAACGCCCAGGCCACCACCGAGGACGGCAAGCTCATCGGGCTCGGCACCGACACCGGCCCGATGGCGATCTGCTACCGCAAGGACCTGTTCCAGAAGGCCGGGCTGCCCACCGACCGCACCAAGCTCGCCGAGCTGTGGAAGGGCGACTGGGCCAAGTACGTCGACGTCGGCAAGCAGTACATGAAGAAGGCGCCCAAGGGCACCAAGTTCGTGGACTCGGCGTCCTCCGTCTACAACGCGGCGGTGGGCGGCGCGAGCGAGCGGTACTACGACAAGGACGGCAACGTCGTCTGGGACAAGTCGCCGGGCGTGAAGAAGGCCTGGGACACCGCCATGAGCGTGGCCACCAGTGACATGTCGGCGAAGCTGAAGCAGTTCGACCCGACCTGGGACCAGGGCTTCGCCAACGGCACCTTCGCCTCCGTCGCCTGCCCGGCCTGGATGGTCGGCTACATCGAGCAGAAGTCCGGCGACTCCGGCAAGGGCAAGTGGGACGTGGCGGCGGCGCCGGCGGCGTCCAACTGGGGCGGCTCCTTCCTCGGGGTGCCGACCGCGAGCAAGCACCAGAAGGAGGCCATCGCCCTGGCGAAGTGGCTGACCGCGCCCGAGCAGCAGGCCAAGGTCTTCGCCAAGCAGGCCAGCTTCCCCTCCACCCCGGCCGCCTACGCGGACCTCAAGCCGGCCGCGGACACCACCGCCTACTTCTCCGACGCGCCGCTCACCCAGATCTTCTCCGACGCGGCGAAGACCATCCCCAGCCAGCCCCTCGGCCCCAAGGACAAGCCGATCGACAGCGCCATCAGCGATGTCGGCATCCTCCAGGTCGAGCAGAAGGGCAAGTCGCCGTCCCAGGGCTGGGACGCGGCGGCCAAGGAGATCAAGGACGTGCTCGGCCAGTGACCAGCCCCAAGCAGGCCCTCGCGCGCACCGCGTCGAGCGCCGACGCCGCGCCCGGCACCCCGCCGGGCGCGGCCCGGGGCGCTCAGGGTCGCGGTACGCCGGCGGGCGCCGACTCCTGGCGCGGCCGGTTCTACCGCTGGGACACGAAGGCGTCGCCGTACGCGTTCGTGGCCCCCTTCTTCGTGCTGTTCGGGGCCTTCACCCTGGTCCCGCTGCTCTACACGGCCTGGTACTCGCTGCACGACGTGCAGTTGTCGGCGCTGGACCACCAGACCTGGACCGGCCTGGACAACTACCGCAACCTGTTGTCCTCGGACTTCTTCTGGAACGCGCTCCGGAACACCTTCATGATCGGGGTCATCTCGACCGTTCCGCAGCTGCTGGCCGCCCTCGGGCTCGCGCACCTGCTGAACTACAAGCTGCGCGGCTCGACCGGGTGGCGGGTCGTGATGCTGACGCCGTACGCGACCTCGGTGGCGGCGGCGACGCTGGTCTTCTCGCTGCTCTACTCGTGGGACGGCGGGATGGTCAACTGGATCCTGCACTTCTTCGGCGTGGACGCGGTCAACTGGCGCGAGTCCGACTGGGGTTCGCGGTTCGCGGTGTCATCCATCGTGATCTGGCGGTGGACCGGCTACAACGCGCTGATCTACCTGGCCGCCATGCAGGCCATCCCGGCCGACCTGTACGAGTCGGCGGCGCTCGACGGCGCCAACCGCTGGCAGCAGTTCCGGCATGTGACCGTGCCGCAGCTGCGGCCGACGATCTGGTTCACGGTGGTCGTCTCCACCATCGGCGCCACCCAGCTCTTCGGTGAGCCGCTGCTGTTCGGCGGGGTCAGCGGGTCCAAGGGCGGCTCCGAGCACCAGTACCAGACGCTCGGCCTGTACATGTACGACCAGGGCTGGATCATCGGCAACCTGGGCAAGGCGTCCGCCATCGCCTGGTCGATGTTCCTCATCCTGCTGCTCGTCGCCGCGGTCAATCTGCTGCTCACCCGACGGCTGAGGAAGACCTCATGACGACCACTGAACTGACACTGCCGAAGACCGCGAGACCGCGGCGCCGGCGGCGGATGCCGGGCGGCGCGGGCAAGCAGTCGCACGCCGGTCCGGTGACGTACGTGGTGCTGACGGTGTTCGCGCTGGTGTCGCTGGCCCCGCTGGTGTGGACGGCGGTCGCGGCCTCGCGCACCGACCGGCGGCTCGCGCAGACCCCGCCGCCGCTGTGGTTCGGCGGCAACCTGTTCCGGAACCTGGAGACCGCGTGGGACCAGGCCGGGCTCGGCACCGCGATGGTCAACTCGGTGCTGGTGGCGGGCACGATCACGGTGAGCACGGTGCTGTTCGCCACGCTGGCCGGCTTCGCCTTCGCCAAGCTCCGGTTCCGGTTCTCGGGACTGCTGTTGCTGCTGACGATCGGCACGATGATGATCCCGCCGCAGCTCGCCGTCGTACCGCTGTACCTGTGGATGTCGGACCTCGGCTGGTCGAACCAGCTCCAGACGGTGATCCTGCCGAGCCTGGTGACGGCCTTCGGCACGTTCTTCATGCGGCAGTACCTGCTGCAGGCGCTGCCGACGGAGCTGATCGAGGCGGCCCGGGTGGACGGGGCGAGCAGTCTCCGGGTGGTCTGGCACGTGGTGTTCCCGGCGGCGCGTCCCGCGATGGCGGTGCTCGGGCTGCTGACCTTCGTGTTCGCCTGGAACGACTTCCTGTGGCCGATCATCGCCCTGAACCAGCAGAACCCGACCGTGCAGGTGGCCCTGAACTCACTGGGCACCGGGTACGTCCCGGACCAGGCGGTGATCATGGCGGGCGCGCTGCTGGGCACGCTGCCGCTGCTGTTCGCCTTCCTGCTGTTCGGCAGGCAGATCGTGGGCGGGATCATGCAGGGCGCGATCAAGGGCTGACGTGTGGGTCGGTGCCCGGGGGCCGGGTCGTCTCCGTCCCGGCTCCTTCCCCTCTTTCGCTTTTCTTTCCTTCTTCTCCTTCCTCACCTCGTCGGTCCTCTCACGACCCCCCTGGGAGCGCTTTCATGTCTGACTCCGTTTTTCCGCCCGCCTTCCTCTGGGGCTCGGCGACCTCCGCGTACCAGATCGAGGGCGCGGTGCGGGAGGGCGGCCGTACGCCGTCGATCTGGGACACCTTCAGCCACACACCGGGGAAGACGGCCGGCGGTGAGACCGGTGACATCGCCGTCGACCACTTCCACCGCTACCGCGAGGACGTGGCGCTCATGGCCGACCTGGGCCTGAACGCCTACCGGTTCTCCGTCTCCTGGTCCCGGGTGCAGCCGACCGGACGCGGCCCGGCGGTGCAGGTGGGCCTGGACTTCTACCGCCGGCTGGTGGACGAGCTGCTCGCCAAGGGCATCCGGCCGGCGGTCACCCTCTACCACTGGGACCTGCCGCAGGAGCTGGAGGACGCGGGCGGCTGGCCGGAGCGGGACACCGCGCTGCGCTTCGCCGAGTACGCGTCCGTCGTCGGCGAGGCGCTCGGTGACCGGGTGGAGCACTGGATCACCCTCAACGAGCCCTGGTGCAGCGCCTTCCTCGGCTACGGCTCGGGGGTGCACGCGCCGGGCCGTACCGACCCGGTGGCCTCGCTGCGCGCCGCGCACCACCTCAACCTCGCGCACGGGCTGGCCGCCACGGCGCTGCGCGCGGTGATGCCGGCCCGCAACGAGATCGCGATCAGCCTCAACTCCTCGGTGGTACGGCCGCTCTCCCAGGACCCGGCCGACCTGGCCGCGGCCCGCCGGATCGACGACCTGGCCAACGGGGTCTTCCACGGGCCGCTGCTGCACGGCTCGTACCCCTCCTCGCTGATCGACGCCACCTCGCCGATCACCGACTGGTCGTACGTGCGCGACGCCGACCTGCGGATCATCAAGGCGGCGCCGCTGGACGCGCTCGGTCTGAACTACTACACGCCGGCGCTGGTCTCGGCGGCCCCGGACCGGGTCGCGGGTCCGCGCGCGGACGGGCACGGTGCCAGCGAGCACTCGCCCTGGCCGGGCGCCGACGACGTGCTGTTCCACCAGACGCCGGGCGAGCGCACCGAGATGGGCTGGTCGATCGATCCGACGGGCCTGTACGACCTGCTGATGCGCTACACCCGCGAGGCCCCGGGGCTGCCGCTGTACGTCACGGAGAACGGCGCGGCCTACGACGACAAGCCCGACGCCGAGGGCCGGGTGCACGACCCCGAGCGCATCGCCTATCTGCACGGCCACCTGGCGGAGGTGCGCCGCGCCCTCACCGACGGGGCCGACGTGCGCGGCTACTACCTGTGGTCCCTGCTGGACAACTTCGAGTGGGCGTACGGGTACGGCAAGCGGTTCGGCGCGGTGTACGTGGACTACGCGACGCTGGAGCGGACGCCGAAGTCGAGCGCGCGGTGGTACGCGCGGGCGGCGCGGACGGGTGTGCTGCCGCCGGTGACGGCCGAGGTCTGAGCCCCCGGGTTCCGGGCCCACGGGAAAGGGGCGCGGCCCTCCCCCCGGAGTCACCGCGCCCCCGCTCAAGGGACCCGTCAGCGGATCAGCTCAGTGGATCAGTTCAGTGGAACGCTCCGAACGCCTTCGAGAAGGCGAACTTGTCCTGGGTGACGGAGCTGCACGTGGCGTCGGCGGTGGGCTTGGTGCCGCCGTCGCACTGCTTGTCGCGGGTGGCGGACCACATGGAGAGCCAGCCGAGGCCCTTGGACTTGGCGAAGTTCACCAGCTGGGTGGCGTCGTCGACCTTGAAGACCTCGGAGGAGACGTCGTTGACGCCGATCATCGGAGTGACCGCGACGGCCTTCCAGGCGGCGGTGTCCGACAACCCCAGCACGCTCTTGACCTGCGCCTGGGTGGCGGTCGCGGCCTGCTCGGCGTAGCCGCCCATGTCACCGCTGTACGAGGCGCCGTAGTCCATCGCCATGATGTTGACGGTGTTGATCTTCACGCCGTTGGACTTGGCGTTGGACAGCAGGTTCACTCCGTCCTGGGTGAGGCCCTCGGGCATCACCGGGAGGGTGAAGGAGACGTCCAGGCCGGGGTGCTGGGCCTGGAGTTTGGCGATGGCCTGGGCGCGGCGGGTGTTGGCGGCCGTGTTCGGCAGCGCGCCGCCCTCGACGTCGAAGTCGACCTTGGTGAGCTTGAAGGCGTCCACGGCCTTGCCGTACGCCGCCGCCAGGGCGTCCGCCGAGGAGCAGGTGGTGGCCAGCTCGGAACCGGAGGCGCCGCCGAAGGAAACCCGGACGTCGCCGCCCTTGGCGCGCAGCGAGCCGATCTGCGCGGCCACGCCGTCGGCGGTGAGGTCGGTGACACCGCCCCACTTGGGGGTGCAGCCGCCGCCGTCGGTGACGAAGGCCAGGTTGTAGTTCTTCACGCCGGTGGCGTCGGCGGCGCCGAGCAGGTCGAAGGCCGGGTAGAGGGAGGTGTCGACGTAGGGGGCGAAGCCGGCGGAGTCGGCGGTGCCGCTGCCGGTGCCGCCGGTGGGGGTGGGGGTGGCGCTGTGGGTGGGGGTGGCCGTCTGCGTCGGCGTCGGGGCCGGGGTCTGGGGGTCGGTGGGCCGGCCGCTGGGCTCGGGGGTGGCGCCGCCGTCGGCGGAACAGGTGGTGCCGTCGATCCGGCAACCGCTCGGGGCGCCGCTGCCGTTGACGACGAAGCCGACGGTCACCGACTTGCCGACGGCGAGGCCCTCGGTGTCCCACTTGGCGGGCTTGACGGTGACGTGCCGGCCGCTGACCGTGGACTCGCCGTTCCACAGGGAGGACAGGGTAGCGCCGGCCGGGAGGTCGAACTCCAGCGTCCAGGTCTTCTCGGTGCCGCCGCTGTTGTTGGTGACGACGTACTGGCCGCTGTACCCGGACGACCAGTCGCTGGTCCTGGTGTAGGCGGCGTTCACCCCGGCCGCGTTGGCGGTGCCGGTGAGCAGGACCGCGCCGCCACCGATCACGGCCGCGGCGACCAGACCGCCTATCGCCTTGTTCCTGCCACTGATCCTGCGCCGGTGCGTGCTCATGCGCGTGCCTGCCTTCGCTGTTCACGGGGGTGAGGTGCGGGAGCACGCTAGCGGCCGGGAAACGGGCAAACGGGCTGATCGGGACGGCTGCCGACGACCTTAGGGTTCGCTTAAGGAAGCGATCGGAGCCGGTTAAAGGTCGCGCCCGCTTTGCCCGTTCGCCGTCTTCGCACGGCCCCCCGGTGGCCCCGGCCGACCGGTCGCCGGCTGTCGAGCTGGAGCCAGAGGCGCACCTCGGTGCCGCCGAGGACGGAGGAGCCGATCCGGACGTCACCGCCGGTGGACTCGGCGAGGCGGCGCACGATGTCGAGGCCGAGCCCGGTCGAGCCGTCGTGCCCGGAGCCCTGGCCTCGGGCCATCGCCGCGTCCGGGTCGGGTATGCCGGGGCCCGCGTCGGAGACCAGCACGATCACCGCGTCCTCGGCGTTGTGCACGTCGACCGCGAAGGCGGTGCCCTCGGAGGTGTGCCGGAAGACGTTGCCGAGCAGGGCGTCGAGCGCGGCGGCCAGGTCGGTGCGGGCCACGGGGACCCGCACCGGGTGGTCGACGCCGGCCAGCCGCCAGGTGCGGCCCTCGTCCTCGGCGAGCGCGGACCAGAACTCCATGCGACGGCGGACCACTTCGGCCGCGTCACAGCCGACGCCGGGTCCGGGCGCCGCCGTCTGCGGCTTGGCCTCGCGGGCGGTGCGGATGATGGTGTCGACCTCGCGCTCCAGCTGGGCGACGGCCGCCCGGGTCTGCTCGGCCGCCGGATCGGCGCCCAGGGACGCGGTGTTGAGCCGCAGGACGGTGAGCGGGGTGCGCAGCCGGTGCGAGAGGTCGGCGGCCAGTTCGCGTTCGTTGGCGAGGAGCTGGACCACCTGGTCGGCCATCGAGTTGAACGCGACGGCGGCCAGCCGCAGTTCGGTGGGGCCGTCCTCCGGGACACGGGAGCCCAGTCTGCCCTCGCCCAGTTCGTGCGCGCCCTTCACCAGGCGCTGGGCCGGGCGCACCATGCGCACGCCGAGCCGGTCGGCGACGGCGACGGAGCCGACGATCAGCGCGAGACCGACGGCCGCGAGGACCGCCCAGGCGGTGCCGACGCCGTGGGTGACCTCGGCCTCGGGGACGTAGACCTCGACGACCGCGATGGAGCCGGTGCCGAGTGCCACCGGCTGGAGGAGGGTGGAGCCGCCGGTGACGGTGGTGGTGGAGGCGCGGCCCATGGCGCGCACGGCCCGGATGTCGCGGTCGGCGGCGCGCTGCCGGCCGAGGTCGAGGGCGGCCCGGCCGCCGTCGCCAGGCAGGTGCACGGCCATGCCGGAGTCGGCGCCGGCGGAGGCCACCACCCGCTCCAGCTTGTCCCGGTCGGTGGTGATGGACAGCGCGGGCGCGACCGCCGCGGCCTCCCGCTCGGCGTTGGCGAAGGCGCGGTCGCGGGCCATCTCCTTGACGACCAGGCCGAGCGGCACCGCGAAGGCGACCACGACCATGGTGGTGACGGCCAGGCAGACCTTGACCAGGGCCCACCTCATCGCGGGCCTCCGTCCACCGGTGGCTCCAGCTTCACGCCGACGCCCCGCAGGGTGTGCAGATAGCGGGGCCGGGCCGCCGTCTCCCCCAGTTTCCGGCGCAGCCAGGACAGATGGACGTCGATGGTCTGGTCGTCGCCGTAGGACTGCTGCCAGACCTCGGCGAGGAGTTCCCGGCGCGGGACGACGACGCCGGGGCGGCCGGCGAGGAAGGCGAGGAGGTCGAACTCGCGGCGGGTGAGGTCGAGTCGGGTGCCGTCCAGCTCGGCCTGGCGGCGCCGCGGGTCGACGGTCAGGCCGCCGACCCGCAGCACGGAGGGGGGCGGTGCCTCGGCCGCCCCGGCGCGGGAGCGGCGCAGCACGGCGGCGATACGGGCGGAGAGGTGCTCGACGGAGAACGGCTTGGTGAGGTAGTCGTCCGCGCCCGCGTTCAGCAGCCGGACGACCTCCGTCTCGTCGTCCCGGGCGGTGGCGATGATGACGGGCACGTCGGTGATGCCGCGCAGCATCTTCAGGGCCTCGGAGCCGTCCAGGTCGGGCAGTCCGAGGTCCAGGATGACCACGTCGAAGCGGAAATGGGCGACCTCGCGCAGCGCCTCCAGTGCCGTGCCGACGCTGCGCACGATGTGCGAGGCGTCGGTCAGATGCCGGATGAGCGCCGAGCGGACGAACTGGTCGTCCTCGACCACGAGCACACTTGCCATGCGCCGCACCGTACGCCATGCGGACGGACCCGGCCGGGGCCTGTGGACAACTCCGGCCCGGCCGGATACGGCCGGGCCCATCAGGTGGAAAGGCGTCTGCCGAGCGCCTGGGCGATCGGTCTTACCGGATGCACCGCTGAGCACACGAGTCATGCGCCGGACCGTGGATCAAGCGGTGGAACCCCGCTTCCTCCTGTCTGCGAGGCCGCTGCACACCCGTGCACCACTCACCAGACGCTTCCTCCGTCCACTTCCCCCACAGGCGTCCATGCGCGTCGCGGCTTGCCCGCGCCCCCACACACGCAAGCAAGCCCGAACCCTCGGTTAAGCGCAACACATGATCTTGGTAAGAAACACATAAGGGCAGGGCGGGGTGTGTTTACGCGGCATGGGTGGCGCGGTCGGCGTCACGGGGTGTGGGTCGGGGCGATAGCCCTTGCCCTCTTGGGGACCGCAGTACCCGTAGCGGGGGCTGGGACGGCCATCGCACAGGCAAGCGAGCGTGCGCCCGCGACAGCGGCAGGCACACCGGAGTCGAAGGCGAGCGCTCTCGCGGCGGAGTCAGGTGAGCGCGTAGCAGTGGAGTCGGCGATCGACGAGTCCTCCCAGGTCTTCGCGAACCCGGACGGTACCTTCACCCGGGAGATGAGTGCTGCCCCCGTCCGCGCCCGGAAGGACGACGGAAGCTGGGCGCCCATCGACACCATCCTCGTGCGCAAAGCCGATGGCTCTGTGCGTGCGAAGAACACGACGGCCGACATCGCCTTCTCCGGGGGTGGTACCGAGGCCGCATTGGTGACATTGACGGACGAGGGGCAGGAGTTGCGGCTCGGCTGGCCGACCGCGCTCCCCGAGCCCCGGCTCGACGGCGACACTGCCACGTACGGCAGGATCCTCCCGGACGTCGATCTGAGAGTGACCGCGCAGAGTTCCGGCTACACGTCCGTGCTCGTGGTCAAGACCGCGGAGGCGGCCTGGAATCCGGCGCTCGCCAAGATCAGGATGACCGTCTCCGGGGGCGGTCTGGACATCGTCCCGACAGCGGACGGCGGTTTCGTCGCGCGCGACGGTGACGGCAGCCCGGTGTTCGAAAGCCCGGCGGGGCGGATGTGGGACCCGGCAGGCGACACACCGGCCAACGGCTCTGCCTCTGCCTGCGTCGCCACACAACTCGTCCGGACCGCTGCCGCAGGCGCAGCGCAGGCCGAGGGCCCCGGCGACGGCGACGCCGCGGCCGAGCTCCCGCTGAAGGTCACCGGCACCAAGACGATCGGCAACATCAACAGGAAAATGGCCCATCCCAAGACGAGTGGTGCCGAACGGGACCTTCTCGTCGCGGACCTGGGTCGGGCCAGCAGGATGTTGGACTTCTCCGAGCAGTTCGTCCCTAGGGGGTGATTGGAGCGTGACAGTGACGCATGACGAATACGTACGGCAACTGACGGCGCGGGCGAAGGACGGCACCATCCCGCAGCGAGAGGTGAGGGAGATCGCCCAGACCCTCTCAGAGGGGCGGGCCGGCCGTGACCTCTACCGGCTGTTGTACGCCGTGGCCCGCGCGGGTGGTCCGGCATACGAGTCGCTGGTAGCCGGTTATCTGATCCATCCTGAGGACCCGGAGGTCTCAGCGCTCGCCGTACAGGTACTCACCGGGCACTGGCGAGTGGGAGCGAAGTACCGGAAGCAGATCATCGAGTTGCTGGGTTCTCCCGATTGGGACCTCAATGACGACGCTTTCATAGCCGCGGTCTCGGGCGCGGGGGAGATTCTGCACGACGCGTTCGACGCTGGACTGCTGCGCGCCCTCTTGAAGCTCGCCCAGGAGGGCCGCGGTGAGTACGACGACGATCTCGTGCGGCGCCTCGCCGTCGAGGCGATCGCCCGTGCGCTGGGTGCCGGCCATGCCGAGTCGATGGGGCCGCCCGAGGGCGTCACGCGTGCCGAGTGGTCACGGGGCCTGATGAGAGCCGCGCACGACCGACTGCACGAGGCAGCGCCTCAGTCCTGAACCCACTGGTGCCTGAACAGGCCCCGGCCGAGCATGCTCAGGCCGGGGCCTGCCGACACCCCAAGGGATGTGCCCTCGTCCCGAACCGTCCTCAATGCGCTTCCGCAGGAGGTGTTTCGGCTGTCAGCCGTTCCCTGGCCTCGGGCGAGGCCGCCCGGGGCGGGGTTGTCTGACTACTCCGGACCGAGTGTGTGCCCTGGGGACAGCGCTGTGGACAAGCGGTGCGGCAGGCGGTGCCGGTGGGGCAGTATGGGCGCGATGCGCAGAGGACTCGTACACGTACTGGCGTGGCTGCTGGCGACGGCGGCGGCGGTCACGCTGTCGTGGTGGGGTGTGCACTCGGTGCTGGCGGGCACCGCGTACGACCCGCCGCGCGCCCTGCCGGTCACGGCGGCGGGCGCACCGGCCCGGGAGGCGAAGGCGCCGTCGAGTCCGCCGTCCTCGGCACCGGCGCGTGACCGGTCCCCCGCACCGGCCCCGTCCGCGTCGCGCACCCCGGCCGACACGAACCGCCCGTCCCCGAGCGTCTCCGCGCCCTCCGCATCCTCTGCGTCCGGTCACGTCAAGGCGTACGACACCGACGGCGGGCGGGCGGTGTTCGAGCTGGGCGCGGCCGACGCGACGCTGGTCTCGGCGACGCCGGGAACCGGCTGGTCGATGCAGGTGTGGAAGACCGAGACGTGGATCCGGGTGGAGTTCGCGCGGGGCACGGACCGGGTGTCGGTGTTCTGCACCTGGCACGACGGGCCGCCACACGTGGAGATCGGCACCTACTGACCGGCGCTGTCGACCGGCGCCTGCCGGCCGTTCAGCGGAACACCGAGGGCGGCGGGGCCGGGGAGGCGACCGCCGCCGCGTCCGTGACGGGGGCCGCGCCACCGGTGAAGTCGATGAGCGGGCGGCCGTGTTCGACCCGGGCGGGATGCGGGTCGGAGGCGGCGCGGCGGGTGAGTTCGGCCAGCGGCAGCGGCTGGTCGGCGGCGACCAGGACGGCGTTGCCGAAGCGTTTGCCGCGCAGTACGGCCGGGTCGGCGATCAGCGCGAGTTCGGCGAACCGGGCGGCGGCGGTGGCTATCTGGCCGCGCAGGTGGGCGAGCGGCGGGCCGTCGGCGAGGTTGGCGGCGTGCGTCCCGGTGGGTTTCAGGGCCCGGCGGACCTCGTCGAGGAACTCCGTGGAGGTGAGGTGGGCCGGGGTGCGGGCGCCGCTGAAGACGTCGGATATGACCAGGTCGGCCCAGCCGTCCGGCACCTTGGCCAGCCCCGCGCGGGCGTCCGCCGACCGCACCCGGATCCGCGCGTTCGGGTCCAACGGCAACTCCCGCCGGACCAGTTGGACGAGACCGGTGTCCCGCTCCACGACCTGCTGGGTCGACCGGGGCCGGGTCGCCGCGACGTACCGGGCGAGGCTGAGGGCGCCGCCGCCGAGGTGCACGACGTGCACGGGCTTGCCGGGCGGGGCGACCAGGTCGATGACATGGCCGAGGCGGCGCTGGTACTCGAAGGAGAGGTACGCCGGGTCGTCCAGGTCGACGTGGGACTGCGGTGCCCCGTCGATCAGCAGCGTCCAGGCGCGGGCCCGGTCAGGGTCCGGGACGAGCTGGGCGAGCCCGCCGTCGACCGCCTCCACGACCGCCTCGACGGCGCCCGGCCCGCGCCGCGTGTTCCTGGACCTGCCCATCCGTCCAGTCTGGCAGGTGACCGGAGCGGGCGCTTCACCGGCAGCTGTCGGCCGCCTCGATCAGCCGGGCCGCCTCCCCGAGGGCCCGGCGCAGCACCACCGGGTCGGTGGCGAGGTCGGCCTCGCCCGGCGGCAGCAGCCAGTCGGAGCCGGCCACCGGCGGCTCCGGGTTCAGGCGCAGTCCCCGGCCGTCGGTCCCGGTGCAGGTGCTGCCCGGCACGTCCCAGCAGGCGGCGGTGCCGGCCGGCACCACGAAGCCGAGGGTGCCGTCGCCGTCGTCGTGCAGCACGGGTCCCACCGCGGCCGCGGCTGCCCGGCGCAGGATGTCGACCGCCTCCAGGCCCTGCCGGGCCGGTACCGTCACCAGATCGCACTCGGGGTCACCCGCCGGAGCGGACGGCACCGAAAGCGGTGACGTACACGGTTCGTTGCTCGCGCTGCTCGCCATGCCGGCCTCCACCACACAGCCCTGTTGCGGTCCATGGAGTCCAACGCGCGAGCGTGTCAACGGCTACGGCACAAGTGCGCCGCAAAGGATGGCACTTCATGGCAGATCGTGGATGAGATATCCGGTTTGTAGCCAAACACCGCGTGGCGGGTCCCGCACAGCCGGTACGTTCATGCCCGCCGGAACCAGGGCGTCACTCGGACAACTCGTCCCGAATCGCCCCGGCACCGGCACGGATCGACGGTTCGACGGTTCGCACGAGAGGACCGGCCATGGCGTCGTCATACGCTGCCTCGTCACAGCCCGACCGGCCGTCCCGGCCCAACCTCGCCTTCCGGCACCTGCGCGGCAGGCGGTCACCGGCGGAGTTCGCGGCGCTCGTACGGCGTGCCGCGCGCGAGATCGGTGAGCGGGTGAGCTGTGACGCGCGCTACGTCGGCCGAGTCGAGGCGGGGGAGATCCGCTGCCCTAACTACGCGTACGAGCGGGTGTTCCTGCACATGTTCCCCGGCCGCACCCTCAGCGACCTCGGCTTCGCACCGCGCTCCTCGGTCCGCGGCCGGGCGGCACGGCCGGCGGCCGAGGTCACCGACGAGAGTGGCAGCGCGTTTGAGACGGAGGAGACGGCCGAGCCGTATGACACGGAGGGGCCGCATGACACGGGGAGGCCGTATGACACGGAGGGGCCGTACGACCCGCGAGAACTGAGCGACCCGCACGAACTGACCGACCCACCCGAACCGTCCGCCCCGATCGAACCGTACGGCCCACGTGAGGCGTACGCGAGTGACCACCTGAACCACGAGGAGAGCGACGTGCTGCGTCGCGCATTCATGACCGGGGGCGCCACCGTGGCAGCCGCCGCCCTGGGCCCGCTCGGGCTCGCCACCGGCGCAGCGGCCGCCGTACGGGCCCCGCGCCGGCCCGGCGGCGCCGAGGCGGTCGCCCTGGAGGACGCCGTCCGCCGTATCCGGCTGCTCGACGACCGGCACGGCGCGGACGGCCTGTACCAGCGCGCGGCGGCTCCGCTGCGCGCCGCCTACGCGCTGCTGGACGCCGGCGCGACCCGGCAGACCACCGTCGACCGGCTGCACGCGGGCGCCGGTGAACTGGCCATCTCGGTGGGCTGGCTCGCCCACGACTCCGGGCGCTTCGACGACGCCCGCTCGCACTACGCGGAGGCGCTGGCCACGGCCCGGATGACCGGGGACCCGGGCCTTGAGGCGCACGCCTTCTGCAACACCGCGTTCCTGGCCCGGGACGCCGGCCGCCCCCGGGAGGCGGTCCGGGCCGCGCAGGCCGCCCAGCGGGCCGCGCGTCCGCTCGGCTCCGCGCGGCTGATGTCCCTGCTCGCGCTGCGGGAGGCGGGCGGCTGGGCGGGGCTCGCCGACCGCACGGGGTGCGAACAGGCACTGGTGCGGGCGCAGGCCCTCTTCGCCCGCGGCCACTCGGACGCCGACCCCGAGTGGATGAGCTTCTACGGCGAGGCCGAGCTGGCGGGCCTGGAGGCGCAGTGCTGGTCCACGTTGGGCGACTGGCGGCGGGCGTCCCGGCACGCGCGGCGCGCGGCCCGGCTCCAGGACCCGCACTTCACCCGCAACATCGCTCTCTACACGGCCGAGCTGGCCGACGACCTCGCGCGCGAGGGCCGCCCCGACGAGGCGGCCGAGGCCGGCCTGCGCGTGCTGACCCTGCTCGACCAGGTCCAGTCGTCCCGCATCCAGACGATGCTGGCGGCCACCGCGCGCGTACTGCTGCCGCACCGGCGGGCATCGGGGGTGGCGGCCTTCCTGGACCGGCACGCCTCGCTGCCGCGGACCACGCCGGCGTAGGCCCCCGAAGGGCGGACGCGCCGGCCCAGGACGCATCAGGCCAGGACGCGTCAGGCCGCCAGGTGCCCCACGTCGTTCCAGTTCTCCAGGGCCGGTTCGCCGTAGGCCCAGCCGAGGACGGAGAGGGACGTGGGGTTCAGGCGGATGCGGGCGGCGAAGTCGAGGGGGAGGCCGAGCCAGCGGGCGCCGATGGAGCGCAGGATGTGGCCGTGGGCGAAGACCAGGACGTCCCGGTCGGCCGCGCGGGCCCATGCCACGACCTCGTCGGCGCGTGCCGTGACCTGCGCGAGGCTTTCGCCGTCGGGGACGCCGTCGCGCCAGATCAGCCAGCCGGGCCGCACCGCCTGGATCTCGGCCGGGGTCATGCCCTCGTAGGACCCGTAGTCCCACTCCAGCAGCGCGTCCCAGTGCTCGGCGCGGTCGCCGAAGCCGGCCAGCTCGCACGTCTCACGCGCGCGGGACAGCGGGCTGGTGCGCACCTCCGCCGCCGGCAGGCCGTCCAGTGGGGCCCGGTGCAGCCGCTCGCCCAGCAGCTTCGCGCCGCGCCGCCCCTCCTCCAGCAGCGGCACATCTGTGCGGCCCGTGTGCTTGCCGGACAGCGACCACTCGGTCTGTCCGTGCCGGGCCAACAGGATGCGCGGTGCCATGAAGAGACCTCTCCGACGAAAGGGTGATATGCCGAGTCCCCTCCATCATCGCTCACCCGTCCGGGGCAACCCGTCGGCCGCTCTCGGCGTCTTGGAGGACCGAAGCGCCTGCGGGGGCGGCGTACGAACATCGTAAAGTGGCACGGTCGCCCGCCGGGGCGCGCCGTACAGCGAGCAGGGGGAGGGCGATCGGATGCCGCAGACCGAGACACCGGGCACCGAGGTGGCACCTCCCCGGTTGCGCTGGTGGACCGAGCTGCCGCTGATCGTCCTGGTCTACGGCTGCTACTCGGCCGGCCGCCTCCTCGCGCGCGGAGACGTCTCCGGCGCCGTCGACCACGGCCTGGCGATCCTGCGCGTCGAGAAGACGCTGTACCTGAACGCCGAGCACCCGCTGAACCGGCTGTTCACGCGCGAGCCCTGGATCGGGATACCGGCCGACTTCTGGTACGCCTCGCTGCACTACCTGGTCACGCCCGTCGTGCTCGTCTGGCTGTTCCGGTCCCGTGCCGCGCACTACCGGGCGGCCCGGACCTGGCTGATGACGTCCACGTTCATCGGCCTGATCGGCTTCACGCTGCTGCCGACCTGTCCGCCCCGGCTGCTGTCCGCCGGACACGGCTTCGTGGACACGATGGCCCAGTACAGCTCGTACGGCTGGTGGGGCGGCGAGGCCAGCGCGCCCCGGGGCATGGGCGGCATGACCAACCAGTACGCGGCGATGCCGAGCCTGCACGTCGGCTGGGCGCTGTGGTGCGGGGTCATGCTGTGGCGCTTCGGCGGCAACTGCCTGACGAAGGTCCTCGGCGTGGCCTACCCGCTGCTGACCGCGATCGTCGTCATGGGCACCGCCAACCACTACTTCCTGGACGCCGTCGCGGGCGTCGCCGTGATGGGCGTCGGCCTGCTGCTGGCACCGCGGGTCACCCGGGCCGCGGACGCGCTGCGCGCCCGGCTGTTCCCACGCTCCGCACCCGTCCCGGCGGTCACGGGTTCCCCGATTGTCAGTGCCGGATGCCAGACTTCCGCGGGTGAGCGAATTCCACGGCAGCGCGCATCGCGGCTCGACGCCGGAGGCGAACCGGACACCGCCCCCACGGACGCGGGGGACGGCGCTCCGGCACCGGCTCGCTGAGCTGCGCGGTCCCGACGTACCGGCCAAGTCGCTGGACGCGCGCGCCCTCGCGGCGCTCGCCGCGAACCCGGGCTGCGCGCGGCGGGCGATCCTGGACGGCGCCGGGGTGGACAAGGCCCGGCTGGCGAGCGCGCTGGGCGCGCCGTCCGGTTTCGGGCAGTCGCAGTTCGCGCTGACCCGGGGCAACGCGTTCGAGGCGAGGGTGAAGGCGGACGACGGCGCCGAGCTGCTCCGCCTGGCCCACGCCCGCCTGGACCCCGGCGCGGCACCGCCCGAGGGCGCCGCGCTGCCCGACCTGACCGCGCACGGCCCGGAGGGGCGCACCGCGCGGACGGCGCTGGCGCTGCGCGAGGCCACGCGCGCGGGCGGCTGGACCCTGCTGGACCACCCGATGCTCGCGCTGGACGTGGCCGGCTCGCTCGCCTTCCTGGAGCCGGACGCGGTCGTGGTGCACCCGGACGGCAGCTGGTCGGTGGTGGAGATCAAGTCCTTCCCGATGCTGGACGGCGCCGCCGACCCGGCGAAGGTGGGCGCCGCCGCCCGGCAGGCCGCGGTGTACGTACTGGCGCTGGAGGAGGTCGCCGCCCGCCTCGACCCCGCCCCGCCGGTACGGCATCGGGTGCTGCTGGTGTGCCCCAAGGACTTCTCCAACCTGCCCGCGGGCTCCGCCGTGGACGTCCGCAAGCAGCGCGCCGTCACCGCCCGCCAGCTGGCCCGGCTCACCCGCGTCGAGGAGATCGCCGGCGCCCTGCCGGAGGGCACCTGCTTCGCGCCCGACCAAGACCCCGAGGAGCTGACGGCCGCCGTGGAGGCCGTACCGGCGGAGTACGCGCCGGAGTGCCTGGCCGCCTGCGAGCTGGCCTTCCACTGCCGGGAACGCTCCCGCGCGGCCGGCGCGGTCACCCGGCTCGGCCGCCCGCTGCGGGCCGAGCTGGGCGGGCTTGCCACGGTCGGGGACGTCCTCGCGGCGGCCCGCGGCGAGAGCGGCGACCCGGACGACCCGGCGGTGGCCGCCCTGCGCCGGGCGGCGAGACTGCGCGCGGAGGCGCTGGCGGAGGCGGCCGTACCCCACGCGCGGGCCGAGGCGGCCGGGCCCCACGGGAGGGCAGAGGCGGCCGTATCCGACGAGCGGCCCGAGAAGGCCGTACCCGGTGGGCGGGGGGCGGTCTCATGTCCCTGATCACCACCCTCGCCCGGCTGGAGGCCGTCGACAGCGGGTGCGCGCGGGCCGCCGCGACCGTCCGGCACCGGCATCTGTCCGACCGCCCGCTGGTGTTCGTGCCGCTCATCACGGCCGGTGAGGCGGGCGCCCCGCTCGGCGCGCTGGTCGGCACCGACCGGGACGCGCCCCGGCTGCTGGTCGTGCCGCAGCCCCGCGACCGCGACCTGCGCTTCACGTTCCTGGCCGAACTCGCCGATGTCATCCTGCCGTACCTCGACTCCTACGCGCAGTCGGTGGAGGCGGCCGAGCGCACCGAGACCGACCCGGAGACCGGCAAGCGGGTCAAGGTCGAGACGGAGCTGTGCGCGGACGCACCCCAGCTGATCGTGCCGAGCCGGGCCGGCCTCGACCTGGTGCGGCTGCTCGGCCGCTCCACGCGCTTTCGCCGTACCGCCGAGCAGGACCCGGAGGCGCCCTACCCGGCACCGCCCCGGGTGCCGCTGCTGGGCCGCTGGCTGACGCACTACGGCGAGCGGGCCCGGGTGCCCGGCTCCTCGCTGCTGCTCGCACTGACCGACCTGCTCTCCCGGCACTGGGCGACCGGCCAGTCCGGCCTGGAGGACCAGCACCTGGGCGCGCTGCTGGCCTGGATCGACCCGCCCGCGGGCACCAGCGGCGCCGAGGCGGCCCGGCGGGCCGAGCTGGCGCGGGACGCGGCCGGGCAGTTGCTGTGCCCGCCGGCCGGCCCGGCCACCGACCCGGCGTTCGACAACAAGCTGCTGGCCCCGGCGTTCGAGCGCTACGACCGTGCGCGTACCGCCCTCGCCGCCGCCGAGGACCCGGTGGAGGCGGACGAGCGGCTGGCCGCGCTCACCGTCGCCGAGCGGGCGGTCCGCGAGCTGGTCGAGAGCCGGACGCGGCCCACCTGGGACGCGGTCTGGCGGGGCCTGGACCTGCTGTGGGCGCTGCCCGAGGGCGCCCGGGTGGCGGAGCGCTGGACCCGGGACCGCTGGTCGTTCACCGGGCACCGCGACCGGGTGCTGGCCGGCGAGCCGCCGCAGCCGCGCCGGGACGACGCGGTGACGGCGGCGAACAAGCTGGCCACGCGCGAGCGCGAGCAGGCCCGTCTGGAGGCGCAGGAGGCGTTGGACGACCCGCTGGAGATGGCCGGGCGGCGGCTGGCCGGCGAGGCCTTCGCGGGCGAGGTCACCGATGTGGTGATGGCGTACAGCGAGGGCAGGCGGCCGAGCCCGCGCCCGCTGGTGACCGTCCGCACGGACGACGAGCCCCGGCTGGCGGAGCGCGCGAAGGTGTTCCGTTCGCTGGGCGGCAGACCCCAGTCGGCGGAGTTCGCCGGTTACGCGGACGGGGGCGGCCTGGTGCTGCGCATCCTGGACAAGATGGGCCGCGGGAAGGAGCCGGAGCCGGGTTCGGTGCCGGAGAAGGGCGACCGGGTCTGCTTCACGCTGTTCGAGCACGAGCAGCGCGGCGGGGCGAAGCTGCCCGACCCGGAGGAGACGCCCTGGACCCACGGCGGGCCGCCCGGCGAGCCGGTGGCCGAGGCGCCCGACACCGTCACCGAGGGGGATGTGCTGTGACGACCGTCGACTTCGAGCCCGGAGCCGCCGCCGCCCGCGCCACGGACGCGATCCTGCACGACACCCTGCACGGCACCGAGCGGGGTGTGGTGGTGGACTCCCCGCCCGGCGCCGGCAAGTCCACGCTGGTGGTCCGCGCCGCGCTGGAACTGGCCGGCGCGGGACGGTCCCTGATGGTGGTCGCGCAGACCAACGCGCAGGTGGACGACCTGGTGCTGCGGCTCGCGGAGAAGGACCCGGAGCTGCCGGTGGGCCGGCTGCACAGCAGCGACGCGGACGCCTACGACAAGGCGCTGGACGCGCTGCCGCACGTGCGGACGTCGGCGAAGGCGGCCGACCTGGCCGGTCTGCCGGTGGTGCTGTCCACGGCCGCGAAGTGGGCGCACGTGACGGTGGACGAGCCCTGGCAGCACGCGATCGTGGACGAGGCGTACCAGATGCGCTCGGACGCGCTGCTCGCCGTGGCCGGGCTGTTCGAGCGGGCGCTGTTCGTGGGCGACCCGGGGCAGCTCGACCCGTTCGCGATCGTCGGCAGCGAGCAGTGGGCGGGGCTGTCGTACGACCCGTCGGCCTCGGCGGTCAGCACGCTGCTGGCGCACAATCCGGGGCTGCCCCAGCACCGGCTGCCGGTGTCCTGGCGGCTGCCCGCCTCGGCGGCGCCGCTGGTCTCGGACGCGTTCTACCCCTTCACCCCGTTCCGCAGCGGCACCGGGCACGGCGACCGCCGGCTGTCCTTCGCGGTGCCCTCCGACGGCTCGGGCCCGGACCGGGTGATCGACGAGGCGGCGGGCTCCGGCTGGGGCCTGCTGGAGCTGCCCGCCCGGCACACCCCGCGCACGGACCCGGAGGCGGTGCGCGCGGTCGCGGCGGTCGTACGGCGGCTGCTGGACCGGGGCGGCGCGGCCGTCTCCGAGCGCTCCCCCGACCCCGTGCCGCTCACCGCCGGCCGGATCGCCGTCGGCACCGCCCACCGCGACCAGGCGGCGGCGGTCCGCGCGGCCCTGGCCGACCTCGGGGTGTCCGGCGTGACGGTGGACACCGCGAACCGGTTGCAGGGCCGCGAGTACGACGTCACGGTCGTCCTGCACCCGCTCTCCGGGCGCCCCGACGCCACCGCCTTCCATCTGGAGACCGGCCGCCTGTGCGTCCTGGCCTCCCGGCACCGGCACGCCTGCGTCGTCGTCTGCCGCGCCGGCGTCACCGAGCTGCTGGACGACTACCCGTCCACGGAACCGGTCCAGCTGGGAACCCTGGTGAAGTTCCCGGACGGCTGGGAGGCCAATCACGCGGTGCTGGCTCATCTGGCGGAACACCGGGTGACCTGGCGGCCGTAAGCCCGGAACCCGGGCCGCGTCGGCGTCGACGGCGGGTGAAACCGCGGCCATGGGGGCCCCTTGCGTGGGCGCGGGAGAATGGACGGTGGTCCGCCGGAAGGCGGTGCCGAGCGAACGAACGAGGAGGAGACCAGACATGGCGGAGCCCACGCCGCGTCCTCATGAACCGCGGCTACGCCCCGCGCCCCTGCTCTTCGAGCCCGCGGAGGCGTCCTCGGATCCCGAGCACTTCTTCGACCTGGAGTCGATCGAGGATCCGCGCGCCCTGCTGTCCCGGGCCACCGAACTGGCCCAGGCGTTCCGCGCCGCCGCCGACCGGGCCGTGGAGTTCCAGGCGATGGCGGCGGCCCAGCTCGCCGACCCGCGCCGCTTCGACCGGCTCACCCCGGGGGACATCGCCGACCGCGCGGAGTGGACCGAGGACTACGCGAAGAAGATGGTCGAGTTCGGCCGGGACCTGATGCGGGGCGGCGACGAGGGGCGGGTGTCCGCGGATCCGCTGTAGACCGCTGTCAGTCCGCACCTGGCATATGCCGGGCGGGCAAGATACTCCGTCGCGCGTGCCCCTGTCCCGGTTTTCGGCAACCCAGGGGAACCAAGCGCTCACTACCGGTACTTGTTGACGACATGAGCAGCACACCGGACGTCACCTGTGCCACCGCCGACGGCGCCGCCTGGCTGGCCTCGGCGAGAACATTCCCGCGCGGCGCGCCGGCCCACGGGGAGGAGCAGCCGGACGCCCCGGTCGCCCTGCCCTGCGGCACCGTCTTCGACGTGGTGAGCGCGCCGGCGATCTTCGGGCGGCGGATGCTGGACCGGTTATGGGAGGACGGCCCCGGCTCGGGTCCGGTCGCGATGTTCCGGGGCCGTGTGCTGCTGTTCACCTCCCCCGGTACGGCCCAGCGGCTGCCCTCGCTGATGTCCTGGGAGGAGTGGGGCTCCCACGCCTGCCGGGCCGACGCGGTGCCGCCGCTGCTGTGCCACGGGCCCGGCGACGCGGTGACCGTCCCGGCGCCGGGCTGCGCGGAGGACTCGGGCACGGCCCGCTGGCTGGTCGCCCCCGACACCCGGCATCCCTGGCTGCCCGGCCCCGAAGTCGTGCTCTGGGCGGCGGTACGTGCCGCCCGGTCGGCGGTGCGGATATCGATTTTTCCTCCCGCCGATCAGGATGCTAAGGTCTACGACGTCAGCAGGCGCCGCTAGCTCAGTTGGTTAGAGCAGCTGACTCTTAATCAGCGGGTCCGGGGTTCGAGTCCCTGGCGGCGCACGATGGCGATGGCGAGTCTTGTCCGCGGAAAGCGCGGACCGGCTCGCCATCTCTGTTTCTGCGCGGCTTCGCCGCGCGTGGTGGGGGCTTCGCCACCCACACCCCCGATCACCGGGCGCCCTTCGTTCAGAGGGGCCCGGTGTCCTTGGCGGCGCGGGAGCGGGCGCCTCCTGTCATCCGGGGCCCGGTGTCCACGGTCAGGTCGGACCGGGCGCCCTCGATCCGTGGGGACTCCGCGTCTTCGGTGAGGCTGGACCAGATGCCCTCGGCCCGAAGCGTTCCGGCGCTGCCCCGGCCCGGCGGGGTCGCGTGCCGCTTGGCAGATGGGCCCCGGCGTCGAGCGCCCGGCGACACCCGGCACCGTCGGCCCACGCACCACCGGTTCGGCGTAGCCCGGTACCGTCGATCGGGCCCGGACCCGGCACCGTCAGTCGAGTTCGACTCGGCGTCACCAGCCCAGCGGAACCTGGCTTCCTCGGCTCGGTAGGGCCTGATGCCGGCGCCCGGCGGGGTCCAGCGCTCGCGGCCTACGGGACCCGCACCGTCAGTCCCGTAACACCCCGCACCACCAGTCAGCCAGGACCGGCACCGCCGGCCGCATTCGACCCGGCGTCGCCGCCCCGGCGGCAGTCGGCACCATCCGCCCCGGCGGAACCCGGCACCGGCGGGCGGCCCGGCACCGTCGGCCCGGCAGAACCCGGCACGGTCGGCGACCCGGCACAAACCCGCCACCGTCGGCGGCTCGACAGGACCCGCCACGGTCGGCGACCCGACAGAAACCCGCCACCGTCGGCGACCCGGCACAAACCCGCCACCGTCGGCGACCCGGCACAAACCCGCCACCGTCGGCGACCCGGCACAAACCCGCCACCGTCGGCGACCCGGCACAAACCCGCCACCGTCAGCGGCTCGACAGGACCCGGCGTCCCCGTCGCCAACCCCCCCCCCCCCCCCCCCCCCCCCACCCCCCCCCCCCCCCCCCCCCTCCCCCCCCCCCCACCCCCCCGGGTCCCCCCCCTCCCC